>JBAPPL010000013.1:0-30717 GCA_049280095.1 Candidatus Sulfotelmatobacter sp. | reverse complement strand
AAAACCAAAAGCCCCTCTAATAAGGAGGCAGGGCTGGATGCAAGCTACCAGCCTCGTGTCCCCTCGAGGGGGACGGAGAAGAATTTTTTCTTGACATCCTCTTTTATAGGATGAGTGAAATCGCCTGATTTCAACATCTACGATATAGAATCTCCCGATGACGCCCAGAGCGACTCTCCCCTACTCAAAGTTCGTCGCTGGTTTCTTTGTCGCTTTTGTCTTGAGCACATGGGTGATTCCTGCCGTAGGCGGTGACTACTCCAAGAGTTCGGTCGGTCAACTCATTGAGGATCTGACCCAGATCGACTCGCAATCACCGGGGATTAACAGCGCTGCTATATACGATGGATTCATTGCCGAGAACTCTCCCGGCCAATTTGGGGGCGGTGTGCTCGGGATTGCTCCACCCCAAGTACCACCGCAGATGAGCGAACTGGTGCGACGCGGGCCTACTGCATTGCCAGAATTGATTAAGCACCTCGATGACAGAAGGCCAACCAAACTTGAAGTGGGCAATAAACCCTCCGGCAGACAAGTCGGTGTGGATGCTTTCATGTTTATGTACTTCAGTGATGAATACGACCCTCGTGTACCCCACTGGTTTAGCGAAGAGGACTGGAAGAGCGGGCCTCGGCCAATGGAAAAGAGCTTTGAGGGCCGGTACACGGTGAAAGTTGGGGATGTTTGCTACGCACTCATTGGCCAGATTGTTAGTCGTCGCCTGTGGGCCGTGCGCTATCAGCCAAGTGCGGGATTGGTAGTTAACTCCCCTATCGAGGCTCCGGCGCTTATTGAGAAAGTGAAAAGCGACTGGGGCAGCGCAGATGCGGAAATGCTTAAGGCTTCTCTTCTAACGGACATTCATGCTGCTAATTATCCAACACGAATCAGCAAGGCGGAATACACGGAAAGATTTGTGAATCCGGCACTGCAACGGTTGAGGCTATACTTCCCCGACGCGTACGCCGCGCTTGACGGCGATAACTTGTTGAAGAAAAAAGCGTTTGAGAGGCAGGAGATCAAGCAGCGTCGTTCATCCTCCCAGTAGCTGTTGTAATATCCCGATTACACTCATCGACCAGGCCGGGTCTAACCAATTCTGATTGAGCGTAACCGCCCGTTGTGTCAATCAGGTACAGTTTGACCGACTTGATCCCGATAGCGTCACACGGTGGCTAAAAGGCAGTCGGGCTGTTCGATTTTCGGCTCAAAGAAACCGGCCAGGTAGCGAAGCATTGTTTCGGTCACCTTTCACTTCCTAATGCGAGGGGGCGGCGTGTTCTTTGACCTTGATCTTGGCAGCGAGTGCGATGAATCGCGGGTCACCGTGAAGCGATTTGAGTTCCGGATCGGTTTGCATTTGCCGACCACCTCCGCGAGCTACTGCCTCTTGTAACAGCGAGAGCGACTCCTCACGCTTGCCATTACGAGCCGTGTAGCAGGCCAGGTTGTACATCGAGCTAATCGTTTTTGGATGCTCTGGCCCCAGGACGCGTCGTTGAATCTCCAGCGTCTTACGTTCCAACTTTTCTGCCTCGGCGTAGCGACCCTGGTCATCCAGAATGGTGGACAGGTTGTTCGCCGAATCCAGCGTTAAGGGATGCTCCGGCCCAAGCGTACGGCGTTCAATATCCATCGTTTCGCGCAGCAACTTCTCTGCCTCGCCCAGGCGGTTCTCGTCAGCCAGCAAATTAGCCAGGTTGCTCATCGTTATCAGGGTGCCAGGATGCTCCGGCCCCAGGACCCGACGCTGAATGTCCAAGATTTCTCGATCCAACTTTTCTGCATCACGGTAGTGTTGCTCGGCATTCAAAAGTATCGCCAGGTTGGACATCACCCCCACGGTGGCGGGATGCTCCGGCCCCGAGACCCGGCGGCGAATATCCAGAGTTTCGCGATCCAACTTTTCCGCGTCAGCATATCGGCCTTGTTTTTCTAGGGCTGAGGCCAGGTTTGCCATTGACATCAGGGTGTCTGGATGCTCCGGCCCCGAGACCCGGCGGCGAATATCCAGGGTTTCGCGATCCAACGTCTCCGCCTCGACATAGTGGCCCCGGTCATACAGAACGACCGCCAAGTTGTTCATCGACAACAAGGTGTAAGGGTTTTCGGGCCCAAGCACGCGCCGTTGAATCTCCAGCGTTTCGCGCTGCAACTTCTCTGCCTCAGCGTAGTGGCCCTCTCCCGTAAGAGTCGAAGCCAGGTGATGCATGGTAGCCAGCGTATCCGGATTTTCCGGCCCGAGCACACGACGTCGAATTTCGGCTGATCGTTCCAGCAGCGGGAGGGAACTGGAATAGAGTCCGAGACTTTGGTACACAACTCCCATCACGTCCATCATCTGCGCCTTTAGTTCCGGGTCCTGGGACAGGCCAGTATCGATTTCCGCTGACGACTTGTCGAGGATCTCCCGGGCGGTTATGGTATTCCCCCGAGCCTTGCTCGGGTCTGAGACGTTGAACATGCCGGTCATGAAATCGGTGACGCGCGTGGCTCGATCTCGTTCGCGGTTGGCACGGTCGCGCTCCCGCGTAATCCGACGTAACTGGATCGTCTGAATCCCTCCGAATGCCATCAGCAGCAGCACCATGACGCTTACCGCGGCTACTCCGAACTTATGGCGCTGGACATACTTCTTTGCGCGGTAGGCCACGCTTGCTGGACGCGCGTTTACAGGTTCGTTCCGCAAGTAGCGGCCAATATCCGCGCTCAGCTCCGAAGGTGTGCCGTATCTCCGGGTGTGGTCTTTCTCGAGAGCTTTCAGGGTGATCCAGTCGAGATCACCACTCAGCATGCTGGCCAGTCGCCGCGGATCCGTGTTCCGCTTGGCCGCGATGCCCATGGAGACAGGATCCCCGCTAATTCTGGTGCTCGGACTCGGCGGATCGTCCTCGTGCAACTGGCGCAACACCTCGTGGAATGGCTTCGTCTTCCAGTGCTTCACATCAAAGGGCAAGACACCCGTCAGCAATTCATAAAGCACCACCCCGAGCGAATAAACGTCGGTGCGGGTGTCAACGTCTGGGATGCTCGGATCGGCTTGCTCCGGGCTGACATACCCCGGCGTGCCTACCGTTCCTCCGGCGCGCGTCACTAGCGTCTCATCCTCAGATTGCTGCGAAATGGCCTTGGCGATGCCGAAATCGATAATGCGCGGCATCGGCTTGCCATCCACTTCGACCACCAGGATGTTGGAGGGCTTCAGGTCGCGATGGATGATCGCCTTCTGGTGCGCATGTTGCACGCCTTCACAAACTTTGACTAGCAGGGCCAGCCGCTCGCGAGCCGACAGACGCTTCGTATCGCAGTAGTTGGTGATAGGCAACCCCGGCACATACTCCATGACAAAGTAGGGCTGGCCTGCGGCAGTCGAGCCGGCATCAAACACCTTGGCAATGGCCGGGTGATCCATGATCGCCAGGGTCTGACGTTCCACATTAAAGCGCAGCAAGGCGGAGCCATCGTACTGCCCCGCCTTAATAATTTTCAACGCAACCTGCCGCTTGACGGGGGCGGACTGTTCAGCCAGCCACACTTGCCCCATGCCTCCTTCGCCCAATTTCCTGATTAGACGGTAGGGGCCGATCGAGCCTAAATCGGGTGCAGATACACCCGCGGGAGAAGCGGCTGAGTCGAAAGTTGCTTCGGAATCAGAATTGGTTCCTGAGTTGCGCAGGGGTGGATTGGAGGCGGCGGGGTCTGGGTTGCTCACGCTGTCCTCTTTGGAAGCTCGATAGGATCGGCGGCTAGTTTAGCACTGAAGAGGAGGCATACGGGGAATCTGATCTCGTCCGAGTATCGTGTTAGTGGTTAGAGCCATCCGCGCCTGTGGTTGGCGTAACATCCCCATCTCTAACAATGTCGGCGGTGTCAAGCGCTATGTGCGCATGCCTCTCCCTGCACTCGTTGAAGAGCGCCATTTCGCTCTCGTAGATTGTTTGCGCTTCCCAACCTGGGCTCGCTTCTAATCGTTGGGGCCAGGAACTCAGTCCGACCCATCCATCTCTTCGATCACAACCGCGATCATGATTACTACTTCGAACTCCCCCTCTGCAGGGGAGCGGGATACCCAATCATTACGTCGGTGATTTACTGCGCACCATGGCGATTTCCGGGCTCTCCCGCGTGCGAACCGAGCTTTTGGAACTGACCGTAATCCCGACCCTGACGCCACATCCAGTACAGATGTACCGCCAGCTTTCGAGCCATCGCTACTTTGGCGATCTTCCTGCCGCGCCGCGTGGCGAGGTGAAAGAACTTGCTGCGCCACTGCGGTTGACTGCGCACCGTGACCTGGGCCGCTTCCACCAGCAAGAAGCGCAGCAGCGAGTTGCCCTGTTTGCTGATGTGCCCGAGTCGGCGGCGATCGCCGCTGGACTCTTCCGACGGAACCAGTCCTACATAGCTGGCAATCTGCTTGCCGCAGTGAAAGCGTTCGGGTGTTCCAATCACTAACTCGAACGCTAAGGCCGTCAGTGGGCCCACGCCGGGATGGGTCATCAGTCGCCGCGTCCCCGGTCGCCTCTCCGCTTCCTCTTCCAAAGCTCGGGTCAGTTCCTGGACCTTCGGAGTGAGTTGGTCGAGTACGTCGAGCAAATCCTGGCGTCGTCGGCCTGCCCACGGAGCAAGCACCAATGACTCCAGTTCGCTGCGACCCGCCGGCCGCCACAGCGCCTTCTTGCGCCGCAGGCCTTCATTGAGTGCCACCACATGCAGTTGATTCATCACCCGGGTGCGCATCTGCACCAATCGGTGGCGATGCCACAGCAGTTGCCGCAGATCCCGATTCTCTGCATCCGCCACCCAGATCCGCGGAAAACGGTCCTCTATCATCAGTCGCAGCAATAGCTGCGCATCCTGACGATCCGTCTTCTGCTTGCGCACTCGCTTCGTGCGAATCTCCGCTGCGTCCCCGATCCACAACTCAAACTGCAAGCCCATCAACAGCCGTTCAAACCAGCGTGCATGCCCGCTGGCTTCCATCCCCACACGTACGCTCTGCCCTTTGAGCGCGCTGTAAAACTGCTCGGCTTCCTCGCGGTGAGTCAGCCGCCGTTCGCCGCACTCTCCGGTTTCTGTCTCCACAAAAGCAATTTGCTGAAAGCCCGGATGATAGTCACAACCTATAATCAGCATGTTCGGCTCCTTTCCTCCGAGCCCTTTGGTTGGTTTACGCCTCCAAAGTGTACTCGGGCCTGGGAGCCGACATTGTTATGGAATCATTATACGCAATATAAAAAGGCGCCCACTTTTGCGGTAGGTTGAGATTGTTCGCATCGCCAACCTAGCGAAAAGGAGCGCCTTTATGAGTCAGGAAAAGTATATCGGCATGGACGTGCACCAAGCCACCCTCTCGGTAGCGGTGATGGATGCGCAAGGCAAGCTGATTATGGAATGCCTGCTGGAGACCAAGGCGGCCACGATTGTCGAGTTCATCCAAGGACTGCAGGGAACCTTGTCATTGACCTTTGAGGAAGGAACTTCCGCTGCCTGGCTACACGATCTCCTGAAACCCCACGTAGACCGGCTGGTGGTCTGCGATCCGCGAAAGGCTGCCCTGTTGAAAGATGGCAACAAGAGTGACCGGATCGACGCGCGCAAGCTGGCGGAGTTGTTACGCGGCAACCAACTCCATCCCGTCTACCACGGAGAGCATGGAATCCGCACCTTGAAAGAACTGGGGCGCAGTTATCTGACCATCACTCAAGATGTCACACGGGTAATGAATCGCATCAAAGCGCTGTACCGCAGCTGGGCGATTCCCTGCGCGGGCACAACCGTCTACGCTCCACGTCATCGCGCCGAGTGGTTGGCCAAGATCGTTGAACCAGGAGTTCGGGTTCGCGCGGAACGGCTCTATCAGCAACTGGATCTGTTGCAACCCGTGCGCCTGGAAGCCCGCCGCGAGTTACTGGCGGAAAGCCACAAGCATTCGGCCGTGAAGTTACTTCGCCAGATTCCGTCCATCGGTCCGATCCGCTCGGCCTTGCTGGTGGCCTTGCTGCAGACCCCGCACCGTTTCCGTACCAAGCGCCAACTATGGGCCTACTGTGGTTTCGCAGTCGAGAACCACGACAGCGGGGAGTACCGTTCGGTGCGCGGCAAACTGCAACGCAACCGCGAGCGCATGACGGTACGCGGTCTGAATGACAACCACAATCGAGATCTGAAGAATCTCTTCAAAAGTGCTGCCATCTCTGCCAGCACACGTCCCGGCCCTCTGCGCGACTTTTATGTGGCTCGGGTGGAGAAAGGGATACGGCCGACGATGGCCCGTCTCACCTTGGCACGGAAGATGGCCGCGATCAGTTTAACCATCTGGAAGAAAGGAGTGGAGTTCGACGCCCAACAATTACATCGACAAGCAGCTTGAGCATCTCTGAGGAACAGGCTTTTCCATCCCTGCGGTTTACTCCGCTGGTGGGCGGCCGGGTTCTGCAGATGCTCGGTTCGAGGGTGAGTATCAGTCAATGAGATCGGCCCCGTGTGCTTCGGTACCGAGTCACCCATTACACGCTATGCCCCCTCGGATAACCAGAAATAGCGATAGGCCACGAGCCTCAGATAGAACCATGGTTGACCTTCGTCCTGCTTGCCGCGTCTTGCACACTCGAGCTTTGCCACCAGCAGCAGAGAAACCGTATGGGAATGGGACAACACGCCAAACCTCTCCAGGGATCACGAAACAGAGTGGGCTGGATCGCGAGAAAGAATCTCCCCCGGTCGAGGCGGAGCTTTTTTCTTGACATCCCTTTTTATAGAACTCATTGACCCGATTCCTGAGGCCTACTGAGCTATAGCCCCACACCCTCCATCCACAAAATTGGCGAATCCCACGCTCCCTGATTTTGGGTCCAACTTGGGTCCAACTTCGGGCCATCTGGCCCGATTATTGACCCGTTTTCGTTTGTAAGCCCTGTGTTTTCACAACGACTTAGCCCACGTTCCTAAAGTAGGTTACTTTCGTGTCGGTCTCCGGATGAACTGGAAGACAAACCGAGTTGATGCAGATACTTACCCTGTGGAAAATGTTCTTAATGCGGGAAACTGACGTTACCGGGCTTGGCTGCAGGGTGTCAAAGTGTATGATCGTGCCGTGGAAAACGGCTCTGCCCGCGATGTGAGTGCCTTCATTCTGGCTGGTGGCAAGAGCACGCGCATGGGCACGGATAAAGCTTTCGTCGAGTACGAAGGCCGCCCGCTACTGGCACGGGCTCTCGACCTGGTCCGCTCGGTTGTCTCCGGAGTGTGGATCGTGGGAAGTAGAGAAAAGTTTGCGGGGTTCGCTTCGGTGGTGGAAGATGTATTCCGTGACTGCGGACCGCTGGGTGGAATTCATGCGGCGTTGCTAGGTTCCTCGACCGAACTCAACCTGATGCTCGCCGTTGACATGCCGTTTGTTTCACGGGCTTTCTTGGAGGACTTAATCGCCCAGGCGCGCCGCGCGCCCGATGCAGTGGTGATTGTTCCGCGCTGTGAGGGCCGCCGGCAGCCGCTTTGCGCTATTTACCGGCGAGAGTTTGTCGTAGCCGCGGAGCGTGCGCTGCGCGAACGGCGAAATAAGATTGACCGATTGTTCGATGAGGTTCACACGCGAGTGATCGAGCAAGAGGAGTTGGAAGGCGCCGGATTGTCGTCCGCCATCTTCCGCAACCTGAACACGCCCGAGGAGTTGGAGGCAGAGAAACGACGGGCCTGACCGGTCGGCCCAAAGAGGATTGACTTCGAGAGATCCCAATGCCCGAACCTGTGCAACCTTATATCGAATTCCGCCAGGTCTCTAAAGCTTTTGGCGATAAAGTGGTGCTCGACCGTGTCAGTTTCAACGTCATGCCCGGCGAGACCGTGTGCATCCTGGGGCGCAGCGGCGTGGGTAAATCGGTTTCGCTGCAACTGATTGTTGGTTTTCTTAAGGCAGACTCCGGGCGGGTGATCGTCGCCGGGGAGGACATCACCGACTTCTCCGAACAGCAGATGGAGCCCATACGAAAAAAGGTCACCATGGTCTTTCAGAGTGGAGCACTGTTTGATTCCCTCACGGTCGGCGAGAATGTGGCGTTCCCCCTGCGCGAAGGTAGAGATTTGAGTGAAGCGCAGATTTACGAGATCGTCGACGGATTGCTGAAAATGGTAGGCGTGCAGGAGATGCGCGACTTGCTGCCCTCCGATCTCTCGACCGGCATGAAACGCTCGGTAGCCATTGCCCGGGCGCTGGCGGCGCGCCCGGAGTGTGTTCTCTACGACGAGCCGACCACCATGGTGGATCCTCTGATGGCGCAACTGCTCGGCGATCTCATCAAGCGCCTCAAGCTGCAACTGGGGCTGACCAGCATCGTCGTCACCCACGACATGCGTCTGGCCCAGAAGTTGGCCGACCGGGTAGTGTTTCTGTACGAAGGAAAGTCGATTTTCTTTGGTACTTACGCGGAACTGGAAAAGTCCACTGAGCCGATCGTGCAGGAATTCCTTGACTTGGACGAGTTGAAGCTGGGAGTGGAAGATCACGGCGGACTCGCCGAGCCGGAGTGTTTAACGTAGCCGCTGCAAGCGAGAACCGGAAGGCGAGGATACTTCGCGAACCGCGAATCGGTGAACGAAAGCCGGCACTGAAGAAACATCGAACCCTTGTCGGTTCTGATTCGGTGGGCGTGGATACAGTCAGAGCACAATCCCAGTGCTGACGCGTCGTATTGTTCCTCTTCCGCAGAGGCCATAGTTCGAAGCCACGCAGGCGCAGTTCATTCGCTCAAAACCCTTGCTGCACCAGCTCTTCCACAGTGAGGGCAGTCTCAGCCGGCTCTCTGACCATCATCTTTTCGACATACTTTGCGATCAGATCAGCTTCCAGATTCACCGGATCCCCGGGCCGTAGCGAGTTGAGATTCGTCATCTCGACGGTGTGAGGGATGATGGCAACGGTGCAGTTCCTGCCTTCAAGTTTTGCCACGGTGAGACTGATGCCTTCAATCGAGATGGATCCTTTGTAGACCGTGTACTTCTCCACATCGTGGGGCAGTTCGATGCGCAGCCACCAGTTTTCCGAATCAGCAATTCGCTCAAGGGCGATGAGCTTGCCGACGCCATCCACGTGGCCTTGTACGATGTGACCGCCGAAGCGGCCATCGGCTTTCATGGGCAGCTCAAGATTGACCAGTGCGCCTTCATGGATTCGTGAGAACGATGTTCGGTCCCAGGTTTCCGGAGCCAGATCGGCACAGAACGAGCCGGGCTGGATCTCGAGCGCGGTCAAACAGACTCCGCTAACTGCGATGCTGTCGCCGGTCTTTAATTCGCTGGCCGCGTTCTCGGCAGCAACGGTGATACGGCGATTTTCGCCGTTTTGTTCGATGCGTATGACGCGCCCCACTTCTTCTGCGATGCCGGTAAACATGAGGACCTCGATGAGGAACCAAACATCATAAACCCACTTTGGGGACGCAGAGGTGACAGATCTCACCCTTCATCCGGATCGCGCAGATACCCCTCTATCGCAAAGTCTTCTTCAAAGCGGTGCAGCTGGAGATGCTTGACCCGGAGTGTTTCGTCCAGTTGGTGGGAGCCTGCGCACGCAGCGAACGGAACAGACCCAGCGCCCAGAATTTTTGGTGCGTAATACAGAAAAATCTTGTCAACCACTCCGGCGCGCAGCGCCATACCGTTCACCGTCGATCCGCCTTCGATTATCACACTGGTGATTTCAAGTTGCCCGAGGCGGCGGAGAATCGCGCGAAAATCGGGACGACCGTCCGGCGCGTCTGGTGGAAGCTGCTCGATGCGAACGCCACGGGCCTCCAGTTCGGACTTTTTATTTTCGTCGGGTGAGGAACAAAAGACCAGCACATCGTTCTTGCGGACTTCTTCATGTTCCACGCTCTGCACCAGGCGCGACTCCAGCGGCAGGCGCAAGCGTGAATCCAGGATCACGCGCAGCAACGGGCGTCGTCGCGGATTGCCACTGCGATCGGTGAGAAGCGGATCATCAGCGAGGATTGTCCCCACACCCACTAGGATGGCATCGTTTTGGTGACGCTGTTGCTGTACGTTCGCGCGGGCTGCTTCGCCGGTAATCCATCCGCCGGCAGGAGTTCCCGCCGTGTGTTTCGCTGCAGCCGCGGGTGGTGGAGCGATCTTGCCATCGAGCGTCATCGCCGATTTCAGCGTCACCAGGGGAACGCCGTGGCGAATGTAGCGCGCGAAGGCCTCGTTCAGTTTTCGAGCTTCCGCTTCCAGCTGTCCAACCTCCACGTGGACGCCCGCCGCACGCAGTTTCTCAAAACCTCGCCCGCTTACCTTGGGGTTGGGATCAGGCATGGAAGCCACCACGCGACGAATTCCGGCGGCGATCAGAGCGTCGGTGCAGGGCGGCGTTCGCCCCTGGTGCGAGTGCGGTTCGAGATTGATGTAGACCGTTCCCCCGCGCGCTTTATTGCCGGCCTGCTCAAGCGCCCACACCTCAGCGTGCTTCACGTCATCGTAGGTGTAAACGCCTGTACCGGCGACGTTGCCCGTTCGATCGATGATGAGGGTACCAACGTAGGGATTGGGTGAGGCCAATCCAAAGCCCTGGCGTGCCAGGTCAAGCGCTTGCCGTAGGAACTGCTCGTCAGCGGAATGATCCGGCATCTCTAGCGGGGACCGTGGTGAAATACGGTTTCATTCAAACAACGAATCCACAAATTCTTTCGGGTCGAACGGCAGCAGATCGCCCACCTTCTCGCCTACACCGACAAATCGAACGGGCAGTCCCAACTCGCGCGAAATGGCTACCACTATGCCACCCTTGGCTGTGCCATCCAGCTTGGTGAGAACGATGCCGGTAACGCCTGCCGACTCCGTGAACAGACGTGCTTGTTGCAGGCCATTCTGCCCGGTCGTGGCATCCATCACGAGCAACGTTTCGTGTGGGGCTCCAGGGATAATGCGCTGAGCCGTGCGCCGCATCTTCTCCAATTCAGACATGAGGGTTGTCTTGGTGTGCAGCCGGCCGGCGGTGTCGACGATCACGTAGTCTGTCTTCCGCGCCGTTGCGGCTTGCAATGCGTCGAATAACACCGCCGCGGGATCACCGCCGGGCTTGGTTTTGATCACTTCCGTTCCTGTGCGTGCGCCCCAGATTTCCAGCTGATCAATCGCCGCCGCACGGAAGGTATCCGCCGCGCACAGCAGCACGCTCTTGCCCTTCGACCGGAATACCTGCGACAACTTGCCGATGGTCGTGGTCTTGCCCGTACCGTTCACACCGACTACTAGAATCACTTCCGGCGTGCCGTCCACTCTTTGAACCGGGCGAGTATTCGCAGTATTCAGAATTGCCAGCAATTCCTCTTTCAACAGCCGTTTCAGTTCTTGCACATCCTTGATCTGTTTCCGGTCTGCTTTTTCGCGGAGCTTACCCAGCACCTCCTGCGTGGTAGCAGTGCCCAGGTCGGCGCCGATCAGCGTGGCTTCAAGATCGTCGAGCGTATTGCGGTCGATCTCCTTTCCAAAGGCGACCTCCTCAATACGCTCGGCGAGGTTTTCGCGCGTGCGCGTAACCGCCTGCTTCATGCGCTCGAAAAGCCCCGGCTGCGTTTCCTCGGTACTGCCGAACAGAGTTTGAATCATGAAGAGTCCTGAAACTGATTATAGCGGTCAGCGCGGCCACACCGCCGCTGCTTGGCAAGACGGGTGAGAGCAAGACGGGCGAGAGCAAGACGAACGAGAAAAAGACAGGCGAGAAACAGTTAGACGCGGGTTCTTTCCAGGTTGGCAGCGTCAGGAGCGGGCAGCGCAAGAGCAGGGGCAGCGGGAACATCAGCCGTAGCGGCGTCTGGGGCAGCCACAGCTCTCTTGATCGAGAGGCGCTGGATGCGAATTTCGCCCCGTTCGTATACCGCCATCAGTGCCGCCACCGGCTCCGGGTCAAGCCGTTTACCGGCAAGGTTCTGAATGATTTTGAATGCCTCTTCCGGAGTGTGGGCATGCTGGTAGGGGCGATTGGTGGTTAAGGCATCAAACGTGTCGGCCACCGCGATCACCCGCGCCAGCAGCGGAATTTGATCTCCCTGCAGGCCGTAAGGATAGCCCCGGCCATCGAGAGCTTCGTGATGCAGTTCAATGCCGGGAAGCATTTCGGCAAGCTGCGTGACCGGGCGCAGAATATTGGCGCCCTTCGTGGTGTGAGTTTTCATGACCTCAAATTCTTCTGCGGTCAGCGCGCCCGGTTTCTTGAGAATGCGGTCTTCGATGCCGATCTTGCCCACGTCGTGCAGCTGCGCGGAAATCTGCAGCGTTTCCATGAAATCAGTGGCCAGTTTCAGCTCCTTGCCGATCAGCAGTGAGTAGCGCGTAACCCGATCGGAGTGGCCGCGAGTGTAGGGATCCTTCTCGTCAACCGCGCCGGCCAGCATCTGGATTGAACCCAGAAACAGGGCGCGATTCTCTTCCGCTGCCCGCTTGAGGTCTTCGACGAATTGTTCAAGTTCTCGCGACATAGTATTAAAGGTCTCCGCCAGTTCGCCGATTTCGGTGCGGCTCCGCAAGTGTACGCGCTGTGAAAAATCACCACGCGCCAGAGCCCGGCCCGAGTGGGTGAGAATTTGCAGCGGATTCGTAATCCTGCGGGCTGCGAAGATGCTGATGCCAATGCTCACCAACACCGCAAGCAGCGCCAGCAGGCGCGCCGTACGCTGCATCTCGGCGACTCCGCGGTAAGCCTCGTATTGCGGTTTCTGCACCACCACCGCCCAGTCGAGCGCGGTCACCGGGCTGTAAGTTCCGAGCATCTCAACACTGTTTTTGCCCTCGCGGACGCCGAACTCCTTGGTCGCAGCCAGTTGCGCTTTGTTCCCTTCATCCACAAAATTGCGGACGATCTCCAGGCTCTTCATGTCCTGCCCGGTTACGTATTGCGAGGTGCCGGCGGCCACCAGCCGGCCCTGCGCGTCCACGACATAGGGAATCAGGCCGCCGCCGCTTACTTCCTGCAGCCGGCGAATCAGGAATTGCAGATCCACGACGGCGCCGACCATGCCGAGAAAACGTCCGCCGTAGCTGACCGGACTGCTTACCAGCACAACCGTGCGTGCCGTCTTGCCGTCTTCCACCTGGAGGGCTTGTCCGTTGTAGGCGCGGCCATCGCGAGCCGCATCGTAGGCATGTTGTAACTCGCGTTGCAGAAAGGCGTCCGGAGCAATGCGGCCCGCCGATATTCCCTTAGCGTCGGAGTTGAGCAGGGTGGCGTAGGCGAGTTCATCCGAGGATGAAACAAAGTTCTCGAGCAGTGCGCGCAACTCCGGTGCTTCGATGTTCTTGTTGCCAATATCGCCGCCACTCGCCACCTGAATCGCAGACGAAAGATTGGCCAGCATCATCCGCAGGGAACGCTCGTGCTGTGAAAGGTCGTCGGCCAGCGAGCGCGTCACCGTGTTCTGCAGCAGCATTTCGTTGGTCTTCAGCCGGTCCCGGTTAATCGCCTCCACTTCCGCGGAGTAGAAATACATGGGCACGATGCTGATCACGAGAAGCACGCCAAGGATTACATAGAGAATCGGGATGCGCGCCGGATTGGGTGCATTGGAAGACAGGTCGCTCCCCTGGCTCAGTGCGGAAGCGCCGTCGATCGAAGTGGCGGCGGATTTCACGGGTATCTATAGAATTTTAATGTCGAAGGAATGCCCGGAGGTGAAAACCGTGAGATTTGCCGTTACCAAAGTACCACTCGAAGCGCACGACTGGTGCTGGTTTGGCACGAAAGCGCGCCAGATTCGCCCGGTGCAGCGATGCATTACACGCCGAACGTTTCACTTTTACTGCTGCGGGTCATCAAATCTCGAATCGCTTCGCGGGGGGCCTTGCCTCCCTGCAGAATGGCGTGCATTTGCTCTGTGATGGGCATCTCGACCCCGCGAGCCCGCGCCAGCCCCACGGCCGCAGTTGTGGTAAAGATCCCTTCCGCAACCATGCCATGCATGCCGGCGAGAATATCGGGCAGCTTGCGTCCACGGCCCAGCTCAACGCCTACGCTGCGATTGCGCGAAAGGCCGCCCGTGCAAGTCAGCACCAGATCGCCCAGGCCCGCAAGGCCCGCCATGGTTTCGGCTCTGCCTCCGCAGGCCACCACCAGCCGCGTCATCTCCGCCAGACCGCGCGTAATCAGGGCGGCTACGGAATTGTGTCCCAGGCCAAGACCCGCGCAAACCCCGGCGGCGATGGCCACCGTATTTTTTAGCGCGCCACCGAGTTCCACGCCGACCGGGTCTTCGTTGGTATAAAGGCGAAAGCTGGCGTGGCTGAACTCGCTCTGCACGAGGCGCGCGAGTTCCTTATCCTGCGAAGCAATGACGATTGCCGTCGGGTCTCCGCGCGCCGCTTCCAGCGCGAACGATGGGCCACTCAGCGCGCCGATCCTGGGCGCTGGAATGCCTTCGCCTTTAACCACCTGCACGATCACCTCAGTCATGCGCAGCAAAGATTTTTCTTCCAGTCCCTTCGTCGCGCTGACGATCACGGTTTCCGCGGACAGGTGCGGCCGCATCTGCTCGAATAGTTGACGGCAGTGTTGCGAAGGCATCACGCTTACCACAATGGTCGCGCCCTCAATCGCTTCCGCCAAGTCGTTGCAGGGTGTAACGCAGGCCGGAATGCGCTGACCGGGAAGGAATATCTCGTTCACGCGTTGTCGTGAGATCGATTCGCAGACTTCCTGTTCGTGAGCCCACAGCCGAATCTCATGACTCTCTTCGCGACCAAGAACGATCGACAGAGCCGTCCCCCAGGCTCCTGCGCCGATGATGACGATCTTGCTCATGCGCTTTTTGCTCCCAGTCGGCTTTCTGTGCCGGCCCAAAGGCGCCGCAGGTTCTGGCGATGTTTTACAAGAATGAGCAAGGATGTGAGCGAGATCAACGCGAGTGCCGTGGGAGAAAGATAAAACTGACCGATACGCCACGCTACGAAAGGAAAGGCGGCCACCGCAACGATTGATCCCAGGGAAACATAGCGCGAGATCACGACGACGACGATAAAGATGCCCACTGCGATCAGCACCGCTTTAGGAGCGATGAGCGCGAATGCGCCCAATCCGGTGGCGACTCCCTTGCCACCGCGGAATTTCAGCCACACCGGAAACACATGGCCGACAACGGCGAACAATGCCCCCAGCGCAAGCTGCTCCAAGGAGGGAATCGCGACTATGTGGTCGGCCACAACATAGGACAAGGCCACCGCCCCAGTTCCTTTCGCCGCATCCAGCAGCAGCGTCGCCACGCCCAGCGCCGGCGATTTGCGGGAAACATTGGTCGCCCCAATATTTCCACTGCCGCTTTGCCGCACATCCTCGCCGCGAAAGATGCGCACCAGCAGATAGCCGAAGGGTATCGATCCCAGCAGGTAGCTCAGCGCGGCAATAATTAGGAGTATTCGCATGCCATGTCGTTTTCCGTTGCAGCGCACGGCTACCGCAAATCGAAACCCACCAGCTTCGTATACTTTGATCCACCTGCAGAGGGCTGGCTTTGGTACAGAAAAAACTCGCGAGCCGTCATCGCGCCAAAATCTGGCGCCGGGAGCGCCGCCAGCTTTTCCTGCAAATGCTGAAAACTCCGGTTCGGATGGTCGCCCTTTTGCTTGCGCGGCGAGCCTGAGCCTCCCGCGCGCCGGGCCAGCGTCAGGTGCGGGGTAAAAGCATGCTCCTCCTTCGGAATGTGGAGCCCCGCCAGCTTTTCGTCGACCGCTGCAGCCAGAGAAGTCAATTTCGGGCCGCCCTCAATTCCCACCCAGAACACCCGTGGCGCGCGGGCACCGGGAAAGAATCCATAGCCGCGAATGCTCATTTCGAAAATCCTTGCCTCGATAGTTGCCAGCACTCCTTTGATGTTCTCAACTTCTTCTTCAGACTTCTCTCCGATGAACTTCAGCGTAACGTGCAACGATTCGGGCCGTACCCAGTGCGCATCCGGGGCAAATCCGCGCACACCCTCGACGAACAGGGCAATTCGAGCACGAATGCTGTCGTCAATATCCAGCGCGACGAAAAGGCGCATAAAAACCGCTCAGCTATTAGCTCTTAGTCAGCTTGAATCTTGAACCATTGAAATAAAGTTCCAAGCCAAAAGCGAAGCGCTAACGGCCGCCCTTCACATCAACTTCCTTCTCACCATATCCAGCGCGAGAGTCGTCGCGAACCAACGGATGCGTTTGCGATCGCCGGGGAAGTTCCGCTCGATCACTTCCGTCTCGCCGTCGCTGGCCAGAGCATGAAATACCAGTCCCACGGGTTTCTCTGGAGTTCCTCCGGCGGGCCCGGCCACGCCCGTGATGCCGATCCCGAGGGTCGACTCGCAACGATAGCGGATGCCCTCGGCCAGCGCCGCCGCCACTTCGCGGCTGACCGCTCCGTGCCGTTCAATCATGTCGGCGGGTACTCCCGCCAGTTCGGTCTTTACGGCGTTCGAGTAGACGATGGCGCCCCCGGCGAAGTATCGCGAACTGCCACTGACCGATGTAATCCGTTCCCCCAGCAGACCTCCGGTGCACGATTCCGCCACTGCCAGAGTGGCGTTGCGCATCTGCAACCAGTAGCCCACGATTTGCTCCAGCGACTCACCGTTTCGTGAGTACACGGCGTCATCGAGTTCTTCCTCGACCGCGTCCGCCGCTTCATCTACTCGCGCCTGAGCCGCCTCCATGGTTTCGGCGCGCGATTTGAAATGCAGTTGGATCTCTCCCGCTCCCGCCAGAATTGTGGTCTGCACTTCGCTGAATCGCTTGTAGATCGGCGCCACCCGCGCATCCACATGCGATTCGCCCAGCATCGCTACCTTCAGTACGCGCGTTGCCAGGAACGCGCGCGGCAACTTCGCTCGCAACCGCTCAAGGCACTCGGCCTCGAACAAGGCCTTCAGTTCGTGCGGTGGCCCAGGCAGCAGGATGACGATGCGCTCGCGCCCATCGAACTTGCCGCTCAGCCACTGTCCGGGCGCGGTCCCATTGGGATTGGGAAGCACGGTCGCTCCCTCGAGAACGTCCGCCTGCTTCGCGTTGTTAGCGGACATCTTCCAACCACGCGCGGCGAAGCGCTGTTCGATGCCGGCTAAAACTGCCTCATCGCGCCGCAAGGAAACGCCCAAGGCTTCCGCTACTGCTTCACGTGTTAGGTCATCCTCAGTGGGGCCGAGACCGCCGCTGAAAATCACGATCTCTGACCGGAACAGGGCGTGTTGCGCCGCCTCAACCAGGCGCTTGAGATCGTCTCCCACCACGCACTTGAAAACTAACTCAACGCCCAATTGGTTAATTTGTTCTGTGAGATAGAGAGAATTCGTATCCATGCGGAAGGGCGTCAGCAACTCAGAGCCGACCGCGATGATCTCGGCGTTCACGGCTAAAAGTGTAAATGATAAAGCAGTTCTCAGTTCTCAGCAACGCAAGTCTGGTTTTTCTGAGAACTGAGAACTGAGAACTGAGAACTGCCTTCGTTATTCCGGCAGCAAAGCCAGCCCCGGAATATCCCACGAGAGATGATGCACCGCATCCGTGGTCGCGAGAATCGCACTTCGTCCCGGGGCAAAGGCCAGTCCCACGAGGCCATGGCCGGCGACTTCCAGGCTGGCTTTGCCCTCTGGTGTGATCTTTACAATGCCGCGTTTTCCGGAGAGCGACGCGGCCACATACAGGTTTCCCGATGAGTCAAAAGCCAATCCCTGTGGGCGTCCCAGGCCGCGGTAGAACGTGTGGACCGTTCCATGAGGATCAATTCGATGCACGCAGTCGAAACTAGATGTCGTCGGCCCCGTCACAAATAGGTCGCCCTGCGGGCCGAAAGCAAGGTGGTACGCCGAAACGCTGGGCTCCAGCGTGGCGAACACGAATACCTGCTGGTCGGGCCCGATCTTAAAGATCGTCCCGCTGCGATCGCCCACGTAGAGGTTCTGATTCTTGTCAAAAGCAATTCCTGTCGCGACTCCCATGCCCTCGGCATATGTGGAGATGCTTGCGTTTGGCGACACACGATGGACCGCGCCGTCATGGCGCGAAGAGACATACATCTGCCCCTGAGGATCGAAGGCGATTGAAGTTGCGTTCATCATCTCCGCCACGAATGGTTTCACGGCGTAGTTGGTATCAATCTTGAAGATCGCGACTGGGACCTTCTGACCTCGCGAACCCGAGAAGGTCACGTAGATATTGCCCTGAGCATCGAGCGCCGGATTGGTCACGGGGTGCAGGTTCTCGGCGATGGGGACGGCCACCTTCACCGTATGCGCGTTGCTGACGTGCCCATCGGCGGCCACTACCAGCGGGCCCGAAGTCGCTCCCTCGGGAACCCGGGCCACGAGAAACGAATCCGAGCTGATTACGACTCCGCCCTCGACTTCGCCGAACTGCACGCGAGGACGCTGATACTGCTGCGGCCGCAATCCCGAACCCGCGATGCGGATTTCCCCTCCTGCCAGCGCCAGCACCGGCGAGACGGACTCGATATGCGGCCCGCCGTTCACGTTTTTCTTGCCCAGGATGCGCTCGGAAAATCCCATGAGGAGAGCACTCGACTGCTTTAGCCAACACTATCTTAGAAGACCGAAGTGCAACAAGAGATGCATTGTTCCTAGCGCGTAGAGACCAGCGGCCACGTCGTCCAACACGATCCCTGTGCCTTCGGGGAGCGCCTCCAATTGTCGCACCGGAGGGGGCTTCACGATATCGAAGACACGAAAAAGTATAAAGCCCGCCAGAAAAGATTTCCACGCGAGCGGCACCGCGATCAACGCCACCAGTTGACCCGCAACCTCATCAATCACCACAAACTGAGGATCTTTTATCCTCGAACCTCGTGCGACCTGGGTAGCCGCGGGAATTCCGATCAGAGCGACCAGCAAGGCCAAAGCAATTGCGACTGGTGTACGGAAGGCAGGCGCAAGCGCAAGGCAGAACGCCGCCCACAGCAATGCAGTCGTTGCCGAGGCCCAGCTTCCAGGCCCAGGCCCCAGCCGTCCGATTCCGAAAAACGTCGCGACCAGCGTAGCCCACATAGGAGTTCTGCCGGACATCGTCGCGCGAGGTGGTGACGCGCCACCGCTTGCGTCGCGTTCCGCTGCATCTTTCACGATTCTTCGTCCACATCTTCCGGAGTGCTCCCTCGGATCGGCTCGTCCGCATCCGTAACCGGCGATGGAATTACGTAGGCGCCGCTTGCCCACTTGCCTAGATCGATGGTGCGGCAACGGTCACTGCAGAAGGGAAACTCGGGATCACCGTTCTTCACCGTTTTCTTGCAGATTGGACAGCGGAGCTTCAGAGTGCGTTTGCGAGGCATGGTCAGGAAAAAGTCCAGCGTTTCGCTGAGTAAAGCACAGAATTCTTAGCCAACAGCCCGCTACAGGATCCTAGCCACGAGATCATAGTCGTGCGCCTCTGTGATCTGGCAGCGATAAAATTCGCCCGGCTGAGGCTCGGTTTCTGCCGGAAAGTCGTTCACAAATACTTTGCCGTCAATTTCGGGAGCATGCATCGAAGTGCGGCCTTCCATGAGCAAATCGGTCTCTTCCGATGTTCCCTCCAGCAGCAGATCGAACTGCTGTCCCACCAACGCCTTCTTTTTCTTCTTGCTGATTTGCCGCTGGATGCTCATCAAGTGTTTGCGCCGCCGCTCGATTTCGCGGACTGAAAGCTTCTTGTCCAACCCATAGGCGTCCGCGCCCTCTTGATCAGAGTAGGAAAAAGTTCCCATCCAATCAAACTGCGCTTCGCGGACGAAATCGCACAGCTCCTCGAATTCCTTTTCTGTTTCTCCCGGAAAGCCCACGATAAACGACGTCCGCAAAGTCAGATCAGGTATCGCGCGCCGCATCTTGCTGATCGAGCGCAGAAACAAATCCGCCCCGCCTCCACGCTTCATGCGCTTCAGCACCGGCGCCGATGCATGCTGCAACGGCACATCCATGTAAGAGCAGATTTTCTCGGACGATGCAATCGCTTCCAGCAGCTTGCCTGTAATTTTATTCGGATAGGCATAGAGGAAGCGGATCCAGCGCAGGTCTTCAATCTTTGCCAATTTCTCTAGCAGCAGCGCCAGACCATCCTTCAAACCGAAATCCTCGCCGTAGCAGGTCGTATCCTGCCCAATCAGAGTGATTTCCCGCACTCCACTCCGGGCCAGACGCTCGGCTTCAGCCACCACCGACTCGAACCGGCGCGAGCGAAACTGCCCGCGCAACTGTGGAATGATGCAGAACGTGCAAGGGTGGTCGCAACCCTCTGCGATTTTGATGTAGGCGGTGGATTTCGGCGTAGCCAGAATGCGCGGGGTCTCGTCGTCGTACAAGTAATTCGGCAGATCCGCGATTGCCCCGTCCCACCGCTCGCGCGAGAACCGTCCCTGCGCGGCACGGGCGTCGCCTTCGGCTCGCGAAGGTAAGACGACGAAGGGAGAATCGCTGCGCGACAAATTCGCTGCTGGGGGCGGAACAATCCCAGTGGCCGCCAAAATGTTCTGCAACTCCCCTGTCCCGACAACGGCATCCACTTCCGGAATGCTTTTCCGAATTTCATCTCGAAACCGCTCGACCAGGCACCCTGCGACGATCAACTTCTTCGCCCGCCCCGAGGTCTTAAGACCGGCCATCTCAAGAATCGCATTCACAGACTCCTGTTGCGCGCTCTCAATGAATGAGCAAGTATTCACCACAATTACGTCCGCGTCCTCGGCCCGGGGCGAGAGTTCAGCTCCAGCCCGCGCCAGCATTCCCATCATTACTTCGCTGTCGACCAGGTTCTTGGGGCAGCCCAGACTGACGAACCCGATTTTCTGGGGACCTGCAATCTGCTCCGGTTTAGTCGACGCGCTGTCGGTCGTTTTTTCGCGGGAACGTGAGATAGTGAGGCTCTTCGAGGGCATGCAATCTGACTATTTTACCATTTTCTAACCGAGGTCCTAGAGGCAACCGTCTGCCCAAGTTGCATGCATCTCTTCACCATCCGGCGGTAGGGACCACGAAATGCACAACCTGTGGATGAAAACGTTGCGCTTCATGCTACCCTAAGCGTTACCGAACACAAGTGTAAGTCCCGCATCCTGGAGGGGAAATGTCTGGGAAACAGGCCGTTATTGCAGTCCTGGCAGTGATGATGTCCATTCTGGGCGGCTCGGCAGCAGCTCAGGACGAGAAAAACGAGCTATCCGGCCTTGTTGGCCGCATCTTTATCAGCGACCAGGGCATCATCGGCGCGACCAATGTCAATCCGGTTGTCCGCTCCGGTAAAGGACTCACCTTCGAAGTCAACTACGCCCGCCGGCTCTTCGGCACTCCCGTCTATGCTATCTCAGGAGAAGTACCCGCAGTCTTCAACCTGGATGAAGACCTCAACTCCGGCGACGATGTTGTTCCCAAAGATTACAAACAGATCTTCATTACTCCCTCGGCTCGTCTGAATCTGTTTCCTGACACAGCTGTGTCGCCCTGGGTGAGTTTCGGCGGGGGCTTCGCCCGTTTCAGCGAGAACAAGGATCTTCTGTACTACGGCCCAAACCCCGGCAGCTCCTCGACTTCAGGCGTGATTCAGGGTGGGTTCGGGCTGGACGTGAGAGTCTTGCATCAGTTCAGCATTCGCCTCGATGTCCGGGACTTCTGGTCCGGCACGCCCAGTCTGCCGCTGGCCGACACCGGTAAATCCCGCCAGCATAACTTTTTCGTCGGCGGAGGCGTGGTCTGGCACTTCTAGTTGTAGCGCAGGCAGGCTGCCCGAGCGAAGTCGAATGGTCCCGCGGCTCCGGCAGTGCATGTGGGGACAGCCGCTCCCGGCTGTCCGTGAAGCGCAACTTGATTCTCTGACACCTTACTTCTTGGTTGCCAACTCCACCTCTTCAAACAATTCCGGCAACCGCCGGGCGTCGTCTGATGAATTCCCGAATCGCGCTGACTCATAGGCGTCCGTGAATTCCCCGACGCGCCTCCGCAAACGGTCACTTTCGATCACACGCACAAATTCCTGCGCCGTCTGCGTCTCCGGTTTCTGCATTCCTCTCCGCGCCAGATAACGAGCCATCCGTTCATACCACATCGTGGCGGCCTGGTTCGGCGATCGCTCCGGATGTGCCTGCAACCTCCGCATGCGGATCAGTCGGGCAATGCGCCCAGCGTTGCCCAGCACCAGCACCACCAGCGCCAGCGATATGCTGATTGCGAACCAGCGTCCGGGCGAATGTCCCATCCTTCGCTGGCTTTGCCGCGCCCAATTCAGCAGCCGCTCATACCGCAGCCGGGCCCACATCCGCGCCCGCTCCCACGATCCCCGTGTCCCACTCATTAAGGTCTGTCCCAGAACGTACTGATGCGAGGTGTCGTAGCTGACTACCCACTCCCGCCAGAACGACGCGGCAGCGTCCAGGTAGAGCATCGCCCTTCCCCAGCCTTGCGGCGACTCAATCCCGCCCCCGGGCGTGGGATCGAACGTGACCCACCCGTAGCCCGGGAAGTAGGCTTCTACCCAGGAGTGCGCGTTTTTTGCCCGAACCACGTAATACCCGGTTACATCGTTGAATTCATCGCTGCGAAATCCGTTCACCACGCGCGCCGGAATGTGAAGCGTTCGCAGCATCACGGCCATCGAAGAAGCGAAGTATTCGCAGTGCCCCTGCTTGCGCTCGAAAAGAAAGTTAGCCAGCGGATCGGCAACCGCCGAGCGCGGCAACTGCAATGTGTATCCGTAATGTGTCTTCAAGTATCTTTCAACCGCAACCGCTTTGTCGTAGTTATTGGAGGCGGAGCCCGCGATCTGCGCGGCGAGGCGCGGAATGCGCTGATCGAGCGCTGGTAGTTGCAGATAGGCCGGGGCAAATTGCGGAAGATTGTTTTCCGCGGCGCGAAGTTCTGCGGCAGAAGGCGTTGAGATATCTGAGTCTGCCTCATAGAGGCTTACGGAGCGCTGGCTGTCGAGATCGGACACGGCTCCGCCAGTGTCGGTCTGCAACGTGCGATACGCCCCCTCGATGCGACGCGCCCACGGCGCCAGAAAGAAAATGTTGGTTCCAATCGGCTCCATCAGCACGCGGTAATGAATCAGGTGATAGGGCAACGTCAAAGCTCGCGCAACTCCTTGCCCGATCGGAGGAATGCGGAAGCCCCCGTCCGCGTCCCGGTACAGCACATATTGCTGGCGCGGGTTAGACCAGTTCTTGCCATCGAAATTCGCCAGCGCTACTCCACGCCAAGCCAGCGCGTACTTGCCGTCTCGGTCCCCATCGATCTGGATGTGCATCACCACCGCGTTCGATTGCTGAATCTGCCCGATGCCGCCCAATTGCACGCGGTCACTGAAGCCGGTCGAAAAATCTGTGCCGAACGAGTAGCCGCCCAGATAGCCTGCCGACATACGGGGCAACAGGAAGAAGATCGCCGCCGCGCCGATCAGTATCATCAGGACGAGACCGGGCGTGACCCGCGCCAGCGAAAAGGCCAGATGCCGGTGCTCCTGCTTATCGCTGGAGTGCCTTGCCTGAAAACGCGCTGCCTGCCCCGACCGCCGCATCTCCATTAGGATGAACGTCACCACCGCCATCAGCATGAATACCGCAAAGAAAAACATAAAGACGCTGTCCACAGTCAGCACGGCCGACGCCAACACCATCAGGAAAGCCAGGATCGCCAGGGTCACATAGTCGCGATCGCGCCGCAGTGAAAATGTGCGCACCACCACCGCGAACAGCACCAGGTGTACCGTCGCCGAAAGAAAGCTGTGGGAGAGAAGCAGGTAATCGGCCCCGTAGAAGACGAAGTATCCGATGGTCAACGGAGTAGTCCATTGCTCCGAAATCACAACGGTCCGCCGCTTTGCGAACAAATAGCCTCGGAAGGCCAGCGCCGCTCCCGCCAGCACCTCAGTTGGCAGATCCAAGCCCCCCGTGCTTGCCAATATTCCAAAACCTACTAGCACAAGCAAATAGATAGAAAACTCGAAGTATCGGTTAATCGCTTGAGACAGCGGATTCGGAACGGATTGTCTACTGGGTTGTGCCATCGAAAGTTGCGGAGGCACTCGGAGTTCTCCGCCTCTAAATTGTTTCGTGCAGGTTCGGTCTCTATTGTTCGACAAGTTCCATCAAGAAGGGAAGGCCTTCGTGCCTCTTTCTTGCACCGAAAGTCACTATCCCTTTGCGCGCGCCGCTGGGTCGGGGCACTGCGGCGGGAATCGGTGCTCTTCTTTGTTAGAATCATTCAGGTCAGGCATCGGTCTCACGCGACGTACTCTCGCCAACCCCGCCAGGTCCGGAAGGAAGCAACGGTAACGGGCTCTTGCGTGTGCAGTGGGCCCCCGGTGCCTGGCTTAACTTGAAACCTCTGCCCGCGAAAACCTTTACATTTTCTTTACAAGTCTTTGCGCAAGAAAATCCCTGCCATCTCATCTCAACTATGGCAACAAAAATTCCGGGTCGAGTTGTCGAGGTAACGCATGCGCAGCCTTCCATCAAAAATCGTGTCGCCGACTGTGACAATTCGCATCGCTGGTGCTCTCTCCGAAGGTCATCTGGCCTACCTCGACCAACTCATTTTCTCCGCGATTGACTGTGCCTTGTGGCCTCTACTCGACCTGACCCATCTGGAGAAGTTGGATCGCGTTGCCCTAATCTACCTCCTAAGCGGTGAGGGTCGCCATTTCGGTGTCGTCGCCTGCCCGAATTTTATCCGCGAATGGATGGAACACGAAAAGGAACGGGAAGCCGCCTGACCGCCCCGCTATCTATGCCGTGCCGCCGGAACCGCGCTTAACTTGAGCTTGAGTTAGACATTCCGCCTCCAATCCTGCAAAATACTGAGTCTCATACTCAGGAGCTCTAATTGACCAACCCGATTCGCGCCAAAATCAGCGCCCTCGGCACCTACGTGCCGCCCCGGCTTCTCACGAACGCCGACCTCGAAAAGATGGTCGACACCACCAACGACTGGATCCTGGCCCGCGTCGGCATTAACGAGCGCCACATTGTGGAAAAAGGCGTGGCCACCAGCGATCTCGCGGTAGAAGCCGCCAGGAAGGCGCTGGCCCAGCGCGGCCTCGCTCCCAGCGACCTCGACGCCATCATCGTCGGCACTGTCACGCCTGACATGTTCTTCCCCTCAACCGCCTGCCTGGTCCAGCACAAACTAGGCGCCGAAGGGGTTTGGGGATTCGATCTTTCCGCGGCCTGCTCCGCCTTCGTCTACGCTGTACAGACGGGAGCGCAATTCATCGCCACCGGCACCCACAAGCGAGTCTTGGTAATCGGCGCCGATGTGATGTCCTCAATCATCGATTACACCGACCGCGCCACCTGCGTGATCTTCGGCGATGGCGCGGGCGCCGTACTTCTCGAGCCCGCTGAAGACGATTCCGTTGGCTTGATTGACTTCATCCACGAAATCGACGGATCCGGAGGATGCTTTCTTCACATGCCCGGCGGCGGCAGCCTCAATCCCTCAACCCGCGAAACCGTCGATAAGAAAATGCATTACGTTCACCAGGACGGCCAGCAGGTCTTCAAGTTCGCCGTCCGCAAGCAAACCGAAGCCTGCCTCAAGCTGCTCGAACGCAACGGACTCAAGGGCTCCGATATCGACGCCTTCATCCCGCACCAGGCAAACTTGCGCATCATCAACGCCACCGCCGAACGCCTGGGCCTGCGCCCAGAAAGCGTCATCGTCAATATCCAATGCTTTGGCAACACCACCGCCGGCACGATTCCCTTGGCGATGAATACCGCCGTAGAGCAGGGCAAGCTGAAAAAGGGAAGTCTGGTCCTGATGGCGTCAGTAGGCGCGGGCTTCACAGTAGGTGCCGCCTTGCTGCGCTGGGCCTTCTAGATCGTAGCGCCGTCGTCCCGCCGGCTTAACTCTTAGCCGGTTCAGACTTTGGGTGAAGCAGCACTTCAGCGCTGCGTCTAGCCGTACCGCCGAAACTGGGCTTTAGCCCCTGAGGTACGTTCGTAACCCTTCGCCGCGCATTTAAATAGCGAGACTCTGCATCCCGCTGCTATCTTTTCGCAGCGTCCGCCTCACGTGGGGATGTGGTGGACAAGCCACGCCATGCTCCGTGCCACATGCTGCTGCCTGCTGCTCGCTCTTATGTCGATGGGCCAAGCGGCTGCCCAGAAATCCAAAGACGACTCACAAGAAACCAAGCTTCTGATCATGGAACACCTGTGGAATGAAGCGCAGGTGAATCGCGACCCTCGCGTTCTCGATGCCATGATCGGCAGCCAATTCGTCAACACCGAGTACGATGGCGAGGTCAGCGACAAAGCTAAATTCCTCGCCGACATCAAAGACCCGCAGTTCAAACCCACGAGCCTGACGATTCAAGACGTCAAGGTCAACATGTACGCCGACTCCGCCGTGGTCGTCGGCATCTACCGAACCAAAGGAATGTACCAGAACAAGCCCTACGACCACCTCGGCCGCTTCACCGACACCTGGGTATACGCCGAAGGCCGCTGGCAATGCGTCGCCAGCCACACCAGCCTGCTGAAAAAGTAAGAATCTGCGTGCGTTGAGCTTTAGCTGAGCCGCAGAGAGACAGCGACGTATGCGCGGACTTTGCTGAGCAGCGCTGGGTCCGCCTTGGAGTGAAACTTTACAGCGCGGACGTTCCAGTCCATGCTCTTGAGATGATCCACAAGAACGGAACCTTCCACCTTGTCCACAACAACTGGCAGCGCGAATGGATAAGACCTGCGCTTGCTGGTGAGAGGACAGACGACAAACAAGCCGCTCGCGCGATTGTAGACTGAGTCGGTCAGCACTAAAGCCGGACGGCGTCGGCCTTGCTCACGCCCGGCCTGTGGATCAAAATCCAACCATACGATATCTCCGGCATCGGGCACGTACCGAGCTACCATTCAACGATTTCCTTTCCTCTGTTGGGCCCCCAATCAGTTTCTTCTTGCCGGTTCTCGGGCGTGATCTGTGCCACCAATTCTTCTAGCGTAGGAATCCTCTCGGCAGGTCGCAGTTCGATGTGCCCTTCCAGTGCCTCTATTACAATCGCATCACCTTCCCGCAGACGGGCTCGCTCGGCCACGGCTTTCGGAATGCGGACTGCCAGACTGTTTCCCCACTTCGCTAGTTGCGCCTTTGGCATATGCCTCCAAAATTGGGTATGTGTAGAGACACAGTATACACGTGATGATCTACGGTGTATATACCTAAGCATTACCTTGCCCGGGAAAATCGTAGAACCACCACGGACGGTTTACGGCCGCGTCATCCTCTCCGGCCTAACCAACTGATCAAATTCCTCACCCGTAAGATAGCCCAACTTCAGCGCCGCCTCGCGCAGGCTGCTGTGTTCCACGTGCGCGGTATGGGCGATCTTGGCGGCCTTGTCGTATCCCACTTTCGGCGCCAGCGCCGTCACCAGCATCAGCGAGTTCTTCACGTACCAATCTACCTTGGCGCGATCGACCTCGATGCCCTTGATCATGTACTCGACGTATCCGTGACAAGCGTCAGCGACCAGCGTGACCGAATGCAGGAAGTTGTAGATGATCACCGGCTTGTAAACGTTGAGTTCGAAATTGCCCTGGGATCCGGCGAATCCCACTGCGGCGGTCGCGCCGTGAACCTGCACGCAGACCATGGTCATTGCCTCAGCCTGCGTGGGATTCACCTTGCCCGGCATGATCGAAGACCCAGGCTCGTTTTCTGGAATCGAAAGCTCACCGAGGCCGCAACGCGGCCCCGAAGCCAGCCAGCGAATATCATTCGAAATCTTCATCAATGAAGCCGCGAGCGTTTCCATCGCACCCTGAGCGAACACGATCTCATCATGTGCCGAAAGCGCGGCGAACTTGTTGCCATGTGAGCGGAAGGGAAGTCCCGTAAGCTCGGCAATCTTCTTTGCCGCCCGTTCCGCGAATTCAGGATGGGTATTCAGCCCCGTCCCAACGGCGGTTCCGCCAATGGCGAGATCGTAAAGTCCCTCGAGCACCTGTTCCAGCCGCTTGATGTCGCGCTCCAGCAGGCTGGCCCAGCCGCCGAACTCCTGGCCGAATGTTAAAGGCACAGCATCCTGCAAGTGCGTGCGTCCGATCTTGACTACGTCATTGAATTCCCGCGCCTTGGCCGCGATCGCATCGTGCACATTTCTGATTGCGGGAATCAGCACGTTTTTCACATGTGATGCCGCCGCAATATGCATCGCTGCCGGAAACGTGTCGTTCGACGACTGCGACATATTCACGTCATCATTAGGATGAACCGGCTTCTTCGATCCCATCACACCGCCGGCAATTTCAATGGCGCGGTTCGAGATGACTTCATTCACGTTCATGTTGGTCTGCGTGCCGCTGCCGGTCTGCCAGATGCGCAGCGGAAACTGGTCGCTCAACTTGCCTGCAATCACCTCGTCGGCAGCCTGCACGATGAGTTTGGCTTTTTCGGCCGGCAGTTTCCCGAGGTCTTGGTTCACCAGAGCGCAAGCCTTTTTGAGCGTGCCAAAAGCGCGGATCATCTCCGGCGGCATTGTGTCGCGCCCGATGTTGAAATGCAGCAGCGAGCGCTGTGTCTGCGCTCCCCAGTAAACATTAGCCGGGACCTCAATCTGTCCCATGCTGTCGGATTCAATGCGCATGCGAGTCGCCGGTTCTGCGGAGATTGCCATAGGGTCCTGATTAGAGCCGATGGATGAAGTAACCCGAAATTATAACAAGCAACCTACTCTGCCTTTGGGTCTCTGAACAGGTGGTTCTTCGCTTGAGTGCTTAACGCTTGACGTTAAACGCTATACAGGATACAATAGATTCTTGTGATCAGGTCGTTTCGGTGCGCCGAGACAGAGCGGCTTCACCATCGCCAACGCAGCCGGCGTTTTCAGTCCGTGGAGCAGATCGCCCGCAGAAAGCTCAGGCAGTTGGACAGCGCCACGGAGTTGCGGGATTTGACGGCACCGCCGGGGAATCGTTTGGAAGCACTGCAGGGGGAGCGAAAGGGATACTACAGCGTACGGATCAACGACCAGTGGCGTCTATGTTTTGCTTGGCGAGATGGAAACGCCCACGAGGTTGAGATCGTCGATTATCACTAGGACAATTATGCATAAGACTCAAAAACTCCTACCTCCAATCCATCCCGGCGAGATCCTCCGTGCCGAGTTCATGGAACCGCTTCGCCTCAGCATGAACCGGCTGGCGCTCGATCTTCGCGTGCCAGTGACGCGAGTGGCTGAGATTGTCCACCAGCGCCGCAGCATCACTCCGGACACGGCTTTGCGCCTAGCCCGATATTTCAACACCAGCCCTGGCTTCTGGTTAAATCTTCAGTCCGCATACGATCTCGAAGTCGCGCAAGACAAACTCTCGCGCATGATCGAACGGGAAGTTCGCCCGGCCTCATTCGCGGCTGCGAGTGCGACCTCCTAGTCTGCCACTCCAGATGGTGGTGTTCCGCGCGTGCTAGAATCATCGGTTTCTGCCCGTGCCTCGATTGCCGGTGCAGCGTGTCACCGAGTCCATGCCGAACTTTCTCTCCGCTGCGGAAGTTGAAACTCAACCCAAGCCCCAACTCCGTTCGCATCCCGAAATGCGCACCGACGTCCTGGTCATCGGATCCGGGCCCACCGGCCTGGCCTGCGCCATCGAGGCGCAGAAGATCGGACTCAAAGTCATCGTTCTCGACAAAGGCTGTCTGGTTAACTCACTGTTTCACTATCCCGCAGGCATGACTTTTTTTACAACACCCGAACTGCTCGAAATTGGTGACATCCCTTTTACGACCGCTCTGCAAAAGCCCACACGCGAAGAAGCGCTCGAGTATTACCGCAAGGTCACCGAGCATTACTGTCTCGATATTCGCCAGTACGAGTGGGTCAAAACCGTGATGGGCGAAGACGGAAACTTCAGCATAACGGCCACGGACCGCGCCGGCCGGCCGCACGACTATCGCGCTCGCAAGGTGATCGCCTCTACCGGATATTACGATCTAGCGAATCAACTCTGCCTGCCCGGCGAGGATCTCCCCAAAGTCTCGCACTATTACGCCGAGGCTCATCCCTACTACGACACGGACGTGCTGGTGATCGGCGGCAAGAATTCCGCCGCGATTGCGGCTCTCGATCTCTGGCGTCACGGTGCTCGCGTGACGCTGGTCTATCGCGGAAGCCAGCTGCACCGCCACGTCAAATACTGGATCAAGCCCGACCTGGAGAATCGCATCAAGAACGGGGACATCGTCGCCTATTTCGACAGCCGTGTGCAGGAGATTGGCATCGACCACGTCGTCATCGTCACGCCGCGCGGCCCAATTCGGCTGAAGAACGACTTCGTCCTGGCCTTGATTGGCTACCATCCTGACTACGACTTCCTGCGCAGCATGGGCATAGAACTCTCTGAGGAGCAATGCCGTCCGGTCTGCGATCCCGTGACGTTAGAAAGCAATGTGCCGGGGATCTACGTGGCCGGAGTAATCGTTGCCGGCTCCAGCACCAACGAGATCTTCATCGAAAATGGCCGCTTTCACGGCAAGCAGATCGCGGACGATCTCAAACGCAAACTGCGCCCTGCTTCATAACTGGCCGTAAATGGAATTCCTCACGCGCGAGTGAAAGCCTGCAGCCCAAAAGCCGATGCCCGCTCTTTGTTAACCTAAGGAACCTCTGAAATACTCGCCGATCCACAGGCTGCGCGGGTAGTGTGTAAGTCGGAGGGAAAACACGAGTGCGACAACAGACGCTGGCGGCGCAGATAGGTTTCGAGAGGTACGGGCGGAAGTCCAA
>JBAPPL010000012.1:0-94117 GCA_049280095.1 Candidatus Sulfotelmatobacter sp. | reverse complement strand
ACAACAACAAGCCGAACATCTTCAGAGGCAACGAAACAGAGTGGGCTGGATCTCGAGAAAGAACCTCGATCCTCCGGTCGAGGCGGAGCTTTTTTCTTGACATCCCTTTTTATAGAACTCATTGACCAGGCTTCACAGCTCCGACGGTTTGCTGTGCCTCTTATTTCGCAGCCCAAGAATTCACCATCTGAGCGGGTTCCTAACTGTCAGAGCCGACTTCCTTGAGGCAGGGACGGAGAGCTTCAAGACACGCCCCATCAGGTGATACTGCCCGTCAAGGTCATCTACAGGAACGAACACGGACGCGAAAGTTTCTGTATCGGTAGCGCACACCGCACTAAGGGCCACGCCGAGGTTGCGCTCAACGCCCTCAGCATATCGCAACTTCGACTGCTCAAACGCCTTCATTCGTCGCTCACGGACCCAGAACTGCCCTTGCCCGTCTACCAACACGTTGTCGTGCGTCAGCCAGCTAATCGTCTGGGGCCAGTGCTGAGCCGACAGAAATTTCTTAAACTTCTCGGCAGCTTCGTCGAGCGTTTTCGGCGGGTCGGAATAAGGGTCGGCCATGGCCGAATTATCGGCCATTTTGATAGCTGTTGCAAAATCCCCATTACACTCAGCGACGGCCAATGAGGCACCGCAATCTCACTTACCCTCGTCCGCCGAAGGCCCATACACCGATGGCACCGCAACATCATTCAACCGCAAATAAACTCCCAACTGCGCCCGATGATGAATCACGTGATTCATCACCATCCGCCGCATCGCACCCATGCGCGTCCCTTCGTAGAACTTTCTCTCGCCCGCCGAGAGCGTCCACTTTCCAGCCCAGCGTTCATCGCTGGCGCCCACAATCGCTGCCCGCACTGCCGCAACATTCTTATCAAACAATTCCAGCACATGCTTCTGCGACTCCGCCACGTTCGGCTTCCGCGCCGGCTCCCCAGCCGGACGGTTGGCAAAATCCAGAGCATCCTCTTTCATCACCTTCACTCCCATGCCCGGCAGTTCGGCGATGTGCCCCGCCAACCGCCCCAGCGTCATCGACTTCTCATGCGGCTTCCAGGCCAGCTTATCCTCCGGAATCCGTTCCAAAGTCCGCCGCGCTGCCGTCATCTCCAAATCAAACTCCGGCAAAAACTCCGCACTAACCCCCATCGCACCCTCCTAAAAATTTTGAGAAATCAGGAAAACAAAATGTGGGGACACCCGCCTCGGCTGTCCAGCAAGCAAAGCGAGCGTGAGTCGCTTCAGCGACGCCATTCATCAGCCCCGCACGTAAGTGCGGGGGGAACGAACGAAAAGGAGTCAAGTCCCCGAAGGGGACGCCACCGTGCCCTGAACCAGCCCACCGCCAGCCCCTCATGAGCCCCGTCCACCTCTCGTGCATTTCAAAATCGCCAACAAAATCATAACGCTGCTCCACTATTACTAACAAGGCTCCGCCCGGAGTCGATCATTCTCCAGAATCGAAAATCCCACTTCCATAGAACCACCCGCCTTCCAAGTCGACTGGAGAGCGATCCGTTTCCGATCCCATCCCACCAGTTAACCACCCAGGCTCGTATCAATCCGAATTACCCTGTGTTCCTCTGTGTCCTCTGTGTTGAAGGGTTTTCTCTCCAAGAAAGAAGAGCGGCCGCAAAGCCGCTCTCGATCCGACTGGGTGCTGGGTGCTGGGTACTCGGTACCAGGTACTAGCGGCCGCCTCCAGCCGCCGCTCCGGCAGCAGCGGGAATCACGCCAGCAATCGCCATCCCTTCAATCCGCGCCAAAACATTCTCCACGCTGGCCCCCGTATCCGTACATGCATCCACATAAGGATGCCGGCTTCCATCGGCGTGCATCACCAGCACGCTAACCTCGGCCTGCGCCTTCTTCACCATATAAGGTAGATGATGCCGATCATTCCGGCTCAAACTCGGACCCAGCACCACGAGGTCGAACCGTCCCTTGGCAATCGCCGCTTCCACGGCCTTGCGCCCCACGGCCTTCTCTACCGTATGCCCAGCCTTCTCAAAGGCCGCCGCCGTAACCGCCTGGTCCTCAGCATCCCCTTCACCGTAAAGAATGTTCAGTTTCGCTGCTTTCGCCATGAGTGTGTGTCCCTCGCCACTCACGGTAGCAACGCCCCACCCGTCTGAGTACATCACCGAAGACCAGCAACAACCGGGGCAAATCCCCTGCTCCAGGCGTCAGAACTCAAATTTCCTTCCCCTCGACCCGTTTCGGCGCTAAACTGTTTAGCCCAGAGGGGTCTCCCATGTTTCGCGCTCGCTTCGTAGTCGCCATCCTTTCCCTGCCAACTCTCGCGATCATCGCTGCGGCGCAATCCGAGCCTTCCACTGCCAGCTGTAATCTCGACGACGGACGCCAGGTTTACATCCGTTACAACGCCGTCACCGCAAAAAACGACAAAGTTTCTAACGGCAAGCCCTTCACTCCCGGCGGCACTCCCATGACCCTCTTCACCGAGGCCCCACTCGGCTTCGGAGGCGTCACCATCCCCCTCGGCGCCTACACCGTTTATCCCATTCCCGAGAAAGGCAAATGGACTCTCGCCGTTAACAAAAACGTAACCCCCGGCGCCGCCTACGACGAGAAGCAGGATCTCGCCCGCACTCAAATGGAAACCGACCAGGTCTCCGAACCCGCGGACACGCTCGAGGTCGCCTTCGCCCACTACGGCTCCAAATGCACTCTCCGCATCTACTTCGGCAAAGCAGCCTCCTTCGCCGACTTCATCGCCAAGTAGAAGGAACGTCGATCCAAACCTAGGACTGTCATCCTGCGCGCAGCCGCTGCTTTTCAGGCGTAGCGAAGGATCTCCCACTTAGCCGGCCCAACGCGTAAGCCAAACTGCACCACTGACGGGTTTTCGGTGACCAAAGGCCCATCCCCGCATAGTCCTTCCTGTCCTTGTTCCTCCTCCAATCTTGAACGAAGATGATTAGGAATTACTAACCAATAAAGCAGCTCAAAGTCTCCCCCAGACTGAGAACCTCGTGAAAAACCTGTCTCTAGCCATCTTCCTCTGCGCCGCCACGATCGCTTCCGGGCAAACCGCGCCTGCGCCGGCCGCCACCGTTACCCGCACCACCAAAGCGGTCCATTACCGCCTGCAAGGCGGCTCGACCAAAGTTGATTTCCAGGGCACCGATCTCCTCCAGGGCGCAACCGGAGAAGCGCGCGTAGAAGGCAAGAAGACCAATTTCCAGATCGAAGTAAAATTCCAGAACCTCGAAGACGCCACCAAGTTCGGACTCGAATATTTAACCTACGTCCTCTGGGCCGTCTCTCCGCAAGGCCGCCCCGTGAATCTAGGTGAAGTCACTCTCGACCACAACAGCAACACCGCGCACCTCAAGGCCGCAACCGATCTCCAGACTTTCGGCATGATCGTAACCGCCGAGCCCTACTTCGCCGTGACCGCTCCCGGCAACATGGTCGTAATGGAGAGCGCTCCTGTCGACGGCGCCGGAGGCGAAAACATCGAAGCCAAATATGATCTGGTAAGCCGCGGCACATACTCTTCAACCAACACGCACATACAAGACGCCATCTTCGGCATCGACAGCAAAACTCCGCTCGAGCTTTTCGAAGCCCGCAACGCCGTTCGCATCGCCCGCATCGCCGCCGGAGATAAGTACGCCGCCTTCATCATTTCCAAAGCCAGCCAGCAACTCCTGAACGCCGAGAGCATCTACCGCCAGAAGCAAAATAAAGCCGCCGTAGAAGCCGCCGCGAAAGAAGCCACGGAGACTGCCGAAGAAGGCCGCTTAATGGCCGTAAAACAAAAAGCTGAGGACGAAGCCCAGGCGGCCGCCGCCGCGCGCGAAGCCAAAGCCCGCGCCGATGCCGATGCTGAAGCCAAGCGTCGTGCCGAAGCCGAAACCGCCCGCGCCGAAGCCGAACAAGCCAAAGCCGAAGCTCTGAAGATGAAGCAGGAAGCCGAAGCCGCCGCCGCCGAAGCCGCGCGTCAAAAAGCTGAAGCCGAAAAAGCCACTGCCGAAGCCGTAGCCCAGCAGCAAGCCCTAGCCGCCGAAACCGACAAAGCCAAACAAGCCGCGGCCCAATCCGACGCTCTCCGTCAGCAAGCCGAAAACGAAAAGCAAGAGCTCCGCGCCCGTCTCCTCCAGCAACTCAACAGCATCTTAGCCACGCGCGATTCGGCCCGCGGCTTAGTCGCCAACATGTCTGACGTTTTATTCCGCAGCGGCAGCTTCGAACTACTACCCGGAGCTCGCGAGCGCTTAGCGAAAGTTTCGGGAATCGTCTTAGCGTACCCAAGTCTGCACGTAGCCATCGAAGGCCACACGGACAGCGTCGGCAGCGACGACTACAACCAGCAACTCTCCGAACGCCGCGCCCAGGCCGTCCGCGACTACTTCGTCCAGCAGGGAATTAACTCCGCCAACGTGGAAGCCCACGGCTACGGCAAGACCGAGCCCATCGCTACCAACGACACTCCCGAAGGCCGCCAGCAAAATCGCCGCGTAGAACTAATCCTCTCCGGCGACGCGATAGGCAACGCCGCCGACGAGCCCAAGCCCCAAACCGTAAGCAGCACCCAGCCGCAGTAAACCACCGCTGCCGGTCATCCAGAAAAGCAATCACCACCACATCTCTGTCGTCCCGAGCGTGGTCGAAGGACCTCTAGCACCTCCTCGTGACGTGTAGCTCCGCAGGGAATTCTTACGGCTCCGCGCCGCTGCGGACGGCGATCCCCGCAGAGTCGCGAAGCGACGCCATTCATTAGCCCCGCACATAAGTGCGGGGTAAGCGGCAAGAGAGGAATCGAGTCCCGTAGGGACGGCACCCGGCGGAAACCTCGCCCACCCCCAAAAGTCCACCTTCCATCGTGCCCGAAAAACCCCACTCTCCTCTTGCCCCCCCGCCCGAAACCCATTACCCTTATGCAGCATCTAGTAGGGCACCGCCCATGTTCACCCCGCACCCCAACCTGGCTGACGACGTCAACCACTCCATCATCCAGTCCGAAATCGAAGGCGGAGTTTTTCTCCACGACCTCCCGCCCTCAACCGTTTTAGAAATCCAAACCATGCACCACTGCTACACCGCCGTTCTGCTCGGCGGCAGCCACGCCCTAATCTCCGGCCATCCCGAATTCTGTCCCAGCCCAGTTCACGTAGCCATCGCCGGTTCCACCTGGGGAGGCTCCATGCTCAAGTTGCAATACGTAGGCCGCGGCATGCACCTCGAATTTCACCATCCCGAATACGACACTCCAATCGTCACCTCGCCCATCCAGGAAATCCGCGACTCCCAACCCCTCCCCGCCGCAACCGCCTTCAACTCGTTAACCTACTAACGCCCTGGTGAAGAATTGTCATCCCGACCGAAGCGAGGGATCTTGGTTTCGCCGGTGTCACCCCCGCTGCCAACTTTCAAAACGGACCCGCTAAAGCATTTCTCCGTGCCTCAGTGTCTCCGTGGTAGATTCCGCTGTTCCGAGGTACAATAATCCGCCATCATGTCCATCACCATCCGCGAAGTCAGCCACGTCACCATCGTCGACATCACCGGACGCATCACTCTGGGCGACGAGACCGGACAGCTTCGCGACACCATCCGCCAGCTCCTCGTTGATGGCAAGAAAAAAATTGTCCTCAATCTGGCCAAGGTCGATTACATCGATTCCTCCGGCGTAGGCGAACTGGTCAGCGGCTTCACCGCCGTCCGCAGCGCCGGCGGCGAACTGAAACTCCTCAGCCTCACCAAGAAAGTTCACGACATCGTCCAGGTCACCAAGCTCTACACCGTCTTCGACATCAAAGACGACGAATTCACCGCCATAAAATCCTTCGACTACTTCTTCGCCAAGTAAACAGTAATTAAGGACAGCCTTGTGTAAGGACAGGCTTATGTGGGGACGGGCGCCTTCGCCCGTCCAGACGAGCGCAGCGAGTCGCAGGCAGTGCCGCAAATGATCGGTCGGTAGTGGGTCAGTCAACCGAGAACCTTCGCCAGCTGCACAATGAAACCCCCGCACAATCGTGGGAGAGCGGCGCTTCAGCGCCGCATACAAGAGCCTGGAAGAAATCCGGGGGGCTTCAGCTAGGTACTGGGTACTAGGTACTGGATACTAATACTCCCGCACTTCCCCATCCACCGACACCGCGACATACTTATGCATCTCCACATCCCGAAACTGCACCACCTGATGTTTCTCCCGCGCCAGCTTCCCCCAATTGCTAGGCTTCTCCGGATTCTGCTCAATCGCCTCCATCACCCGCCCATTCAGGCGAAACTGAACCATCCGCAACCGCCCATGCCCCACGCGCTCAACCGGAATCTTCTGACCCCCAACAACAACTTCCTCTCCATTCATCAACTGCACCGCCACCGACCCCAAAGCTTTCTCCACCTCAGTCAAAGTCATAGCCAAATTTCTCCAGCGCGAATGTCGATCCGAGTCGCGCCTGCGACGTCATTCATTAGCCCCGCACGTAAGTGCGGGGCAAGCAACAAGAAAAGAATCGAGTCCCGTCAGGGACGGCACACCGGACCCCAGCCGCGAAGCGGCGAAAGAATGCAGCCCAGGGCGTAAGCCCTGGGTAGAAAGAAAAGCAGGGACCAGCCCCGAAGGGGCGCAAGAAATTAAAAACTTCGGCCGCCAACCCCGCCGCATCCCAAGAATCAAGATAGTTAACATCTCCACTGTCGCCCACTTCAAGGCCAAATCTCAGCCCGAAATGGGGTTACTCTAGGCCGATGTAAACAACAACCCGCCAAGCTTCCCACTCTTACCACCTTGATTCCCCCAGCACCCGGAAAAAACAAAGGCGGCCAATGGGCCGCCCCCCAAAACTGAGAACTGGGAACTGAGAACTGGGACCTTACTTTTTCCCCCGCAGCATCCCCGTGACCCGCTCGTAATCATCAACCGTAGCATACTCAATCACAATCCTCCCTTTTCCATGCCGATCTCGAATCCGAACCCGCATCCCCAAAGTCCGCTCCATGTCCGTCTGTGCCGCCCTCACGTTCGGATCCATCCACCGCGCCCCACCTTTCTTCTTCTTCTCTTCCGGCATGGTCTGCCCCGGCAGCATCGGGAACGATCCGTTGATCCGCATCACGCGATCTTCAATCTGGTCCCACTTCAGCTTGTGCGTCACAATCTCTTCCGCAACCGCCTCGATGTGCTCTTCACTCTCCAGCCGCAACAGCTCGCGCGCATCGCTGAAGCTGAGCCGCTCCTCCAGCATGTAGCTCATCACTTTCTCCGGCAGCCGCAACAGCCGCATATAATTTGCCACCGTCTCCCGCGACACTCCAATCCTGTCCGCAATCTGTACCTGCGTCAGCTTGAACTGCAGGCTCAGCACGCGAAACGCCTCGGCCTGCTCAATCGGATTCAGATCCTCCCGCACCACGTTCTCAAGCACGGTCATCTCCGCCGCCTGCTGCGGCGAAAGCCGGCGCACCAGCGCCGGAATCGTGTCCTTCCCCGCCATCTTCGAAGCCCGCAACCGTCGCTCACCCAGCACCAGGATGTAGCGTCCTTCCTCCTCCGCCGGACGCACCACCACCGGCTGCACCACCCCGTGCTCCTTGATCGAATCCCGCAACTCCTGCAACATCTCCTCATCAAACACGTACCGCGTCTGGTAAGGATTCTTGTCAATCACCTCGATCGGAAGGTGAACCACCCGGTTGCCAACAATGCGATCCTCAGCTACCGCCTGAATCGAAATCACCTCTCCCGGCACCACTTCGTCCGGCACCTGCTCGTGTGGGTCGGACACTCCCTTCGGCAAGCTCACGCCAGGCTCCGCCCGACCTGTTTCCGGCTCCATTGAAGCCGTTGTTTCCACACCGTTGTCATCCCGAGCAAAGCGAGGGACCTTGGTTTCGTCGGCGCCATCCCTAACACCGGCGGTCCCGGCACCAGGTACTGGGTACTCGGCACTCTTGACCACCCGAGGCCCGGGCAGCAACGATTCCAACCCGCGCCCCAAAGCCCGCCGCTTCTCCACCTTCTCTTCTTTCTTCTCGATCGCGGGATGCCCCGCCAAATTCTCCGCCGCCGATGTAGTCATCAAATATTTCCTCTCCTCATGTGTCATCCTGAGCGAAGTAGATGTTTGCGCGCAAAGCGCAAGCATCTACGTAGTCGAAGGACCCCGACCGTCACCCCCGCGCCCAGCCTTCGAAGGGTTTTGCGTATATCGACACACATCAATCTAATACATCGATGTCTATCAATCTACAAATCAAGCGCTGATCGCCGCAGGCGCCTCTCCCGCAGCCGCCAGATGCCGCCCCAGCAGCTCCTTAGCCAGCCGTATGTAACTCTCCGCCCCCTTCGACCGCGGATCGTACACCAGCGCCGCCTTGCCATGGCTGGGCGCCTCCGCCAGCCGTATGTTCCGCGGGATGGTTGCCGCACACACCTTGTCCCCAAAAAATTTTCTCAGTTCAGCCGTGACCTGCTGCGCTAGGTTGGTCCGCTCATCCAGCATGGTGAGCACCACACCTTCAATCTCAAGCCCCGGGTTCAAGGCCACGCGGATCCGCTCCACTGTGTCCAGCAGCTCGCTGATGCCTTCCAGCGCAAAGTATTCCGCCTGCATAGGAATCAGTACCGAGTCAGCCGCGACCAACGCGTTCAGCGTGAGCAAGTCGAGCGCTGGCGGACAGTCGAGCACGATGTACTGGAAGCGATCGCGCAGTGGCGCGATCGCATCGCGCAAGCGATACTCGCGCCTTTCGACCTCTACCAATTCAAGGTTCGCCCCGATCAGGTTCTTGTGTGAGGGGATCAGCCAGAGCTGTTCCAGTTCAGTCACAGCGAGGGCTTCCTCACCTGTGGCTGCGCCCAGCAGGAGATGATAGGTAGAGATGCGTTCCGGATCTTTCATCAGGCCCAGGCCGCTGGTAGTGTTTGATTGCGGATCGCAATCGATGAGGAGTGTGTTCACTTCCGCGGCGGCGAAGGACGCGGCAAGGTTGATGGCAGTCGTAGTCTTGCCCACGCCGCCCTTCTGATTGGCAACAGCGATGACGCGTCCCATAAATTGTCGAGGAGCCAGAGCTGTTGGCAGAATAGTGCGATTCGTGTTTCGAATGCAAGGTCGAATTGCCATGCAGGGTTGAATTTGTGTGCAAAACGCGTCCAATGTTCCGGCCGGAACATTCATGCGGTTTGCGGCGGTCGACTTCTTGCCTTTGCGGGGCGGGAGGTCGAGAAACCTCCGCAGTGTTCCGACTGGAACATTGTGTCGAATGTTCCAGTCGGAACATATCATCAAATGTTCCAACCGGAACATTATGCTGAATGTTCCGGTTGGAACACTGGAGGGATGTGGATCGTGCGACAGAACGGAAATTGCCAAATATGATTAGCGTTTACCACTTTTGATCGTAGCAAGCGCCAAGTAGACGTTCTTGTTATCTACTTTTAGAGGCTATGAGGTGGGGGTCCGTCCCACTTGTTTATATTCTTGGTTCTGCGTGTCCGACCATGAGTATACGAGATTGGGAGTTGGGGATGGGGATTGGATGGTCCCAAATCAGGTTGGGGAGGGTGGAGCAGGTTGATTCTAGTTGGGATGAGGAGATGAGGAGGGCCAGGCGGCCGTTGGGGGCCAGAAGCGCGGCGGCTACTGGGAGGACTTTTGGGAGGCGCTCTACGGCTCGGAGGGTTACGACGTTGAAGGTGGATGGGGGGAGGGTCTCGGCACGGGTGTTTTGTATATCGATGTCCGTCAATGTAAGGGTTCGGGCTAGTTCGCGGAGGAAGGTTGCCTTCTTTTGACTTGATTCGATCAGGGTGAGGGAGATGTCGGGGGCCCAGATTTTTATGGGGACGCCTGGGAAGCCGGCGCCGGAGCCGAGATCGGCTAGGCGGGCTTCGGGTTTCGGGCTTCGGGCCTCGGCTAGGCCCTTAGGGGCTGAAGCCCCGGTTCCTCTTACCGGCCATCTATCGGCCCGACTGAGGTCTTGCCCTGCCCGATCTTGCTTCCTCGGAAATAAATGGCGGGCGGCGAATAGGGATTCGCCGAAGTGGCGGGTTACTATTTCTTCCGGGGTGCGGATGGCGGTTAGGTTGATGCGGGCGTTCCAGTGGACAAGTATATCGATGTACGTCGATATACATTGGAGTTGAGTGGCGGAGAGGACAGCAGATTCCTCACCGGCTTTCGCCGGTTCGGAATGACAAGGATCTGCGATGGGTAATAGGTACGGTTGTAGCAGTTCGGCGATGCGGGCGGGCTGCATGGGGAAGTCCGATTGTAGACAACGACGGTTCTCAGTTGCCAGTGCGGTTATTCGGGGAGGCCGAGCGGCGGGAGTGATTGGACGGTCTTTACGGTTTCGAGACTGACGGTGATTACTTGGGCGATCAGGCGGAGGATGTATTGCGGGTCGTCGGCGCGGTTGGGTCGTTGGTGATGCCACTGCGCTTGTCGGTTGAGACTTGGTATTGGTCGATGACCCATTCGAGGGCAGAGCGGTTGCCGAGGCGGTATTCGTAGGTTTCTTTCGGGATGCCGATTAGGGTTAGGAATTGGTTGTAGGTGAGAGTGCTTTTGTCTTTACTCAGCTTCATCTTGGTGGCGCGGTAGTCTAGTTTTTCGCCTCTCTTTTCTGTCTACGTGAGCTTGTATTCGGGTTGTTGTTCGTAGTGGACGTGGATTCCGCTAGGCGCTGACCGGCCTTCACAAGCACTCTAAACACACCGTTGTCATCGTGAGGACCACGTTTTTTGCGGGCCGAAGGACCTATGGATTTGTCGGCAACGGCGGTGCTGTCGGCGAGTTGCATGGGTCCTTCGTTGGGAGTCCTCGGCTTCGCCGGGGACTCCGCTGCCTCAGGATGACAAGCAGCGAAGGGGATGCGTGGGAGTTCGCGGCGGAGGTTGGCAGCGTAGCGCTCGCGGTACTCGGGATGGTGCAGGACGGCGTAGATGTAGTGGAAGATGTCCACACTTGGTAATGGAGAGGTCGTGGTAGTGGGTGCGGAATTATTCGAGGGCCCAGTCGGTGATGTTCTCGCAGCGGTGGGTGGACGATCCTACTTCGCTCAGCATGACAGAGCCGGGTGTAAGCTGGAAGGATGAAGAAACAAGCGTCGGACCAGGCGTTTCATGATCGGCGGTATCAGGAGCGGAAGCGGGAGGAAGCGGCTCGGAAGGTTCCCAAGAAGAAGGTGGCGAAGCAGGGTGGAGAGTCCCGAGCGGCTAGCACCGAAGCAGGAAGTGGTCAGGGGTAGTAGGAGTTGGGATTGGGCGTCAAGGACGACCACTGGGGCTGAAGCCCGCATCATTTCGGTGCTTTACGCGGCGCTGAAGCGCCGCTCTTCCATGGGACTGCAGGCAATTCCGAGGCGCGGCGAGCGGTGGTGGCGTCGGCGAAAAGCAGATTCCTCACTTCGTTCGTAATGACAAACGTCGTTGGCAATGACGATCCCACGATTTCGGAATGACAAGAATCCAAACTACAGTTTGCATTGACATGGCGGTTGTTTGTTCTGTAGATTCTGATTGAACTGAAAGTACTGATATGGCTACGTTGACTGGAGTGCAGAAGGCTTACATTCTCCATTGGGGAGAGATGGGGACGCGGTGGGGGATTAACCGGACGGTGGCGCAGATTCATGCGCTGCTGTATTTGTCGCCGCGGGCGCTGCCGGCGGAGGAGATTGCGGCGACTTTGAGCGTGGCGCGGTCGAATGTGAGCACTTCGATCCGGGAGCTGGAGGGTTGGGGGATCGTACGGGCGGTGCATGTGCTGGGGGACCGGCGGGAACATTATGAGTCGATGAAAGATGTTTGGGAGATGTTCCGGCTGGTGATTGAGCAGAGGAAGCGGCGGGAGATTGATCCGACGCGGGAGATGTTGCGGCGGAGTTTGGAGGAGCTGGATCCGAGGGAAGCGGGGGCGGAGTTTACGCGGGAACGTTTGGCGGCTATGGCTGGATTTTTTGAGGCAGTCACGGAGTTGCATGATCAGATGAAGCGGCTGCCAACGGGGACGGTGCGGAAATTGTTGCGGATGGGGGGGAAGGTTAGGAAGAAGTAGGTAGTTCTGGCGGAGAAATCCGCCACCGTTCGGTGTCGCAGGCTTTCTTGCGAAGTACGCGAAAAATGGGGAGTGGGGCGCGGCAGCAAAATCCCAACCGGGATTCGTTCGAGCTGGCGGTAGGGATGCTTCGACTGCGTGAGATCGTCCTTTGGACGTCTCACTTCGCTCAGCATGACAGAGTAATTTTGGCTCTAGCAGAGGTGGATTCGGCATGACGCAGGTGGGTGAAGCGAAAAAGATTTGGGTTACGTTGAGCGGGTTGCCGCTGACTATTTCTTTTGAGTGGCCGTTTCATCGGTCGACTTCGGGGGCGGATTTCTGGGTGCTGCATGGGGATATCCGGCTGGAGAATTCGGACGGGCTGCATGCGCCGGTGGCGGTGAATTTGTCGGCTACGGTGCGGGAGGTGGTGGCGTCGCTGGAGCCGAAGGATGTGGAGGCTCCGGTGATCAATGCTTTGCGCAAGGAAGTGGATCATCGACAGATTGAGTTTGTGAAGTCGGGGAAGCTGAAGCCGGTGGCGTTTTCGAGCCGGCATTATGACTTTAAGCGGGGGAAATGGGTGTTTGGGAAAGCTACGGATGAGGCGATTGCGGAGTTTTTGCAGCGGAAGGTTTATTGGGGGACGAAGTTGGGTACCGGCAGTGACGATGCTTCCGTCCAGGGCGGTGGTGACGGAAGCGAAACCAAGATTCCTCGCGTTGCTCGGAATGACAAAGGCCTGGAGCAGCGGGTTTGGATTGGGGATCCTACGGAGGCGCAGTATTTGGAGAATAGTCCTGCGCGCCTGCTGGAAATTGCCGGACGGCTAGCGGGGAATGGGTTGCTGCGCATCGAAGGCGAGTGGGCGGAGGCTACTGCTGGGTTGATGGGGCGGGCGGAGCGGTTTGAAGCCGCTATGCAGACGGCGGTAGAGGCGTTGGAGAAGAAGCATGCGTTCGAGCGAGGGTAGGAAGCGTATTGCCACGGATTTGCACGGATGAACACGGATTGACCTTCAGAAATTCTCATATCTCCCCTATTGTTTCCTTTCATCTTCTTTTAGTTTTTAGTCTTCCGGCCGGTGCCGGGAGAAGAGTCCCCAGCAGAATCTGGGGGCCATGGCGTAGTTTATTTGGACCAGGACTATGGCGGCTATGCTGTAGTAAGTGTTGATGAAGCAAAGGGACGCGCCGGCGGCGTAGAGGGATTGGGCAATTACGATGCGGCGGATTATGGCGGTGTGGACTTCGGGGGCGAGGTTGTCGTGGATGAGATGGGCACGGGTGGCGTAGTGCCAGCTCCACAGCAGGGTGAGTCCGAGGAGGAGAATGTTGCTCCAGTAGACCAGGAGTGCGGTGCGGTAGTGGATGAATGCGGCTAGCAGAGCGGTGGAGAATGGAGTCAGGGAGACGGCGCAGAGGAAGGCGATGTGAATCCAGGCCAGGTTGCGGTCGGAGCGGGCGAAGTGGTTGAGCTGGGTTTGCTGGCCGACCCAGAAGATGCCGAGGGTCATGATGCTCATCAGAAAGACTATGATGCGCGGGGATAGCGCGATGAGGGCGTGGCGGAGGTCTTGTTCGGAGTGGATGGCTTCGGCGGCGGGGACGCGGAGGTCGAGGACCAGCAGGGTCATGGCTACGGCGAAGATGCCGTCGCTTAGAGCGGCGATGCGTTCTACATTTTGACCTGCAACGCGGTTGTAGAGCGATGGCATCTGAGGAAGTCTAGCATTGGGGGTTTCGTGGCTGGGGGTTCGAGGACTCTAGACCGGTGGAGGGGCTTGTATAAGGAAGCGAGCCAAACGCGCGATTGTTGCGTCGCAAAAAGCGCGACGCTTCGCGCGGCTCGCCCGGGTCCTTCGCTGCGCAAAGAACGCTTGCTCAGGATGAGAAGCAAGTTTTTGTTGCTGTGCCTTTTGCTTGTGACGGGACGCGAGCTGGGATGGGCGCAGGGGAGTGAGCCGGCGAACGATCCTGCGCAGACTTCCGCGCAGAGTTCTGGGCAGGCGGCGGGAAAAGAGCTGCCGGATGCTCCGAGTCAGAAGAAGGAGCAGAGTGGGAATCCGGTGGAATTTGTCAGGCACAAGACTAAGCACGAATTGCTGCGGGCGCGGGATTGGGAGTCGGGATGGATCGCGGGGGAGTATGTGGGCAGGAACCGGACGCTGGTCACTCCGACTCGACAGGAACGGGAAGTGATCTATCTGCGCGAGACATTCGTTACTCCGGAAGCTTATCTGAAGCGGATGTTTGCCGCCGCGATTGACCAGGCGCGGGGCGTGCCTTACCAGTGGGACGATGGATGGGCAGGGTATGCGGAGCGGTTTGCATCGCGGGAGGGACAATTTATTGCAGCGAACAGTCTGGCCGCTTTTGGCAATGCGGAGCTGGGATATGAAGTGCGCTATGACCAGTGCAAGTGCAGGGGGCTTTGGCCCCGGACGAAGCACGCGTTCATCCGGAATTTAGTGACCTATGATCGCAGCGAGGAGCATTTGAGGCCGCAGTGGGCTTTGTATGGGGGAGCGTTTGGGGGAGGGATGATATCGACGGTGTGGAAGCCGGGGTCGCACAATGCGTTTGCCGAAGGGGGACAGGCTGCGGTGGAGCAGATTGGGTGGGGGACGCTGCTGAATTTCTTCACGGAGTTTTCGCGGGAGATTAATCGGAAGCAGGGAGTGAAGTAAGGAGGAGTGTTTTATTGTGATGGTGCCGTCCCTACGGGACTCGGTTCCTGTCTCGCTGCTTACCCCGCACTTACGTGCGGGGCTGATGGATGCCGTCGCTGGCGCGACTCCTCGCTCTTCACTCGCAATCTATTGAAGCAACGTACCTCCGTTGCCGTTGGGTTCTTCTTCTGGGGCTAACACCACCGCGGCGGCTACGCGGTCGCCGGGTTCCATGTTTAAGAGGCGGACGCCTTGGGCGTTGCGGCCGGATTCGCGGATGGTTTTGGAATCCATGCGGATGATTTTGCCGTATTGGCTGATCAGCATTACTTGAGAATTTTCGTCTACCAGCGCTATCGCTACTACCTTGCCTACTCGCTCCGTGGTTTTGATGTTAATTACGCCTTTGCCGGCGCGGTTGGTCAGGCGGTATTCGTCGGCGGGGGTGCGCTTGCCGTAGCCGTTTTCGGTGACGGAGAGGATCAGGGTGCCTTTTTGGGTTAGGTCGAGGGTTTCGGTGGGCGGGATCTCGGTTACGGCTTCTGCCTCGCTTTGGCTCGCTTCGTTCGCTGGACGGACGAATGCGTCCGTCCCTACATGGTCCTTCTCTGTCCCCACATGGTTCTTCTCAGCTCCCTCTGCTCCTGGCTTTGGCGTTACCGTCATGCCTACTACGTAGTCGCGCTCTTCCAGATTAATTCCGTTTACGCCGTAGGCGGCGCGGCCCATGGGGCGGACGTGGTTTTCGTCGAAGCGGATGGCTGCGCCTTCGTGAGAAGCGATGAAGACGATCTGGTTGCCGTTGGTGATGCGGGCGGCTACGAGTTCGTCTCCTTCTTCGATGTTGATTGCGTTGATGCCGTTGGAGCGGACGTGCATGAACTCGCGGAGTTCGGACTTTTTTACCAGGCCGTTGCGGGTGGCGAAGAAGATGTATTTGCTTTCCTCTTCGAGATTGCGCACAGCCAGCATAGTGCGAACGGTTTCGCCGGGCTGGAGGCCGATCAGGTTGCCGATGTGCTTGCCTCGGCCGGCGGCGCTTACGTCTGGGATTTCGTAGACCTTGAGCCAGTAGACTCGGCCTTTGTTGGTGAAAATCATGATGTAGGCGTGGGTGGAGGCGATGAAGAGGTGCTCGACGAAATCTTCTTCGCGGGTCTTCATGCCGGTGCGGCCGGTGCCACCGCGGCGCTGCATGCGGTAGGTGGAGATGGGCGTGCGCTTCATGTAGCCGGAGTGGCTGAAGGTTACGGCTACCTGCTCGTCGGCGATCAGATCTTCGAGAACGATTTCGGCGGCTTCGTCTTCGATGCGGGTACGGCGCTCGTCTCCGTAGAGTTCTTTTACTCCTTCCAATTCTTTGATGATGACTTTGCGGAGTTTGCTTTCAGAGGCGAGGATGGATTCGTAGTCTTCGATTTTTTCTCGGACTTCTTTTAGTTCGTTGGAGATTTCATCGATTGAGAGTTTTGTGAGACGGTGTAGTTGCAGTTCCAGGATGGCTTCGGCCTGGCGCGAGGTGAAAGGCTTCTCGGGATCTTGCTTGGGAGCGCGGCCGGTGGTGTTGATATCGATTTTCTTGCCGCCGAAGTAGGCGACTAAGTTTTCTCTTGCGTCGGCGCGGTTGGCGCTGGCGCGGATGATGGTGATTACGTTGTCGAGATGATCGAGGGCGTTGAGGTAGCCTTCTAAGATGTGCTCGCGGTCGCGGGCTTTCTGCAACAGGAAGGCGGTGCGGCGGCGGACTACTTCGACGCGGTGATTGATGAAGTGCTTGATGGCCTGGATCAGTCCCATTTCGCGGGGCTGGCCGTTGACCACTGCTAGCAGGATCATGGAAAAACCTTCCTGCATGGCGGTGTGCTTGTAGAGCTGGTTGAGGACGATTTGAGGCTCGGCGCCGCGCTTGAGTTCGACTACGATGCGCATGCCGTCGCGATCGCTTTCGTCGCGGATGTCGGAGATGTCTTCGATATCTTTGTCGTTGACTAGCTGTGCGATGCGCTCGACTAAGCGCGCTTTGTTCACCTGATACGGGATTTCGGTGACGATGATGGCCTGGCGATCTTTGGAAATATTTTCGATGGAGGCTTTGGCGCGCATCATGAAGCGGCCGCGGCCGGTGCGGTAGGCTTCAAAGACTCCGGCGCGTCCGTGGATTACGCCGGCTGTCGGGAAGTCTGGGCCCTGGACGAATTTCAGGATTTCGGCTAGCTGGGCGTTGGGATCGTTGATCAGCGTGATGGTGGCGTCGACGATTTCGGTTAGGTTGTGCGGCGGAATTTTCGTGGCCATGCCTACGGCGATTCCGTCGGAGCCGTTGATCAGCAAGTTTGGAATTCTTGTCGGGAGAACGTCGGGCTCGACTTCGCTGCCGTCGTAGTTGGGGCGGAAGTCTACAGTCTCTTTATCTAAATCTTCTAAGAGCGCGGTTGCCACTTGCGCGAGTTTTGCTTCCGTGTAGCGATCGGCTGCTGGTGGATCTCCGTCGACGGAGCCGAAATTTCCTTGTCCGAAAATTAATGGGTAGCGCATGCTCCAGGTTTGCGCCAAGCGGACTAATGCGTCGTAGACAGCTAGATTTCCGTGGGGATGGTACTTGCCCATTACGTCGCCGACGATGCGGGCGCATTTGCGCGTGGCGCGATTGGGCTGGAGGCCCATCTGCTGCATGGTGTATAGAATGCGGCGGTGGACGGGCTTGAGTCCGTCGCGCACGTCGGGCAGAGCGCGGCCGATGATGACCGACATGGAATAGTCGAGATAGGACTTGCGCATCTCGTCTTCAATGTTGACGGGCTGAATGTGCAGGGCGCCGGGGCTGCCTTCGCCGCCGCCGGGGGGCGGAGTCAGGGGGAGTTCGGGATTTTGATCGTCTGGCATGGTTTAGCTTCTAGCTGCTCGCTTCTAGCTTTTTTCTCTTCGTGTTGGGCTGTCGAATCGGGTCTCGAAATTGTGGCTAAACGGTTGCATTTGCAGGTGGTTAATGGATTTTTATCGAAGAACATTGTAGCACGTTTCGGGATGTGAAAACTGCGTCTGGATTGTTGCTTATCGCGGTTCTGGTTTGTGCTCTCCAGGCACACCTGGGCTGAAGCCCTTTCCCTGCGGGCGTTTGACGGGCCCGTTTCGGCGTCGCTCAGGGCAGGCTACAGCGGTGGTGGGAAGTCCCGGATGAGCCGCCGATGGAGGAAAGATGCAAGGGGTCCCCTTCGGCTTCGTTCAGGGCAGGCTTTCGACTGCTTCGCTCAGGATGACATGAAGCGCCGATCTTCCGCGTCGCCGCATGCGTCGATCGCAGTCACGAGTACTCTCTCCCATGTTCGCGCATGCGGGGCAGCTCTCACGGAAAACGAGTCAGGGGCGGGTGATTACTTCATTCGGCGACGAGGGGAGAACGAATTTTATGCTGCGGTTAGCATTCGCTTGCAGAGTCTCGGGAACGTTGAGATTTGAGAGCGCGATTTTCTTGTTCCAGTATCCGTCGGTGTAATAGTCGCCGCGGGCGTAGAGGATGCCGTCGGCGATAGTGTAGTCGCGGACTTCTTCGCTGTGCCCATCGCGGAAGACTAAGAGTACAGGCGCCAGATCGTGTGGCGTAGAGGGAACGCGGTCGGGCGCGAGGGTTAGGGGTAACGCTTCGCCATTGGCTGCCGTGCTGTTCACGCGGACGTAGCGGCCGTTCTGGAGTTCGATCATCAGCGGCTGCGGGGGCGACGGCTCTCGGTCTGCATATTCTGTGGGACTTGCTTGGGCTGGACCAGCGAGGGCGCGTGCGGCTTGCAACAGGATTACTGGCGGTTGCGAGGCTACGGGGTAGCCGGTGGAATAGAGGTCATCGGGATTGAAGGAATCGGCGAAGAACGGGAACGGCAGCGACGTGTAGGGGAACGGCTGGCGGAATCTGGATGGGTAGGCGGTTCGTCCGGACGCAAAACCGCGGGCTGAGTTGAAATGTGGGATTGTGGGGTGCGAAGTCATGGCGTGCATTGCTCTTTGAGCTGCGGCCCACGGGGTTAGGGCCAGGAAAAGTCCGAATAGAACGAGTGAGCGCATATCAATTCGCCTGGGCTGACGGCGGCAAGTCGAAAGTGATGCCATGGTCATCGTTCACTTTTTGCGTGGCCGGTAGATCGAGATCGGCTAGAGCGATCTTGTGGGGATGACCCGGCGTTAAATCGTAGAGCGTTTGATTGACTATCGCGTAATTTCCGATCTCGAGTTGATGACCGTCTTTGAAGACCAGGACGGTGGGATCGGGGGATGGTTGGGAGTCGGAATTATATTCAGCCGAGGAAGAGTCTTGGGCTTGCACTTCCGGTGCGTTCGAGTCGGCTGGGGATTCATAGCCGGGGGGAATGTAGGAGTATAGGCCGTCGCCGCGGCGATCGAAGACGGTGGGGCCACCTTGATAGTTGGGATCGTTGTCGTCGGAGGCGCCGTTGTCGAGGACGTCGGCGGTGTAGGGCACGGGCACCGCGTACACGTATGGATAGTAGTAATAAGGGAGAGGGATGGCGGTGGTGCGTTGAGAACTACGATTGTTGCTTGGCGGGGCGGTGGTGGATGGTGGCTTCCTGGATGAGGAAGTGATACTGGAGTTCGGAAAGACATGCGGGGAAGATGTTGCGTTGTTGCTTGCGGCGGCGCTGTGGCCGGAAGAACCTGCGCCGTTGCTTTGAGCAGGGCTGCTGGAGACGAGAAGAAGCGTCGCGAAAAGCGCTAGCGAAGCCGGAATCAGAGGCCGCACGGAAATATGATACTCCAGCGGACGGGTCATGGCGTACCTCCACTGTCAACAGTTTAGATCGTGGGGTGGTGTGGTTGATGCGAGGAATTGTAGAGAATTGTGATGGGCGATCAATCAGGGAGCGGTTTGCGGGATCAGGACGGCGCGGCGGCGTTTCTTGAACTGAGATACGGACCAGGCTACTCCTGCGGCGAGAGCGCTATAGGGAATGGGGCCCAGATCGCCGCCAATGAAGAGTCGGACCGGGAGGTAGGTCAGCAGCATGCCCCAGAGGAAGGTCTCGCGTTCGAAGAAGTAGCCGATGAGAGCTCCGGCGACGATGTAGCAAAGGCGGATTATCGCCTGAGCAGCGAATTCGGGAGGGAGACCGAGAGTGCGGAGGGCGTGAGCGGCGGCGGGGGCGTATTCGAGGCGGGCGAAGACTGGCAGCGCGGCAGCCAGGATTGCCACGGGGAAAAAAAGTCGGGCGGAAATGCCCTGAGCAAGAGGATTGAAATAGTTGCGAACGCCGCGCCAGTGGACTTTGTCGGAAAGCGCGTAGCTGTCTTCGCCGGGCAGAGACCGGTAGCCTCCCACGGAAAGCTGGTAGGCGCTGTAGCGCTCATGTTCGCTTTGAACGCTTTTGAAGATGCGATCGACGTCGGTGAGAGGGGCGACGGGGCATCCCATGGTCTGAGCGCGGACGTCGTGGATGCGCTTCAACTTTGCGGGATCGTCGATCTGGGGACACTCCTGTAGAACCCAGTAGGGCGGGTTGTCGAGGACGGACTTCAGTTTGAAATTGCGCGTGGTCAGGATGGTGTTGTCGGTGAAGCGGGTGTGGAAGTGGATTACGCAATTGCTGGTGAAGGTTTGTTTGCCCTCGACGGTGAGGGCCAGTTCTTGGATGGCCACTTCACAGCGAGAGCTCTCGGCAGGGTTGACGTAGTAGCGGGTGAGGTTTTTGCCGTAGTTGCTGATGAGATAGGTGCAGACCGGGCGGTAGTTCATGGCGGCCAATTTTTCGTCGTAGGGCGCGAAATAACTTGCCTGCGCCTGGGTGAGAGAGGCTTCGGGGACGTTTTCGATCTGGTAGTCAGCGGGAACGGGGGGCACGCTTTTCCGCAGAGTGGGCAGTGCTGTGAACAGGATTTTGCCAGTCGCGTAGAGGAACACGGCTAGATCGACATCGGCTGGGAATCGCATGGCTATGGCTCCGCGGGGGAGTTTGCTACGAGCTTAGCAACGATTTTGAGGTGAAGATGCGTTACGGAAGTGTCGGGGCGACGCGTCGGGCTTTGCTGGAAACGAGTTTTATCCGGTTGGCACTTGGGTTAGGGCTTGAAGACTCCAGAGGATGTAGGCGGCCAAAAGTCCCCAGACGGAGGCGGTGATCAGGGGGCGGGCTGCGGTTTCCATCAGGTCGGCTAGAACGCCGGAGACGAAGATCAGGATGAGTGGGATGGATGCCAAGAGAAATCCTGCGCCGGCTAGATGGGGGTGGGCCATGCCTAGTCCGGTGAACAGGAGGGCCATGAGACCGGGCGCGGTGTTGCCGAAGTAGCGGGTGCGGCGCCAGAGAACGTAGGTAAAGACCGCGAGCGGAAGCAGCAGGGTCAGGGGCGGGCAGGCGCGCAGGATCTGGAGTGCAACCTGGCGGTAGACGGCGCGTACAGTGAAGCTGTCCCAGGTTGCTCCCCAGAAGGAGGCGTGGCGCATGCTTTCGGAAAAAGCGTGGGCGTGGAAGAAATAGGTGGCGAAGAGCAGTGCGGCGGCGAGGAAGCAGGCTGCGATCCAGATGATGAGTGCTGCGCCGCGGCGGATGGGCGCTAGATAAAGGAGGAATGCGAGAGCCAGGGGCACGACGATGATCATGGAGAATTGGGATCCTACGGCGATGGCCAGAGAGACGCCTAATAGCACGATGCGACGCCAGTTCCAGAGAATCACTTCGCGCGGGGCATAGAGAGTGTGGGCTACGGCGATGGCGGTGAAGATGGCGCCGAAGGATCCCCAGGCAGCCAAGATTTCTGGCTCGGTGTGCCAGACGGCGCTGGCCTGGATCATGGAGGGTGAGAAACAGTAGAGGGTTAGGGCGATGAATCCGCCGGAGTTGCCGCAGAGGCGGCGGGCTACGTACCAGAGGGAGGCGCCGAGGAAAACTCCGCAGGCCAGGAAGGGAATGCGTGGCAGCCAGCGCCAGGGCGTCGAAGATTCGGAATTGAACAAAGATTGGGGCGAGGCCAGCAGCGGCGCGGCGGATAAAAGAGAGAGCAGCGGGGATTGTTCAGAGTCGAAGCCGTTTTCGATGGAGACTTCCATGGGAAGCGAGGATGGAGGGTCGGGGTAGGGCGCACCGGCGATGCCGCCGCCGTGGAGTTGGCGCCATCCGGCGGCGATGCGGGCTTGCTCGGAAGCGCCGGGGGCCGCGGATGCGCTTAGCTCGGAATGGACTAGCTCGGAATGAATCAGCCAGGAAGCCTGGGCCAGGAACGCGAGCAGCAGAAGGCCGGCTAGAAACTGCGGGCGTCCGAAACGTTCGCGGGTGAAAAAACGGGTCATAAGGCAGGACAAGTGTTTTACCATGGCCGAGCCGGTTTCGGAGAAACTTATAACCGGGTGGACACCAGAGAGCGGTGGTCGGGGGCGAACAGCAGGTTCCTCACCGGGCCTTCCGCCCGATTCGGAATGACAAAGGTTTGGGGCGGGTTCGGATGGATGAGGAGACGGACATTTCGTCGAGACCGACAGGTTCTGCGCCGGAGTTTGCGGCGTCGGTGCAGCCGTCGTATGTCTGGACGGTGTTTTTTGATGGTGGCGGACTGAGGCCGGGGTGGGGGATAGCGTTTTACTTGGCGATGTTTTATTTGCTGGAGTATGTGGCTAGCCGCTGGGCGTGGTCGGTGGATCTGGGGGCGGACGGGCTGTGGTCGATGATGCTGGAGGAGTTCGGAGTATTTGTCGCGGCGGTGGTTCCGGCGGTGGTGTTGGCGAGGGTTGAGAACCGGCCATGGGGAGCGTACGGTCTGCCGGGGCGGCGGGCATTTGGGAAATTGTTTTGGGTGGGCGCGGTGTGGGGATTCGCGAGCATCACGCTGCTGCTGGGAACGATGTATGGGCTGCGAGTTTTTCAGGTGGGGCATTTGGCGATTCACGGCATGCGCAGCGTGAAGTTTGCGGCGTTCTGGGGGATGTATTTCTTACTGGTGGGATTGTTCGAGGACTTTCACTTTCGCGGTTATTTGCAGTTCACGCTTACCCGGGGGATTGGCTTTTGGCCGGCGGCGATATTGCTCTCAGGGTATTTCGGCTGGAGTCACCGCTTGAATGAAGGCGAGCGCTGGACGGGCTTGCTGGCGGCGGCCGTGATTGGTCTGTTCTTTTGTTTGACGTTGCGGCGCACGGGCAGCTTGTGGTTTGCGGTGGGATTTCACGCCGCATGGGATTGGGGAGAGACATTTGTCTATTCGGTGCCAGACAGTGGGACGTTGTTTCCGGGGCATTTGCTGAAGACGTCTTTTCATGGGCCGGCTTGGCTTACGGGAGGGCTGGTGGGGCCCGAGGGGAGCGTTTTGTGCTTTGTGGTGATTGCGGTGACGTGGGTGGTGTTTGCAAGAGTGCATCGGGAAGTTAAATATAGAGCGGTTTAGCGGCAAGAAAGCCGATCGGGGTGGAACAGTGCTGAAAATGAAATCTTTCTGCTTCATCGTTTTGTTATCGGCTGCGGGTGCAGCGATGTTCGGCCAAACGGAGACACGACCGCGAGCTCGGGATCTGGGGGTGGAGGTAGGAGTGTTGCCCCCCGGGCCTCTGAATGCCATCACCGATGTTGCCGGCGTGAAGGTTGGACAGACTACGCTGATTCGCGGGGACAACATTCGCACCGGGGTGACCGCGATTCTGCCGCATGGAGGAAATCTTTATAAGGAGAGAGTTCCGGGTGCGGTTTTCCTGGGCAATGCTTATGGAAAACTGGCGGGCTCGACGCAGGTGAACGAAATGGGCGAAATCGAGACGCCCATTTTACTGACCGCCACGGACTCGGTGCCGAGAGTGGCGGATGCTGTGACCACCTACACGTTCGACCTCAAAGGAAATGAAAATGTGCTGTCGGTGAATCCGGTGGTGGGCGAGACGAACGACGGGTGGCTGAGCGACATTCGTTCACGGCCGATCACTCCTGAGGACGTGTTTGCGGCGATCAACAGCGCGACCGGAGGCCCAGTCGAGGAAGGTGTAGTGGGCGCGGGGACGGGAACCGTTGTTTTTTCCTGGAAGGGGGGAATTGGGACGTCGTCGCGGCGTCTTCCGGCTTCGCTCGGTGGGTACACGGTTGGGGTGTTGGTGCAGACGAATTTTGGGGGGAATCTGATGATTGCCGGGGTTCCTGTTGGCAAGGAACTCGGGCAGGTCTATCCAAAGATTGCATCGGCAGAGAACGGTACGGTGGGACGTCCTGCGCGGCAGACGCCGGATGGCTCCTGCATGATTGTGGTGGCGACGGACGCTCCGCTCGACCACCGCAATCTGAGCCGGCTGGCGGCACGAGCGATGATGGGCCTGGCGCGGACGGGATCGAGCGAAAGCAATGGCAGCGGAGATTATGTCATCGCCTTTTCGAGTTCTCTGGATGTGCGGATCGAAGCTGGCGAGCCGGTATATCGGCCGAAAGAGTTATTGAGCAATGAAAGTATGTCTCCTTTGTTTGAAGCTGTGATTGAAGCCACGGAGGAAGCGATTTACAACTCGATGTTTCGAGCGCACGACGTGACGGGGAACGGGCATACCGTTAAGGCTTTGCCGCTGCAGGAAACTATTGATCTTTTGAAGAAGCACAGCGCGATTACTGCGGCGAGATAGTCGGCTGAGCGACGGCTCGCTTCGCTCGCTGGACAGCCGAGGTGGCTGTCCCCACGCGGTTCCACATTATTTCCTTATTTGGAAACACTTCCTGAGAAAGTTGCTGAATTTGTTTTCTCCTAATGTTCGCCTCGGCCTATACTTCTTTTCATGAGCGCGGAAACGGATCTGCTGACGCTGCTGCGGAGGTATTGGGGGTACAGCACGTTTCGTCCGCTTCAGGAGCGGATCGTGCGCAGTCTGCTGGCCGGGCACGACGCTTGCGTGGTGATGCCGACGGGCGGGGGTAAATCGTTGTGCTATCAGTTGCCGGCGGTGGTGTCGGGAGGGACCGCGGTGGTTATTTCTCCGCTGATCGCGTTGATGCAGGACCAGGGTGCACAGCTGGCACAGATGGAAATTCCAGCGGCGGTGCTGAACAGCACTTTGAGCGAAAGCGAACAGGCGAAGGTGATGAGCCGGGCGCGGGAAGGCGCATACCGGCTGCTGTATGTTTCTCCCGAGCGCATCGCGCGCGGCGACACCATGGGCTGGCTGCAGCAGGTGCCGATTACTTTTTTTGCGATTGATGAGGCGCACTGCATTTCCGAGTGGGGGCATGAATTTCGTCCGGAATACCGGCAGTTGAACAAGCTGCGCACGAAGTTTCCGGATCGTCCTATCGCCGCTTTTACTGCGAGCGCTACGCGGCACGTGCGGCATGACATTCTGGCGCAGCTGCAGTTGCGCGATCCCGACAAATACATTGCCAGCTTTTACCGGCCTAACCTGCGGTATCTGGTGCGGGAGTGTGACGGGCTGGAGCAGATGGAATTGCTGGTTAAGGCTTTGCGCAGCTATGCCGGCAGCAACGTAATTGTTTATTCTCCTACGATTAATCGGGTCGAAGAGACCGTGGACTTCCTGGGAGATCACGACATTGCGGCGGTGGGATATCACGGCAAGATGGGAAGCGACGACCGGAGGCGGACTCAGGAACGGTGGATGTCGGATGAAGTGCGCGTGCTGGTGGGGACGATTGCTTTTGGGTTGGGGATTAATAAGGCGGCGGTGCGGGCGGTGATTCACTTGTCTCTGCCGAAGTCGATCGAACAGTACTACCAGGAAGCGGGACGGGCGGGGCGCGACGGCGAGAGTGCGGATTGCGTTTTGTTGTGGCAGAAAAAAGATGCGGGGCTGCTGGGATTTTTTGCCAATCAGATTACGGATGCGGCGGAGCGCGAGCGGGCTTGGGAACGGTACCGGATTATCCGGGAGTTTGTGGAGTCGAAGCGCTGCCGGCATCGGCAGATTTGCGGGCACTTTGGGGAAGCTCCGAAGTGGGAGACTTGTGAGGCTTGTGATGTTTGCGGAAGCGCGACGGAGTGGATGTCGGCGGCGCGGGGCGTGAGTTTTTCTGGGAAGGAAATGCGGCGGCAGGTTGCGGCGGCTTCCGCGAGGGTTTCGGCTGGGGATGCAGAGCTGCGGGAATATTTGCGGGAATGGCGGCGGACTACGGCGAAGGAACAGGGTGTGCCAGCATTCGTGGTATTGCATGACACGACGTTAGAGGAGATTTGTCTGCGGCAGCCGTCGTCGATTGCCGATCTGTTGAGCATCACTGGAATTGGCGAGCGGAAAGCTGAGGTGTATGGGAAAGGCCTACTGGGAGCCCTGGAGCGCTACCGCGGTGGGACTCGCGCTTCGTCTGCTCCAGAAAAGAGGACTGCGCCCGCACTCGAGACCATGCGTCTGCTGGCGGCTGGAAATAGTTTTGAAGATATTGCGAGAATCCGAGGGCGCCAGGTGTCCACCGTGGTAAACGCTGTGGCGAACTTGGTCGAACGGGGCGATCTGGAGTTCCAGGCAGCTTGGATTGACCGGAACAAGCAGGCTGTGATTGAGGCGGCGTGTGGGAAGCTTGGCATCGACGGATTGAAGCCTTTGAAGGATGCTTTGCCTCCGGAGATTACCTATGACGAGATCCGGTTGGTGGTGGCGCTGGTGCGGCGGGAGCAGAGGGTGAGTAAGGTGGATGTTCCGGCGTAGCTCGGAAGCGATGGACCTCGGCGGCTAAAGCCGCATCGATTTCGATACGCTTGACGCGGCGCTAAAGCCGCCGCTCTTCCACGGTATCTCATGCATTCGCGCAGCCGCTTGCTAGCGATTCAGGATTTGCTTTGCGGCTTCCTGGCCGGATCGGATGCAATCGGGGACGCCGATGCCGCGGTAGCCGTTGCCGGCGAGAGCTAGTTTCGGCAAGCGCTGGCGCAGGCGCTCGATGCGGTCGAGGCGTTCGAGATGGCCCACGCCGTACTGGGCCATGGCGGACTTCCATTTGTACACGCGGGCGAAGCGAGGCTCCGCGCGGAGGCCGAGGATCTGCTGGAGTTCGTTGCGGACTACGGCGATGACGGCGTCGTCGGAAAGCTGCCAGATGTGTTCGGCGTTCGATCCGGCGAAGAAGCAGCGCAGCAAGGCGCGATCTTCAGGGGCACGGTGAGGGAACTTGTTGTGGACGAAAGTCGCGGCTAGAAGGCGCTTGCCTTCGCTGCGGGGCACGAGGAATCCGAAACCGGGTGGGAGGGATTGGCGAACTTCGCGATCGTAGCCCAGGGCTACGGTGATTGACGAACTATAAGCGATCGCGGCTAGTTCGGCGGCGAGCTCCGGGCTAGCGATTGCGAGCAACTGCGCAGCGGCATGCGTGGGCAGGGCAAGGATTACGGCGTCGAAGTGGTCGGACTTCAGTCCGGCTGACACGGTCCAGCCTCCGGCTTCGGGGTGAACTGACTGTGCAGGCGCGTTGGTGATGAGGGAGGACGCATCTAGGCGCGTGACTAGGGTTTCGACGAGTTGCTGCATGCCGTTCTTGAGTGAGGTGAAAAGTGGCGGGGTAGGTTTGTTTGCTGGGCTCGGCATTTGTTTTCTGGCGGCCAGCATGGCGCGGCCGAGACTGCCATGAGTGCGCTCCATTTCGGCGAAGCGGGGGAGGACGGCGCGTACGCTGAGGCTGGCGGCGTCGCCGCCATAAACGCCGGAGAGGAGCGGGTCAGCGAGGCGGTCGACCATTTCAGCACCGTAGTGGCGTTCGACCAGTGATGCGACACTTTCATCGGCTTGGGCGGCGCGTGGGGGATGGAGTAGTTCCTGCGCCATGCGGAGCTTGGTGGTCCAGGAGAAAAGCGGGGAGAATCCAGTGGGCAGGATTTTGGTTGGGACCAGGAACATCAGGCCGTCGGGCATGGGGATGAGACGGCCACGGAGCAGGATGTAGGTTTTGCGGTCCGGGTCGTTGGAGCCTATTAGTTGGTCGCCGATGCCGAGGGTGCGGCACAGATCGGCAGCCCAAGGCTTTTCGGTGATGAAGGAGTCGGGACCGGCTTCGACGATGCAGCCCTCGATGTGCTCGGTGCGCAGGACACCCCCGAGGTGAGGCGAGGATTCGTAGAGAGTGTATTCGACTGCGCCGGCGCGGCGGTGGTCTTCAAGAGTGAAAGCGGCGGCGAGTCCGGAGATGCCGCCGCCGATGATAGCGATCCGAATCATGGGTGCGGGCTTCGGGCTTCAGACTTCGGGCTTCGGCTCTGCGAATTCGCGGCCGAATGTTCTTGAATCAGGCGGGCGAGGTTCTTCACATTTTCGACCGGGGTTTCCGGAAGGATGCCGTGGCCTAGATTGAAGATGTGGCCGGGACGTCCGGCGGCGAGTCGAAGAATGTGTTCGGCGCGAGACTTTAGTTCTTTCCAGTCGGCGAAGAGCAGGACGGGATCCAGATTGCCCTGCACGGCGCAGCGATGTTCGAGATCGCTCCAGCCCTGGTCGAGCGGAATGCGCCAATCCAAGCCGATAACCTCGGCTCCGGTTTGACTCATCGCGGGAAGCAGGGTCGCGCTGTCGGTGCCAAAATAAATTACGGGCGCGCCGGTCTTTTGCAGACTCTCGACTAAGGTTGTTGCGTGCGGCAGAACGTAGCGGCGATAGTCTTCCACGCCGAGGCAGCCGACCCAGCTATCGAAAATCTGGATGACATCGGCGCCGGCGCGCACCTGGGCGGTGGAGTATTCGGCGGTGACCTCGACCAGCTTGCGCATTAGCGCGTCCCAGTCAGCCGGAGAGTTATACATCATTTTCTTGGTGTTGAGGTAGTGGCGGGAGCCGCCGCCTTCGATCATGTAGCTGGCCAGAGTGAACGGCGCTCCACAGAAACCGATGACAGGGACCTTCGCGCCGAAATGTTTCGCGACTAGGCTCACAGCTTCGGAAACATAGCCGAGATCGGCGGCGCGGTCGGTGCGGAGCTGAGCTACATCTTCCTGGGTGCGGACCGGCTTCTCGATCACCGGGCCTTCTCCGGCGGAGAAGTGAAAGGGCAGGCCCATGACTTCGAGCGGAAGCAGGAGGTCGGCGAAGATGATGGCGGCGTCAACCTGAAGGATTTCGGCGGCCGTGATGGTGACTTCGGCGGCGAGCGCGGGCTTCTTGCAGATTTCGAGCAGGGAATGCTGCTTGCGAACGGCGCGGTACTCGGGCATGTAGCGTCCGGCCTGACGCATGAACCAGACAGGCGTTCGCTCGGCGGGCTGGGACTTGCAGGCGCGAACGAAGATGGAATTGGGTGCAGACATGTTGGATAGGATGGAGCGACTACTTTAGCATTTTTGCTCGGGAGGCGCGCGCCGCGGAGATGTTCTTGTGCGAGACTAATGAAGAAGAAATCTTCAGAATGGGAAGGGTATGAGCGGAACGGCAATCTTGAAAGATAAGGTGGAACTGACGGTTTCGGACGGAACGCGGATGGCAGCTTATGTGGCTCGTCCGGAGCAAGGTGGTCCGCATCCGGGGCTGCTTTTGTTCCAGGAGGCATTTGGAGTTAACCATCACATTCGCAGCGTGAGCGACCGGTTAGCCGCGGAGGGATATGTGGTGATTGCTTCGGAACTGTTTCATCGGACGGCGCCGCCTGGGTTTGAGGGCAGCTATACGGATTTTCCTGCGTTGAGGCAGCACTACGAGGCAGTGACAACCGAGACGGCGGAAGCGGACCTGCGCTCGGCATATGACTGGCTGAAGTCGAATGCGCAGGTAAAGGCGGACGAGATTTCGAGTGTGGGATTCTGCATGGGTGGGCGGGTTTCATTTCTGGCGAACAGCGTAGTTGGACTGCGCAGCGCAGTTTCGTTTTATGGAGGAGGAATCGCCCCGGGATTGCTGGATCGCGCGGCGAAGTTGCAGGCACCATCGCTGCTTATCTGGGGTGGATTGGACAAGCGCATTACGGCGGAGCACCGGAAGGCCGTGACCGATGCTTTGAGCTTGCACCAGAAAGTTTATGTGAATGTCGAGTTTTCCCGCGCCGATCATGGGTTCTTTTGTCACGAGCGGGCGGCGTATGAACCGCACTCGGCGCGGCAGGCGTGGGCTTTGACTTTGGAGTTTTTGCGTTCGTGAAGAAACTTGGCATGGTTTTCGCGGCAGCGGTGACTCTGATTTCGACCGGGGCGCTTTTGCAGATGCCGGGTTCAGCTCCGGCGAGGGAGAAGAAAACTTCGCCTCCTACTTTTTATGAAGACGTGCTTCCGATACTCCAGGACAAATGCCAGAGTTGCCACCGGAGCGGGGAAGCTGCGCCGATGGCGCTGGTGACCTATGAGCAGACACGGCCATGGGCATCGAAGATTGCGGCTGCGGTCGAGATGCGGATGATGCCGCCCTGGTTTGCCGATCCGAGATACGGGCATTTTGCCAATGATCCGTCGTTGAGTGCGGAGCAGATCGCGAGCATCGTGGCGTGGGCAAATGCTGGAACACCTGCCGGGGATGTGCGGGATGCGCCTCCGCCGCGGGTGTGGAGTGGAGACTGGAACATTCCAAAGCCGGATTTGGTAGTGAGAATGCCGAAGGCGGTGAAGATTCCGGCGAGCGGCGAAGTGGAATATACCTACGAGATTGCGCCGACACATTTTACTGAGGACAAGTGGGTGCAGATGGTTGAGGTGCGGCCTTCGAGCGCGGCGCACGTGCACCATGCAGTGGTGTACATTCGGCCTCCGGATTCGCCGTGGCTGCGTCATGCGCCGGTGGGCGAGCCCTTTACGGCTTCCATGTTGACCGATCCGGAGGAACGGCGGCAGGCGCACGAGACTACGAGCGATCTGCTGCTGGTGTACGCGCCGGGAAGCGCACCGGACCGATGGGCGGACGGCATGGCGAAGTTTGTTCCGGCGGGGTCGGACTTGGTGTTTCAGATGCACTACACGACGAACGGCCAGGCGGCAAGCGATGAGACTAGCGTCGGGCTGGTGTTCTCGAAGAGTCCGCCGAAGCAGCGCGTGATCACGCTGCAGTTGAATAATCATGCGTTGCTGATTCCACCGGGAGCCGACGATTTTCGCGTGGAAGTGGAGGGGACGCTGCCGAACGACGCAACTTTGCTCAGTTTTTTCCCGCATATGCATCTGCGCGGGAAGCGGTTTGAATATGACATTGTGCACGACGACGGAAGCGTGGAGACGCTGCTGCGGGTGAATTATCACTTTCACTGGCAGCTAACTTACAAGCTGGCGGTGCCGCGGGAGTTAAAGGCGGGCACAAGATTGCGGGCGGTGGCATGGTATGACAATTCGAAGAACAATCCGCACAATCCTGATCCGGAAAAGATGGTGACCTGGGGCGACCAGACGTCGCAGGAAATGATGGTGGGATTCTTCGATGTGGCAGTGCCGGCGGGGATGGACAAGTGGCAATATTTTATCCGGGGCAAAGAGAATTGAGCGATTTGGCGATCGGGTAATTTTGCGATTGAAAACCTCGAAAGAGGGCTGCTCGTTTGGAATGGGAATCCCCCTAGTTGCCGACCGGGCCGGTATTTGTAAGACTGTGTTGGGCTCATCGACTTGATGGCGAATCCGGTTTCTCTTACATCAGTGGAAAACCAGTGTGGGCGCGGGTCCAGAGTGGCGTACTGGGCGCTGGCCGTGGTGTTTCTCGCGGTTTACGTTGGGTCGATGTTTACGCCCGGACTGTTGGACGACGCCGATAGTACGCACGCAGAGGCGGCGCGCGAGATGGTAGTGACGGGAGACTACGTCACGCTGCACGTCAACGGAGTCCGGTATCTGGAAAAGCCGCCGTTGCCGTATTGGCTGGTCGCGATCAGTTACAAGGTTCTGGGAGTCAACGAATTTAGTACGCGGCTGCCGATGGTGCTATCGGTTCTGTTGCTGGGGCTTTTGGCAATGTGCTGGGGGCGTCGCGCGTTCGGGGAGCGGACCGGGATTTATGCAGGGTTGTTCGTATACACCTGCGCGGGCGTGTACCTGTTTACGCGGGTTCTGATTCCGGATGTGCTCCTGAGCCTACTGATTGCGGCGGCTCTGTATTTTTTCCTCACGGCTCTGGAACCGGAAGCCGAGGCTTGGCGGTGGTACGCAGGATACGCGTTGATGGCGGTGGGCGTGCTGACCAAGGGTCTGATCGCGCTGGTGTTTCCCGGCGGGGCGGCATTTCTCTTTCTGCTGGTCACGGGGGAATGGCGGCGCTGGCGGGAGTTCCGTCTGATTTCCGGGCTGGCGTTATTTCTGGCGATCGCCGCGCCGTGGCATATTCTGGCGGGGTTGCGGAATCCGGGTACGGCCGAGCATCACGGTTTCTTCTGGTTTTATTTCGTGAACGAACAATTCCTGAGATTCCTGGGGAAGCGGTATCCGCGGGATTACAGCAAACTGCCCGCAACGCTGTACTGGACGCTGCATCTGGTGTGGTTGTTCCCGTGGAGTCTGTATCTGCCTGCGGCGGTGACGACTGCTCTGGAAGCGTGGCGCGGCCGGCCCGGCGGTTCGGAGACAAGCCAGGGTGGCGTCCCGCGGCCGAGCGATTTTGCATCTCGGACTCTGGTACTGTGCTGGATTTGGGCGGGAGTGGTGCTGATCTTTTTTGCCCTGTCGACCAACCAGGAGTACTACACGTTTCCCGCATATCTGCCGCTTTTGTTGCTGCTGGCGGATGGCGTGGCGCGGTGCGAGCGGACAGAGTGCGAACGCGGGGTGCGCGCGGGTTGGCTGACAACCTCCGCCGGCCTTCTTGCGGTGATTGGAATTGCGGCGAGCGCAGCACTATTGATCGGATTATGGAAGTCGCAGAATCTGCCGTTCGAGGCGGACATTGGAAATGTTCTTGGCAGGCAAGATCTGAGCGCATACACGCTTTCGATGTCGCACATTCTCGATTTGAGCTATGCGTCGTTTGCCGCGCTGCGGCTTCCGGCGGCGCTGGCCGCGGCGGTGCTACTGGTGGCTCCCTTGACTTCGTTCATTCTGCGCATCTTCCGGCGGCATTATTCTGCGACCTGGGTTGTGGGAGCGGGATTTGCAGTCTTTCTGGTGGCGGCGCATATTGCGCTCGGGCGGTTTGGTCCGTATCTTTCTTCGAAGCAGTTGGCGCAGGAGATCGCGGCGCGGGCGCGGCCGGAAGATAAGGTGATGATTTATGGCGATCAGGCGTTTGGGTCTTCGTTGTTGTTTTATCTGCGGCGGCCGATTGATCTGGTGGAGGGACGTACGACCTCGATGTGGTTCGGTTCGACCTTTGCCGATGCGCCCAAGATTTACTTGAGCAACGCCGATTTACTGCGGGACTGGGCAGGGAGCGGACGGGTGTTCCTGTTCGTGCCTCCCTACGAAAAGGCAAGAGTCGATCGACTCTTGCCGGAGAAGTTCGTCATCGCGGAGCTTTCGGGTAAGTACGTATACAGCAATCAGCCGTGAAACCGGTTATTTCTAACATTCCCACGAGGGTTAGATCGATGAAGAGAAGACGAGCGTCAGCTTTTGTCTCGGCGGCATTGCTTATGTTGGGTGGAACCGTGATCGGCGGCGCGAAGGCGCAGTCGGGCGCGACGACGGCTGCTAAAGCTGCTGGCCCGAAGAAAGCCGAGGAACAGTTCAAGAATATTCAGGCGCTCAAGGGGATTCCGGCCGATCAGTTGATCCCGGCGATGCAATTCATCACGGCGTCACTGGGAGTCGAGTGCCAGTTTTGCCACGTGGAGGGCGCGTTTGAGAAGGACGACAAGAAAACGAAGCAGACGGCGCGGAAAATGATGGCGATGATGTTCGCTATTAATAAGGAGAACTTCGAGGGGCATCGCGAAGTGACTTGTTATTCCTGCCACCGCGGCAGCAGCACTCCGGTCGGGACACCGTTGGTGATGGCGGAAGCACCGATGGGCATGGGCGAAGCAAAGAAAGCCGAGGAAACGAAGGGCGAAGTTGCCGGCAAAGAAACGAGCGGGCCGCCGGCTGATCAGTTGCTCGAGCAATATCTCCAGGCTGTGGGCGGAGCCGCTGCCGTTGAGAACATTACGAGTCGGGTGATGAAGGGGACGATCACCTTCGGCGACAGGAATGTCCCGATCGAGATTTTTTCGAAGGATCCCGACAAGCGGGTGTCGTTCACGCATACCCCCGACGGAGATAGCATCACGGCGTTTGACGGGCACGAGGGATGGTTGTGGATTCCGGGACATGCCGTGCGGGAAATGCACGGGCCTGATATCGACGGCGCGTCGATGGACGCTGATCTTCACTTCGCAGCGCACTTGAAGGAGATGTTCAGCGCGGCACAGGTGCAAGGTAAAGAGAAGATAGGCGAGCGCGACGCCTACCTGGTAATTGGGCAGCGCGATGGCAAAACGCCACTGCGGCTGTATTTTGACGAGCAATCCGGGCTGCTGGTGCGGCTGATTCGATACGGAGAGACGCCGCTGGGGCTGTTGCCCACGCAGATCGACTATGCGGATTACCGGGAAGCGGGCGGGGTAAAAATTCCATTCCGCTGGACGTTGGCGCGGCCGGGCGGGCGGTTCACAATTCAAGTGAATGAGGTGAAGGAGAACGTTCCGGTGGATGATGCGAAGTTTGCCAAGCCGGCAGCGCCTCCGGAAGCGCAAAAGGGACCGGGCAAGTGAAACGAGGGAAGCGAGCCAAAAACGCGAGGATTGCGTCGCAAAGAACGCGACGCTTCGCGCGGCTTGCCCAGATCCCTCGCTGCGCAAGAAACGCTTGCTCGGGATGACAGAAAGATTGCATAACAAATCCTGATAGGAAGGATAAATAGTTTCGATTTCCGTGAAGCGGCGGCAGGCGATAGAGTGAGCGCGTGCCGGTTTGTGGTCGAACCGACTGCCTTGGCTAAGGCGAAAGCGGTCTTCACGGGGAACAGACTGTTTAGAACAACATCATGACCAAGGTTGAGGCAGTCATCCAAAACTCCAAACTGGAGGCGGTGAAGAGCGCGCTGCAGGAGATCGGCGTCGAGGGCATGACGGTGATCGAGGTGCGCGGGCACGGAAGGCAGAAGGGGCACACCGAGGTCTACCGTGGCCGCGAGTACAGCGTGGATCTCATTCCAAAAACGAAGCTGGAAGTGGTGCTGGCGGACACAATCGTCGAAAAGGCGGTGCAGGCCATATTAGTGGCAGCGCGGACGGGCAAGATCGGCGACGGAAAAATTTTTCTGACGCGCGTGGATGATGCGATTCGCATCCGCAATGAGGAGCGGGGTGAGGGAGCTTTGTAGGAAGTAACTTGTGCAAGGATCGCAAACAGACTGGGGAGAACAAAAGACAATTCTTTGCGGGCGCGACGGGATCATCTTAAGCAGCATGTCACCAGCCCTCTCCTAAACGACATGCGACGCAGGAGCAGCGGGCTTTGATTCGACAAGCTTTGATTCGACAAGCTTCGATTCGACGGGCATCGATGGTTGATTCATTGACACATGGTCATGATGGCAGCGTCTTCACTGATCAGTGAACTGCGAGGCTGTCTCGTCGAGGGGTCGGCGCGGATCGCGCGGGACTTCGCGGCGACGGGAGATGGTCGTGCCGCGGTTGCACAGCGGACGCACCTCATCGAAGACATTCTCAAGCGGCTGTGGCTGGATCTGGTGTCATCGGATGAAGCCGGCCCGCGGGACTTCACGCTGGTTGCAACCGGTGGATTCGGGAGGGGCTGGCTATTTCCGTATTCTGATATCGATCTGCTTTTCCTATATGCCGACCGCCGGAGTGAGGAAGCCCATAAAGAGGAGATCCGGCGGTTCTCGCAAGAGCTGTGGGATCTGAAGCTCAAGTTGAGCCCGGCATCGCGCACAGTGGCGGAATGCGATCGCCTCGATGCGAATAACACCGAATTCACTATTTCTCTTCTGGATTGCCGTTACCTTGCGGGGGACCGTGAGTTGTTTACCCGACTGCACGACAAAGTTATCCCCAAGCTCGTTATGCGGGAAGCAAAACCGCTGCTCCAAGGGCTGGCCGAGGTCACGCGCGAACGGCATGGAAAATTCGGGCAGACCGTGTTTCATCTCGAGCCAAATTTAAAAGAGACGCCGGGCGGCCTGCGCGATTACAACGTGGCCTGCTGGCTGGCGCTGATCTCCGCGATGGGCAAGCTGGGCGACTGGCCGCACGCAAGCTCGCTGCGGGCGCCGGTGCGGAAGCAGCTGGACGCGGCGCTGGAATTCCTGATGGCGACGCGGTGTTTTCTGCACTTTCGGCATGGGCGCGATGACAACGCGCTCAGCTGGGAGGCGCAAGACGAAGCCGCAGCGCGGAGGATTGGAGCGTCCGATGCGGCGGAGCTCACGGCCGCGGATTGGATGCGAATTTACTTTGGGCATGCCCGTGCAGTGCAGCGCACTGTGATGCAGCTGCAGGAGGAGATTCCAGAGGCGTGGTCTTCTCTGCGACGGCAATTTCAGGGCTGGCGGTCGCGGCCGGAGAGTTCTGACTTTTCCGTGGTCGATGGAATGATTTTTCTGCAGCAGTCGTCGTCGCTACGGGATCCCGAGATGCTGCTGCGGCTGTTTCATTTTATGGCGCATCATGGACTCAAATTGAGTGCGACTACAGAGCATAGGATCGAGCAGGAGCTGCCGTCGCTGGCAGTAACACCGCCGCGCGGAGCAGAACTCTGGTTGTACCTGCAGGAGACGCTGCTGCAGCTCCACGCCGCGGAGGCCCTGCGGGCCATGCATTCGCTGCGCTTGCTCACGTTGCTGTTGCCGGAACTGAAGCCCATCGATTCGCTGGTGGTGAGGGATTTTTATCATCGCTTCACGGTGGACGAACACTCGATCCTCGCCATTGAAAGTCTGCACCGCTTGGAAGAATCGAGATCCGAATGGGACAGGCGGTATGCCGAGTTGCTGGGAGAGCTGGAAGATCCGGAATTGCTTTATCTCGCGCTGTTGTTGCACGACACCGGGAAAGGCGTGCCCGGCGGCAATCATGTGGAGGCGAGCCTGGAGATTGCCGGGCGCTGCCTGGACCGGCTCGACGTCGATGCAGGAGAACGAGCGGTGGTGCTGTTTCTGATCGGCAACCATCTGGAAATGTCGGCGCAATTGCGGCGGGACATTTTCAATCCGGAGACGGTGGCGGCTTTCGCGGAAAAAGTAGGCACACCGGAGCGGCTGAAGATGCTGTGCCTGCTCACATATGCCGATATCAAAGCGGTGAATCCTGAGGCGCTGACGCCGTGGAAGGCGGAAAACGTTTGGCAGCTCTACATTGGCGCGGCCAACTACTTGAATCGCAGTGCGGACCAGCGAGTGCACGATGCGAACGGAGAAAAACTGGCGCGGCTGCGCAGCCTGGCTCCGGTGATGAGCGCGAAGTTCAAGGAGTTTGTCGAGGGATTTCCGCAGAGATACTTGCGGGTGCACTCGCCTGAAGAAGTGATGCGGCACATGGAAATGGCGGAGGAGTTTGGCCACGATCCCGTGCAGGTGGACTTGAAGCGGGGGCGGCACTGGTATGAGCTGACGCTGGTCACGAAAGACCGCGCATCTTTGTTTGCCACTTTAACTGGAGTCCTGGCGGCGTGGGGGATGAATATCGTGAAGGCCCATGCCTTTTCAAACCAGGCCGGAACCGTGGTCGACACACTTTATTTTACCGATCGCTTTCGCACGCTGGAATTGAACATGTCAGAGTGGGAGCGGTTTAAGCAGAGCGTTGCTGCGGTTTTGACGGGGACGGCAGATCTCGAGAAGATGCTTCGCGATCGGCAACGCAGCGAGAAAAACATCCGCGTTAAAGTTGTGGTCGAGACGCGAATTGATTTTGACGATGATTGTTCCTCGACGAGTACGCTGTTGCAGGTGATTGCGCAGGACCGGCCGAGACTGCTGCATCGCCTCAGTTCCTGCCTCTCGCATCAGAAATGCAATATTGAAATTGCTTTGATCGACACCGAGGGGCAGATGGCGATCGACACGTTTTATTTGACCTCAGAGGGAAAGAAACTGACAGCCGAAATCCAGAAAAAGGTTGAGAAGGTGTTGGTGGGTGAGTTGAAGAGTCTGGAACTTGGCGGATAACCGCAGCCGTTCTTGCAGAAGCGCCCTACCAATTCTTGGATGAGAAATCGTCAGGATCGTCGGCTTTGTCCCAATCGCGCCCGGAACCGGCGGTTTCGTTACGCGTCTGATTGCGTTTCCGATAGCAGACGACAATGAGCCCAATGCTCATGAAGGTCGGAGGAGCGATGAGGATTAGAATACCGCTCTTCAGAGCTTGAATCATTCGGGAGCCCGACGCCGCGGCCTGGGTATAGCACAGCGCGCAGTTCTGCGCGAAGGCCGGCGCTGGGGCCAGCAGGATGACCAGTCCCACCAACACAACGCAGCTCAACGAGATTGTTTTCCAGAGCTTCATGGTCGCATTGGCTACCTTGCCCATGGTACACCGCTGGTCAGCCGGAAGCTATCCGTCCATCCATATTGCATGGCGAGCAGGACAAAGACGGTAAAGATTGCGAAAAACCACAGTAAGCCGCGATTCTCCGCCAAGTGCATGAAGAACAAAAGTGCCAAGACAGCCTCAATCACGGCGACCGAAAGCATGCGAACAAACATCTGGGAGCTGCTGATGTCTTGATACGCGATTACGAACTGTAACCCTGCCAGGGCCAGGATGCAGACGAAGACGATTAGATCCTTGGTCATTCCACCATTCTTATGCGTTGCGGCGGTAGTCATAGAGATTCGCTCCTGCCTTTGTCGGGCTCAGTGGGATAGATTCAAAAGATAAACCAACGGCACAACAAACATCCAAACCAGGTCGACGAAGTGCCAGTAGAGCCCTGTGATTTCGAGGTCATCGGCGTTGTAGCGGCCGCCCTGGTAGCGCAGTCCAACGGCGATGAGAGCGATCACGCCGCCGGTCACGTGCAGCAGGTGCAAGCCGGTGATGCTGAAAAACAAGGAACTGAACAGCGGCGTGCCCCAGGGATTGTGGAACAGGGTCGCTCCTTCGTTGATCATGCCCATCCATTCCCTAAGGTGGAGGGCGGCGAACATGATTCCGCAAACCGCGGTGATCATGGTCCAGCGGAAAGCTTTGGCTTTGTCGCCAGCTTCGGCGAAGCGCACTCCAATCAGCATCGTCAAGCTGCTGGTGAGAAGAATGAGCGTCATTACCAGGACGTTGGAGATGCTGTGAAAGGGTCTTGGCCAATTGGGTGTGGCATTGCGTATAAATCCGTAGGCCACTAAACAGCCGGCAAAAGTCGCGGTGTCTGCGATGATGAACAGCCACATCGCCATTTTCTTGGCGGCGACCGAGAATGTGGGCGCGGTCATTATCTCCGTGGCGCCTGTTCGAGACACCTGACCGTGAATGGAAAGATCGGCTTGACTCACGTTGCCTCCTACCTTTGACTGGGTTCGAGCGTCGTTGCTCAGAGCTTCATCCAAAGCAGCAAAAGCAGATACACCCACAGCGCACCCATGAAATGCCAGTAACGCGAAGTGGCGTCCAGAGTGCTCCTTCGCAGGACGGACTTATTCAGTTTGCTGATCACCCGGACCAGACCCCCGAGCCCTCCGGAGACGTGCAGAGCGTGAGCTACGGTCAACACGTAAAAGAAGGAGTAGCTCACGTTGGTGGCGAGTCCGAAGCCCTGGGAGCGGAGTTGCATCCAGGCGAAAGTTTGCCCGGCAACAAAAAGCAGACCCAAAAACAAAGTGACGTATAGCCAGCGCGCTGGATTCGCCTGATGGCCCTTGCTCTGCGCACCGCCCATGAAGGCCGCGATCCGGTGGCGCGCGATTTCCAGGGTGACACTGCTGGCAATGATTACCAGAGTGTTTAGGTACAGAATCGGTGGCAATGTGAAATGGTGCCAGTCTGACGAAGCCCCCTGACGAACAACCAAAGCGCTGGTGAAGGCGGCAAAGCTCATCGTGATGGCGGCCAGGGCTACCCAGATCCCAGTGCTTGCAGGAGGAGGAGACGAGTCTTTAACCCGCCGCAAGTCCCCATCGGCGGGAACGAGGTTGCGCCAGCCTCCATTACCCGAGCCGTGGCTCGGCAGGCGGTCGATCTCGATTTTCGGCGGTTCGTGGACCGTGGTTGCCATGCTGCTACTCTCCTGCGGGAACCGACTGCGCTGCTCGAAGATTATTTTTCTTCGTCGGGGCTATGAACGTTTTCCGGTGAGGTCTGCATTATGAAATCGCTGCTTGCACCCTCGACGCTGTATTGGAAAGGATCGTGATAAACCACCGGCATTTTGTCGCCAAAGTTGTTGTGGGGCGGCGGTGTGGCCGTGCTCCATTCCAAGCTAGTGCCTTCCCACGGATTATCCGACGCCGGCGCGCCCTTGAAGCGGCTGTGAATCAAATTATAGAGAAAAATGAACTGGGCAGCCCCGGTGCACAGTGCGGCAATCGTGATGAACTTATGCAGCGGAATCAGCGGAATGAGATAGTCGTCCGTGAAGGCCTGGTAGCGGCGCACATTGCCGGCGATCCCCAGGTAGTGGAAGGGCATAAAGATGCAGTAGGCGCCGACGAAGCTCAGCCAGAAGTGGATCTTGCCCAGAGTCTCGTTCATCATGTGGCCCGTCATTTTCGGGAACCAGAAATATGTCCCGGCGAAGATGCCGAAGATGGCCGCGACCGCCATTACGAGGTGGAAGTGGCCGACCACAAAATAAGTGGCATGCAACATAATGTCGATCGAGGGCTGTGCCAGAAAGAATCCACTCACGCCGCCGCTGATAAACATCGAAATGAAACCCAAAGCGAACAGCGATGCCGTGTTGATTCGCAACTTGGAACCATACAGGCTGCCCAGCCAGATCAGCACAATAATGGTGGAAGGAATGGTGATGATCAGCGTAGGAAAGGAGAAGGCCAGCGAGGAGATCGGATTCATCCCGCTGACAAACATGTGATGGCCATAGACCATGTAGCTAAGGACAACCAGAGAACCCATGGAATAAATGAGCACCCTCTGGCTGAGCATCGGACGGCGCATGTTGGTAATGAGTATGTGGGAAACAATGCCCATCCCGGGCACGATTGCGATATAGACCTCGGGATGCCCGAAGAACCAGAACAGATGCTGCCACAGCAGAGTCGATCCACCGGAATGAGGCAACACCTGACTATTGATCACCAGATTCGAAGCCACGAAGAAGCTGGTGCCGGCGACGTGATCGAGAATAAGGAGGATGGTGGCGGGCATCAGCACCGCGAATGCCGCCAAGCCCATGATCGAAGTAAGGAACCAGGCCCACGCGCTAAGCGGGAGTCGCATCAGCGACATGCCTTTGGTACGCATGTCGAGCGTGGTCGTAATAAAGTTCAACGAACCCAGCAACTGGCCGATACAGAAAAGGAAAATCGAACTTGCCCAAAGGATCACGCCCAAGCCTTGGCCAGGGCCGGAAATAGACCCTACCGCGCTGAGTGGGGCGTATTGGGTCCAGCCTCCTAGAGTCGGCCCATCGCCTAGAAAGAACGAGGAAACCAGCACCAGGAAGGCTGCGAACGTGACCCAGAACGACATCATGTTGAAGTGAGGGAACGGCATGTCCTCCGCGCCCACCTGGATGGGTAAAAAGAAATTACCGAATGCCGCGAACGGGGCCGTGGTGAGCACAAAAAAGACCATGATCGTGCCGTGCATGGTCATCAGTTGCAGATAATACTCGGGCGTCATTACGTCACCCGGAGCGCCGTTCTTCGAAAGCAGGTGCAGACCGGGAATGGCGAAATTGGCGAATCCCAAATGGAGGCGCATGAGCCAGGAGAGAAACATTCCGACGAAAACCGCGACCAATGCCAGCGCATAATACTGTTTGCCGATGACTTTGTGGTCAGTACTGAAAACGTGCTTCCGAATGAAGCTAGTCGGGGCTCCGTGCGCCGCGTGTGTAGACATGTCGTGCATTGTGCTCACCTCAAACGAGATGTAGGGTCCAGATTTATTGCCGGACGACGGCTACTGCAATGCCGCTTGCTGTTTTAGCCAGTTGTCGTAGTCCCCCTGCGTCATCACTTCCAGGTACGCTTTCATGTTGTAGTGCCCGAGACCACACAACTGCGTGCAGACGATTTCGTACTTCCCAACCTGGGTCGCGGTGAAATGAATCGATAGATCCAGCCCCGGGACGAAGTCCTGGTGGACGCGCAATTCCGGAACGTAAAAAGAATGCCCCAAATCCCTGGAATGCATCAGAAGGTGGACTTCCCGGTTTACTGGAACCGCCATCTCAGCGGTTACGATGTCGTCTTTAGAATCCTGGTCATGCGTGGTGTCAAGGCCATAGAAATTGCCAGTACTTTCGTTGATCTGGTCGGGGTGGATGGGACCGAATTTCCCATCCGGGCCAGGATAGCGGAAGTAAAAGGCAAACTGCTGTGCCTGCACCTGGACTTGCAGTGCGTCCGCCGCGGGCGGGGTGAAATATTGGCTGGCCCATGCCTTCGCACCAAATACACCCAGAGCCAAGACCTCGGTCCCTACCAACAGGAAACCGGCGACCACCAAGCCCACCGCGCCGCCGGGGAAGCGTTTGATCTTGGCGTCAGGTTTTGTGTGAGAGAACTTCCAGACAAAGAAACCGAGCAGAAATTGGGAGGCCAGGAACGAAATACCCGCTTCCAGCATGGTATCCGAATACTGCTCATCGATCAGATGACCGTGGACGGAGATGTCGGTTGGCATCGGCCACATGTGCATCACGATGGGAATCGCCGAAGCGATTGCGATCACTATGATGGTCACCGCGAATATCTTCGCCATATATCCTGCCTCCGGCTTAATCCAGCATCGTTAGAATCGCCGCAGGTTTTAGCTGCGGCGATTTTGGGACTTGGTTGTTACAGAACTACGCTGAAGCCTTCCTGAACCACTACTTCGCTTTAAAGGTGAAATCCGCAGTTCCCGACCCGCCCGCGGCAACCGTCACTTTCGCGGTCTGCGTGCCGTAATCTTCCTGCCATGCCGTCACCGTATAACTTCCAGGCGGGACATTGTTGATTGTGTAGGCGCCTTTGTCGTCCGTGGTGGCATACGGTCCTTTAACCACGACGAACCAGCCGTGCATCCAAGGATGGATGTTGCACTGCACTGGGATCACTTCCGCAGCCTTCCAGCTCTTCTCGATGGGGGCCGCTCCCGGGGGCTGAGACTGATTCCACGGGATGTTGCCGGTCATCGGGTTAGGCAGCGGGTGGATGTTATGGGTGGTCTGATCGCTGGTGACCACTTTGAATTGCTCGTTTACATCCATCGCCAAGACATGGGGCGTGTACATGCAATTCTTCTGATCAAACACTGGGACGGCGGTGGTTACCGTCGCGGGGCCGCTCCAGTCAGAAATGTAAAGCACCACATTCTCCAACCCGTCGCCCTCACCGACCACCACGGTTTCGAGGTGACCAGGATTGTTTACATGTTGCTTGACACAGTAGGGATCCTTCGACATATCGATGCCCTTCATGTGCGGAGCGGTACCGCTCAGTTTTACTGTCCCGGTAATCTTACCTTCTCCCGCAGCGTTGACCTTCTGTTCCAAGATCAACGCTGCACAGCATACTAAAACTACCAGCGATAGTACAACCGCGGAATTGTGCCGATTCCTCATAGAAAAACCTCCTGTAAAACCTTGGCGGCGATGCCGCTACTGTTGTCCTGCCGGGGCGTTCGGATCAACCGGCTTGAGGCCCAGTGTTTTGGCCAGCTCTTTTTCCCTGCTCTTCTGAGCCATAAACGTTCGCAGATAGAAAACCAAGTCCCATGCCTCATCGGGCTTGATGTTATCCGAAAACGACGGCATCGGAGTTCCATCCAGACCGGTCATGAAGATCTTGTAAATATCGCGATCCGTATCGCCACATTTTGGCCGGGTCCCATCGGTAAAGTTGAACGGTGCAATAGGACGGCCCTGATCGTCGGTGAGAGTCGAAGCGGACGGCCCATTGGCCATACCCTGCACACCGTGGCACTTCCAGCACTGTACCCTGGCAAACACTTCGCGACCAGCCTTGATGCGCTCGGGAGTGACTTCCGGCTCGGGCGGAATGGTGATTGGCGTTCCCGGCTTTTCATTCAGCCAGCGGGGAGAAAAGTGCTTCACCCAAGCCACGAGATCGACACGCTCTTGCTTGGTGAACGTGCTCCACTGCGGCATAGAGGAGCGGTCCAAGCCACGAGCGATGGTGTCGAAAAGATCCTCGTCGGTGGGCAGGGTTCCGGTCGGAGTGGAGCGGCACTTGAATATGCCTAGCTGGAAATCGCGAGGCTTGGGCCACATCGGGGGATCAAGCCACTGCGCAACCTCGCCATTGCCATCGCCCAGGTCGCCGTGGCAACTCACGCAGTACCGGCGGTAATCTGCCTTGGCGTCTTTGGCATGGCCGGTAAGATTTCCGACATGGCTCTCCATGCCAATGCGCGTTTCTATGTCGTAGGTCGAGAGCTGCGCCGAAGAAGGCAGCGAGAGCGCCAAAACCGCAGCTCCAACCAGGCAAAGCGACCACTTCCGCATTGTTGTCCGCATGTCGTTCCCTTTCTAGAAGTCGAAGTCAAGTCCCGTCAGAATTTCGCCGGTGTTGAGGTTGGTAAGGGCTCCGGTCGTAAGGTCTGCCGGGCCGGTGCCGTTCTGGTGCAGCCAGTTGTATTCGTTGTGCCAGGCTAAGCCTGCGCGACTGGTCATGAACGGGTTATAGCGGAAGCCGATGGTGTAGGTCGTGATGTTGCCGTAGTCAGAAGGGGTTGGGCCCGTAAGTCCGTTCGGCCCGGTGAACCCGACCGTGTATCCCGACCCATTGGCCTGTTGCGACATACGTTCCGCCTCAAACCGAGCGATGAAGATCAGCTGCGGACTGTAGATGTAGTGACCCTCGGCGGTGACGCCGTTCCAGCTGGGCGACTGCGATCCGACAGGGAGAGTTGTTCCCGGCACATTGTTTGGAGGGCAGGGAGGAGCCCCGCAGGTGTTGCCCCCATCCCCGTCTGAGGCCTCTGCGCCGCCATAACCTTGCCCGAACCATGCGTTGTCCGAGCCATGCTGAGTCACAATCGTGAGACCGATGTGCGGGCCGGCGTAGAATTGGCCTACGAAGCCTTCACGGGTGAAGCTCTTGTTGCCAATTCCGGAACCAGGAATGGGAACGCCACCACCCGATGTCAGATAGTAGGTTGACGCTTCTCCGGCCATGACGTAAAACCCGACCCGTTGGACGCCCATCCTCCCTGTGTCGAAAGCGTGGCTTCCAGCAATGAACGCAGTGTAGGCGTTGGCTGTGGTACTGAGGGCCACGTTGCCATCACTCGAGCTGACCAGGGCAACCGAAATTCGCGTCCGATCGTCCACCGAGTGTCCCATATACTCCATACCAAGCTGGTTATCCCCTATCTGGCCAAAGTTGTTCGCGTCACCTTGGGGAATGAAGTGATAAGTCTGGTAAACACCTCCATTGCCTGTCAGCGTGAGAATGCGCTTTTCAGAGAGCAGGTTGTCGAGTTCGAAGCGACCCAGCTTGAAGTTGAGCCAGGGGCTGTGGGCGATGTTATCGAAGCGCACAAAGACCTGCTCAAAGTGAAAAGCGCCGGTATTATCGGAAGACGGAAGCAGGTAGAAGGAGATGTTCTTCTCCAGCGTTCCACCGGTATGGAAGTCGAGGCCGCTCAAGTCGAAGCCGGAGCTGGAAATGCGCTGGATCGCCGTACCCGTGGGCGTGGGGACTCCGCCAACGGAGGAATACGTATCAATCGGCACCTTGCCGACGCTGACCCGGTGCCAGATCGGCGTGATGCGGAAGACCACCGGCCAGTAGCTGGGGTTCTGCCAGATCGGGGCGTCGCGGTCGTTCATGATCTGGTAGCCATTGTCTTTGAACTTTTGTCCAAAGTAATTCAGCATAGGCCAGGACTCGTGACAGGCTGAGCAGCGCAGGCCATACTTTCGGGCGAAAGCCGGCAAGGCGTGAGCGTCTGAGAAGCAGCCACAGACAAGGAATAGCAGCAACAAGCCACCCGCCAGACTTTTCCAGGACGAGATCATCTAGGCCTCCTCAATGCGAAATCGTAAAGGCAAAGCAAAGCAAAATTGAGCTACATACTAAGTGCGAGGAATAAAGAAGTCATAAAGACATGCGAGCAAATCGACTGCGTGTCGCGCCGCGAATCGACGGCCGCTACGCATGGGCTTGCGCCTAAATCATTCAAGCCCCGGCTGCGGCTCAGAAAGGCAACGGGAAACAACTGAGCTGCGGAGCAATACACTTTGCGAAGACAAGGACAGCTCAAAACGTGCATGGCCGGACTCCTCAGCAAAGATCGAATCAAAATCTGGTTATCCAGAAACTAACTTTTCCCCAAGCGCAAGCCGCAGGTGATACCCCAGCAATAAAGGCCTCGAACGGGAGGTGGCTCCCATTTAAGCCGATCGTAGAACAGTGGACGAAAGGTTCTACCACCCTACCGGGGCTGAATCCTACTACTATCGAAAGAAAAAGTTCAAGAAGTTTTTACATTTTTTTTACAACGTCAGTGAAACCCCTGGTCACATCGGAATGAAACGGTCCGAAGTCGAGTTGACAGCTTTACACCAAGAGTACGAGACTCTGGGAATCTGGAAACGGAGGCTGCGGTGGGTTGGTGGAGAAGTGATCGAAGCCGTGGGCGGGCATTCCGCGCTGAGACTGGACCCAGAAACGGAGCGAGCAGCGAGGTTCGCGGCGCTGGTTGCGGCTGCGCCACTGCGGCACGGGCGCGCACGTCCGCAAGACTGGTGCCCGCGCTACTGCTGGTTCTGGCGGCTGGGCTGCCGCTCGCCGGCCGTGGGAAAGATAAGCTGCCGTACGGCGAGGGACTGGCGGTCAATCTTCCCATGCCAGAGAGTGAAGTGGAGCAGGTAGTGGCAGACGTGGCGGATAACGGAGTGATCCGGGGAACCAAAGAGTACAACAAAGACGAGTTTGTCAGCGGCGCGAAAGCGGCGACTTCGTCGCGCGTATTTCCTGAGTGGACCGGGGGAGGAAAGGTTTTCTACAAAGTTCGCGAGCAGGCGCTCGACCCGCGGAACTTCAAGGATAGCAGCGACTCAGGGACCCTGGTCGTGCGCTACGTGGTACAACCTCAAGGCAAGAAGAACACGGTGTTGCGCATCAATGCGCTTTTTAAGGAAGACTACCGCCATATTGTGCATCAATCCAACGGCTCGGTCGAAACCGCCGAGTACCAGGATATTCGCCAGCACATCGACGCCATCGAGCTCATGAAGAGGCAGAACGTCGAAGCCTTGAACGAACGCCGGGAAAAGTTGGAGAAGAAGCAAACCTCTTCCTCGCAGGCGGAGGCAGGGCCCTGGCCAGTGCCGCCATCCGAGGAATCGGCGCCGGCACCTGTCGAGAGTCACCAAGACGCGGCTCCGAGTGGAACCGCGCAGATTGCAAGTCAGCGCGATCATAGCGAGCCTCTACAAAACCAGCCTGATCAAGACCGGTCTAGCCAAGATCAGCCCAGCCAAGATCAGCCCAGCCAAGATCAGTCCGCACAGAGTCTGCCGAGTCAAGGCGCACCGGTGGCGGCAACGTCCGGTCAGAGCCTGGAAGAGCACGTCAAAGATCTTCGCCGGCAGCTCGAGCGGTTGGTGAAAGACCCGGGAGCACCCCTGAAGTCCGCGCCCTTCCACACTGCGAGTACGCTGCGGTCGCTACCTACTGGAACGGAAGTCCTGATTCTGATTTCGACGCCGTACTGGTATGGGGTGGAGACCCACGAGGGGGAGCACGGATGGATCATGCGCGACGACTTGGTGCAGAAATGACGGGACGCGTGACTGGTCTCGGTCGAGTCGTTACGCACGCGTTCCTGGGAGCGGTGGTGGTTTTTTGCTGCGTGCGAGGGAGCCACGCGCAGGGCAACGGATTGAAACGGACTTTCCCGCAGTCCAAAGCCCGGGTGGAAAAAGCTCTTCAGGAAATGAAGCCCGCCACTGCAGGACGCCTTCCGGTCCTCGAGGGCTTCGCAACTTCCGGGGACCATCCCCTTGATCGCTATGTGCGAGGCTACTACCAAGCCAAGTTCGAGGTTAACGCGGCGCCTTCTGGGGGATCGATTGTAAGGGTGAGCGTAGAGGTCACGGCTTGGTACGCAGATCCGGTTGCGGCGCGCTCCGCATATCAGGTGTTGACCTCGAATGGCCGACTGGAAGGGGATCTGCTGGATCAACTGGCGGATCAGATCGCCGGCAAAGGACCGCTCTATGGAGCTGCTCCGGCGAATGCCGCACCAGAGAGGCCATTTCCCTCGGAGAGATCTTCCTCGGGACGGTCTTTGTCGGGACAAACCTCGGGCCAAGCTGCGGCGCAGCAGACTCCCTCGGGGCCATCTCCTTCGCAGCAAGCAATGAATACGCCGAGTTCCGCGGAACCCGCCATTTCGGCGCCAGAACCGAGACTTCCGGAGACGAGCGGCGGCCTTTCCCCGTCAATGGCGGAGGGTTTGTCTGAGCGGGAGAAAGCTGGCTCCGAGGCTGGGCCGAAAAAAGTGACCGACGAGGCTCCCAACGCTCTGCGGGCGGAGGCTGAGAGCCTGGAGGAGGTCCTAAAGAATCAGTCTCATCCCAAGAATCTCGTCGCGGTGAAGAAGTCCGGGACTCCAGTTGTGGCGACTGCCAGTTTGACGGCGAAGACTTTGTTTCTAGCCAGCGCCCACGACGAGTTCGAGATGCTCGACTTCAATCGGGATTGGGTTCACGTGCGAATTTCCGGCCTGTCGCGGGGGTGGATCTGGCGTAATAGCCTGGAAATGCCCGACAGCGTTCCGGATAGCGACGCGCCAGCGAGTGCGTCGTCGGTACCGGTGGCGGCGAATCTGTTTCATGTGACGCGGGAAGAAACTGCGCCTTTTCCTGGAGACTGGGCGCCTCTTCGCGGGAAAAGCGTGAGAATCGTTTCGGTGGAAAAAATAAACGAGACGCAGAAAGATGCGGGCCCTCAGCTCAGACTGGAGTTCGCGAAGTCGGTGCTCGACAAGGATTATGCGGAACTGGCGCAGAAGCCGCAGGAACTTGCCGGGGTCGTCGTGATCTTCGACGCGGTTGATGGCGGGATGCTAGCCGCCACGTTCCCTACGCTCCAACAATGGAAAGCGGGCAAATTGTCCGACGCGGCGCTGTGGCATCAATGCTTTTTTGATCCGCCGGAAACCTTCAACGCGACTGGGGCTTCGGCGAGCCAGTAACGGGTACGGACGCGGACGAGCTCCAGACTCCGGGCTGGGCGCGCGAGTCGATTGCGGAGTTTCGACTTGACTTTCGAAAGCCATCGGAGTACCCATACAATTCTTGAGTATTTTTTGGCGGCGTTGTCGGCACTGCCCTCTTTCAGTTTTATTGGACTCGAACGGTTTCCGGCGTGAGGCAGGCGGTCCGACAACCGCACCAGTGATTCTCCCATGAGCGCGATGACCCAACCAGTGATCTTGTTTCGCAAGCAAGCAATGTCTCTCCTGCGTGATTACGCCGAATTGATGAAGCTGCGCGTGACTACTCTGATCGTAATGACGGCGTGGTGTGGCTACTATTTTGGCGCGCAAAAAGCCGGGGTTTCTTCGTGGTCGTGGGGGCTTTTGCACGCCTTGCTGGGAATCGGACTGGTCTCGAGTGGAACCGCGGCGCTCAATGAAGTGATGGAGTACAAGGTGGACGGGAAGATGCGGCGGACCGCGCAGCGTCCGCTGCCGGCAGGCCGTATGAGCCTTGCTCACGCGACGACGGCCGGCCTGGTGGCTACTTTGGGCGGGTCAATCTACCTGGCAGTTTCCACGAATCCGCTGACCGGGCTTTTGACCTTCCTGACGTCAGTGGTGTATCTGGCGGTGTACACGCCGTTGAAACGGGTGTCGCCCATCTGCACTTTCGTGGGCGCTTTTCCTGGAGCTATGCCTGGAGTTTTGGGTTGGGCGGCGGCGCGCGGACGGCTGGAGTGGGGCACGTTGATATTGTTTGCCATCCTTTTTGTTTGGCAGTTTCCGCATTTTTTCTCCATCGCGTGGCTCTATCGGGAGGACTACGCTGCCGGCGGAATTCGCATGCTGCCAGTCGTGGAGGAGGATGGACGCTCCACGGCTCGGCGCATCGTGGCCTACTCGCTGATTTTGATTCCGCTCAGTGTTTTGCCTGGTGTTTTCGGGATGGCAGGAAAGATCTATCTGGTCGGCGCGGTGATTCTTGGCATCGCACTTTTCTATTTTGGCGCCCGCTTGGCGTTTCTTAAACTACCCATTAACGCCCCGCGATCGAAAATGCTGGCTCGTCAAGTGTTGCAGGCGACAGTCATATATCTTCCGCTTCTGTTTGTGCTGATGATGGGCAATTCGTCGCGTCCTTAACGCGGCGATGACTGGCTAAGAATCTCACCTATCCGCGATGTTTCTCCCAACATTTCCCAGGAGCTATACGCGCATTCTCTCCCCGGATTACAACGAACGCAGGATATCAAGGACGAAGACGAGTGTGCAGCGCGAAAGATTCGGGTGGACTTACTTACTGGATGGAACTGCCGACCTGCGAGAACACATTGCTTGCGTTTGCACCGATCAGGCGGACGGTGCTCGCCACAATGACAAGCACGACGGCCAGCATGACGGCATACTCGGCTACGTCCTGCCCGCCCTCGTCTGACCAGAGTTTGAATAGAAAATGGCGCATAATGTCTTCCGGTTTACACCGCTACCGACGTGGCTGAGGCGCTCGCTAATGGCTGTATGCCGGAAATGAAAAGGTTCATTCCCCAGCCTTCCTTTTCCTGCGAAAAAGCCTGCAGGCCAACCTGGTACTCGCTTCTTCCATCCAGCAACTTCGTCCACACTACCGTGAATTCCATTTTGCGCTGACGATAGAAAACAGTTAGCGTGTCGAGCACTTTCAGATGGTGGCGAATCGACCCCAGCCGCGCCCCGTTCGCCGTGAGGTCGAGCGTGTGGGCCAGGATTTCGAACGACGTGCCGGAAGAGTCCGTGCCCCGAACTCGCACGGGAAGCACAGCCTGAATGCGATCTTGCCGGCGGCGGTTGGTCTTGACAGTGGGTGCTTGCATAATTGGGGCCTGAAGACAGTGTGCAGCAATCCGGAGAGCCTGGGAATAGCTCCGACGAGTGAGGCACGAAGGTAACCAGCCCCACTTGTGACAGCTTTTACCGCTAATTCCACAGCGGGAAGGACCATCGGAACGCGGCGAAATACAAGTTCAGTGGCTCCCCGTCCGCGGTAGACTAAGAGCGCCAGACTGAGAGCGGATTTTCGGCATCCAGGGGTCGACATGCAATGCGTGCGAGTTGGAACTCGAGTTGGGATTGGTCTCTTGTTCGGCTGGAGTCTCGCCGCTTGCTGCCAGACGCCTCTACAAACAGCGAATTCGCTACGGTCCTCCTATTCCGCGGAGAATGCCTCCCTGCCCGCGGAGCAGATAGCCCAGAAACTTCAAGAGCGGAATGCTGAGCGAGCTGCGGCGCTCGATCAGTTCAACGGAACCCGGGTCTACCGCATGCAGTACCGCGGGTTCCCCAGTGACCGGGACGCCGAGATGGTGGTCACCATGACTTACCGTGCTCCCGATGCCAAACAGTTTCGCGTGGTCTCCGAGAGCGGCTCCAAATTCATCGTCGACCACGTATTCAAGAAGCTGCTGGAGGGCGAGCAGGAAGCCGCGAATTCGGAGAACCGCAGGAACTCCGCGCTGACCACCGAGAATTACGAGTTTACGTCGGCGGGATACGAAACCACGCCACAGGGCGCGGAATACGTCCTGAACCTGCTGCCCAAGACCAGGAACAAGTTTCTCTATCGCGGAAAAATCTGGGTTGACGCGAAGGACTTCGCGGTGGTGCGAATCGAGGGAGAACCGGCTAAAAATCCGTCATGGTGGATCAAGAAGACGGAAGTGAAGCACAGATATGTCAAGGTGAATGACTTCTGGCTTCCGGCTGAGAATCATACGGAAAGCGTGATCCGGCTGGGAGGGCGCGCCATCCTTTCCATAGAGTACAAAGATTACAAAATCACGCAAGCTTCGCCGCCACGCGGCAATGAGACCGCACTCCAAGAATCGAAGTGAGCAAAGAATCGGAATGACCTGAGCCTCCCGGCTTACGTCTGCAGACCACGGAAATGTATAGTGTGAATTGCTGCCGTTACAAGAAGCCGGGCAATTCGAGCCCTGCGGAAAATACAAACTTTGATCGACCTGATCCTTTATTTCGTTTTGGGCGTGGCGCTGATCGGCACGGCATCGTCGACCGTGTTCCTGGGTCTTGCCGCGCTGGGAGTAATCCGGTTTCGTGCGGACGCACGGAAGCAAGTCAGCTCCGTTTCTGACGACGCGCGCTTGCCTCCCGTTTCCGTGCTCAAGCCGGTGCATGGCCTCGAAGCGCGGCTGAAGGAAAACATTGAGAGCTTCTTCCGGCAGGACTATCCCGATTACGAAATTCTATTTGCGGCAGACGAGGCGAACGATGCGGCCCTCGATGTAGTGCGCGAGGTATGCGCCCGCTATCCGCACATCCGGAGCCGGGTGCTGGTGACCGGCACACCGTGGCCCAACCCCGTGGTTTACGCATTTCATTGCATGGCAGAGGTTGCGGCGCACGACATTCTGGTTACCACAGACAGCGATGTAGAAGTTGACTCGCGCTATCTGCGTGAAATTGTGCCGCCATTGCTGAACCCACAAGTCGGCATGGTGACGTGCGTGTATCGCGGCAAGAATGCGGCAGGTTTTTTCTCGGGCCTCACGGCCATCGGCATGTCGGTGGAAATGACGGCGGGAGTGCTGGTGGCGAATCTGCTCGAAGGAATGAAGTTTGGATTGGGGCCAACGACTGTGGTTCGCAAAGATTCTCTGGCGAGCATCGGCGGCTACACTGCTCTGCGGGATTACATCGCCTACGATTTCGCGATCGGCAATTTGATGGCGCAGAAAGGTTACCAGGTCGTGCTCTCAGGCCACGTCATCGATCACGTGGTGAATCAACCATCGTTCCGGCGCATGTGGCAGAACCAGCTGCGCTGGGCGCAGACTACGCGCTACTCGCGCCCCAAAGGACACTTTGGAAGCGGTCTGATCTTCGCCATGCCGTATGGCCTGCTCGGATTTCTTGCGGCCGGATTTTTAGGACACTGGGGAATTGGATCCCTCTTGCTGCTTGCAGCCGTGTTGAATCGCCTGACTGAGGCGTGGCTGGTGGGCTGGATGGTGGTGCGGGATCCGCAGATACGGCGTGCGCCGTGGTTGTATCCGCTGCGCGATTTGCTTGGCTTTCTGGTGTGGTTCGCCAGTTATCTGAATCTGCGTTATGTTTGGCGCGATAGCCGGTTTGAGTTGAAGGGAACACGAATCGCGCTGCGGCAGACTTCTTCGGATAGCAGATAGACTTCCTATACGTCAGTGCTATACGTCAGCGTCCGAGAACTACCTAGGTTTCGAGTTTCTCCCGGAGGTTTATTTTTGCGCGTTTTGGTTACTGGTGCGGCGGGCTTTATCGGCAGCAATATGGTCGACCGCCTTCTCTCCGCGGGTCACCGTGTCCTTGGGTTCGATAACCTGTCGACGGGACAGATCCGGTTCTTGGAAAGTGCGCTGGCGCACCCGGAATTCACTCTCCATCAGGCCGATTTGCTTGACGGGAAAAGCCTGGCGCAAGCGATGGAGGGCGTGGAACTGGTGGTTCATTTCGCAGCCAATGCCGATGTGCGTTTCGGCACTGAACGTCCACGCAAGGATCTGGATCAGAACACGATCGCAACCTGGAACGTGCTCGAGGCCATGCGCGAGCGAAACTGCAAACGCATTATTTTTTCTTCGACTGGATCGGTTTACGGAGAGCCGGATATTTTCCCCACGCCGGAGACGTGTCCCTTCCCCATCCAGACTTCGCTTTACGGGGCTTCCAAGCTGGCTGCCGAAGGCCTGATTCAAGCCTACTGCGAAGGCTTTGAAATGCAGGGCTACATTTTTCGCTTCGTCTCGATACTGGGCGAACGCTACTCGCACGGGCACGTGTTCGATTTTTGCCGACAGCTTGCCGAACACCCGGAACATCTTCATGTGCTGGGGAACGGGCATCAGCGGAAGTCATACTTATATGTGCAGGATTGCATCGACGCGATTCTTACCGCGATCGATCGAGCGAAAGACAAAGTCAACATCTTCAATCTTGGGACCGACGAGTATTGCGAGGTCAACGACTCCATCGGCTGGATCTGTGAGCATCTCGGCCTGCACCCGAAACTCACGTATTCGGGCGGCGAACGCGGTTGGATTGGAGACAGTCCCTTCATCCTGCTCGACTGCTCGCGCATCCGCGCCCTGGGCTGGCGTCCGCGACTGACCATTAAGCAAGCGGTGTTGGCCACAATCAAATACGTCAGCGCAAACCCGCCTACTCGGAAACCCGGAGCATGACGACACCGCGCCCCGGGACTTCCGCGGCATAAGAATCATTGATCGGGCCAAGATCTTTGTGGTCGAGCAGGTCACGCAGCTTCGCCGAAGGCGGCACGCCAATCAGCTTTGAGTCGAGCTGCATTTTTAAAGCAGCTTCGGTGCGGTTGAAGAGTCCGACCGCCTGGCTCCCGTCCGCGAGGGGCTTCACCCAGATTTCCAGCGGTCCTTCTTCCCACACGCGATGGCCTTGCACGCCTTTGCGATCCTGATCGACAGCGATTACTTCGGAGTTGGTCAGGAGTTCCCGAGTCTCGGCGTTCATGGTTCGCAGATCGTTTCCCGCGAGCAACGGTGCGGCGAGGATCGCCCACAGCGCCATGTGCGTGCGATATTCGTCGCGGCTCATGCCGCCGTTGCCAACTTCCAGCATGTCGGGATCATTCCAGTGTCCGGGGCCGGCAAATTTCTCCAGACCATTTTGTGAGAATCCAATCTCCGACATGCGACTGTAGTGATCGCTAATGTCTCCCGTGGTACGCCAGAGATTTCCCGTGGCAGGGCCCCAGCGCCAAGGCGCCTTTACTCCCCAGTTACAAATGCTGAATACGATTGGCCGGCCCGACTGCGCCAGCGCGTCACGAATTTTCGCGTACTGTATTTCTGGTTCCAGGCCCTCGGCGTTACACCAGTCAACCTTCACGTAGTCGATACCCCATGACGCGTACGCCTTGGCGTCTTGAAACTCATGCTCGAAACTTCCCGGGCGTTTCTCGCAGGTCAGGCGGCCGGCGTCGGTATAGATGCCAAGCTTCAATCCTTTTCCGTGGACGTAGTCGGCGAGATTCTTGATGCCGTTTGGGAAACGCTGGGGATCGGCGACAATCGTTCCGTCCGCCTGACGGCTTACCTGCCAGCAGTCGTCAATGTTGACGTATTGATAGCCGGCGGCCCGCATCCCGCTGGAGACCATGGCGTCAGCGATTTCTCGAATGAGTTTTTCACTCACGTTACAACCAAACTTGTTCCAACTGTTCCAACCCATCGGCGGAGTCGGAGCGAGCGATGCTTGCGTCGAGCCGCCAGTTATCTGAGCGGGGGACAGCCCGCACATGAAAAACATCAGGCACAGGGTCAACTTCAAGGATGGATGACTGAGGCAGTTTGTCACGTGTACCTCCGCTCCCGGTATGTTCACGCGCATTGTACAGCTGGGACGCGACTGCGGCTGAGCGCGTGTCAGCTCATTTTGTTAGAGTGAGTTGGCCATGCGCGGCAGTAATCCAGAGATTGACAATCAGGCTGAATGCCTGGGACAAAAATTTGCCCAGCTCTTTGACGCGGCGCCACGCATCTTCCAGGCACCGGGCAGGGTGAATCTCATCGGTGAACATACCGACTACAACGATGGCTTTGTTATGCCGGCGGCGATCGATTTTTGCACGCGGGTAGCCATTGCCCCGCGCCATGACCGCAAGCTGGTGGTTCGCTCGGAGAATTTCGCCGAACAACGTGAGTTCAACCTGGACGCATTTCCCGATAAAGGCTCCGGGCATTGGAGCGACTATGTGATTGGAGTGGCGAAAACCCTGTCCTTCTCGGGCAGCACGCCGATCGGCGCCAACTTGCTGATCGAGGGCGATGTACCGCAGGGTGCGGGGTTAAGCTCATCGGCTTCGCTTGAGGTCGCGGTCGGCTATGCGCTGCTAGATGTGGCCGGCGAGGCGATCGACCTCACGAAACTGGCCTTGCTGTGCCAAAAAGCTGAGAACGAATTTGTAGGTGCGCGCTGCGGAATCATGGACCAGTTTATTTCCAGCCACGGGCAAAATGGCCACGCCCTGCTGCTGGACTGCCGCTCACTTGAATACCGGCCGCTTCCACTCGGCGACGAGGCTCGTCTCGTGATTTGTAACACGATGGTTCGCCACAGCATATCGGGTGGGGAATACAACCGTCGGCGCGCTGAATGTGAAGCCGGTGTGCGATGTCTTGCGGCGCATCTGCCGGATGTCGGCGCCTTGAGGGACGTCACCATAAACGATCTGGCGACCTGCGGCGGAGATTTGCCGGAAACGATCATGCGCCGTTGCCGTCACGTGATCAGCGAGAACGCTCGTGTGCTCCGGGCCGCATCTGCGCTGGAGCGGAAGGATCTTGAGACCTTCGGAATCCTGATGCGAGAGTCGCATACAAGCCTGCGTGAAGATTTTGCAGTGAGCTGTGCCGAACTCGATTCGATGGTGGAACTGGCTGGTCAAGCCCCGGGTGTCTACGGGGCTCGAATGACAGGCGGCGGGTTCGGAGGCTGCACCGTCAACCTCGTTCGCAAGGACTGCGTCGCGGAGTTCAAAGCGCGCGTTGGCGACGGGTATCGGCGTTCGACAGGCCATGCGCCCGAGATCCATGTCTGCTCGGCCGCGAACGGAGTGAAGCGGGTGGCGTAACGAACCAGAGCGTGACGTATCGGGATGAAAGATGAAGAAGGTACGCTGATGAGCTCATCCGATCTGAAGGCGCATCCCCATCGCCGTTTCAATCCGTTGAAGCGGGAATGGGTGCTGGTTTCTCCGCACCGGATGCAGCGTCCATGGCAAGGGCAGGTTGAGAGCGTTCCGCCCGAAACGCAAGTGAGGTTCGACCCCAGTTGTTACCTTTGCCCCGGCAATGTGCGAGCTGGTGGAGTGAGAAATCCCGCCTACACCGGGACGTTTGTTTTCGACAACGATTTTGCAGCTCTCGGACCAGAAACTCCCGCCGCAGAAATCCAGGAAAGAGGGCTTCTGGTTGCCCGCAGCGAAGCGGGACGCTGCCGTGTCGTGTGTTATTCACCCCGGCACGATCTCACTATGGCGCGTATGAGCGTAGCGGAAATCCGTCGCGTGGTTGACACCTGGGCGGAAGAGTTCCGCGAACTCGGAGGTCAGCCAAACATCCAGTCGGTGCAAGTTTTCGAGAACCGTGGCGCAATGATGGGGTGCAGTAATCCGCATCCGCACGGGCAGATCTGGGCCAACCAAACTCTGCCCAACGAATCAGTAGAAGAATTGGCCGCAGTCCAGGAGTACTACCGGTCGCATGGCTCAACCTTGCTGGGAGATTACCTTGCGCTGGAGCTGGAAAAGCAGGAACGCGTGATCTGTGCGAACGACCATTTCATAGTGCTAGTGCCGTACTGGGCGGTGTGGCCGTTTGAGACGCTGCTCGTCAGCCGAAAATCCGTGCCAGCCTTGCACGACCTGAATCATGAGGAGTGCGATGCCCTCGCCGACATACTCTCGCAAATTGCGGTTCGATATGACAATCTGTTCAAGACTGCGTTTCCCTACACCATGGGTTTTCATCAGCGGCCAACCGATGGCGAGGCTCATCCCGAATTCCACCTGCACGCGCATTTCTACCCGCCCCTGTTGCGTTCGGCCACGGTAAGAAAATTCATGGTGGGATATGAAATGCTCGCCATGCCGCAACGCGACATCACCGCTGAAACCGCGGCGCAATGGTTGCGGGATGTGCCCTCCAAACATTACCTGGATGTGTAACCGGTTCGGCATCCGGACCGGAACCAGCTATACTCCTACCGCCATGAATGCACGACCGAACCCGCGCTTCCGTTATTCAGTGCTGTTCTGCGCCCTTACCTCGGTGTTCATTTGCGCTTCCCTTTTCGCCCAGGACGCAATACCTTCTCGCTCCGCAACAGTGCTTGACTCCATGCCCCACGCCAAGAGGATCGATCAGGTTGCGCTCTCACCCGATGGAACTCAGGTCGCTTTTATCTCGAGTGGAGAACTCACGGTAATCCCTGTCAACGGCGGTTCTTCTCACGCGATTGCCGTGGAAGGTAACCTTCCGCTCCGCGATGTGACCTGGTCCGCCGATAGCAAGCGCATCGCATTCATCGCCGATCTTCCCGGCGACGCGCCCGCTGCTCAAGTCTGGACCGCCGCAGCCGACGGCACGGCTCCGTTAAAGCATGCTGAGCTGAAGGGTTATGTCGAGTCCCCGCGCTTCTCTCCCGACGGTTCGAAGCTTGCTTTCCTTTTTATTGAAGGCATGCCACGCGCCGCGGGCCCGCTCCAACCGATGACCCCACTTGCCGGCGTCATCGACCAGAAGATTTATGAGCAGCGCATTGTAACCATCGATCTGAGCACGGACCGTCTGACCCAGGTCACGCCCGCGGATGTGTATGTCTACGAATACGACTGGACTCCCGACGGACAGGCCTGGGCGGCCAGCGCCGCGCATGGTTCCGGGGATGCAAACTGGTGGATTGCTCGCCTCTATCTGGTGAACGCACAGACTGGCGAGATGCGCGAGATCTACAAACCGAAGCTGCAAATCGCTGTCCCGCGCGTCTCCCCCGATGGAAAGAACGTTGCGTTCATCGAAGGACTGATGAGCGATGAGGGTTCCACGGGTGGCGACGTCCACGTAGTCCCGATCACAGGAGGGATCGCGCGAAATCTCACGCCCCACCTCAAGGCATCGCCCTCCAGGCTAAGTTGGACGGCTCCTGACCGAATTACATTCGCCGAGAACGTGGATGGTAAGTCCGGCTTCGGCAGCGTGGACGCGAAAAGCGGCGCGGTCCAGACGCTCTGGACGGGCGAAGAGGCGGCAGTTCCCGCGGGCGCTGCGTGGGCTTCAGCGGGGTCTCAATCCGGCGAAAAATTAATTACTGCCATCGTGCGTCAATCGGCCAGCACTCCACCGGAAGTCTGGGCGGGCCCCATCGGCAATTGGAAGCAGCTCACCGACCTGAACGCCGACATCAAGCCGGCGTGGGGCGAGATGCGGAATGTGCATTGGATGAACGGCGGTACGCGAGTGCAAGGCTGGTTGATGCTGCCCAAGGATTTTGCCTCAGGCAAAACCTATCCACTCGTTGTCACCGTGCATGGAGGTCCATCATCTGCATGCATGTCGCGCTGGGACGAGCGCAGTATGGGGCCGCTCTCGGCCATGGGTTACTTTGCTCTTTGCCCCAACCCGCGCGGCAGCTACGGACAGGGAGAGTTATTCACGCAGGGCAACGTAAAAGATTTCGGTGGCGGCGACTTCCGCGACATCATGGCTGGCGTGGATGCGATTTCCAAACAGTATCCCATCGACAGAAAGCGCATTGGCATTCGCGGACACAGCTACGGTGGATATATGACCATGTGGGCTGAGACCCAGACGCACCGCTTTGCCGCTGCAGTGGCCGGAGCCGGCCTTTCCGATTGGCTGAGCTACTACGGTCTCAACGATATCGACGAGTGGATGATTCCCTTCTTCGGCACTTCTGTGTATGACGATCCCGCGGTTTACGCCAAGAGCGATCCCATGCACTTCGTGACCGCGGTGAAGACGCCGACGCTCATTCTGGTTGGCGACCGAGACGGGGAAGTTCCAATGGAGCAGTCGGTCGAATGGTGGCACGCGCTGACCACTTTGCATGTGCCTACCAAGCTGGTGGTCTATCCGGATGAGGGTCATGCGTTCATCAGGCCCGCCGACGCCCATGACTATTCCTTACGCACGCTTGAGTGGTTCGAGGAATGGTTCGCGAGAACGCCGGCGAAGTAATCACACGGGGCCCTGGGACTGCACTAACCGTTCAGCTTGCTGGCTCGCAAGTCGACGGGCAACCGGTGTTCACTCCGAGCTATCCAACACAAAGGGCATGCTTTGTTACCGTGGTCATGTCTTCCTGTTTGCTGCGGGGGAGTTTTATATGCTACAAACAACGACAGAGGCGAACTGCTCCTGAGATGTCATCGCTAAGACATTTCGAAGGTCGACGGCACCGGACTTGGTGTGCCTTGGTTGTTTTGGCAGCTGTGTGCTCGCTGACCGTGAACGTAGCGACGCGCTATTCCTCTCCTTTGAATCCTTCTTCGCCCACGGTCAAAACGGTGCGGACGCACACAGCGCCGGACGCGAAACGGCAGCGTCTCGCCAAGAACGCGGCTGACTGGGCGCCGCCTGTGGTCTGCTTCGATGTCTTGCGCTCTCCCAGGTCTTACCCTCGAATCTCGCCGGCCGGGCCTCCAATACCGAACCTCCTGCTTGAAGAAAGTCTCTACAATCGGCCTCCTCCTTTCTCGGAATCTTTCTCGTAAGTAACGTACAGCGAGTCCTGCACACAAGATTAAGATTATCCGTAGTTGGATTCTGGCATCGACCCAGTCGGCTGAGCCAGCCCCGCTCGGGAATCGAACCTAAACGCAAGAGCTGAATTGGGGCAGGCGGAATTGGGCTCCCTTCAGTTCTGCAGGATCTCTGAAACTCCAGCACACGAACTTGCATCCACGGATGCAGCTCAAGTCGGGAGAGGAAACACGCATGCCGGTTGCGCCACTGTTGACCGAAGAAGAGCTCGACGCCCTTCGCCAGTTAGATACCTGCATGGTCGCAAACGCAATCGAATCGTTTCGCGTCCGGCTGTCTAACACAGGCTTTACCGACGCCAGCGTGAGTTGCATCTTCCCGGATGCGCCCCCCATGGTGGGTTACGCGGCTACGGCCCGGCTGCGCAGCGGTGAACCCCCGATTGTCGGCACGTTCCACAATCGTGCCGATTTTTGGAACAGCATTCTCGAAATTCCCGCGCCCCGCATCCTCGTACTGCAGGACATGGATGATCCACCGGGACGGGGTGCTTTTGTAGGCGACGTGCATGCCGCTATTCTGAAAGCGCTAGGCTGCGTCGGCCACCTGACCAACGGCGCCGTGCGGGAGCTGCCTTCGGTGCGCAAGATGGGCATCGAGTTGTTCGCCGGCAGCATAGCTGTCTCCCACGCTTACGCCCACATCTTTGACGTTGGGGCCACGGTCAGCGTGGGGGGGATGGAAGTCCGGCCGCGGGACTTGTTACACGGAGACCGGCACGGGGTCCTCACGGTTCCGGCTGCAATTGCAGCTAAAGTTCCCAAAGTTGCAGAGGGATTGCAAAGTGCCGAACAAAAGATCGTCGATTTTTGCCGATCCCGAGATTTCTCGGTGGCAAAACTAAGCGAGGTTATGAAAACGCACAAGTAGCACCACACGTAGCACCAACTGGGGAGTGCTGATCAAGGGAAACTCAATGACTCAAGATCGCTACCGATCCAATAAGACGCGAGGCTGTGGATCGACGAGCCTGCGCGCCAGTGGTCTCGTCGCCATTTTCGCCGTGGTGGCCATCGTTTTCTCGTCCTGCTCGGGGAGTCAAAACGCTCAAGCCAACGGGCCGGCGATCACAGTCGGCGTAACCAGGGTGGTGAAAAAATCGCTGGGCCGGCAAATTACTTTGTCATCCGAGTTAGTGCCCTTTCAGGAGATTGACGTCTACGCGAAAGAGTCCGGATACGTGAAGAAGCTGGATGTAGATTACGGAACGCACGTGAAAGCCGGCCAGGTCATGGCAATCCTGGAGATTCCCGAGTTAGAGGCGCAGCTTCAGGAAGATCAGGCGGAAATTAATAATGCGGTCAATCAAGTAAGCCGCGCGCAGCACGAGTTGTATCGCTACCAGGCCCAGTACAAAGCTCTTCACTTGCAATATACCCGCTTGAACGGAGTCTTCGAGAGTCAGCCCGGCATTGTCGCGCAGCAGGAAGTCGACGACGCGCAAGGGAAAGATGTGGCAGCATCGGCCCAGGTAGACGCCGGCCAGGCGGGGTTGGAAGCGGCCCAGAGTCAACTTGCGGTGACCAAGGCGAAACTGGTTCACGATCAGAGCCTGTTTGATTATTCGAGAATCACCGCCCCATTTTCCGGAGTGGTGACAGAACGATATGCGAACCTCGGAACCCTCGTGCAGGCTGGGACGGGGTCGAGCACGCAAGCCATGCCGATCGTCCGACTCTCTCAGGACGACCTTTTCCGGCTTGTGATTCCGGTTCCTGAATCTTACGTTCGATACATCCACGTCGGCGACCATGTGGATGTTCGAGTCCCCTCTTTGAACCGGACTTTCCCGGGCAAGGTGGCGCGCTTCTCAGTCGACGTGCGGGAAGACACCCGCACCATGCATACGGAAGTGGACGTTGAGAATCCGCAGCGAGTTCTGCTACCCGGCCTCTATGCCGACGCCGACCTTTCGCTCGACCGAAAAGACGATGTCCCGACGGTGCCGGTCCAGGCGTTGAATCACGAACGCGACAAAACAACGGTCTTTGTGGTGAACCGAAACGATGAACTCGACGACCGAACTGTCCAGCTAGGACTCCAGACCGCGAACGATGCCGAAATAGTTTCCGGCCTGAATGAAGGAGACCAGGTGGTGGTGAGTGATCGCAGCGGCCTCAAGACTGGACAAAAGGTTCATCCGCAGGCAGTGGCCGTGATGCAGTACCACGAGGGGAGCGCTCAGTAAACGGTCCAGGTCGTGAACGCCTGAAACCAGTCCGAATGCAACAGGACAAACTTTTATGCCAGGGTTCTCAATACGTAATCCGTACTTCATCATCGTCATCTGCCTGGTTCTTCTGGTGATCGGCGTAACCAGCTTGGCGCGCATGCCGGTCGACTTGTTTCCGCCGATTAACCTGCCCGAAGTCGTAGTCGCAACGTTTTACTCCGGCATGCCTCCGGAAGATATTGAAACCGACATTACCGATCCTCTGGAGCGCTTCTTTACTCTGGCTTCCGGCGTGGACCACATGGAATCGCGCTCCCTGTTGGGTGTCAGCATCATCCGCGTGTACTTCCAGCCTGGAACCAGCGCCGACGCCGACGTTACCGAGTTGTCCAACCTGGCTCTCGCCGATTTGAAGCGCCTGCCACCGGGAACGCTCCCGCCAGTCGTTCTCAAGTTCGACGCCTCAAGCTTGCCGGTGGCGCTGGTTACCGTCAAAGGCGAAGGACTCAACGAGACTCAGCTCCACGACTACGCTCAATTCCAGATTCGCAACCAGATCGCAGTCGTGCCCGGCGCCGAAATCCCGGGCGTATTCGGCGGGATCTACCGCCAAATCATGGTCTACGTCGATCCCTACAAACTGGCTTCCCGCCAATTGAGTTTGATGGACGTAGTCGGAGCAGTCAACGACTCAAACCTGATCCTCCCCGCGGGCGACGTGAAGATGGGGCCGTACGACTACTTCGTTTACTCAAACAGCCTGGTCAACAACATGGATGAACTGGGCAAGGTTCCACTCAAAGTAAAAGGCAACTCATGGGTGACGGTCAACGACGTCGGCAAGGCGGAGGATGCCCACGGGATTCAATCGAACATCGTACGAATCGACGGCCAACGGTCCGCCTACATTCCCATCATGAAGCAGGGCGGTGATACTAACACCATCGCGGTGGTCGATGGAGTCCGCCGGCTCATCAAGCATCTCTATGACATTCCGCAGCAGATGAAGACGAGCATCGTCTTCGATCAGTCGGTGTACGTGAGGGAGGCAATCGACACCGTATTGCACGAAGGCTTTCTGGGGCTGATTCTTACCAGCCTCATGATCCTGATTTTTCTGGGAAGCTTTCGCGCCACTTCCGCCGTACTGCTCTCTATTCCTTTATCAGCCTTGGCAGCGTTTGTTGTTCTGGCTCTGCTGGGTGGGACGGTGAACACAATGATCCTCGGCGGGATGGCGCTGGCCTTCTCGCGCGTGATCGACAATTCGGTGATTTCACTCGAGAACATTTATCGCCATCTGGAGATGGGAGCACTCCCGATGGCCGCCGCCGAGGTCGGTGGATCGGAGGTAGCCCTAGCGGTCTTAGCCGCTACCCTGGTCGATGTGGTCGATTTCTTCCCCGTCGTTTTCCTCTACGGGGTTGCCAAGTTTCTTTTTTCTGCATTGGCGCTGGCTTTTTGCCTGTCGCTGCTGGCCTCGTTCGTGGTGGCGATGACGGTGATTCCGTTGTTCTGCTCGCGCTTCCTCAAAGCGGTCTCCCACGTCCCAGAGCAGAGACAGGATGAGGAATATGAAGTCGAGCCCACGTTGGCCTTGAGTCAGTCCTGGATGGATCGCTTCAATGCCCGCTTCAACCGTATGTTCAACCGGATTCTCGACTATTACGAATACTGGGTGCGACGTGCCCTGCAGCGTCCCGGACTGACGGTGGCGGCGCTGAGCGGAGTGTTTCTCGCGAGTCTGGCGATTTATCCGCTGCTGGGGTTGGCATTCTTCCCGAAGACAGACGCCGGCCAGTTCACCATCAATCTCAAAGTGCCAACCGGCACTCGTATCGAGATGACGGATCAATACATCGCGAAAGTCGAGGACCTGATCCGGCATCAAGTGGACGCGAAAGATCTCAAGCTTATCGTCTCCAACATTGGCGTCGTCCCGGACTTTTCCGCCCTCTACACCACCAACTCGGGTCCCTATACCGCGACCGTTCAAGTGGCATTAAACGACTCGCATCGGCTCAGCAGCTTTGAATATATGGACCGGGTGCAGAAGGCGATGGCAAGCCAGTTCCCGGAGATCCGAACGTTTTTTGCCAGCGGCTCCATGGTTGATGCCATTCTCAATATGGGGATGCCGGCGCCGATTGACGTGCAGGTGAGCAGCCCCGATCTCGACCAGATTTATGGCATCGCGCAAAGCCTGGCCGCACGCTTTCGCGAGGTGCATGGCGTCGGTCAGGTCTTCATTCCGCAAGATATGAATTACCCGGCTCTGCGGCTCGACGTAGACCGCGTCCACGCCGGCGAGTTGGGGCTCACTCAAAAAGACGTCGTCGATAACGTCATCACCGCGCTCAATTCCAACTACATGATCGCTCCCAATTATTGGGTCGACCGCAAGAGCGGGAACGACTACTACCTGACGGTGCAGTTTTTCGAGCACGGCGACGCCGCCATTCACAACATGACGGACTTGGGACAGATTCCCTTGCGCGATCCCGGCAACGGAACAGGAATGAGCTGTGGCCCTTCCGGCCCGCCGCAGCCCGGTACGGGCCACTCTTCGTGGGCATGCCTGGGACAGGGCAGGCCAACCACGGTGCTTAAGAACGTTGTGAACGTCAAACAGATCCTGACCCCGACGGAAGTGGATCACTACCAGATTCAGCGCGCGGTCGATATCTATGTTACCCCTTCTACGGAAGATCTGGGACGCGTCACCAGTTCCGTGCGCGACATCCTTGCCGGAGAAAAGATTCCCGGAAATGTTCGCGTGAATCTGCGTGGAATGGTGCAAGGCATGGAAGCGTCGTTCAAGAGTTTTGCGCTGGGTTTTCTGATTTCGTTTGTCTTGCTATTCCTGATTCTCACGGCTCAGTTCAAATCGTTCATCGATCCTTTCCTGATCATGCTTGCGATTCCCATGGGATTTGTCGGCGTGTTTATTATCCTGCCGCTTACCCATAGCACGTTAAACGTAATGTCGCTGATGGGAGTGTTGATGCTGGTCGGCATCGCGGACTCCAACAGCATTCTGATCGTCGATTTCGCCCATAGTCTGGAAAAGCAGGGCTTGTCCCCCGCCGACGCGGTCATAAACGCCTGCCGCGTGCGCCTGCGCCCGATCCTGATGACTTCGCTGGCCACGATCATTGGCATGATTCCCCTGGCCCTCAAGTTAGGGACTGGAGCCGAGCAATACACGCCCATGGCACGCGCCATCATTGGCGGCCTCACTTCGTCAGTTCTCCTGACCATCTTCATCGTGCCCGCGGCTTATCTGCTGGTCTATGGCAAAGGCGGCGCGAAGAACACCGGAACCCCGGAGCCGGAGATCGCGAAATGAAGCAGCAATATCCCGCTTGCTGGCATCGCTCACAGACCCGCACGGCGCGTCATGAAGGAGGTCAACAGGCAACCCGATGACCAGGGCCAATATTTTGATTCGTTGCACGTTATTGTTGTCAGTATGGGCGATTCAGCCCCTGTGTGCCGTGGCACAAACTTCCGCCAAGCCGGTGCCGGCCGAAGACCTGCCTGCGGCCCCGCAGCCACAGTTCACACAAAATCCGGTTCCGAGCGTGAGGCCTGCAGAGCCTCAAGTCGCGCTGGTCGCCAGCTTCCCGCTCGGGGCCGCAGCGCAGGTGCCTTCCTCCCCGGATCCTCAAGCCGTGCCGTCTCCGCAGGCACCAAACGGTCCCCTGCATCTGAACCGAACTCAGGCAGAACAGTTGGCCATCAAGAATAATCCCCAGATCAGTGTGGGGCGCCTGCTTGCGCTAGCTCAGCATCAGGTGTTTCGCGAAACCAGGGCGGTAGAGCTTCCCAATTTTAATGGCGCCATAACGGCAGTTGACGCCAATGAAGGCAGCCGAATCGGTGCGGGAGCGCTCACCGCGTCCCGCCTTCTTGAGCACGCAGGTGCGGGAGTGACCCTCAGCCAGCTCATTACCGACTTCGGCCGCACCGTCAACCTGGTTTCCTCTTCCAAACTCCTGGAGAAAGCTCAAAACGCCAACGCCCTTGCCACCACCGAAGATATCGTTCTGGCCACCGACCAGGCCTTCTACAACGCGCTGCAGGCTCAGGCTCTCCTCAAGGTCGCGCGGCAAACCGTAACCACTCGTGGGTCAGTAGAGAATCAAATCAACGAACTGACCAAAAGCAAGCTGAAATCCACGCTGGATCTGGCCTTTGCCGAAGTGAATCTGTCGCAAGCCAAGCTGCTGCTGCTCGACGCGCAGAATAATGTCGATTCCACTCTAGCCGCCCTCACCGCCGTCCTGGGCTTCGACAAACCAGTGCAATTCGAGTTGAGCGATAACGATGCGCCGTCCACGCCCCCGCCGCCGGATGTGGATATGCTCATCAACACGGCTCTGCAGCAACGTCCCGATCTGCAGGCGCTCACTTTTGACGAACAGGCAGCCGAGAAATTCCGCCGCGCCCAGCGCGATCAGCTCTTGCCTACTATCAGCGCCCTCGGCATTGCCGGAGCGTCCCCGGTGCGTCCTGACTGCTTTGGCGGCTGCTTTCCTAACTATTTTATTTCCAGCTGGTATGGTGCCATCGGCGTGAACGTAAACGTTCCCATCTTTAATGGTTTTCTCTTCACGGCACAGGCTTCCGAAGCCAAGTACCGGGCCAACGCCGCCACGCAGAGCACCCGCGATCTGCGCGACCGGGTCGTGCGCGATGTGCGCACCGCATGGCTGGCAACGAATACAGCGTTCCAGCGCCAGGATGTAACTGCGGAACTCTCCAAGGAAGCCGACTTGGGGTTGAGTCTCGCTCAGGAGCGGTACCACCTTGGCTTGGGTTCAATCGTTGAACTCAGCCAGGCACAGTTGCAGCAAACCGACGCCGCGATTGGATACGTCAATGCTCAGTACCAGTATCGGCTATCTCTCTCAACCCTGAACTTTGAGATTGGGGCTCAACCCTGAACTTCCGCCGCGGCCGGGGGGAGGCAATGAGTCGCGTGAGTCATGAAGGCGGGAACAAAGAGGAAGAAGGAGTCGTCACTCACAACTCGTCAAGGAATATTTCTTTCTCTGGCGATTGGAGCATTGGTTGCTCTCATTTTTGTGCTGGTAGTGCTCTACTGGCATCCGCCTGAGTAATCACTTCCCAGAACCCCCGCCAACAGCCGGTGGCCGCGGAAACTATTCGTACCGCAGAGCCTCAATGGGATCCAGGCGCGAGGCCCGGACGGCGGGCACCATACCGCTTACCAGCCCAACCGCAGCGAGGATGAGCGTAGCCACGATCAGCGTGCCCGGAGCAATGACCAGCCGGATATCACCCGCTTCCGCGTTCTTCGCCATCGCGCTGTAAAGCGTGAGCCTTCCAACAGAAATTGAAACCCCATAGGCCAGGATGACTCCCAGCGCGCCGCCGATGAAAGTGATGGTCAGAGATTCCGCCAGGAACTGAAGCAGGATGTGACTCCGGCGCGCCCCCAGCGCCTTTTCCACGCCAATCTCCCGCGTGCGCTGCGTTACCGACACCAGCATGATGTTCATCAGGCCAACCCCGCCGATGCCCAAGGTAAGCGTACCGATGAAGCCCAGCAGAATCTTCAGGCCCAGAGTAATCATTTCGAACTGATGGATCTGTTCCATCAGGTTAAACACATACATGGCGCGTCGGTCGGTCGGGTCGAACTTGTGTTCTATGGCCATCACCGAGCGCACGGCGTGTTCCAGATCTTCATAAGCAGGGGTTTCGTAGTTGAACCATATGGAATCGAGATAGTGCGTATCTTTAATGTCGCTCATGGTGGTGAAAGGGACATAGATCACGCGGTTGACATTGTCATCGCCCCCTTGCATCTTGGGGCCCAGGATCCCAATCACTTCAACGCTGAGCCCGTCGACGCGAATTCGTTCGCCCAACGCGTTCCGTCCTGAAAAAAGTTTTTCTTTGGCCTCGGATCCAATGACGGCGACGCGGGCGTGCTGCGTCTCATCTTGCGGGTTGTAGAAACGGCCCTGCGCCAGTTTCAGCGCGCGAATCGAAAAGACATTGGGATAGTTGCCGGTGACATTGAAAGTGAACGTTCGCGTCTCGTACTGGATGTTGGCTTGCTTGTCGGATTCCGGGGTGATCTGTGCAATTTGCGGAATGTTAGTGGTGAGCGTGTCGATGTCGTCGAGCGTAAACCGAATGGGAACGCCCGCTTTCTGGCCGCCAGCCTGCATCGAGCTGCGGCCGGGAGCCATGATTATCAGCTTGGTGCCGAAGTTGGCGAAGATGTTGGCGCAAGCCTGTCCGAAGCCATTGCCATAAGAGAGCAGCATTACAACCGTGGCGATTCCCCAAGCCATGCCGAGCATGGTGAGAGTAGTGCGGCGGCGGTTGTGCCGCATAGCACCGTAAGCTTCACTGAGCAAATCGCCAAACATACTTTCTAATCCCGCTCTCTGCCCGTCACTCCTGCCGGAGCGCCTCCACTGGCGGCAGCATGGCAGCCTTGCGTGCCGGATACAACCCTGCCACCACGCCCGCCAGCGTCAAACAGCCTATCGCGAGAATCGCCGACGCGGGCACCAGCTTGGGAGGATCAAAATTCCCCGGCGATTGCTGCGTACCCAGCAGCGCCATCAGTCCACTCGCCAGCCCCATGCCGATCAATCCACTCAGCAACGTAAGCAGAACTCCCTCCAGAAAAAACTGGAACAGGATGCTGCGGTTCGTGGCCCCGAGTGCCTTGCGCAACCCGATCTCACGAGTGCGTTCACTCACCGCGACCAGCATGATGTTGATAACGCCAATTGCTCCCAGGGCCAGCGTCACCAGTCCTACGGTGCCCAGGAACATGTTCATAGCATCGAAGATCTTGCCCATCATCTCGGCTTGCTGAACCGTGTCGAGGTCTTCGAATGCGTCTTGATCGCGGTAATCGAAGCCGTGATTGCGCGCGATGATCCTGTGCACTTCTTCCCGCGCCAGCACGTGCTCCGCCGGCACGCGCGGCTGGTAGTTGATCAGCGAAATGGAGTTTTCATGATTCTCGCCCTTAAGCGGGAAGGATGTCGCCATTGTCTGGAAGGGAATGTACCCGCGCATGTTGGTCATGTTTTCGTCGCCCCGTCCAATGCGCTTCACCGTGCCGATCACTTCAAACCTTATGTCATTGAGCAGGATGAACGCACCCAGCGCAGGTCTTCCAGAAAAAAGGTTCCGGGTCAATTCATCGCCGAGCACGATGACATTCCTTCTTTGCGCTTCGTCCAAACCATTGAGCCATCGACCCTGCTGGAGCGGAAGGTATCTGATCCCGGAATACTGGGGCTCGACGCCCGCTATCTGTCCGTTGGCATTGGCGAATTCGCTCACCGCGTGCACGTCATCGCGAGACAAAACCGGCGAGGAACTGCGCACATGGGGAGCTTCCGCCCGGATGTCCAGATAATCCTGATAGCTAAGCAGGTAGTTGCGGGCGGAGTTCATGCTGCCGGCCACCGTGGGTGCGCGCCCGGGAAAGAGAAACATGATGTTCTCCCCAAATTCCGCCAGCCCGCGCTTGTTTCCCGAGCGGAAACCCTCGCCCAGGCCGACCAGCAACAGCAACGATCCCACGCCCCAGGCGACCCCGAACATGGTCAGGAACGAGCGCAGTTTATGCGCCCACAGCGTGCGGAAGATTTGCCCGAAGATGTCCAGAATCATCCGCATAATCAATAACATTGTACCTTCGACGCGATTATCCGATTTTTCTTTCTCGACCCGGCCAGCTGTCCTCTCGTCCTGCTTACTAGTAAATCGCGCGCAGCTTCCAGATGTCAGCCTTGAACGCGCCGCGGGCTCCCCGCCTCCAGGAGCCAGGCGTGACTCTGCCGGTTAGACGAAGCAGGAGAGATAAAGATAAAGGTCAAAGATAAGGTCTGCTATGGCATCCGTCCCGGCGCTAGCTCACAAGTTGAGCGAACTTGTCGAGGTCGATGTTGCCGCCAGAGACAATAGCGACGACCTTGCCGGAACCGGCGCGGCCCGACAGGCCAGCCGCAACCGCACAAGCCGCCGCACCTTCGATAATCATCCGGTTCCGTTCCGCGACCACTTTCATGGCGCTCGCCGCCTCCGTCAGAGTGACCACCAACGATCCATCCAGCAGCTTGCGCCCCAGCTCGAACATACCGGGAAATACCGTCTTGCTGCCAATACCATCGACGAACGACGGCTTATAATCGACCGTTCGCAGCTCACCGGCAGCAAGCGATGCAGCCAGCGGCGCGGCAGTTTCAATCTCGGCGGCATAGATACGCACTCGGGGCGCAAGCTCTCGCAATACCGCGGCGATGCCGCAGGACAATCCTCCACCGCCCCAGGGAATCACCACAGCGTCTAAATCGGGCAGATCTTCCAGCAGTTCCAGCGCAATCGTGCCATTACCCGCCATCACATCCGGATCGTCGAACGCGTGAATGAAAGTGGCGTCGATGCCCGGGTAGGAACGAGTCTCAAAAGTTCGCCACCACTCGGCAAAAGGAACCTTGATCACGCGCCCGCCCATGCGTTCGACAGCGCGAATCTTCGTAGCCGGAGCGCTGTCAGGAGCGATAATCGTCGCGCCCACCCCGATTTGCCGGGCGCAGAAAGCCACGCCTTGCGCCATGTTGCCGGCGGAAGCGGTTAAAACGCCGCGCGTGAGCCGCTCGCGCGGAGTGCGCGCCATGACATTCGCCGCTCCGCGGATTTTGAACGAGCCGATCGGCTGCAGGTTTTCTAACTTCAGATACAAGTTCGCTGGAAGGTCCGCGTTGCACCGGACGAGCGGCGTACGCAGGGCAACCGACGCGATGTTTCGTCGCGCCTCCTGCGCCTGGGCGGTCGTAACAGGCATTTTGCTATCTTAACCGTTCTCATGGGAGGAGGCTTCTGGTGGCGGTGGTGCGCTCAAACCTCGGGTCGAAGGTTGGGACGCAGAGTCAGTGAGCCATCGTCGTTCAGTTTCTGGTGACAGGCCCACCGCACCGGATAGCGCATGCCCTTTACCTCGATCTCCGCTCTGAGTCGCAATCCCCTCCATTTGGTTCCTTGCGGCAGTACAAACTGCGCCTGCCGGAGCTTTCCGGGCAGCGGATATCCGGCATCCAGGCAGCCGCTCTTCAACGCTTTTCCATCCTCGCTCTCCACGGTCACTCGCAGCACCCCCGGAACCCCTGCGATGCCGTCATTGGCGAAGCCGATGATCAGCCCAAGATAACCCCCATCTTCGTAACTCCAGATCATTGACGGCCTCACGCGATAACCGATTCGCCGATTGATCCGGTCGAACCACGTGGGAGACGCCTGGTAGTAGCTCATCAAATTCTTTGCGCTGATCTGATGAAAATTCCAAAGTGACCAGTAATTTACCCCCACGTCCATCACATGAGCGATCATGTTGTCGGCGGGAGAAATCCCTTCCTGCGAGGTCAGCGTATCTGGAGGTTTGCCCGGAAGCCCCTGTTCGAGCAGCGCGGCGATCCAGGGCGGCCGGTTGCTGAGCGCTTCAATCTGCTCGTTCTCGATGAAAATCGTGTCGCTCCGAATCCAGTTGTTGCTGCGAACCGTGCGGTCAAGCAATTCAGAATTTCCAACGCGGCTGTAATCCGGTTGGGTATTGGTCAGCAAAGGGGTCTTCGTAAAGTGCTCCAGCTGCACTTCCAGCATGTTCATCCAGGTGCGTTCAGCAGTTTGGTAATCAGGGAAAGGATTATTACTGAACGGCCAGGTATGCCCTTCGCCCCAGAACCCATACATAAACGTGTCGATGAACTCGATGGTAGGACTCCCGTTGAACTCCGCTGCCAGCAGCCCAATCAGTTCGCTGAACGACTGCTGGAAAAAAGGATGGTCGAACCGGGGCTGATAACGCGCGTATGGGTTCCGCAAATATCTTTGCCCCGCCGCGCTGTTCTCCTTGTCGCTAAGAATCAGGTCAACGGTCGGCACTTTGTCGAGCACGAAATCCGGCAGAGCTGCTTGATGCGCATAATCCGGAGCGCTCATCTGAACTCGCATTCCGACGCGCTTGTTATTCTTTTTCGCCAAATCAAAAACCAGCTTCAGATAATCCGGCATCTCAAGGCGTCCCGGTCGCGGCTGGATTTCCCGCCAAGTCGGGCGCACGTAAAGCTGTTGCCCCAGCGGAAATCGAACCAGGTCCTCAATGGCCTGAGGAATATTGTCCGATTTGATTTCCTCCGTGCCCATATCGGCCGTGATGTAGGTGATCAGTCCCTTCCCATAGTTCGGCACCACTTCTTCCGAAGGGGTTGTAGTCATAACCACGTCGTCCGTGGGGATGGAAGCATCGGGCGGGTATTGTGGAAACGGGCCCTGATTGAGGCGGTCGGTCACCGTTGGCCCAGAGCCAAAGTCGTATTTTCCCCAGTTGTGCGCCGGAACGAATCCTTCGGCTTTGTCTGTTCCGAGTTCAACCGCCACCGCCAACGCAACACTGCTTTTTAGAAAGTCTCTGCGCTGCATCGAACTTTCCTCCTCCTCGCCCCACGCGATTTCAATTTCAGCCGCGTCCCAGTTCCCATTCGATATGGAGCCGATTGGAACCTCGACCACACAATTTGATTTCCTTAGGCACGTTTTTCCCCGGCTGTCATCTCATGCCAGGAATGGTACATCGTCGTTCGTCCTTCCGGGTCTGTTTGTTTATCCAATGCGTATGGAGAAAGAGAGAAAGAGAATAAGAATAGAGGATCGAAAACCCCGGAAGCATACGCTACTGAGCATTCAGCCAGGTGCGCCTCAGGCCGCCGTCGCCGGATGTCATCTCAGGCACTAGAGCGGAAAACACCACCGCCCAAGGCTTCGTTCTTGACCGCTGAGCACCGCCGAGTACGCGCGTGATCATTAACCAGGTAAATCCCGTTGACTTCGCTTCTGGTCTTTGCTGTACTTAAGTTGTTCTCAACGGTGAAGGAGTTCACCGCAACCGCTGTTCCCACCATAAAGCCGGGCACAGCTGATGACTCCTGACAAGCGGACGAATCCTTGTCGTGGAGTCATGCCCCCGGCAACGATTCCCTAAAAATAAGCAGTCTTCCCCCGGAGTTATGGCCTTAATCTGGATGGAAAGGAACGACGCAACTTGCTTAAATACGTGATGGTGGGCGTGGGAGGTTGTCTGGGTTCGATTCTGCGTTTCTGGGTTGGCAGCTACATCGGCAGCAGATTGGGCACAAGGTTTCCCTACGGGACATTTGTCGTTAACGTTACGGGTTCGTTCCTGATCGGCCTGGTATTTGCCTTGTTAACAGCCAGAACTCAATGGAGCCCGAACTGGCGGTATCTGATCCCGATCGGTTTCATCGGAGGCTACACGACATTCTCCAGCTTCGAATATGAGACATTTCGCATCATCCACGATGGCCAGATCGGCCTGGGCTTTCTTTACGTCGCACTGAGTGCGATCGTTGGCTTTGTTGCAGTCTGGGGTGGCGTTATGACGGGGAGGGCGATCCCATGAGAGCAAAAGCGTTAGCACGTGAGCTAGCGCAGAAGCTCCAGGGAACTCACTTCGGCGAGAAACTTGTTGTCGTCGCTGAGTTCTTGATTGGTCAAAGATGACTTTAACGACAGGAGGAAAATGTGCTGACACCAGGGCCGGGTAAGAAAGTCGGCATTTACGTAGCGGAGGACCAGCAGTACCACGGGAGTGCTGCCTACGCAGCGGTTCTGGATTTTCTTTTTTTCCACGGAGTATCGGGCGCAACCGTGACGCGTGGCATTGCTGGATTTGGCGCAGATCATCACATGCAAACGACCAGTCTGGTCGACCTGGCCGTCCATCTGCCTGTCAAGATCGAGTTCATCGAAAGTGCGCAGAAAGTCGAAGAGTTACTACCCAAACTGCAAGCCATGGTAGGTGCCGGACTGATTGAGATGCACGACACCACAATCGTCAAGCCTGCCGAGAAGAAGCAAAAGCCTCCGGCCCCTGAAGTCCCTGCCCTGAAGAGTGAGGCCAAGGCCAAGATGATGCGGATCTACATCGGCGAAAACGACAAGTGGAATGGCAAGCCGTTGTATGAAGCCATCGTCAATGGTCTGCGATCGAACGACATTGCTGGCGTCACGGTTTACCGCGGGATTCTCGGTTATGGTGCCAATCGGAGAATTCACAAAGACGCTGCGCTCAGCCTCTCCCACGATCGGCCTATCCTGCTGTCCGTGGTTGATACGGAAGAAAAACTGAAGGCCTTTATGCCGATTCTCGACCAAATGGTGAAGCAGGGTCTGGTCGTGCTATCCGACGCGGACGTGATCAAGTACACGCATAACTATGAGAAAGCCGAGCGCCGCGAGGAGACGCGAATATGAAACTCCAAGGCAAAGCCAAAATGTTGCGCATCCATTTTGGCGAGGATGATAAGTGGCACGGTAAGCCGTTATACGAGGCCATCGTGGCCAAGTGCCGGGAACTCGATATCGCCGGCGCCACGGTGTTTCGCGGGATCGAGGGCTACGGAGCAAGTTCGATCATTCATAAGCAGCATCTGCTGCGTTCCTCCGATCGTCCAATCATGGTTTCGGTGATCGACACTGAGCAGAACATTAACAAATTGCTTCCGGCTCTGGATGAAATGGTGGATGAAGGGTTGATCGCCACATCTGAAGTGGAAGTAATCCGCTACGTGCACCAGGACGGAGTGCGCTCTCCAGCTTCATAACCCACCTACAGAACGGAACAAGATCATTAGCGGACGAGCGATGAGGACTGACTCGGGTGCCAAAGTCCCGATTGCTTCCGTAGAGCGTTAGCCGCTGATAGAACACACTTTAAAGGTCACCCGCAAAGGGGCAGGGCGCCGTTGTCGAGAGCGTCGACGAACTTTCGACAGATGTCGATTGCTCCGACACTTTCAGAAGCTTTCCGCAGTGCTCTTGCATCAGATTGGGCATAGTCAAGTCTGTCCTGGGGATGGAAAAGCCAGAAGAACGTGGAAGGCAGCGCCACAACGAACAATTCAGTACGCATGAGGGCAGGTGATGGTCACCACCGTGTCAGCCTATCCAATCGTAGAAGAGCAGCGTTATCTAGCCTTGTTGCGCGCAGCCAACGCGATCGCCACTTCGGCTGACTGCGACTGTGCTTCCAATGCGCTCGTCGAAAAACTGAAGGAAGTCACCGCCTTTGATTTCATACATGTAGCATCGTTCGAGAAGGAGACCAACCGCACCTGCTGGTCGTTGCTGGAAGTGAACGGCAAAAGAGTGGAGTCGGAAGCGCTTGACGACCTCTCTCCCGAACACTCTCCAATTGCATGGGTCTACGAAACGGGCCAGCCTCTCGTCATGGACGATTGGGGGGAAGACGCGCGGTTCGGGCCCTACGGGCTTTTCCTTGCCGACCACCGTGTCGCGTCAACTTGTACCCTCCCCTTGGTTCGAGGATCGCGCCGTCTAGGCGTGCTGAGTTTAGGGCGATCGTATCCAAACGCTTACGACCCGGAAGAAGTCCGTTTTCTCAGTCTAGCCTCGGAACAGATTGCTCTGGCCATCGATGCGGCGGTCAACTTATATATTTCCCAGCGTGTACAAGAGCGCCTCAAGTTGATCCTCGAGCTCTCGAACCAAGTGGTATCCAATCTGGAGTTTCACGATCTGCTCGTGGCTGCCTCGACGAGTGTTCGCCGTGTGATGCATTGCGATGCCGCGGCGGTTATGTTGGCCGACCCGGAGGGTAAGAACCTGCGCGTGCATGCGCTCGACTTTCCTGAGAGCCGAGGGATTTTCGCCGAGGGAGTGAACATCCCGATCGAGGGCACGATGCCTGGAGATTCCTTCAAAAGTGGCAAGCCGATCGTAGTGAACCGGCTTGACCCTGAGGAGATTTCCCCGGAGATGTATGCCAAGGCAATTGGGGAAGGCTTGCACTCTTTTTGCGACATACCCTTAATCAGCAAGAACCGGATGCTCGGCGTGCTGGCCGTCGCGAAACGGGAGGAGAATGCATTTGATAGAGACAACGTCTCCTTCTTGACGCAAGTAGCGAATCAGGTGGCAATCGCCGTGGAAAATGCGCTGGCCTATGGCAAGATCGCAGAACTGACGGACCGATTGGCCCAGGAGAACCTGTATTTGCAAGATGAGATCCGAGGGGAGATGGACTTTGAAGGAATCGTGGGGATCGTCGGACAAAGTTCCGCTCTTCGCCATGTTCTGAACTTGGTAGAGACGGTGGCTCCGAGCGATTCGACGGTGTTGCTGTTGGGAGAAACAGGAACGGGAAAAGAGTTGATTGCTCGCGCCATCCATGATCGCAGCAAACGCAAAGATAGAACCTTCGTGAAGCTCAACTGCGCGGCCATTCCTACCGGCTTGCTGGAGAGCGAGCTCTTTGGGCACGAACGCGGTGCGTTCACCGGAGCGATCTCGCAAAAGGTCGGCCGACTGGAGCTTGCGGATCAAGGTTCGTTGTTTCTGGACGAGGTGGGTGACATTCCAATCGAAATCCAGCCAAAATTGCTGCGCGCTCTGCAAGAGCGGGAATTCGAGCGGCTCGGCAGCACGCGCACAAAAAAGGTGGATGTGCGACTCGTGGCAGCCACCAACCGTGACCTGGAAAAGATGATTGAAAAGCGTGAGTTTCGCGAAGACCTGTATTACCGGCTGAATGTTTTTCCCATTCGCATCCCTCCCCTGCGGGAGCGGCCTGAGGACATTCCATTGCTGGTTCGTTACTTCACCCAGAAGTACAGCCGCCGCATGGAAAAACAGATCGACTCCATTCCCACTGCCGCGATGAAAAAGCTTGCCGCCTGGCACTGGCCAGGAAATATTCGCGAGTTGGAGAACTTCATCGAGCGCTCGGTGATTTTGACGCATACCTCCGCACTGCATTTGCCGCTAGGAGAGATCGGCATCGGCGGAAAGACTCCGCCGATTCCTGGCTCACGGGAAGTCGACGATCATCATGAGATCATGCGCATTCTTAAGGAGACCAGGGGTCGCGTTGCCGGTCCCCAAGGGGCGGCCGCGCGCATGGGCATCAAGCGAACCACGCTACTCTCGCGCATGAAGAAGCTCGGAATCGAGCCGCGCAGCATCTCTTAGCGCTGCGAATTGTGTGACGTCTTTCCTCCCGGTGGTGTCGTCGTCAATTGTCGAAGTAGCCATCGACATTTCTCGACACTGGTTTCCCGCGACTTCTGCTCTCACCTATCAATCTCAGTGACTTACGCGAGTCGTTCGCGTGGCCTGACTTTGGCCCGCCTGTTGCTCTAGTCAAAAGCGCCGGTTGAACGAGCAATGTTCAAGATCTCCATCGTCGAAGAGCGCAGCCAGCGAAGGCTGATGCTGGAGGGTAGGTTGGTTCGCCCGTGGACCGAGGAGGTTGAGACCGCGTGGAAAACAGCCGGAGAAGAGCTTAAAAGCCGGAAACTAGTCGTCGATCTGACGAATGTGACATACATCAGCACGGAAGGCGAGACCACGCTGATCAAGTTGATGAGGGAAGGCGCGAAGTTCTCTTGCAGAGGTGTGCTCACGAAGCATGTGCTGAAACAGTTGGCTCGAAGGTGCCGATGTACAACTTGACGTAACTTTCTTGTCACACGCGCAGTTCAAACGACTACATCGAGCAAGAGTTAGGAGGCGAAATGTTCGGCAGAAACATACTCACGAACCGGGCACCGGCACTATACGCGACGAAAAGCGAGTTCTGCCGAATATTCCAGAAGGATATGAACAGCCTATATCTGTTGTCGTTCTTGTTGACTGGGGATCGCACCATAGCTGAGCAATGCTTTGTCGGCGGCCTTCATACCGCCCAGCAACGGAGTCAAGTTTTCAAAGAATGGGCGGAATCGTGGGCGCGGAGGATGATCATTCAAAACGCGATTCGACTGATCCGTCCTTGGAAGGTAGCAGCCGTACCCCATGCAACGGCAAATCCCGGCCATAACGATGCACTGACCGAGCAGGCCGAAATTGCCGGAATTGTTGATCTACCTGCATTCGAACGCTTCGCATTTGTGATGTCAGTGCTGGAACGCCATTCCGACCAGGAGTGCTCGCTTCTTCTCGGTTGCACCCGCGGCGACGTGGCGGCAGCACGAACCCGGGCGCTCGAGCGATTAGGAAAGTCCGCGGATCTTCACCGCGCCGATCTTGACCGCAAGCTGGTGAGCATCGGCTCTTACCACAAAACGCGACGGGACGAGTCTGGATCGGAGCCCCAGTTGGCAGCTGTTCCGAGTCTCGCTGCTTCCGCCTAGCCGCAACATCATTTCACGGAAAAGGACGGCAATGACGATGCTTAGGAATAACGTTTTCTTGCGCAATGCAAAACTCGCCCTCGTGGCGGCTGTGCTATGGACCGCAACCGCCTGCAGTCGAGGCAACGTTCAGGCGGCGCCCGCGATGCCGCCGCCGCTCGTCACCACAGTTCCGGCAACCACCAAGGACGTGCCGCGGTACCTCGATGAAATTGGCAGAAATGCAGCGTTCGAGTCTGTCACCGTGACGCCACAAGTGAGCGGCCGCATCGTTGAGCGCCACTTTCAGGACGGAGACAACCTTAGCCGCGGACAGCTCTTGTTTGTCATCGATCCTCGCCCCTACCGGGCGCAGGTCGACTCCGCGCAAGCCGGCCTGGCCCAGGCGAAAGCTGCGCTCGATCTTGCCAAAATCCAGTTTGTCCGTGACCAGGAAGTTATCGGGCAGAAGGCCATCTCACAGCAGGATTACGACACTAAAAAGAACACGGTTGATGTGGATGCGGCGCAGGTCGAGGCTGCCGAAGCCGCTCTCGAGACTGCCAAGATCAACCTCGACTACTGCTACATTCATTCCCCCATTGATGGCCGAGCGGGCGCGCGTTTGGTGGATGTTGGAAACGTAGTGCAACCCAACACAACATCGCTCCTGTCGATCCAGCGTCTCGATCCGATTTACGCGAACTTCACCATCACTGAGGGAGATCTACCGGCAGTTCAAAAACAGATGTCGAGCGGCCGATTGAAAGCCGCGATTCGACTTCCTTCGGATCTCGAAGACGCTGCCAGAAGTGGTCGCGTCGAATTCCTTGACAACGCTGTGCAAAACGGCACCGGTACTGTAAACCTGCGCGCCACCATTAGCAACTCTGACCACCATTTCTGGCCGGGCCAGTTTGTGGATGTGAAACTCGTTCTGTCCACGGAGAAAGCAGCTGTGCTGATTCCGAATCAAGCTGCCCAGATCAGCCAGCGCGGTCCTTTCGTTTACGTTGTGAAATCCGATGACACCGCCGAACTTCGCCCGGTGAAACTCGGGCAGCGCCAGGGCGATCAGGTTGTGGTGACCGAAGGAGTCGCCCCGAATGAGCGCGTCGTGCTGGCAGGCCAAATGTTGGTTCGACCAGGCGGCAAGGTGCGCGTCGAAAGCGCGCCAATGTCGGCTCCCGCTTCGAATGCCGGCGCGAAGTCAGGCCAAAATCCAGGAGGCCAGTCGTGAATCTCTCTGAACTTTTTATTCGTCGCCCGGTCATGACGGTGGCGCTGACCGTGTCGGTAATTTTGTTCGGAGTGGCGGCCTATTTTCGCCTTCCGGTCAGCGACCTGCCCGCCATCGACTATCCCGTGATCCAAGTGCAGGTGAGTTATCCAGGCGCAACGCCGGAAACGATGGCGAACAACGTGGCTACTCCGCTCGAGCGGCAGTTTATGCAGATTCCGGGGCTGGAACTGGTGACCTCCAATAATGGTCAAGGATTTTCCAGCTTCGTCCTGCAATTCGATCTCTCGAAGAGCCTCGACGGTGCTGCCACCGACGTGCAAGCCGCCATCACGCGGGCTCAGGGACAGCTCCCGGTCGATCTGCCAAGCCCTCCCACATTCACGAAAACGAACCCGAACGATCAGCCGATCATGTATATCGCGATGGTCAGCGACACGGCTACCGAGGGCCAGCTCTACGATTACGCAAATACCCAAGTCGGCGAGCGTATCAGCATTCTTCCTGGAGTCAGCCAGGTTGCGATCTACGGCACTCAGTCGGCAGTGAGGATCAAAGCCGATCCTTCAAAGATGGCCGTCCGCAACATCACGCTGGAAGATCTGACCAATGCCATCAAGAACGGTACGGCCTACACCGGGGCAGGCCAGTTCGACGGCCCGCACCGCACTTTCCTGTTGCAGCCTCAGGGACAACTCATGACCGCCGATCAATACGACGGTCTGATCGTCGGCCAAAGCAATGGCGCTCCCGTCTATCTGAAGGATGTCGCGTCGTCCAAGGATGGCTTGCAGAACGAACGCATTGACATGCGTTTCTGGGTGCGCGGCTACCCGCAGCCCGGCGCAACCGTTGTCGTCGGCGTATTTCGCCGTGCCGGTGTGAATGCGGTGGAAGTCGCCAAATCCGTGCGCGACCTTCTTCCCACCATTCAATCTCAGCTTCCCGGCTCAGTCGTGATCGTTCCCGCCTACGACCGTTCGCTAACCATCGTCGGCGGAATCAAAGATGTCCAGATGACGCTCTACATCGCCTTCTTCCTAGTCGTCATGGTGATCTTTATCTTCCTGGGACGCGCGACCGACACGCTGATTCCTGCCGTGGCACTGCCGTTGTCGTTGCTGCTCACCTTCGTTGCCATGAAGATTCTGGGCTACAGCCTCGACAATCTGTCGCTGATGGCGCTGACGCTGGCCATCGGTTTCCTGGTGGATGACGCCATCGTCTTTCTCGAGAACACTGTTCGATTGATGGAAGCAGGGCAAAACGCTTTCGACGCATCTGTGGAATCGGCGAAGGAAATCAGCTTCACCATCTTCGCCATGACGCTCTCGCTGGCCGCGGTGTTCATTCCTCTCGTCTTCATGAGCGGTTTGATGGGGCGCATCTTCCGTGAATTCTCCATCACCATCGTTATCTCAATTCTGGCCAGCGGAATTGTTTCGCTCACTCTTACGCCGTTGATGACATCCAGGCTGCTGAGCAATCGTGGAAAAGGAGCGAAGAAAACGTGGATGGAGCGGGTTTTCGGCGCCTTCGAACGCCGGGTGCTTGACGTTTATGGACGCTATCTCTGGTTCTTTCTCCGCAATCGCTGGATTTCAGCCGCGACCTGGATGGTCTGCCTCGCGGGCACCGCATACCTCTTTTATGTGGTCCCGAAAGCATTCCTTCCTGTCGGCGACAGTTCGTTCATTCGCGGCGTCCTGGTGGCGCAGGAGGGAACCTCGCCCGATCAGATGCGCGCCTATCAGACCCAGGCCGAAAAAATCATGAAGGCCAATCCTGCCGTGCGCAGCACCTTCACCATGAGCGGGAACGCGAGTTTTCTGGGTTCGAATCAGGCATTCCTGATCGCGTTTCTTAAAGATCCAAAAGAGCGCGCTCCAATCGCTCAGGTAGCGGGTCAGTTGATGGGCGGAATCGCTGGCACGATTCCCGGAGTGGTGGCCTTCCTGCAACCGAATCCGGCTCTCGAAATCAGTACCGGCGCCACCGCCAACGCGCAAGGCCAATTTGCCTTCGCTCTTTCCGGCATCGATTCCAACGAAGTGTACGCAACTGCCGGAAAGATGATGGCGAAAATGCGCGAGTATCCCGGATTTCTGTTCGTGAATTCCGATCTCTACAACCACACCCCAAACTTGCAGGTCGACATTCTGCGCGATCAAGCGAAGCTGTATGGAGTGTCGGAGACCCGTATATTGACGCTTCTGCACGACGCTTATTCGGAAAACTACAGCTACCTCATCAAGAAGGCGACAGACCAATACCAGGTAATTCTGGAAGTCGCCGATGATCAACGCGCCGCCCCGGAAGATTTGAGCAAGCTCTACATTAAGAGCGACGACGGTCAACGTATGATTCCGCTCAGTGCGGTTACCAGTTCGCATACAGTCATCGGGCCGCAGGCCGTGAACCACATCAATCAATTCACCAGCGTAACTATGTTCTTCAACTTGAAGCCCGGATACGCCATCGGTCCGGCAACTCAGTTTGTGCAAAAAACTGCGAAGCAGATTCTCCCGGCGGGAATTCAAGGATCGCTGCAAGGTGAGGCCCTGGTTTTTCAGAACACGGTTTCCGATCTGGCCATGCTCATGTTGGTCGCGGTGTTCGTGATGTACGTGATTCTGGCTATTCTCTATGAAAGCTACCTGCACCCAATCACGGTGCTTTCATCATTGCCGGTAGCGCTCCTGGGAGGATTGCTGACACTCTGGCTATTTGGTGCGGAAGCTTCTCTCTATGCCTACATTGGCATGTTCATGCTGATGGGCATCGTCAAGAAGAACGGAATCATGATCGTCGACTTCGCGGAACAACGCGTTCGGCAAGGAATTCCCGACGATCAGGCAATTCACGACGCCAGCCTCGAGCGCTTTCGGCCGATCATGATGACGACAGCAGCAGCCCTGCTGGGCGCGCTTCCCATAGCGCTCGGTTATGGGGCTGACGGATCCTCGCGCAGGCCACTGGGTCTGGTGGTGGTCGGCGGCCTGATTGTTTCTCAGTTCATTACTTTATTCGTGACTCCGGCCATCTATCTGTACCTGGAGGAATTCCAGGAAAAGGTGCTGGATCGGGTGCCCTTCCTGCGCTCTACGCGGAAGCCGGCGCGTCCGGTGCCCGTAGCAGAACCGGCTTTTGCGCTGCAGGAAGCAGCTGGAGATTAATCCATGAATCTCAATGTCTTGAATCGTTCTCATTTCTCTCTGTCCCTTCTCCTCGTGATTGCCAACCTGACCGGCTGCGCGGTCGGACCAAACTACCGGCGACCCATCGTCGACGTTCCGGGCACATACCGGGGCGCACCGGCTGATGCGTCGGCTGTGCCGAATGCTCAGCCTGACCAGTCGAAGCCGCAGCGGCCGCTCGCGGGCTCATCCGTGCAATCTTCGTCCGTGCAGTCCTTGGGTGACGAAAAATGGTGGGACGTGTTTCAGGATCCCGAACTTCAGGCGCTGATCCGTACCGCTCTCAAGAACAACTATGACGTTCGCATCGCTGCGACCCGAGTTCTCGAAGCGCAGGCACAACTCGGAATCACGCGCGCCGATCAGCTTCCGTCTTTGAGCGCGGGCGGCAACGTCGCGAGTGTGCAGAATCCCCAACTCGGGCCAATTCCCGCCTATGAACTCACCCAGGGAGAAGTGGCCGCATCTGCGGCCTGGAATCTGGACTTCTGGGGAAAGTATCGACGGGCAACGGAAGCGGCGCGGGCTAACTTGCTGGCCAGCGAGTGGGCACAAAAAGAAGTCATGGCGACTCTCGTCGCTAACCTGGCGAGTTCGTATTTTCAGCTTCGCCAGCTGGATCTCGAACTGGAGATTTCCAGGCGAACATTGAGTTCGCGTGACGACTCTCTGCAGTTGACGCGAACCCTGGAGCAGCACGGGATCAACTCGATGTTGGACGTGCGCCAATCCGAGCAACTCGTATACACCGCCGCAACCGAAATCCCGGATTTCGAGCGCCAGATTGCTCAACAGGAAAATGCCATCAGCATCCTTCTGGGCAACAACCCCGGCGACGTACCTCGCGGGCTCAAATTAACCGAGCAACCTCATGCTCCCGAGGTGCCGCTCGGACTTCCCTCATCGTTGCTGGAGCGTCGGCCGGACGTCCGCGAGGCCGAGGCAAATCTCGTCGCCGCCAACGCGCAGATCGGCGTCGCCCGGGCAGCGTACTTCCCGCAAATCTCGCTTACGGGAACTGCCGGCTACGAAAGTCCAGCGCTCACAAATCTATTCACCAGTCCCGCCGGTATTTGGAACCTGGCTGCTTCTTTGACACAGCCCATCTTTGAGGGGGGAAGACTCAAATCGAACGTTCGCCTTACGAAAGCGCAGCGCGACCAGATGGTCTTGACCTATCAACAGACGATTCAGGGCGCTTTCCGCGATGTCTCGAATGCGCTGGTTGCTTATCGTAAGGATCAAGAGTTCACAGCTCAGCAACAGCACCTGTTCGAATCGGCACAGGACGCGGCTCGACTCTCAGAGGTGCGCTTCAAAGCCGGAACGACTGATTATCTGGAAGTGCTGACCAACGATACGAACTCGCTTACGGCAGAGCTGGGACTGGCGCAGGCGCGAGGCAACGAACTCATCGCGCTGGTCCAGCTCTATCAGGCTCTTGGTGGCGGTTGGGAATAATGCTGTTTTTCAACTGGCGAGTTGGAAATAGCTATTGAAAACAAGGCGTAATGATTCCATGACAATGTCCCAGCGTGGGTATAACAAATTTGGTTCCGATAAACGCCCTGATAACGAAGACCTACTGGCGGAGAGGGAGGGATTCGAATCCGCCTAAGAACGTAAATTCAATAACATGCAGGGCCACGGATGGCACCGTTAGTACACAGAAAGCAGCGGCAGAACGACAAACGGATCGCAGATGGATCGCCGAAACCCGAAATGTCATTGGTGAAACATCACATCCACATTAGCCGGAGCAGAATCGAGTACGAAGTTTCCGATAACCAGGTCAGGTTTGCCATCCCTGTTTAGATCTGAAGTGGTCATCGCGACCGCAAATGCGCCAGAAGCGAAGAAAGACCGCGTAAATTCGCCGTTGCCGTTGTTGAATAATAGACAAGCCTGCTGGCTCAACATCAACCCCACTGCGAGATCAGGTCGGCCATCCCCATTAAAGTCTCCCACTACCATTGCTCCAGGATATTGGCCTGGGTCAACTTCGGTCCCTTCGTAGAACGTTCCATCGCCTTTGCTGTAATAGATTGAGATGACGGCTTCGCCCGGCAAATTGATAGCAACATCATCTTTGCCATCCCCGTTGAAATCACCAACCACGGCCATCGCTCCGTTAATCAGCGGGAGATTGTTGGTCGCTACTTCTTGGAACCTCCGATTGCCCGTGTTCAGAAAGGTTCCTGAACCTGTGGCAATGTCTAGCTTCCCGTCCCCGTTAAAGTCTCCGATGACATATGGCGAGGCAATCCCTGCAACAGAAACTGGCGTGAACTGATAATTGCCGTTCCCATAAAAGATCTGCCCTGTCGTCGAAACAATATCCGGATAGCCATCTCCATCCATATCCGCGACCGTGATGTTTGCCGTCGGCTGCGAAAATGTTAGCGGCGACGAAGAAAAATTGGGCGTACCGTTATTCGGCCAAATTTCCAGATTCGCATCACCGCCGAGGAGGTCGACGACCCCCTTGCCGGTCAAATCCGCAATCTCGAACGTACTCGGGTCGGTGTAGGCGGCTAAGTTGAATGAGGTGCCACCCTGATTGATAAAAACGGTTCCTGGGATTGGGGTGGAGTTAATAGGATTGCCGCCCACGAAAATATCAGGATAGCCGTCGCCGTTGATGTCTCCCGTTGACAGTTCCGTCATAGTTGCCGGAGCGAGAGCAATAGGAGAGGGGAAGTTCCGCTCCGTCCGTCCCAGTGAGAGCGATACAAAGTTGAAGCGATCAGGAATTACAACATCCGGAATACCGTCGCCATTAAAGTCTCCCGCTGCCACGTACTCGCCTTCAGGGCCGACGAAGAACTGAGGCGTGAAGTTTCCTTGGCCGTCCCCGAAGAGATAGAGAATCTGCGACGGCTCGAGCCCAGCTGGCCCGGCAAGATCAGGAAAACCATCGTGATCGAAATCGCCCGCGACGAACTGGGTCAGATCTGGCGTGTTCAGACTGGCGACCTGAGTGAATGAACCGTCTCCCTGTCCTGCGAATGAATACAGAACCCCGCCATTGCCTTGCTGGTCTTGAACGACAACGTCAGGAATGCCATCAAGATTGAAATCGATCACCGTAGCGACGCCGGTGACGTTATTCAATCCGGCAGCTATTTGATCGTTGAACTGTCCATTGCCCTGGTTCAGCAGCATATGAAAGTGGGAATCCGATTCCAGGCAGAGAATGTCCAGCTTACCGTCCCCATTGAAATCCGCAACCGAGAAATTCGGGTTGCTCGCGGATGAGGTTGCCAGCGTGACCGGTGCGGCGAAGCTCCCGCCGGTATTCTTAAGCCAGACTATCTTGCCGGTCGCGCCCAGAATCAGGTCGGGCTTGCTATCTCCGTTCAGATCGGCCAACTGCGCTGGCGCTGGAAAAAGTGCAGAGAAAGTCTGCTGTGTCACCGGCGGCTGAAAGTTGCCATGGCCGTCACCTGAAAGAATACTTACCGTCGCTGTGGACGCCCCAGTGTCGACGGTCACTGCTACCAGATCGACAGTTCCGTTCCCATCCACATCCCCAGCCGCAACGGCATCCACTTGCGTCGGAAGCGAAAGGAACTGCGGAGCCGAAAGCGTGCCATCAGCTTGGCCATACAGAATTGCGATGCTTCCTGGCCCTGCCGTAGGCCAGCCCGATATGATGACATCTGAGAGGCCGTCGCCGTTAGTGTCCGCAGCAACGATAACCGAAGGGTCGCTTAGATACTCCCCAACCAGGAATCCCGGAATTGCCTGCATCACAAACGGCCCTTGTTGCGGGGCGTAAACCGTGTAAGGCAAAGAATTCGACACAGTTCCGCCGTTTTGGACAGCGAACTGATGCGTCCCGGAGGCAGCGTTCAGGGATGTATCAATCTGCGCTTGGAGTGTGCCCGAGTTTATGAAAAACGTCTGTGAGGCCGGTTGCCCATCGACCAACGCTTGCGATTGCTCGCCGAAGCCCTGGCCTAAGACCATCACTAATCCGACCTCTGATCCGACGGTGACCGTGGAAGGAGCTAGAACGGAGATCGACAACCCGGTACCACCACCACCGCTTCCTCCTCCTCCTCCGCCTCCTCCACCGCCACCTCCGCCTGTAGAATCGCTGCCTCCGCCTCCGCAACCGGAGAGCACGAGGAAGAGCAGACTAACAATTAAGGCCGTTGATAGAACACGGATTGTCATAGCCTGCGGCGAAGTATATATCGAACGAGCTGATCGCTCTACTAAGTTATTTGGCTTCCTAATCTCCGGTCAGGATAGCGCGCGGGCTATAAGAATCAACAGGTTCGCCTGCGTTAACTTAGGTTGCTCGACAGCAACCTGATCGGCGGGATTTTCATCTAGCTGTTCTGCTTTCAACAAAGTTCGCGCACGGTAGCCGAAAGTTACCGTGCAGCACCCTTTCAGGGGTGGAGTGTCTCCCCTCCACCCCGTGCGCAGCACGGCTAAAAACCCTCAACCCCGCCACCACCCTCCGGGAACAGCAAACCCGCCCGCCCAGGCCACCTCTGCACCGCACATCCGCGCCCGAATCGCTTCGCTTCCGGGCGGCCAATCGGTGGTTCAATCGCCACGCATCGGGAGCGGGGTATGGATCGGGAGCGGAAAGGGCAGCGAATCAGTATCGTGATCGGGATTGGACGGAAGACCTTTTAGGGCCGATCAACGTAAGGACCTTCCCAGACTGTCTGCCCCTGATGGTCGATGTACTCGGTGGTCTCTAGGGTTGATACACGGCACAGCCCATCCTGGAAGTCGTGCGCTCCGAGATATTCACCGGCGAAGGCTCGTTCGCCTTGAGTATTTATGAAGCTCTGGAAGCTCTGGCCCATCGGCGTCACCGGGGCAAGTCCTTCACTGAAGTATTTCGGGTATGTATAGGCAGGTTCCACGACAAACTTCCCAGACCTATCGATGAAGCCATATGGTGCCTTCTTCTCCCGAGAAGCACTAGCGAGTCCCGCTCGAAAGTCCAAGACGCTCGCAAACTTTGGAACGATTAAGAACTCGCCATTCCGGTCGATGTATCCCCAGTTCGCTCCAACTAACACTCGGGCCAGTCCTTCGCTAAATGGCATCGCATCGTCGAACCTTGGCTCGATCACAAAAGACGCCCTTTGGTCGATGTATCCCCACTTTCCGTTAAGCTGGGCAGGAGCTACGCCATCCGAAAACTGGTGCGCTCCCTCGAAGAACAACGGGATCACTTCTTCTCCACGAGGGTTGATGAATCCGTACCGCTCTTCGTTTCGGACGTATGCGAGACCCTCGTTGAATTGGGAGATAACCTCGTATTTCGGGCGCAAGACGACTCTCCCGTCGCACGCGAGAAGCCCGCGCCATGGTGCTTCCCCTTCTACGAACTGAGCGACTCCCCTGCAAAAATCAAGCTTCATCGAGTACGTGCAAGGGATGACGAGCTTGCCGCTTGCATCGATGGCTCCCCATCGACGATTGATCTTCACGGACGCCAGTCCCTCGCTAAAGGACGTGGCGTCCTCGAAGCTCGGCGGAATGACTATCTTGCCGTCGGCGTCGATAAACCCGGCTTTGTACCTCTTAGGGCTCCTACCCTGTCGAACGTAGATCGGGTACAGATGCTCAGCTTTATTCGTCATAGGCCTATGGAGGAGGGAGCCCGCAATTGGGCGCGCCTGCACACTCCTCCTCTACGTCCTCAATGACATTGACTACAAACCCCTTTGAGGCGTCGTAAGCGCTCTGAGCAGCCGCCGCCACGTCTCCGGCGTCTTGCTCGACTGTTCTCACCGTGGGGTTTTCTGCCGCAATGTCCGATAGGAACTTGCCGGTATCTCCACCTGCGCTCCGGACCTCGTCCACGGCCATATTAATTTCCTTCTGGCCCCACTCTGACATGTTCTTTCCCGTCAGGTCTTTAACTTTTTGAACAATCGCCCGAATCTGATCCTGGCTTAACCGTGCCTGCTTTGGGAAGCCCGTGTGGACCCCAGGATTCTGAAGTGGCCCCCCTGTCCTCCACAGCCGGAAGAAATGACCAGCAAGACTGTTCTGGGCGTTCTCTTCAGCCACGATTGCTCGATCTACGAAATGATGGCCCCATGCTAACCCCAGCTGGATCAAAGGCACCGAGTCAGGTGTTGCCGTCACCGTGGTGCAGGTATTTGTGTTTCCATGGCACGGGTCGTCACCGTGGCCGAAAGGATCCGTACGCGACAGGGGATTGTTCTGTACATAGGCGTAGAGATTAAGGGTCTGGGGGTCGTCTAAATCGGCGTACGGTACAGGCTCGGATGATCCTCCGCCCCAATCCGGCGTCATGAAGCGCCCCATGCTGCTGCCGTAGTACCTGGCTCCGAAGTAGTCGTTACCGGATTCGGTATCGCGTTCTTTGCCGGTGAACTTGTAGTGGTTGGAATCGCTGCCGCTCGTGTAGGCCGCGCCACCAAACGGGTAATAGTCCGTTTGGTCTACGATGTTCCCAGAGGCATCGGTAATCACGCTGGCGGAGCCTAGATGATTCGAGAAGTAGTAATGCACCGTTCCGCTCGGACGATCTACTCGGGCAATCCGCTCGCCGTTGAAGTAGATGTACTCTTCGTTGATAGTACCGGACCCGTTGGTCTCCATCAGATATTCCCCGTTGGCACCGGACCAGTACATGGTTCCGACAGTCGCACTGGCGGCCTTTCGGATACGCACGCCATCTGCGTCATAGAAATACGTATACTCCGCCTGCGGATTGTAGAGGCGATTCTCGGCATCATACTCATAAGTTGGCGTAAAGCTGCCGCTCGGACAGGCGCTGTCTAACAGCAGATTCCCAGCCGCATCGTAGCAAAATCCGGTCAGTTGATTGGCCGTAGTGGCGGGAGCATTAAGGCTCTCCGTGAGACAATTCCCACCTATGCCAGGTGCCCCGGCAATGTTCGTCATGTTGCCCCAGGCGTCAATCGTATACGCTTCGCCCCAGCAGTTCGAGGAGGTAGTGTTGGTTGTGTTCGCCTGTGAGATTCGATTCAAAGAATCGTAGGCGAATGCGGCACTGCGGGTCGAGTCAACGTTGTTAAGGAGCTGGAAAACGTTGCCATTATCGCCGGTCGCGTAGGCCGCAAGGCTGCAAGGCTGTTGGGTCCCACTTGTGACGGCAACGCCAAGATGAAAGTCATAGCATAAACTGAGGACCATGTTCGCCCCGTCCCCGTTCCCGAAAGATCCTGTCCACGCGCCGAGAAAAATGGGCTGCAGGCGATTGTTATAGACGTTACGGTTATAAATCCCCGCGAAAGCGCTGGTGGTTCCGTTGTACATTTGGGCGAGCGATCCATTGGGTGCATAAGACGTGCAGCCGACCCCGAAGCCGCTTGGGCATCCCACATAGTTGTTGCTGGAATCGCTCAATAACGTTGCACGCCCAGCACCGCCGACGGTGTAAGTGAGGACATCGCCGCTGGGGTATGTCAGCGTTTGGGGCGAGCCATCGAGGTAATAGCTGTATCCGATGTTATAGGTGACGGGCGGGGGCGCGGTCAAACCGATTGAGTGGGCCTCGGCAATGAGACGCCCCATTGGGTCGTAACTGAAACTGGAGGTGCTTTGCTGCGAACACTTCGCAGACAGGCGCCCGGTGAGGTTCGTGGGTGAGTTGAGGGTCGGAACGGAGATACCCGGACACCCTGAGATGGCTGTTCCGTCGTAAGCCCAAGAAGAGTTCGCATTACTCGGGTTGCTGTGCGCTACTTGAAGACGTCGGTTAAGAACATCGTAGGTGTATGTGGTCGTTGTCTGGGCCGTTGCGGTTTGATTGGCTTGGGGGGCCACACGAGTCCACAGGTTCCCGTTGACGTCGTAGGTGTAGGTGATAGCCCCTGATTCCGGATTAGCGGCGCTGGTCAGGCGTGACAGCGAATCGTAGCTGAAAGTGCGAACTCTCGCATTAGAGCTATTGCTGCCATCCTGAGTCACGTTAGTCAAGTTGCTCAGGGCATCGTACTGATAGAGGGTTTGGTAATTGAGGTGTGGCGACGAGCCTGGGTCCTCCAATACACTGGCCATTCTGCCTAGCCCGTCCACGCATGAATTGCGAGCATGGCCCGCCTCGTCGGTGACAGTGGTACAGGGGTAGGCCGTGTAGTTTGAGCTGAGGGTAGAGCCATCCTGCTCGACCACGGATGTCACGCGGCTCAAGGCGTCGTAGTTGGTGGTGGTGTATCCCCAGGTGGTTTCGCCGCAGTTCGTTGTGATCGCCGAGCAGCGGGTCGGGTTGTAGACTTGGTAGGCCCTCCCTTTCCCGTCGTAGCTGGTCGCGGTGTAGGTAGTACCGTCGGGATCGGAGGAAAGGATAGTCTTAACCTTGTGGTTCATGCCGTCGAAGGCCGTGGTGCTGACCTCATTCAAGCTCGAAGTGATCGTTTTCGTTGTTGTGACGCTCGGGGAGGGAGTCGATGGGTTGTAGACCGAATCGTTGTAGCAGTAAGTTGTCTTTCCGCCGTCCGGGTAGTCGATCTCGCTGAGACGGTCCAACCCGTCTGAAAAACCGCATCCGGAAGGTGGCGTGTTGTACTTGTAGTTCGTCGTTTTGCTATTCGGGTCCGTTGAGCCAGTCAATTGCCCGTCACTGTAGCCGTAGGAATAGCTCGTAGTGTGACCTAGGGTGTCGGTTACTTTTGTCAGGAGGGCGTTGGTATCACCAGGTGGTGTCCCGCTGGAATAATTGTCGGCATAGGAATATGTCGTCGTGTGAGTGGTGCCACGCATATCACCGCACGAGCCATTACCGCAGGGGTCCGTCATTGACAGAATCTGCCCTGTTTCGTCGTAAGTGTCGGTCGTGACTGCGTTCGAGCAGCCCGACTGCAGGCATTTTACGGTCTTGCTCGTGAGGTTCCCGCGAGTCGTGTAGCTGGTCGGGAAATCGGTGTTGTCGTGGTTTGTCGCCGTGACGCTTGCAATGCCGCCGGAGCCGTAGCTGTCGTAGGAGTAATCGGTCTCGGCGATGAGGGTAGGGGTGCTGTTGAAGGTCTGGATGCTCGAAGGCTTGTCGACAATGTGCGTAGTGCCAATTGTGGCGTAGTTGGTGACGGTTTGTCGCAGAAGCGGTCCAACCGCCGCCGCGCCGAAGTTGTAGTCGTCCCGCTGGGTTTCCATTCCATTCGCGTCATAGGTCCAGGTCGTCTTGGAGTCTTGGCCCAGACCGCTCGGGAAGCTGTTCTCCTGGCTCGTAAGAAGGTTCGTTGTCTCCCAAGTCTTGGTGACGATCTCCAATTGGGAGCCGGTGGTGTCATAGTAAGCGATGCTCGATTCCACGGGATCCGACTGTGTCGGTCCGCCAGACGAATTCGGCGGGCGGTCAGCTGGAATAGTGGAATAGTTATAGATCGTCTTAAAGCTCGTGTTGCGCACGTTGTCCGTGGTGGTGACGGTCGTTTGCTTGCTCGTCCAAGAGTAATTGCCGCTGTTGTTAACCCATGTGGGGTTTGCGTATTGAAAGTGTTGATGAAGCGCAACAGTGCTGCCGTCAAAGCTGACGTATCGGTCCGTAATGGCGGGAACCCCATACAACATTTGACAGATTACGCCCTGAGTGTTGATATACAGGGCGGCCTCTGCCTGGGTATACATGCCCCAGGTGTACTGGACATATCCTCCCGTTGGATAGGTTATTTTGTTGACCAAGCTATAGGTAGGGTCATAGGCGAAAGAGACGCTCTTGCCGTTGGGCAGCGTGAGAACGGAAATAGCGTGATCATTGCCATTACCGGGGCCTCCCGACGAATACCAGCCTTGGTGGCCAGGGGTGCCACAGTTTCCGGTGATAACTGTAGTTGGAGTTGCAAAAGATGGGGTTGGGAGAGCCGTCCAGGTGAGCTTATAAGGCTCGGCCAGGCCGGAAATAGTCACAGTTTCGGGACTGTTGGCGAAACCCGAATCTTGGAGGACGGTGCGGCCGGCGGTGTCGATATAGCTGTAAGGACTGCCCGAAGACGCAGGCGGATTGATCGCGATGAAATTGCCGTTGCGGTCGGTCACGGAGCTTGCCATAACGCCATAGATGCTTGCTGTTTCGACTGGAAACTGGAACACAGTCCCGTCGCCGTCTGTGACAGTTACGGGACCAGGCGACTCTCCGGTTGTGTTGTCGATCGTCGCGAGGATTGCCTGGTCCGGCTCCCCGCCATTCGTGACAGTCTGAGCCCCAAACCCGAAGGGCCAGTTGCTCCCGTTGTTGCAAGGTGCGCTTGATGCTTGGCCGGTCTCGTTGTAAGTGGTGAGGTCGAGATTATGGCGGTTTCCACTTGCATCTTGAAACACATAATTCACGAATGCGAAGCAGGCCGTGTCGTGGCTACCCTCGTCCGGAATTCCTTCCCACGTTATCTCAGCGTTGTTCTCGACTGGCACGCTTTCGCTCCAGCCAGCTTGAGAAGTTATCGAACTGATAGGGCTCACCCAACCTTCCGCGAGGCCGAAATTCGGGGACATATAGTTGACCCCGTTCGAATCGTAGGCAAATGAAAATGGAAGCGTGATCCCGCGACCGGGAGGCATAGACACCGGAACGCGAAAACTGACGGAGCCGTTCACAGGATTCACAGTCTCCGCAACCCCGCCGAGATAATCGTGCCCAGCACCCGGGATTGGCGTCGAAGTGGTGCTCGTGCTCGGCGGGATTTGCGCTTCAGCGGAAGAAGAGAAAAGAACAGCTAAAAACAGCGTGGATAAGGAAAATCTGGACAATCCGGCGAAGCGAGCCATAGAGCTTCCTCCTGACGATATGAACGGACGGACCACACCAGCTCGCGCCGGAGTACCCCATGCGCCGACTTACTTGTCCGCACTGATGCGCTGCCAATGACTCGCGGCGCGATCCATTCACACTTCAAGGGAAGCAGCAATCAGGATCACTGACGGAACTGAAAATCCGTCGCCCCCGTCGAATCCCGAATCGCCGATTCGGGTCAGGGTAGTTGTTGACACTGTGGATGTCAAGAGTAAACACACCGAATTGTCGGTAGCACATGATATGTCCGGTTGAGATAGCAAGTGATATGTCCGCTTTGCGGGCGGTGAGGATGAGAGACCATGCGAAGCATGGACTCTTACCCGAGGGCCGCGATGGAGCGGGCGATGAAA
>JBAPPL010000011.1:0-39330 GCA_049280095.1 Candidatus Sulfotelmatobacter sp. | reverse complement strand
AAGCGGTAAAACCAAAAGCCCCTCTAATAAGGAGGCAGGGCTGGATGCAAGCTACCAGCCTCGTGTCCCCTCGAGGGGGACGGAGAAGAATTTTTTCTTGACATCCTCTTTTATAGGATGAGTGATAAGGCCTGTTAACGACAGTTACCAAATCCGCGCTGGTTCGATATGCTGTAGGCGTTATGAGAATGAAAGAACTTCGCTGGCTATTTCTAGCAGTTCTTGCAGTCGTCGTCTTCATAAGCAACTTCGGCGAGCCTGCCACATTTGGCATTTCGCAACAGTGGACAAACGGGAACTACAGTTTTACGGGCGGTACGCATCCAGTGGCATTGGCCTTCGCCCTCATCATCGCAGTGCTTTACTTGCTCTTGATGTTTGCCCGCCAGCTAATCTAGGAGAGCCTTTGCCAGGTGTCTTCCGACGATTCGTCACTTTTTGGCTTGATTTCATACTCGCGATGATTCTGATAACCCCAATCGTAGGGATTTTTCCGGCCCTCACAGAGTGGAAACGGACCGGGACTTTCCAATGGCACTTCGAGCGGACACTCCATGCGCCGGGTGATGGATGGCTGGCTGCTGCTGGGGCAATCCTCCTCATCCCGGGACTGGTTTTCTACTTCGCATTTCCTCTGATTCGTCGCAGACCCTCACCGGGCGCGTGTATCACTGGCTATCAGGTCGTTCCTGATGACGGGATAACAATGACAGTGCGAACGGCAATACTGAGGACGCTCCTTGGCTTCATCGCCGCTTGCGCTGCATATCTGGCCCCGTTTATTGCTCGGAATCGCAAGAAGGGGAAGTTTTGGCTCGACACCGTTTTCGGCACTAGGGCTTTAAGGTTCCGATAGATCGTTGTTGTAACATCCCAATTACACTTATCGACGCCGATCGGTCATCTTCGCCTATTTCGTGCGATATGGGCTGCGCATGAAAGTTGAGGGTAGTAGCCCACCTCTCGCGCAGAGAGCGCGCGAGAAATGGGGCACCCGGCAAATCAAAAGACCCACTCAAGCCAAAATGCGGCTTGAGTGGGCCACCCTCTTCACTTGTGGTTCGCTGACCCCTACTTCTCCTTCTTGCTTATCTTTTCCTTTTGCGCTGCCATTTCGACGCTGCCGGGTTTCGCCGGACCGTTACGGTCGACCAGCCTGGCGAAGTCCTCGGCCTTGAAGGGATACTCGCGCGCTGACTCTTGTCCGGTTGGTTTCGAGGTGATGTCCACCCGGCGGTTGTACGCCAGCACGATGGTTTGTATTTTTTGCAGAGCCTTCTGCCGCTCTTCTGCGCTGAGGCTCGCATCCTGTTCGACCTGTTGTTTCACTTGATCGGCACTCAGGTTCTTCTCCTTGCCAAACGCCTGCGTCTCAATCTTGTCTTCGGGGACGCCTTGTTCCACGAGGAACTTTTTGGCGAGCGCGGCACGCCTTTCGGAGAGCGGCTGGTTGTAGGCCTCCGTGCCGCGCTTGTCGGCGTGTCCGGAGAGAACCAGGCGAGCATCGGGTTCGTCCGCCAGGTATTGAGTGAAGGCAGTTGCGATGGCTTTCAGAGTCTCCTTTTCGCTGTCGAGGAGAGCCTTTTCTGATTTGAGCGATCGCGGCCGATCGGTTGGAAAATAAACGCTGCGCGCGAGTTTAATCTCGGGCTGCACAATCGAGCCCACGATGTGCAGAGTCGCGGTTTTCGTTTCCGATCCGCCGCAACCGTTCGTAGCGTTGAGCGTGTAGGTAACATTTTCATCGACGGTGCCAGGGTCAGTTTTCTTGGGAGTGATCTGCAGAGTGCGGCTGCCGTTGTCGGCGACCGTGCTCCCGTCGATCGAAACGGTTGAGGCGTTTTTCGCGGTCCAGTTCAAGGCCGTGCTATCGTCCACGACGACCTTGTCGCCGACCTTCTTGTAATGGACTTCGGCCGGCGCAAGATCCAGATTGGCCTGGACGGCAGTGTTCACGTTGACAGTGGCAGTGGAAGTGACGGTGCCGCCGGGCCCCGTTGCGGTCAGGTTATAGGTGGTGTTCTGCGTGGGCTTAATGGATTCCTGACCTGAACTTGCGACCGGCCCAACCGGAGTAATCTCCACGCGAGGTGCGTCCGTCGAGGTCCAATTGATTTGCGAAGCGTCTCCGCAGTTGACCTGCGCCGCAGTCACGGATAACTGTGCGGTGGGCTTGGCAACCGCGACGGTCGCACTGGCTGTGCCTACGGTGAAGCGCGGGATGGCGCTCAGCTTCTCCCCGCGGGACCACGGAACAGTCTTGCGCACGCCCTTCGGGATGTCGATCACGACGCGCTGATTGGCAGGCACGTCGACCGAGCCAGACCAAGCTTCCTTATCACTATTACTGGACATGACCGTAACCTGATAAGTGCCGGGTGGGACGACGAGTTCCTGCTTCCAGATCCAGTCGTTATTGAACTCGTCGACATGCCCAACAAAGTAGTCTGGTGTCTTTCCGTTCAACAACACCGCATCCCGAGGAGGTCCGCCGATCGATATGGCGCCGAAGGGGCCGGAAACGGTTCCGGTGACTGGGGTCAGAGCGACGTCGAGCTTGGTGTCTTTGCCCGCGGTGATGGTGACGGTTTGGGTGGATGGAGCATAGCCGTAGTTGGCCAGCTCAATCTTGTGGTCGCCCGGGCTGAGGCTCAGGGAGCGGTGTTCGCTAGCTTCGCTGATGGCGCGGCCGTCGACGAAGATGTAAGCCTGTTTGGGAGTGACATGCAGGACGAGTTTTCCGTCCTGGGCAAAGCTTGAGATTCCACTCGCCACCATGAGCACAGCGGCGGATAGAAGGGAACGGGATAACAGTGTGTGAACTTTCATAGCGGTCTCCTTACCTCGGGATCTAGCTGTGGGCGCGATTCGAAAAAGAGGACGTGATCCGGAATCCTCTCTACGACGGGAGTCCATTAAGGCGGGCGGGTTTTGCTGCGTTTCGCCCGCGTTCGATCCCGGGCTACTTCTGCGGACGCCAACGATTATAACGCTAAAACAGCCTAGAAATAAGGGGTCTGCGTTTCGAGCAACTGCCGGACGGATGCGGCGGCTTGTAGTATTCTCACGTTCTCTATATTCTGTTGCACGCGCGACGCCACCGACTCCAGACTCAATGAACCTTCAATCTATCCTTTGTTCTTACGTACTGTTTGCGCTGCTGGGCACTGTGGCCGCCCTCGGTCAGACGACGGCCGCGCCGGTGGCTCAAGCCAATCCGCAATATTCCGTGCAGGGAACGGTTGCTTCCGCGGCATCGCCTCAGGGAGAGCCGGTTTCTTATACGTCAGTGACCCAGCTAAACGGATTGCTGGCGCAATTGGAGGCGACCTCCAAGAGCACGCAAGACGATCTTACGAAGCTGCGCATCGAGCGCTGGAAGACTGACGGTTCCTCGAAGAGGCAGGCGCTGGGCAACGTGGAGTCTATTCAGCGCAATCTGCAGAATGCGTTGCCGGAGATGATTGGGCAATTGCGCAGTGCGCCGGAAGACCTGCCCGCGACCTTCAAGCTGTACCGGAATCTGGACGCGCTGTATGACGTTCTCGGAAGCGTGGTGGAGTCGGCGGGAGCGTTCGGATCGAAGGACGACTTCCAGGGGCTGGCCAATGATCTGACCGGTTTTGAGGGGACGCGAAAGCAGATTGCAGAGCGGCTAGAAAACCTGGCGGCGTCAAAAGAGCAGGAGATTGTGCGCCTGCGTACAGAATTGAAGACGGCGCAGGCAGCGATTCCGGCCGCGCCTCCGAAGAAAATCATAGTCGACGATACTGAGCCGGTGAAAAAGCCGGTGGCGAAGAAGAAGAAGCCGGTCGCGAAGAAACCGGCGACGCCGCCGAGTACAACGCCGCAGAATCCTCCGGTGCAGCCTAAGCAATAGGGGCTGCGTACAGGTTTTCATGGGCGATTCGCGCCATCCTGGCACGAATCTGATAACCTTCCTTCCGCATCAAGATTTCATCTGAGAACCCATCATTCGAGAACCTGGCATGAACCCTCACGGCAGCATTGTCGCGGCTATCTTCGGCATCGTGATCATCGGCGTCGTGCTTTTGGATGCGTTCGAGACAGTGGTGCTCCCGCGGCGCGTGACGCGGCATTTCAAGCTGACGGCATGGTTCTACCGCCGCACCTGGATTCCGTGGAGAGGCATTGCCCGCCGCATTCGGACGTTTTCGCGGCAGCAGAGTTTTCTGGGTTACTTCGGCCCGCTGTCGCTGATCACTCTGCTGGTGTTCTGGGCCGTGAGTCTGATCCTCGGCTTCGCCCTGGTGCAATACGGCATCGGGGAGCATGAACAGCTGAGTGGCGAGCCGATTACGTTCGGCAGGCTCGTCTACCACAGCGGACAGACATTCTTCACGCTGGGCTATGGAGACATTCTGCCGACGTCGACCCTGGCGCGCGCTCTCTCGGTGGTCGAAGCGGGCATGGGCTTCGCATTTCTGGGGGTGGTGATTGGCTACCTCCCGGTAGTGTACGGTTCGTTTTCCCGGCGCGAGATTCAGATTTCTATGCTGGACGCGCGAGCCGGATCTCCACCTACTGCCAGCGAGTTACTGATCCGGCTGGCCGGCAGTTCAGAGAATCCGGCGATCGACCAGCTTGTTCTCGATGGAGTTTTGCGCGACTGGGAGCGTTGGGCGAGCGAGTTGCTGGAAAGCCAGATTTCTTATCCGGTGTTGAGTTTCTTCCGGTCGCAGCACAGCAACCAGTCCTGGCTGGGAGCGTTGCAGACCATGCTGGACGTGACTTCGCTGCTGATCATGGGCGTTGATGGAATTCATCCCGGGCAGGCGCGGCTCACTTTTGCCATGGCTCGGCATGCGGCTGTGGATCTGGCGCAGGTGGTGAATGCGCGCTACGATCCGCTGGCGGCGGAGCGGCTGACCGACGCGGAATTCGACTCCTTGCGCCAAGCCCTGGCGGCGGCGGGGTTGAAACTGCGAGCGGGAGATCAGGCGCGGCAAAAGCTGAACAAATTACGGTCGCTCTACGAACCGTACGTGTACTCGACGGCGCGCAATCTGATGATCACTCTGCCGCCGTGGCAGCTTCCGGCGAAGACTAAAGACAACTGGCAGGCGGGGCCGTGGGACCGGGTGATCCAGGCCAGGGGGCTGGCGGTGCTGGGCCAGACGCTAGTCACGCCGCTGGGCAGCGACGATCATTTCTAGCCGAGCCGGGATACGGGTAGGCTGCGTGCTACCATTCTTTTTCCATACATTCATCGCATGAAAAGTATCGGCGAGAACGTAGTGCGCATCGAGGCGGAAGCGCTGCGCGCGCTGGCGGACCGCATCGGCGGTCCAATGGCGGCGGCGTTTCAGCGGGCGGTGGACTTGATGTTTTCCTGCGCGGGGCGCGTGGTAGTCACGGGGATGGGCAAGAGCGGGCTGATTGCGCGCAAGATTGCAGCTACTCTGAGTTCGACCGGAACGCCGGCGTTGTATTTGCATCCCGTGGAGGCGCTGCACGGGGATTTGGGGATGGTAGTCCGTGGAGATGTGGTGCTGGCGCTCTCTGCTTCCGGCGAAACGGAGGAGATTCTGGCGCTACTGGCGACGATCAAGCGGCTGCAGGTGCCGCTGATTGCCATGACCGGCGATGAGATCTGCACGAAATCCGCGGGCGAGGGCGCCCGCGCTACACGGGCATCAACTTTGGCATCGGCGGCAGACGTGGCGCTCGATTGTTCGATTGCGCAGGAGGCTTGCTCGCTGGGTTTGGCTCCTACCGCTTCGACCACTACGATGCTCGCGCTCGGCGATGCGCTCGCGGTTACGCTCAGCGAGAAGCGCGGATTCAGGGAAGAAGATTTTGCGAACCTGCATCCCGGAGGGAAGTTAGGCAAGCGGCTGGCCCGCGTCGAATCTTTGATGCATTCAGGCGAGGCCGTGCCGCGGGTTGCTCCGAACGCGAAGATGCCGGACGTGATCTATGAAATGTCGCGCAAGAAGCTGGGCGTGACCACGGTAGTGGAAGGCGAGCGCCTGGTGGGCATCATCAGCGACGGAGATCTGCGGCGACTGCTCGAAAAGCGTGGAAAAGACGTGCTTGATCTGACGGCTAGCGAGTGCATGACAAAGAATCCTCGGACCATTGCAGCTGGAGAGTTTGCCGCGACCGCGCTGGCTTTGATGGAAGAGAAGAAGATTACATCCTTAATGGTGATCAACCAGCGCGGGACGCTGCAGGGGATTGTGCACCTGCATGACCTGTGGAGCACGGAATTAGTGTAGCGCCGGCTACTTCCTCGGCGTCGGCAGGGTGGGCGGGGCGCCCACCCGACAGCCGCCGGGACGGCGGAGCTACAATCATCTTATGTACCATTACGATCCCAATACGGCGCTGGAAGAATTGACCGAAGATGCAACCCTGCCGAACCCGGTGCATGTGCGCGACATGCTGCTGCGCAAGAAGCTTTCGGCCGACAAGTCGTTGGAGATGAATCGGCTGTTTGTCGAGTATCAGAAGTTTTTCGGGGAGACGCAGAAGCTGGGGAAAGAGATTCTGCGGCGGCTGACGTCCTAATCAGCGCTGCGTTGCGGGTGCCGAGTACCGAACCGGCCTAGGAGTCTCGCGCTTTCTCCGCTGCAACCCGAGCCCTTTCAGGCAATCATTTACAATAACTAACTCCACTCTGGGATCGGCGGGCGCCCTTCACTCGGTACTCGCAACACAGTACTAGGTACTCAAACTCTATGCATCGATGGTCAGAACTCTTCATTCCTACACTGCGCGAGGCTCCAGCGGACGCTGAGGTCGCCAGCCACAAGTTTCTGGTGCGGGCGGGCTACATTCGGCAACTGGCGGCGGGCATTTACTCGTATCTTTTTCTCGGCAACCGCTCTTTCAACAAAATCATGGGCATCGTCCGCGATGAGATGGACCGGATCGGGCAGGAGTTTTTTCTGCCCGCGCTGCATCCGCGCGAGCTCTGGGAGGCCAGCGGGCGCTGGGCTCTCATGGGGGACAACCTGTTTCGTCTGAAAGACCGCAAAGGCGCCGACCTCGCGCTGGGCATGACCGAAGAAGAAGTGATGACTTCGATTGCGATGAAGGAACTGCGCAGCTACAAGCAGTTGCCGCAGATCTGGTACCAGATCGCTCCTAAGTTTCGCGACGAGCCACGGCCGAAATCCGGGCTGCTCCGGGTGCGCCAGTTCATGATGAAAGATGCTTACTCGTTCGACATCGACGCGGCCGGCCTGGACGTTTCCTACAAGAAGCATTACGACACTTACTGCCGCATCTTCGACCGCTGCGGATTGAAGTACATGGTGGTCGAGGCGGATTCAGGAGCGATGGGCGGCAAAGAATCGCACGAGTTCATGGTGCGCACTCCGGCCGGTGAAGATCAGATTGTGAGCTGCGACGGCTGCAACTACGCGGCGAACATGGAGAAGGCTACGTCGAAGCTGGAGTCAGTTGCGGACTTGGCTGCCGAAGGAGATGGCAAGCCGCTCGAAGTGCACACCCCGGGACAGAAAACGATCGAAGATGTGGCGCGGTTTCTGGGAGTCTCCCCGAAAAACAAAATCAAGACGCTGGCTTACATGGCGGATGAGCCCGTGTCGAATAAGGCGGCGTCGAACAAGAAAGACGATAAGGCCAAGACGAAACCGCGGGCGATTGTGGTGCTGCTGCGCGGCGATCATCAGCTGAATGAAGCGAAGTTCAACGCTACCGTGGGAGTTGCGACCCGGCCCATGGAGGAAACCGAAATCAAGGCGCTGTTCAAATCTCCGGCGGGATACTTGGGGCCGGTGGGAATCGAATGGGCTAAGAACTTTAAAAAAGATGTGGAGCTGCCCGCGCTGCTGGTCGACAAGGCTCTCGAGGGCCGCGCGAATCTTATCGGTGGCGCAAATAAAGAGGACTATCACCTGAAAAATCTCACGCCGGGGAAGGACTTTCATCCTACGGCGTATTTCGATTTGCGCGCGGTTACGGCGGGAGAAGCTTGTTCGAATTGCGGGGAGGCGCTGCGCATCGATACCGCGGTCGAGATCGGCCACATCTTCAAGCTCGGTTATCGCTATTCGGAGTCGATGGGCGCACGCGTGCTCGATAAAAACGGCAAAGAAGTTACTCCCATCATGGGCAGTTACGGCATTGGGATCGAGCGCATTCTCACGGCGGCAGTCGAGCAGAGCAACGACGAAAACGGCTTCTGGCTTCCGCCCTCGATTGCGCCGTTTGAAATCGTGGTTACTCCCGTCAATGTGAAAGACGAGGTCGTATTAAAGGCGGCGGTCGACCTTGCAACTCGCCTGGAATCCGCTGGTCTTGATGTGATCCTCGATGACCGCGACGAGCGGCCTGGGGTGAAGTTCAAGGACGCCGATCTGGTTGGAATCCCTTTTAGAATCACGGTGGGAAAGAAGGTTACCGAAGGTACTGTGGAAGTGGTTCTGCGCTCGACTCGCGAAGTACGCGATGTTACGATCGCCAAGGTAGTGGAATATTTTCAAGGAGTGCTGCCAGCCAGGACCTGAAAGTTGCGTCGCTGGCGGGCGGCGCAGTTTTGAGACTATGGGAACCTTTAAAGCACTGGTTGGATTTGCGGCACTGGTTTTGGTGGTGATCGGGTTGTTTCAGGTGCTTCCGCCCATCATGGCAAATTTCAGCTTTCAGGACGACCTTAGACAGGTCGCGATGATGGCCGGAGCGAATCCACAGAAAACGGACGATGACGTTCGCAACGATGTACTGCGCAAGGCCAGGGAGCACGACCTGCCGATCACTGAGAAGCAGGTAACGGTGCAGCGCATACTCACGCCGGGCCTGATGGCGGTTTACGTTGCCGCAGATTACACCGTGCCCATCAATCTGCCCGGCTATTCGTTCGAGCTCCACTTCAATCCATCGAGTGAAAATAAGTGAGACCTATTAGTGGGTCGTTAGTGGCGGCATAACTGCGCGTAGAATCGCCGCCGCTTGCTGATCTTGGTTTGTCTTATCTCTCTACCCCGCCAAATGTCACGCCTGGCCTAGGGCCCACACTTATCCTCATAGCCTTACGTTGCGCTCGGGCGCCGCGCCCTACCTCTAAGGCAACGTTCAGTTTTGCGGTCCACCAGGTGCCGGCCTAGGTCTTGCAGAACCATACCCTTGTCCTGAACGCATTCTTGTGAGACGACGTAATCTGCGCGCATGACGGGCTGAGCCGTCGCGAGGGGTTCGAGTCTTGATGGCGAGTGAGGTTGCAGACGAAAGCTGCGCGGCCGATGGCCGCGCAGCTTCGGAGGATGACGCAAGATGGTTGCCGGAAACAGCTTCGTAATCAGGTCTGCAGGGGAGCAGACGCGAACCTCAATAACTAAAGGGTCTACGACGGGCCGCAGGAACCGTCGGGAGCGTTGCCCGCTGCTGAACCCACGCCGATCGCGACCGGTTGCGATACCATGCCGTTATAGGTCGCGGTAACTTGATAGTATCCCGTGTAAAGCCAGTTATATTGCGGTGGCGTCGGCAGCGCGGGGGGAGTACCGGAAGGAAGATCAATCCAGGTGCACAGAGCTCCCACAGCCGTCATCAGTCCCGTTGGATTAATGGGCACAGTAGCCGCGCCATAAGCCGGCAGCGCCGCCCCGCAAGGAAGGGTTGGATCGCCGCTGGATTGGCAGCCTACCGGCATAACCGTGTAGGTGACTGAGTTAGTAACCGGAACGGTTTTTCCGCTGTGGTAGACCGTGTTTGTCTGTAGCTGCAGGGTGCCATCGATACCCGACAGATTGAAAAAGCCCCCGCTCGATGAGCCGGTAGACGTGATCTCGATCGACTGAACGTAATCGGAAGTGCCGCATCCGGTTGAGATGAGCGACAAGGCAACAAGCAATGCGGCCAGAATGTTTGTGCGTTTCACGTGAGAGAATCCTCCTGAAAAAATCCGCTGATTCCAATCCGAATGTTGTCAGCTTCTAATAATGGAGGCAAGAGAAATGTGTGGTTACTATGCAATCGTTTGGTCACGTCCAATAGTCACAGCTAGATGTTATCGGTACGCCGCGAAAGGATTTCACTTCTTATTCAGGCGCGAGTAAGTGCGCCCCGCACCTGATGCGATAGAAGGTGTTCAGCCGTGCAACCTAAGCCCCTCGCGGCTTTTGCAAAGCTTCGTGGTCCACTCCCGGAGTTGAAGCGGCCCTGGATGCAAATCTGAAAGACAATCTCTCCCCGGTAGAAAGTGGTCGGGCTCGGGCCCAATCTTGGAAGCTGAATGTGAACCCGACTTAGCGTGAGCTTCCTCACGATCGATTTAGTACCCATGATTCTCGCTCAAGGGCCAGTGACATTCGTAACGTTGCCACCAAGTTACCTTCCACCTACTATCCCAATTAGGTTAAGAGCTTTATCACGCGCCCGCCGCTGATCAGGCCTTTACGGGCAAGTGCCGGGGCGCCAATGGAACGCCTTGGAACGGGCGAGAAGAAGATTCGCAATCGTTTCCTTGAACGTTCGCAGCCAGGACGTCCGCAAGCAGTGAAGCTCAGGTGGAGGCAGTTCATGAAGATGCAAGTTCGAGTGCTACTTAGTTTGCTGATGGCTCTGGCATTGATGTTCCTGGCCGCTTGCGGGGGCTCCTACAATTGCGCCGTCACGTTCGGCAGTTCCAGCTGCACGCCTTCCGGCTCGGGACTTGGCGGAGGCTCGGGTGGCGGTGGCGGCGGTGGCGGCGGCGGCGGAGCAACGGTGTTTGCTTACGCCGTGGACCAGATCGGCGGCACCACTACTGGCACCATGGATGGCTATGAGCTGAACGCGGGCGCAGGGACGCTTGCGCCGATCTCGGGCTTTAACGCGCCGCTGATTCCACCCACTGATCCGAGCCTTGGCGTGGTGGTGGCGCAGGAGCAGTTTCTCTACACCGCGTTTTCTACGACCCAGCAGATTTACGGATGGTCCATCGACAAGACAAACGGAGCGCTGACCGCAATTACCGGCAGTCCCTACACCGCGTCTTATCTCGGATTTGCCGGCATCAGCGGATTCAATCAACTCAGCATGATCACCAATCCGGCAGGTACGCTCTTGTTCGTCGCCGACGCGGGCAACGACGAGATATGGGTCTATGAGATAGCGCCCTCCACCAGCACGACGCCGGGCGCGCTCACGCTTGCTCCGAATTCTCCGTTCTCTACAGGAACGTTCCAGCCCTGGAACCTGACAACCGACGGCCTTGGAAAATACCTGTACGCGACGTCGATCACCACCGACCACCAGGGCCTCAGCGTGGCGGGATACAGCATCGGAACCGGAGCCAGTGAGGGTACTCTGTTGCCGGTGAACGGCAGTCCGTTTAACTATCCCATGTGGGCGGTGCAGGGCGATCCGACCGGAACCTTCCTGATCGGAATCACCGGCAAGTCTATAGCCGCCGGGGCGACCGCGGATGACAAGAGTCTCTACGTTTTTAACATTCAGCCCAGCGGGACGGCTCCGGGCTCGATCTCGCCGGTAGCCAACTCGCCGTTTGCTACGACCTATGCACCGTTCAATATCGCAGTTCAGCCCGTCGCCGCCAACGGCGATTTTGTCTACTCGTTCGGCGTCAACGATAGCGGCCAAGCATACAATCCGGTTGAAGGTTATCTGCTAAACACCACCACGGGCGCGCTGACTGCTATTGTGGGTCCGCCTGGTTCGCCCTTCAGCGGCGTAACTTTCTCGCTGTTTGGTCAATTCGACCAGAGCGGCGACTTTTTATTCTTCTACGGCGACGTCACCACTCCCCAATTTGGTGTGCTGAGTGACGCCGCGGGCACGGGTGCGCTTACGGAGCCGATCCAGCCAACTTCGCTGGTGACCCCCGGCTACTGGGCGGTGACCGATCCGCAATAGCGGTCCCGGTCCGGATGGTGCGGCAGAATCAGCATCCCACACTGTTAACAGCTTAGAGACCCGCATGAACTGCGGGTCTCTTTTTGTTGGCGTGCGCGGCGGTACAATGGAGGCATCGCATCCTGACATTGCCCGTGGTGTAAGCGACGGGGAAGCGGCGAAGGGTGAGCTGGCAGTCGAACCTTTTGACGCACCCCATTCCCGGGGAAGCACGTCTGACCAGCAGGCAGTTTTTTAACGGGCGTTGAGCGAAACCGTGGCCATTAAAATCAAAATCCCGGGAAGAAACGTCGGAGCCGGCAACGGCGGCCCCGCCCGGCGCAGAATGGCGCGCGACCCCGTGGTTCGAGCCGCGGTCGTCATCTTTCTGGTGGCCGCGATTGGGCTGGGTGGATTGTTTTGCTACTACTACATCAAGTACGACCGCATCATTGCGCAACGCTTTCGCAGCCCGGTGTTCGGCAATTCCGCCAAGATCTACGCCCTGCCGCGCACGGTGCACGACGGCGACAAAATAGAGGCCAAGCAGATCGCCGCGCTCCTGCTTCGCGCGGGGTATTCCGAGAAAGACGGGCAATCGCCTCTCGGCACCTTTCACCTGGTAAGCGACGGCATCGAGATCACGCCGGGGCCGGAAAGCTACCACAGTCCGGAAGCGGCGCACATTGCGATTGAAGACGGCCAGGTGGATAAGATCGTCAGCCGGGGCAATGAGCTTTCGGCCTACGAACTGGAACCCCAGCTGGTGACTGCGTTGTTCGATTCTGAACAGCGTTCCAAGCGCGAAGTGGTGAAGTACGCGGACATCCCCAAAGTGATGATCGATGCGGTGCTGGCGATCGAAGACCGGCGATTCTTCGAGCACAGCGGGGTGAACTTCATCCGCATGTTCGAAGCAGGCTGGATCGATCTGACCCGGCAGCGCCACGAGCAGGGCGGCTCAACCATCACCATGCAGCTCTCGCGCGGTTTCTTCTTGACGCCGGAAAAAACCGTGCGCCGCAAGCTCACCGAGATGCTGATTGCCGAGTTGATGGAGCAGAAATTCAGCAAGCAGCAGATTTTTGAGTTCTACGCCAACTGGGTGAACCTTGGCCAGCGCGGATCGTTTGCCATCAGCGGCCTTGCCGAAGCCTCGCAAGCTTATTTCAACAAGGATTTGAAAGACATTACTCTGCCGGAGGCGGCGCTGCTGGCAGGACTCATCCAAGGGCCGAGCCGGTTGTCGCCGTACCGCCATCTGGAGCGCGCCACCGAGCGGCGCAACCTGGTGCTGGATTCCATGGTCGAAACTCACGCCATCACTCGCGAGCAGGCGGAAAAAGCCAAAGCCACAGCGGTGAAGCTGGCCCCGCTGAATGTGGAGGCGGCCGACGCCCCGTATTTCGTCGACATGGTGCGCGACACTCTGATCAACAAGTTCAGTGAACATGAACTGAACGACCAGTCCTACCGCATTTACACCACGCTCGATCCCGATCTGCAAAAAGCCGCGGCGCAGTCGGTCGAGATGGGGATGAAGCTGGTGGATGAGCAAGTCATCAAGATGCGCACGAAGAAAGTGAAGGTGGGCAAGAAAATTGAGACGACGGTAGCGCCGGGCCCGCAGGCTCAGGTCGCTATGGTCGTGCTCGATCCGCACACTGGCGCGGTGCTGGCTTTGGTGGGAGGGCGCGATTACGGTTTCAGCCAGCTGAATCACGCTTTATCGAAGCGGCCCACCGGTTCCATCTTCAAGCCATTCGTTTATGCCGCAGCGATGAATACTGCGCTCGACGGCTCAACCAACGTGATCACACCGGCCTCCACCGTAACCGATGCGCCCACTAGCTTCGCCTATGGCGACCAGATCTACGAGCCGCGCAACTATAAAGAGGAGTACCACGGAGATGTCACGCTCCGCTACGCGCTGGCCATGTCGCTGAATAACGCGACCGTCAAAGTCGCGGAAGAGGTCGGGTACGACAAAGTGGCGGACCTGGCAAAGTCGGCAGGAATCGCTTCCGTGAAAGCGACGCCGGCCATGGCTCTGGGATCCTACGAGGCCGCGCCGCTCGACATGGCGGGAGCCTACACGTCGTTCGCGAACAACGGCGACCGTCTTTCTCCAATTCTCGTGAACTCCGTGCGCAACGCCAAGGGCGACGTGGTGGCGAATTTCAAGACCGACCAGCGCCAGGTGCTCGATCCGCGCATCGCCTACGTGATGACCAGCATGCTGGAGGGCGTGATCAACAACGGCCTCGGCTACACCGCGGTGCGCCTGCATGGATTCACCCTTCCGGCGGCAGGAAAGACGGGAACTTCGCATGATGGCTGGTTCGCGGGATATACCTCGAATTTATTGTGCATCGTGTGGGTCGGCTATGACGACTACAGCGACATTCGGCTTACCGGCGCGCAGACCGCCGGACCGATGTGGACCGAGTTTATGAAGAAGGCGTCGGCGCTGCCGCAGTATGCCGACATGAAAGAATTCTCGCAGCCCACTGGCGTGGTCGACGTGGAACTGGACAAGGCTACAAACCGCCTGGCTACTTCTTCCTGTCCGGACGATTACGAAGCCGCCTTCGTGGCGGGCACGGAGCCGCGCGAGACTTGCGATCAGCAGGCCGGAGTCACTGGATTCCTCTCCCGCTTCTTCGGCGGCGCCCAGAAGCCGTTGCCACCGCCGAACTCGGCAAACGCACAGAACCAGCAAAACGACCCACAGAAGAAGAAGGGCCTGTTCGGCAAGATCGCGGGAATCTTCAAAGACGACAAATCGCCAACGCCGCCGCCCAAGCCGCCGGACGCAACCCAGACAGCACCGCACTGATCCCCGCAAGAGTGTGATCCTGAGCGGAATTTGTCGGGTGCGAAACGCGCGACAAATGGAGCCGAAGGATCCCTATTGCGCGGGCGCCCTCTATCCTTTTCGCTTTGCCGTTGAGGCAACTTGCGAGTCAAAGTCCCAAGCAGTTCGCAATCGGAAATGCCCACCCTTTGCAAGGGGCGCAAAGGATGGGCCACCCGCGGTTCACGAACCGGCCAGCGTTTACAGCGTTACCGCCGCGGTGACGGTGAATGTCCCGTCGCCAGGCTTGCCAGCGTTGATGGTAATAGCCTGATCGTGCTCCCGCGCAAGATCTTCAGTGAATCCCACGATCGATGTCGTCACTGGCGAATACATGATCACATTCAGGCTCCCAGTCAGTTGGTTGATGACCGTGGTTGCAGGCGTGAACAGGACCCAGGAATAGGGGATGTTTACCTTGCACGTGGCCGTGGAACCAGACACGGTGGCGATGCCGGTCGCGCTCTCGACGTAGCCTACCGCCGCCCCCGTTGTCTCGTTATCAGAAACTGCGTCCGCGCCCACGGTGCAGGCGATTGTTCCTCCCTTGGGCAGGGCCGTCTTTAACGTGATGGTAACGGTGGTTTCGATAGTGCCGCTGTAAGTTGTAGTTGCCACGGTGGCGTCGGCAAGGTCTGGTGCGGACCCCAGAACATGAAAGGTTCCTTTGGAATCCTGAAATCCGAACACCTTTGCTGCCGCAGGCCGGTTTGCAGTTTGCGCGAGCGTCAGGACTGATCCCAGGGTCACAAGCGCGATCACAGCGACGAAAGCGATGGAGTATTTACGCATGGTGGTTTCCTTTCGGAGGGATTATTGGGGGAGAGCAGTGTACGACACTCAATCAATTTGCGCGAGGCTTTTTCCGAAGGTTTTCAACAGCTAGAGTAGAAGGTCCCAACCCAAGAATTATGGCAGAGCGGCCCCCACATCTTGGGATCACTAGAATTTGGTGTGACCCCCATTTCCGACGTCTGTTGCGGGAAGTGGACCTTTCGGCTGCGCAGCAGTCACTCAGCCCGACCGCCCTCACGGCACTCCAGCCGGGGCGCGCATGGCTCCCAGAAGAAATCCACAACGGGATGTGACATCCAACCTTGTGCCGGTTCTCGAAGTTGAGCGATCATAACTGAGGAGAGCGGGGTACGGACGGCCTGATCTGCCCACCTCCATCTCCTTTGTTCTCAAGATTTTGACCTCTAAGCTCTTTGCCATCAAGATTTTGCAGACACTTTTTGCGAAACCCGCTCTCCGCAAGACATTCAGAGGGCGTGGGGGGAGGGGGGTACCCCGGTTTTAGCCTCCTGCTTATACAAAACGCGAGGTTACGGAAGTGCCAATGAGACTTTATTTGAGCGGGAAATCAACAGCCCCATAGTGGGCCTGCAGACTCAAATTTCTTCGCCGCCGGGCGAAAAGTGTGGCAGAATGGCCGCGTGGGAGTTGGTCGCTTTGGGGGTGCGTATGTCCTACCGAAAGGCCTGCCTGTTTCTTCTTGTCGTTGTAATCCCTTTCACAGCCGCACAGGCGCAAGTTTCTCATCCGGAGCAGGTGCAGATCGCGCCGCCCCTGATTCGCGCCATTGATCCTCCGGCGCCGGACGCAACCGCGGCCGCTCTGGAGCAACAGGGCGACGCCTTGCACGCGGCCAAGCTCTATTTGGACGCGCTGGATTATTATCGCGCAGCTTTGTTGAAGTCACCCAACAACGCCGGGGTGCTGAATAAAATGTGCCGCAGCGAACTCCTCATGAACCGTTGGAAGGACGCGCGCAAGACCTGCGAACGGGCAATCAAGACGAATCGTACGTTCGCAGAAGCCTACGGCAATCTGGCAGTCGCCTATTACGGCACGCGGAAATATGGCGCTGCCGTCAAGCAATGCAACAAAGCCATCGCCATCGATGATACTTCCGCGGCGTTTTTCAATAATCTGGGAGCCGCCTATTTTGCCGAGAAAAAGTTCGAGCCCGCGGTTGCCGCCTATCAGCACGCCTTGCAGCTCGACCCGGAAGTATTTGAACGAAGTTCACGCGCCGGCATTGAGGCGCAACTCGCCGGTCCGGAAGATCGTGCCCGCTTCGACTACACGGTGGCGAAGTTGTACGCCAAGATGGGCTTCTCCGATCAATCGCTCGAATACCTGAAGAAGGCGATGGAGGACGGTTATAAGGATATGAAGAATGTGTACAAGGACGAAGAGTTTGCGACAGTGCGGAAAAATCCGCGCTTCGTTGAAATCATGGCCTCGAAGACAGCGGTGATTCCGGATTAGGATAGAGATCGAGAGAGGTTGCGTCGTCTCGCGGAGCGCCTTTTTGTACAGGATGATCCGCAAACATCTACAGCATCTACCCGATTGATCGTCGGAAATATTGCTTCGGTTGCGCGAAAATTACAAACTTTTACAAAATTAGACGGAACTTCGCCGGGTTCTGGGGTTTAATCAGGTTAAATACTCCTGAAAACAACAGGGTGAGTAAGGAGAAACGGTAGCCCATCGGATGCTGACCCGAGCACGCCCCAAGCAAGCATCCGGTGGGTTTTTTGTTTCTACTGCTTCGGTTTTAAGGCAGCATCCAAATCACTTGCAGCCTTGCTGATTCCTCCGGCGATGTTCTCCACCACTTGCGCGACCATGGGAATCTGAGCGTCCGCTTCCTGCCACTTCTTTTCATCCATGTATTCGCGTACCGCGGCGATGGGTTTCGCGCCGTATCCCGTGTAAGCGCCGGGCGCATAAATCTGGTTCTTGAACCAGGGACGTTCGGGCAGACCTTTCTCATTGAGGAACAGGCGCGAGATGCCAAGCAGATCAGCGTTCACCGCGTCGAAGGCTTGCGGAGAAAGCGTCGCACCGCTGCTCTTGAATTTGGCCAGTGCCTTCGAGTAATCGTCCGCACTCTTCTTCAGCAGTTCGATGGAATTCTTCAGCGGCGCGAAGTTCATAAACGGCGGCACGATTTCAACCGGAGGCGGAACGTAGGTTTTGTGCGGATCGGAAGTCGCGGTGAAGACTCCCTCCTTAAGTTCGAGATTGCGCTCGGTGAACTCCTCCTGTTTATCCTTCAGCAGCTTTTCCAGTTCGGTTTCATACTTGGCGATCGCCTCGGCCTGCGGAGTGTAGTCGTAGGGAAGCAGATCGGCATCGGCAATGCGCATCATCGCGCTGCCCGCGGTCTGGGCCAACGCGCGTCCGTAGGCGAAGTCCGTGTCAGCAAAGTGCGTGTACCAGTAGAAATCGTCATAGATCGAGTGGTACTGAGTGCCGTCGTTTTCCGCGCCGAAACCAATGTCCAGCGCGGAAATGCCGGCATGATCCTGAAAGGCGGTGTAATCCGATCCATCTCCGAGGGCTTCGACGCGCAGATCGCCGCTCTTGCGAATCTGGCCGCGCTCCTCCGCGTCTTTGGCTTTCAGGATGGCGCGCAAATGGGCTCGCTCCCGCACTGAGATGTTCTTCTCCGGATCGTTGATGTCGCCAGCAACGGCGCTGATCACGGCCTGCAGATCCTGAGTTCCTCCTGCGAAGAGGAATCCGCGGCCGTTGCCATCGGTGTTGAGGTAAGAGACGGTGTGCTTGCGCAGTTCGTCGAGGTGAGTCTCAACCCATTCGGTGGAGCCGAGCAAGCCGGGTTCTTCGCCGTCCCAGGCGCAATAGATGATGGTGCGCTTTGGCGACCAGCCCTGCTTGTGCAGTTCGCCGAGCATGCGAGCTTCTTCCAACTCTGGAGCCATTCCCGCAAGCGGATCGTCGGCGCCGTTCACCCAGGCATCGTGATGGTTTCCGCGAATCACCCACTCATCGGGAGTGGTCGAGGCGCGCAAGGTCGCGATCACGTCGTTCACGGGTTTGATATCCCAGTTCGACATTACTTTGAGATGAACCCGCGCCGGGCCGGGACCGACGTGGTACGTGATGGGCAGTGCGCCCCGCCAGCTTTCTGGTGCGACCTGACCCTGCAAGGCCGAGAGAAAGGGAAGAGCGTCGGCGTACGAAATGGGAAGCACAGGGATTTTGGTGATGGTTTTCGCATCTTTGATGGCGAGCCGTTTTGCGCCGGGAACTGCGCCAACGCCCGGGGTAAGAGGATCACCGGGATAATCGGTGTCCATCACACTGCCGCGCTGCACACCTTCGCGGGGACGCCAGCCGCCTTCAGGGTAATCTTCGCCGTGGAAGTATCCGTCTCCCTTTGGGTCAGAATAGATGATGCAGCCGACGGCTCCGTGCTCGCCGGCGACTTTGGGCTTGATGCCGCGCCAGCCTTCGCCATAACGCGCAATCACGATCTTGCCCTTGACGGAAACGCCCAGCCGGTCGAGTTGTTCATAATCGTCGCGGTTGCCGTAGTTCACATATACGAGCGGCGCGGTTACGTCGCCGTCGATTGAATAGGCGTTGTAGGTAGGGAGTTGTTCGGAAGTCTGATTCGAAGTTGGATCGATGGCGAGAGCGGGTTCTTGCAGCTTGGCGCGGAACTTTGTGGGCTCGATCAGCTCGAGCACGCGCTCTTTCGGAGTGGGGAATAATACGTCGAAGGTCTCGATGTGCGCGTCGAATCCCCATTCCTTGAAGCGGGCGAGCATCCACTCGGCGTTGTCTTTGTCGTAAGGCGAGCCGACGTGGTGAGGACGGGCGCTCAGCCGGCGATCGTTCTCGCGGATGTTGGCGGCGACGATGCCATCCTGAAATTTCTTTTCCCAGTCGCGCTCGGGGGTAGAAGTTTGTGCCGTGTAACCGAAAAGCTGCGCGGACGGGGCTGCCATTTCTGAGGAAGATTGGGCCGCCGTGAATTGGGTAAAGGCGAAGAGTAGTACGTAGCAGGTGAGCGAGCGCAACGTCGTCAAGTTGGTTCTCCTGGGTTTGGGGATGGACGGAGAATTCTAACACCGGAGGATTTCGCCCGATTCCGTTGTTTTGCGGATGTGGCCTGATCGTCGAGACGGCGCTCGTTATGCAGGGCGTCAACCAAGGAGATCGGCCCCTTGCATGAGCCATGAAGTCCACTGAGAAGCATTTCAAAGGCCAATTCTCCAGGTCGCGAGACCTCCTTCGGTTGCGCGGATTTGTCCGTGTTCGCGAGGCGCAGTTTGTTCCCGTGTGTTTCTGCCCGTTTTTTCATATGACCCCCAACAGCTCCATTATAGGCGAACATTTTACGAAACCGCGCTTTCCGGCTAGAATATTTGGATGCCGTCTGTCCCCGCCTCTCTCGCCTGGGCTCATCCTCTCGTTGCGGAGTGGTTTGTGCAGCGGTTTGGCACGCCTACTGAGCCGCAGGAGCAGGGATGGCCGCACATTCTGGCCGGGCGGACTACGCTGATTTCCGCGCCCACCGGGTCGGGCAAGACGCTGGCTGCGTTTCTTGCCTGCATCGACCGACTGGTGCGCAAGGCGCTGGCGGGGGATCTTGCTGATCGAACCGAGGTTCTTTACGTTTCGCCGCTGAAGGCGCTGGGAAACGACATCCAGAAGAATCTGGAAGTGCCGCTAGGGGAAATCCTGGCGATGGCCGGTGAGCGCGGGTTGCTCATGCCGGAGATTCGCACTGCGGTGCGCACCGGCGACACGCTGATGCCCGAGCGGCGCGCCATGCTGAAGCGGCCGCCGCACATTCTGGTGACCACACCGGAGTCGCTCTACATTTTGCTGACCGCGGATAAGAGCCGGGCGATTCTGCGCGATATTGAAACCGTGATTGTGGATGAAATTCACGCTGTCGCCGATGACAAGCGTGGGGCGCATTTGACGTTGTCGCTGGAGCGACTGGAGGCGCTGACTCACAAGCCGCCGGTGCGGATTGGGCTTTCTGCTACGCAGAAGCCGATTGAAGAGGTTGCGCACTTTCTGACGGGATGCAGAACCTCAGCGGCTAAAGGCGCGTCCTTTCAAAGTTCTGATCCGGTCATCGTCAACATTGGGCACAAGCGGACGCTTGATCTCGCCGTCGAAGTTCCTGCGATGCCCCTGGGGCCGGTGGCTTCGAACGAAATGTGGGACGAGGTCTACAACCGGCTGGTGACACTGGTCGAGCAGCACCGGTCGACTCTGGTGTTTGTGAATACGCGGCGAATGGCGGAACGCGTGGCGCACAATCTCGGCGAACGCATTGGGGAAGAGAATGTGGCTGCGCACCACGGCAGCTTGTCGCGCAAGCTGCGCCTAGCGGCGGAGAAGAAATTGAAAGAAGGCCAGGTGCGGGTGCTGGTGGCGACCGCGTCGCTCGAACTTGGCATTGATGTGGGAACGGTGGATCTGGTGGTGCAGATCAATTCTCCGCGGGCGATTGCGGTGACGCTGCAGCGGGTGGGGCGATCGGGACACTGGCGTGGGGCTGTGCCGAAGGGAAGGCTTTTCTGCACCACGCGCGACGATCTGCTGGAGTGCGCGGCTTTGGTGCGGGCGATTCGCCATGGCGATCTGGACCGGCTGATGATTCCAGAATCTCCGCTGGATGTGCTGGCGCAGCAGATTGTGGCCGCTTGCGCTGCCGAAGAGTGGAGCGAGGATGCGATGTTTGCGCTGGTGCGGCGGGCGTATCCCTATCGCAATTTAGAGCGCGCGACCTTCGACTCGATTCTGGAGATGCTGAGCGAGGGTATCGCCTCGCGGCGCGGGCGTTATGGTGCGTACCTGCACCGGGATCGTGTGAACGACAAGCTGCGGGCGCGGCGCGGGGCGCGGCTGGCGGCGATTACGAGCGGAGGAGCGATTCCAGACAACTCGCTTTACGCAGTGGTCGCGGAGCCTGATGGCATTGTCGTGGGGACGGTGGATGAGGACTTTGCCGTGGAGAGCAATCGCGGCGACATCATGCTTCTGGGGAACACGTCGTGGATGATTCGGCGGATCGAAACCAATGCCGGGCGCGTGCTGGTGCAGGATGCGCACGGCGCACCGCCGAGCGTTCCCTTCTGGCGCGGGGAAGCTCCGGCGCGGACTCAGGAACTTTCGGAGCACATTGGAGTCTTGCGGGAAAAAATCAGTGAGATGTTGCCGCACACTTCGCCCGTCGGCTTTTCGGCTACGCAGCCGGAGGTTGCGCGGGCCGTTGAGTGGCTCAAAGAAGAATGTGGGCTCGACGATTCTGGGGCCGAGCAGGCGATCGAATATATTTTGCAGGGGCGAGCAGTCCTGGGTGCGGTGCCGACGCAGACGACCGTGATTGCGGAGCGCTTCTTCGATGAAGCCGGCGGGATGCAGCTTGTCATCCACGCGCCGTTTGGAGGGCGCATCAACAAGGCCTGGGGACTGGCGCTGCGCAAGCGTTTCTGCGTCGGGTTCAATTTCGAGTTGCAGGCTGCGGCTACCGACAACGGGCTCAACATCGCTCTGGCCGAGCAGCACAGCTTTCCGCTGGGAGACGTTTTTAATTTTCTGCAGGCGGCGACGGTGCAGCCGATTCTGGAGCAGGCAGCGCTGGATTCTCCGATCTTTGCCACACGCTGGCGCTGGGATGCGAACCGGGCTCTGGCGCTGTTGCGTTTTCAAAATGGCAAGAAAGTTCCGCCGCAGATTCAGCGCATGCGCTCCGATGATCTGCTGGCCTCGGTTTTTCCCGACGCGGCGGCTTGCTTCGAGAATATTCAGGGTGAGCGGCAGATTCCGGATCATCCGCTGGTGAGCGAAGTGATGAAGGATGTGCTCACCGAGGCGATGGATATTGACGGGCTGAGGTTTGTGCTGAGCGGGCTGGCGGATGGACGGATTCGTTGTGTTGCGGTCGATACGCCGGTGCCATCCCAGTTTTCGCACGAGATTCTGAACGCGAATCCGTATGCGTTTCTTGACGACGCGCCGCTTGAGGAGCGGCGGGCACGCGCGGTGCAGATGCGGCGGATGCTGCCGGAATCAGTGCTGGAGGAAGTGGGTGGGCTGGATCCGGCGGCGATTGAACTGGTGAGAGAAGAAGCCTGGCCGGATGTGCGGGACGCCGATGAATTGCATGATGTGCTGCATACGCTGGTGGGGCTGCCGGCAGGTCGAGCTGCGCTCGACCGGACCCTTCGGAACTCAGGGCAGGCAGCCGAGGGCGGCTGTCCCCACATCGACGGTGGAGATTGGAATTGGTATTTCGAAAGGCTGCTGGGGGAAGGGCGTGCTGCATCGGCAGTTTATGGTGGGCGGACTTACTGGATTGCAGCGGAGCGTGCCAAGACTTTTCTTGCGTTGTTCCCCGAAGCGCAATTTGAGAATGCGTTGGCGGAAGTGGAAACAACGGCGCCTTCGCATGACGATGCCTTGCTTACGATGGTCACGGGATGGATGTCGCATTTGGGTCCGACGACGGCTGCGCAACTTGGAGAGACTTTAGGGATTGCCGCTTCTGAAATCTCGAGTGCTTTGCTTCGCATGGAAGCTAGCGGGACCATTTTAAGAGGAAATTTCAGTGGCGCTGCCCAGTGGGCAGGGGCGCCCGCTCCACACGAGCCGTCCCATGAGCACGAGACGGAATGGTGCGAGCGGCGGTTGCTGGCTCGCATACATCGGTTGACTGTTGCTACGCTGCGCAAGCAGATTGAGCCGGTTACGGCGGCGCAATTCATGCAATGGCTGCTGCGCTGGCAGCATGCGGCGGTGGGGACGCAGGTTGCGGGCGAGCGGGGCACGCTGGAAGTGCTGCGGCAACTGCAGGGGTTTGAGATTCCGGCGAATGCCTGGGAGCGGCAGGTGCTGGCGCGGCGAATTGTGGATTACGATCCTAAATGGCTTGACCAGCTTTGCCTGACCGGGGCGGTGGGTTGGGGAAGGTTGTCGCCTCATCCGGCGACACTCGATTCGAACGCGGGCCGAGGATCGGAGGCGGGTGCGGCATCTCGCCAACGGCGGGTGATTCCTACCAGCGTTGCTCCGATTACTTTCTTTGTCCGCGAAGATGCTGACTGGATGACGCCGCGCCACCCCGGCGTGGAGCAGGCGGTGAACAGCGGTCTGAGCCATGTCGCGCAGATGGTGCTGGATTTTCTGCGGCAGCGGGGCGCGTCGTTTTTTGCCGACATCGTGCGCGGCACGGAGAAGTTGAAAGCGGAAATCGAAACTGCGCTTTGGGAGTTGGTGGCAGCGGGGTTGGTGACCGCCGACGGCTTCGACAATCTGCGTTCGCTGATCGATCCTAAACGGCGGGCGGGGCAGGGCAGTGGTCGCACGACGCGTCCGCGGCATAATGCCGGGCGGTGGGCGCTGCTGCATACTGAGGATGTTGTCGAGCGGCCGCGAGCCGTAGAAGCAGCGTGCTGGATGCTCTTGCGGCGTTACGGAATTGTCGTGCGGGACGTGCTGGCGCGGGAAGCGAATCTGCCGCCGTGGCGCGAGTTGCTCGCGGGCTTCCGCCGGTTGGAGGATCGCGGCGAGATTCGGGGTGGGCGATTTGTTGATGGGTTTATAGGCGAGCAGTTTGCTTTGCCGGTTGCCGTGGAATCGGTGCGAGCGATGCGCAAGCTCGATCCCACGCAAGGAACGATTACGCTATCGGCGGCCGATCCGCTGAATCTGGTGGGGATTCTGGTTCCGGGCGAACGGGTGCCGGCAATTTCCGGGAACAGCGTTACGTATCGCGACGGAGCGGCGGTTACGATACCCGCCGTTGCTTCGGCAGGCGATGAAGCTGTCGCCAGTTGAGATTCGGCCGGCATTCACAAAAAACCAGGGATCCGACGAGGGGGCCCTTCGGATCCCTGATTTGCGCCATCTCGACAAGGAATACTGCAAAAGCGCTTCCCCCATCGCTTTTTGCCGAGCGCTAGCGCAGCTTTGGGAATGCATGCGGTATGCCAATTTCGTCCGCCTTGGCAAAGATTGTCGGCATCGCGCCAACGTGCTGTTGACAAAGCGCTTAATGCCTAACTGCGGCTAGGCGCGCGTCGGGTCTTGAGCGGCGGCCGGTTCCAGATGCTATCCGATCGGATAGCGATTCCTATCCGTTCGGATAACGGAAAAACTTCGATTCGGGAATGAATTTCGGTCCGAAGTGTGATAAGAAGGGCGCGAGGTGAGAGCCTTGAATCCCCGACTTCTGGTGGTTTCCGGACCATTGAAAGACTCGACGATTCCTCTGTCCGAGGGAGAAATCACCATCGGACGAGAGGCAACGAACGGAATCGCGATCAGCGACCCTTCGGTCTCCCGAAAACATTGCTTGGTGAGTGGGCAGGACGGGAGATTCCTGGTGCGGGACCTCGACAGCCGCAACGGAACCCAGGTGAATGGCACCGGGGTTGAAGAGCAATGGCTTCAACATGGAGACGAGATAGCTACCGGCGACTCTTCCTTTCTGTTTCTGCTTGAAGACGAAGAGGCGGCGCCGGCGGCGGGCCGGGTGGAGTTCGAGGAGGCGCAGTATACAGCGGAGACGACCATCCTCCATCCCAGAGACGTAATTTATCTGCAGCCCGACCGGCTGTTGCGCGAGTTGCCTACGACCTCGCGCCTAGCCCGGAATCTGAACGCACTGTTTAAGATCAGCCGGATCATACCTGCCATTCGCGATCTCAACGAACTGCAAGGCCAGTTGCTGGACTTGATATTTGAAATAGTCCCTGCGGGCCGCGGAGCGATTTTGCTGGCGGATAAGGAAGGCCAGCAATTCAATTCCACGTTCGGGCGCATGCGGCAGGCTGGACAACCGCAACTGGTGAAGGTGAGCCGCACCGTTGCCCGTCAGGTGCTGGAGCAGCGTGTTGCCATTCTAGGCAGCGACGTTCCGGGCAGCGAGGAGCTGCGGGAGATCGAGAGTCTGGCGGCATCCCAAGTGCGCTCATTGCTGTGCGTGCCCTTGACCGTGTTTGAGCAAGTGATCGGATGCATTTATCTCGACAGCGACAGTCCAAGGAACCGTCTCAACGAAGAGCACCTGCAACTGGTGACAGCGATCGCGGGCATCTCTGCGGTCGCGCTGGATAGCGTTCGCCGCCTGCACTGGCTGGAGCAGGAGAATGTGCGCCTGACGGTGGAGATCAGCCAGGAACGAAGTTTGGTGGGAGAAGGGGAGCGCATGAGGGAGGTTTATCAATTCCTGAAGCGCGCTGCGCCCACCGATTCGACCGTATTGATCGAGGGCGAGAGCGGAACTGGCAAAGAGTTGGCGGCGCGGGCCTTGCACCGCAACAGTCCGCGGGCGAGCAAGGCGTTCATGGCCATCAATTGCTCTGCGATTCCCGAGACGCTTCTCGAAAGCGATTTGTTCGGCCACGAGCGGGGAGCCTTTACCGGCGCCGCTTCGCTAAAGAAGGGCCGGCTTGAAGTGGCTGATGGCGGGGTGGTGTTTCTCGACGAAATTGGGGAACTGGCTCCCACCTTGCAGGTCAAGCTGCTGCGTGTGCTGCAGGAACGTGAGTTCGAACGTGTGGGCGGGATCCAGCCCATCAAGGTGGATATCCGGCTGATTGCCGCCACCAACTGCAATTTGGAGCAGGCCGTGCGCGACGGTAGTTTTCGCCAGGATTTGTATTACCGCCTGGCGGTGTTGAAGGTCACAATGCCTGCGCTGCGGGAGCGGAAGGAAGATATTCCGATGCTGGTGCGCCATTTCGTGCAGAAGCACGCGAAGCGCTGCAAGGTGAAGGCGCTGCCGATTTCTCGTGAAGCCCTGGCGCGCATGAAAAACTACGACTGGCCCGGCAACGTCCGGGAACTGGAAAACGCGATCGAGAGGGCACTGGTGCTGGCATCCTCGGATGTGATTCTGCCCGAGGATCTGCCGGAATCGCTGCTGGAACGGCCTCCGCTGCCGGAGATGTTCGAGGCGAAATATCACTTGGCGGTGAAGGAATTGAAGAAGCAACTCATTCTTGACGCCGTGGAGCAGACGCAAGGCAGCTATGCCGATGCGGCTCGCATTCTGGGCGTGCATCCTAATTATCTGCACCGGTTGATCCGCAACCTGGAGTTGAAAGAGATTCTGAAGGAGGCGCTACGGGACATTCCGGCGCGCGAGTTGAGTGGGCCTTCGGGTGGGAATGGTAAGGCTAACAGCAATTAGCCGTTAGCGTTTAGCCAATGCGCCGCGGCTGAATACTCAGGCCAACTGTTAGTTGCTAACTGCTACCTGCGGCAGTCGCATGCGCAGCAGCCCCGCAGGGTCAAGATAGGTTCCTTGCCAGCGCACCGCGACGTGGAGATGCGGGCCGGTGGCTCGGCCAGTGCCGCCGCTCAATCCCACGATCTCGCCGCGCTTTACATGATCCCCTTCTTTCACTTTGAATTCCGAAAGATGCAGGTAGAGCGTGAGCAATCCCTGGCCGTGATCCAGTACCACGAAGTTGCCCTCGAAATAAAGTGGCCGCGCGAGTAGCACCGTACCGTCATTCATGGCGGCGACGGGAGTGCCGCTGGGCACGCGGAAGTCCAGGCCGAAGTGCGTACTCTGTGTCTTGCCGTTGAAGACGCGCTCGGCGCCGAAGACGTCAGAAATTTCAGCTTCGGCGGGCACGGTGAATTGTCCCGACCACTCGCGTTCTGGAGTGACGCGATTCAGATAGTCTTTTTTCACCTCGACGCCTTCTTCAATCTGTTTTTGCTGCTCGGGGCTCGGCTCGGTGAATTTGCTTTCAACATTCAGCTTGACTTCGATTTTGGGATACTTTCCTCGGGCGACGGCGAACTTGCGCGTGAAAGAGATTTTCCTAGTAGGTATTTTCCCGGCGACCGTGTCGCCGCTCAGTTCGATGGCATAAGTTCCAGGACCAGTTTCGAGGCTGACGCCTGCCAGCGCGAACCAGGTTTTACTCGCAGGATCGAGGCTAAACGAAAGTTCGTGTCCCAGCCAGGTTCCGGTTAGTGACTCCAGCCGCGCTGGAGGTTTTACTTGAAACAATACTGGACCGCCATTGACCAGCCGCGTGGGCTGCGCGCGCACGGTCCAAGTGGCGGCTAAGGCCTGAGGGATTGAGCCGAGCACCCAGACAAGAATAAGGAGTGCGATGCGTGCGACGGAAATCGCTGTCAGCCGCCGGTTCACTGTACCAGCCTAGCATCCCTCCGCGAGGGCTACAGCTATAATCCGCGCATGCGTACCGGAGTGTTTACCGCGCTCTGCGTTGGCTTGCTCTCAGCCTCATTGGCAGCGCAATCCGTTCCGCAGACCACGCTGCGCGCGGATCACGTTGTGGTGCTCAAGAAAGAGCGGACGCTCGAACTCCTCGACCGAGGTAAGGTGATCAAAACCTACAGGGTTGCTCTTGGAGGCAATCCTGTCGGGCCTAAGACCAGACAGGGAGATCACAGGACGCCCGAAGGAGTGTACGTCCTCGATTTCCGCAACGCTCACAGCCGGTTCTACAAGGCAATACACATCTCGTATCCAAATGAGCACGACCGCGCGTTCGCTCGTGTGAAGGGCGTTTCTCCTGGAGGCGACGTCTTTGTTCACGGACTGCCTGACGGTTACGGCGCCATTGGCGCCGCCCACCGGCTCAGAGACTGGACCGACGGCTGCATCGCGGTCACCGATGAGGAGATCGACGAGATCTGGAAGGCTGTGCCTGACGGAACGCAAATCGAGATCAAGCCGTGAACTGGAGTGTATTGGTGGACCTGGTCGGGATCGAACCGACGACCTCTTCCATGCCATGGAAGCGCGCTCCCAGCTGCGCCACAGGCCCACGATTGACAAATTGCCGAAAGCCCGATAAATCGGGGTTGAGGAAAGTACTCCGAGGGGAAGTACTCAAATCATTTTCGCCCACATTACCGGGATAGTCAACGCGGGCAAATTCTTCTGTTTGTTTCCACAGGCAGGTTCTGGCATAATTGATCGTGCACCCCACCTGCACAATTTTTCAAACACAATTTAGAGCGAGGAACAGATGCCAGCGAAGTACATCTTTGTAACGGGCGGAGTTGTGTCTTCCCTGGGCAAGGGACTGGCGGCGGCCTCGATTGGCTGCCTGTTGGAAAGCCGCGGGTTGAAGGTTAACCTGATGAAGTTTGATCCTTATCTCAACGTCGACCCGGGGACGATGTCGCCGTTTCAGCATGGCGAAGTATTCGTGACCGACGACGGCGCGGAAACCGATCTCGACCTCGGCCATTACGAGCGCTTCACCCACGCCAAACTTTCTCGCGACAACAACTGGACCACGGGCCGGCTCTATGAGCAGATCATTGCGAAAGAGCGCCGCGGGGATTATCTGGGCAAGACAGTGCAGGTGATTCCGCACGTCACGAATGAAATCAAGGCAGCGATGAAAAAGGTGGCGCAGGATGTCGACGTGGCGATTGTAGAAATCGGCGGCACGGTAGGAGACATCGAGTCGCTGCCGTTCATGGAAGCGATCCGGCAAATGCGCCAGGAACTGGGGCGCGAGGATACGCTGTTCGTCCATGTGACGCTGGTGCCGTTCATCGCCGCGGCACAAGAACTGAAGACCAAACCCACGCAGCACTCGGTAAAGGAACTGCTGAGCATTGGAATTCAGCCTGACATCTTGCTGTGCCGTACCGACCGATTTCTCGCCAAGGAGTTGAAGTCGAAGATCGCGCTCTTCTGCAACGTGCAGGAAGAGGCCGTGATCACGGCCAAGGACGTGGCTTCGGTGTATGAAGTGCCGCTGGTGTTCGCAAACGAGGGAGTGGACACGCTGGCCCTCAAATATCTGCGGATGGAAGCGAAGGATCGCGATCTTTCCAAGTGGGAAGACATTGTGCATCGCGTCTATAACCCCAAGGACACGGTCACGATCGGGATTGTGGGCAAATATGTCGAATACGAAGATTCGTATAAGTCGCTGAAGGAAGCGCTGGTGCACGGCGCGCTGGCGCACAATCTGAAGCTTCAGTTGAATTGGATTGAGGCCGAGGGCTTGGAAACCGGCGAGGGCAACAGTAATGAAGCGCAACTCGATGGTTATGACGGGCTGCTGGTTCCGGGCGGCTTTGGCAAGCGTGGAATTGAAGGCATGCTGATTGCGATTCGCTATGCTCGCGAGAATAAGGTTCCGTACTTTGGCATTTGCCTCGGAATGCAGACCGCTTGCGTGGAGTTTGCTCGCAACGTGGTGGGACTGGCGGATGCCAATTCGAGCGAGTTCGATCAGGCCACGCCGCATCGCGTGATCTACAAGCTGCGCGAGTTGCGCGGCGTGGAGGAACTTGGTGGCACCATGCGGTTGGGCGCCTGGACTTGCAAGATTGAACCCAACACGCTGGCCCACAAGATTTACGGCAAGCTTGAAATCAGCGAGCGTCACCGCCATCGCTATGAATTCAACCGCGAATACGAGGAGCCCATGGTGGCCGCGGGACTGCGAATTTCAGGCTCAACGCCCGACGGCACTTACGTCGAGATGATCGAACTGCCGGACCATCCGCATTTCATCGGATGCCAGTTTCATCCCGAATTCAAGTCGAAGCCGCTGGAGCCGCATCCGCTATTCAGCACGTTTATTGCGGCGGCGTATGAGCACGGCACGAAACGGCGGGCGCAGAAAGAGACTGCAGCCGTAGAAATGTTTCATCGTCCGGAGAAAGTGACGCGCAGGTAGTTCCAAAAACCAGATTCCGCCACAGAGGCACAGAGACACGGAGAAAACGAAAAATAAGAAGTGAATTTCTCTGCGCCTCCGTGCCTCTGTGGTGAAATAATTTTTGTTACGATTCGTAAAGCTCTTGATTTCTTCCTTCCAAGTCGGCGATGTCCGCATCGGTTCAGGGAATCTCTTCCTCATTGCCGGGCCCTGCGTGATCGAGAGTGAGGAGCACGCGATTCGCATGGCCGAGATCATCAGGGGCGTGACCCGGGCGCTCGGTTTTCCTTTCATCTTCAAAGCCAGCTACGACAAGGCCAACCGCACCTCGATTCGCAGCTATCGTGGCCCTGGAATCAAAGAGGGTTTGCGCATTCTAAGAAAGATCAAAGACGACCTTCAGCTGCCGGTGCTGACCGACGTTCACGAAGTGGCGGACGTGGCCAAGGTTGCCGAAGTCGTCGACGTGCTGCAGATTCCCGCTTTTCTATGCAGGCAAACGGATCTCGTGGTAGCGGCGGCGCTCAGCGGCCGCGCGGTGAATATTAAGAAGGGGCAATTCGTTTCGCCCTGGGACATGCGACACGTGGTGGAGAAGTGCCGCGAGGCGGGCAACCCGCAAGTCTTTCTCACGGAGCGCGGCACGAGCTTTGGTTACAACAACCTGGTGGTCGACATGCGCTCGCTTTCGATTATGCGTAAGTTTGCGCCGGTGGTTTTCGACGCGACGCATTCCGTTCAGCTGCCCTCTGCTCTGTCGGATGATGGCAACCCCGCAGTCGCCGTTAGTGGCGGTCAACCCGAGTTCATCCCAGTGCTGGCGCGCGCGGCAGTCGCCGCCGGGGTGGACGGCGTCTTTCTCGAAGTACACGACAAACCCAAAGAAGCGAAGTCCGACGGAGCCAATGCGCTAGAGTCCACTAAGCTGCGCGAAGTGTTGAAGGAGCTGCTCGCGGTGAGGAAAGCGCTGGATGTGGCGCGGGCCACACCGTAGCTCTTGGCTGCCTTTCCCCGTAGTTCTCTATCTCCGTGGTAAATTTGAATCTCCGCATGAGGGAAATTGCCAACTGGGCCTTGAACATTGCCACGATGCGCGGCGCGAGCTATGCCGATGCGCGCATTGTCAGCCAGAGAAGCCGTGCGCTCACTACGAAGAATGGCAAGGTGGGCAGCGCGTCTGACGCCGAGTCCGCCGGGATGAGCGTGCGCGTACTTGCCGATGGCGCGTGGGGATTCGCCGCCTCTGAAGACCTATCACGTGCTGGGGTTGAAGCTACCGCAGCCCACGCGGTTGAAATTGCCCGTGCGTCGGCGCAAGTGAAGCAGAAGGATGTCCTCCTCGCTCCCGAGAAGCCCGTCGTTGCGGAGTGGACCACGCCGCATGTGATCGATCCATTCTCGATTTCCGTTGAGCAGAACATTGCGCTGCTGTTGAATATCGACTCCGAACTGCGCGCCGTTGCCGGCATTACCCTCGCCGAGAGCAATCTCAACTTCAATCGCGAAGAACAATGGTTCGTGTCGTCGGAGGGAACCGACATTCATCAGACCAAGTATTCCGCAGGCGCAGGTTACGCTGCCTATGCGTTTGCCAACAACGAAATTCAGAAACGGTCTTATCCGAATTCTTACGGTGGACAGTGGCAGAACAAGGGCTATGAGCTGATCGATGAGCTGAAGCTGGTCGAGAACGCGCGCCGCATCGCGGAAGAGGCAGTTGCGCTGCATCACGCTGAGCAATGTCCTGAGGGCATCTTCGACATTATTCTCGACAGCTCTCAGCTGGGGTTGCAGATTCATGAATCGATCGGACATCCCATCGAACTCGATCGCGTGCTCGGCATGGAGGCGAATTTCGCGGGCACTTCATTCTTGACGCTCGACAAGCTGCGCACGCTACGCTACGGCAGCGACATGGTGAATGTGGTCGCGGACGCTCGCCAGGAGCACGGTCCAGGCCTGGGAACCTTTGGTTTCGATGACGAAGGCGTTCCGGCGCAGTGCACGCCGATCATCACGAATGGATTATTTACCGGCTACCTCAGCTCGCGCGAGACCGCGCACACTATTGGCGAGAATCGCTCCGGCGGAACGCTGCGCGCCGAGGGCTGGAATCGTTTGCCGATGATCCGCATGACGAACATCAGCTTGCTTCCGGGCGAGAAGCCGCTGAGCCTCGAGCAGCTGATCGCCTCGACCGATCACGGCATCCTGATGCAGACCAACCGTTCTTGGTCGATTGACGACCGGCGCTACAACTTTCAATTTGGCTGCGAGATTGGCTGGGAGATCAAGCACGGCAAGCGGGTGCGCATGGTGAAGAACCCGTCGTACTCCGGCATTACGACCGAGTTCTGGAACTCGCTCGACGCGATCTGCTCGCGCGATGAGTGGACGCTCTGGGGCACGCCGAATTGCGGCAAAGGGCAGCCGCAACAAGTGATGGGCACGGGACATGGGGCAGCGCCGTCGCGGTTTCGCGGAATCAAGGTCGGAAGCGCTTACAAGGGAAGCTAGTTCAAAAGCTGGTTCACCACAGAGACACAGAGGCACAGAGAAAAGCCGAACCTAGTCTGAATGCTGACCAGGGAACAAGCCGCTGAGATCTTCGATCGCATCAAGAAATTCTCGTCTGCCGATGAAACTGAGGTCCTTTTCTCGGGCAGCAACTTTGCGCTTACGCGTTTCGCGAACAATACCATCCATCAAAATGTTGCGGACGAAAACCATCTTGTCTCCGTGCGTACGGTTTTTGGCGGATGCACGGCTCGCGCCTCCACCAACAAGTTTGACGACGACAGCTTGCGGCGGGTCGTGGAATCTTCGGAGGCGCTGGCGAAGGTGCAGCATCCGGATTCTGACCTTCTGCCCATGCCCGACAGTCGCGAAGCCGCCGGCAAAGCGGACGAGGGCGTCCGCTCTACACAAGTCCCGTCCCGCTACTTCGAACGAACTGCGGCCATCACTCCCCAGCTTCGCGCTGCTGGCGTGAAGAGGATCGTCGAAGTGGCACAAAAGCACAAACTCACGACGGCGGGCATTTTTTCCAGTTCTGAATCAGTCGAAGGCATTTTCAATTCGCGTGGCCTGAGCGACTGGCACACCCAAACCTTGGCCGAAGTTTCCATCACAATGCTTGGGGCCGACTCTTCCGGATGGCAGAAGGCCAACTCGCCCGATGCGGCCAAGCTCGATCCACTCAACCTGGCCGAGATCGCGGCAAAGAAGGCGCTCGACTCCGCGCATCCCGCGGAGATTCCAGCAGGGAAGTACACCGTGATCCTTGAGCCGGCCGCCGTACTCGACATTGTTGGCTTCATGTTCTGGGATTATTCCGGCACGGCCATCCTCGACGAGCGTTCATTTCTCAACGGCCGCATTGGCAGCCGGCTTTTTGGAGAGAACATCACCATCTGGGATGATGTTGCTCATCCCCTGCAAACTGGATCTCCCTTTGACGGCGAAGGCATGCGGCGGTTGACTCTGCCGCTAGTTGAGAACGGAGTGGTGAAGCGAGTTGTGTATGCGCGGGGAACGGCAGCGCGCATGAAGAAATCGGAATACAAAGACAAAGTTGGACCAATCGAAGCTACCGGCCACGGATTCTCGCTCCCCAACGAAATCGGCGAGATGCCGCTCAACATAGTGTTCGCCGCTGCGCAGAATCCGCAAACTCTCGATCAGATGATCGCCTCTACCGAGCGTGGCGTGCTGGTCACGCGGCTGTGGTACATCCGCGAAGTCGATCCCTATGAGAAGATCGTCACCGGCATGACCCGCGACGGCACCTTCCTGGTGGAAAACGGGAAAGTTCAGCACGGCCTGCGCAATTTCCGCTTCAACCAGAGTTTGATCCATATGCTATCCGGGGTCGAGGCCATGAGTGTGCCGGTTCGGTCCTGCGGTGAAGAGTCGTTCGACATGGTTGTACCCGCCATGAAGGTCCGCGGTTTCAATTTCACTGAAGTGACCAAGTTCTAGAGGCCACTGACATTCGGCGGGCCAGCAGGGATTGACGCCCAGCGAACGAAGCATCCGGATCGATCTGCCTCTGCAGAACCTGTTCACAGCCCAAGTTATCCTCGGTAAAATCCTTCTAATTCGCTCATCCACAAGCAGTTAGCACCCTTTTGTTCCATGACTTCGGTAACTTTGCACACCTGATTCCTGGGTGTAGGCTGCCCATAAGTTCCGCAAAAATCCGGATGCGCCCAGCGGCTTCAGCGCACTGGAAAAAGGCTGGTTAGAAACCGTGTCCGACGAAGCGGCAGAAGAGCAACTGACGGTGGACCCGCAGTCACAGCAAACTGCGATTAAGCACTATGCCTCCATGCAGAGTGCTCCGCGATTTCCGCTGCACCTGCCTGTCGAGGTGAACTCAGCAGGCGGGGCGTGTTCCGCGGAGACGCAAAACATTTCCGCCAACGGAGTGCTCTTCGCGATGGACCGTGACGTCCCAGTGGGTTCGGTGGTGGACTTCACGATCCTGCTTCCGGGAGAAGTTGTGGGTTCCCGTCGCGATGTGCAGATCGACTGCCACGGCCGTGTGGTTCGCAGCTTTGAAGACCAGGGCCGGCGCGGCGTTGGCGTAGTAATTGACGAATACCATTTCGAGCGCGCATAGGTGCAAAGAAACTGATGGCAACGACTTCAGTCAGCGTGGGAGAAAATAACGGCGTTCCCGAGAATGCTGGCACGGGCCAGTTCATTCGCGTGATCCTGGCCGATACCCAGGCTATTTTCCGCGCCGGACTGCGCAAAATCTTCGCGCTCGAAGACGACATTCGCGTGGTCGGTCAGGCCGAGACTTTGCCCCAGACACAATCTGCAGTGACCAAGTTTTCCGCCGACATTCTGATATTTGAGTCCGCGTTGGCGCCGAATCCGGTCGAAGCCGTGGCCGAACTCCTGCGCCAGGCGCCACAACTGAAGATCGTGGTGGTTACACCCGCTTCCGACGAACAACTCACTCTTGAACTCTTCCGCCGCGGAGCGCATGGCATCCTGTCGCGCGAAGTGGAGCCGGAAATCCTGATCGATTGTCTGCGCAAGGTCGCCGCCGGCGAACCCTGGCTCGAGAGTCAGGCGATTCATTGGGTAATGGAAGCTTACCGCGGCCACAACTTGCGGCCCTCCGGCGCTCGCCCCAAAGTTCAACTCACGCCCAAGGAAACGCTGATCGTTTCCTGCGTCACCCAGGGAATGAAGAACAAAGAAATCGCGGTTCGCGTAGGGACGACCGAGCAAGTCGTAAAGAACTACCTGCGCAAGGTGTATGACAAGCTGGGCGTCGCCGACCGGCTAGAACTCGCGCTCTATTGCCTGAGCCATCACGTAGTCGATGGCGTCAAGCCGCCTCCGATTCCACCAACCGCTCCTCAGAATGGTGATGGAGTGAACGGTGCTGCTGCCGCAGCTGCAGCAGGTGCTGCCACTTCGGGTACGCCTGTGAAGCCTGCGAATTCTGACGGGCCACATATCCCGCCGCAGAAAAGCTCTTAGGTTTCCGTGTTTCGTATCTAACCATGTTCTTCGAAACCCCTGCTGTTCCTGCGATGCTGCCCAATTTGCTCTAGTGCGCCTCTGACCATAGAATGAAATGCATGCTAAGTCAGCGATAATTTCAGCCGACTTCGCGTACCGCGATAGCCTTCCGGAGAACTATCGCCCAGCTGAGGTTTCCGCCGGAGAGATGGCCGAGTGGCTGAAGGCGCACGCTTGGAAAGCGTGTTTACTCGAAAGGGTAACGTGGGTTCGAATCCCACTCTCTCCGCCATATTTTTGCCCGCATAAACACTGGTGATTACCAAAGGTATCTAGATTTTGTGCTAATCTTGCGCTAGCCTGTGTCCAGTACACGGAGGCTAGCACATGAAAAACCTAGTCGTAATCGCGGCCCTTCTGGTTAGCTCGGCGGCGCTCGCCACGGCACAGACGGGCGTGGTTTGTCACCGGCCAGATTCTTACACAGAGGTTTGCAAGTACACGGATGGGCGGGTTAACGAAACCACCGCGTTCCCGGACGGTAGTGGATCTTCGCTGACATACACCGCGCAAGAGTGGAAAGAACACGTCGCCAAGCAGCGTGCCCGTGATCGCTGGACTCCCCAAAACAGCGTAGACTCCTGCCTTTCGGGATACGCGCACGATGCCTGCATCAGAATTTCCACGGCTTGCGCGGGCGCTAAGTCTGTTTTCACCAAGGCTCAATGCTCACAAGTCCAAGGTTATTTGAAAAGGGACGGGCAATGAGCGCTCTGGACCCATTCAATCTCACGGATGAGCAGAAGGAAGCCGTTCGGCGCAATAACCGCAAATGGAAGGTCAAGCCCGGCCCTCCAATCATCACGATTTTTGTGCGGCACTCGGCGGATTGCAAGTATGCCGGGGATGAGTTTGAGAAGCGCTGCCGGTGCAGCAAGCATCTGCGCTGGAGCCACGAACGAAAGCAGCACCGGGTATCTGCTCGCACGCGCTCATGGGCTGAAGCGGAGAACAGGAAGCGGGAGATTGAGGACCAACTAGCCGGGCGCGTGCCCGAAGTAAAGCCGGAGGAAGCACAACGCGATGTCCAGGCGTGCATTGATATATTCCTCCAGGACAAGAAAAACCAAGGCGTCACCGGCGCGGTGATTGGCAAGTACACACGCGAGCTGGCCCGGCTCCGCGAGTATTGCGAGGACAACCGCATATTCACGGTCCAGGGCATCACGCGGGAATTGCTCACCGGCTTTTGTGCCACTTGGCCGGAGTTGTATCCGTCCACATACACCCGCGCCAAGGTCCGCGAGCGCGTGCGGTCCTTCCTCCGATACTGCTACGAAGCGCAATGGATTCCACGCATACCCGCGATGACCAAGATCAAAGTTGAAGAGCCGCCCACGCTGCCGCTAACCGCGGATGAGTACACGCGGCTCCTAGATGCCATCTACGGCACGATTGACGACAAGGACCGGCAAGTCCAGGTGCACGCGCTCATTCAACTGATGAGACATTCCGGGCTAGCCATCCGTGACGCCTTGACACTCAAGCGCAGCGAGCTGGAGCACGATAAGCCGAAGGGTCTTTACCGCATCGTAACCGCCCGGCAGAAGACGGGGACCCATGTGTCCGTGCCCATCCCGCCCGATGTCGCGCAAGAGCTGTTGGCCGTGCTCAATGGCAACGCCGAGTATGTGTTTTGGTCCGGCAAGGGCGAGGAAGAAAGCATCACCAAGAATTGGGCGAAGTATTACATTGCCCCACTCTTCAAGGCCGCCAAGATTCCCAACAGTGGGCACATGATGAGTCACAGACTGCGGGACACGTTCGCCGTGGATCTTCTGGAGCAAGGCGTCCCGCTGGAGGAAGTGAGCAAGCTGCTAGGGCATGAGTCCATCAAGACCACGGAGCGGCATTACGCAAAGTGGGTCAAAGGGCGGCAGGACCGGTTAGACAGCCTCGTAACCGCGACGTGGGCTAAGAAGCGCAAGGCTTCTGTACCCCGTCGCTGATCGGCACTCGGTTTCTACTGCTCCGGCCCCTGTGAAATTGTCGTGTTTCGCGTAGAAGGAGAACGTTCAGCTCCCAATTCCGGCAGTAGCGCGTGACGGTCGAGCACGTCTACAGCCCTTGCGAGAAGTACAATATTTGCTTCGTCTCCGGCGGCGAAAAGCAGCGCTAAATCAGCCTCGGTCAGGCCCTTCGTTTTCAGGCAGTCTCTCAACTTACTGCTGACTGACACTAGGCTCGGAGAGTCAATAGCCTTCAACTCATCGTCGGAAGTGAACTGAGTTAGTACATTGTTTGCTCCGGTTGAGCATTCGTTGCTCAATGCCGAAGGTTGCTGCTGTGTTGTTTGCGGAACAAACGTCGCCAACCCGTTCGATATCAGGACGCTTTGGAGGACGCTCCAAGCTGGTTTGCCCTTAGCCAACGGGTTGGCATCCACGTAGGTATAAAAAGACCGTATCACGTCCCATGGGGACGCAATCGCTGACCTTTTGATTTGGAAAGTGGCAACGCTCCCATCCGAATGCTGCCACCCGCCGGTGTTGTCCATTCCGTCCATGAGCCCATCGAAATATCCTAGACAGAGCCCAGTCTCATACAGGTCGTCCGAGCCTCCCTTAAACTGCTTGTGCTTATCCACCCTCAGCTTCGCCCAGTGGGCGCAGCTAGCTTGAACGTTTACCGCGCTCTCATCCTGCGCGAGAGCTGTACTACACAACAGCGGCAAAACGGCCAGCGCAAACAACAAGGCGAAATTCTTCATTGTGTCTCCCCTGGATCAGCGTGAGCCCGGCTCCACGTCATTCTTCCATGGGGACAGTTTCCCGTATTTTCCGCGAAGTATGGAGGTTACGTCGGTCCATCAACTGTCGAGGTCGCGTGAGCAGGACCGGCTCGAAAGCACCGGAGATGTGACGTGCGCTTTGGCAGTAGGTGTTAGTAAGTTCTAATTACTAGAGTTACTTCGCAGTATGGGCACCTAGGGCGTTTTGTCTTGGGTGAAGCTGTTGGAAGGCCCTACACTTTAGCAGCGTGGGCGCACCTAGAAAATCTCGCAAACAAAAGCACATCAGGCGCGACCGTATCGAGCGAGCGAAAGCCGTCGCAATGGCGGCACAGGTTGTCCCACCCCCCGAGCAACCCAAAACAGGGTGGACTAGGGATAATAAGATCGGCGTTGTCACCCTACTGGTCACAAGCATACTTGGGGTCATCACCCTTCTGCTCACTACCCCGGAAGGCCGCAGTCTGATACATCGCCCGTCTGATGCGACGCCTGAAAATCATTCTGAACCTGTTCGGCCAACTGTTGTGTCCCCTCCAGCAGAGCCCGACCGAGCGAGTGAAGAAGTGCGCCCAAGGCCACAGACCAGTAAGCGAATGAAGCAATCGGCTAAGAAGGGCAAGAGCTAACGCCAACCGGAAACGCCGGACCGGGAACGCACGCACCCCTCACGCTCCGGCATCCCCGGATTGGCGCTGCCGATTATAGCGCGGGACCACTACTTCAGAAGCTGTACAATCTTTGGGCTGCAACAAACGGGGAAGAGTCGTGAGACTGATCCTATTCGCGTGTCTGGTCTTGTTGCCCCCAATCCCGCTGCCCGCTCAGAGCGCTCCCAAGACTATCGCGCTAACCGATAAATCGAATGTCCCCGCCAGCGAAGTAGTGAAGAGACTACAAAAGGAGTG
>JBAPPL010000010.1:0-160744 GCA_049280095.1 Candidatus Sulfotelmatobacter sp. | reverse complement strand
ACAACAACAAGCCGAACATCTTCAGAGGCAACGAAACAGAGTGGGCTGGATCTCGAGAAAGAACCTCGATCCTCCGGTCGAGGCGGAGCTTTTTTCTTGACATCCCTTTTTATAGAACTCATTGACCCCGTCGGCCAAATTCTCAATCGGTGGAATCGATTCCACAACAATGTTGGCTCCCAGGTCCGAGTTTGCCCGCCGGGTATGTAGGGGCGACAGTTTTCCTGGAGAGCAAGCCAGCCAGGCAGTCTGGGGCTATTGGAAGTTGCTGATCAGAACCACGTCGCTGGTCTCGCTGCCTTTGGCTACGAATAGCTCCTTGCCGTCGCGCGACCACGAGAAACCGAAGATGCGTCCGGAGGGAAAATCGGTGACCTGACGTGCGTTGCCGCCTGCCAGCGGCTGTTCCCACACATTGGTGGCGCCTTTGCGGGTGAGCAGGTATTGCAATCCCTTCCCGTCGGGGGACCAGTGCGGCGGACCGGCGCCGCTCGGCAATAGAAACTCGTGCAGCCGAGAGCCTCCCTCCGCGGGACTGACGACGAACTTCGACAGGGGCACAGGATCGCCTTCCTGGACTGTGTATGCAATGAATCTGGCATCGGGCGAGATCCGTGGATTGCCGCCGCCCCCCGGTGCCCTGGCGATTTCCGTTGGAGTGCCTCCCTCCACTGGCAGGCGATAAATATTTGTTCCCGCGCCGGCGATGTTGGTGTCGTAAACCAGCCACTTTCCATCCGGCGAACAATCTTCCTCGCCGACATGGTCGGTGACGAGCCGGGTGGGGTTCGATCCGTCGGCGTCGGTGCGCCAAAGCTCCGAGTTGGTGCCGTTATAAGAATCGAAGACGATATAGCGATCGGCGCAGCCCGACATTGTGCCGTAATTGCGCGCCTGCGGCATCACAGTGGTTCGCTGGCTGCCGTCGGCGTTGATCAGATCGAGGTCGCTGCCTCGGCTCCGCACCAGCAGCTTCCCACCGGGGCCAGGCCACACGGCAACGTCCGGCACGGCCCCGGAAGTGATCTGTGTTGCCAGGGCGGCTTTTCCGCCCGGCGCCATCCAGATATTCGAGATCTGGGTGTGATCGAGCGCCGCCAGTATCTTCCCATCGCGAGTGAGATCGAGATGCGCGCCGTAGTCGGATAGGTCATTGGTAAACCTCTCTACTTCGCCCCTGGGATAGGAGATCTGCGAAAGCTGAGAGCGATTTTCTTTGGCAACGCCCATGGGGACCAGCAGCGAGTCGCCATCGGGTAACCATACCGGCCGTCCTAAGAAATCGGGGCTGGAGTAGAGTGCGGTCACACTGGCATCTGCCACACGGATCACATCCAGCACCCATTTTGATTCTTTGCCGTTTTGCAGCCCGGAGACGGCGATCGTCTTCCCATCCGGCGACCAGCTCGCTCCCCACATGTAGATCGGATAGATTGGCAGGCGAGTCAGCAGCCGGTCGCCGCTGCCATCCGCCGAGGCGATGCGAAGTTCGATCGCCAACGTATCCGGCACACCCCGCAGGAACACGATCTGAGTTCCATCGGGGGAAAACCCGACCGGTGCATCAATGTCGCGAATCAATTGCCTCGGGCTCCCTCCCAGCACCGGCATCTGGTAGAGGTAGCTATAGTTTTGCGTGGTTTTGTCGGAACGCACGTAATAAAGGAAGTTGCCATCGGGAGAAAACGCGACCCCCTTGAAGTCCACGACATCGGGCGGCAGCACCTGGACGTCGCTCTTGGTCGCGACATGGCGCATCCACAAACTCTGCTGCTCGCCATCGCGCAGGACGTACACTACGTATCGTCCGTCGGGCGAAATTGCGGTCAAAGCAGCCTTCCCGCTGTCGGTGAGCTTGGCGATCTGCATGTTCTGGAGATTCAGACCGTGCCGGTGATTCAGCATCCTGTAGCCAAGGAAAACTGCCACCAGCAGGACCAGCGCGGCGGCCGCGATCGCGATTTGCCCCAGCCCCTTCTTTGCAGGCGGCGCCTGGACCGAAGCGGCCGCCAGTTGCGCAGACGAGAGCCTGCCCGAGTCTGCGGCGGGAATGCCGGAGGCCGATCCGCTGTCGATTTGAACGTGCCCCGAACTGGTGTCCCGTTTGACGCGCTTTAAATCAGCCCGCATTTCGGCTGCGCTCTGGTAGCGCAGGTCGCGGTCTTTTTCGAGTGCCTTGTTGATGATCTCTTCGAGCTTGGGTGGCACGTCAGGATTGAGCCGAACTGCGGGCACAGGAGCACGGTTCACGATCGCTTCGCAGATCATCGCCGAACTTTCCCCGCGGAAAGGCAAGGCGCCGGTCGCCATCTCGTAGAGTACGGCCCCGAAGGAGAACAGATCGGACCGCCCGTCCAGTTCTTTCGCCCTCACCTGTTCCGGGGACATGTAGGACACGGTGCCCACGGTCGTCCCCGGACTCGTCAGGTGCTGTTCCTCCATTGTGCGCGTCATGGTGTCGGCCGCGGCAATCTGGTTTGAAGAACCACCCGCGGGCGCGACCTTCGCCAGCCCGAAATCAAGAATCTTAGCGTGGCCTCTTTTTGTGATGAACAAGTTTGCGGGCTTGATATCGCGATGGACGATGCCTTCGGTGTGTGCGGCATCGAGGGCGTCGGCAATGTCGGTGGCTAACGAGAGAATCTCCTCGGTTTCCATGGGGCGCCCGGCGATGCGGTGCTTCAAGGTCACCCCATCCAAAAACTCCATGGCGATGAACGCTTCTCCGTGTTGGTCGTCAATTTCATGGATGGTGCAGATGTTCGGATGGTTCAGCGCAGAAGCAGCCTTGGCTTCGCGCTCAAAGCGGCTGAGTGCCTGCGGGTCTTTGGCTACGTCGTCAGGCAGGAACTTGAGGGCGACGAAGCGACTGAGCTTCACATCCTCAGCCTTGTACACCACACCCATACCGCCGCCGCCGAGCTTCTCGATGATGCGGTAGTGCGAGATGGTCTGGCCGATCATCCGGGGCAAATCTTACGTGGGCGAACCGGGCAAGTCAATGAATGCTGAGGAGTTGGACTAGCTCAAGAGGATTGTTGTTGATAAATCGCGTGGGTGTCGAAAAAGTACCTCAACCAAACGCCTTTTCATCTGCGAGCATGCATTGCCGGTTTTCTTGTCCCCGTTCGACTAAATGGTGATCGGCAGAACCGGTATTGTCGGCCGACTGATCTTCCTGCCGGGCTGTCAGTCGGCGTTGCGGCGCCGATCTTCCACGCTTACTGAACGGGTTGGTGGAAACTTCTCTTTGAGCCTTGAGAGCTGCTCGCACAAAAGGGATCCCCTTCGGCTTCGCTCAGGACGACAGGGCTGTGGATCGGAGCCGAGCGTCGCTCGGCGAACAGCCGAGGCGGCCGTCCCACATACGCCTAGGCTAGACGGCGGAGTTTGGTTACCCTGCCGGATTCGACCCACTCGACTACGAAGATGTTGCCGGCGTGATCGAAGCAGGCTCCGTGAGGGCAGACGAATCTGCCGGGGATGAAGGTTCCGGGAGCCTGATTGCGGACTGTACTCCAGTCTTCTCTGGAGTATTCGGCTTCGCCCAGCGTGGCTACTACTTTGTTTTCGCGGTCGAGGACGATCACCTTGCTTAGCAGGTCGGGAATTACGACTTCTCCATGGCGCTCCTGCAGATTGCAGGGCATCTTCGAGGTGCTGAGGATGGAGTCGACGTGTTTGCCGGCGAGAGTGAAGCGCTGCAGGCGGCTGTTGCCGCGGTCGGTTACTACGAGGAGCGGCGCGGCATCAAACTTTTCAACTCCGTTCGACTGAAGCCCGCGCGTATCGACCCACAGACCGTGGGGACAATCGAGTTGGTCGTCGGCTTTGCCCAGTCCGCCGAAGGTGCGAATGAATTCGGCTTTCTGGTTGTAGTGGTTGATGAAGCTGGAGCCGTAGCCGTCACCTACGTAGATGTCGCCGTTTGGGGCTATGGCTACGTTGGTTGGCCGGTAGGCTACGGTTGAGAGCTTGTCTTTGCTTTGTGGCTTGTAGGCTTCGGATTCTGCCGGGTACCCGAGAGTGAAAACTTCTTCCCCTTTCAAAGTGCGCTTGGTTACGATTCCGTGCTCGTAATCGCAGAGATAGAGGAACTCTTCGCTTTCTTCTTTGCGGAGGGTCAGGCCGTGGGCTCCGCCTTTGAATTGACGTCCCCAGGAGCGGACGAATTTGCCTTTCTGGTCGAAGACCACCATGGTATCGAGGCTTTCGCTGGTGGCATTGACGGTGTGGTGGATGTAGATGTTGCCCTGCGAATCCTCGCAGACGCCGTGGGTGTTGCCGTACTTGAAGGTGCGCGGGAGCTTTCCCCAGTCGTGGATGGCTTCGTATTGATGGCCGCCTTGGCCGAGGATGGGCGGCTTGAGGCCGGCCTTATCGGTGGCGCGCAGGAAGGCGGGAGCGGCAGCGGCGGCGGCGGCTGTGGCGAGGAAACTGCGACGCGTGACTTTCATGATCGGGCGCTCCTGATGAATCTTAGTTGTGCGCGATCGCGGCCTTTTCGTCGACCAGTTTGGGATCGGCGAATTGGAGCCAGAAGCCCATCATCTCTTCGTCGCTGGGCTCACCCCAGCGCAGGGCCTTCGAGGGATCGGGATTCTGGGCGTTGTCGAATGAATTATCGAAGTAGGCGGTGGTCACCAGCTTCGTGCCTTTGGGTAGCAAGAACTGGTGCTTCAGGAAGTAAGTTTCCTGCCAGCGGAAGTCGTAGTGCGGAACATTGAGAAGCACTTCGTGATGGCCGTCGGGATAGATGGCTTCGGTGGTCATGCTCTTTCCACGAAAATGCATGTGCGCAGTGTAGGCCAGGGCGGTGACATCTTTCGGCAAGGTGAAGCAGGAAGTGACGCGGTGATTGGGATCGTTGGGCGGAATCAGGAACATGTTGTTCCAGATTTCGTACTGCGAAATTTCATGCTTCACGGGCTCGCGGGCAAATACCAGACCGATGCTGGTGCGATCTTTCACGTCATCACCAGTATGGTTGCTGTAGTGAACCTGAAACTGCAAATAAGCGCCGGCCGGGAATTCTTAGTGCGAAGCCGGGCGGGCGGGTCTCGGCTAAATGACCGGGCAGATAGATGCCAGGCACGATATTCAAATTGCCGGACGGATGAGGAGGAACGCCGCCGCCATACTGTGACGAGCAGCCATCGTCGATTACGGGCGCGTCTGCTCTGAGGTGCAGGACCTTGCCGGTGCGGTAGTGATACTTGTCGACTCCGGCGTCGGCTTTGCCGTGTTCGGCTACCTCCTTGGCCACGTCGTCGGCGACGATTACTGAGACCGTGGCGTGATGGACTACGCGGCGATCGCCGGAAAGAACTTCTGCCGCCTGCACCCACTTGTCTTCGGTGAAGTTGGTAGGGACGTAGATGTATTCGTAATCGTCCTGACTCGCACCTGGCACCGTGAACTCGGGGATAGTGAACACCATGTCGGGTTTGATGTGCCAGCCTTCGGCAAACACCGGAGCCGGGGGGAGATCTTTTGGGTCGCCTTCGCGGGCGCCGGTTCTGACCCAGGCGTCGATGGTGGCGATGTCGGCGTCGCTGAGGCGGGGATCGTTGAGGAATTCACCTACATTGGGATCGGCGTGCCAGGGTGGCATTTTGCGTTGCACGACGGCCTCACGAATCGAGCGCGTCCAGGGACGAGTGTCTTTGTATGTCATCAGCGACATGGGAGCGATGTCGTTGGGACGATGGCAGGTGACGCAGTTTTTGTAGAGGATGGGAGCTACGTCGCGGTTGTAGGTGACTTCCTTGGGAGGGCTGGGGCTTGCTGGAGTCGGGTTGTCCTGACCGGCTCCTAAGAACAAACCGCAGAAGGTTAGTGCAACCAGGACAAGAACGATTCTACGCGGAACCATGTGCCCTCCAAGCCGCAGCCATTCTAAGGCGCGGTCTGGCGGAGCACAAGGACCGCTGATCGGGTCGCCATCCACTAAGGAACGCTCTTAGGGTAAGATGGTGCGATTTTCAAACGCAGTCTTCGCACGGAATTTCAGATTCGGGATCAGCTTAGTCATCCCAGGAGACCCCATTGCACGGTAGCAAGTGGTTTGTTCTGCTCTGCACTATTTTCTTAGGCGTCCTGTTTTTTGCGCCGGCGTCGCGGGCGCAAATTGATGACGCCACGCGGAAGCTTTCGCACGACATCTTCAAACAACTGATCGAGATCAATTCCACAGACTCGGCGGGAAGCGTGACGGCGGCTGCGGAAGCGATGGCGAAACGCTTTCGAGATGCGGGATTTGCCGAGGCGGACATGCAGATCCTCGGTCCCAATGAGCGAAAGAAAAATCTCGTGGTGCGGCTGCATGGGACGGGAAAACACAAGCCGCTGCTGCTGATTGGACACCTTGATGTTGTCGAAGCCCATCGCGAAGACTGGACCACCGATCCTTTCAGTTTTGTGGAGAAGGACGGTTTCTACTACGGCCGCGGTACGCAGGACATGAAGAGCGGCGACGCCATCATGGCCACGACTCTGATCCGTTTCAAAAAAGAGGGCTCCAGACCGGATCGCGACATCATTCTTGCGCTGACCGCCGATGAAGAAGGCGGCAAATCAAACGGCGTCGACTGGCTGCTGAAAAACCATCGAGAATTGATTGACGCCGAGATGGTTTTCAACCACGATGGCGGCGGCATTCTGGGGGACCACGGCAAGCCTGTGATGATGACGGTGGATGCGACGGAAAAGTTATATGCGGATTTTCAGGTTTCGGTGACGAATCCTGGGGGCCACAGCTCGCTGCCCCGGCCGGATAATGCCATCTACGCGCTTGCGGATGGGCTGGCACGGCTGCAGAGCTACCAGTTCCCGTTCGAACTGAACGAGGTAACGCGCGCTTACTACGAGCGCATGGAGAAGATCGAGACGCCAGAGCACGCCGCCGACATCAAAGGCATACTGAAAAATCCGCCCGATGCCGGAGCGGTGGAGCGGCTCTCGAAAGATCCCATCGACAATTCCACGATTCACACCACCTGCGTTGCCACGCGTTTGAACGCGGGGCATGCTAACAACGCCTTGCCGCAGCGCGCCGAGGCTAATGTGAATTGCCGCATTCTGCCGGGACACTCGGCCGAAGAGGTGCGACGGGAGTTAGTCAAGGTATTTGCCGACCCTAAGATTGCCGTGCGCTTCGCGGACAACTTCGGGGTTTATGACGTGGCTCCGGACCGGAAGAGCTTCCCGCCTCCGCCGCTGCGCCAGGATGTGTTTGGGCCGCTGGAGAAGGTCACCGCTGAGATGTGGCCCGGCACGCCGGTCATTCCCGACATGTCTACGGGCGCGTCGGACGGCATCTACACCATGAGCGTGGGGTTGCCCACCTACGGAATTGCAGGGATCGCGATTGATCGCGACGACATCCGTGCCCATGGGCGGGATGAGCGGCTGGGTGTCGAGTCCTTCTACACGGGAGTGGATTTTTATTACCGGTTTCTGAAGGCAGTGATGTCGGAGTAGGCGCGGCAGCGGCCCGATACTGCCGGGCCGCTGGACAGCCGGGGGCGGCTGTCTCCACATGAGTTTATTCTCTCCACGAGTTTTGCTGAAGCCACACGCCGCTCAAGGGGCTTCGATCAGCTCCATCTTGCCGTCTCTAGTGCGGTGCAGGACCATTACTTTGCCTTTGGGGTCACGGAAAACGAAGACGTCGCGGTCGCGGAAGTGGGCTTCTTTGATGGCTTCTTCGAGGGTCATGGGGCGCATGGCTACGGCTTCGTCGGAGCGGACCAGATGGACTTCGGTAGTTTTGGCGACCGCGGGATAGCGGTGCACAACTACGGCGACCGCTGTCTTTTCGGTTAAGCCCACGGCGGTATGGATGGTGGCGGCTTCTTGCGGGGAATGGCCGTTCCACTTCTTTACTTCCTCAGTCTTGCGAGCGGAGCGCTTCTTTGATTGCCAGCGGGTCTTGTATTTGACCGCCTGCTTTTCCAGGTGATCGAGGGCTTCGTTGACGGCGATCGACATGTCTTTCGCCTGGGCTAGGCCGACCAGCGGACCGTTGCGCGGGCTAATGGTGATTTCGGCTTTGTGGCGGTGTTTTTCGACGGCGAGGATGACGTTGGCATCGAATCGATCGCCTAGAATTTTGCGGAGTTTGGTGAGTCCGGTTTCTACTTCTTTGCGGATGGTGGGAGTTACTTCGTAGTGCCTGCCGGTGTATTCCACGTTCACGAGCGGCCCTCCTTGAATTCTTGCTCGAGCAGTTGCGTCAGTGTGGAGTGGTGCCGTCCCTACGGGACTCGCTCCGTTCAGTCGCTCCTACCCCGCACTTACGTGCGGGGCTGTCACATGCCGCCCCTGTCGGGGCTTGGGTCTGATGATTCAATCGGCATCTTCGCCCGAAATTATCATTCCTTTACTCTGCGCTGATGGGTGCTAGGGATGCGCATGTCTTCACGATACTTCGCCACCGTGCGGCGGGTTACCTGGATGCCTTGCGACTGCAGGATGCGGGTTAGTTGCTCGTCGGTTAGCGGGCGACTGGGGTCTTCTTCTTCGATTAATTTCTTGACGCGGCGCTTTAGGATGAGGAGCGAGGTGTTGCCGCCTTCTGGGCCCTGGACACTCTCGCTGAAGAAGTAGCGCAACTCGAATACGCCTTGCGGGGTGTGAGCGTATTTGCTGGCCACGGCGCGGCTCACGGTAGAAGGATGCACGCCGATTTCTTCGGCGACCTCCTTGATCATCATGGGCTTCAGCTGATCGATACCTTTTTCGAGAAAATCCTGCTGGCGGGCGACGATGCAGTAGCAGACTTTGGTGATGGTCTGCTTGCGCTGCTCGATGTTCTTGATGAGCTGGATGGCGCTCTTGTAGCGCTCCTTCACGTAGTCGCGAGTGTTTTTGTCGTTGGTGTCGCGGGTGATCAATTTCTTGTAGGCCGGATTGAGGCGAAGCTGGGGCAGGTCGTCATCGTTCATCAGGACTAGCCACTCGTCGCCGTGCTTGATGAAGGCGACATCCGGTTCGATCAGGCGGGCCTGGACTTTGTTGTACTGCAGGCCGGGGCGGGGATCGAGGGTGCGAATGTAATCGACGGCTTGCTGCACTGCGTCGACGGGGCGGCCGATGGCTTTGGCGATTTCCTTGTGCTGCTTGCTCTGCACGGCGCGCAGGTGCTGGTCGACGACGGCGATGGCATCCTCGAGGACCTGGGCGGTACCGTTGCCGTTTTTGTCGCCGTTTTTGTCTCCGTTTTTGTGGTGAGCAAGCTGGTGCTGGTGATAACGCAACTGGAGAAGCAGGCATTCGCGCAGCGTGCGGCAGCCTACACCCGGAGGGTCGAGCTGGCGAATCACTTCGAGGGCTTCCTGTAGATCGGCCGGTGTGAAGGTCGCTTTGTAGACGGGGCGTGGAGTGGTAGACGCCGGTTCGGGCGCGGGAGCTGCGGCTGCCGCGGAGTTTCCGTTGCGTCCAGGGAGAAAGGGTTCGATAAGGGCAGCGGCTGACAGGCCATGCACTTCATCGAAAGAGTTTCCCGTAAGAAGATTGGTGGCGGAGAATTCGGATTCGATCGACGGACCGCTGTTCAGTTCGTCCGCGCCGGTTGCGGAGGCGCTGGAGTTAAGGCCGGCGTCTTCGGAGGTTGCTTCACCCAGCACCTCGGCCTGCACTTCATCCTGCGCTTCGTCCGGGACTTCATCCGGGACCAGGCCCAGAGCCTGGGCTTCGCTGGCAATGTTTCTGGCGGCGGCCGCGTCGGCTTCGGGAGGCGCGGGCGGGGCTACGCCTAACATTTCTTCGTCGCTTGCGATGAGGTAACCGTCTTCGTTGAGGTTGCCGATGATCTGCTCGGCGGCTTCGCGCACGGCGCGGCTCAGGCTTAGCGCGCCCAGTTGCCAGGCCAGGTGATCGGTGAGATTTGTTGGCTTCGAGAGGAAGTTTTCGAATGACGGGCGCTCGATTTCTTCCATCTCGCCGCGGGTGCGGTAGCCGGGATCGAGATAGTCCTGGAAGAAGGAGCCGAAATCGATTTCTTCGAATGGGTCTTTCTTTTCGGCGGTGATGGGCGCTTCTTCGCCTGAGGCGGGAGCGGGACGGTCGCGCTCTTCTTCTTTGCGGCCGATCTCGTCGATGAGCGGGACGGAATCTTCCAGCTCTTCGAGAACCGGGTTCTCGACCATCTCAGCGTTGATCATGTCCTTGAGTTCGAGCTTGTTGAGCGCGAGGACGGAAACCATCTGCACCAGGCCGGGGGTAAGGATCTGGCGCTGGGATAGTTTTACGCTCAGTTTGTGCTGTAAGAGAACCATGATTCAAGGTTTCAAGGTTTCAACGCTTACTCTAGCTTGTCGAGTCGATCATCGTGGCTGTCAAGCCTGTGTTCGTGCATCTCCACAATTCGCAATAGTCGCGCCGTGCCTTCAGCAACTTCGGTGACCAGCTTTGCCGCCCGGTCAAGCTGGCGATCATGTTTTTCGCTTTCTAGCGACAACAACTCTAAATTGCGCGTCAAAGCTTCCAGGCGCTCGTCAATCGTCATCGGTGTCTTCCTTCTTTCCTCTTTAGGTAGATTCGAGTGTTGGTCCGACGACTCGCTCTGCGCGCCTGACTCTGACCTCTTCAATCACGATGGCCGTGTCGCATGCCGTGACAAGAAGCACTGAGAACAATATAACGATGTCGGCGGTCATGATGGCGGAGCCTGCGTGCCTCTCGGTCACCGTAAAAAAGCCGACGTCAAAAACAAAAACACTTAAGAGGAGAGCGCCAGCGCAAATGAGGCCCCTCCCGAGGTGGCGAAATTTCGGCTGTGCGATTGCTCCTATGATCATTAAGCCGGCGGGGATCGCAAATCCGACGCCAAGATCCAGGGCAACGCCAGCGACGGACGCGAGACAGCCCGTGACGATGACGAGCCAGCGAGTTTTGCCGGAAACGATCACGTTCTTAGCTGCTCCTCCTTGGATGAAGCGTTTCCCCCCAGCGCCTAAAGGCGCTCACATCACGAACCTTTGCCGGCGCGGATGAAGCCACGCCCTTTCAAAACTCCTTCTTCCCAAGCTTCACACCAGCGAGAAGCTTTCCCCCAAATACACGCGGCGGACTTCCGGATCGTTGGCCAACTGTTCGGGCTGGCCCTGGCGGAAGATGCGGCCGTCGTCGATTATGTACGCACGATCCGTCACAGAAAGAGTCTCGCGCACGTTGTGATCGGTGATCAATACACCGATGCCGCTGGCCCTTAGGCTGCTGATGATTTTCTGCAGGTCTAACACGGCGATGGGGTCGATCCCGGAAAAAGGTTCGTCGAGCAAAATGAAAGTAGGGCTGATGCACAGGCAGCGGGCGATTTCGACGCGGCGGCGCTCACCGCCGGATAGGGCGTAGCCTCGGTTCTGCCGGATGTGCTCCAAGCCCAGTTCATCGATAAATTTCTCCATCTTCTCGCGGCGCTCGTGCCAGGACATAGGCTGCGCCTCCAGCACCGCGAGGATGTTTTCTTCGACTGTAAGTTTGCGGAAAACCGAAGCTTCTTGAGGGAGATAACTGATGCCATACTGGCGGGCCCGCAGGTACATGGGAACGTCAGTAATGTCCTGACCGTCATACAGCACGCGGCCAGTGTCAGGGGGGATCAGGCCTACGATTGCGTAAAACGTGGTCGTCTTGCCTGCACCGTTCGGGCCTAGCAAACCAACTACTTCGCCCTGCTCGACTCGCAGGCTGACACCATTTACGACCCGGCGTCCCCGGTACGATTTGCCAATTTCATCGGTCGCCAGGGTACGCATTTATGTTGCCATTAACGGGCCACTCGGGTCTGAGTTACCACAGGAGTACTTGCTTCGCCTTCTACGAGCACCCTATCATCGCCCCTAAAGAAAGTCAACGAAACGCCGGTAATCTTGCCACGTTCGGCATCAAAAATGCTGGGCGGTCCGCCGGTGAGGACGAACTTGTCGTCGGAGGCTGTATAGACCAGGGTTTCCCCCTCGGCTCGACGAGTCGGCTGCTGGACCACTACGTTGCCCTTCGCGACCAGGTGATCGAGCTGACCTGGTCCGGAAATAGGTCCTGCAAGTGGTTGATTGCTCGAGGTTTGGCTGCGGGGTAGAAGGTAGGCGTCCATGGTGTTCGACGAGGCGGTGAAATTGCTACCCTTGGCTACTACTCCCCCTTCGTAGTGAGCCAGGCGGTCGGCATCGGCGTAGGTGAGGCGGACTGAGGTTATGGATACGGGGTCGTCACCGGGCTTTTCCTCAGGCTTTGTCTTCGTCTTACCTTCTCCTCGAACCTGGGCTCTTCTGGGTGGGGCGCTGTCCTGCTGCAGTTTTCCAGGTTGAGAATTATCCGGCTGAGAATTACCCGGTTGACCCAGTTTGGCCTGGACCAGCACCGTCGAAACCGGCTGCGTGGCGGTACCCTGGGCGACCAGGAAACGGCGGTCCCGGTCAAACTGGATCGAAGGGGCCTCGATGATATTGGCATCCTGCCACAAGCGCGCATTCCCCCGATACAGCGCGACCGCGGGAGAGTTGTGTGCCGTCATTGTGGCGGAAGTGACATGAATTGGTGAAGCGGAGGCCAGGAGCGCTCCGTCCGGTTGCTCCTGGAGTTCGCTGTAGGTGCTTTTCACGTCTTCGTCGGCGAAGGCGTCATCGGTGGTGCGATTGATGCGGATGGTGCGCGCCGTGGTTACCATGCTGCCTTCGGAGACGCGGGGGCTGCCGGTGAGAAGGAGAACGCGGTTGGCGGGAGTATAGACCGCCTTGTCTGCCCAGGCTTGCGTGCGTTTGCTGGGAACCTGGCCGTCAGTGTATGCGACGCTGCCCTGCTGAACGATGGAGGCGATCCCTCCTTGCGGGAGAAACAGGGCATCGAGCGTGTGGCTGGTGCTGACGCGGTCAGGGAGACCGGGAGTGAGGTTCACGATCTTCGCATCTGGTGCGCCATGGATCGAGGTCAGGCGGCTTGAGCCGTCGGCGGTCGCGGCAAATTTCGCGTCGAAACGGCCGGCGGTAACCACTGTGTGCTGAGCAGATGCTTGCGCGGTGGGGGGATTCGAATCTTGGGCTGGGGAGATTGTGATCTTTGCCGGTCCTGAGGTTTCGGCATGGTCGAGGCGGTTGCCGTCGGCGACGAAGAAATCGACGGTGGGAGCGGTCAGGTCAAAAGCCTGGGGTTCGGAAGCTGGCTGCGAAGCATGTTCTAAGGCATTCGTTGCTGGAGTGGCGCCGTTTGTTCGCTGCGTTAAGCGGACTCCGTCGGTGGCGTGCACTTTCTTTAATTCGTTCCGGCCTTGAAAATCTAAGATCGCGCGTCCGGCATCGCCCTGCATGGGTTGCGAGCCGATGCGCTCGACGTGGACATTGCCGGTCAGCGTGGCCGTGTGCAGCAGGTTTTGTTTGCCGATCAGCAACATCTCGGCTTCGTCGGCGCGGGCGTGTAATTGGTCGGCCTCTTCTCCGCTGGATTCGGCGTTCACGTTCCCTGTGGCCAGGACGCGCTGCACTTCGTTCTCCGGCCCGAGGAAGAATGTGGCTTCGTCGGCTTGCATGGTTCCGCGCGCACGCTGCAGGTGGGGATTCTCGAGCACCACTTCGTGAGGATCGTGAACGATTGTGCCGTGAGTAGCGAGAAGCGTGCCTGCCTCCGGCCCGCCCAGCGTCACATGAATCTGCGAAACCAGCGTGAGCGTGTTGGTCTTTCCCGAATACTGCACACCCATCGCCCAGCCGGAGGCCTGAGGCGTGCGGAAATCGACCCGCGCGGTGGTGGAAGCGTCTCCGCTGTCTTGATTGAACACGAGGTCTCGGGTCTCGAGGTGGATGGGATTCTTGAGTTCTCTGGGAGTTCCCTGATCAGGTCCGGTCCCGCCCGTCGGGTTCGATTCCAGATCGATCTGGACGTCTCCATGAGCCGCGATGTTGCCGGATTTCTTGTCGTAAGAGAAGTCGTCCCCGTAGATCTGGTCGAAGCGGGAGGAATCGCGGCCGTAGAGAATAACGCTGACGTGGCGCAGTTCGGCGCTGCCATCGAGCTGAAATTGTTTGAGGCTGCCGGCCTGGACGGTGAACAGGGTGCGCTTGCCGTCCGACTTGGAGAACTGAAAACCGTTCGCGGTCTGCTTGATGTCGATGCCAATCTTGTTGGGGATTTCCTTCAGTACATTACGCTGGCGCAGGCGGGCATAGAAATACATTCCCGACACCGTTGCGGTGAAGAGCACCGCGATCACGGCCAGCCAGCGGCGCAGACGGTAGATGGGGAGCGGCATGCTAGGTTCAGTTTAAAGGAAGCGGGCGAAGAGAGTGATCGGGACAAGCGCCGGGGGAGCCGGTCCCTCACAACGCCGGATCGCTCAGGAGGATTGGTCCCGATGCGCTTGTCTCTCAAAGTAGAAGGCTATGCCAAGCGCCAGGATGAGAGCCGCGACGCCAAACAGCGTCAGGGCTGGAACGGTGCTGGGCTCGAGGATGATGACTTTTCTCGCCATGGCGATGAGGGCCACTTCGAGGACCAGCCGAACATGAATGACATCCTTCCGGAGATATGCCTTCAGAGTTTCCAGCAATTCGACGCCGATAAGAATTAGCAGGAAGAACGAGAAGATTTCGAGCAGGCCTTGCACCGGAATTAGAAACCTGGGAGGCGTCCAGATTTCTTCTGCAATCAGGAAGCCCAGATGTACGGTGGAGAGCGCTACCACGATGATCAGCAGAAACGCCAAGGCGATAGCGATAAACTTTTGAGCCTTGGTCAAAAGGGTTTCCATATCGTTTCCGCCTTAATGCGGTGCCACAGGCGACGACGATATTTACATGGTTGGCGGAAAACTTCAACTCCGGGTCCCTCTCCGGGGAGCCGATTGTTCCTGCCTGGGAGTTCATCTCGAGTCGTGGGTGATCGACTTAAGATCCTGCAAAGTTAGTTCCAGGCCGCCGAAGTCGGGGTGGTCGTTGTGGCCGATGGTGAAGGCGATGTCGATCGAGTCTCCGGCTAGGAGCGGCGATTGCTGCAGGCGTTCCGCCATGCGCCAGCCGAGGGCGCTGAAAACAGTTCTCAGTTCTCGGTTCTCAGTTCTCAGTTGAAAACCCCTTGCTTCGGCTTTCTCTTTACGTCGGATGGCTGCGCCATCCGGGTGGCAGTTTGGAGTGGCTAGAATCGCCACCTCCGACAACTCTTCTTCTTCGGATTCTTGCGCGGATTCTAGCGGAGAGAATTCGTGGCCTCGGCTGTCTTCTCCCGCTTTCAGTTTCAGCTTGATGTGTTTGTCTTTCAGGATTTTCGGGGGAGCGATCAAATGCACGCCGCGAGCGGCGAATGCGGGTTCGTGGTTTCCCGCTCCGTGGGGCTCGAGCAATTGCAGCACGCGAAACAGTGATGGAGTAATTTCGTCGAGATCCAGTTCTGCTTCCAGCTCGAGGACGGGATCGAAATCCGCCGGAGTGAGCCGGGTGCGCGCGAAGGCATCGAGTTCGGCTCGCAGTTGAGGCACGTTCGAAGACAGCATGGCGAAGCCACAGGCGTGGGAGTGTCCGCCGTAGCGGGTGAAAAGATTGTGCGAGGACTCGACGGCCTCGAGCAGGTGAAAGGGGCGAATGGAGCGGCCCGAGCCGAAGGCCTCCTCGCCTTCGCGGGCGATGACGATGGCGGGGCGGTGGTAGCGCTCGACTATGCGCGTGGCCGCAATGCCGATCACGCCGCGGTGCCAGCCTTCGCCATCCACCACGATGCAGTAGGCCTCGCACAGTGCGGGGTCGCCGGTGATGCGCTCTTCGACTGCGCGCAGAATGCGGCGCTCTTCCTCCTGGCGGTCGGCGTTGAGACGATCAAGTTTGGCTGCGAGTTCGCGGGCTCGTGCGGGATCCTTCACGCTGAATAGTTCGATGACGTCGCGGGCGACGTCCATGCGGCCGGCGGCGTTGATGCGCGGGGCGATGCGGAAGGCAACTTCGGTGGATGTGGGCGGGCGTTTGGTGGAAATTTGCGCTACTTCGAGCAGGGCTTTGAGTCCGGGATTCACGGCACGGCGCAGGGCATCGAGACCCAGCCGGGCGAACACGCGATTCTCGCCGGTGAGCGGCACGGAGTCGGCGATGGTGGCAATCGCTACCACCTTCAGGAATGACCGCAACATGCGCAGCTGATCTTTTTTGTCGAGACGTTTCTGCATTAATCCTTGCGCGACTTTGAAGGCTACTCCCGCTCCGCAAAGCTGTTTGTAGGGATATTGGCATCCCGCCTGATTGGGATTGACTACCGCTAACGCGCGGGGAACGCCGTCTGGTCCGGGCAAGTGATGATCGGTGACGATCAGGTCGACGCCCAGACGCTGCGCGGTTTCCGCAGGGGCGAAGGCGCGGATGCCCATGTCGACGCTGATGATGAGGCGAATGCCGGCGGCTGCGGCGCGTTCGATGACATCGTCGCGCAGGTCGTAGCCTTCGCGAATGCGGTGGGGCACGTGAAAATCGGCAGCGCCTCCGCAGAGTTCGATGGCAGTCTTCAGAATGATGACGGCCATGGTTCCATCTACGTCGTAGTCGCCGTAGATGAGGATGGGCTCTTTGCGTTCGATGGCGGCGTCGAGGCGGTCGACGGCGGCGCGCAGGCCGAGCATTTCTTCGGGTGCGTGTAGTTGATCGATCGAGGGAAAGAGGAAGCGCGCGGCGGAGTCGGGATCAGTGATACCGCGGCGGATGAGCAGGCGAGCGAGCGTGTGAAGTGTGCTATCTCGCTTGTGATGATCCCGCGCTTGATTCGGAATCGGGAGATCCGGTAGATCGCGGAGGGCCTTCGACAGGCTCCGCACGCGAATCGGATCTTCGGTAGCCAGTTCCCAGCGCACGCTAGTTCTCGTCGTCCTGGTCCGGCTCGTCGATGGGGATGCCGCCGAAATCTTCGGAGACTTCGAGGAGGCGCTGGTAGCGATCGTACCAATCGGTGCTGACTTCGCACAAGAACATCGATCCCTGATAGGCCCAGCCTAGCTGCAGGAATCCGACTTTGCCCAGGTGGGCGCGGAGCCAGCGCGCGTCTTCCACGTCGTCGCCGTCGGAGAACTCGGAGTGGGTGAGGCGTTGCACCAGTTCGTCGAGTTCCTCGCGTTCGAGCTTCCACGAATGCATGGTGAGGAATGGAGTGCCGGCGCTTTTGGCGAGCTCGACGAAATCCTTCCAGCCATCGGGATTGGTGCCCATTTCCCACATGACGCACTGAACCTCTTCATAGTCCACGTAGCCGTGGAAGCGGCTCATGCCGTGGCCTTCGATGAAGGCGATCATGTCATCTTTGATGATGGTTAAATCTTCTGGCGTGGGCGACATAGCGGAGCTCGAATCAACATTGTATGCCGTTTGGGCACGAAGCTGCCAGCGCGAGGTGGTTTCAGACTAGCCTGCGATTCGTGATCTTTATCTTGCGTTGGGCAACAGGCCTTTTTCGACTAACACAGGAGGCCGGCGGTGCCGGGTGACCTGCTCATAGGCGTAAGCCCAACCGAGCAAGTCGCCGTCTTTCCAGGGGCGGGCTGAGATCTCGAGGCCGAAGGGGAGGCCGCTGGGATAGAACCCACCGGGAACGACTACTGCGGGAACGCCGATCATGTTGACCCATCCCGTGTCGCTGTGCGGACCTTCGCTGATCTTTCCATCCTGCGGCATGGTCTCGTCGGGCGGAGGCATCTGTGTTGCGGGATAGACGAAGCCATCGAGATGCAGGCGATCGAGGGTTTCGTAGTACATTTCGAGCGCCTTGCGCCTGGGCGCTAGGACGTTGGCTTCGGCTTGCGGGTCGGTTTCGAACACGACCTGGATCATCGGTGGCCGATCTTTTCTTGTGTTCTCATCGACGCCTCCGATGATGGTGGAGGGCAAGGGAGAGCCGACGGCTTTCAGGTATTCGTCGGGCGAGTGGTATTGCGCCGGACCGTACTCGGCCAGAAATTTTTCTGTCCCTTCGCGGACGTAAGGGAACGTGCCGACGCGAGCTATGGTGACCGCGAAGCTGTCGGGGAGAATGGAATCGTCGAAGACCACGGTTGCTCCCGCGGCGCGCAAGCCTTCGAGCGACTTCATGAAAGCTTCGCGGGTTTCTGGACGCAGCGGGAGGCGGGCTGCGTCCGTGTCAGCTGCGACCTCGGCGGGCGATTCAGAGGCGGGGATGCCTTGGAACGGAATGCCGGCTCCGGCGAGGATGAAGGCTGGGACGCCGAAGCGTTTTCCCTTGAGCGCATCTGGTTTCAGATACTGAGTGTAGGGGCGGGGCTGTGCTTTTGCCGCGGAGCCGATGGTGCGGGGATCCAGGGGATCCTCTCCGACCATTACTCCGAGCGCAATGGCAGCGTCGGTGACATCGCGGGCGATGGGGCCTGTATTGTCGAGCAGCCAGTCGAGTGGCGCGATGCCGGCGATACTCACCAGGCCGCGCGTGGGGAAAACACCTACGGCCGAACTGGTGGCAGAGGGCATGCGGATGGAGTTGCCGGTGTCGGTTCCGTTGCCCAGCACGGCATAGTTTGAAGTGACCGCTGTGACTGTGCCTCCGGATGAGCCGCCGGGGCTGAAGCGAACGTCGTAAGCATTGCCGGTGCGTCCGTAGGCCGTGCTGCGATTGGTGTCGCTGGCGGCGAAATCCGGCATATTGGTTTGCCCGAGGATGACGGCTCCGGCCGCGCGGAGCTTGGCGATGATGGTCGCATCCTTGGGCGCGATCAGTTCATGGCCGGGGATCATGTACCCTTTCCATCCATCCGTAGTGATCAGACCTTTTATGCTGGTGTTCGCCTTCGTAACAATCGGAACGCCCCACAGCGGGCCCGGCACAAAACTGCTGCCGGCGGCTTTCGCTTGTGCGTCTTCGCGAGCGGCGGTGGCGAGGGCTCCGGGCAGGTCGAGATTCTGCACGGCGCGGTAGATCCCGTTGTACTTCTCGATGCGCGCCACATACCAATGAACGACTTCTGTCACGGTGTACTTGTGGCTGCGGTAGAGATGTTGCAACTTTGGAATGGTGATTTCGAGCAGGTCTCGATCCATCGCCTCCTGGGAGGAGTGTTTTGCGGTTGACGAAGTTTGTGTCTGCGCGTGCAGGAAGCCGGTTTCGAAAACGGCTAGGACGACCAGGAGATGGCAAAGACAAAGACGGGCTCGTATCTTCATGAGATCCTCTGCACGGAGTGATTGCGCGGAAGGATAAAGAATACTTGAGTTGAGCCGGGATGAGGTGGAGGAAATGTTGGGCTGGCCTCTTTCTCCCCACACCATTTAGAATCCTCTGTCCCACTTGCAGCAGAATCTATAGGAGGCGCATCCGCCTTGATTCCTCGTTACACCCGTCCGGAGATGGGCCGCATCTGGAGCGATGAAAATCGCTTTCGCACCTGGCTGGCCGTGGAAGTCGCCGCGACCGAGACTTTGGCCGAGGCTGGCATGGTGCCGAAGGACGCGGCTCGGGCGATTCGCGAGCGCTCTGATTTCAGCGTGGAGCGCATCCACGAAATCGAAGCCGAGGTGCGCCACGATGTTATTGCCTTCACCACGGCCGTGGCCGAGATTGTGGGGCCGCATGCGCGCTGGTTTCATTACGGCCTCACGTCGAACGACGTGGTGGATACGGCGCAGGCGTTGCTGATCAAACAGGCGTCGGCGTTGATCGCGCAGGATCTGGAGCGGCTGGCGGGCGTGCTGGAGCGCCGCGCCTGGGAATTCAAAGACACGCCGATGGTGGGGCGAACGCACGGCATTCACGCCGAGCCCATCACGTTCGGCTTCAAGATTGCCAACTGGTATTCGGAGACGCAGCGCAATATTGCGCGCTTTAAGGCTGCGGCCGAGGACTTGCGGGTGGGGAAGTTTTCGGGCGCGGTGGGAATCTTCGCCCATCTGACGCCGGAGATCGAAGAAAAGATTTGTGCGCGGTTGGGTTTGAAGGCGGCGGCCGTTTCGTCACAAGTGATCCAGCGCGACCGGCACGCGCAGTATCTGGCTACGCTGGCCGTGATTGCTTCCACACTCGACAAGATCGCTACCGAGATTCGGCATTTGCAGCGCACCGAGGTGCGCGAGGCCGAGGAGTTCTTCAGCGAAAAGCAGAAGGGGTCGTCGGCCATGCCGCACAAGCGGAATCCGGTGACCAGCGAGCAGATCAGCGGGCTGGCGCGCGTGGTGCGCGGGAATGCGCAGGCGGGGTTTGAAAATGTTGCCCTGTGGCACGAGCGGGACATTTCGCATTCGTCGGCGGAGAGAGTGATTCTGCCGGATTCGACCACGCTGGTTGATTATCTGTTGAACAAGACTGCCAACTTGATTGAGACGATGTTCGTGTATCCCGAACGGATGCGGGCTAATCTCGAGAGCACGCATGGCCTGATCTTCAGTGGGCAATTGCTGCTTGATCTGGTGGAGCACGGAGTCTCTCGCGAGGACGCTTACCGGCTGGTGCAGGGGCACGCTATGCGGGCCTGGAAAGAGGGTCTCGACTTCCACCAGCTTGTCCTCGCCGACAAGGAGATCACGGGAAAAGTTCCCCGCCAGCAAGTCGAGCGCGCTTTTGATTTGCAGCGTCAGCTGAAGAACATAGACAAGATATTTGCTCGCGTGTTCGGAAAACGTGGCGCGAGCGGCAGGAAATCGATGGAGCACACGAAGTCGCCTCGCGCTTCGTCACCTCGGGCCTCCGGGCGTCGCCGTTAACTTACAAGCGATGATTTAGGGTCGCGGATTTACAAGCGGTTGATCAGGGATGCGACGTAGCCGGCACCGAATCCGTTATCGATATTTACGACGCTCACGTTCGAGGCGCAGGAATTCAGCATGCCGAGCAGCGCGGTCAGTCCCTTGAATGATGCGCCGTAGCCGACGCTGGTGGGAACGGCAATGACCGGAACGCCAACCAGGCCTCCCACGACGCTTGGCAGGGCGCCTTCCATGCCGGCGCAGACAATCACTACGCGGGCTTTGGTCAGCGCTTCGCGATTAGCGAGAAGGCGGTGGATTCCCGCGACGCCGACATCGTAGAAGTGTTCGACCTGGTTGCCCATGAGTTCGGCCGTCACGATGGCTTCTTCGGCGATGGGGATGTCACTGGTTCCTGCGGAAACCACGGCGATCGTTCCTTTGCCGTAGGCGTGCGGGTCACGCTGCAGGACGATGGCCCGGGCTAGTTCGCGATATTCGGCGGCGCGTACTTTCTTTTTCACCGCGGCGAACTGTTTTTTATCGGCGTGGGTGGCCAGGATGTTGCCGCCATGCTTGGCTAAGCGAGAGAAAATCTCGGCGACCTGCGACGGAGTCTTTCTCTCACCGAAAATCACTTCGGGCATGCCGACGCGGAGGCTGCGATGATGATCGACCTTGGCGAATCCCAAATCTTCAAATGGTAAATGGCGCAGGCGGTTTACTGCCTCGTCGGGCGTGAGCCTGCCGTGGCGGACCTGCTCGAAGAGTTTGCGGATCGATTCGGCGTTCACGGCAGAAATTGACACTCAGCTAAACGGCTTCTAGATTAGCATTCGCCGCGCAGCAGGGGACGCGTGCCGTCCCGGACGGGACTCCGTTCCTCTCCTCTGAGGCTACCCCGGACTTACGTCCGGGGCTAATAAATGGCGTCGCTTCGCGACTGGCCGAGTGTTAGGACTTTGTGGCGGCGCGGATTTTGGCGATTATCGCGGTGCAGACTTTTCGAGGCAGGCCGGGCTCGTCGAGATGCGTGAGGAACAAACGGCGCAGGCCGTACGGCTTTACCTTGCCCGCGAGGTAGACAGCGTAGATCTGGCTTCCCATGCGGTATCCCCAATCCTGCGCGATCGATTCGAATTTATCCGCATCGGAGCGGATCGCAGACTGCGCGGCTTTTTCGACTGCGGCGCGCGACAACGCGGGCGAGTCTTCCGTTTCAGGCGCGGGCCTTGAGGGATACAGAACACGCGAACCGAAGTAGGCCACGGCGTGCTCGATCACTCGGGTGTAGAAAGCGTCGGTGGGCAGGGCTGGACTGCTCGCCGGGACGTCGTTCCCATCTGCTCCGTGCCCATTTAGGCGCTGGGGCAGACCCCGGCAGGCGTGGTGCAGAAAGCGCGTGGCATCTTCGGCGGCGTGCACCATCTGGAATTCGCGGATGTGGAAGGCATTCACCTCAGGGAAATAGGCGCTGCCTCGCTCTTCAACGCTCGCCAGCATGGTTTTCAGCTGCTGCTCGGTGATGCCTTTGCGGGAGAGCAGGCGGCGCAACATCGCGTCGGACGCGTTGCCGTGAACCTCAGGCAGCATGTCGACCAGAAACTTTGGTTGCGTGCCATTGTGCGGGGAATAACGGTTGATCTCGAGAAAACTGGCCAGGCTGTCGATCAGGTTGTAGATGGTTGGCGCGAAGTCGGGACCGCTGTCTGAGCGGCTCCACTGATCGAGAAACAGGCGGTAGCTTTCGTATTTCTCGAGTGGGGTGGCGTTGAAGACGCACAGGACGTCGCCGTTTACACGCACGGCGTCGACTTTGTCGGCGCGCTCGCCGGCGGCGCGCCAGTACAGCGCGTCTATGTTCTGCAACACGGTCAGGATTCTGGCTCCGGGCAGCTCCTTGTGAACTACGCGCGGGAGATGTCCGGGAGCAAGGTGCGATTCTCCGAACAACACGAAGATCACGGCATTGGGATGGCGCTCGCGGATCTCTGCGATCTTTGCCGCCGCGTGGCGGTCGCGGGCTCCGATCTTGCGCAGGTTTTCACGGGGCATGCAATCGAGACCGTAGATGCCTTCTCCGTGATCGCGGGCCGCTACCAGCAGTTCGTGGAACGGGGCCCAGTCGTATCCCCAGTCGAGATCGAAGCGGATGCGCTGCCGCAGTTCGTCCTCGTCGATTTCGCGACGCCACCATTCGTCGAGAATGTGCTGATCGCGGGCGAAGATGGTTTCGACTCCAAGCACAACCGGTCGATCTCCGGTTAAGGCACGCTGCTCAAGAAGAGATGCCGCATAGCGCTGGGCGCCGGGCAGGGCATGGTAGTCGCCGATCAGGACGACGTCAGCAGCGTGCAGAGCGGCCTGAAGCTGTTGCGAATCGAGAAGAGAATCGTAGTTGCGGAAGGCCTGGCTGAACTCGCGAAGATATTTGCGGCGGCTGTGCGAATCCTGGGCGCGGATTTCGCGCTCCACTCCGGCCAGGGCGTGGAGTTGCCCGGCGCTGCGGCGGGATCGCAAATTGACCGTGGATGCCATAGCAGTTCTCAGTTCTCAGTTCTCAGTTCTCAGCTCTCCGCTTCCTGTGCTTGACTTCCGTTACTCGGCATCCCTATCCTCCAAACTTCGGGGTCGCGGGTCGCCTTGTGGAGGCTTTTTGCCGCATCATCCGCCGCTAAATCTGACCATCGCTACCACCGGCGCCAGCGGGTCGGTGTTTCTGCGGCAACTGCTGCTCGCGGTTGAGCGCGATGGCCGCGTGCAGACCGTGAACTTCATCGCATCGGACTCCGGCTTGCGCGTGCTGGCCGAAGAACTCGGGATCAAGGGCCGCTCGAAGCTTGTTCCCCAGATCCTCGCCGGCGGAAAAACGAGGACGTCAGCCCGTGCCTCGAATACCTCGTCCAAAATCAAAGAGCAATCGAACGCCGACATCGGAGCCAACGTGGCCAGCGGTTCTTATCCCGCGGACGCCATGATCGTGATCCCTTGCAGCGTGGGCACTTTGGCCCGCATCGCGAACGGCATCGCCTCGCACTTGATCGAGCGCGCGGCCGACGTATGTCTGAAAGAGAAGCGTCCGCTGATGCTGTGCGTACGCGAAACGCCGCTCAATAAAATTCACATCCGCAACATGTACCGGGCTTCCGACGCCGGAGCGACGGTGTTTCCGCTTATCCCAGCCTTTTATTACCGGCCCGCGAGCTTGGATGACGTGGCCCGCGAATTCGCCTACCGCGTGCTGGCCTACCTGGGCCTGCCCCAAGATGACGCCTTCCAGTGGAAAGGCTGACCGATCAGGCACTTAGCGCACCCAGCAGCCTTAACACAGACCTTCTAAGAACTGGCTAAGGCTAAAGATCGGCACTTTCAGGGGAGAAATTCAGTGTAGATACCCGGAAGGGCGGGTCCCAGATGCCCGGCGGACATGTACAACCGGAAGGCCGCGTTTGTGCACTAAACTGGACGGTCACTGCTGTTAGCGTGATCGGGAAAGTCGGCGGAGAAAATCTTCAACTGATGACGACTGCCCTCGAAACCAACTGCTGTATCGCAGGCGGCGGACCGGCCGGAATGATGCTCGGCTTTCTTTTGGCTCGTGCAGGCGTCGATGTAATCGTGCTAGAGAAGCACGCAGATTTTCTTCGCGATTTTCGGGGCGACACCATTCATCCCTCCACACTCGAATTGATGTACGAACTCGGTCTGCTCGATGACTTCCTCAAGCGTCCTCACCAGGAGGTGCGGGAAATCGCCGCACAGATCGGCAGCCGAACGGTGAGGATCGGCGACCTGACGCATCTTCCAACTCATTGCAAATTTCTCGCATTGATGCCGCAGTGGGATTTTCTTAATTTCATTGCCGAGCATGGCAAGCACTATCCGGGCTTTCAGATCAGAATGCGCACGGAAGCCATCGATCTGATCGAACAAAGTGGATGCGTCGCCGGCGTGCGCACAAAAGCTCCCGATGGAGTGATCGAGATCCGCGCCTCTCTGACCGTGGGAGCCGACGGCCGCCAATCGATCGTGCGGGAGCGGGCCGGTTTGCAGGTAATGGATTTGGGCGCTCCCATGGATGTTTTCTGGATGCGGATCAGCCGGCGCCCCGACGATGCGGGTCACACTTTCGGCCATGTCGAACCCGGCAGAATGTTGGTTCTGATTAATCGCGAGGAATATTGGCAGTGTGCCTACCTGATTCCGAAAGGCACGGCGGAGGAAGTTCGCAAAAACGGAATCGGGCAATTTCGCGAAGAGATCGCGAAGCTGGAGCCTTTGCTGCGCGACCGTGTCGGCGAACTGCGTGACTGGAACGATGTAAGCCTGCTCACCGTGAAGGTCGATCGCTTGAAGCGCTGGTGGCGCCCCGGGCTGTTATGCATTGGGGACGCGGCGCACGCGATGTCGCCCGTCGGCGGGGTGGGAATCAACCTCGCAATTCAGGATGCCGTGGCCGCCGCCAATATTCTCGCGGCAAAGCTGGCCGCGGGAGCGGTCAGCGAAAAGGATCTTCAAGCCATCCAGCAGCGGAGAGAATTCCCCACCCGTGCGACCCAGAAACTTCAGTTGGCGATACAGAACGCCGTGATCGAGCGCGTCCTATCGAGCGCGCACCCTCTCACGATTCCATGGCCGATAAAACTGATGCAGCGACTGCCTCGCCTGCTCGGTCTCACAGCTCGCATAGTTGGAATGGGGTTCCGTCCTGAGCATGTGCGAACCCCGGAGATTGCCCTCGACGCTGAAAGCTAGCACTCATCGCTTACATCGGGCTGGGTGTTTGTCGCTTGTTTTCCTGCGATGGTACTATTCGTTAGCTTCCGTCTCCAATTCTGGGTGTTAGTTTTCTTCCATGCAATATTGGGGAGCGTAATCCGTGCTCAAAACAAGAATGCCCAGCTCGATCCTCCGATTTTCACTGCGAAGTCTCTTTATTTTGCAATTGCTTTGGATGAACGCGGCGCTGGCTGCTGCCGCCGCAGTCCCTGCCGTGGACGACCGCAACCCTCTTGCAGGCGATGCCAAAGCTGCTAAGGCGGGCGAGTATGAATTCCGCATCAATTGCGCGCTCTGTCACGGACTGGGGGCGCACGGAGGCGGACGCGGGCCGGACTTGACGCGGGCGCAGAAGAAGCATGTGCATTCCGATGCGGAGATGTTTCAGGTGATCAGCAACGGGATTCCGGGCACCGCCATGCCTTCGAACGGAACCAATGGCCAGGGCGTGGGCATGACGGATGAAGAAATCTGGCAGATCGTAACCTATATTCGCAGCGTCGAAGTGAAGGCGCCGGCCAAGCCTACCGGCAGTGCGGCGCATGGCAAGGAACTTTTCTATGGCGACGCCAATTGCTCGCTGTGCCACATGGTGGAAGGCAACGGCGGGCGCGTGGGGCCGGAGCTTACTTCCGTTGGCGGCTCGCGCACGCGGGAAGCAATTATCGATTCGGTGCGCAATCCCAGCCGGCACCTGGCTTGGGGCCTGACGGAGGCGACGAAAGAGTTTCCCCAGGAATACGAGACCATCACCGTAGTGACCGCCGACGGTAAACAAATTAAGGGCGTCGCGCTCAATGAGGACAACTTCAGCGTGCAGATGATGGATGCGAATGAAAAGATTTATTTGCTGGAAAAAGACAAGCTGCGCTCCTTCAAGAAGAGCCGGCAGTCGCTGATGCCGATTTATGGCCCAGACATTTTGAGCGATAAAGATCTCGAAGATATTGTGGCTTTCCTGATCGGCGTGGGGACGAAATGACGGCGCGCAGAATCTTCTCGACTCTATTGATGGGCTGTCTTGCTTGCGCTCTCCTCTCATCGGAGACGCATGGCCAGGTCACTTTCGATCGGTTGGTGAACGCCGGGAAGGAACCGCAGAATTGGCTGACTTATTCCGGAGACTACGAGGGGCGGCGCTTCAGTGCTCTCGATCAGATTAAGGTCCCGAATGCGCGCACGCTGGTAGCGAAGTGGGTGTACCAGACTGGGGCAACGGGAAAGCTTGAGACTACGCCGCTGGTGGTGGACGGGATTCTCTACGCCACGGCACAGGACGACCGGGCGTTTGCCCTGGATGCACGCACTGGGCGGCCGATCTGGATGTACCAGCACCAACTGCCGGGGGACATTCGTCCGTGCTGCGGGCGGGTGAATCGCGGGCTGGCTATTCTTGGAAACAAGGTTTTCCTGGGGACGCTCGATGCTCATGTGATTGCGCTCGATGCGAAGACTGGGAATGTGATCTGGGATGTTGTGGCCGCGGAGTACCAGAAAGGATACAGCTTTACCGTCGCGCCGCTGGCGGTGAAGGATCTGGTGGTGATCGGCGTCTCGGGCGGTGAGTACGGAGTGCGCGGGTTCATCGACGCTTACGATGCCGCGACCGGCGCGCGCAAATGGCGCTTCTACACCGTGCCGGGACCGGGCGAGCGGGGGCATGACACATGGGAGGGAGATTCGTGGAAGACCGGTGGGGCTCCGGCGTGGAACACCGGAACTTATGACGTGACGTCCAACCAGATTTTCTGGCCGACGGGGAATCCTGCGCCCTCGAATCGCGGCGCAGGGCGCGCCGGGGACAATCTTTACAGCAACACTCTGCTCGCACTCAACGCGGATACGGGGAAGTTGAACTGGTATTTCCAATTCACTAAGCACGACGAGCATGACTGGGATGCGACGCAGGTTCCGGTGATGGTCGACCTAGGAAAGCCCGATTCCGGGATCAAGCATCTGATCGCGCAAGCCAATCGCAACGGTTTTTTCTATGTGATCGACCGCACCACCGGCAAACTGATCTCGGCAAACGCTTATGGCAAGATTACGTGGAGCGATGCGAAAGATGCGGAGGGGCGTCCGGTGGCGAACGAGCATGCTTCGCCAACGCTTGAGGGGCACACGGTATGTCCGGGGGCGCTGGGGACAACGAACTTCATGGCGCCGACATTCGATCCGCAGACGGCGCTGTTCTATGTAACGGCGCGCGATCAATGCGACATCTTTTCTACCGCGCCGCAACCTTACGAGGCGGGGCATGCGTATTACGGCAGCGCCTACTTCCCGTCCGCTGATGCCGAACCATATCGCGGATTCCTGAAAGCACTCGACCCGGCGACCGGAGAAATCAAGTGGAGGTTTGAGCACACATCTCCAACATGGTCGGGGGTGCTGTCAACTGCCGGAGGCCTAGTATTCACCGGCGAGGCCGAGGGAAATTTCATCGCCCTGAATGCGACTTCGGGCAAGGCGCTGTGGCACTTCCAGATGGGCGGCGCGGTCTATGCCGCGCCGATGGCCTTCGCGGTCGACGGAAAAGAATATGTTGCGATCGCAGCGGGCAGCTCAGTGTATGCGTTCGGATTGCCATAGAAGCCGGCGTCAGAACGAAGCAACGATCCCCGTCGAGAACCGAAAACTGACTTGGTGGGTCGGGTACCCTTCGAACAAGACGGTATTGAAATCGGCGCCGTAAAGCTTATTCGAATTGACGCTGGTGTGAAAGTAGTCCAACTGCCCGAGCCGCACGGAAAATCGCCGGAAGACTTTGACATCGACGCCGCCGCCCAGCGCGAGCGCAAAATCGTTGGAAGTTATGGCGGCGTAGGAGACCGACGGAGACACGCCGGTGAGCGTGCTCGCACCTAGGCTGGTTCGATCCCAACCGACCAGGGCATGCACAAACGGAGTCAGTCTTGATTTGGTCCGGTAGGAGACGACTGGCCCAACCAGAACGGAATACGCGGTGGAATTGGGAAGCCCGGAGACGCCGCTGGTCGATGAGGTGATCGGCATGCCGTAGCGGCCGCTGAAATCGGCGGCGACCCCGACCCAGCGGTTCGCGTTGTATTGCGCTTCCGCATTCCATCCCTTGAAATTGTAATTCACTCCGAACGAACCCATCGAGTGGGGGACGACCATGTCCACTGTCAGAAGCGACAGTCCGCCGCTATTTTCGTAGGCCAGGGAATACCCGCCAAACACCTGCACTTTCGGGGTTGAGTCTTGAGCGTAGACAAGAGAGCCAATCAGGACAGTCAAAATAATTGTTGCCGCGGCGAATCGAGTCATTCCACGTTCTCCCCTTTGAGAATAACGCATTCGGGGGCTCATATCCCAACTCAGTAACCATGAATCAGTTTAAGAACGCGGAGTCTGGCGAGCGGGTTGTATGTCGGCCCGTAAATATTAAAGGATGGCCGGCAAGTGGGACATGCTCTAGGGTTGTCGTTCGGGGTCGATGGTCTGATCGAGGTAGATCCAGAGCACGCGGGCAAACAGTGTGATTGTGGGTGCGAGTGGCAGAAACAACACGACGGCCCAGATGATGTCTTTCGTGGTCCACCATCCGGTAACGGACCACAGCAATGCGGCAAAGAGTGCGACGATCGCAACTCCCAAAGCATAGCTGACGTACATGGCGCCGAGGAAATAGCCCGGTTCGCGATCGAACTTGAGATCACAGACGGGACAACGGTCGTGCATCTTGGGGAATCCGCGGAAGATGGAATAGCGGAAGATGCTTCCCGTACGACAGCGTGGACAGCGCTGCCGCAGAATGTCTCCTGCAGTCGCGAGTTTTGTAGAGGTGCCCATCGTCGTTCATGATTTCGTGAGGCGAGACCTCTAAGCTAACAGATGGAGGAGTGCCACTCTCGGCACCCACTTTCGTGCCGGTTGACGCACAGGCGGATCTCGTACTAATCTGCGATTACACCGGAAAGGAGGTGGTCGAATGACAAGTTCTGAATGTGGCAGTAGTTGTGGGAGTCTAAGACCAGGTGAGGTGGCTGAGACTTAGAGCTGGTTGCTCTAAGCGGGGCTTTCGGACGCGGCCCGAATTTAATGACGCGCCGGGAGCTACAGCCCGCACACTAGCCGGTGAGTACGGATGGAAGCATCGCGTCGGTCGCGCGAAGGCTTTCGTCCTAGGGACTTCGGCGCTGAGCTTCAGTTCCTGACCCGGGAGTTGCCGTGAGAGGCCACGTAGAGTGACCACCTCTTGGTCAATCCCAAACAGACCACCGGACGGCCCGCAGGTTTAAACACTTGCGGGCCGTTTGCTTTGCCTGCAGAGTCCCTACCTTCGCGGTGACGTACATCACAGCCTCGGTCTGCCGGGCTCGATACAGTACAGGCATGGGCGGATTTTCCATTCTCACCAACCGCAAACGAGCTATCGTTGCCCTGGTGCATTCCGTCGTGTTCCTGCTGATCGCGGTGCGGCAGATGGTTGCGGCTACGCCTGCCGACGGTGTCTGGGCATCCTCCACGGTGCGGCCGGGCACATGGGTTCTCTGCGGAATCTTTATTATCGTCTCCGCCGTTCTCTTGTGGCTGCTCATCATTTCTCGCGGATGGATGGAGAAATTCTATTTCGCATTCTGCACCGTCAGCGCTACTTCAGGGCTTCTGCGAACCGCCGCTGGCGACCAGGCCTTCCACTCCGGCCTTTATATAAGAGTTGTCATGCTGGTTAGCGCGGTTGCGGTCGGACTGCTGATCGTGCACAGGCACTCACGTAGGAATTCGGAGCTTGCGGAAGGCAATTGAAGCGGCATTTTGAAGCTGTTAAAATCCGCGGAACCCGCCGGGGCCGGAGGTTTTGTGGACCAGAGCCCGATCTTTGGCAGTCTGTCCGCAACGGAACCGACCAAGCCTCCAACTCGATATTTCGCGGGCTTTTGGCGGCGATTATTCGGTTTCTGGATCGACAGTGTTCTGATCACCATCCCCTTCGTCATCTTGGGCTACATATTTCACGATAACCTTTCGCCCTCTAGCCGATGGGCCGTTGTGATCGGATTTGTGATAGCCCTTGCGTACTTCGCGATCTTGGGCAGTTCGATCGGCAACGGACAGACTATCGGGCAACGCTGGACTGGTATCGAAGTGGTGGATGTTCAGGGAAACCATCTCCCGATCGGCAAATCGGCGCTTCGGTACTCGATCCTCTTGGTGCCGCTTTTTTCCGACAAGCTGGTACTTCCCGGCTACCTGGCTTGGCCGATAGGGATGGCCGGGCTCGCAATCTTCTACCTGTATCTCTTCAACACGGGCACGAGGCAGACCCTTCACGACCTCGCCACCGGTTCGTTCGTCGTTGAGGCTCCTGGGTTTGGCGCGGTGCAGGAACGCCGTCCATGGTTGGGACACTGGGTCATCCTTGGCGCTCTGGGAATTTTCGGCATCGCCGCCGTGCCCGTGCTCAATCGCGTCCACCCGGACCCGGAATTGGCGGCAGTCCGGCGAGACCTTCTAGGTTCAGGCGACTTTCCAGATGTGGACCTTACGTTTTCGACCAGAAGCGGGGGCAAGTCTGGCCTTCTTGTGACCGTGAATTGCAAGAGCAGACCCGCTGACTTCGAGAAAACTGGCAGTGAGATTGTCGCCATCGTGGAAAAGGCGGACCCAGCGGTGTCGAACCGCGATTTCATCTCGGTCGACTTCGAAGAAGGCTGCGTCGCTAACTTCTCCAGCGCCCAGCGGGTGAACCACAGCCCGCAACAATGGAAAGAAATGATGCGAAGCAATACCAATTAAAGATCCGCCGCATCGCTCCTCGGCCCGGCTTCTGCAATGCAGCCGCGCGGTTGGCGTTACTTCGCCGCTCGCAGTATGCTTGGCGGGTGGCATACCTCGACGGATCTGATCTGAACGAACACCAGGAGCGGCGGCGGCTGGCGGCGAACTATGCCGGCATGACTGATGAGGAGTTAGAGCGGCTGGCGCGGAGTGCGGAGTCGCTGACCGAACTGGCCTGGGATGCTCTAGAAGATGAGATGGACCGCAGGCATCTGGAATTCGGAGATGATGCGGCCCCGGAACCACGGCAGGAAATGGAAATGCGGGAACTCGTGACCATTCGGCAGTTTCGCGATCTGCCGGAGGCGCTGCTGGCGAAAGGCAGTCTGGAGTCAGCCGGCATCGAATGTTTTCTGGCCGACGAAAACCTGGTGCGGCTGGACTGGTTCATTTCGAACTTCATCGGCGGGATCAAACTCAACGTGAGAGTTCAGGACGCGGGGAACGCGCAGAAGCTGCTTGACGAGCCGATTCTCGAAGGTCTCTACGTGCAGGGCGTGGGGCTGTACGAGCAGCCGCGTTGTCCCAAGTGCCAGTCGCTGGATGTGAACTTCCAGGAACTGGACCGTCCCATCGCCTACATGAGCGCATTTCTGCACGTGCCCATGCCGGTGCAGCGCCCGGCGTGGCATTGCCAGGAGTGCGATGCGGAGTGGGCAGACGATGGGGCGGAGACCGGCAGGACGGAGTCGCACTCTTAAGAACAGCGAAAGCAGTGGCTCAGCAGCCGTCATTTACGATGTTTCAAACGAATAAGACAGGCTTTTTTGTAGACCGTGGTTATGAGTGTGTCATTGGGAAAAGAAAGTAAATGCGTGCCTGAATTTGTCGCCCAGTCACTACTGAAATCTCCGACGGTTACGATCCGGGACGTGTACTGCCATGGCAGCTGTCGGCGGGAGAGTATGGAAGAGTGCGCAATCGCCACTGAACTGGTATTCCCGTACCGCGGTGTCTATGTGCGCCATCTTTGGCACGATCAGGCGGTAGCCGAGGCGAACCAGGTTTTATTTTTCAACGCCACCGAAGGCTACCGCGTAAGCCATCCCGTGGCGGGTGGCGATGCCAGTCTATCGCTTGCCATCAGTGAAGCGCTGCTGCGTGAACTGGCGCCACCTTCTTTTCTGTGCGACGGCGCGGTGCTCGCATTTCGGTGGCAACGGTTGGGGATTGACGCGCGAACTCAAGCTCTGGTAGCGCTGCTACGGCACAGCCTGCGCCATAACGTCGCGGAACCTTTGGAGGCAGAGAGCCTGGCCTTGACCCTGGCGCAGCGGGCGCTAGGGCCCCGCACTACACACGCAGTGGGCGCTAGTGTCGGACGGCAGCGCCTGGTGGATCGGGTCAAGCTCGTGCTGACGAGCGATCTGGCGCGCCGCTGGACTTTGGCCGAAATCGCCGCTGAAGTACGCGGCTCCCCCGTGTATCTAACGCAGGTCTTCCAGCAAGTGGAAGGCGTGCCCTTGTATCGCTACCAGTTGCGGCTACGGCTCGCGCGGGCGTTGGACCTTCTCGCGCAATATGACGACCTGACCGCTCTCAGCCTCGATCTAGGCTTCTCTAGCCACAGCCATTTCAGCACCGCGTTCCGCGGGGCTTACGGCCGCTCACCTTCGGAGTTCAGGCGGTCGGCCCTGCGTCGCTAGATCGGCTCAAGTTAGTTCTGCTCAAGTTAGTCCGGCTCAAACAAGTCGCTAAAGATTCTGATAGCGGCCCTCTCTTCCCGCGTGGCCCACTGATCTAACCCGGACTTCCGGTATCGGAGAGTGACGCCATGGCTGAGAAAACCTGCGCGGCTTGCGACTGCACACTGGATGCGAACCCCACCAAAGTCAAAATCGGCGGCAAGACGGTTGAGGTGTGTTGCCATGAGTGCTCACAAAAGCTAAAGGAAGCGCACGTTTCTGCCACAACGACAAGGAGGAGCTGAGCGATGGTCAGAAACAAGAAAGTTGTAAATCTTCGTGACGAACAGCATCGGATTGCACGCCCCATCTCAGTACTGACCGGCGCAATGGTCATCGTGTTTTATTTCGGCCCCGTGATGGCGGGGCATTTGGACGCGCAGGCGCGCGTGATGAAGTCAACCCCGGAGGTGGGTATGTCCAAAGCGCATGGAAACAAGTCATTGCCGACCCGGCATAGCGTAAAGACCGCGTCGGGCCTTATCAGCTACACGGAGCAGGGTTCAGGACCGGTCGCATTGTTCGTGCATGGCGTGCTGCTGAACGGATACCTGTGGCGTCATCAACTGGCGGACTTGTCCGATATGCGGCGCTCCATAGCCGTGGATCTGCTGGCACATGGCGACACCGAGATCGCACCCGATCAGGACGTATCCGTGACTGCCAATGCCAAGATGCTCAAGGAATTTCTCGACGCCTTGAACATCGATCAGGTCGATCTGGTGGGCAACGATAGCGGCGGCGGTATTGTGCAGATTTTCTCCGCATTGTATCCGGAGCGCGTGCGCAGTCTCACACTCACCGACTGCGACACCCATGACAACTGGCCACCCGAGGCCTTCAAACCCTTCCTAGCGATGGCGGCCGCCGGAGGTCTAAGGGGAACACTGGATGCGATGCTGGCGGACAAGAGCATCTATCGATCACCGCAAGCCCTGGGACCGGCGTATGAACACCCGGAACAGCTGAGTGACGACAGCATCGAAACCTATCTCCGTCCGCTGGTCCGGACCGAGCAGCGTACGCGCGACTTGCAACGCTTTCTCGCAGCTTTTGACAACAAGCACACGCTGGCTGTTGAAACACGGCTGAAGACGCTGAAGGCGCCCACGCTGATCGTCTGGGGAACGGATGACGTGTATTTCGACGTGAAATGGTCGCGCTGGCTGGCCGACAACATCCCTGGCACTCGGCGCCGCGTCGAGCTCAAGGGAGCCAGGGTTTTCTTCCCAGAGGAACGCTGGGAGGAGTTCGACAAAGAACTACGCGCACACTGGCAGGCGGCTGAGCAGAAGGCGCCATGAGCGGCTGTACGCATCGCACGCTAGCCAGCTGCCAAGGAGGTGTGAATGTTCGCTCGGGGGATCCCGCTGTATGTGGAGCAAAATCAGACCGCCAATCCCGTGTTGACGCAGCTGCGAAGCCGGAACTAAGATTCCGAGCACATGGCAGAAGACCAGTTTCCAATCGGCCGCACCATCTCCCATTATCGCGTTCTGGAAAAATTGGGCGGGGGCGGGATGGGCGTCGTGTTCCGGGCCGAGGATACGAAGCTTCGCCGCTTCGTTGCTCTCAAGTTTCTGCCGGAAGGAATCGCACGCGACGAGGCCGTGCTCGAGCGCTTCCGGCGCGAGGCACAAGCCGCGTCCGCACTCAACCATCCCAACATCTGCACCATTCATGACATCGATGAAGCGGACGGGCATCCCTTCATCGCGATGGAATTGCTGAAGGGCGTCACCCTGAAGCACCGGATCGGCAATGTTCCTCTGCCTCTGGAGACGATTCTCACCCTCGGAATCGAAGTGGCCGACGCGCTGGATGCGGCGCAGTCGGAAGGCATCATCCACCGTGACATCAAGCCGGCCAATATTTTTGTGACCGAGCGCGGACAAGCCAAGGTGCTCGACTTTGGCCTGGCGAAGGTCGTTTCCAGCGGCAACGGCGAAACTTTCACCGGAGGTGCGGCTACCAAGGGGGAAATCAACCTCACCAGTCCGGGTACGACGCTGGGCACTGTGGCGTACATGTCGCCGGAGCAGGCTCGCGGCCGCGACCTCGATGCCCGCAGCGATATATTTTCGTTCGGCATCGTGCTTTATGAAATGGCGACCGGACGCCCGGCGTTTTCCGGCAGCACTTCCGCGGAGATTTTTGACGGCATCCTGAACCGCGCGCCGGTGCCGCCGCTTCGGCTGAATCCGGAAATTCCCGCCGAACTGGAACGGATCATCAACAAGTCTTTGGAGAAAGAGCCTGGACTGCGCTACCAGCATGCCGCTGATTTGCGCTCAGATTTGCAGCGGCTCAAGCGCGACACAGACTCGAGCCGCCGGGCCGCACCGTCGGCGGAGATCGCCCCGGTGAGTTCCAGCTCTACGCCTGCGATGTTGAATTCGGCCGCGCAAGCGAGCGGCGCAACTGCGGTTCCGGGGAGCGGCGTGGCCCAACCCGCGCGCAGCAGCAGCTCTGCGGTCGCCGTCGCGAAGCAGCACAAATGGGGAACTGGCGCGATTGCGATTACGGCTCTTATCGTGCTCGCGGCCGCTGGTTATGGCGTTTATTCGATGCTCCACCGGCCCGCTGCCGCGCCCTTCCAGAACTTCACCGTCACCCAAGTCACAAATTCCGGGAAGGCAGCGCTGGCTGCTATCTCGCCGGACGGGAAGTACATACTGAGCGTCCTGGACGATAACGGTCAGCAGAGTTTGTGGCTGCGCAACGTACCTACGGCCAGCGATACCCAGATCATTGCGCCCTCGCCAGCCACCTACCGGAGTCTGACGTTTTCGCCGGATGGAAACTACATCTACTTCCGCAAGGCGCAGAATGCGGTCAACAGCGATTACAACCTCTATCGTGCGCCGGTGCTGGGCGGGAATCCGCAAACCGTGGTTCACGACATCGATAGCGACATTGCACTTTCTCCCGACGGCAAGCGCATGGTATACATTCGGGCGAATGATCCCGAGATCGGCAAGGAGCGACTGCTCAGCGCGGACCTGAGCGGCAACGACGAAAAAGTCTTGAGGATCACCCCCATTGCCGAGGCGTCGTCGTTCCTGAGCTGGTCCCCAGATGGGCAGGAGATCGCCCTGAGCAGATTTCAACCTGACCAAGCCCTGGGCGGAATCGATTTGTTTGACATCGGCAGCCAAAAGACCCAACGATTTGTTACTTTCAACGACAAAGCCCCTTACGAATTGAAATGGCTGCCGGATGGCCGTGGAATTCTTGCTGTCTACCAGCAATCGGGCCCAAGTTTCTCGAGGGCGCAGATCGGATTCATCCCCAGTGCCGGCGGAGAGCTTCAGCCGATCACTCGCGATACCAACCGGTATCTGACGCTGACCACATCCGCAGATGGCAAGACGCTGGCCTCGGTTCAGCTGAAGATCACGCAGAACCTGTATCTTCTTCCCGGCACTGGCAGCCAGAGTGCGGACTCCAAACCCGTGGTTCCGCAAGGGCAGGAAGTTCGCGGGTTTGGCTGGGCAGCGGACGGAGGCTTGCTGGTAACCGATGGCCCCCGGCTGCTGCGCCTGGCAGCCGATGGCCAGAATCAGACTCAGCTTATCGGCGACTCGACGGCCGGTATTGTTGATCCTTCAAACTGCGGGAATGATCATTTGATCTTTTCGTGGATGTTCCATGGCGGAACGAATACATTGAGCCTCTGGCGCGCCAACGTGGATGGTTCCAGCCCGGTACGGCTGACGGAGGGGAAGCGGGATTTTCGGTCCGTCTGTTCTCCGGACGGGAAATGGGCCTACTACTACGATCAAGTCGCTGGACGGATTTCACGTATGCCGCTGGATAGTTCTGGAAAAGCCGAAGCAGTTCCGGGAAGTGTCGTGCCCGATAGTTTTGTTGCGAGCGCCGGTTTTGGACTGTCTAGCGATGGCACGGTGCTGGCCTATCTGGTGGAAGTCGTCGATCCCGTCACGCAGAACGGGAAAGAGAAGGTAGCGCTGCTGGATATTGGTTCGGCTGCACCGCGACTGGTCGACGCGGATCCGCGCGTCACCCGGGCGGGCGTGCAATTCACACCGGACGGCAAGAGTGTGGCGTATGCCATCCACGAGAACGGCGTGGACAACATGTGGATCCAGCCGCTCGATGGCTCGGCCGGCCGGCAAATTACCAACTTTACGTCCGAGCAAATTACGTCGTTCCACTGGTCGCCGGACGGAAAGAATCTTGGTGTGCTGCGGAATCACCCCGAGTCAGACGTGGTGCTGCTGCAGGAATCGAAGTAAACCTCTAATTATTTTTTTCTACCCTCTGGAAACCCTTGCGAATTACATCAAGCGTGTCCTCGGCCAGCTTCAGTTCCGGTAGCTCTTCCTGGCTGAACCATCGGACTTCCGCGGCGTCGCTGGCGGCAGCTAGATTTCCCGCAACCCGGCGGCAGAGAAAATCAATCAAAACGTAGTGGTATTGCACGCGCTGGTTGGCATCGCGCAGAACGCGGTCGTAGACGCCGAGGAGTTCGCCGGGTTCGACGGTGAGTCCGGTTTCCTCGCGGGCTTCGCGGATGGCGGCTTCGCGCACTAGTTCGCCAACTTCGAGCACGCCTCCGGGGATCGACCACTCCGCCTGCAGCGGGGGGTGGGCGCGCTTGACCAGAACAACGCGGGCGTTCTCGATGATGATGGCGCCTATGCCGACCAGCGGAGTGTCGGGGAATTCGCGTTTCATGGGTGCATGGATTCTAATGCATGGCTCTGCCAATGCGGTGTCATCCTGAGCGCAGCTGTTCTTCAGGAGGAGCTGAGGATCTTCCGCGGATCGCCTGCGAGGGAGATCCCTCACCCAGCTGAACTGCGCCGGGTTTCGGGATGACGCCCTTCCTATACGTGACGCTGTGGTTAAATGTAGTCGTCTATGGCACTCGAAGAATACAAGCGGAAACGGCGGTTTGAGTCGACGCCGGAGCCTCCTCCCAAAGTTGAGGCAAGAGCGGGCCACCGATTCGTGGTGCAGAAGCACGATGCCACGCGGTTGCATTACGACTTTCGGCTGGAGATGGAGGGCGTGCTGAAATCGTGGGCGGTGCCCAAGGGGCCGTCGCTCGATCCGGCGGATAAGCGGCTGGCGATGCAGGTGGAGGATCATCCGGTTTCGTATTTCGATTTTGAGGGCATCATTCCGGAAGGCAATTACGGGGCGGGCACGGTGATGGTTTGGGACGTGGGTACGTGGCAGCCCTTGTCTCCTGTGGCTGTGCAGGGAAAATATGTACCGGGGACCGAGGCTGAAGCCGTCACGATGCTGGCCAAGGGCGATTTGAAGTTTCGGCTCGACGGCAAGAAGTTGAAGGGGGACTTCGCGCTGGTGAAGATGAAGGGGCGGCGTCCAGGGAGCAAGGGCAATGAATGGTTGATGATCAAGAAGCATGACCAGTATGTTGTCGAGGGCTACGACATTGATGCCTATGACGAATCTGTGCTGACCGGGCGTAGCATGGCCCAGATCGCCGGGGATGCGGGATCAGCCGAGTGGAAAAGCCGTCCGGCCGGCGGAGGTAAGTTGAAAGCGGCCTGGCTAGCGGATGCTGTGGCTAAGCTCGATAAGAAGAAAGCCGCCACGAGCGGGCAAAAAAAAAACCACTCAACACCGCCGAGGACGCTGAGAGCGCCGAGAAACCACGAAAAGACAAACATCCCACGGAGGACGCTGGAAGCACGGAGACTCCAAAGAATGGGGCGGCCCTCTCTGCGAGCTCGGCGGTGAAATCCCTTGATGGCGCCTTCAAGCGGCCCATGCCGACGGCGATTCATCCCATGCTGGCGACCCCTGTCGATGAGCCGTTTGACGGAGCGGAGTGGCTGTTTGAGATCAAATGGGACGGATACCGGGCGATCGCTTTCATTGACGATGGCAAGTTGCGCCTGGTTTCGCGGAATCAGAACGAGTTGACGGAGCGGTTTCCCGAACTGAAAGACTTGCCGAAGTTCGTCCGCGCCAAGAGCGCGATTCTTGACGGCGAAGTGGTTGCACTCGATGACGAGGGACGTGCTTCGTTCACACTGATGCAGCAGCGCACGGGATTTCGCCCTGGCGGGCGACGCGGGCCGGCTAAAGCAGAAGTCCCCGTGCTGTATTACGCATTCGATCTGCTCTATCTCGATGGCTACGATTTGCGGAAGGTTGCACTCGAGGATCGGAAGAAGAAATTGGCTTCCGTGTTGATCACGGGGGATGCGGTGCGCTATTCCGATCATTACGAGAGGCAGGGGAAGGCGTTGTTCGAGATGGCGCGCGCCAAGGGGCTCGAAGGCATCCTGGCCAAGAAGCGCGACAGCATTTACCAGGAGCGGCGCACCACTGAATGGCTGAAGATCAAGATCACGCACCGCCTAGAGTGTGTGATCGGGGGCTACACCGAGCCGGAGGGCAGTCGCGCGCATTTCGGATCGATTGTTCTCGGACTTTATGACAAACAGGGCCGGCTGATTCACATTGGACAGGCGGGCAGCGGATTCGATCAGGAGTCACTCGACGAAGTTTGGAAGTTGCTGAAGAAGCGCGAGACCAAGAAGAATCCGTTCCACGGTGAAGTCGAAGCTTTGAGGAAAGTTTACTGGGTGAAGCCGGAACTGGTGGCCGAGATCGAATTCGCAGAATGGACCGGCGGCGCGAGCGCCGGGAGCGGGCCGAAGTTGCGGGCTCCAGTGTTCCTGGGGTTGCGCGATGACAAAGATCCGAAGGACTGCCTGCTGGAACCAGAGCTCAAGACCTGACCACCGATTTCCTGTGTCTACCTGCGATCGCTCCCGGCTGAGTTTGGTGCCGATCCCAGTACTCGCGAGGTTGCGCATCCAGGCCCGATGGTCTCGAAGAATCTCTACGCAAGAGAGTAAGGTCAATACGTTCTATCGCGTAGAGGGGTTACGGGCGGTGTTTGGCTCAGCGAGGCGAGCCCGGGAATCGGTGCTAGAATTGCAGTTACAGACCTGCCGTCTTCCCCAGATGGGCCAAGTTCGAGTGGAAAGGTCGTCATGAGCGCGGGATTCAAGCTTACAGGCTTGCTGCTGACCGGTGTGCTGTGCCTGCCGGTTGCGGGGCGCGCCGATACGCCGAAGACGCATCCCGTGCATAAAGTCAAGAAGCAGCCAGCTCCCCCGCCTCCGCTACCCTCCGGGCCACAGGGGCCTGTTCCCCAGGTTCCTCTGGATGCCATTCCGGCGGTAGCGCCCCAAGTCAGCTACCAGGATGGGCAGCTGACTATTATTGCCCCGAACTCCACGTTGGGCGACATTCTGCGGGGCGTGCACAAGTACACGTCAGCCGATATTGATATTCCGGCCACGGCCAACGAGCGCGTGGTGACGCGGCTGGGTCCCGGACCGGCGCGGGAAGTGATGGCCGAACTGTTGAATGGATCGCACTTCAATTACATATTGCTGGGCTCCCCGGAAGATGCGAACGCGCTGGTGCGCGTGGTGCTGGTCCCCAAATCAGGACCGGACACCCCGGGTACCGAAGCGGCAGCCAAGAACGACACCCCTCCGGCGGTCAACGCTGTGGATACAGTCGATCCCGTGGAAGATACCGCCCAGGACACCCCGGACCAGGGCCCGGTGGAGGCCGAACAACCAACGGCCACGCCGGACCAGCCGGGAATAAAGACTCCGCAGCAATTATTGCAGGAAATGCAGCAGCGGCAGTTGCAGATGCAACAGGGCAGACCAGGCTTCGCTCCGGCGCCGGGTGCGTCGGTTCCCCAATCCCAACCACCCGAGCAGCAATAGAACCAGAGAACGAGCGGTTTTCAGCTGGTCTTTAGAGTGCGCCGGGCAAGGCTCGGCTTCTCAGGGCCGATTTCCCGTACGTTCCGGCCGTGATTCGGAGGTGAACTGCTGTAGCCTGTGAGACCGCGCGGCCGTTTCAACGTCAGGACCGTTCATGGCTTTCTGAAGCAAATCCCAGTCGCGGGTGACGTCACTTTCTGAGGCCTTCGGCGGAGATCCCTTGCGCAGTTCGGCACGCAGCCGGGCCTCCAGAAGCTTTTGCGTGAGGGGCTGCGGTACGGCACTGCCGAGAATATTGCTGTCTGAAACCCCAATGCTCACTACTACCTCGCCTACGGGAATGAGCATGACGGGATGTCCCTGAGAATCGAGCTCGGGAGCGGCATCGTGCAACAAGCGTCGCCATTTTTCCAGGCGGGCGCCGGCGGTTTCAGAACCCCGGTCTGCCACGAGCTGGTTTTCCATGAGATGGTTCAATTCGCTTTGATAGGAGCGGCGATCCTCCGCCCCGAGAGGCGGTTCGAGAGCGCGCTGAGCGTTGAAAACCAGCGCCTGCTGCGACGGATTAAAGCGGCCTGCGCCCGTGCCCACGTAGACGGCCGCAACGCAGCCCGCAAAGATCGGGCTCACTACGGCGCTGGGAACAATATACTTTTTTGATTTGAGAAAAGATTCGACCACGCCATGCACCGGAGTGCTGCGCGCAACGCTGCCCGGAACCTGCGGGATCACGAACCGCGAAAACTCAAGTTGAGGATGGTGAGCACTGTACTTGATCAGGGTCTTCGCCATCTGCTTGGGGGTCGTGATTCCGACATCGGCGACGACACTGCGATGCAGGGCTCTCGGGTAGTAGAAGTTGATCACGTCCTTGGCGAAATCGGCGCAGTTCGAGGAAACCGTACGGAAGTGAGAACGGTTCGGCGACGAATTGTATTTCTGAATGAATGCCCGATCCTGCGCCGGAGTGGTTTCGATTTCGAACGCGTACACGTTTCGGTCGTAGGCGGAACCTACCAGCTCATACCAGTTCCCGCCTGGAGTTTCTCCGTTGTCTCGATCCGGCGCAACTGCTTCGAGATGCTTTCGGCGGTATTGGTCGCGCAAAAAGGTGACCATCTTTGGATCGACAAACAGCGGAATATCATCAGGCCGCTCGACCGCGTAGAGATAAGGAATCAGTGGAATTGCCACCCAGTCGTAGCCGCCGACTCCGTCATAACGGCTGATCACGACTCCCAGTTCTCCCGGAGCGCAGGGACGCAGCACCAGCGGAGTCGCAGCGCAAACTCCAGATAAATAGACCGCGGCATGTCCGGTGGCGGTGAAGAATCCAAGTTTGCCGTAAGGTTCTTCGAGCAGAAGAGTGGCCGACGCTCTCGCCAGACCGGCAGACCCCGACACCAGCACCAACAAGGTGCACAGCGCGCGCCGGACTCTCCCCAGACAAGGCATAGCTAGTCGCTTGTAAGAACCCCTTCTGCGGAGATTAGTTGCCAAAAATGGGAAATGCGAGTTACCGAAGTCAGAAGGCTAACCGAGGAGCGGGGTAACGTGCGTACCTGATTGAAAAATAACCGGATACGGGAATGTGAAAGGAATGTTAAATCCGCTCCGAAGTACATGTTCTAGTGTAGCTAAATGGTGTCGATCCCTGACACCCAAAAAGCTAATCCAGCAAACTCAGTTTTTGGATGGCCCAGGCGGCGGTTTCGGCGACCACTTCGTCCTCATCCCCCGCCAACTTTTTGAGCAGAGGAAGAAATTTCTGGTCTCCGCTGTTGCCCATGGCGATGACCGCGTTCCGGCGCAGTCCTGCGCGCTTCGCGCGGCGCACCGGAGAGCCGCGAAACGTGCGGCGGAAATTTTCCTCGCTGATCTCGGCCAACCAGTCGAGCGCAGGATTTACCAAATCCGGCCGGGGCTGAAACTCCGCCGCCTTCGTGGCCGGCGCTTTCCGGTTCCAGGGGCAAACATCCTGGCAAATGTCACAGCCGAAAACGTGCCGCCCCATCCCGGAGCGAAGTTCCGCATCCTCCGGAAGTGTCCCACGCTTTTCGATTGTCAGGTATGCGATGCAACGGCTCGAGTCGACCTGATAAGGCGCTGTGAAAGCGTTGGTGGGACAAGCGTCGATACAGCGCGTGCACGTGCCGCAGCGATCCGGGGCCGGCACGCCGAGTTTAGAATCAGGTTCGAGATCGAGTGAAGTAAGAATCACGCCCAGAAACAGCCACGACCCAATCTTCTGATTGATGATGCATGTGTTCTTCCCAATCCATCCGATGCCTGCATACTTCGCGACCACACGCTCAACGATGGGACCGGTGTCGACGTAACAGCGCGTGACCAGGTCGTCGGTTCCAAATGCGGATTTGAGCGCCCGTTCGACCTGGCGGAGACGCGGCATCACTGAATCGTGATAGTCCTGCTCGCCCCAGGCGTATCGGGATATCCAGCCGCGCTCTTCCGCCTTCATTGAATCATCGGGCATCTGCATGGAATACGGATGCGCTGTGTTGTAATTGATGGCGCAAACGACCACGCTGCGAGCCCACGGAGCAGCATGCGCGAGCGACGCACGCTTCAAGCGGCCTTGCGCGTCGCGAGCCTCCAGGTATTTCATCTCACCGCCGCGCCCCTCGGCAATCCAGCGCGGGAAGTATTCCAGCTCCGGAGCGTCTTCTACTGGAGCTATACCCGCCAAATCGAAACCCGCTTCTGTGGCGGCTTGCGTTACCGTGGCCGAGATTTCAGCGGAGTGAATCATGTGTGGAGAAGTTCGTTCGAAGTAGAAGTTACTCCGAGGCAAAATGAGCGAGGCTGCGGTTCCAAATTGGAACTGCGCCTCACTTTCTTTCACCGCCAAGGCATTTTAGTCACAAGGTCAGCGTATAAGCTTTTTTTCACAGAGTCACGCAACTCACACTGCGCGTTCTCCGAATTATTTTGAAAAGGAGACCATCTGCATGCCGCAACTCACCCACGCTCAAACACCCACCATTCAAATCTCTGTGATCAACGAGAGCACCGTGCTGGCCGACACGGATGTCGCGCCGGTCGTGACAGCGCTTCAGAAGCAAATGACGAATGACTTCGGTCCGGTCTGGGGGACTGCCGCTCAACTCAGCATCGTCGCCAAGGGCACGCAACCTCCCGCCGGAAGCTGGTGGCTCGTGCTGCTCGATGACTCCGACCAGGCGAATGCTCTGGGCTACCACGATCTCACCACCGAAGGGCTTCCGATCGGCAAGGTCTTCGTCGCCAGCGATCTCAAGGCGGGGACGTCCTGGACCGTCACCGCCAGCCACGAATTGCTGGAGATGCTCGGCGACCCCAACATCAACCTCACCGTATTCATTGAGAACAACAACACCGCGGGAATTCTCTACGCCTACGAAGTCTGCGATCCCTGCGAAGACGACAGCCTCGGCTATCAAATCGACAGCGTCCTGCTTTCCGATTTCGTTTATCCCTCGTGGTTTGAGAGCTTCCGCGGCGAGGGCTCGACGCAATTCGATCGCATGAACAAAATCCAGAACCCATTTCAGCTTCTTGCAAATGGTTACATCGGAGTGTTCAACGTGGCTTCCGGTAGCGGATGGCAGCAACAAACGGCGGAAAAGCGGCCCAACAACGTCCTGCATCGGGGAGCCGTGGGCACGCGCCGGGAACGCCGGGGCGTTCCTCACGAACTGTGGATCAACAGCCTGCCGCAGCGCAAGATCGTGGGCAATGCGCAGAGGTACCGGCAGACGCTTGAGACCATCCAGAAGCGGCGGGAAGCAGCCTGAAAGTTTTCACTGGGTCCTCCGACCGTCGACGCCCCGCGTGCGAGCGCGGGGCTTTTTTCGAGGCGGGAGCGACGAAGAGTTCCCGCGCTTCAACCAGCGGCGAATCTCCGCAACACCTTTACATCCCCTTCGTACCGCAGGCCCTGAGTCTTGGCGTCCACCAGTTTCGCCCTCCCAGTCAGCAAGGCAAGAATCTGCTGTGGCGTCCCCTCGATCCGGGCGTCCGGATCCGCAGCCTTTCCGGATTGCACTCGCACTGAACCATCCCCTGCGGTTTCGATTGTCACCAGTTCCTGGCCTGCGCGCAGCCCAATCCTGACCGGACGTTCGCGAGGAGATTTGTCCCGCACGTAGAGCCGCAAAGGTAGGACCACCCAGTGATCGCAAAACTCCTCCGGGCCCGGGTGCGAGCTAAGAAGCGGAGCGCCCCAACGCCCTAGCGCCGCGATGACCGGCTCAAGATCCTTCCCGCGCTGCGTAAGGCGAAACAATGTCGTTGCGATGGGCGGCGGCGCGGCTTCTCGTGCGACCAAGCCCGCTCTTTCCAGTTCGTTCAGCCGCTCGACCAACAGGTTCGTGGCGATTCCGGGAAGGCCCTTTCGCAGGTCCGTATAGCGGCAGGCGTCACGGATCATCAATTCCCGCACGATCAACAGCGTCCATCGTTCCCCAATTACATCCAGGGCTCTCGCGAGCGCACAATTTTGGCCGTAGGGTCGCATGAACCCTTTTCTACGCCGCTTTCAAAATAAAGTCAACTTTATGCTTGACAAAATCAAGTGCATTATATATTTATTCAAGTTAGGACTGGAGGGAACATGATCGCCGATCTGGTAAATGTCTACTACAAAGGAATCGCACGCAGGGACGGCTGGCAACAACCACTCTCGGACTCGCTCAGGTTCGTATCGCCGGGCGGGAAGGTCACAGAAGGAAAAGCCGCTTATTTGGACGCGAACAATCGCTTCCTGAGCTCTGTGAGATCAACGCAGAGGAAGGAAATGCTGGCGGACGGTGACACTGCTTGTGTGTGGATGAGCTACGAAATCGTCTCGCCTCGCGGAAAGCAGACTACTCTCGACGCGGTCGAAATCTGGACAGCACGAGACAACCAACTCGCCTCGCTCACGATTTACTTCGACACGGCGGCGTTCAACTCCTTTATGCAGCAGGCTTGAAAAGCTTTCCCAATGTCCTGGCGGAAAACCCACTAAGAGGAAACGACGACATGCGTGTTCCAAGATTCCTTTTTAGCGTCGCGGCAATACTCTCCATGGCCGGAGCGGCTCTCCATGCCGCGGCCTTTGGCAAGGTCTCGCCAATCATCGCTGCTTCGGGCTTGCCTCACTTCTACAGCGGCAGTTTCAAGGCGCTTTGGCTCGCGGACTCAGCTACTATGGCCCTTCTAGCGACAATTTGTATCGTGCTCACAGCACGGCTGCAGATCGCATCCAGATGGCTGTTAATACTGGTCGCTTGCATCCCGCTGGCTACGGCGACGCTGCTGTACACGTTTGTGGGGAACTTTTTCGCGGGACATCTCCTTTTGGGGATTGCGGGCCTTGTGATTCTGGCAGCCGTGCGCTTGCCGCGGTCCGCGTCGGTTGGCACGCAGCGATAACCTGCAGGTGCCTCCTGTTTATGCCGGGCACTGCGCGGCATCAAATCCCCAGTTTCTTCACTTCCTCGTTGTAGTACTTGCGGTAGAGGATGTCCCACTCCTGCGAGCCTTCGAGGATGGTCCGCTTTTGGCTCTCGATCTTCAGCCGGGCGGCCTGGTCGATTCTCTCCTCGTGATTGAGCAGATCTTCGAGGATCTTGCGGGTTTCCTGCCGGATGGTGTTTGGGTCTTCGATGAAGTCGACTTCGTCCATCTGCTTGAGGGCGTCGGCGACGGCTCGCGCCAGCACATTCACTTTGTCGCGGCTCAGTCTCACAGCACCGCCTTGTACTTGCGCACCAGTTCCGTCTTCACCTTGCGGAACATCTCCTGGTAGTTGGCGCCGGTTTTGTTCATCTCTTCGGAATAGGCTTCGAGAATGACCCGGACCTCATCGTTGATGCGGTCTTCGAGAGTCAGTTCCTCGAGCAGGGCGGCGTGGACGCGCTCCGTGACCTTGGGCACGACCGAGGTTTCGATGGCCTTGGCGGCAATCAGTTTCTTGGTAACTTCGCGGGCCAGGTAGCCCACATATTCCTTGGAAAGAAGCATGTGCGGGTCGAATGTCCTGTATCAGAGGGCGCTTTGTCTGCGAAGTAGAGAGTGTAACACGCCCGCCGGGTGCCGGCACGTCGCCCACCGTTCTGCACCCTTGAGGTTCCACTTTATATCGTCTTACGATATACTATGAGCTGTTACTGGGTCGCGGCACGATACAATCGCGGCATGAAGAAGCTAACCTTGTCGGACTACCAGGCATTGGCGGAGTTCCGTTACCAGATCCGCCGCTTCCTCCACTTCAGCGAGCAAGTGGTGAAGCGGGCCGGCCTGGAGCGCGGCCAGTATCAACTGATGCTGGCGATCAAAGGTATGCCGCCCGGGGTGCGGCCGCGGATTCGCGAACTGGCGACCCGCATGCAAATCCGCCACCACAGCGCCGTCGAACTGGTAAACCGCCTGGAAGCCGGAGGCTTCGTGCATCGCACCCGTGCCCATGACGATCGCCGCGAGGTCCTGCTCGCGCTTACATCCAAGGGCGAAAAGGTCCTGGGCGAACTGGCGCTTCATCATCACGACGAGTTGCGGTCCGCTGGACCCGAACTGGTGGGCGCGCTTCGCCGCATCATGCGGCAGGGCAACGATGCTGCATTCTCGCATTCTTCCTTTTCCCGCGAAAAGGCAAAAATAATTAAGCGTTCGTGAATGACAGCGGCGTCAGAATTCCCACCCCGCCGCCGCTTCACCTCTTCATAATGGAGCAAAGTCAGACGGACAGGTGGGGAACTCTTGCAGGCGAGATGGAGCACGGAAAATTATGAGCAAAGGATCCGCGCAGGGAAAACGGTGGGCGAACTGGCTATTGCAACGCCCATTGTTCCGCAAATATCTGGCGCTGGTTCAAGAAGATCTCACGGCCGTCTATGCCCGCGATCTTCGTAAGTGGCTTATCATTGCACCCGTGATCGGCCTGACTACAGGCCTGGTGATCACCGCAATCGTTGTAATCATCCTGGGGAAGATGTGGCCCGCGGTGCTGGGTTACTACCTGCGCCATCACTGGGCGATTGTGCCAGGATTGGTTCTGGGATTCATCGTCACCGGACTCATCATGCAGTTTCTTACTCCGGACCCCAACGAACATTCCACCGAAGAAATCATCCGCTCCTATCACGAGCATGAGGGCGAAATCGATACGCGGTCCTTTGTGCCGAAGCTGGTCGCGGCGATCACCACTGTGGGATTTGGCGGCAGCGCCGCGCTCGAGGGCCCCAGCATCTATGGCGGCGGAGCGATAGGCTCCTGGCTTTGGACGAAGCTGCGGCGTCTGCACCTCGATGATCGGGACCGCCGGATCATGCTGATCTGTGGCGCGGCCGCGGGCATGTCCGCGGTATTTCGCGCACCCCTCACTGGCATCGTGTTTGCGCTGGAAATGCCCTACCGTGACGACCTGGCGCATGAAGCCCTGGTGCCATCGCTGATCGCGTCGGTCGTCTCCTTTGTGACGCTCAGCTCCTTTCTGGGCGCCGCCCCGCTTTTCGACTTTGTCGGCGCGACCGGGTTTGCCGGCAGCGACCTCTACTGGAGCGCGTTGCTCGGCCTGATCGTTGGGCTGATTGCCATGGTATTCGTCATAACCTTCCGACGGGCTCGCAGTTTCTTTGTGGCGTGGTCGTTGCCGCATTGGCTGAAGCTCGCAATTGGCGGCTTACTCACGGGACTTTGCGGATTGCTCTTTCTTCATATCTATCCCGGTAATCTCGTACCTATCGGCCCGAATTACGAGGCTGTGGGGGAAATCCTGAGCAATCACCACAGCACTTCCCAACTCCTCACTTTTAGCGTGCTCAAGCTCGGCGCGACCCTCTTTACCCTCGCTGCGGGCGGCGTCAGCGCCATGTTTGTTCCGCTGTTTCTTACCGGAGGGAGTATTGGGACAGCTTTCGGTCAATCCGTTGTCCACAGCTCCACCCTCGGCCTGTATGCCGCCGTTGGTATGGCCTCGTTCATCTCCGCAGGCTACAAGACACCGCTGGCTGCGGTTGTATTTGTTGCCGAAGCGACGGGCGGCCATGCCTTTATCGTTCCTGCTCTCATTGGAGCAGCAGTAGCCTACGCGGCCTCAGGCGATGCCTCCGCCTCAGGCGACCAGCGTCTGCATGAAGGTGCGAAGGTTCTAAGGTGATGGTCTCGGCGCCGCGAGCGCCAGGCCGAGACCTTGGTCTGGCCGAGTCTACGGCTTCTTCTGCGCCGCCTGGATCAGAGGGCGCAGAGCTTCCGCGGATACTCCCAGCGTGCCGCCGGAGAATCCATCAATGTAGGCGGAGTTCACGCCGATCACCTCGGCATTGGAGTCGAACACCGGCCCGCCGCTGCCGCCGTGGGCTGTGGGAGCATCGTAGATCAACTTGTCACCGACCACATCGCCGAGATGCCCGCACGTGGTCGAAGGGCGAATGAGCGACAGCGCTGCCAGTTCGCTGGCCGCCGTGATGTCGTTATGGCGGTACGCCAGCCTCTGGTAAATCCCGGTCGGCGACTTGGCTACCATCCCCGCGATTCCCATGGGATAGCCGATCACGGTCACCAATTCCCCGGGCGCGGCGACTCCCTTAGCCAGAGGCAGCGGCGCTAGTCCATGCACTGCTTGTTTGTTCTCGATCTTCAGCACGGCCAGGTCGCTGGTGGAAGAAACCGCACCCGGAGTCAGGTTCACGGGCGTTAACGAGGTCGGAAAAAAGACAACTAGATTTTCCAGCGTGGCGGTTGCGCCCTCCTGGATCAGCCCTTCCGCCTCGCTGTCGCCATACCATGGTTCGGCCACATGCCGGTTCGTAGCCAGCAGTCCATCACCCACCAGAAACCCGGTTCCGGAAACGCGGGCGCGAATCGTTGCAGGCTGGTTTGCGAAACCAACGTCGTACACCCCGTAAATGTAGCCGATGGAATTGCGGTACCGGCTCAGCACCAGCGCCGGCATAGCCTGCTCTTTTTCGAGCTGCGCCACCTGCTGGCTAAGCTGGGTGACCTGCTTCTGTAGTTCAACGGGCTGTGCGCCCTCGGCCGTAACCGGGGCATAGTAATGGAACATGGCCACGGCACCGACCAGCAACACTATGGCCAGCGCGGCCTGCACCATCTGCTGCCAGCTGTCGCTGACCGGGCTTGGCTCCTGTGGAATTTCCGGTGCGGACATGAGTGGTCATCTTCCCTTGTCTGGCAAGGCTTTGCCACGGTACGGAAGATGATGAACCGGGGATACTAAGAAGTTTCTTAAGGAAGTGAACGGGCGGGTAAAATCAGCCCTTCAGGACTGGAATGAAAGCACTTAGCGGCTTGCGGTTGCTGAGAGCTTAGGGTTTCCCGATTCCCAGCCGCTTGGCCATCTGCTCGTAAAGAAACCCCTTGCCCGGAACGTAGGGCTGCACCCACTCGCCATCAATCACGAATTGCGGAATCGCCTGCTTGCCGGCGTGCTTGGCGACTTCTTCCAGCGCCCCCGGCGTGCTCTCAACGTCAATGTCTTTGAAGGGAATGCTGTGTTTGGCCAAAAAACGCTTGGCCTCGCGGCAATCGGGACACCAGGCTGCGGAATAAACTGTAAGCTCCATCGTTAAACTCGCTCCAGTTGAGCCACCGTGCGCTCGTTGACCAGGTTGCCGGTGTTCAGCGTGGAAGCCGGCTCAAATAACATGATCCAGCATTCTTCCTCCGCTACCGGACGATGTTCCACGCCGCGGGGTACGACGATGAACTCGCCTTCTTCGATCCACTCATGGCGGTCGAGGAACTCCATGCGGAACCGCCCCTTCACCACCAGAAACATCTCGTCTTCATTGTCGTGATGATGAAACACGAACTCGCCCTTGGTCTTGACCAGTTTCACCATTTGGCCGTTGAGCTCACCCGCGATGTGCGGCCTGTAGTATTCCGAAATCTTGGCGAACTTGTCGGCGATGTTGACCTTCCTCATGGCAGTCTCCCATCTTCTCTGTCCCGTCTCAGATTCGCTCCGAGCCGAATTGGTCGCAAAACAAGCGGGCTTGACAATCTACTTCGTGGTATATATCATGGCATATATCATGCTGAAGACCGCCAAACTCTTCCGCAACGGCCGCAGCCAGGCCGTTCGCTTGCCCCTCGAATATCGTTTCGAGGGCTCGGAGGTCTACGTCCGGCGCGACCCGGGGACCGGCGACGTTATCCTGTCCCGCCGTCCGGAATCGTGGGGAGATCTCTTCCTCTTAATGAATGCGCTTGAGGTGCCTAAGGACTTTCTGGCCGACCGCGGCGACTCACCTCCGCAAAAGCGCGAATTACTCTAGATGGCTGTCCGCTATCTTCTCGATACCAACACTGTCAGCTACATCATCAAAGGCATATTCCCGCACGTTCGAGAGCGGCTCCTGAAAGTTCCCATCAGCGAAGTCAGAATCTCCGTAATCACGGAAGCCGAACTGCGTTTCGGCCTCGCCAGACTGCCCCAAGCAACGAAGCTCGCGATTGTGGTTGAGGCATTCCTGCTGCGCGTCGAAGTGCTCCCTTGGGATTCGCCCGCAGCCCGGCACTACGCCCGCCTTCGCGCGGTGCTCGAAGAACAAGGTGAACCGATGGGCAACCTCGACCTCATGATCGCCGCCGAGGCCCTTGCCGCGGGCGCAATCCTGGTGAGCAACGATCGCGCCTTTCGCAGGGTGAAGGGCCTGAAGGTTGAGGACTGGACGAGATCGTAAGCGCTTCTGCAAAACAAAAGCCGCCAGCTCGCGCTGACGGCTGAAAGCTGATGGTGAGAGCTAGCTGTTTTCGTACAGCAGCACGCCCTCGGTCTTCTCCGCGTCCACTGGACGGTAGAACAGTTTGTTGTCTTCAAGGAAGACCTCGATAAACGCCGGCCGCGTCGTGATCGTGCCTTGAATCAACGCTTCCGACAGCGGGTCTTCAATGTATTTCTGCAACGCCCTGCGCAACGGCCGCGCCCCGTAGGTGCGGTCGGTCAAGGTCTGGTTGAGGATCCACTTCTTAGCCTCGTCGGCAACCGTCACGGTGATCGACTTCTGCGCCAGGTTCGTGTTGAGTTGCGTAACCATAAGCTCCAGAATCTGGATCAGGTCGGCCTCGCTCAACGCCAAGAATAGAATGATCTCGTCTAACCGGTTCAGGAATTCTGGATTGAAGGTGCGTTTTACCTCGCCCTTCACCAGTTCCTCGACCTTGCCCGAAACCATTTCGTCCTTAGTCGACTGGAAGCCGAAGCCTTCGCGTTTCTGCAGGTGCCGGGCCCCAATGTTCGACGTCATGATGAGGATCGTGTTCTTGAAGTCGACCGTATTGCCGAGACCATCGGTAAGCTGGCCGTCTTCGAAAACCTGTAGCAGGATATTGAACACATCGGGGTGCGCCTTCTCGATTTCATCGAGCAGAACAACAGAATATGGCGCTCTCTTGACGCGTTCGGTTAACTGCCCGCCCTCTTCATAGCCCACATATCCCGGTGGCGAGCCGATCAGTTTCGAGACGGAGTGTTTCTCCATGAACTCCGACATGTCGAAGCGGACCAAAGCTTTTTCCGTTCCGAACATGAATTGCGCCAGGGTGCGGGCAACTTCTGTCTTGCCGACGCCGGTCGGTCCCAGGAAGAGGAACGAGCCAATCGGCCGGTTCGGGTTCTTCAACCCCGCGCGTGAACGCCGGATCGCCCGGGCCAGTGCGCTGATCGATTTATCCTGCGAAATAATGCGCTTGTGCAGCTCTTCCTCAATGCGCAGCAGCTTCTGCGTCTCTTCTTCCTTAATCGAGGTAATGGGAACCCCGGTCCAGCGCGAAACCACGTCTTCGATGTCCTCGCGGCCAACTACGCCCGTCGAAGATTCATCGAGATGATATTTCTCGCGCAGCGCGCGCAGATTTTCGCGCTCCTTGCGTTCTTCATCCGAGTAGAAGCGAGCCTTCTCGAACTCATGGTTCGCGATGGCGTTCTCCATGCGGTGCACGATGAACTTGATCCGCTTCTGCACTTCTGAGATTTCTTCCGGCTGCGAAGTCTGGCGCAGCTTCACCCGCGCTCCGGCTTCGTCGACCAGATCGATCGCCTTATCCGGCAGGAAGCGGTCGGGAATGTAGCGGTTCGAATGCGATACCGCGAAGTTGATCGCATCGTCGGTATAGGTGACCGCATGGAATTTTTCATAGCGGTCCTTGATGCCGAACAGAACTTTCACCGCGTCCGCCTCGTTCGGCGGAGGAACTTTTACGGCCTGGAAGCGCCGCTCGAGCGAGCGGTCTTTCTCAATTGACTTCCGGTATTCTCCGGGAGTGGTTGCGCCGATGCACTGAATCTCGCCGCGGGACAGAGCCGGCTTGAGGATGTTCGCCGCATCGAGCGACCCTTCCGCCGATCCCGCGCCCACCAGGGTATGCAGCTCATCAATAAAGATGATGGAATTCTGCGACTCCATCAGCTCTTTCATGATGGTCTTCAGCCGCTCTTCGAATTGTCCGCGATACTTCGTTCCTGCGACTATCAAGGAAAGATCGAGCGCCAGAATTCTCTTGTCCGCGAGGAATGACGGAACTTCACCGTCGGCAATGCGCTGCGCGAGGCCTTCGACAATCGCCGTCTTACCCACGCCGGGCTCGCCGATCAGCACGGGATTGTTCTTTGTGCGGCGGCAAAGAATCTGGACTACGCGTTCCAGTTCACCGTCGCGACCGACCAGCGGATCGAGCTGGCTGTCCATCGCTGCCTGAGTGAGATCGCGTGAAAATTCGCTCAGCAACGACGACTCACGCTGCCGTTGCGGCTGGGCTTTTTCCTGGCTGGTGCGCGCCAATTCTTCGCGGATGGTCGCCAGCCGCAAGCCGCGCTCGTGAAGAATCTCGGCGGCAAAGCATTTCTCTTCCCTTAGTAAACCCAGGAGCAGGTGTTCGGTGCCGATGTGGCGGTGCGAGAGGCGCTCCGCCTCTTCTGCGGCATATGCCAGCACGCGCTTGCACTCATTGCTCAGCGGAAGATCCACTGAGGTCGATACCTTTTCGCGAATGGTGGTGTGACCCTCGATCTGCTTGCGGATGGATTCAACCGAGGCGTGCGAGCGCAGGAATCGGTTGGTCAGGGCTTTGTCCTCGCGCAGAAGCCCCAGCAGCAGGTGCTCGGTCTCTATATAAGGAGACCCGAACTGGCTTGCTTCGTAGCGCGCAAAGAAAATCACGCGCCTGGCTTTCTCCGTATAACGTTCAAACATAATGCCCCTTCCCCCTGAACCCTTCCGGCCGAGAAGGCTTGCCCCCGCTCGACCCTACTGAAAGCCTGGCCCGGTGGTGGTCTGATCTTGCTTCTTGCTTCCCATCACCGTTCCATTATGCAATCAAACAACCATCGTCCCAAGTACCCGAACGTTTTTATTATGTTACCGAAGGAACCTGTTCAAGTCTCCCTGAGTCGTCGATGATTCCGAGTTTCTTGCACATTGTCTTACTAATGTTTGTCTTACTGATCCTTCCTTACCTGTTTCTCCTCCTATGACGGCAACGATTCCGGCCTGATCTCTTCCACCCGCCCCGCCCCCAGCCGCAACACCCGATGACAACGCCGCGCGAAGGCCAAGTTATGCGTTGCAATCAGGGAGGTGAGCTGGTGCTCGCGATGTAATCGCGCGATCAATTCGAAAACCGCTTCCGCCGTCTGTCCATCGAGGTCCCCGGTAGGCTCATCCGCCAGCAAAAGTTTTGGGCCGGTAATGAGCGCCCGTGCCAGAGCCACGCGCTGTTGCTCGCCGCCCGAAAGCTCTCCCGAGCGATGATGCGCACGCTGCTCCAAACCGACCTCACACAGCCAGCGTGATGCTTCCGGCGCCGCCTCTGCCCAGGTGCGTCCCCGCACCAGCAGCGGCATCGCCACGTTTTCCGTGGCCGTGAATTCCGGCAGCAGATAATGAAACTGCCAGACAAAACCAGCCTCGCAATTGCGAAACTTCGATGCTTCGTCCGCCGACAACGAGTTCAGTCGCAATTGGGCGCAGTATACGTCACCTGCGGAAGCATGATCAAGAGCGCTGAGTATGTGCAACAAGGTACTCTTCCCCGCTCCCGACTCGCCCACAATCGCCAGCATCTCGCCGCGCTTTACCTCAAACGACAAATTTTCAAAGAGCACCAGATCCGATTCGCCGGACCGGAAAACCTTCTTCAATCCTTGAACCCGGAGCAGCGCTTCTTGTTCCGCCGCGTATCCGGCTACCTGCTTCGTTAGATGCACTCCGCCTCCGAAGGGTCCATCGCGCCCTGCCTGGCCCGCCGCTGGGCAACAGGAAAGGAACAATGTGGCATCTTCTCACATCGGAACCCAGGCTCCGCCATGGCACGTTCGAACCATACAGAACCTGAACGAGAAACATCTACTGAGAACTGTACTTGGAACGTCGCTGCCGCGATGTGATCGGCATCACGCGCCGGTATGAACGGTCTAGACCCTAATCTTAGATTCCGCGCCAGCGAGGCTACGCAGAGATTCCCCGTAAGGCGCGCGGGCAATGCCGCGCTCGGTAACGATCGCGGTCACGTACTTAGCGGGAGTCACGTCGAACGCGGGATTCTCGACGGAAACGCCGTCTGGCGTCATCTGTTTTCCGGCGATATGAGTGACTTCCTTCGCGTTGCGCTGCTCGATGGGTATCGTGCTCCCGTCAGGCGTAGCGAGGTCGACGGTCGAAATTGGCGCGGCCACATAAAAAGGGATGCCGTGCTCTTTGGCCAGGACGGCGACAGTGTAAGTTCCGATCTTGTTGGCAACGTCACCGTTGGCCGCGATTCGGTCCGCGCCCACCACGATGGCTCCAATCTTGCCCTGCTTCATCATCTCCCCAGCCATGTTGTCGGAGATCACCGTGGTCGGGATGCCGTCCTTCATCAGTTCCCACGCCGTAAGGCGCGAGCCTTGCAGGAAGGGCCGGGTCTCGTCGGCGTAGACGTGAATTTTCTTGCCCTGCTCGACCGCCGCGCGGATCACGCCCAGCGCCGTGCCGTAACCGGCCGTAGCCAGCGCGCCGGCATTGCAGTGCGTAAGCACTCCGCCTTCGCTCGGCATCAGCGTTGCGCCGTGGCGTCCCATGGCCTGATTGGCGGCGATGTCTTCTGCGTGCATGCGTTGCGCTTCTTCGATGAGGTCCTGCTTAATTTGCGCGAGGGGACGAATACGCACGCGCTCAAACTTCTCCTGCATGCGGCGAATGGCCCAGAAGAGGTTGACCGCGGTCGGCCGGCTCTTGCCGATCAGTTCGCAAGCCTGGTCGAGGTCGCGTTTCAGGTCGCCCGTGGTTTCCGCTTTGGAGTTCTTGGCCGCCAGCGCAATGCCCATGGCTGCGGCCACGCCGATAGCCGGCGCTCCGCGCACCACCATGGTCCGGATCGCATCGGCGACCTGCTCGTGCGTCTTGCAGGTAACATAGGTTTCTTCTGTGGGCAGCTTCGTCTGATCGATGAAGCGTACCCCGTGGTCAGTCCATTCAAGAGTCTGGATCATGAAGTCTCAATTCCTTCAGCTTCGGTGCACCGCACAGCGGTTCCTCGGAGCATTCGTAACTGCCGGGCGTCCGCAGATTTCGCAACTGGCAGCAACGGCAAAAATAACAGGTGCTGTGTCGTCCATTTGCGATACGTGTTCCGCGCGCACATCGCTGGCAGTAAAAATAGAAACGAACGGAGCCGGGGACGCGGCCTTCTCAACGTTAGGCCTGCCCTTCGCCTCTTCGCGCTCTACCAGGCACATGGCCCCAACCACCTGAAATCCAAATTCGCGGGCCGCTTCGATCGCTTGCACCGTGGAAGCGCCGGTAGTGCAAACATCGTCGACAATCACCACGCGGGCGCCTTTCTCGCGAAAGCCTTCAATACGCTGCCCGGTTCCGTGCTGCTTTTCGGCCTTGCGTACCAGAAAGCCGTGCAGGTCACCGCTTACCACAGAAACTGCCACGACGATGGGATCAGCTCCCATGGTGAGGCCGCCAATGGCTTGCGGCTTCCACTCCCGTTTTCGGATCTCGTCTAAGAAAACCTCGCCAGTCAGGCGCGAACCCTTGGCATCGAGAGTGGTCGTACGGCAGTCGATGTAGTAGTCGCTCGTACCGCCGGAAGAGAGCTTGAACTCACCCAACCGGAAGGACTTGGAAGCGAGCAAGCGCAGCAGATCCTGACGCGAGGAACGCATGAAATCTAACAATACCAATTTTACAATACCATGGCGAATTGCCCTTCGTCCGGGCCTCCGACTGAGCCGCCGTCTTCCGCTTCGGACAGTGGGGCGTGATAACCTGAAGATTCTTCCTACAACGACTTCGAGGTATGAAATTGCAGAGTGCGCGAAAGCTTTTTTTCTTTCTTCTGGCTGGTCTCTGTCTCACAAACATAAGCGTCCTCAGTCTGGTTTCGACCGCGTTCGCAGAGGGCACGCGCACCTGGGAGCAGTCGAAATTTGATGAACTGACCAAGGGCACTGCCACGGGCGTGGCCATTCGCAGCGAGGGGGGCCTGGAACTCGCTCCCACCTTCAAAAGCTTGTATGCCACGCCTTCCACCTATATCTGGTCGATTGCATCCGACGAAGCCGGCAACGTGTATGTGGCGGCAGGCGCGCCCGCTCGCGTGTACCGCGTCACGCCCGACGGCAAGGCGACGATCATTTTCGAGCCCAAGGAACTCCAGGTGCAGGCGCTGCAAACCGGCCCCGGAGGCGCCATCTACGCGGCTACCGCTCCCGACGGCAAGGTATACAAGCTGGAACACAAGCCCGAAACTAAATCGCAAGCGGGCTCCCACCGGGGAACTGCCTCCGACAAAAAAGACGAAGCCACTGACGAGAAAGACGCGGCCACGCCTGCCGTCGATCCCTTCTGGAGTTCATCTGTCTATTTCGAACCGGGTACGAAATACATCTGGGACCTGGCGCTGGACAAGGCCGGCAATCTCTACGTAGCTACGGGCGACCACGGAGAAATCTATCGGGTAACGCCCAAAGGCGAGCACTCGGTTTTTTTCAAGAGCGATGAAACTCACATTCGCGTGCTCGCTTTCGATGCGCAGGAGAATCTGATCGCGGGTTCTGATGGCAGCGGGTTGATCTACCGCATCTCTCCCGCAGGCGAGGGATTCGTGCTGTACAGCGCGCCCAAGAAAGAAATCACGGCCTTGGCGCTGGATCATGCGGGGAACATCTACGCGGCGGCGGTCGGCGAAAAGCGCAGCGTTGGAGGGCTGGGCGGCGCCGCTCTAGCAGCTGCTCTTATGAACCTGGGCGCGAACCCACCCACGGCAGGCGCGACGCCACAAACTCCGGGCATCACGGTCACGCCTGCCCCTAGCGTGCCGCAGATGACGGGTCCGTTCCCATTCCCGGGCGGTGGGGCAAGTAGTGGCTCCGATGTGTATCGCATCGCGCCGGATGGTTCCCCCACAAGAGTCTGGTCGTCCCACGAAGACATCGTGTATGCCCTGGCGTTCGATTCGCAAGGTCGCTTGCTGGCGGGCACGGGCAATCGCGGCCACATTTTTGCCATCACCGGCCAGGATGATTTTTCCGATCTGCTGAAAGCCACGGCGTCGCAGATCACCCGATTTGCCAAGGCTCCCGGCCGTGGCTTATATGCCGCGACCAGTAATCTGGGAAAAGTTTTTGTGCTGGGACCGGGCCCCGAAGCCGAGGGCACCTATGAGAGCGACGTCTTCGACGCCAAGATTTTCTCACGCTGGGGGCGGGCGGAGTTTCGCGGCACGGGGAGCGTGGGTCTCTATGCCCGCAGCGGCAATGTAGATAATCCCGACCGCAACTGGAGTCCGTGGAAGAAGATCGACCTGGCCGCGAACTCTGAAACCGGAATCCCCGCGGCGCGCTATGCCCAGTGGAAAGCCGTGCTACACGCGGGAACCGCGGCGCCTGGAGTGGATAGCGTGGTGCTGAATTATCTGCCGAAGAATGCCGCCCCTGAAATCGATGACGTGACCGTGCAGGTTGGCGTGAAGTATCAACCCATGCCAAAAATGTCGGGCAACACTATAGGGTCGGATTCCGGATCTTCTTTCAACGGATCCTCCTTCAGCGGATCCGGACAGCATTTCGAAGCCCCACCGCCCAGCTCGCACGATCGCGACTCGATCGGAGTGAAGTGGAGCGCGCACGATGACAATGACGACCAGCTCGTCTACTCCCTCTACTACCGCGGCGACGGTGAGGCCCGCTGGCTGCTGCTCAAAGACGATCTTACCGAAAAGGCATATTCATTCGATGCTAGCCTGCTGCCGGACGGAGGCTACACGGTGAAGGTGGTCGCTTCCGATGCGCCGTCGCACTCGCCCGGCGAGGCGTTGACGACATCAAAAGAAAGCCGCCGGTTTGAAGTGGACACGACTCCGCCGCGCGTCGAAGCCCTGGCTGCGTCCCTCGAAGCCAGAGAGATTCATGTCACCTTCCGCGCCGTCGACGGTTTCTCTCCCATCAAGCGAGCGGAATATTCTGTCGATGCCAGCGACTGGAAGTACGTAGAGCCGGTCGGCCAACTCTCCGACGCCAAGACCGAGAACTACGATTTCAAGATCACACCCGAAGCGGCGAAAGATGGCCAGGCTTCTTCCGAGCACGTGGTGGTGGTGCGCGTCTACGATCGTTTCGACAACATGGGCGCCGCCAAGATATTGGTGCGCGGGAAATAAAATGTTCTTGACGAAACTTGGGGTTCGTCAATGCATTCTCTCCGCCGTCTCTTCTGAAGCTTCTTCTGACACACTGTTCATGCCAGTGAGTTCCCCCGCGCGGCGCAACTCGGGAAACTTCCAGGCCCAGAGTGCAATCACTACCAGCGTCCCCACTCCTCCTAGCAGAACAGCGGGAACCGTGCCGAACCATTGCGCTGTCAGCCCCGACTCAAACTGCCCGAGTTCATTCGAGGTCCCGATGAAAACCATATCTACTGCCATCACGCGCCCCCGCATCTCATCGGGAGTGCGTAACTGCACGAGCGTCGCGCGAATGATGACGCTGACCATGTCGGCCGCTCCCAGACAAATCAGCGAAATCAATGACAGCACCAGGCTGGTCGATACACCAAACAGTATGGTGCAGATTCCGAATCCTGCCACCGACCACAACAGCGTCGGCCCCGCTCGCCCGCGCAGTGGACGATGTGCCAGCGCGACCGCCATTACTGCCGCTCCCACCCCCGGAGCCGTGCGCAGCAATCCCAGCCCCCATGGCCCGGTGTGAAGAATCTCCCGCGCGTATACCGGAAGCAGAGCGACCGCCCCACCCAGCAGCACTGCAAACAGGTCGAGCGAAATTGCGCCCAGAATCAGCTTCTCGCGCCAGATAAAGTGTAATCCCGCGAAGGTAGTTTTCAAGGTCGTGGGTTCGCGCCGCCGCGTCTGCGGACGTGTTTTGATGCGGAACATGGATAACAGCGCGCCCACCGCAGTCAGCATGGCAGCCGCATAAACCGCCGACGGCCCGCGGAAAGCCGCGTAAAGAATTCCGCCGACAGAAGGTCCCAGAATCGTTGCAGCTTGAAAAGTGGTCGCGTTCCATGCCACGGCATTGGCGAAATGTTCCTCGGGAACAAGTTGCGGGAGGATCGAGCGACTTGCCGTTCCGTTGAACGACCGCACCACTCCGAGCAGAATCAGCACGGCATAGATGAGCCGGACCGAATGCCCGCTGCGCACCGCGATAATCAATAAAAGGCCCGAGCAGAGCGCGTATCCCGCGTAGCAGGCACCAAGCACTTTGCGTCGTTCAAAACGGTCAGAGGTATGTCCAGAAACCAGAAACAGCAGTATGCCAGGAAGAAACTGCGCCAAGCCGACCAGGCCTAGATCGAGGGCGCGCTTGGTGATGTCGTAAACCTGCCATCCCACGGCAACGGCCTGCATTTCGACGGCAGCAACGATCAGGAAGCGCGCGATCTGAAACAGCACAAAGTCGGGATGCGTAAAGGCGATGCGTCCAGCTCTGGAGTCGGCAGGCGCGGACATGGACTACTAATGTGCCACAGACAAAGAGGCTGTGCACGGGCCAGGACGACAACGGTAACGATGGTTGCTGAAACCTTTGCTTGGGCTAGCTCTGGCCAGCTCCAGTTTGCCGCGCTGTTGCTGAAAAAAGTTCGACGCGGTTCCTTCCATTCTTTTTGGCAGCATACAGGCTGACGTCCGCCTCATGCAGCAAGTCCGCTACTGTATGATCGCGCACTGCGGAGGTCACAGCCACGCCCATACTGACCGTGGCAGAAGCCGTGCCGAACGGAGTAACGATTGGATCTTTCGCGACCAAGGCGCGGACCTCATCGGCGCGGCGCGCGCCCACAGTTAAATCGCACCCCGGCAGAATGATCAGAAATTCTTCGCCGCCGTAGCGACCCACCACATCATAGGGACGCAAGTCCATCTTCAACCGGCGCGCGACTTCCTTCAGAACCTCGTCTCCTGCGGCGTGGCCGAGTGAATCGTTGATGCGTTTGAAGTGGTCGATATCGGCCATGATCAGCGTGGCCGGCTTGCCTTCTCGCCCGCTGCGCGAAAACTCTTTCTCTACGGCCGCCAGTATTTCCGCGCGGTTCAGCAGATTCGTCAGAAAATCGTGCGTGGCGGCAAAACTCAAAGATTGCTGAAGTTCCAGAATTCTCTTGCCCGCCATGATTCGAGCGCGCAACTCGGAAGGATCCACGGGCTTGGCCAGATAGTCGTCGGCACCAGCTTCCATGGCGAGCAGCAGATCCTGCTTTCGATTCTTGGCCGTCAGCATCACGGTATAGATGTAAGGCGCTCGCGTTCCCATTTTTCTGATCCGGCGGCACACATCGATCCCGTCGAGACCCGGCAGCATCCAGTCCAGCAGCGCCATGTTGGGAGGCTCGGCGCCTTCCAGCAGTTTCACCGCTTCCGTGCCGCTACCCACCGCCTGATAGTCGAGTCCCCAGTCGGCCAGGTAACCGCCCACCTTGTGTCTTTCAATGTAGGAATCTTCGACCAGCAGAATCTTCATAACATCACGCCCTGTGCGGATGTTGGCGGTTTATGCGGGTCTTCGCAAGATCACCAGCGTGAACGAAAGACCTTGAACTTCCGCGGCAGCGGTGCCCGGTAGAATCGAGTCGTGGAGCAGACACTGCGGAGCGTCGCCTGGATCGCCTGCGTTATCTATTCCACCATTCCCAGCTTCTGGCTGCTGATTCATCCCCGTGTGGAGTACTGGCGTTCGCGGCCACGTTCCCCGTATCGAGTCTTGTTGCCAGTGTGGATCGCAATGTGGCTGCTACTGGCTGCGGTTACCGAGCACTGGCGCGGCCTGACGTTCTATCACCGCTGGTGGTGCTGGGTTCCCGCAGCGGCACTGTTCAGCACGGGACTCGTGCTCTACAAACTCTCTGGAAGCGGCTTCAGCCCCGCGCAACTCGGCGGTCTGCCGGAAGTTTTGCCCGGGCATCGCCAGCAGCGTCTGGTGACCACAGGCATTCGCGCCCGCGTGCGCCATCCCGTCTATCTGGGGCATCTCTGCGAGATGCTGGCCTGGAGCGTCGGCACGGGCCTCATCATCTGTTGGGTGCTGACAGCGTTCGCGGTCGTCACTGGCTCAGTAATGATAAAGATGGAGGACGACGAATTGGAGAACCGTTTCGGAGAAGAATACCGTCAGTATCGGTTGAGGGTGCCCGCGGTTCTGCCGAGGACAACGCTATAATCCGACTTGGAAGTAAGCGGAAAGCTGACAGCCGATAGTTGCCCATGCGCTTTGAACTCTTCATCGCGACCCGCTACCTGCGCGCCAAACGCCGCCAGGCCTTCATCGGCATCATCACCGGCATCTCGATTGCTGGAGTGGCCGCGGGTGTGGCTTCGCTGATCGTCGCGTTAGCCATCAACAACGGGTTTCGCCAGGATTTGCAGGATCGCCTCATCGGATCAAGCTCCCATATCAGCCTGCTGCGCATAGCCGACGACGGCATTAAAGATTGGCCGCCGCTGCTGGAACGTCTTTCCAAACAACCGCATGTGGTCGCCGCCGCACCTGCAATTTTCGAGCAGGTCCTGATTTCCCGCGGACCCCGCGCCCGCGGCGCCGTGCTCAAGGGAATGATTCCAGCGTATGAGCGCAATGTCGGTGATTTACTCAGCACTATAAAAGAAGGTTCAGCGGCCACTCTGGAAGAAACCACTCCCGAGCCAAAAAAAGACAATGCGGGGACGGCCGCCTCGCCTGCCCCGGATGCAGCCGAACAAGCAGCATCCGCGACGGAAGACCTTCCTGATTCCCTCGGCACCATCCGGGCGCGCGTGGCCGCCATGCCTCCAATCATTCTCGGCAAAGACATGGCCGACAATCTGGGAGCAACCGTCGGTTCGGTCGTGCTGGTCACCAGCCCACAGGGAGAACTGACGCCCTTCGGCATGGTGCCCAAATACAGCCGCTTTCGCGTGGTGGGAATTTTCAACTCCGGCTTCTACGATTACGACGCGTCCTGGGCTTTTACACGTCTCTCCGACGCACAGCGCCTGTTCGGCCTGGGCGACCTGATCTCGGTGATCGAGTTCAAGGTCGACGACATCTATGCCGCCGACCAGATTGCGCGCCAACTCGAAGAGGCGGCCGGCCCCGGCTTTATGACCACTAACTGGAAAGAGCAGAACAAGGCTCTATTTCACGCCTTGAACATGGAGTACCTAGTCACTTGGATTACTACAGGACTGATCGTATTCGTGGCGGCTCTGAATATTCTGATTTCTCTGGTCATGATGGTCATGGAAAAAACTAAGGACATTGCCGTGCTCATGTCGATGGGCACGCGTAAATCGCAGGTGCGGAACATATTCATCGCCCAGGGCGTGCTGATTGGCGTGATCGGCACGGCAATCGGCCTTCTGTTGGGCTATGCCATTTCCTACGCGGGCGGCCACTATCATCTGATCTCGCTCTCCCCCGAGGTCTACTCCATCGACTATGTACCCTTTGCACCTCGCCTGAAGGATGGCGTGCGCGTAGCGCTGGGAGCAATCGGAATTTCCTTCATCGCCACGCTCTACCCGTCATGGTCCGCGGGCAAAACTCTGCCCGCGGAAGCGCTGCGCTACGAATAAACGCAAACATCAAAAGCTTGTCATCCTGAAGGTTGTGCTTGGCGAAGCGAAGCACAACCGCACTCGAAGGATCCCTTTTCATCATCCAATGCGATTGGCTCCGAAAGGCATTCCCTCCAATGCTTTTCCCATGCGGAACTTTCTTTCCGCCGCTGCCGTATAGTTAACTAGAAGGAGGCCAAATCATGTTCACTTTCCTCCTGTGGTGCATCCTCTTCGTACTCTGCTGGCCATTAGCGTTGCTGGCGCTCATAATCTACCCGTTCGTCTGGCTGCTGCTGCTCCCCTTCCGCATCGTGGGCGTAGCCGTGCATGGAGTTCTGGAGATCATCTACCTCGCGATCTCGCTTCCCTTCCGGTTGCTGGCCGCGCCGTTCCGGGTCTAGGCAAATCAGGGAGGCTCTTCGGATTTTGCGGAAGGTAGGATTCAAGGAGCATTGCTCGGGCATACGTAGTACCGTGGAGGAGCGGCGGTTCAGCGCCGCGCAAAGCCCGCAGAAATGACAGGGCTTTAGCCCCTGAGGGTCGTCGTTAGCTCTCCATTACCCTCAAATTCTCACTCACCACCAGCCTCGCCTCGGTAGCCCGCTGCACATCCTCCGCCGTCAATTCCGGAGCCACTTCCTCCAGCACCAACCCTCGCTCCGTCACCCGGATGTATGCCATCTCGGTCACAATCGTATCCACAACCTTCACCCCAGTAAGCGGCAGCGTGCACTTAGTCAAAATCTTCGGAGCGCCTTCCCGAGTCGTATGTTCCATCGCCACCACGACGCGCCGCGCACCAGCCACCAGATCCATTGCCCCGCCCATCCCCTTCACCATCTTCCCGGGGATCATCCAGTTCGCCAGGTTCCCCGCTTCATCCACTTCCATCGCCCCCAGCACACTCAAATCAACATGCCCTCCGCGGATCATGGCAAACGAGTCGGCACTCGAAAAATACGAAGTCCCGGCCATCTCGCTCACCGTCTCCTTGCCCGCATTGATCAGATCGGCGTCTTCCTGACCCTCGACAGGATAAGGACCAATCCCCAACATCCCGTTCTCGGATTGAAGAATGACTTCCATCCCCGCCGGAACATGATTAGCAATCAGCGTAGGCATCCCAATGCCCAGGTTCACATAGAACCCATCTCGCAACTCCAGCGCAAGACGCTTCACAATGCGCTCGCGCTTGTCGACATCTTTGCCGGGCTTCGTCATCATCAATCCTACCCCTGTCATCCTGAGCGTAGCGGATGGATCGCGAAGCGAGCCATCTGCGAAGTCGAAGGATCCCTTGCAGACCAACCTCACCGGCATCTCATCAGGGAGTTCTCTCGGTGCCCTCGACCCATGGCCGGCCACTGTCAACTCGCTTTTCTCACCGTCCGCTTCTCAATCCGTCGCTCATACAACTCGCCTTGAAAAATCCGCTTCACGTAAACCGAAGGCGTATGCACCAGATCCCCGTCGAGCTCTCCAGCATCAACCAGGTGCTCAACTTCCGCGATCGTAACCTTCGCGGCCGTAGCCATGATGGGATTAAAATTCCGCGCCGTCTTCCGGTAAACCAGATTGCCCATCCGGTCACCCTTCCACGCCTTCACAAATGCGAAGTCGGCCTTCAACCAGCGCTCCATCACGTAAGTGCGGCCATCGAACTCGCGCGTTTCTTTTCCTTCAGCAACGACCGTCCCTACGCCAGTGGGAGTAAAAAACGCCGGAATCCCCGCGCCAGCCGCGCGAATCCGCTCGGAGAACGTTCCCTGCGGCACCAGATCAAGCTCCACTTTCCCCGCCAGCACCATCGATTCAAGCAGTTTATTCTCCCCAACGTAAGTTCCAATATGCCGCCGAATCTGCCCAGCCGCCAGCAGCAACCCGTTACCCAGTCCATCCACACCCACGTTATTGCTGATGGTCGTCAGATTCTTCGATCCCTTTCGCACCAGCGCCCGAATCAGATTCTCCGGGATCCCGCACAGCCCGAATCCTCCGATCATAATGACCGAACCGTCCCCCACATCCCGAATCGCCTCATCCGCGCTGGCCACAACCTTATTCATAGCGTCCGAATTCTAAACGAAACTCACTGCCGAGACACCGCACCCACAATCCCCTGTCATCCTGAGCGGAGCATTTGCGCTCGCAAAGCGAGAGCAAGTGCGGAGTCGAAGGATCCCTTACCCACATGTATGGTCGCAAGCCTTAAGGGCAATTCTGCAACCGCTCAAGTGCCAGCGGAGAATCATCCCTTTTTTCCCGTAGTCTTCTTCAGGCCATGCGCCTGCTCAAATTCCTCGGCCAGCGCCCGCGTAGCCAGGTTCTCCCGGATGTGCGTCAGCCGCTGCTCCACCTTGAATAGCGCATCCTCAATATTTTTCTTGTTGCTGATGGCAATATCCCGCCACATCGAATACGGACTCGCCGAAATCCGCGTCATCTCCCGCAGCGCGCGGCCGCCTGCTGGAAGCAGCGGTGCATCTTCTCCGAATTCCTCCACCAGCGCCGCCGCCAGCGCCGTCGAAATCATCTGCGGCACATGGCTGATCCACGCACACAGCCGGTCGTGATCTTCCGCCGGCAGCATCGCAATGCGCGCCCCAATCTGATCGATCCATCCCGCAAATTCTGCGAGGATCCCTTCATTCAGATTCTGTCCGGGCAGCGGGGTCAAGAACCAGACCGCATTCTGGAACAAATCCGCGTCCGCATACTCCACGCCGCTCTGTTCCTTCCCTGCCATAGGATGCCCCGCCAGAAACCGCTTCCCAGCATTCTTGCCAAACACTTTCCGCGCCCGCTCGACAACTGCCGACTTCGTACTTCCCACATCCGTCAGCAAAGTCGTCGCAGGCAGCGCCGGCCCCAGCCTTCCGATCAAATCCACAATGGCCAGCACCGGCGTAGCCAGCACCACCAACTGGCTGCCCCGCACCGCGTCCGCAGGCTCAACAAATCCCTTCTCAATCGCGCCGCACTGCTTCGCTTTCTTCAGCGCCGACTCGCGGTCACACCCCACAATCATCCCGGCGAACTTCCGCTTCCGCAGCGCGAGCGCAAACGACCCGCCAATCAGCCCGGTCCCGACAATCGTGATTTGCCGAATTGGCATAAAAGAATTGAGTAATTGGGTAATTCTGTAATTGAGTAATTTGAACTTCTGACTGCACTTTGTTTTCAAATTACCAATTACAGAATTACCCAATTACCCAATTTTTCTTCCCACCGCCGGCGCGATCATCCGCAATTCATCCATCAGTTTTGCAAACTGCTCGGGAAACAGCGACTGCGCTCCATCCGACCACGCGTTGTTCGGATCGCAATGCACTTCAATCAGCAGCGCATCGGCCCCGGCCGCCACCGACGCCCGCGCCATCGGAGCAACCTTGTCGCGTCGCCCCGTTCCATGCGATGGATCTGCTGTCATCGGCAGATGCGACAGCTTGTGAATAATCGGAATCGCGGAAATATCCATCGTGTTCCGCGTATAAGTCTCGAACGTTCGAATCCCGCGCTCGCACAAAATCACTTCATAATTGCCCCCCGCCATAATGTATTCCGCAGAGAGCAGCAATTCTTCCAAAGTTGCGGCGATCCCGCGCTTCACCAGCACCGGCTTGCGCACTTTTCCCAGTTCGCGCAGCAAATTAAAGTTCTGCATGTTGCGCGCTCCCACCTGAAGAATATCCACATAAGGCAGCATCATTGGAATCTGCGAGATCTCCATCACCTCGCTGATCACCAGCAGCTTGAATTTCCCCCCCGCCTCGCGCAGCAACTTCAGCGCATCTTCCCCATGCCCCTGAAAAGAGTAAGGAGAACTCCGCGGCTTGAACGCTCCGCCCCGCAGCACCCGCGCCCCCGCTTTTGCCACGGCCTCAGCCGTAGCGAAAAGCTGTTCCCGCGATTCCACCGAGCAAGGCCCCGCCATTACCACCACTTCATTGCCGCCAATATCCACGTCATTCGCCAGCTTGACGATCGTCCCCTCGGGACGAAAACTTTTCCCCGCCAGCTTGTAAGGCGAACTGATGCGATGGACTTCCTGCACCCCCGGCAGCAACTCCAGAATGCGGATGTCAAAATCGATGCCCGCTCCCACAGCGCCCAGCACGGTTTGCCGCGCACCGGTCGACCGGTGCACCTCAAACCCCATCTTCACCAGGTGCTCAATCACCTGCTGAATCTGCCCCTCATCCGCTACTTCCTGCATCGCCACAATCATAAGAAAATCTCTGCTTCCAGCTTCTTATAGCTCCTTGTCATTCCGAGCAAAGCGAGGAATCTGCTTTCGCGTCCAGCACCAACGATGCCGTCGACTAATCGTTCACTTTCGAATCCAACTCAGTCTGCCCAGCCTTCGCCCCATCCGCCTTAGCCCCAATCCCTTCCTTCTGAATATTTCGCATCACGTCCATAATCCTTTCAAAAATCCGCACCAGATCCCGACCCGGCAGCGGACCTCGATTCATCCGTTGCACATTTTCAAACACAATCCGTTCCCGCTCCGGCTCATAAATCGGCAAACTCGTATCCCGCTTCAGCCGCCCAATCTCCACCGCAGCCTGCGCCCGCTCGCTCAGCAACTCCACCAGTCGCCGATCAAGCTCATCAATCTTCTTCCGCCAATCCGCGATATCCATGAGGTTCTTATTCCAACTCTGTGATCCTGAGCGAGGATCGTGCTTGGCGAAAGCCAAGCACAACCGCAGTCGAAAGCCTGCCCTGAGCGAAGCCGAAGGGGATCCCTAGCTCAGCGGGTTGCCCCGTCCTTGCGCGTTCTTTGCGCAGGGTGGGGATTTTGAACTCCTACCTCGCGCCCGTCAACTTCCCCACAAATTCTCCCACAGCCGCGGCTTCCCGTCCCCGATTCCGCTCAATCGTTTCCACAATCGCACTCCCCACTACAACCGCGTCGGCAAACTTTCCAACTTCCGCAAACTGTTCTGCATTCGAAATCCCAAACCCAACCGCCACGGGCAACTTGGTGACGCGCCGCAACCGCCGAACAAGTTTCTGCGCATCATCCGCCAACTTCTGCCGCGCTCCCGTCACTCCCGTCCGCGAGACCGCATAAACAAATCCCCGCGAAACCGCCGCAATCCGGTTCAAGCGCTCATCTGGACTGGTCGGTGCCGCAAGAAATACGGGCGCCAAATCGTGCTCTCGCATGGCACGCAGATATTCGTCAGCCTCCTCCACCGGCAAATCCGTCACCAGCACTCCATCCACTCCCGCGTGCCGCGCGACCATGCAGAACTTCTCCATGCCCATCCGCAAGATCGGATTCAAATACGAAAACACAATCAGCCCGGTAGACTGCGCGTGCTGCCGCACCTCCGCCGCCAATGTCAAAACCTGCGCCAGGCAGGTCCCCTGCTTGAGCGCGCGTTCGCTAGCCCGCTGAATCACCGGACCATCCGCCACCGGATCGCTGAACGGAACTCCCAGTTCAATCACATCCGCGCCCGCCTGAATCGCTGCCAACACGACGGCTCGCGTAGTCGCCAGGTCCGGGTCCCCGCATGTCACATACACCACCAGCGCCGGCTTCTTATAAAAAGATAATGGCATGAAGAATTAAATCGTCGACTCAATCCAACTTCAGGTTCTCGCGCATGATCCCAATATCTTTATCCCCGCGCCCGGAAACATTCACAATCACCACGTCGGATTTCTTCATCCTAGGCGCGCGCTTCACCACTTCCGCGATGGCATGCGCCGACTCGAGCGCCGGAATAATCCCCTCCGTCCGCGCCAGCAAGGTGGTCGCCTCCAGCGCCTCCGCGTCCGACGCCGGAACATACTCTGCCCGCCCCGCATCTCTCAACGCCGCATGCTCCGGCCCAATCGACGGATAATCCAGCCCCGCCGAGACCGAATGCGTGTTAGCAATCTGCCCCGCCGAGTCCTGCAGCACGTAAGAGTAAGTCCCCTGCAAAACTCCCGGCGATCCTCCCTGAAACCGCGCCGCATGTTCTCCGAGTACTTCGCCGCGTCCACCGGCCTCCACGCCAATCAACCGCACTTTCTTGTCCTTTATAAATTCGTAGAAAATTCCAATCGCATTCGATCCCCCGCCCACGCAGGCAATCACCGCCGCCGGCAATTTCCCTTCAGCCCTCAGGATCTGCGCCCGCGCCTCCCGCCCAATCACGCGATGAAAATCCCGCACCATCGTCGGATAGGGATGCGCCCCCAGCACGCTGCCCAATAAATAATGAGTAGTCCGAACATTTGTGACCCAGTCGCGCATGGCTTCGTTAATCGCATCCTTCAAAGTCCGCGACCCCGACTCGACTCCGCGCACTTCCGCCCCCAGCAACCGCATGCGGAACACATTCAACTCCTGCCTCCGCATGTCCTCGGTCCCCATGTACACCACACACTCGAATCCCAGCAGCGCGCAAACTGTAGCCGTAGCCACGCCATGCTGCCCCGCGCCCGTCTCCGCAATCACCCGCCGCTTCCCCATGCGCTCAACCAGCAACGCCTGGCCCAGACAGTTGTTGATCTTGTGCGCCCCGGTATGCAGCAAATCTTCCCGCTTCAAATAAATCTTCGCCCCACCCAATTTCTGCGTAAGCCGTCGCGCAAACGAAAGCGGCGTAGGACGCCCGGCATAAGTCCGCAGCAACTCCTCCAGCCGCCGCTGAAACTTCGGATCGCGCTTCGCCTTCTCGTACTCGCGCTCCAACTCCTCCAGCGCCGCCATCAAAGTCTCCGGCACATACCGCCCGCCGTAGACGCCAAACCGCCCGGGAACGTTCCTGACCCGCAGGGTGCCCCGTCCTTCTCGCGTTCGTTGCGAGAGAGCCTGCCCTGAGCTTGCCGAAGGGGCGGGGATTTTAACTCTGATCGTTCTAGCAACTGTCGCCATCTCTAGCTCGCCTTCCGATCCGCGTCGCGCACCGCTTTCACAAACGCCCGCACCTTATCCGGATCTTTCTTCCCCGGTCGAGCCTCTACACCCGAAACCACATCCACTCCCCACGGCCTTAGAATCCCCATCGCTCCCGCCACGTTCTCTGCCGTCAGACCGCCGGCAACTACCAGCTTCACGCCGCCCTGACGCATCCCTTCAGCAATCGGTACAGCTTTAACCCAATCAAAGGTCTTACCCGTGCCACCCGGCATTCGCAGATCGCCCGAATCCAGCACAAATGTGTCCAGCAACCCCTCTGGAAGTGAAAAGCCCTCGGGCCAATTCTTTCCCCAGTCTGCGAAGTTCGCCGCCGACGTGTTGACCTGTTTTTCGTCCTCGCCAAACAACTTCATAGGCAGCGCCATCAAAGATCTTGCCCGTTTAGGAAGAAGGGAGACGTCTATTCCCATGCTCCCTTGGTGTCTTGCGCCACTGTCTGTCGACGACAAATAGGTCTGTACCCCAGTCAATCCGGTCTGCAGCAGAACATCCCACGCACTAAGTTCGCCGTCGTCAACAAACACTCCAATCTTCTCCGCCTCCTGCGGCAATTTCTCAACAATCATCTGCGCCGCCTCGACTGAAATATTCCTCGGACTCTTCCCATAAAACACAAACCCCACCGCATCCGCCCCGGCCTCAACGGCGGTCAGAGCATCCTCCAAATTCGTCATCCCACAAATCTTCACCCAAGTCATAAAAACATTTGTCAACGAGTTGTAAAGCGTCTCACTGCCCACTCGGTACTCGGTACTCGCGACTCGCGACTCGCATCAGCTCCCGCAAAGCTTCTCTAGGTGAATCCGCCCGCATCAACGACTCCCCAATCAAGAATGCCTGATATCCCGCCGCCCGCAGCCGCGCGATGTCTTCTGCGGATCCTATCCCGCTCTCCGCCACCCGCACCACATCCTTAGGAAGCTTCTCCGCTAGCTGGAATGCTGTCTCCGCATCCACCTGGAACGTCCGCAGATTGCGCGTGTTTACTCCAATCAGATCGCACCCCACATCCAGCGCGCGCTGCAGCTCTTCCTCATCATGCACTTCGCATAAAACGTCCAGTCCGTGCAAGCCCGCACCCAGCGCCAGCCTGTTCAAGCCTGTGTTTGTCAGCGCCGCCACAATCAGCAACACGGCATCGGCCGAGTTCGCGCGCGCCTCCAATAACTGAAATTCGTCCACGATGAAATCCTTGCGCAGACAGGGAACCTTCACGGCCGCCGAAGCAAGTTTCAAATTCTCCAGCGAACCTTGAAAGAAGTCCTCATCGGTCAACACAGAAAGTGCCGCGGCTCCTGCCGCTTCCAGTTCCCGCGCGAGTTCCTCCACACAAAACTCCGCCCGGATCAATCCCTTCGAAGGCGATGCCTTCTTCAACTCCGCAATGACCGCCACGCCAGCTCGGCTTTTTTCCTTGAGAGCCTGCCGAAACCCGCGCGGCACGTGCTGTTCCGCCCGCTGCCCCAACTCGCGCAAATCCGCCGTTCGTTTAGTCTCGAAGACTCTTCGGCGCGTAGAGTCGACAATCTGGTCAAGAAAAACAGGCATAACGAGTGCCTGAATTATACGGGAAGGAGTGATCGGCCAATCGGAGTTCGACCACTCAGAGTTCGGCCAATCAAAAGGCGATCAGCGGCACACACCCTCGATCTCTTTATAAGGCTTCTCCGCGTGCTCCGGATACTTGATCTGCTTCACCTGCATCCACTGGTCGAGCAGTGTTCCCGCATCGTGCAACCCCACATCCGGGTCTCCGTCGTACGCCGGGTCGCTCTCCGCTTCCTCCAGCGGCACCAGCTTGAATCCTTTCTTCTTCAGCAGATCCAGTGCGTCCGGCAGAATGGTGCTGCTGAACGCCCCCAGATGCGTCAACAGCACGTAGTTGATTTCGTGGCCGTAAATCAACTTCGCCTGCGATCGCCCGAGGTCAAGAAATTCCGAAGCCGTACTCAAATAGCTCGACCGCAACCATTCAATCGACTTCGTATCTCCCTTAGCCACGCACCGCGCGTAGGCCGTGTTCCACAAATAGTCTTCCCAATCCAGAGTCACCTGCGCAATCCGGTAACCGTGCGCCTTCAAATAGGCCCGAATCGCGCGCCGCTTCTCCACCGTGTCTCCCTCATGCAAATACGGATAGCGAAACCAGTGCCAGTCATCCCCCGATCCCGCGTTCGGCGCAAGCAACTCTAGGACCGGCTCGTTCTCTTCGATCTCCCGCTCGAATGCTTCCGCCGGGCTCTGTTCCAGATCCATGTGCGAGTAGGTATGGTTTCCCACAGGCTCCGCGGCGGCCCACAACTTCAGCGCTGCGGCCCCATCGGCGTTACCCTCCAGCTTCTTGGAGTTGATAAATCCGTATACCGGAGGCACGTGCCGCTTCTTCAGAATCGCCAGTACATTCTTGGTGTTCTCCGCCTGCGTGACTCCCGGCGGCAGCATCCCGTTCGCCGGCAGATCATCCATGGTGATCGCCAACTTCTGCGCAACGCAAAAACCCGACAGACCAAGAGAAAAGACAAACAGCAGCACATTCTTCCAGCCGATCAACCGAAGTGGATTTTTCATGAGAAGAGTTTACTTCTTCCGGCGAATAGATGCGCGCTGACGGATGCGGGCTCATCTGGGGAGAGCCGGCTCGGCTGTCCAGACGACCGCTGCCGCGGCGCTCGGCTATGCTTACTTCAGTTTCTTATTGGTGCCATCGAAGGGACTCGAACCCCCACACCGTTGCCGGTACATGGACCTGAACCATGCGCGTCTGCCAATTCCGCCACGATGGCAATCTGAATTGCAATGCAGTGGCGGCCCCAAGGCCGCCGTGTCAGGAAGATCAACCGTTCTATTTTTGCAGCCCGATTACAGCCTGTCAAACCAAACCCTTCACCACGAAGGACGAAGACACAGAGAACACTGAAGAAGAGAAACTTTAAGACTTTCCTCCGTGTCTCTGTGGCTCCGTGGTGAAAAACGTTCGACCACACTATCGAACCTACCCCAGCTTCGCGGTCATCGAAATCTTCGCGTTGAGCACCTTCGACACCGGACAGCCCTTCTCCGCGGCCTCGGCGTATTTCTGAAATGCCGCCGCATCCGCTCCCGGAACCTTCCCCACCACATCGATGTGGCTGGATGTAATCGTCCACCCGGAATCCAGTTTCTCCATGGTCAGCGTCACGTTGGTGCTAATGCTCTCCGGCGTCAGATTCGCTCCGCCCAGTTGCGCTGACAGCGCCATCGAAAAACACGCCGCGTGCGCCGCCGCAATCAACTCCTCCGGATTCGTCCCCGGCCCATTCTCAAATCGCGAAGTAAACGAATATTGCGTATCTTTCAGCACGCCGCCCGGGGCCGAAATCGTTCCTTTCCCATCCTTCAATCCGCCCTTCCACACAGCGCTAGCCTTACGTTCCATCATGGTCTCCTGATCATGAAAAGAAAATTAAATCCTTGGCCATTGTAGACGGACCTTGGCCGGCATGTCAGGTGCGCCAGCCCACCTGCAGACAATTTTTCACATTCAATAGAAATCCGAGCAACTTAAATAGAATCCACACACCGGACAGCTCAATTTGCACCGGTTCTCCCTCAATTCCGCCGAGCAGTTCGGACAGAAACGCTCGGGATTACAGAGCTTCGTGTCCAGCGGTTTCATTTCGGCGTGATTTCCTTCGCCCAAATCGATTACATCGAGGTTCATTCGCGCAACATACCGCGACGCGCGCCTCCACACAAGTGGAAATCCATCTTCCTCGGTCAGTCCCAAAGTCCGAAAAGGCCCTTCGCTATTGGGATTTTTTCCATTCACATTCTCTTCATAAATCTTTCCTGTATCCACAGGCGGTTTTGCGCTAGAATGCGTCTGCATTAAGAGCGGCTTCCATATGGCCACGGAGCGCTCTTGGCCTTCCCCCAGGAGGTAGTAGATGTATCGGCCCTATTCCAGCTCCTTGGCGGACTCTCGTCCGTTCTTGAATGTTGATTCGTTGATCCGGAACCTTAACCAGGATTTCGTCATTTCCTTCAATACTGGCAACTACGATCAGGTAGCGGCTCTGTTTGCTCAGGACGGCGCATTCATGGCGCCGCACCACGACCCAGCCTACGGCCCGAAGGCCGTCGAGCGCCTGCTCCGCCAGTTCGCGGAATCCGGATACGAGGACCTGCGCCTCGAAACTATCCGGGTCGAAGCCTCCGGCGAGCTCGCCATGGAAATCGGCCGGTATAGCGTCGGCATCCGCAAGCCCGATGGCACCTTCCTCGCCGACCGCGGCAAGTACGTAAAGGCCTGGCGCCGCCTGGGTGCGTGGCTGATTGTGGCTGATTGCTGGAGCAGCAATCTTCCTGTTCCGCGCTAAAACGCGACCGGGAGGTAGCTTTGAGTATTTGGATCCGAACTCGGCAGCCCGGGTCTACGGCTTAAATTCCATGGCAACGGTAGTCTGCACTGGTACTGGCTTGCCGTCGATGCGGTAGGGCTCGAACCGCCACCAACGCATGGCATCCATTGCCGCCTGCGCCAGCACCTCGGGACCATTCAGCGCCCGCACATCCACCACCGACCCGTCCCGTCCCACGATTACGTCGAGTTCAATTACGCCCTGCAGATTCGCCTGCCGTGCCTGCAGCGGATAATCGGGATCCACGCGGTGAGTCACAAGCTTCTCCATAACCTCGGCGGGAACGCGCGCCTGCGGCTGCGGGATCTGTGTGATCTTTTCGTTTTTCCGCAGACCAGACTCTATATCTTCCCACCCCCGATTCCAGCGCCACCACAACGCCGTCAGCAAGATTGCCGCTGCGGCGGCGAAGAAGATCCATCTCCGGTCGCGGCCCCTGCGGGTAAGAAGCTGAGAACCGACCGAGCCCCCGCTCTCTGAACCTTTCCCGGCTTCGAGCGGAATCCTCCCGCGCACTCCCGTTTCCAGCTCCGCCTTCGCGTCACCCGCCCAATCGCGGATAGCTGCCTGCTGCTCCGCCGATAGGCCGACGAACTCCAGCCCAGAGCGCAGCTTGTCTTGATGGCGCACCAGCGCCCGCGCGCGCAATGGATCCGCCACTTGCGGCAGCCGAATCTCCACTCCCACGGTCTCACCCGGCGATAGTTCTCCCGCCAATACCGCGGACACTCCACCCTCGCCCAGGTTGACGGAGCGCCCGGGCAAAACATCCGGAATCCCCGAACGCACCACGGTCACATCCAGCAGCGCCTGCACGCGGTATCGCAGCCAACGCCGCCGCGAAGCCTGTTCCCGTCCCGGTGCCTGTCCCCCAGTTGCCACTCAATCGCCTCTGCTGTGCCTTAGGATGGTGAAGACGCTAATCCACCACAGAGTCACAGAGGAAACTCTTTTCCGTTTTTCTCTGTGTCTCTGTGACTCTGTGGTGAAACGTCTTTTGTTTTGACCTTAATGTCATCGATGCAACTCCACAATTTCGCTCCCGTTCGCCACTAGCACTATGCTCGCCAGACCGATGAACAGGCCGTGTTCCACAATTCCCGGCATGTCGTTCAGTCGCCGGGCCAGCCCATCCGCATCTGGAATCTGCCCGAACCGGCAATCTAGAATGTGATTATTCTCGTCGGTCAGGTACGGCTTCCCGTCCGTCCCCTGCCGCAGCTCAACCGCTGCGCCCAGTGCCTCTATCTTTTTCTTCACCACCGCCTGCGCGAACTTGATGACTTCGACAGGCAGCGGAAATCTTCCCAGCACCGGAACTCTCTTCGTCTCATCCGCTATAATCACGTAATTTTTTGTGGCCGACGCCACAATCTTTTCCCTCAGCAACGCCCCACCCCCACCTTTAATCAGCCGCAATTGCGGATCCACTTCGTCCGCGCCGTCCACGGTCACGTCGATCTCCTGGCATTCATCCAGCGTCGTAAGCGGAATCCCCAGTCCTGCCGCCTGCTCCCGCGACCGCTCAGAACTGGGTATGCCGCGAATCTTCAGACCATTCTTCACCTGCTCGCCGAGCAGTTGAATGAAGTAGGCCGCCGTCGATCCCGTCCCCAGCCCAACCACCTGACCGTCCTCCACGAACCGCAAGCTCGCCCGCGCCGCCGCCTCTTTTTCCTGATCGTTCGCCATAAGTTTTTCGATGCTGAGGACTGTTTCGACAGCGCGGCAAGACTTTTTCGTTCTAGCCCAAACTCTTCTGCACGTAAATCAAATACCCCGCCAGCGCCAAACCAAAAAGCACAGTGACAATTGCCACCAGGTCCACAATAAATCCCGCGGCTTCAAACTTCCCTTCATCCAGTTGCGCCCGCGTTTTTCGATAGCGCGCCAATCCTGCCACCATCAGCGCCACTCCGGCCAGAATCGCGCTCATCCCCATCCACACCGAAAACCCCGTGGTCTTCGACCCACGTCCCTGAAACTCCGTCAACTGTCGCATGGCGATCGCAAACCGTCCAATCGCGAATCCAAACACCACAATCGCGACGCTGGTTCGCACCCAGGCCAGAAATGTACGCTCATTGGCCAGGTGATCGCGGGCTCGGTTGGAATCCTCAACCACAGGTTCTCCGATGACAGCAGGATGACGACGGCAGCATTATTCCACAGCCTTCGCAGCCTTGTCGTGGTACGGGAAAAGCTGTAGAGAATTCGCCGCCCTGTGGAAACTCTTTAATCTGCGCTTTACGTTTCTCTCTCAGCCGCGAATTTGCCCCGCAATTTCGCAACATCCTGCGCTGTGCAACGCTCGTCCTTGTGGATTTCTTTTCTTCTGGAATTCATCTCAGTGTCACCTTCCAGTGGCTGTAGCCCCACTACCTTGGCGTCTGTGGTTCTCTGTACGTCCATCAGGAGGAAGTCTATGTCTTCGCCAAGTTTCCTGGCAAAAGCCAAACAGCATCTCGCAGTTGGTATAAGCCTGCTTGCTCTGCTCGCCAACCTTGGAGTGCCCGTTCGGGCCACAGCTCAGCCACCGGCCGACCAAACTCACACGGCCTCGCCCGTCAAACATGTGATCGTACTAATCGGCGAAAACCGCAGCTTCGATCACGTTTTCGCCACCTACATTCCGCGGCGGGGAGAGTTTGTCTCCAATCTGCTCTCCAAAGGGATCATTAATCGGGATGGAACCCCGGGACCCAACTACTCGATCTCGGCACAGTACAGCGCCGTCGATAACACGACAGTCGGCGCCGGCACCTATGCCATCAGCCCGCCGGAAAAAACTCTTTACAGCAACGACCCTCTCGTGGTCGCGGGTGGCCCCACCAACCCTTACGTTCCAACCTTGGCTGAGGCCGAGGAAATCGAACCCGGGCAATTGTGGCCAACCTATTATGTCGACCTGACCATCGGTGGCACTGGCCTGGCCCCCTACGTTGTACCCGACACCCGCATTCCGAACGTCTTGGAGTTGCCCCAAGGCGCTTTCCAGCTTACGTCTCCGACGCTTACCTACGACGATTATGCCAATAGCCCGGTGCACCGCTTCTACCAGATGTGGCAGCAAACGGATTGCAACCTCACGGCGGCGACCAGAGAAAATCCGAGCGGCTGCCAGAACGACCTGTTTCCTTGGGTTGAAGTAACCATCGGCGCCGGCAGCGATGGCTCGTCGACCGGCAATCTTCTTCCGCCTACCAACTTCATTGGCACGGGCGAAGGTTCCACTTCCATGGAGTTCTTTAACGTGCTCAAAGGCGATGCTCCTTACATGAAGAGCCTGGCCGATAACTACACGCTGAGCGACAATTTCCATCAATCCGTGATGGGCGGCACTATGGCCAACCATATCGAGTTCGGCTTCGCCGATTCGATCTGGTACAGCGACGGCAAGGGCCACGCTGAGGTTCCACCCTCGAACCAGATTGAAAACCCGAATCCGCAAGCCGGCACCAACAACTGGTACGACTCAGATGGCTATGGAGCCGGGAACGGCACCGGCGGCGGGAGCTACGTCAATTGCGGCGATTTGAGCCAGCCCGGCGTCCCCGCCATTGTGAACTACCTGGAGTCTCTGCCCCGTCCGGTCGAACCCAATTGCGATCCAGGGCACTACTACATCCTGAACAACTACAATCCCGGCTTCAACGGTGACGGAACTTCCTCCCTCCCGCTCTCTCCGTTCACGGTTCCGGGATCTTCGGTTCGCCACATCGGCGACGCCCTGAACGATAAGAACGTTTCCTGGAAATACTACGGAGACGGTTGGGATGTTTTTGTCACCGATCCCACCTTCTCCAACCCCCTCGACACCTACTGCAACATCTGCAACCCGTTCAACTACGCCACCGATATCATGACCAACTCCACGGAACGCGAGGAACACATTCAAGATTCTCAACAGTTCTACAAAGATGTTGCTTCGGGCCAACTGCCCTCCGTCTCGATCATCAAACCGGGCTGGCCTTCGGATGGTCACCCGGCCTCTTCGAAGCTCGAACTGTTCGAAGGGTTTGCCAAGAACGTGGTCAATGCGGTGCAGGCCAACCCCGAACTTTGGGCTACTACTGCGATCTTTATCACCGAGGACGAAGGCGGCGGCTACTATGATTCCGGCTACATCCAGCCCGTCGACTTCTTCGGCGACGGCACCCGGATTCCGTTGCTGATTGTTTCGCCCTATACCAAGGGTGGACATGTCAACCATTCCTATGGAGACCACGTTTCCATCACCAAATTTATCGAGCGGAACTTCGGTCTCGGGCCTCTAACCGCCCGAAGCCGCGACAACCTGCCCAACCCGAGGACGGCCTGGGACAATCCGTATGTGCCGATCAACAGTCCTGCCATCGATGACCTGTTCGATGCATTCAACTTCCACCAGGGGTACGGAGGCGGGCAGTACGGCGGCGGGCGCTAGCTGCGCTGATTTTTCCTCTTGCCGTTAGCAAAACAGCCGATCAGGGATGAACTCCCTGATCGGCTTCATTCTTACGCATCAGAACCTGGCTGACTCTGGCATTTTAATCAGATTTTTACACTGCGCGCGGTTCGCTGCGTGGAATCATAGAAGCAAGGCAACGTGGTGAAATCTCACCTCTTGAATCTGTCACAGCATCATTCTGGAGAAGCTCCTTGGGACTGAATAGGCGCGACTTGCTGCGAATGGGTCTCTGCGCCGGAGCGGGTCTTCTAGCCGCACCGCGGCGTCCATGGGCGCAGCAAGCAGGCATCAGCTCTGCCATGAAGATGGGCCAGAGCGCGGCCCATGCCGCGCCAATGCCACAGTTTCACGAGGCGCAACCGGCAGGCCCGCTGCCCAGCTATGTAACTCCCCTCTCGATCCCGCCCGTGATTCGCCCTCAATCGGGCGCGATCCCGATCCAAATAGTTCCTTTTCTGCACAAGGCGCATCGCGACCTTCCGCCCGCAACCATCTGGGGCTACAACGGCATGTGGCCCGGACCAACCTTCGAAGTGCGCAAGGGCCAGCCTCTATCCGTCAAGTGGTCGAACCAACTGCCCACCAAACACTTTCTCCCCGTCGACTACACCATCCACGGATCCGAAGAAAACGTCCCTGAAGTCCGCACCGTAACCCACGTTCACGGCGCTCAAACCTTGCCCGAGAGCGACGGTTATCCCGACTCTTGGTTCACCTCCGATGGAAAAATCGGATCCGTCCCCGCTGCCAATCCCACGCATTATCCCAACGAGCAGTCCGCAACTACGCTCTGGTATCACGATCACGCTCTCGGCATCACTCGCCTCAATATCTATGCCGGGTTGGCCGGATTCTATCTCATTCGTGACGACGAAGAAGATGCTCTCAACCTCCCCCGCGGCCCCTATGAAATCCCTCTCATGATTCAGGACCGCAAGTTTGGCGTCGACGGCTCGCTGCGGTATCCGCCGCCCAAGAACGGCACTCATCCTATGTGGATGCAGGAATTTTTCGGCGACACCATCTGCGTCAACGGAAAAGCTGCCCCGTTTCTCGAAGTGGAACCGCGCAAATACCGTTTCCGTCTCGTGAACGGTTCGAACTCCCGTTTTTATCACCTGACCCTGGTCCCCGCCGATGCCAACGGCCTGCCCAACGGCAGGTCCGTAGACGCTCCGCCCTTTCGTCAAATCGGAAGCGACGGTGGCCTGCTGCCCGCCCCTTTAAGCATGCATTATCTGATCTTCTCTCCCGGAGAACGTTTCGACCTCGTCATCGACTTCTCCGATCACAAAGGCGAGAACTTGGCCCTCATCAATGACGCTCCCGCTCCCTACGCGCGCGGCGGCGACCTCGTGCCTTCCGACGTCATGCTTTTCAAGGTCACGAAGCCGCTCTCCGAAAAAGACATCAGTTCACTCCCCGAGACGCTCGCGCCTTGGGACCCACTCGACCCTTCGTACGCGGTCCGCGAAAGAATCCTCGCTCTCACCGAGATGGATCGCCCATCCGACGGCTACACCATGATCGGTCTCGTGGGTCAAAAGCGCTGGAACGATCCCATCACCGAAGACCCCAAGGCCGGCTCCATGGAGATCTGGTCCTTCGCAAACACGACCGGCGACGTTCATCCGATGCATATTCACTTGGTCCAGTTTCAGGTGTTGAATCGGCAAACGTTTGATGTAAAAACCTACATGGAGACTGGCAAACTCAACTTCACCGGCATCCCTATGGCCCCGGAGTCAAACGAGCGCCCCGCCTGGAAAGACACAATCAAGACTTATTCGGGCTACGTCACGCGTGTAATTGCCCGCTTCGACCTGCCCCCCGGAACAAAAGTCAATCCAGGGGATGAATTCCGCTACGTCTGGCATTGCCACGTTCTCGAACACGAAGACAACGAAATGATGCGTCCCTACAAAGTCGTTGCCTGAAAAGGCGTTGTCATCCTGAGGGGAGTGAAGTACTCAAGGAGTCGAAGGATCCCTACAGCGCAGCATGCCCTTGGCCGTGTCGAGGGGGTCTCACCAAGTTCGATTCCCGGCCCTCGAATCCTGCGCAGCCCACCCGCATCCGTTATCCTAGTAACGAACTAATTATGCCTATCCCGAAACTCAAGAACCAAAGCGGCTCCGCCCTTATCGAGCCCTCTACCACCGACAGCGTGAATCCCGAGCGTGAACGCGTATTCAACGCCTTCCGCCAGTGGGGATACCTTGAAGGCGACCTTGACCCGCTCGGCTTTCTCCGCCCGCGCCCCACTCCCGAACTGCAGATCGAAGGCGAGTACGCCCGCGAAGCCCGAGCCATCTACTCCTCAACCATCGGCGTAGAAATCAACCACATCTATGCTCCCAAACGCCGCCGCTGGATCTATGAGCAGATGGAATCGCCCTCTCAGGGTTTCGAGGTTACAGAAAAACACCAGCAACGCATCCTCGACCAGCTGGTCCGGGCCGACATCTTCGAGCAGGTCATGCAGCAGCGCTATCTTGGCAGCAAGCGCTTCTCGCTCGAGGGCGTCACCGCACTCATTCCGTTGGTCGATGAACTTCTCGACACCGGCTCCCGACTCGGCGCCGCCGAACTGGTGATGGGCATGAGCCATCGCGGCCGCCTGAATGTAATCGCACATGTCGCCAACCGGCCCAAGGACGAAATCTTCGCCGGCTTCGAAGACGTCGACCCGCGCAGCGTTCTAGGTTCCGGCGACGTCAAATACCACATGGGCGCGACCGGCGAGTACATCACCCGCAGCGGCAATAAAGTTCACATCCATCTGGTTTCAAATCCCAGCCACCTCGAAGCCGTCGATCCCGTAACTGTCGGCCGCACGCGCGCCAAACAAGACCGCACCGGCGAAGGCGGACGCGAAAAATATCTCCCGCTGCTAGTCCATGGCGATGCTGCTTTTGCCGGGCAAGGCATCCTCGCCGAGACCATGAACTACGCCGACCTTCCCGGCTACACCGTCGGCGGCACCATTCATGTAATCGCTAACAATCTGCTGGGATTTACCACAAGCTATCTCGAGGAACACTCCACCCGCTTCGCCGCTTGCATCGCGCGCCGCCAGTCCATCCCCATCTTCCACGTTAACGGCGAAGATGTGGACGCAGTCGTCCGCGCAGCCCGCCTCGCCACTGAATATCGCTACCAGTTCGGCACAGACGTGGTCATCGACCTGATCGGCTACCGCCGCCACGGCCACAGTGAAGTCGACGACCCCACCATCACCCAGCCGCTGCTCTACAAAAAGATCAAAGAACATCCGCCGCTGTGGGAAATCTACGCCGAGGACATCGGAGCAACCGACGCACCCGCGCAGGTAGCCGCCATCAAGGCCGAATTCGAATCCGCGCAGAAAAATGCCGGCAAAGTCACCAAGAAACCACTGATGCGCGACCTTCCCAAATATTGGGACCACTACTACGGTGGACTCCACAAACCGGAATTCGAAGTAGAAACCGGACTCTCGACCGAAGAATTAGCCGAGCTAACCAGTCACCTCACCACATATCCCGCAGGCTTCCATATCCATCCCAAAGTAAAGAAGCTCCTCGAGCAGCGCGCCGAGATGGGCGCAGGCAAACGCTCAGTGGATTACGGCATGGCCGAAGCCTTAGCCTTCGCGAGCCTGGCGAAAGCCGGCATCCCGGTTCGCATGTCAGGCCAGGACTCCCGCCGCGGCACCTTCAACCAGCGCCACTCGGTTCTAATCGACATCGAAAACGAGAACGAATACGTGCCGCTCGAAAACATCGCGCCCGGTCAGGCCCGCTGCGAAATCCACAACTCAACTCTTTCCGAACCGGGTGTCCTCGGCTTCGAATACGGCTACAGCCGCGACTATCCCGAAGCGCTGGTCCTCTGGGAAGCCCAGTTCGGCGATTTCGTCAACGTGGCCCAAGCCATCATCGACCAGTTCATCTCCGCCGGCGAAGCCAAATGGAATCTGCTCTCCGGTCTGGTTCTGCTTCTGCCTCACGGCTACGAAGGCCAGGGTCCGGAACACTCCAGCGCCCGCATCGAGCGCTTCATCCAGCTAGCCGCGAAGCACAACATCCAGATCACGCAACCGTCCAACGCCGCGCAATATTTTCACCTGCTGCGCCGCCAAGCCCTACGGCACTGGCGCAAACCGCTGATAGTCTTCACCCCAAAGAGTATGCTGCGCCATCCGGACGCTTCATCACCCATCGAAGACTTCACGCGCAAGAATTTTCTAAACGTGATTCCCGACACCGAAATCAGAGAAGCCGACCGCATCCTGGTTTGCACCGGTAAAATCGGCCACGAACTTCAAGCCGAACGCAAAAAGAGAAAAGACAATTCCACCGCAATCGTTTTCCTGGAACAGCTCTATCCCTTCCCGGAAAAAGAATTAGCCGCCGAATTCGCACGCCACGGCGAAACCGGCGACATCGTCTGGGTACAAGAAGAGCCGGCCAACATGGGAGCCCTATTCAACATGCTTCCGCGACTGCAGCGCATTGCCGGCAACCGCCACGTCATGTCGGTAAAGCGTAGTTCCAGCGCCAGCCCCGCCACCGGCAGCGCAAAAGCCCACGAAGTGGAACAGAAGACGCTGCTGACGCTAGCTTTCACGACAAAGGGATAAGCCGCCAGTGAAAGCCGGAATTCCCGTTGTCATTCCGAACCGCAAAGCGGTGAGGAATCTGCTGTTTGCCGTCACCACCACGACTCATGTGGGGACGGCCGCCTCGGCTGTCCAGCGAGCGCAGCGGGCCAAGCAGCGTGCTACCGCGGTCTTTCCGTAACCGCCTTCCCTCCAGTCCCCGGTAGTGCAGCCTTCTCACCGCCAGCATTCTCCCCCGCCAACAACTCCTCCAAGCTGTCATACGCATAGATCGTCGGCGCATGATTCTGCATCAACCCGCCGGTATCCGCCGTCGGCCCATAATTGCTATGCAAATCCCGCCCCAGCATCCGCAACATAGCCATTAACTGTCCCCGATGATGCGACGTATGTGTCATCCGCCGCGTCATCACCCACGCCCGCGATCGCAGCACATCAAAAAACTTAACGTTGTCTTCCCACCACGCCTCGTCTTTTTCCTGCAGCGCCGCCAGCCGTTTGCCGCTGTCCTCAGCGTACCGCTTCATGAACTCCAACCGCGTCTCCTGCTTCGGCAGCGGAGGCGCGCCCACATCAATTCCAAGCATGTTGCGGAACCACAGGTCTTCGCTCACGCACTGGTGCACCATCTGCTCATGCACGCTACGCCCCCGCGGATCGTCCCTCTTCGGACGCACGGCAAGATCCTCGTCCCGAAACTCGCTCCAGACACTGACCACTTTGACCCGCTCGGTGGCATACGTCTCGACCAGAAATGCATATCTCATAGCCGCAAATGTTACCCTAATTCTCCGAATCACAACCATGCCCCGCCGCCCCCAACCCTTCCGAGTAGCCATCGACACCGGCGGCACCTTCACCGACTGTGTCTGGATCGACAACACTGGCCGCCCGCGCATGTTGAAGGTCTTCTCAACTCCCGCCGACCCCTCCCAAGCCATCGTAGAAGCGCTCGGCAAAATCCCGCTCGAAGGTGAATTGATAATCCTGCACGGCACCACAGTCGGCACCAACACTCTGCTGGAACGCAAAGGCGCGCACGCCGCTCTAATCACCACCGCCGGTTTCGAAGATGCCATCGAAATCGGACGCCAGACTCGCCCTAAGCTCTACGATTTCTTCTTCGACCGCGTCGAACCGCTGGTCCCTGCCGATCTTCGCTTCGGCATCAAAGAACGCACCGCCAGCGACGGCAAGATTATGACCGAGCCTTCGCCCGCGGACATGAAATCGCTGGCATCCCAAGTTAAAGCGAAACAGCCCGAGTCCATCGCCATCTCGCTCCTCTTCTCCTTCGCAAATCTGGAAAACGAACAAGCAGTCGCGGAAGCCCTCAAGCCACTGGGTATCCCTCTGTCAATTTCCCACCAAATCCTCCCTGAATTCCGCGAATACGAACGCACCTCAACGGTAGTGATCAATGCCTACCTCCAGCCCATAATGCAGCGCTACCTGAAAAATCTGGAGAGTCGCTTGTCACAGGTGGATTCCATGTCGGGGCATTCGCGGGTGGAGAATTCGAGGGTGGAGCAGCGCTTCAGCGCTGCGGCAAAACAATCCAAGATGATCGGGGCTTTAGTCCCCGAGGGACCTCAACGCGCTCCGGGAATCTTTGTAATGCAATCCTCAGGCGGCATCACGCCTCTGCAATCCGCCGCCAGCGAACCCGTCCGCACCGTCCTCTCCGGCCCCGCCGGAGGCGTAGTCGGCGCCGCAGCCAGCGCCCGCGCCAGCGGCTTCGAGCGCATCATCGCCTTCGATATGGGAGGCACTTCCACCGACGTCTCCCTGGTCGAAGGCACCATCACCACCGCCAGCCACGCCGAAGTCGCCGGACTCCCCATCGGCGTCCCCATGCTCGACATTCACACGGTCGGCGCCGGTGGAGGTTCGCTGGCCCGCTTCGACGCCGCAGGCGTTCTCCGCGTAGGTCCCGAATCTGCTGGTGCCGATCCCGGCCCCATCTGTTACGGTTGCGGCACCCAGCCCACGGTTACCGACGCCAACCTCTTACTAGGACGCTTGCAACCGACGCGTTTCCTGGGTGGAGACTTCACTCTGGACCTTGAGCGCACCCGCCGCGTGACCCGCGAATGGCTGAACCAGCAGCGAACCACTCTGACCATCGAGAAGTTCGCCGCCGGCGTAATCCGCGTGGTCAACTCCACCATGGAAAAGGCCATCCGCGTAGTCTCTATCGAGCGCGGCCGCGATCCCCGCGATTACGCCCTCGTAGCTTTCGGCGGCGCAGGAGGCCTCCACGCCTGCGCCTTAGCCCAAGCTCTGAGCATCCCGCACGTGATCGTGCCCGCCCTGCCCGGCGCGCTTTCCGCTCTAGGCATTCTGGTCAGCGACGTCGTCAAGGATTATTCCCGCACTGTCCTCTGGCGAGTCTCCGGCACACTCCCAGCCGCGCAACTGAACGGAGAATTCTCAGCCCTGCAAAAACAAGCCGCAAAAGATTTTCAAAACGAAGCCTGGCAAGGAAGAGTGCACTATCAGCGAACCGTCGACCTCCGCTACCGCGGCCAGGGATACGAACTCAACCTGCCATGCACGAAGGATCTGCTGAAGAAATTCGAGCAAGAACACCACCGCCGCTACGGCTACGCCCACCCTAACCGGGAGCTCGAGCTAGTGACCCTCCGCCTCCGCGCGTCAGTAAGATCCACCAAGTTGAAGGCCACCACAGCCCATGTGGAAAGGATAGGCCATGTGGGGAGGGCCGCCCTCGGCCGTCCAGGCCGAGCAAAGCTCGGCTCGCCTTCCTCCTCACTCAAAGCCCCAGTCTTCTTCGAAGGCAAGAAACTCGCAACGCCAATCTACTCTCGCGACGCCCTCAAACCCGGCAAGCACTACTCCGGCCCCGCGATCATCACCGAATACAGCGCCACTACCGTAATCCCGCCCAGAAAGGGTTTCCACTTAGACTCCGCCGCCAACCTGATTGTTACAATCCGATAAAAATCACGTCCGAATGCTCCCAACCCGGTACTCGGCACTAGGTACTAGGTACTCGCTTCGTTACAATACTCCCGTGAAGCCCAGCATCTTCGTCGTCGAAGACGATCCCGATATTTCCCGCCTCGTTCGCCACCATCTGGAGAACGATGGTTTCGCCGTGCGTGTCTATCCCAACGGCTCCAGCGTCATCGCCGATGCCGAACGCCAGCGTCCCGCTCTTTTCGTCCTCGATATCATGGTCCCGGGCAAAGATGGCCTGGAGCTCTGCCGTACCGTCCGCCAAACCGTGGGCCTCGCAGCCGTGCCGGTAATTTTCCTCACCGCCAAAAGCAGCGAAGCCGACCGCGTCCTCGGTCTCGAGATCGGAGCTGACGACTACATCGCCAAGCCTTTCAGCCCGCGCGAACTCGTGGCCCGAGTCAAGGCCGTGCTCCGCCGCTTCGAACGCCCGCTTCCGCCCAGCCCGCTGAAGGTCGGCGATATTGCCATCGACCCCGCCGCCATGACCCTAACCGTCCGCGGACAGGCCGTCCCTACCACCGCCACCGAGTTTCGCTTGCTCGATTATTTCGCCCGCCACCTCGGCCGCGTCTTTTCCCGCGATCATCTTCTTGATTCTGTCTGGCGCGACACTTCCTATGTGACCCCGCGCTCGGTCGACGTCTATGTCCGCCGAATTCGCGAGAAAATCGAACCGGACCCGGAAAACCCGCGGTACCTCAAGACCGTCCGCGGTGCCGGCTACCGCTTTGAGGCCCCGAAGTGAGCGCGATAAAAAAGCAGGGTGAGCGAGAATAATGAAGTGGTGAGGGTGAGAAGGAAGTGAGAAACGGGATTTTCCTCAAGCTGATGGCTGCTTTTTCGGTCGTCATCCTGGCCGCCGCTGTAATCTTCGACGCCATGCTCGGCGGCGCCGTCCGCCTCGCCTATCCGCTCTCCGACGTGGAAGCCGTCTCTCTGCAGATTCGCCACCGACTCGAGCTAGCTTCCGTACTGGTCTTCCTCTTCGCCCTCGTGGTGGCCGCCGTTGCTGCCAACTGGACCGCGCGCCGCCTCGAGCGCATCGTCGAGGTCGCCGGTCGCATCGCCGACGGCGACCTTCAGGCCCGTGTTCTCGAAACATCGCAGGATGAAGTCGGACGCGTCGCCAGCGCTATCGACAAAACTGCCCGCCGCGTTGAACAAAGTTTCGCCGCCGTCCGTTCAAGCCAGCGCCAGCTCGAAACCCTGCTCAATAGCATGCAGGACGCCGTCATCGCCGTCAGCGCCGACGGCCTCGTCCAGTGGGCCAATCAGCCCATGAACCGCCTCGTCCCCCAAGGCACCCGCCTGCACCAGTCCGTAGTCGAAACTATCCGCGACCCCGACTTCCTTGCCGCGGTCAGGGAAGCCACCGCCGCCCGTGAAGTCAAGACCGCCCGCGCAACCTCGATCGTTCCCGGCCGTGCTTTCGACGTTACGGCTGCCCCTCTGCCCGGCGGAGGCGCAGTCGCCGTGCTCCGCGACCTCACCGAAACCGAGCGTGTCGAGAAAACCCGGCGCGACTTCATCGCCAATGTTTCCCACGAACTGCGCACCCCTCTCACCTCAATTCAGGGCTATGCGGAGACTTTGCTCGACAGCACTCCCGACAATGGCGCTCCCACGCGCGAGTTTCTCGAAATCATCCGCAAGAATTCCTCCCGCATGTCCCGCCTCACGGAAGATCTGCTAACCCTGGCCCGTGTCGAATCCGGCGAAACCCGTTTCGAGCCGGAGTCCGTCCCCCCGGCCGAGCTTCTCCACGATGCCGAAGAGAGCTTCCGCGAAATCGCCCGCAATCATGGGATTGACCTGCAGATTCAGGACGGGCATATTCAAGACGGGCAGGTTCACGATTCTTCGCAGAACGAAGATTCGCCGGTCCAGCATCTGCGTTCCGTCCTCGCCGACCGCGAAGCGATCCACCAAGTTTTTTCCAACCTGATCGACAATGCGCTGAAATACGGCCCATCCGGAGGACGCGTCGTTCTCGGCGCCCGCGCCGTTCCTCACGCCGTGGAATTCTTTGTCAGAGACTTCGGCGCCGGCATCGCCTCCGAGCATCTCCCCCGCCTGTTCGAACGCTTCTACCGCGTCGACAAAGCCCGCTCCCGCGAATCCGGAGGCACTGGCCTCGGTCTCGCCATCGCCAAGCACATCATGCTCGCCCACGGCGGCTCCATCCGCGCCGAAAGCGAACTGGCCCACGGTTCCACGTTCCTGTTCACCCTACCAACCGCCTGAACCATGACAGTAGCGCCGGCGTCTCGCCGGCCCTTCCACCGCCGGTGTAAAATCGTTGCAGGATTTTCAGTCAGGAACGTTCAGGAAATGTGATGAAGCGAACCGCCGCCATCCTGCTGTTAGCCGCCGCAAGCGCTGCCTGGTCAATACCAGCAACCGCACAGCATGAGAACCGTAGTATCGGAGAAAATAGCATCGAGGCGAAAAGAGCAGCCAAGCAGTACCAGAAAGCGGCAAAGAAAGCTGCGAAGAGACAACAGAAGCAAATGAAGAAATATCAGAAGGCGCAACGTAAAGCAGCGAAGCGGCAACAGCGTGGTCACTAAATATCGCAGAGAAACCACCAAAAATTCACTTTCCCGTAACCCACACCCAGAAAATAAACTCTATCCTTAGGCGTTGACCATCCATTCTTATAAGCGGCACAATAGGCTCAGCGAGTCAACCGGTCTGCGCCGTTACGCCCCGCGCCAGAGGGATACCCTCATGAGTACTGTCCGCGTCGAAAGCCCCACCCCCGAGCCGGCCCATCATCACATCGTCCGACGCACCATCGAAGCCTGTCGTCTGGCAAAGGAAGCAGCCGGGGCCGCCGCAGAGGGAATCGCTACCGGCTCAGGCCCGCTGCTCAACTCTCTCCGCCAGCGTGAGCGCGAACTCGACACCCTCGACATGGAAATCGACAGCGCCGTCACCTCGGTCATCACCGAAGTCGAACCCACCGAAGCTCGTGAACTTCTCGCTTGCATGAAGTTCATGATCAGCCTCGAGCGCATCGGCGACCTGCTCCTCAGCTTCGCTAATAGCGCTCAGGCCGCCGCCGGCCGCATCGATTCCGAAGACACCCGCGACCTCACCCAGATGGCCACCATCCTGGAAAAAATGCTCACCGACGTTGGCGATGCCTTCTCCAGCCGCGACGTCGGCAAAGCCGTCGAGGTCCTCCGCGCCGACGCCGAGATGGACCGCCTCCGCAACCTGATTTTCCTCCGCCACATCGAGAATCCAGAAAACATTGCCCGCCAGGCCAGTCTTCAGATCATCTTCATGACTCAGTCCCTCGAGCGCGCCGGTGATCACGCGAAAAACCTGGCCGAAGAAGTCTGCCACGTAGTCAGCGGCCACACCGTCCGCCACGTCCTGATGGCCTATGACAAACCCGTCGAACAAATGTTCATCGATTACCTCCGCCGCCGCGACCAGCGTTAGCACGGTCGTGTGAGGCGGACACTCCGGTCCGTCTCTATCCACAAGCAATCCGCTAATCCCGGCTCTGCTGCCATCCTGAGCCGAGGTTGTGCGTCGCGCGCTGCCAGACGCCGTCTGCTCCGCCGACCTCAAACAAGGTCGTAGCGATCAAGGTTCATTACCTTGTTCCACGCCGCCGCGAAGTCCTTCACAAACGCCTCCTTCGAGTCGTCAGATGCATAGACTTCCGCTAGTGCGCGGAGTTGGGAGTTCGAACCGAAGACCAGATCGGCGCGCGTGCCGGTCCACTTGATTTTGCCGGTCGCGCGATCGCGCCCCTCATACACGCCTTCGGAACCATTGGGCTGCCATTGCGTGTTCATATCGAGCAAGTTGACGAAGAAGTCATTCGTCAACGTCTCGGGCCGTTTGGTGAAGACGCCGTGTTTGGAATGCCCGAAGTTCGCATTCAGGGCGCGCAAGCCGCCGACCAGAACCGTCATCTCGGGGGCAGTCAACGTCAATAACTGTGCCCGATCCACCAGCAACTCCTCAGCCGACAGGATCTGTCCGCTGCGGAGATAGTTGCGGAACCCGTCCGCGATCGGCTCCATTACCGCGAATGAATGAACGTCGGTCTGGTTCTGCGAAGCATCGGTGCGTCCCGGCGAAAAGGGAATCTTCACTTTGTGGCCAGCTTTTTTCGCCGCTTCCTCCACGGCTGCGCAGCCGCCCAACACGATCAGGTCTGCGAGCGAGACTTGCTTCCCCTTGTTCCGGCCTCGGTGCCCGTTGGACTTGCTCCCATTGGAGCCGGAGCCGTTGAACTCCTTTTGGATCGTCTCCAGCTTCTTGAGAGCTTTCGCCAGTTCGGCCGGCTGGTTCACTTCCCAATCCTTTTGTGGCGCGAGGCGAACGCGCGCCCCGTTCGCGCCCCCGCGCTTGTCAGAACCGCGGAACGACGACGCCGATGCCCAGGCTGTCGTGACCAGTTGCGAGATCGACAGTCCGGACTTAAGGATCTTCGCCTTCAGACCAGCAATTTCCTTCTCCCCGATCAATTTATGATCCACGGCGGGAACAGGGTCTTGCCACAGCAGTTCCTCCTTCGGAACCATCGGGCCCAGGTAACGCGCGATCGGCCCCATGTCGCGGTGGGTCAGTTTGAACCACGCTCGCGCAAACGCATCTGCGAACTGATCAGGATGCTCGTAGAAGCGCCGTGAAATCTTTTCGTAAGCAGGGTCGAACCGCAAGGCGAGATCCGTGGTCAGCATGGAGGGCGCCTGACGCTTGGAGGGATCGTGCGCATCCGGCACCGTACCCTTGCCTGCGCCATTTTTCGGCGTCCACTGATGGGCCCCGGCCGGACTCTTGGTCAGCTCCCAATCATATTTGAAGAGGTTTTCGAAGAAGTTATTGCTCCACTTCGTCGGAGTCGTCGTCCAAATGACTTCCAAACCGCTGCCGATCGTGTCACCAGCACAACCTTTGCCAAGTTTATTCTTCCATCCCAAGCCTTGCTCCTCGATGCCGGCACCTTCTGGTTCGGCGCCTACATATTGAGCAGGAATGCCGGCGCCGTGGGTTTTGCCGAAGGTGTGACCGCCGGCAATCAGCGCAACCGTCTCTTCGTCGTTCATCGCCATGCGGGCGAAAGTCTCCCGGATGTCGCGCGCCGCAGCGATGGGGTCAGGCTTACCATTTGGCCCTTCCGGATTCACATAGATCAGGCCCATTTGCACGGCAGCGAGGGGATTCTCAAGATCACGGTTACCCCTGTAGCGCTCGTCCGCCAGCCACTTACCCTCGGGCCCCCAGAAAATGTCCTCTTCGGGCTCCCACACGTCCTCGCGGCCGCCGCCGAAACCGAACGTCTTGAATCCCATCGAGTCCAGAGCGACGTTGCCGGCAAGAATCATGAGGTCGGCCCAGGAGATTTTTCGCCCATATTTCTGCTTGATCGGCCACAGCAACCGGCGCGCCTTGTCCAGGTTTACGTTGTCCGGCCAGCTGTTGAGCGGCGCGAAGCGCTGCTGACCCGATCCAGCTCCGCCGCGGCCATCGCCGATGCGATATGTACCGGCACTGTGCCATGCCATACGAATGAAAAGCGGACCATAGTGGCCAAAATCGGCTGGCCACCACTCCTGCGAGTCCGTCATCAAGGCATTCAGATCCTTGATCACGGCCTTGAGGTTGAGGCTCTTGAATTCTTCTGCGTAATTAAACTCCTCGCCCATCGGATCAGACTTTGCGGAATGCTGGTGCAGGACCTTCAGGTTCAGCTGATTCGGCCACCAGTCCTCATTCGTGTAGGATTGGCGCGCGCCGTGCGCCACTGGGCACTTCGATTCGGGTGCGGTGTCTTTAGCTTCGGGGACAACGGTCCCCGATGAAGTCGCGAGTGTGTTTTCCATAATGTTTTCTTCCCTTCTCGTATTGAATAGGAATTGCGTAAAAAGCTATTTTTGGTTGCTGCAGCGCCGACAAAGGCCAAAGACCTCGATCAGCGGCCGCGTCAGATCAAAGCCGCGCGGCGCCTGCCGCGACAGCCGTTTCAAGTTGATGAAATCGCCTTCGATATCCTGCACCGCCTTGCAGCGCGTGCAGACCAGGTGATGATGGGGTTCAAGATTGCCTTCCACCAGCAAGGTGGAAGCATGAGGACTGACTTCCCGTAGCAGTCCGTGCTCCACAAATAATCGCAGGTTCTTGTAAACCGTAGCTAGCGAGATGGAGGGAGTCCGCCGCCTTACTTCGGCAAAGACGCTTTCGGGCGAGTAATGTCCCGGCGAGGCCACAACCGCCTCATAGATCACCTGCCGCTGATGCGTGGCCGCCAAGCCACGCTTCCAAGCCAGCTCCCGGAATTGTTCGTGAGGGGAAGGCACAAGCAAAGCACGATTCTTAGATGAGAATAATTATAGTCCAAGAATTATTCACAAAGAGAGAAAAATATCTGAGTGGGGTTTTTGACTTCCTGGTTTTGACTTTCTCGGGCAGGACCGCTTCTAAGCGCATTCCTCCGACGTCTCGATTTCTGCGACCGCTGGAACGGTCGCGGGAAGTTTTGCCGCCGCCCGCTCGCCCCGCCGGATCAACGCAATCGCGCCCAGAATGGCCACCGACGCTAGACCCACTCGCAAAGTCAAGGGCTCCCGCGCCAGCAGCCATCCCAGAATTACCGCGATTACCGGATTCGCATACGTATGCGTCGCCACCAGCGCCGGCGGGCACTGCGTCAGCAGCCATGTGTAACAGGTGAACGCCACCACCGACCCGAACACCGCCAGATATCCCAGACCCAGCACAGACCTCAGCGCAATGCTCGACCAATGCGTCCGCTGGAACTCGCCCGTGACTCCTGCCGCCAGCAGCAACATCGCCGCGCCACACAGCATAGGCAACGCGGTTCGCCCCAGCGCATCCGAAGGCAGCTTCAGTCGCGGCGAAATAACCACACCGATAGACCACGACAAAGAACCGAGGAGAACCGCCAGCAATCCCAACAGGCTCGACCCTTTCATCGTGAGTTCCACGCCCGTCAGCAGACCTACCCCGACCACGCCAAGACCCAGGCCCAGCGCGCTGAGCAAGCTGATTTTCTGTTGCCCCATCATCCAGCCCAGCACCAGAATGAACATCGGTTCCGTCGCGATCAGAAGCGCCGTCAACCCCGAGGCCACGTACTGCTCGGCCCAGTGCAGTGAGCCATGCCCGATCAAGAAGAAAAATGCGCCCAGCACAAATCCCGCCATCCATTGTTGCCGCGTCGGGCGAAACCCGCGCCAGCAAGCCCAGATCAGCATGACCCCGCCGGCGATTGAATGCCGGACCCCGGCCGCCACCAGCGGCGGAATAGTCTCGACCGCGTACCGGATCGCGAGGTAAGTCGAGCTCCATATGAGATAGATCGCCGCAAAGGCCAGCCCCAGCTTGATGGCGTAGCTGCGGTCGTGCGATTTCGCAGTCGAGCGTGGCGCTGGAACGATCACAGGTCTCCCTCCAATATGTATCATCTTGCCGCTGCGAAGCATGGCTTTAATCGATGCGGAGTGATCGCGAACCATGGGAATCTCCGTTTGGATCGGCTAACCTGTAATAATTGTTTAACAGGTTATGGATCATGCTAGGGGATGTGCTATAACTTGTCAAGATGTTTTTGCTGGTTACATGATTCCAGATGAGGATTTCACTCAATTCACCATGGCAACCAAACCCGGCCGACGACAACCGCCGCTTTTCGAATTGATGGGGAACGTTTGCCTCGACTTCATCAACACGCTCGATAATCGTCCCAGCGGCGAGCCCAAAGAATTGCTCAAAAACTATTACGAACTGGCGCGCTTCGGCGAAGACACGGGAATCCTCACACCTCAGGAGCTGGATTTTTTTTATGAGCGGGTTCACCTCATGCCCGATGAGGCACAGGAGGCGATGCGTCGCGCACGCAATCTGCGCGAAGCCCTTTACGATATCTTTTCCGCTGTGCTGAATAAGCAAACCGCTCCACAGCTTGCGATGGACCGGCTCAACGCGAATCTCCACGACGCCGCGCTGCATTCGCGACTGGTGCAGCCTAAAATTGCCGACGGCAAAGTACCGGAGGACGACGGACGTTTGGAGTGGCGCTTCGACGCCATGACGTCTTCGCTCAGCGCAATGCTGCGGCCGATTGCGCGCGCGGCCGCGGACCTGCTGGCCTCAAGCGATTTGGCGCTGGTGCGCACCTGCGCTTCTCCCACCTGCCAGTGGTTTTTTCTAGACACCAGCAAGAATCACCACCGCCGGTGGTGCAGCATGAAACAATGCGGCAACCGGGCCAAGGTGCGCCGGTTCTACGCAAAGAAGAAGACGGCTTAGGGATTGTTGAACCGGCAATTCCGAGTCACGCTGCAACCGAAATCAGAGCGCGGAGGTGTTACCATTTCCTGATCCGAATGCGAGGTGCCCCGATGGCCGCGCTCCCCGACAGCTTGAATCAGGACTCTTGGCCCGAATTACCGCTCGAGGCCTGGCAGGATACTTACGCCACGCTGCACATGTGGACGCAGATTGTGGGCAAGGTGCGGCTGGCGCTGAGTCCGCGCGTCAATCACTGGTGGGAAGTTGCGCTGTATGTCAACGCGCGCGGGCTCACCACTTCTGCGATTCCCTATAACGGTGGGAACTTCGAAGTGCAGTTCGACTTCGTCGATCACAAGCTGATCATTCAGACCAGTTGGGGGGCGTCCGAGACTTTCGCGCTGAAGGCGGAATCGGTCGCCGACTTCTACGCGGAATTTACCTCGGCCTTGCGGTCGCTCGGCATAGAGGTGAAAATCTGGCCCATGCCATGCGAGGTGCCGAACCCGGTGCGCTTCACCAGCGATACGCAACATGCGTCCTACGATCCCGAATATGTGCACCGCTTCTGGCAAATCTTGATGTTATGCGACAACATCTTCTGGGAATTCCGCGCCCGCTTCATTGGGAAAGATAGTCCGGTGCATTTCTTCTGGGGAAGTTTCGATCTCTGTGTGACGCGATTCTCGGGGCGACGGGCTCCGGAACGCGTGGGAGCCGATCCGGTCACACGCGAAGCGTATTCGCAAGAAGTGATCAGCGCGGGATTCTGGCCGGGCGGCGGCGACATTAAAGGTGCGGCGTTCTATGCCTATGCCGCGCCTGAGCCAGCCGGTTTTGCAGAACAACAAGTGCAGCCGGCGGCGGCTTTTTATCATCCGCAGCTGCACGAATTTCTGCTGATGTATGACGACGTGCGCCGCAGCGCTTCGCCGCGACAGGACCTGCTCAGCTTTCTACAGAGCACTTACGAGGCGGGAGCGAATCTGGCGAAGTGGGACCGAAAGGAGTTGGAAAGACAATAGGGGTCCTTCGACTGCGGTTGTGCTTCGCTTTCGCGACGCACGCCCTCCGCTCAGGATGACAGGGGGATGACATGGCTAAGAAATGCAAGCATCTGGATCAGATCAAGTTCAGGACTACCGACACTGACGTTTGTCAAGAGTGCGTGAAACTTGGCGACACCTGGGTTCATCTGCGGATGTGCATGGTCTGCGGGAACGTGGGCTGCTGTGATTCGTCGAAGAACAAACACGCCACGAAACATTTTCATCACACCAGCCATCCCGTGATGCGGTCAATCGAGCCTGGGGAAGATTGGATCTGGTGTTACATCGACGAAATCATTGCCGGCGAAGTGGCTGCCTGACATGCCGCGGAACCCAGCGCGGGCGAGCGTAGAGGGAAACTATGCATTGGGGTCGCATTGCGTTGGCGGTACTGGCCAGTGGATTCGTGTCGTCGATGACCGACTGGCTGTTCATGGGCGACTGGCTTTACAAGCGCTACGACCGGAACCCGGAGATCTGGCGATACCGAGGCGGCCAGGGAGAAAACACAGCCGTTCTCTGGTCAAGCCTGTTTCCCTTTCTTACTTGTGGTGTTTTTGTCCTGCTCTGTGGCGGACTGCACCTTCACTCGTACCGCGCAACTATCAAATTGGCGGTGGCGATCTGGTTCATCGGACCATTGCCGTTGACCATCGTGAACGCATTATGGCTTAAGCTGGCTCCTGCAATTGCCGCGTCCTGGGCCGCGGGCTGGCTGGTAAAACTCGCAATCGCTGCGATCAGTGTGGCGCTGATTCTAGGCTGAGCCGGAAGTGATCTCGCCAGTTGATCTTTCCCGTCGACCTCCCCCGAGCCCGCTGCGTCAGCCCTTTACGATCTTCTTCGTTCCTCCATCCCACACTGCTATCGACTTGTTGAAGTAGGCGAAGTTCGCCAGGTGGCAGCCGATGGCTGCGTGGTTGCCGAAGATTTCGTTTTCCGTGACCGGTTTGCGGCTGCGCACTGCGTTGAAGAAATTCGCCTCGTGGTCGGCCACGTCGTTATAGCCCGCCGGCACGGTGTAGGTTTCGACTTCCTCATCCACATGAGAAGCCAGCGGCGCCGTCCGCGGATGCTCTTCGTGCCACTGCTTCAGGTACTGCTCCCGCAACCCGCGCGGCCAGCCATTAATGGAATAGCCCTCCGGTTCCGGAGTCGTGTCCTCAGGTTTGAAAGTCAGGGTGGAGTCCTTGATGATCAGGCTGCCCTGCTTGCCATAGAAGGCAATGAACTCGCCACCGTCGTTATTCAGGTTGCAGCGCAGGCTGACGCGGAAATTCGGATAGTCGTACATGGTCTCGATCAGGTCGGGAAACTCGCGGCCGTCCTTGAAGTAGAAGAGTCCGCCGCTCGATTGGGCGCGCTCGGCGATGGTGTTGGTGCCGGAGATGAAGTGGATTCCGGAAATCAGGTGAACGAAAAGGTCGCCGCCCAGGCCCTCGCCGTAATCGGTGAAGCAGCGCCAGCGGAAAAAGCGCACCGGATCAAAAGGCCGCTTGGGGGCGCTGCCGAGGAACGTGTTCCAGTCGATCGTCTGCGGACTGGCGTCGGGAGGAATGGGATAAACCCACGCTCCGCTGGGACTATTGCGGTCCCAATAAGCCTGGATCGCGGTGACCTGGCCGAGCTTGCCCGAGTCATAAATTTCTTTGGCTTTGGCATAAAGAATCGAACTCACACGCTGGCTGCCGATCTGGACGATGCGATTCGTCTTGTGCGCGGTTTCGACCATAGAGAAGCCCTCTTCCACGGTGTGCGACATGGGCTTTTCGCAGTAGACATCTTTGCCGGCGGAGCAGGCGTCTTCAAAAATGTGGCGGTGCTGGTGGTCCATCACGGCGATGATGACGGCGTCGACATCCTTGCGGTCGAGAATGGAGCGATAGTCGCGAGTGGCGGGAACGTTGGGATTGCCGACAGCTTCCTGCGCGGCGATATGGCGGCTGTCGTAAAGATCGCAGACCGCGACGCATTCGATTCCGGGGACTTGCGTGGAAGCCTTCAGCAGTTCGCATCCGCGAATGCCGGTGCCGATGCTGGCGAAGCGCACGGTATCGCTGGGCGCGACCGGCCGCGCCGCTGCCGCCGACAGCAGATGAGGCTGCAGGATATTTCCCGCCACCGTGGTGGCTGCGAGAGCTCCAGTACCGATGTGGATGAATTCCCGGCGAGTCAACGGATTCTTAGGCATGAGTTTCTCCCACGAAATTAAGGCTGGAGTGTTTATGGCCTGAGATTATCCCACAGGAAGGACTGGAGCGGGTAAGTCGATTTTCCGGAGTGGGCCGGATGCCGGGCGTCAGCGCGAGAAAACAACTCCGTGAGGTATGCCCGATCCTTTCCACCCGTGCGGCCAATCCCGGTCTGCGAATTTAAAGCCGGGCTTTTCGTCGGCATCGTGAAAAGCGTCATCCATCGAAACCGCGCCCGTTGCGGAATCAAACTTCAGAAGATAAAGGCGAGGCTCCCCGGCGCCACCGCCGGTGACGACGATGCGGCCCGTTTTTGGGTCCCACCCGGTCCAGTGCGGATAATAGTTATCGTCGAATTTAAGTCTGGAGACCTCGGCCGGCTTCGCGCCGTCGGCGATGTCGAGCACGATCACGCTATGAAGGTATAAGACGCTCTGCAGCAAGTAGTGGCCGACAATGGTAGGAACACCGCAAAACGAGGCGGGAAAGGAGTAGACCAACTGCGACTTAGGATGGTCGGTGCCAACTCCTGTAATGCGCTCGAGCCCGCAAGCAAGGGTTTGTACATAGATAGCACCGTCCGGGCCCAGACGCGGTTCTTCCGGACTGATCTCGCCGTAGTGATCGTCTCCCTCGTCGAAGTACATGGTCTTTAAAAGCTTAAGATCGGAAAGCCGCCAGACCTGGTAGGTGAGCCCGCGGAACAAATCTTCATCGTCCATGGCGGAATTCGTAGAAACGACGCGGTCGAGTTCAGGAAGAACCACCAGGCTGTAGGGCGTGAGCAGCGCGTTGGGCAGCGCGGGATCGGCGCTGCTGGCGGACCGGATTACTTTGCCGGTGTCATCGATCTCGACCAGACCGCCATGCTTGCCCAGGGACTCCGGATTCATACCATCGTGCGAGTGCTGGAAGGTCGCCAGCACGTGGCCGTTCGGCAGGCGCAGGTATGAGTGCGGGTGCATATAGCCCGCCATGTCTGTGAACGAAGCCGCCATCTTTGGGTGCACCGGGTCGCGCAGATCGAAAATGAAAGTGCGCCCGGCATCGTGATCGTTCGCAAAGAGCATGCCACTCGCGGGCATGGAGTATTCCGTGTGATGGACACGCATGGTCTGCTGATCGGTGGCGAGGGTAGTAACGAGACGACCATAGGACGGCGAGGACGGGTCGGCATCGATGACGGCCAGAAAGTCGTTGCCCTTGTGGGCGACATCGCCGGTCCAGGCAAACAGATAATGGCCAGGAGCGGCGCCGCTGGGTTGCTGGCACAGTGCGGGTATGATACACAGCGCGAGGACGATGACGGCAAGAAGGCGGGGCATGAAGATCTCCATTCGCACGAAGGACGGTTTCGTCTCTGCGGAGAGAGGATAGCAGTTTTGTCCGGAGTTTATTTCAGGAATATCGCGTCGGGGCGGGAGAGAAGCAGGAAAGAAAAAGAGAAAGACAGGAAAAAATTGAAAGGGCCGTGACATTGGTTATGCTCTAGCTGCCGCCTCCTGCGAGGGAGCCCACAGCGTGGACGCATGTACCGTCACAGCCCCTTGATGCGATCACTGCTTTCACAGTCCCAAACCCCAACTGCACCTCGCAGCGCCGTCGGTTTTTTCAGGTTTGGCTGCCTCGTCAGGTTGCCCTGCCTAGGCTGATCACTCAGTCTACTTCGGGCAGCGAGGTTTAATTCGCTGTCCCTTTCAACCGTCGACGGAAGCAACCTTAACAGACCATTCATAAATGTCAACGCAAACTATTGGTGCAATGCATCGGATTCATCCTGTGGATAACAGAAAGTGCAACCTGTTGTCGTGCGGAAGTTTATGAAAGTGGCTTCCCAATTACGGACTGGTTTTACACAAAAAATTTCACAACGTTCCGAAGAACGAAAAATCCTCAGACGAAGCGAATAATTCATCTTGACGAAGAAACATTCTCGGCGCATCTTGCTAATAGTCGAAAAGAATCACTGATGTCAGAACTCGTGGCCTACGTGGATGGTGGTTCCCTGGGCAATCCCGGGCCCTCGGGTATTGGAGTGGTGATTGATGGCTGCGAAAGCGGCCCCATCAGGATCGCCAAATGGATTGGCCACCAGGATAACAATGTGGCCGAATACGTGGCGTTGCTGGAAGCGCTGCAGTGCGCGCTTTCGCTGAAGGCCAAGACGCTGCACGTTTACTCTGACTCCGAAGTGGTGGTGCGCCAGATGACCGGCGAGTACATCTGCCGCAGCTCGCGGCTGTATTCTCTGCATTGGACCTGCCGCAAGCTGGCTCGCGCCCTCAGTTTCTCCATCTCGCACGTTCCTCGCGAAGACAACGCCGAAGCCAACCGGCTGGCGAATACCGCGGTGCGGGAGCGGGCCGGGTAGGCGGTTCCTATTTGGCGCCCGCTTCATTACTAATTTCCAAATGCTAACCGCAGGCATCTTGACACGATGCCCTGTCCGATGCAGACTCCCAGTACAGCATCCTGAAAATTGAAATGAGTCCCGGGCAGGCTGGATCGCGCCCCCGCCGCCTTGACTCGACGAAATTGGCACGCGCGCCACGCGTCCTTGATTAGCAGCGTCAATTAAATAGATCTTCAATCGATGCTCGACCGCAGTTCGACATCGGCTGCGGTGGAGGGGGACATGGCAGGCACCAGCGCAACACGATCCGCAATGGCGAGCGTCTCGGCCGAGAGCGCGCATCTGCCGATGCTGCAGGATCCCGGCCCGCGGTTTCCCGCCAAGGACGGCGGGCGCTCACTGGCCGAAATGGCCTACAGCGATCTCGATGCTGCCCTGCAGTTGCTGGCCGAGCGCGCCCAGTACATCACCGGAGCCAATGGCGCGGCGATTGCGCTGCGCCGCGGCCAACACAATGACATGCTCTGCCGGGCCAGCGTGGGCTCGAATGCTCCCGAGTTGGGCGCGCTGCTCTCCATGGAATATGGGCTTTCGGGGGAAAGTGTGCGCACCCACAAGGCTTTGCGTTGCGACGATACCGAACGCGACCCGCGGGTGAACCGAGAAGGCTGCCGTCAATTGGGAATTGCCTCAGTGGTGGTTATGCCCATCGTGACCGAGCAGCAAGTGCTCGGCGTCTTCGAACTTTTTTCCGGCAAGCCGCAAGCTTTCGAGGAGCGCGATATTTCGGCCTTGCATCGCTTGAGCGGGATGGTGGAAACCGCCGTGAAACATGCCGTGGCGACCCAGACTCTGCCCGCCGCTGAGGAGCCGGCATATGCGGAAGGTCAACCCTCCGCGGCAGCGGGTGTGGTGGAAACCGCTCCGGTTAAGTCGCCAGTCACCGGGACGCTTCCGGATGTGGTTCAGGCGCCTCCCGTAGGGCTTCCATCGCCAGTACTGAAACCAACGACGACAGAAACCAAGGCTGCGCCGGCTGCGAAGAAGCCGCTGTTCTGGTCGGCTGCGATGCAGAATCAAGGCGGCGCCGGCCGGACCGCGGAAGCTGGAGCCGAGGTCTCCGTGCCCCCGATGTTGAGGAATCTGCGAAAGTGCCAGGCTTGCGGTTTCCCGGTATCGCAGGGACGCGCCTTTTGCGTGGAATGTGAAGAGCGGCAGTGGCGCGGCCAACGCCTTTCTCAGGCCGCCGCCGCCGGCGCCGCGACTCCGAAGAAAGTGATCTCTGCTCCATTGAGAGCGGCCGGCGGCGCTACCCCTTCAGCGGCTTCGTCTCCTGATATCTTGACGGTCAGTAACTCGGCTCTGCCTGCAGACGTTTCAGGCTCCAAGAACTTCGCTCTGTTCGCGAGCTCGCCGGTTGACTCCCAATCGTGGTTCGGCGCCAACAAGTACGTAATCGGAGCGCTGCTGGTCGTGGCGGTCGTGATCGCCACGATCGTTTGGCTGCGCTAAGATCCTTCTCTCTGCCTCATCTTTCTCGCCCCGTGAATCTTTCCGTGAAGCCCACCCCCGCGACAGATTACAATTCCTTTCCTGACTTCGAAACTTCATCCTGAATTGCTCTGAGAGGCTTGATCGTGCCACCGACCATGCGTGGGCTGCTGCGCCGTTGCTTGCTGCTTCTGCTGCTGCTGAGCGGGGCAGCCGCTGCCCAGACTTCCGAGCAGCGCACGGCCCGCTATCTAGAATCGGTTCGCAAGCAGCCACCGTTATTGCTGGCCTTTGTGCACGAACTGCCCAAGGGTGGAGATCTGCACAATCATCTGGATGGCGCGATTTATGCCGAGGATCTGGTGGATTTCGCAGCGTCTGGCGGTCTGTGTGTTGACCGCACATCGTCGCGGTTGCTGGCCCCGCCCTGCGATTCCTGCGAGAGCTACACTGCCAAACCCGCGGCGCGCTGCAGTTACGGCGATCACGTGCTTTACAACCAGATGATCGACGCCTGGTCGATGCGCAACTGGAAGCCCGGCGACGAATCGGGCCATGATCATTTCTTCGCCGCATTCGACAAGTTCGGACTGGCCTCGCACACTCACGTGGCAGAGGCAATCGCCGCGGCTACGAATCGTGCGGGCATGGATCATCTGCAATACGTCGAGTTCATGCACACTGCCGACGGAGGCGCAGCGGCGCAACTAGCGGGAAAAGTCGACTGGAATCCGGATTACGCGAAGATGCGCGACGCGTTGCTCAGCGCCGGCCTGAAAGATGTGGCCGTGGAGACCAGCAAGCGACTTGCCGCCGACGATGCCCGCGCGAAAGAGATTCTCAAGTGCGGCACGGCGGACGCCGCCCCCGGATGCGACGTAACCGTCCGCTATCTTTATCAGGTGCTGCGCGGACTTCCGCATGAAATCGTGTTCGCGCAGATTTTGCTGGGCTTTGAGCTGGCTTCGTCCGACCCGCGATTCGTCGGCTTGAATCTGGTGATGCCCGAGGACTGGTACGTTCCGCTCCACGACTTCAACGAGCACATGGCGATGATTGATTATCTGCACAGCGTTTATCCCAAGGTGCACATCGCGCTGCATGCGGGCGAACTGGCCATGGGTCTGGTGCCACCGGAAGACTTGGCGTTTCACATCCGCGCGTCGGTCGAGCGTGGGCATGCCGAGCGCATCGGCCACGGGGTTTCCGTGATGAACGAAAAAGATCCCATTAGCCTGTTGCACGAAATGGCGGAGCGCAACGTGCTGGTGGAAATCGCCCTGACCTCGAATGACATGATCCTGGGCGTCAGCGGGGACGACCATCCCTTGCCGATTTATATGAAATACGGCGTTCCGGTAGCACTGGCGACCGACGACGAGGGCGTCGCGCGAAGTGACATGACGTATGAATACTTGCGTGCAGTCGAGAGCTACCGCTTGTCCTATGCCGATCTGAAGCGCATGGCGCGCCAAAGTCTGGAGCACAGCTTCCTGCCCGGCCAGAGCCTGTGGATGGACACGAAGCTAGTATTTCGCCTGGCGCCCGCGTGCCTGGGGGATACGGCAGGCTCGGAGAAACCGTCGGCGAGATGCGAGCAGTTCCTCGCGGCGAACGAACGCGCGCGCATGCAGTGGAAGCTGGAGAGCGAGTTCGCGAAGTTCGAGAAGAAATACTGACAGTCTTTCGCATGATCAACGATTTTTTTCGCTCCGCCGAGTCCGCCGCGCAATTCGTCCTCGGAAAAACGTCCCTGCGGCCGCGCATAGGGCTTGTTCTCGGTTCCGGTCTCGGCGGATTTGCCGATTCTCTCACCGACGCGACGCGAATCCCTTACGCGGAGATCCCTGCGTTCCCGCGATCGACCGCGATCGGCCACGCTGGACAAATGGTGATCGGTAAGTCAGGCAACGTCGCGGTCGCGGCGATGCAAGGCCGAGTTCATCTCTATGAAGGATATTCCGCGCAGGAAGTCGCGTTCCCCATGCGCGTGTTCGGCCGCATGGGAATTCGCGCGGTCATCCTGACCAACGCGGCGGGAGGAATTAATCTGAACTACCAGCAGGGCGCGCTGGTACTCATCCGCGACCACATCAACCTGCAGGGAACGAATCCGCTGGTTGGCCCCAATGACGACCGCTTCGGCGTGCGCTTTCCCGACATGACGCAAGCCTACGCGCGATCGTATCGCGAGCTGGCACGGGAAGAAGCCGGCAAACTCGGAATGACGCTGCACGAAGGGATTTACGCGGCCCTGCTCGGCCCCAGTTATGAAACTCCCGCCGAGATCATGTATCTGCGAACCATCGGCGCCGATCTGGTTGGCATGTCGACGGCGTTCGAGGTGATTGCCGCGCGTCACATGGGAATCAAAGTGCTAGCCATCTCGTGCGTCACCAACATGGCGGCCGGGATCCTCGACCAACCGCTCTCGCATCAAGAAGTGATGGAGACCGGCGAGCGCGTCAAGACCGGTTTCGAGGCGCTGCTGCGCGCAGTACTGCCGCGCATTCAAAACGATGAGTAGTTATTTTCCTTCTCGCGGGATAAACAACTCCACCGGCGGCTTCACCCCATACACGGCCGCAAAACTTCCCTGATTCACCGCCATGGCGAAGCGTCCACGCGAATCGACGTATACCAGCGGCTGCCCAAGTGGCACATCGCTGAAGGTGCGCACGAACTTGATCTTCATCTCCTTGTCACCCAATTTCACTGGAACCTCCTGACCGTGCTGGTACCCGAGCTTGAAGAAAACCTCCGCATCGACGTTGGTCACAAGATTGCCGAATGGACCGTCGCTCGCGATCACTTCCCCCGTCAGTCCCCGGTCATCGAGCTTGGCTATCTGCAAATTCAGGCGTACGAGATCCTTAACCGACACTTCTGGTCCAGCGGTGGTCCAATCGTCACCGCGCGCCACGTGCGCTCCAGCGGGAGAGAAAATGTCGCGCCCGTGAAACGTCGACGACATCTTGGTGCCGATCATCCAATCGGGATTTGTGATCTCGTGCACACCTTCGATGCCGTCGCGTTGCTCCACCAGCGTGAGCAGGCCGTTATCGGGTAGCACAAAATATTGTCCACGCTTCGACTTGGCCACGATCGCCTTGCGCGTGCTGCCCACGGTGGGATCGATCACGACGACAAAGACCGTTCCCGCCGGAAAATAAGGCGTTGCGCCGTAAAGAAAGCGCGCGCCATCGAGAATGGAAAATGGCGTCACCTGGTGGGTAAGGTCGACGATGCGCACGCCGGGCATGATCGAATACATCACGCCCCGGCAGAGTGCAACGGAATCGTCGACCACGCCGAAATCGGTCATGAACACGATCGTCGGCGGATACTTGCCGGTCTCTGACTGTGCGCCGGCCAGTGGGAAAGAAACGATCATCAACATCAGAAGGGCAACGGCGAGTGCTAAAGTCTGAGGCTTACGATCGTTCTTGCGGCAATCGTTATTGTCGCGATCGTTCCTACTGCGATCACTTGCGTGGTGAGATGTGGCAATCATGCGGTCCATCTCCTGTTGCGTTTGGAATTTATGATTTGCAACAATACTCGGCCTCGCAGCAAGCGGCAAATCCAACACGGTCCGCGGGCTCGCGTCTATAATGTGCTGTCAATTACACGACAGTGCAGGGAGGTCCTAATGTCGCCCGTTATTCCGGAGAAATACCGCGATCTGTTCCAGAAGCGCGCTTTCGCCAACCTGGGCACGCTGATGCCCGACGGCCGCCCGCAAGTCACGCCGGTGTGGTGCGACTTTGATGGCGAACACGTCATTTTCAACTCCGCGAAGGGACGCCAGAAAGATAAAAACGTTCGCCGCGATCCGCGCGTAGCCATGACTTTGATGGATCCGGAGAATCCCTATCGCTATCTCGAGATTCGCGGACGCGTGGTCGAGATCACCGAAGACGGCGCCAGCGCCCACATTGACAAGATGGCCAAGAAATATCTCGGCGTCGACAAATATCCCTACGGCCGGCCCGGCGAGGTACGCGTGATATATAAAGTAAAGCCCGAGCACACCACGGTGATGGGCTAGGCGAGGCAACCCGATTCACACCTTCAACCTCTGCCTGCTCGGCTTCGGCAACGTCAACCGCACGCTCGCGCAGTTGCTCGAAGACCGCAAGGCGGAACTCCACGCGCGCCACGGAATTTCTTTCCGCATTACTGGAGTCGCAACCCGCCGCCTGGGATGGATCGCCGATCCAGACGGCCTGGATTTGGCCGGTGTGGAGAGGGCCTGTGTGGAGCGGGCACTCTTGCCCGCTGACGGCCGGGAAGCTGATCAGCCGGCAAACGTCCGAGACTGGCTGAAGACCGCCCAGGCCGACGTCCTCTTCGAAGCTACTGCGCTCAACGTCGCCACCGGCCAACCCGCGATCGATCACATCCGCACCGCGCTTGAACACGGAGCCCACGCTATCACCGCCAACAAAGGACCAATCGTCCACGCCTACCGCGAACTCCGCGACCTGGCGGCCGCACAGGGCAAGCGCTTTCTGTTTGAATCCACGGTGATGGATGGCCTGCCGATTTTCTCGTTGTTTGATGAATTGCCCGCGATTCATCTGCAAGGATTTCACGGCATACTGAATTCTACGACGAATGTGATCCTGAGCGAAATGGAAAACGGCGTCAGCTTCGACGAATCGGTGAGGAAGGCGCAGGCGCTGGGCGTAGCCGAAACCGATGCCACGCACGACATCGATGGCTGGGACGCCGCCGTAAAAACCGCCGCATTGATCACGGTGCTGATGGATGTGCCGGTGCGCCTGGAAGATATCCATCGCGAAGGCATTCGCGAACTGACGAGCAATGCGGTTCGCAACGGACGACGCGATGGTTGGCCGTTCAAGCTCGTCTGCCGGGCGCAGCGCGTAGGAGACGGCGTAAAGGCGAGCGTCGCGCCTGAAAAAGTGTTAAGCAGCAGCCCGATGGGAAAGATTTCAGGCACATCGTCCTACATCTATTTCGAAACCGACATCTTCCCCGGCCTCGCCATCACCGAAGAAAATCCCGGCCTATACGCGACCGCCTACGGAATGCTGGCGGATTTTGTACGGGCCGTGGGAAGATAGATGGCAGCCATGCCAACCACTGAAACTGCCGCGCCCACCACCCTCGACATCCACTACATCCGCGCCCAATTCCCCTCCCTCGCCCAAACCGTCAACGGACATCCCGCCGTCTTCCTCGACGGTCCCGGCGGAACGCAAGTTCCGCAGCGCGTGATCGACGCCATCTCCAACTACCTTCGCCGCGACAACGCCAACACCGGCGGAGCCTACGCGACCAGCCGCAACACCGACGCCATGCTCGGCGAAGCGCGCTCTGCCATGGCCGACTTCCTGAACTGTGGCGCCGGTGAAGTCGTCTTTGGCCCCAACATGACCACGCTGACGTATGCGATGTCGCGCGCGATTGGCCGCGACCTCGGTCCCGGCGATGAAATTCTGGTCACGCGTCTCGATCACGACGCCAACGTTTCGCCCTGGCTCGCGCTCGAAGAAAAAGGCGTGACGATTCGCTGGGCGGAGATCCACCGAGAAGACTGCACTCTCGACGTCGAGGATCTCGCGGCGAAACTCAACTCCAGAACCAGACTCGTCGCGATCGGCTACGCGTCGAACGCGGTCGGCACCGTCAACCCCGTCAAAGAGATCGTCCGTCTGGCTCACAGCGTCGGTGCGCTAGCCTACGTCGACGCCGTCCACTACGGCCCGCATGGCCTTATCGATGTCGCCGCCCTCGATTGCGATTTTCTGGTCTGCTCGACTTACAAATTCTTCGGCCCGCACATGGGAGTTCTCTTCGGGAAGCGCGAGCACCTGCAGCGCCTGCGTCCTTACAAGGTGCGCCCTCTAACCGACGCCATCCCCAACCGCTGGGAGTGGGGCACGCTCAACCACGAATGCATCGCCGGCATCACCGCTTGTGTCGACTACATTGCCGATCTGGGCCGACGCGGCGATCCTCAAGCCACAACACGCCGCGCCGCCATCATCGCCGCTTTCGAATCTATCCATCGCCATGAGCATGCACTGATGAATCGCCTGATGGCCGGGCTTTCGGAAATTCCGCAGCTGAAGATCTACGGGATCACTGATCCTTCGTGCTTCGCCTGGCGTTGTCCCACGCTCGCGGTGCGTGTGTTGAACCAGACTGCGGACCAAACTCCGCTGGCCCTCGCCACCAAGCTGGGCGACCGCGGCTTCTTCACCTGGGATGGAAACTACTACGCGCTGAACTTGACCGAGCATCTTGGCGTGGAAAAAACCGGCGGCTTTCTGCGCATCGGCCTCGTGCATTACAACACGGAGGAAGAAGTGGATCGGCTGCTGGCGGCGCTGAAGGAGATTGCGGGAACGTAAGAAACTTCGCCGGCAGCTTCCAGAAACACGTCAGCCCGGGACGTGGTCCCAGGCTGGCAGGGAGCGCGAACTTCAAGAGCCGGAGCCGATAAAAATAAGCCCGATGCAAAGGGCGCCGTTTACGGCCAGCGCTTGGCGGTATCGTCCCAACCGGCAGCCCGCACCGGCTGCGCCGCCGCTACCACGGGAGGCGCCGGGATGCGGATCGGCTGCTGCGGTCCGTTGACAGCCGTAGGCAACGTCGCCTTCGCCGCATCGGAGTTCATTTCCATGCCTTCGGACAGCAAGGGAGCCACCAGCCGCAGCGCTTCCACTTCTTTTTCCAGCCGCGTCAACTCCATTTCTTTCTGCCGCAAAACTTCGTAAACGTTCTTCATAGACAGGGCACCTGTAGGGCTAATCATAGATTAGCCGCTTTTCTCGAACTTTAGCAGACTTACCCGTGTTGTCAAGGAATTAAGCCCTATACCTTAGTATTCAGCCAAACACGCCCGGTTTCATCACGCGGAGCTTCCTCTTTTGCCGGGACATCTGACCTGCGAGATAGCCCGCCCAGCAAGGCTTTCGCCGGATTTTCACAGCCGCCGGAACCCCTCGAAACCGCACGATCCCCGCCCGCCTCCAGTCCGGAATCGCGAAAACCTGCGCCGCGTGGCCTTCTGCGCGAAATGGCCCCATGCAGGTGCACAAAATCCGGTCACCCGCCTGTGGACGGCTTGCACTTGATTGAAAACATAAGAGATAAAGCTGCACACTTTCGATTGACTGCAAAATTAGAAAGAGTACAAAGGGAATCGTTCTTTGACAGTTTCTTAGGTTTTTCCGGTTGGTGCGGCGTCCGGGGCTCAAGCTGAGTCACCCTCAACATTGAAAAATGTACAGGGAAGGCAAGCAAGGGTCTATAGCAAAGCGCTGGTCGAGAAGAACGGGAAACCCAGTCGAAGGCAAGACAGAGTTCCGAGGCGTTGGGTAGGTTTGTCCGGTTGGCGGTGAGCCCGGAGCCCGAGCAAAGATCGCGCGCAGCGGCCCGCGAGGGAAGCAGCGACAGCAGGTCAAGCAAGGGTCTAAAAGCGAGCTACTGGCTGAGACGAATGGACCCAACACCACCTCGGAACTCTTAATTTTTTGAAGCAGTTCTCAGTTCTCAGTTCTCAGTTCTCTCAGTTCTAGTCCACGTGCTCGCCCACGTCGAACGCTTCTTCAGAGTGCGGCAGCACATCTCGCTCACCAGCTACCCACACGTAGAGCGTGGGCAGCAGGAAAATGCTCATGACGAGAGCCGCGATCAGACCCCCGACAATGACAATTGCGAACGGCCGCTGAGAATCGGAACCAATGGCATGCGACAGTGCCGCCGGGAGCAAGCCAAGAGTTGCCACCAGCATCGTCATCATGATCGGCCGCAACCGCAACACCGCACCCTCCACGGCGGCATCTTCAATAGTGTAGCGGCGGGAGCGAAGCTGGTTAATGTATTCAAGCATGATGACTCCGGTTTGCACCGACACGCCAAACAACGCCAGGAAACCGACGCCGGAGGAAACGCTGAAATTGGTGCCCGTGAACCAAAGCGCAAGCAGGCCGCCTATAGGCGCGATGGCAATGTTAGCCATGATCAGCGTCGCCCATTTCATGGACTTGAACATAGTGTAAAGAATGAGGAAAATAATCAGGATCGTGATCGGGAGCACGATGAGCAGCCGTGCGTTCGCCCGCTTCTGGCTCGCATATTCCCCCTCCCAATCGATGGTATATCCCGTCGGCAATTTGACCCGGTCGTTCACCTTCTTGATAGCTTCTTCCACGGTGCTGCCCAGGTCGCGACCGCGCACGCTGTACTTGATGGCGACGTAACGCCGATTACCCTCGCGATAAATTTCCGAAGCCCCGTCCGTCAGATGGATCTTGCATAGTTGCGCCAGCGACACGCGCTCTCCAGAAGGCGACAAGAGTCGGATATTTGCGATCGCTTCCTGCGTATCCCGGTATTTCGGTAAATAGCGCAGCGTAAGGTCGTATCGCGCCTCATCTTTGAGAACCTGAGTGAGCGCGTTTCCTCCAACCGCGGTCTGCACCGCATCCTGCACGTCCGCAACGCTGATCTGATAGCGAGCTGCGGCCTCGCGGTCCACGGCCACGTTCAGATTTGGTTGGCCTAGCACGCGAAATACTCCTAGATCCTCGATGCCCTTGATTTGAGACATGATCTTTACGATCTCGTCACTTTTTTCCTCGAGCACCTTCAAATCGTCGCCATAGATCTTGGTAGCCAGCGCGCCCTTCACTCCACTGACGGCCTCTTCCATATTGTCTTCAATGGGCTGGGAAAATCCCCACGTGACGCCCGGAATTTTATCCAGCTCGCGTCGCATCGCTGCAATCAATTCGTCTTTATTCTGATGAAATACCGGCCGCCATTGCTCTCTCGGTTTCAGGTCCACAAAATACTCGGTATTAAAAAAGCCGGTATTGTCCGTTCCGTCATCCGGCCGCCCCACCTGGCTGGTACATTGCGGGACTTCCGGAAAAGAACAGAGTACGACTCGCGCCTGGTTCGCTACGCGAATGCCCTCATCCGGGCCGGTACTCGGCGCAAGCGTGCCTCTCACCCATAGCGCTCCTTCATCCAAGTGCGGCAGAAATTCGGAACCGATGGCTCCGCCGAAGGCGAGGTAGTTTCCAACCCCGACCATCAGCACACAGAGTCCGACCGTAATGGCGCGGTGACGAATCGCCCAGCGCAGCGCCACGCCATACTTTTCGATCACGTACGTCATGACCGGATTACTCCACTCGCGGGTTCCCTTCGCGAATGCGAAACTGGCAAAGACGGGCGCGACTACGATCGAGAATAGCAATGCACCCAACAGCGCGAACGCCACGGTCCAGGCCATGGGGTGAAACAACCGCCCCTCGACGCGTTGCAGAGTGAAGATCGGCAGGAAGGAGGTGATGGTGATCACGATGGCATAGAACACCGGGCGTTGTACTTCGTGGGATGCAAACCCGATGATCTCATTCGAACTCCTGGTCCCATCGGAATGGCTTAATTGACGCACAATGTTTTCGATCAACACAACTGCGCCTTCCACGATTACACCGAAATCCAATGCGCCCAGAGACAATAGGTTGGCGGGAATGCCCATGAGCTTCAAGCAAATGGACGCAAACAGGAGGGCAAACGGGATGGTGACCGCGACGATGAGTGCGCCTCGAACATTCCCCAAAAATAGAAGCAGAATGATCGATACCAGAATCATGCCTTCGGTCAGGTTGTGCAGAACCGTATGAGATGTGTAGTGAACCAAATCGCTGCGATCGAGAAAAGGCACAATCGTAACTCCGGGAGGCAAGATATGCTGGTTCAGTTCCTCCACTTTCCGATGGATGCCCTCGAGCGCCGTCTCCGCCGTCGCCCCTTTCCGCAACAGCACGATGCCTGAGACGACATCGTCGTTGTCGACGATCTTTCCGTCCTCCCGGTGAATCGCCCGGGCAAACTGCCCGAGCCGAATTTTAGGACCTTGCGAAACCACCCCGATGTCCTTCACCCGCACCGGTGTGCCATTCTTGGCCAGGACGACCGTCTCGGCGATGTCTTGCGAGCGATCGACCAATCCCACGGAGCGCACATTGATCTGTTGCAGCCCCTCCTGGATGAAGCTTCCGCCGGCGTTGGCATTGTTGTTGGTGAGTTGCTGCTCGATCTGGGCCAGGCTCAATCCGTAAGCGATCAGTTTGTTCGGATCAACGCGCACCTGATATTCGCGAGTAGGACCGCCGAAGCTGGCAACATCGACAATATCGGGAACCGATTTGAAATTCTTTTCGACGACCCAGTCTTCCAGGGACTTCAGCTCCATCGGGTCATAGGCCGGATTACTGCTGTGCAGTGTGAAAAAATAAATTTGTCCGACCGGACTCCAATCCGTCCCCATCTGCGGAACCACGCCTGCCGGCAGCGTGACCTGGCTTAGCCGCTCCAACACCCTCTCCCGGTTCCAATTGTCGTCTGACCCGTCATCGAAGATTAGCTTTATGTCCGAAAGGCCGAACAGCGAAAACGATCGCAGATGCACTGTCTGCGGAATGCCGTTCAGCGCGACTTCCAGCGGAATCGTAACCTGCTGTTCGATCTGCTCCGCCGAAATTCCGGGCCATTGTGTGATCACCTCAACGTAGTTGTCGGCTACATCGGGATAGGCCTCAATCGGAAGATTCCGGAACGCGACCGCACCCCCGGCAAACAGCATCAGGGCAAACGCCAGCACCATCAGGCGATTGTTCAGCGCGAAATCGACGACGCGGCGAATCATTTATCGTTCCACCTCAACTGCTCCACCTTATTGTTCCACCGTGTTCTGCAGCGCCAGGGCGTTCGAGACGACCTTGTCTCCGGGCTTCAGCCCTGAAACCACCTCCTGCTGTTTGCCCGGAAGCATGCTCCCTGCGGTAACCTCGAGCCGCTTGAAATGTCCCGCGCCTATCGGCGTGTAAACCCACTCGCGATCATGCAAGTGCAGAATCGCGTCGGCGGGAACCGCAACGTGCATTTCTGGCGTGCCGCCGTAAAACGTAGCCGTCGCGAACATGCCCACACGCATCATCCCAGGATTGGCCACCTCCAGCCGAACCTTCGCCGTGCGGAGACTCGGATCAAGAACCGGCAGGACGTTATCGATGCGGCCCTTCAAAATCTTGCCGGGATATGCGTTCAGCCGGATATCGGCATACTCCCCGACGTGTACGGCATCGAGATCGTTTTCATAAACGTCGCAAATGATCCAGACGTAAGAAAGATCGGAGATGGTAAAAGGATTGGGTCCGGAGAGCCCCTGCACACCGGCCGCGTTAGTAACCTGCTGGTCCGTAATTACGCCGGAGATGGGAGCAGTAATGTCTACAATCCCGGAGGGGTGATCCTTGTCGATGCCCAGAAGCTTCAACTGTTCGGTCGCCGCATTCAGGTCAGCCTTGGCGTCTCCTTCGCTATCGTCAGCTTGTTCCAGGGCACTCTTGGCGATCGCGCCCTTGTCGTAAAGAATCTGCGCCCGCTCAAACTGCAAACGAGCCAGTCGCTCATCGTTGGCAGCCTTCAGATACGTGTCGTAAGCTCCAGAAACATCGTTGCTGCGCACTCTCAACAACAATTGCCCCTTCTCCACGGCATCGCCCAGCCGAGCCTTGATCTCCACCACTCGCCCCGAAGCCAGCGAAATCACCGGTACCGCACGGTTGATATCGGGCTGCACTACGCCGGTGACGTTCAGCTGCGGCGCAGCTTTATGCTCAACTGCCGTCACCAGCGGAAATTGTTCCGGATGGTCCACCTTGAAATTGTTCGAGTCCAGGTCAGGCACCACCGTCGCAGCAGGCGGTGCCTCGGCCTTTACGTCGGGCTTGCCATCATTGCAACCGGCGGGCATGATAGCCAATGCCATACACAGGGCCAGCCCGGCAAAACGCGCGGCTTCGGATCCCGAGTCGAGTCGCGAAGCGACGGCATTCATTAGCCCCGGACGTAAGTCCGGGGAAGCGCCCGTCGTCGGGAGAGTCCCTTCAGGGACGACATTTTCCGGCGCCAGACCTTTCCAGGAGAATTCCATTTTCATTGCACCACCTCACGCCCCACGGCCAGATTCAACTGCGCCGCGGCCATCAAATACGATCCCACCAGATTCACGTAGTTCAACTGCACCGCGCGGTAATCGCTCTCCGCGTTCAGAAAATCCAGCAGCGCGGCGCCGCCATGTTGATAGGAAAAGAAAATCGTGTCGCGCACCCGCACCGCCTGCGCCAGATACTTCTGCTTGTAAGGCCGCAGCAGAATCACGTTGCTGTTCAGCGTGGCGTAAGCCGAATCCACGTCGCTGAACACCTGCGCCTTCGCCGCGTCGCGCAGCCGTTCATTGCGCGTGATGTCGAGCTTGGTGCGCAGCTTCTCGCCCTGGTTCCGGTCAAAAATCCGCAGCGGAAAATTCACATCGAAGCCAATGTAGGCGTCAATGGGAGGATTCCGCCCCACATCGAAGCTGAACGTCGGATCCGTCGATCCATTCGCCTCCGCCAGCTTGTAGCTCGTCTTCGCCATCTCCACCGACTCCACCGCCACCTTCAAATCCGGACGCGTATCGAGCGCCATCTGCCGGTAAGCATCGAGTGCGTCAACCTGATCGCTGAAGTCGAACACTCCCGCCACATCGAACTGCTCGACCGGCGTGCGATCATTCAGCAGCGTCAGCAACTGAATCTTCGCCGTCCGCAAATTCACGTCCGCGGTCTGCAGGTCAGACTCATACTGCACCCGTTGCAGTTCCAGCCGGTCCAGATCGATCTGCGCAATATCCCCAGCCTGAAACCGGTCGCGGCTGATCTGCAGCACGTGGTCGTAATATTCCAGGTTGTCTTTCGCGAACTGCAGCACGGCCTTGGCCTGCAGCGTTCCAACAAATGCTCCTTGCAAATTGAAGAGAAGATTCCTTTCCAGATCCTGCTGCTGCGACACCCCAATCGCCGTCGCTTCTTTCGCAGTCTCCGTGCGCAGTTCCCGCTTGCGCGCCCGCTCGTGCAGATAGCTCACTGTCGCTGAGGGCAGCCAGTAGGCAAACGGCCCATGCGCCGGCCCTCCTGGAAAGGGATCGATCTGATCCGCCAGCAGCGTTAACTGCGGATTCGGCCGCAGATGCGCCGTGATCTCCTGCGCCTGCAGTTCGCTGATGTTCAGCTTCCCCGCCAGCAGCGTGGGGTTATTGAGCTCCAACCGGTCTTTCACCTGCTCCCAGGTCCAGACTTGCGAAGCTCCGGCCTGCGACGGCGACTGCGCAACTTGCGGCGCCGCCTGCGCCAAGGCAAACCCGGCACCCAGCGTTGCCAGCGATACGCACAAAAATGTTCTGAGCATCAATTACTCCGTCGCAACTCCCGAATTCCCCTAACTCTCGTCAGAGACCAGCTTGCGATGTCTTTCCGGCACAATCGCCGCGGCGAATGAGGATTTCTCCAGTATCTGGTCTCCCTCGTAAGGATTCCCTAAAGACGAGGGACAATGGCTGCGGTTTTATTGCTTGAACCCATCAGCGATGCGCAATGACTCAACCAGAATGATTCGGCGAACTAACCAAGGAGGGAAAAAGGAGGCGCTCGGCCACCGTGGAAAACGCAAGGCCTCGCCAGCGGCGATACACATGCAACAGAAACGTCAAGCAGTCTAACTTCCGGAGGAGCCAGCCGCACCGCACTCGCTACCACAGCCGAAGGCCCTTGCAGCCGGTTGGCCCACGCTGAATTCCGGTCGCTTCCGGCCTGCCGCACCGCACGCTTGCTGATGGAGGAATCTTCCATCTCCGCCCGCATCGCATGCAGGTCGTCCGAAGCCGAGATCACCGGAAACAGCAGAACCAGCGCGCATCCCAGAGCCAGCAGACATTGCAGTGAAGTCACCCAGCGTGCCGCTCGCAAGTCCGCGTCCCGCCGCCACAGCCAGTAAGCCGGCAGCACCAACAACAACCACGCCAGATTGAGCAGCAGTTCCATCGCGGATTCAGTTTCCAGTTTCTAGTTTCCGGCTTCAGCGGACAAACTCGCCCGCTCAGTTTTTCAGAAACCCCAAACCCAAGTCAACGTGACCACGGTACCACCAGCTTGAACTGAGAACTGACAACTGAGAACTGAGAACTGAGAACTGAGAACTGCCCTACGGCCCCACCACCACCTGCAGCGGCCCCGGGGTCTGCATGCGTTGCCGGTAAATCGCATTCCGTTTCGCCACCTCGCCCACCACATTGACGTCGATCACATAAGCGCCGTGCGGCAGCGTCTCGCCAAATGGCAGAGTCATCCCAACCGTTCCTCGCTTCAAGGGAAAACGCTGATACCCGATCTCGGTTGCCCGCCCACTCTCCGCGACAGCCTTCACATCAAACGTCAAATCCATGTCGTCGCGAGTCGTGTTCGTCACCGCCACGCTGCCATCGATCCGGTTCGCGGTGACGTGCGCCGGAACCTTCCACTCCAGCTTGAGCGCCTCCACCACCTTAATCACAAATTCCTTCTGCACCGCCTGCTGCGGTTTGCCGCCATCCCGCACCGCCACCACGAACTCAAATTCGCCCGCCCGTTCCGCCGCTCCCCGCAGCTCTCCGTTTTCCTCCAGCTTGATCCCCGGCGGCAACGCCCCACTCTGCAAGCGCCACTGCAGCACCGGCACATAATCGCCCTTCGCATAAAGCCTCACGTCGTAAGGCTCCTGCGGATACGTATCCGGCAACTTCTCCGGCTCGATCAACAGTCCATTGTCCTCGCTGGGAGACTCCGGGACCGCCGGAGCTGCCTGCCCTAGCGCCGCCGCGCCCAGCGTCATCACCAGCGCCCACGCCAGCGCGCAGTTTCTAAACCTTGCCATGTAATCCCCTAACGGCGCCGTCGAACGGAGTGTCATCCTGAGCGGAGGTTGTGCTCCGCGAATAGCGGAGCGCAACCGCAGTCGAAGGATCCCTATCATGCTACCGGAACTCCCCGCGGCACCCTAACAAGGAATGTAAAGATATGTAACATCTTGCACTTCCCCGGATTCTTTTCTACCGCGCGCTACTTATTCCCGTGGTACGGGTTTGATGCAACTGAATTCACCTGTGCTAACCTCAAACCACAAGGTGCCCGGCTCCGCGATCGATTCGCTCCCAGGGAGGCAGTTCATGTCAGTCCGCAACGCTCTCGTCCTGTTCCTCGCGCTCTCCACAGTGTCACTTCTCGTCGGCTGCGGCAGCAGTGGCCCCAAGGCCGTTCCGCCACCGACCGGAGCCTTCAGCACCAGCAGCCTCAGCGGTACCTATGTTTTTTCCTTCTCTGGGACAGATGTCAGTGGTGCCAATCTGCAACTTGCCCCGACCTATTTTTCCGTCGTGGGCGCTCTCACCGCTTCTAGCGGAGCCTTGACGGGGACCATCGACGTTGTCGATCCAGAACTGGCGGCGACTTTGAATTTATCCTCTCCCGTGCTTACGGCCCAGGCCCTTACCGGCGGCTCTTACAGCATCACCGCCGACGGGCGCGGCAGCGGCACCATTCGGATTTCCCCCAACGGCACAAACGTCGAGTTCGGGCTCGATTTTGTTCTGATGACGCCTTCCCATGGGCTGATCACGCGCTTCGACAACAACGGCACCGGCAGTGGCACGATTGACCTGCAGGACAGCTCGCTGACCCAGAGTGCGCTTACAAGCTATGCCTTCAGCCTCTCCGGCGTAGACAACAGCGCAGTAAATCCGTTCGTGACTGCGGGTGCCTTCACGCTCGGCGGCACGACCACCATCTCGGCCGGCCTCCAGGACATCAACGACGATAACAACTCCAGCACCAATCTCCCACTTACTGGCTCTCTCACCCTGGGGGCTGCGGGCTCCGCGGGATCGGCTGCGCTCACTGCAACGGGAAGTCCATACGGCACGCTCACCTTCGACGTGTGGCCGATTGACGCCACGCACATGAAGCTCATCGAAGTCGACGGGCTTGAGGCGATTGAGGGTGACGCCTTCACGCAGCAGACCACTATCTCCTCCGGGCCACTTGTCTACACGCTGGCGGGCCTGGACATTCCAAGCAAGGCAGTTCTCTACTCGGGAGGTTTTCTGACCTATACCGCCCCAACCACGATCGCCAGCGGGTACGAGGACATCAACGATGGCGGCGCCATCGGCAGTTCGCTCACCGTCTCGGGTAGCCTGACGGCCACTGGCGGCGGACGCTATCAGCTTGTCCTTGGTGGGCTCTACAACAGCGCTATCGGCGCCGGCACCTACTACTTTGCAGCTTATCCCACCGCCGACGGCAGCATCCTGCTAATGGAAGATGACAACGCTGGAGTTACCACCGGCACAGCGTTCTTCCAGACCGCCCAGACCTTCGCTTCCGCGCAGGGCTACGGTCTAAATCTCACGGGTGGGAATGCCGAATTTGCCGGGAATTCCGGCGGCGGAGAAGTCGATGATATTGCCGAATTCACTGCCAATACCGGCACCGTCTCAAACTGCAGCTCTGGCGGCGCTTTGAGTGCGGGCATCATCGATGAAAACGATGAAGGATCTCTGCTGCCCAGGGCGCCGCTCGGGCCGAATGGCGTCTACTGCTTCGATTCCGACGGCACAGGACGCGGCGAGCTTTTATACCCGGAGACTAGCACGCTGATCGGCACTCTCACCCTGGACTTTTATGTCGCCAACAGCTCCACGGTCCTCTTCATCGACGGTGACAGCGGGGCGCAGACCGGCGTCGGGAGCTTCCAGCTTCAGAATGCCTCGGCCTCCTCGCCAGCGCTGGCGAACACGCAGTCCAGCGCCTCAGCAATGAGGGCTGCGGCCGCCGCGGCCCGCGCCCGCAAGCGGCAAAAGTAGGCTGATTCCGGGCGGACTAGATCTCGGGCGCGGCATCCCGCCGCGCCCGTTTTTCTTCACTGCATCTTCTTCGAACCCCAACGGCAGACTCCCACCCGCGCGCCCCACCTGCTTCGTGACCTTAGTTACCTTTAACCAATGCCCACCCTTCGCGCACAATCACTCTACAGGTCTGTGTCTGCAGGAGAAGAAGATTGTTCTGCCAACGCGTTCTGCGTGGTTTCGTATTTGCATTTGTACTGATCGGCGCCTCGCTGGCGTCGGCGCGGGATCTTGCGCTCGTCGCCAACAAGGCAAACGGCGACCACGCCGTCACGCTCGCTGACCTGGTCAAGGTTTGCAAAGCGCAGACCAGTCGCTGGCCCGACGGCAGGTCTGTCACCTTCATCCTGCGCGCGCCGTCCGCGCCCGAAATGAAAGTTGTCCTCGAAAAGGTTTATGGCATGTCCGCGGGTGAGGTCGACAGTCTCATCGTCACCTCCAATCAGGCGCATCCGAGCCATCCTCCTTTCCTGATCGTCACCTCCGACGAAGACCTGGTCAACAAAGTGGCGTCGATCCCGGGAGCCGTTGGCTTCGTGGATGTGTATTCGATCAACAGCAGTGTTGCGGTCGTCAAGGTCGCAGGCAAACTCCCGCTGGAGCCCGGCTACCTGTTACACGGAAATTAACCAAAGTGGCCAGTGATCGGTGATCAGTAATCAGTGATCCGTGGCCAGCAAACCAGGTCTTACTGAAACACTGGCCACTGACCCCTGGCCACTGACTTTATGGCTTCTCCGGGCAAAAAACTCGAACCCGCTAAACCGGCGCCTGCGACCGGGGCCCACGCTCGCCGTTTTCCGCGCTTCGTCCTCGATGTCCGCATGCAGGTTCGCATGTTTCAGGACAGTGAATTCCGCTCCTGCTGGGGACGCTCCACCGAACTCGGACAGGATGGCATCGGCGCCACCCTCACCGGCGAACTTGAGAGCGGCGAAATCGTTTCCCTCGAGATTCCCCTGCCCCTCAGTCCCTACCCGTTGAAAGTCCGCGCCATCGTCCGTTACCGCCAGGGCCTGCGCTACGGCTTCGAGTTCCTCACCCTCAACGACATCCAGCGCCAAATGATCCGCCGCGTCTGCGAAATGCTAGCCAGCAAGGCTTGAAGAGTCAGGTTTCAAGGTTTCAGAGTTTCAAGGTCGGCCGTTGAAACCTTGAAACGTGAAACCTTGAAACCTGATTCATTCCAATTACCCCAGTAACTTTCCGTAACTCTCCTCACGTTCTACCATGCCCATGGCTGGATTCAGAGGGGGATCTTCCAGATGGGTGATCGTGTCACCCGTGTGCCGCAGTCTCGGGAACTTGTGCGTGCCAAGCGTCTGCGTCAAGCGCTCGAGCGCGGAACCCCGCCAGCGTTCGTTCCACCCGCCGTGCCCAACCCCGTCGCGCAGCCATTTTTTCTTTCCTGGAGTTCCGGAGAAAAGAGTTCCGGAGAAAAGAGTCCCGCGGAAAAGGCTCTTGCCGAGAAGAGCCCCGCAGAAAATTCCGGGAAAACGATTTCCAAAGAAAAAAATTCGAAGAAACACGCTTCTGAAGAAACTCTCAATATCCGCCGCCAGTATCTCGAACAACTCTTTCAGAATTCCCCTGACCCGCTCGTCATCACCGACGATTCCTTCCGCATCCAGTGCGTCAATCAGGAATTTCAGCGCCTGTTTGGCTACTCCCCGGCGCAGATCCTGGGCAAATCTATCAATCAAGTCATCTTCCCTCCCGATCGCGCCGCCGAAGCAGATTGGATCGCGCAATGCCTCAAGCGCGGCGAGTCCATCACTCTCGAAACCCAGCGCCTCGCGAAGGACGGCACTCTGCTCGACGTCTCCGTTTCATACGCTCCTTTGATCATCGATGGCGAAATCACCGCCTTCTACGACATCTATCGCGACATCTCGGAGCGCAAACACGCCGAAGCTCTCAGCTCCGCCCTCTATCGCATTGCCGAAAAGGCCAGCGCCACCCAGGACCTGCAGCAGTTCTTCGCCGCCATCCACGGCATCGTCGATGAACTCATGTGCGCCCGCAACTTCTCCATCGCCATTCACGATCCGGAATCGCAACTGCTCAGCTTCCCCTACTTCGTCGACGAGCAGGAGTCCGCCCCCGCTCCCGCAAAACTAGCTTCCGGCCTCGTCGAATACGTCTTGCGCACCGGCGAACCCCTGCTCTGCACTCCTCAGATCGCGCACCAGTTGCAACAGCGTGGGAAGATAAAACTCGACGCTCCGCCCCCGCTTCACTGGCTGGGCGTCCCGCTCAAAGTCAACCATCACATTTTGGGCGCGGTCGTGCTCAAGAGTTATTCCAGGAACACCCATTTCCGCGAGCGCGACCAGGATGTTCTCGCCCTTATCTCGCAGCAATTGGCCGCCGCCATCGATCGCAAGCGCAACGAGCAGGCCCTGCGCCGCTCCGAAGTCTGCTACCGCTCCCTGGTGCAAACCGCGGTCTACGGAATTTACCGTTCCAGCCTCGAAGGCCACTTTCTCGACGTCAACCCCGCTCTCATCGGAATGCTCGGTTACAACTCCGCTCTCGAAGTCCTGTCCCTCGATCCGCAAAACGACGTCTTCGTCGATCCCGCCGAGCATACCCGCTTGGTCAACGAATTCCGCCGCACCGGGCGCATGGACGGTTTCGAAGTCCGCTGGAAGCGCAAAGACGCCGCCATCATCACCGTCCGCATCAGCGGCCGTGCCGTAGCCGGCGACGAGCCCGCCGACGTGCTCGAAGCCATCGCCGAAGACATCACCGAGCGCCGCGTTCTCGAGGACCAATTCCGCCAGGCCCAGAAAATGGAAGCCGTCGGCCGCCTCGCCGGCGGCATCGCCCACGACTTCAACAATCTCCTCATGGTCATCAGCGGATACACCGAGGTCATGCTCGACCAGCTCACCCTCGGCCATCCTCTGCATTCCAAAGCCGAAGCCATTCAGCAGGCTTCCGACCGCGCCACTACCCTCACCCGCCAACTCCTGGCTTTCAGCCGCAAACAGCTTCTCGAACTCAAAGTCATCGACGTCAACGCCATCGTCGCCGACATGGAGCGTCTCCTCCGCCCCCTCATCGGCGAAGATATCGAACTCTCGACCAGCCTCGCCCCCGCCGTCGGCTGCACCCGCGCCGATGCCGGCCAACTCGAACAAGTCATCATGAATCTCGTCGTCAACGCTAAAGACGCCATGCCCAACGGCGGCAAAATCTCCATTCGCACCGCCAGCGTCACCCTCGATGATTCCTACCGCCCCGAAAACATCTTCATCAAAAACGGCCCCTACGTCATGATCGCTGTCAGCGACAACGGTGAAGGCATGGACCGCGAAACCCAGGCCCGCATCTTCGAACCTTTCTTTACCACCAAAGAAAAAGGCAAAGGCACCGGCCTCGGACTCTCCACCGTCTACGGCATCATCAAGCAAAGCGGCGGCTATGTCTTCGTGCAGAGCGAACTCGGCCGCGGCACAGTCTTCACCATTTATTTCCCGCGCGTCGACGAACCCTCCGAAGCCATCGGCGCCACTCCGGTAGCTCTAGCCGCAGTCGGCGGAACCGAGACCGTCCTCTTAGTCGAAGACGAAGATTCCGTCCGCCAGCTCGTCCGCGAGACTCTCGAATCCCGCGGCTATCGCGTCCTCGAAGCCGCCAACGGCGCCGACGCGCTCACCCTCGCCGCCGCTCACTCCGATCCCATCCACTTGGTCATCACCGATGTAATCATGCCCGGTCTCAGCGGCCACGAACTCGTGCAGCAACTCCAGCCCACGCGTCCTGGCCTGAAAGTTCTCTATCTCTCCGGCTATGCGCAGGACGCTTTCCCAGCCACCGCCGCCGCCGACAGCCAGAAAACCTTCCTGCAAAAACCCTTCACCCTGCAAAACCTAACTCGCAAAGTCCGCGAAATCCTCGGCCCTCCCGCCAACTAGCTTCGCCTGTGACGGCCGCATTGGGATAGTGTGCGACAGCCGCAATTTAGGATTGTGTGGGGCCGGCCGCCTCGGCCGTCCAGCCAAGCGCAGCGAGGCGTCCGCATGCAGCGCCGATCACCGAGTAAGCGTCCATGCCGTATAAGCACCCGTGCCGCACGCGCAACCGTGGAAGAGCGGCGCTTCAGCGCTGCGTAAGAATGTCCCTCTGAAAGACTGGCTTTAGCCTCGGTGGTTGCGTGCCACCTCCCAGGTGTAAAATCTCTTCGCAACCACACCCGCGGCCCCGTCATCAGTACAATAGACACCTGGAGGAAAAATCATGGCTTTCGAACTACCGCCCCTGCCTTATGATTACGCAGCCCTCGAACCGATCATCGACAAACAAACGATGACCCTGCACCACGACATGCATCACGGCGCTTACGTAAAAAATCTCAACGCCGCCATCGAAAAGCATCCCGAACTAGCGGGCAAGTCCGCCGAGGATCTGATCCGCGACTACAACGCCATCCCCGAAGACATTCGCGCCGCAGTCCGCAACAACGGCGGCGGCCACGTCAACCACTCCATGTTCTGGAAGATCATGAAGCCCAAAGGCGGAGGCGATCCCACCGGCCCCATCGCCCAGGCCATCACCAAAACGTTCGGCAGCTTCAAAGATTTCCAGGCCAAGTTCAACGACGCCGGCGCCAAGCAATTCGGAAGCGGATGGGTCTGGCTAGCCAGCAAAGGTGGCGACGACCTGCATATCATGTCCACGCCCAATCAGGACAACCCAATCTCCGTAGGCCACTATCCCATCTTCGGCAACGACGTCTGGGAACACGCTTACTACCTGAAATACAACAACCGCCGTCCGGAATATTTAGCCGCCTGGTGGAACGTAATCAACTGGGACGAAGTCAACCAGCGCTACGAAACCTTCAAGAGCGGCAAAGCCGTCCGCGAACCAGCTCTAGCCAGCCGCTAGATGCCCGCGTGGGGCGGGCGCCCTCGCCCGCCTCTTTTGACTTTGATCGTAAGCTTGGCTGCAAAAGTCAGTGGGGGCAGCCGCCTCGGCTGTGCAGCCAAGCGAAGCGAGGCGGAAGTCATTACTGATTACTGATCGCTACCCACTAATCACCGACCACTGCCTTTCTGCATTTCCTGTGCAACTCCTGTGCACAATCAACTTCCCCGGCCTGAATAATTTTTCCTCCCCGCGCAGTGCCGCAAACCGAATCCACGCCCCCTATGCGGCTTAGCGACACATCTCTGACAAGGCCCTTGATCCGTGCCGATCCGCGAAAATCCGCGGCCAACATTTTCCTCAACTGCACCAAAAATACTGAATTGACCGCGCGCCCTTTCGCTCGTACATTCACTCTCGCCATCTCAACAAAAATGAATCGAGAAATCGGCCGAAGACAAGTACCGGCCGATCATCGATCATCGCCATTCATAATCAAAAACTGAGAACTGAACCAAGAACTGAACCAAGAACTGAACTGGGAACTGAACCAAGGCGCGCATGAAAGCACCAAACCCATGGATCACCTACCGCACCCGCTTTCTGGTCAAAGCCAAACAGCTCACCACCAGCCTCACCTTCGCCGACGTTCTCGGGCGACAGCACTCCGGACGCAAGGGCGACTACCTGGTCGAATCCTCCGACGGCGTTCTGCGCATCGCGCCTCGCCAGATCTTCGAGGACATCTATGTACCCTTGCTCTCCGACGAGACAACGGAGCAACTCGAAACTCCCGATACTCCGTCGATCCCAGTCCATCTCATACGCAAATCTCCCCAACCCTACCGCAACGGCCGCAGTCCCAACCCCGGCCTGCGCTCGCTTTAAACAAACATCTCAACCGCCGCGTCCCAAGGCACACTGCTGGCTACTGGCCGCTGACAACTGGCCACTGCCTTTGTGAACAGACGATGAATTCCCTTTGTGGAAAACAAATCCCAAACAAACCCTACACCCCCGCACCAAGGCCGTCATTGTTGAGGATACAACCTATGGTGTTTCCCTCTTGACAGGCACAATAAGCGGGAGTAACTTTGCATTCCCATAGCCCTTTTAAACCGGTCTCGCGGGAACGGGCCCGGCGAAATACGAGGGGCGCTGTCAGGAAGGATTTACGGGTAGGCGTCAGGCCAGAGGTGACCCGGCGCCTCCCGTAAACGTAAGAAAACAAATAGGCTGCCAGCTGTAGGCCATTGTCGAAGGCCTGAAGCCGATTTTGCGAAATGCGTGAGAAGTGCGGTGGCCGTTCCCCCGATCCTCCCCCGGGGGGCCGACTAAACCAGTCAGCATTAACGAGTTTCACACCGGAGTGTAGTTCAACTTCTGGCCGAAGCCCAAAAGCCAAAGCCCGAAGCCGGTTTTAGGAGCCCTGGATGGAAGCTTTAACTCGACTCGTCGCCGATTCCCTGGCCCGGCACGGTTTCGACCGCCCCGTGGACCCGCGCCGCCTGCAATGGTCGCGCTGGTTCCGCTGCGATTCCCCCCATAGCCTCCTCGTCGTCCCCAGCAAGCCCGGCATCTTCGCCCTGGCCGAAGAAATCATGGACCTGGGCCCGGCGGAGGCAAAGCCTGAAGATGGATTGCTGCGTCGTCGAGAAGATGGATTGCTGCGTCGTGAGGTAGCGTCCGAAGCTCCAAGTTCCAGCCCCGAAGGGGCGACATTCATTAGCCCCGGACGTAAGTCCGGGGTAGGCTCGCAGGTGGGAACTGAGTCCCGAAGGGACGGCACCAACTCCGATGCCACCGCCTCCAAACGCATGCTCGCGGTCCTTCAGTTCTCCGAAGACGACGACATGGCCTTCACCCTCGACCGCATGTTCACCCAAATCAATCCGATGCGCGCCCGTCTCGCTTCCGGACGCTGCTTCCTCCGTTTCGTAGTCATCGAAGACCAGAGCCAGCGCCGCAACATCTGCAACGCCCTCAACCAGTGGATGCATTCCTCCGCCGAAAAAGCCTCAGGCATCGGCGTCGACTTCCAGTCATCGCTGGAACTGACAGACGTGGGCGCGGCTCGTGTGGGTCGGACACTCCTGTCCGACTCTGCCGACAGCACCACAACGCCAGCCCAAACAGTAAAGGCACAACCATCGGATGCAGCACCGCCGGCCCCGAATCTGGATTCCGGTGCCAACAAAAATCTTCACTGTCCTCTCCCCCTCCCCTCCGGTTTCTAAACCGAAGGGAGTGACAAGATCGGGAAGGGCACGGCTTTAGCCGTGCCGTTAGACGCCGTTACCAGCGGGGCTTTAGCCCCTGAGGTTTAGAAGTACGGAGCACCACCGACACAGGCAGCACCGTGGAAGCGCGGCGCTTAAGCGCCGCGTTAGTTCGGAGGAGAGATGGAACACAGCTTGAAGATCGCGGAGCTGAGAAACTTCGTCAAGTTCCTGGACGATTCGGCTCGAACGTCGCCCCCATCAGAGCTACCGGCACTTTGGCTGGAGAAACAACGCACGCAGGACACGATTGACATGTTGGAAAAGAGACCATAGAGCGCGCACCTTGGCTGCAAAGTTTTCGAGGGCGAAGAGCCTTCATTAGTAACGATGATCAGCCGCCAAGGGCGGCGGCATTCATTAGCCCCGGACGTAAGTCCGGGGTAGGCAGGTTGAGAAAGAACGAGTCCCCGAAGGGGACGGCACCCCACTTAAAAGGGGCGCCAAAGCTCTTTACAAGACCCGCAGCACCCCGGACAAATTCCCGTTCGGGCACAACCCAATTCCCGCATCCACCCCCAAAGGGACGCCGAATCGGGTCAAGCTGGATAGAATCTAACTAATAATGGAGAGAGCAATGCCCGAGGTCAAAACCACTACCGTCAATGCCATTGCGGCCACCCCCGTAACCCCTGTCACGTCCACAAAAAAGACCGCCCCCGGCCTGTCTTTCCGCCGCTTCTTCACCAAGCCCGGCGTCTCCCCCTACGACGAACTCGAATGGGATCTCCGCCTCGCCCAGATCACCGACGCCCAGGGCAACGTGATCTTCGAACAAAAAGACGTGGAAGTCCCCAAAGACTGGTCCATGACCGCCACCAACATCGTGGCCTCGAAATACTTGCACGGCAAGGTAGACACGCCCGAGCGCGAGACCGGAGTCCGCCAGTTAGTCACTCGCGTAGCCGAAACCATCCGCAACTGGGGATTGGCTCAAGGCTACTTCAAAACTCCAGAAGACGGCGCCACCTTCCACGACGAACTCGTGCACATCCTCGTCCGCCAGTACGCCGCCTTCAACTCGCCCGTCTGGTTCAACGTAGGCTGCGACCGCATCGAGCCCAATTCCGACGCCCGCAACTGGCACTGGAATCCCCAGACCCAGCAAGTCGAGTTCGGCATCACCGGCTACAGCAAGCCGCAGTGCTCCGCATGTTTTATCAACTCAGTAAAAGATTCGCTCGACTCCATTCTCACGTTAGCGAAAACCGAAGGCATGCTCTTCAAGTGGGGATCAGGCACAGGAACCAATCTCTCCCCGCTGCGCTCTTCCACCGAAGGTCTAAGCGGCGGAGGTACCGCCAGCGGCCCGCTCAGCTTCATGAAAGGTTTCGACGCCTTCGCCGGAGTAATCAAGTCCGGAGGCAAAACTCGCCGCGCCGCGAAGATGGTCATCCTCAACGTAGACCATCCCGACATCGTAGAGTTCATCGAGTGCAAACAGAAAGAAGAAGCCAAAGCCCACGCGCTGGTCGCGCAAGGCTATGACGGCTCGCATCCCGACTCCGACGCCTACTCCTCCATCTTCTTCCAGAACGCCAACAACAGCGTCCGCGTAACCGACGACTTCATGTACGCCGTAGTCCGCGACACCGACTTCTCCACCAAGAAGGTGCAGGACGCGAGCGTCATGAAAACCTACAAAGCCAAGGATCTGTTGAAGAAGATTGCCGAGGCCACATGGCACTGCGGCGATCCCGGCATGCAGTACGACACCACCACGAACCGCTGGCACACTTCCAAGAACACCGCAAGAATCAACGCCAGCAATCCGTGCAGCGAATACATGTTCCTGGATGACTCAGCCTGCAACTTAGCCAGCCTGAATCTCCTGAAGTTCGCTCCGAACGGAACGTTCGACGTCGAGGCTTACCGCCACGCGGTAGATGTCTTAATCACTGCGCAGGAAATTCTCGTCGACAACGCGGGATACCCGACAGAAGCAATCATGCGCAACTCCCACGACTACCGCCCGCTAGGCCTAGGCTACGCAAATCTGGGCGCGTTACTGATGGCCGCAGGCCTCCCCTACGACTCCGACGGCGGCCGCGACTACGCCGCCTGCGTCACCGCCATCATGTGCGGCGAAGCCTACCTGCAGTCCAGCAAGATAGCCGAACAATGCCAACCGCTAACGCCCGCAACCGACACAGTAGCCACTCGCCTCGGCATATCCGAAGCCGCCAACATGCCCGGCGGAGCCTGCCCCGGCTGGTACATAAACCGCGAACCATTCCTGGACGTAATCCGAATGCACCGCGCCAGCGTAAACAACATAAATAAAAATAATGTCCCAAGCACTCTCTACGAATCAAGCAAACAATGCTGGGACGAAGCCTTAGCGCAGGGCGAAAAACACGGCTACCGCAACAGCCAAGTAACAGTCCTAGCCCCCACAGGCACCATAGGCTTCATGATGGACTGTGACACTACTGGTGTAGAGCCGGATTTGGCGCTGGTTAAGTATAAGAAGCTGGTTGGTGGGGGGATGATCAAGATTGTGAATCAGACTGTGCCTACTGCTTTATTTAAGCTTGGGTACGATCACGATCAGGCTAACGCGATCGTCAGCTACATCGATGCTACTGGGACCATTGAAGGCGCTCCGCATGTTAAGGACGAGCATCTGGCTGTGTTTGATTGCTCGTTCAAGCCGGCTAAGGGGACTCGGTCGATTGCTTACATGGGACATTTGCGGATGATGGCTGCTGCGCAGCCTTTTATCTCCGGGGCTATATCGAAGACGGTCAATCTTCCGGAGAATGCGTCGGTTGAAGACATCATGGAGGCTTATCTTCAGGCCTGGAAGCTTGGCTTGAAGGCTGTCGCGGTTTATCGGGATGGGTGCAAGAAGTCGCAGCCGCTTTCGGCGGCTGGGACTAAGACTGCCAACTCCAGCAAAGATGACCCGCGGCCGGGGGCGGCCGCCCCACATGAAGAAGACAATCTGAATGCGCCTCCTCGTGCAGTGCGGCACAAGCTGCAGGAGGAACGCGCTTCGATCACGCACAAGTTCAATATTGGAGGGCATGAGGGCTACATCACTGTCGGACTCTATCCCGATGGAGAGCCGGGCGAACTGTTCATCACCATGGCCAAGGAAGGATCGACGGTCTCGGGGCTCATGGATAGCTTTGCGCTGGCCACGTCCATTGCGCTGCAGCATGGCGTGCCGCTGAAGCTGCTGTGCGAGAAGTTTGCGCATACACGGTTTGAGCCTAGCGGGTGGACCAGCAATCCCGACATCGGGTTTGCCAAGTCGATCATGGACTACATCTTCCGCTGGCTGCAGCTGCGCTTTTTGACTGGGCAGCAGCAGTTCTTGTTTGAGAATCTGCGGCCGAAGCCGAGTCCCGAGTCCCGAGCCCTGAGTCCTGAGGGTACGCAGGAATCGCTCGCGACTCGCGACTCAGGACTCAGGCCTGGTTCGGTGCACGCGGCCGACCAACTGGCTGGCATCATCGACCTGGGCGACGCTCCTACGTGCAGCTTCTGCGGCAGCATTATGACGCGGAATGGGAGTTGCTACCGGTGCGGGAGTTGCGGGAGCACGAGCGGGTGCAGCTAGGATTGGCTGGCAGGGCTGCTGGCTTCTCGCGTGGCCCTGCCGTTTTGGGCGGGCGCCCACGATGAGGCCACCCCGAACTCTCGTACGACGTCGATCGTTAATTAAGGCAGAGCGGGCGGACGATCACTACAGTACGATTGCAATGCTGTCGGCCGCAACTCTATAGCAATGAAATCCGCCCTGAATCGCGTCAGCAGCAAACGACTGCCCCGTAATCCGAGGCCGACTGATGTCGTTGAAAAAGATAGATCGAGTTTCCAGCACTGGCAGTTAGAAAAGAGCATTGTCGACCTATGTCTTGCGAACAGGTACGAGCCTCTCACTAACCGATATATCGACCTCCTCTGCAATGTTGGGACGGTGTCTGTAATCTTCGAGGCCAAGGCCTGTCCCCTCCACGACATTGCTGGCCCCGTACGTCTTGCGGTAGCACAACTGCTCGAATATAGATACCTCTACCGAGATGCCCTCATGGCTACTGTCAAGCTTTGCGTTGTGAGCGATAGGCGGCCAAGGAACGGTTATGAGTGGACCATTGGGTACTTGGAATCGCTCGGTATCGGCCTCATCTGGCGGAATGACGGGGATGACGGCCTGAACTGCAACGGTTTCACGCGGCGGCTCTTGGGCGACCTATTTCCTCAGATGAGCAACTGGGAAGCCAGGCCCATAATCTGAAAGCAATGCGCAGCCTAACGTTTTTCGATCTCTAACTGGGTAGGAGATAGTGCGCATCACCAGCAAATTTAATCATGCCTAGGTCCCGCAATACTTGGAGCTGTTGGCGAATTTTAGGCCGTATGTTTTCGTTTCTCGGGTGAAGCGCCTTGAGTTCGGACTCGAACTCATACACCTCCTTGAGCGAAAAGTCCTGCTTGCCCAGGCGACGGATCGCACTAAGCACATCAAGCGTCCAGCCTCGTAGTGAAGGCGGGACTTTCGATAGGTCTTTGACTCGAGAAAACTCGCCACGCACTTGCTCCTTGTTGAGTGGTAGTCCGGCCGAGATCATCGTGATTTTGCCATCCGAAGGTATTTCGCTGAGGAGGATGTTGCATCCGATCCAACCGGCTCGGCGGGCATTTGGGCCCAGCGGCTTTCTCTCGATGACACTCTCGGAGAAAAACATTCGTGGAATTAGCATCAGATTCTGTACAAGCCATGCGCTGGAATACTGGAGCAGAAGCAAGTTGGGCGTCCTATCGGCCCGTATTGCCCGAATCATGGCCTCGTAGCCGGCATCAACGACTTTCTTGGGATTCCAGTTTTTCAGGCCCTTCAGCTGGAAAAGTTGCTCGCACTTGGCGCACTCAAAGTCGATGGCTGGGCTGTTCGGCTTCGATCGGGTCAAGCGGTCCGAGTCGCAAGCTGGGCAGTAGAGTTCGCGCGAGCACCAGTCTTCTGTCAGAACGCGCGCGATCTGGGGTGCAGCCTTGTATCTGATTGCGAGATCGACCCTGCACTGCAGATTCATCTGATGCCCGTCTGGGACAAGAATTGACGCAGGTTAGCAAATGCCTTTCGCCCGCCGGCGTGCTCGAAGACCTCCGAGCGGCTGTCTGAAAACACCTTCGTATCCCACTTCCCATTTTTCTGGCCCACGACGTTGCAGATGAACTCGCGGTAACGGGGATCGCGAAACATGAACAGGAAATACATCACCATCTTTACCCGCTCACTGAAAGCGCCTTCGTCATGAATGAGGTCGACCAGCTTGTCCCGGCGGACGATCCCCTCTTCAACGATTAGGTATCGCGCTCTGGCGGTGGCATAGAGATTGGGATCGAACTTGGCCAACTGCGGCTCGGGAATATCGTGCGTGATCGAAGAGAGGAGCTCGTAGTACTTTTCGGCCCGAATGTACTTGCTTAGAGAGCCTACGTATTGGGGTAGAGGGTTATCCAAGCGAAGCATTGTAGCCCAAAAATCTGGCTTGCGGCGCGACTGAAGTCATGCCCTTCCCGGTCGTGGCGCTTTCCAGATCCTCGGAGGGATGGGGTTGTGGAATCCCACTCTTCGCAAAGTGCGCGAAGAATGGGCCACCCGCGCGAAACCGTCCACGGGCTGAAGCCCGGTTCCTTTTTTGAGGCTTTACGCGGCGCTTAAGCGCCGCTCTTCCACGTCACTGCATGGGTTTGTGAGGCTCGTCCACGATACTCCGTCGGTTCAGAGCGCGCCTGCCGGACCTCGGACGCTTGCGCAACCGTGGAAGAGCGGCCCTTTCAGGGCCGCGTTGGATCCACAAAGCCCTGTGGGCTTTAGCCCCGGTGGTCGCCTTCTTTCCAATCTGGAAATTTATTTTCTCGCCGTGTGACGGATATCACCTTGCATTCACTCGTTACCACCCTACGATCCGATGATGGATGATTCGAAGCGTACATTTTTCATCACGACTGTTACGTGGCAGCGCTTGCCTATCTTTCGTGCCGAGGGGCGGGCGCGGCTTTTGATTGAGGTGCTGCTTGGGTATCGCGATCAGGGGAAATATCTGCTGCACGAGTTTGTCGTTATGCCGGATCATATTCATGTGTTGCTCACGCCCGCAGTCGAAATCTCGTTGGAGCGGGCTGTGCAATTCGTTAAGGGCGGATATTCGTGTCGGCTTCGGAAGGTGGAGAGGATTCAGGTCTGGCAGGGGAGTTTTACGAATCATCGGATCCGAGATGCGGAGGACTATGACAGGCATTGCGAGTACGTTTGTCTGAATCCCGTACGCGCGGGGTTGGTGCGGGAGGCGGCGGGTTATCCGTTTTCGTCGGCGAGTGCGGGGGTGCCGTTGGATGCGATGCCACCGGGGCTGAAGCCCGGTTTCTCTAAGAGCGCCTGACGCGGCGCTTAAGCGCCGCTCTTCCACGGTGCAGCTTGCGGCGGTTTGTTTTTCGAGGCTTACGGTACGACCGAAGTCGTGCCCTTCCCGATTGTGGCGCTTTCCAAATCCTCAGAGGGATGCGGTTGTGGAATCCCACTCTTCGCAAAGTGCGCGAAGAATGGGCCACCCGCGGTCTGTGGTGGTGTCGGCTGACAGCAGGTTCCTCGACTCCGCAAGATCATCCGCCTTGCGGATGATCTTTCTCCGCTCGGAATGACAAGATTTGTTGTGGGGGCTTGCTGGCTGAGGAGCTAGGGTGCGTCTCCCTCGCCTGCAGAATTTTGTTCCTCTGTCCATGCTTCCGGCCAGTCCTCGTCAACACAGGCTTGGATCGTGAGTCCAGTCTCTTTCAACAGATTCCACGCCTCCCAGTACTCCGCGTACCTCTCCCGTCTGGCCTTCGGGCTAAAGGCAAGGTTGCGAGTTGCTGCAATGACTTTCTCGGGCGGAAGGATGTACCAAACATCGACAGGGATAATCAGGACCGCAAAGAAATCCACAGTTCCAGGCGGATACCTCTGCCGCTCCGGGTCTCTGCCCATCAACCTCAGACGGTATTCATCGTTTCGCTCCGTGTAGGCAATCGACTTCACTTGCACTCGCAGCACTCTCTTTTGGTTTTCTACTCCGACGTCGTATTTCCCCGACTCGCCAAACGGCTTTGAGACTTTCATTCCCTGTCCCGCCGCCATCATCATGAAATAAAGTTCCGCCCATTCTCCGCGCTCCTTAGGGTTTTTCAACTTCGCGCCCGCCCACCGATCCGCTTTCCGCCTCATCGCCTGCCGCATTCTCGTTTGATCAACATCGATCCTGCTCCTGATTACTTTTACGGACACTTCACCCAGTGTTTCGAGGTTTACCACTTGAGTCACGGTCGTTCGTCACAGCGGTTGCGGTTTTGGCTGTGGAAAAGCCTATGGACTTCTAGGATCGGGGTCGCGGCACGGACAGCAGATTCCTCCCCTCGGCTTCGCTCGGGGTCGGAATGACAAAATCTTTCTTGATGTCGGATGACCAAATCCAGTTCAGGGGCGGGGGTTGCGGAGGGCGTTTAAGACTATTACGCCGCTGAGGGCGAACGAGATTACGGCGGCCAGGGCGGTGATCAGCATCAGGGCTGGGTTCAGGTGGAGGACGTCGGCGAAGACGGCGGCGATGGCGAACAGTACGCCTGCGGCGTTTAGGCGGAGTGGGGCTCGGGTGGGCGGTGCTTGTGCGGACGACGGTTGCGCCGCGGGTTGGAGGTCTTGACGAAGATCGGGGCGGAGGCGGCGTTGCAGTAGGAGGGCGACTAGTCCGATGGCCGCCACTACTACCATGGCTACCGGGCTTAGGAAGGCTCGGCGGCTGGTGTAGAGGACTACTACGGCTAGAGCGGCCAGGAGCAGGCCAGCGGCGATTATGGTGGGGCCGCGGGGTTGGGCGGTGGGGCCGGGGGTTGGGGGGGTGTCGGGCACTTGGTCCGTAGTGAGATTTATACAGGGGTCGGAAGAGGTTTTCAAATCGTCGGGGTGACCTCAGGGGCTGAAGCCCTTGTGTTCTGGCATGCTTTGACGTAGGCCTGAAGGCCTGCTCCACCCTCCAACTTCTTTTATCTGATCGCTGGCATTGCGGCTGTTGGGTGGTGCAGCGCCTCGCTTTGCTCGGCTGGACGGCCGAGGCGGCCGTCCCCACATTCTTGCATTGGCATTTTCAGACGGGCAACACGGGGATCGAGTCCTCGGGGCAGGATGTTAGGAATCCTGTGGGGCGTGGGTTGCTCCGGCTAGCCATTCGGCTTGGAGGGGGTCGCCGTGGTTGACGGCGTAGAGGACCAGCTCGACTCGGGAGGAGATGCCTAGTTTGTCGAAGATGCGGAAGAGATATTTTTTGATGGTGTGCTCGCTCAGGTTTAGTTCTCCGGCGGTCTCGCGGTTGCTTAGGCCTTCGGCTACCAGGGCTACGACCTGCTCTTCGCGCGGGGTCAGGAGTTGGTGGCCTACCGAGTTTAGGACGCGGAGGGATGGGACTTCGGAGACCAGGTCGAGGAGGAAAGTCATTTGCTCGGTGTTGGCCCAGATTTGTCCGCTGGCTACGCGTTGGATGCAGCGGCAGAGCAGGCGGAAATGGGTGTCGGAGATGCAGAAGATGCCGCGGGCGCCGGAGCGGAAGGCGCTGACTACGAGGGCGCGATCGTAGGACTCGACTAGAAGAACTTTTGCGATTGCGGGATGAGAAAGATGAACGCGGCGCATGGACGCCATCTGATTGGCGATGCTGACGGAATGATTCAGGGAGAGGACGACGACTTTGGCGGGCGTGCTGGCGACGGCGTGGAGGATCGAGGCTATGTCGATGGGGCAGGTGGAGATGCGGAACTCGGAGCGGCGGCGCAGGGCGCTGGTGAGAAGCTGCGCCTGCATGCGGTTGGAATCGGCGATGAGGACTGCGATTGCAGGGAGAGCGGCGGCTGGGGACAGGGTCATTAGGGCCAGAGCTAATGGAGCGCAATGGAGGAACGTTTTGATCTTAGGGGTGAAAGTCGAGGGACTCAAGGGCACATGTCACTTTATTCCGATAAGGCTTTCAAATCGGGAAATCGGGTTGCGGTGTTGTGGAAAAAATCCTATGAGCCAGATTGGGATAGGGAATCTTGCCGGTGTTTGAGCGAAGAATGTTGCGTGACGCGGCTTCGCGGCGCAGCCACGTGTCGGATTTCGTCGCACGGGTGTGATCTCGTGAACATGCAAGTCTACTTTTGGGGGTAGCCCGAGAGGGAACGCTCTTTCGACCCTATCGGAAGTGTTCGGCAGTATGAAAAGCCGCGGCTGGCTGGGTTCGGCACACTTTCGCGATCAAACCTCACATAACCACGCTGGTAGACAGCACTTCCCATGTCTTGCTGCGAAATCCGCACGGGCATAGCTTGCACAAAGAGAGCCGCGGAAGCTGAGCGGATCTCAGAATCTGAGTTTGGGAATTCAGGGAAAATAGAGCCCATCACGCAATGAAGCCCTTCGTTGGCTGGACAAGAGTTGCGGTGGTGGGCGTGTTGTCGTTACAGCTTTGCGTGGCCGCATTCGCCCAGGAGGAAAAGAGGGAGCAGGGCCTGGGAGCAAGCCCACAGTCTTCTCCAACCGGCCAAACCGGGACCGGGACGGGAAGCACAGGAATGGCGGCCGCAAAACCGGGGCAAGCGGACGGCAAGGGAAACCCCAAGCTCGGAGGGGAACGCCGTCCGCTTTACCGGCTCACGCGCAGCGACGTGGTCGCGTTGAGCTTCACGTTATCGCCCGAGTTCGACCAGACCCTCACCGTACAACCAGATGGATATATAGCTCTCAAGGACGCCGGGCCAGTGTTCGCCCAGGGACTTACTGTGGAAGAGTTTCGAGAGGCAGTGCGGCGGGCGTACACGGGGTATCTGCACGATCCGCAGGTGGCGGTGGCGTTGAAGGATTTCGAGCATCCTTATTTCGTGGCGGGTGGGGAGGTTGGAAAGCCCGGCAAGTATGAACTGCGCGCGGATACGACCGTGATGGAAGCGGTGGAGATTGCGGGCGGGTTTACCCACGAGGCGAAGCATTCGCAGGTGCTTTTGTTTCGACGGGTGAATGATGATCTGGTCGAGGCACGCGTTTTCAACCTGAAGAAGATGTTGAAGGAGAAAAACCTGAGCGAGGCGGCGGAGTTGCGACCAGGTGACTTGGTGTTTGTTCCGCAAAATTCCGTTTCGAAGATCGCGCAATATCTAAGCAAACCAGCCTTAAGCATGTATGTAAGTTCCACACAGTTTTAGCAAGCGGACCTTATCAGGCCGACTTTATCAGACGACTTTATCAGGCCGACTTTATCAAGTAACCCAGGTCAATCCGCATGCAGGATCAGGATTTAGCGCGCAGAGAAGAAGTGCCGGAGTCGCCGACGATGCGGGAGTTGGTGATGGTTCTGTTCCGGCAGCGGAAACTGTTTGTCGGGGTCGCGGGGCTAATCTTCGTGCTGGCCGCGGTGTACGCCTTCACCGGAGCCAATTATCGGGCGCACTTGCGCGTGCTGGTGCGGCGAGGACGGGCTGACCCTCCCGTGGCGGCGCAGGAGAATGCTCCACCAGATTTCTCCCGGGTAGAAGTAACGGAAGAAGAGCTGAATTCAGAAGTAGAACTGCTGAAGGACGACGACGTTTTGCGACGCGTAGCGGAAGCCAATGATCTGGCCGCGCACGATTGGCTCCGATGGCTGCGGCCGCACGAAACGCAAGCGGCGCGGGTGCAGCGAGCCGCGAAGAAATTAGCCAGCAAGTTGGAAGTGGAACCGATCAAGAAAACCAACCTGATCGCGGTAAGCTATGGCGCCTCCGATCCGCAACTGGCGGCCGGCGTTCTGCAGTCATTGGCCAGCGTTTATCTGGAAAAACACATGGAAGTCCACCGGCCGCGGGGACAACTGCATTTTTTCGATGAGCAGACCGCAGAATCGCGGCGGCAACTGGAAGAGGCGCAGGGGAAATTAGTGGACTTCGCGAAGAGCCACGATGTGGTGATGGCCGCACAGCAACGGGATCTAATCTTGCAACGAATCAACGACCTGGAGGCGAGCAACCAGCAAACTGAGGCGGAAATGTCTGACACAAAACATCGAGTTCGCGAACTCGATGCTCAGCTGGCGAAGTTGCCGGCACGAGACGTCACCCAGGTTCGCACGGCGGATAATCCCGAGCTGTTGCGGGCGCTGAAGGCAAGCCTGCTTGACCTCGAGCTAAAGAAGACACAACTGCTGACTAAATTTGAGCCGAGCCATCGCCTGGTGCAGGAGGTCGAGCAGCAGATTGCTCAGGCTAAAGAGGCCATTGCGGCGGAGAAGCAGAGTCCGGTGCGTGACCAAACAACTGACTTGGATGTGAACTATGAGTGGGCCAAAGCGGAGTTGCAGAAGGCCCAGGTTGAGATGAAGGGACTGCAAGCACGCGAGGCGACGACGACCGTAGAGTTGACAGGATATCGCCGCCTGGCCCGGACGCTCGGCGAGGACGCGATTGTCCAGGATGATCTGACGAGCAGCGAGAAGGCCGCGCAGGAGAACTACCTGCTCTATGTAAAGAAACGGGAAGAAGCCCGAATGGGGGATGCGTTAGATGAGGGCGGCATTGTCAACGTGGCGATCGCCGAGCAACCGGTGGTGCCGGCGCTGCCGGTATGGCCGGCAGGCGTGGTCCTGCTAGTTGGGTTCGCGGCGGCGCTGACTTCGGGGACTGGGCAGCGTTCGCAGCGGACTATCTGGATCCGGCGCTGCGCACTCCGGAGGAAGTTTTGCGGTGTCTGGAGATCCCTGTGCTGGCTTCGATACCGGAAGAAATGGGCCAAAGGTTAACCGCTTAAGGGAGATGAGATGAGTGCGAATGCGGACGTGCTGCGAAGTGACGATTTGACTGGGGCAGCGGAGCAGGAGTCTCCACTGCTGCAGGTTGAGGTCTTTCGTGAGCCGGAGGTTTGGAATCCGGAAGATTTCGCACGCGAACAGATTCGAGGGCTGGTGCAGCGCGTGTTTTTTGCGAGCGGAGGGCGGCCTGTAACTCAGGTCGTGTTCAGCGGGGCCGAGCCGCACACGGATGTGTCCGGTCTTTGCGACCAGGTGGGACAGGCTCTGGCGCTGGAGACGAGTGCGCATATCGCGGTCGCGGGCCGGGAGACGACGGCGGAGTTGGCGTCCTGGCGCGGGGGTAGGGCTGCGATCAAGTCGTGGTCCAGGCAGACGGCGGTCAACTTATGGCGAGTGCCCGGGTTCGCGCTACGCGAATGCAGCGAGGAATCAGGGACGGGTCGCTACTGGATCTCGCGTTTGGCGGAGCTGCGAAAAGAGTTCGAGTATGCGGTGATCGAGGGGCCTGCGGCGGGGATGTCGAGCGAGGCCGCACTGCTGGGGCAGCTCACGGACGGAATCATCCTGGTGCTGGGGGCCCATAACACGCGGAGAGCGACCGCGCGCAAGATCAAGGAAACGCTGGAAGCAGCGCAATCGCGAATTCTGGGAACTGTGTTGCGAGAGAGAAGGTTTCCAGTCCCGGAGCGAATTTATCGTCGGCTGTAGAGATGCGGATGCGGGAAATTTGTTCCTACGAGTTACGGTTGGTCTGCCACAAGTACTGTGGCGTGGCCAAAAGCTGAAAGACGCAGTGCAAAAGAAACCAAGAATAGGCAGTGGGACTCAATGAGCGGTAGCTATGGAGTCCCGGCGGCTAGCGTCGCCGGCTCGATGGATGCGCAGCCGCTATCGGCAGTGGTAGCGGCGGCACAGTGGTTTGCGGTGCAGACGCGGTATCGCTTCGAGAAGCGAGTGGCGGCTCAGCTCGGCTACAAAAGTTGCGAAGTCTATCTGCCATTGCTGACCGAAAATCACACCTGGAGCGACCGGCAGAAGGTGGTGACGATTCCTCTGTTTCCGGGATATGCGTTCGTGCATATCGACCAGTCTGCCAATGCGCGGCAGGCGGTGTTGCAAACTGCGGGGCTGATCGGATTCGTGAGCTTTGGCGGGATTGTAGCGGCGGTGCCGCGGAAACAAGACCTGCAATTGCTGTTGCAAGAGAAGGGGTTGTTTGCCCTGCATCCGTTCGTGCACAGCGGACAGCGGGTGCGGATCAGGGGCGGATGTCTGCAGGGATTGGAAGGCGTGCTGGTGCAGCACGAAGAGGGAAAGCTGGTGATCTCGATTGAATCGATCCAGCGCTCGCTGGCGATTGAGATCAAGGGGTACGAGTTGGAACTGGTCTGAAGTGTCTTCTCCCTTTCTACATCAAGGTCAGCAGAAGCCGCAGGGAACCGAGTGGGCTGCTCGGTTGATCCCTGGAGCGGCATGGGCCGGCGTCCGGAAGCGGGAAACGGAACGGATTGGGGACATGCCGCTGATTTCCCTGCATGAGGAGCCGTTGCCGGTGGCGGGATTGTTGCTGAAACGCGTGCTCGATGTGGTGGGTGCGGGTCTGGCGCTGATTCTGCTGGGTCCGGCTTTGGCGGCGCTGGGGATTCTCGTCCGCTTGGATTCGCCGGGGTCGGCGCTTTATGCGGCGCTGCGCGCCGGGCGCAAGGGCAGAGCGTTTCGCTGCTACAAGTTTCGCACCATGGTGAGAGATGCAGATGGTCTGAAAGAAAAGCTGCGGGAGCAAAATCAGAGGCAGGGACCGATTTTCAAAATCTCCGACGATCCGCGAATCACGCGGGTGGGGCGGTGGCTGCGGCGCTACAGTCTGGACGAACTTCCTCAGCTGTGGAACGTGCTGCGCGGGGAGATGAGCCTAGTGGGGCCGCGACCGCATCCTTTGGACGATTTTTCCGGTTATGCGATTGAGCACTTGCCGCGGCTCGATGTGATGCCGGGGATGACGGGACTTTGGCAGGTGACGGCGCGGCGGGACCCGTCTTTTCAGGCGGGAATGAAACTCGATATTGAGTACATCCGGCGCTGGAGCCTGGGAATGGATTTGCGGATTCTGCTGAAAACGGCGGCGGTGGTGCTGCGAGGGAGCGGGGAATGAGGTCGCCGGGTTCGGAGAGAATGCGGTCGCCGGTGGCGTGGGCGGGTGAGGCTGCCTGGGGTGGGCTGGGATCGGGCTGCGTCCGCTGCAGGCGATGATGGCGGCGCCGGCTGCGCTGTTTCTTCTGGCGCTGACAGCGATGCTGCTGCGGCATCCGGATGTGCCTTTTTACGAGATCGATCGCGTCGCATTCGCACTGCTGGTGGTGGGGGTGACGCTGCGGGCGGCCGTGATGCGAGACCGGTTGGTCGTGGTGGAGCGGGCGACGTGGCCGATGATCGGGCTGACGCTTCTGGCGGTGGCGAGCGTAATCGCACAACCGTTCGACAACCAGACCTGGTGCTTGCTGGCAGCAAAATTTATTGTGCCATTCGCACTGTTTCATCTAGCGGGGCTCGTGTTTCGGGAAGAGCGCCGGTTGCGGCAGTTCGAGATGTTTTCCCTGGTGGTGCTGGCTTATCTCTGTTTCACGGCGATCGCGTTCCTGGTGGGCGCGAGGGCGTTGATTTTTCCGCGGTTCATTCTGGATGAAAGTTTGGGGTATCACGTTGACCGGGCGCGAGGACCGCTGCTGCAGGCGGTAGCGAATGGGGTGTCTTTGAATCTGCTCGGGGTGCTGGCTCTGCATGCTTTTCTGCGGGGGAAAATACGCGGAGTGAAAGCCGCGGTGCTGCTGGGGGCTTTACCGGTTGCGATTTTGGCGACGATGACGCGAGCCGTGTGGCTGTCGTTTGCGGTCAGCGTGGCGGTTCTGATTTTTCGCGCGCACAACCGGAGGCTGCGGCTTATCTGCGTCGGTGTCGCGATCGTTGGAACTCTGGGGTTACTGATCGTTTTGAGCTTTGATGATCAGCGCCGGGCGCTCACGGAACGGCTCAAGGAATCGGGGCCGCTTGATTTCCGACGAGCGGTTTATACCGCGGGCTGGCAGATGTTCCTGGAGAAACCGCTGACCGGATGGGGTATCAACCAGATGCCGGCGGAGTTGGCGCGGCACGTGAGCGGCTACAAGGAGAAGGAGCTCTATCCGCACAATACTTATCTGGAGTTGCTGGTGGAGCATGGCGTCTTCGGCTTAGCGCTTTATGCGTGGCTGATGTGGGAGCTTTGGCGGCTGGCACGGGGGCAGGTTCCACGGACCGAGCGCGGGGGATTTCTGAATCAGCACTTTCATGCCATGTGGCCGGTGATGCTGGGCATCTATTGGGTGAATGCGGCTCTTGTCGTGATGAACTACCAGTTCGTGAACGGGATTCTATTCTCCATGGCGGGAATGCTGGCGGCGCAACAGCGGCGCGCCAGTCACAAAATGGAGCCTAGAGCAAGTCTGCTTGCCCGTGGCGTTCGCAGGTCCGCTGCGTAGATTTCGCTCTCCGTAGATCTGGTTCGATCTAATTCCCCAACTCTTGATTCCGCGGCTACCTCTTCGGCAAATCTGGATTCCGTGTTAACGGTCGCTTATCTCGCCAATCAATTTCCTGCGGCGGTCGAGCCCTATGTGGGTGAGGAAATCCAGGAGCTTCGGCGGCGGGGAGTTCGGGTCATTCCGGGCAGTGTGCGCAAGGCGGATCCGCCGCAGAGCGCGTCTTCCAACGCGGCTTTCGATCCGGAGATTCTTTGTCTGCAACCGGTTCGCGTTGTGACGCTGCTGCGGGCGCTCGGGCTCGCCGTGCGGCGTTGGGAACGGATTGCCGGTCTGGTGGCGCGGGTGCTTCTGCGGGGGAAGGAATCGCCGAGGCGGCGACTGAAAGCGCTGTTGCATACCTGGCTGGGGGCGTATTACGCCGTGCTGCTCGGCGATCGCGGGGTAGATCACATCCACGTGCATCACGGCTATTTCGGGTCGTGGATCGGAATGGTGGCGGCGCAGATGCTGGGCGTGAATTTCAGTATGACGCTGCACGGGTCAGACCTGCTGCTCAACGGTGCTTACCTCGACACGAAGCTGAAGCATTGCCGGTTTTGCATGACGATTTCGGAGTACAACCGGCGCCATATTTTGAAAAACTTTCCGGCAGTCGATCCGCACAAAATCATCGTCTCGCGTCTGGGTGTGGACGTGCCGGAACGCGCGGAATCGCGGAGGGTTGCCCAGGGCACACGCCGCATCTTCACATTGCTGGCGGTGGGACGGCTGCATGCGGTGAAGGATCACGCGTTTCTGGTTCGCGCCTGTGCGCGACTGCGCGATGGGGGACTCGATTTTGAGTGTTGGATTGCAGGGGAAGGACCGGAGCGGCAACGCCTGGAGAGTTTGATTCGGAAAAACCGGCTGCAAGACCAGATCAAGCTGCTTGGTCACGTTGGCCAAAGGCAGATGGGTGCGCTGTACTGGCGCGCCGACGTGGCTGTGCTCACCAGCCGAAGCGAGGGCATTCCTCTGGTGCTGATGGAGGCGATGGCGCGGGGCCGGATCGTGCTCGCGCCGGCGATCACCGGGGTTCCGGAGATTGTCATTCCTGGAAAAACTGGTTTTCTCTACGCGCCGGGAGCGCTGCAGGATCTCGTGGCCAAGATTCTGTTCCTCGAGAGATCGATGTGCCGGGAGGATCGCTCAGCGGTGAGCCGGCTGGACTGGGTGAGGCATGCCGCGCAGACACAAGTGGCTCACAACTTTAGTCGCGGAAAAAATCTAAGTCGATTCGGCAGCAGGTTTCTGCAGAGGATCGCTACGACAGATTTCCCAATAACGCAGGACTTTGTAGCCAAAGACAGGAGCGCCGCACGTGAGAATCTTGTTTTGCAACAAGTATAACTATCCCTTCAGTGGCACGGAGGCCTACCTTTTCGAAGCCATGGAACTGCTGCGATCCAGGGGGCATGAGGTGGCGCTGTTTTCCATGGCCGATCCGCGAGGCAGCCCTACGCCGTACGATCGCTATTTCGTGCCCCATGTCGACTTCAAGCAAGAACGTGGATGGTTCGAGAACGTGCGGTTGGCCGGGCGGGCGATTTACTCCAGCGAGGCGCGACGGCGGATTCGAGGGATGATCGCGGATTTCCGGCCGGATGTGGCGCACGTGCGGAATATCTATCACCATTTGTCGCCGTCAATCTTGTGGGAGTTGAAGGCGCAGAAGATTCCGGTCGTCTACCACTTGAACGACTTCAAGGTGCTGTGTGCGAGCTACAACCTGGTGTTGCGAGGAGAAGCTTGCGAGGCATGCAAGGGCGGCGAATTCTGGCACGCGTTGAAGGAGAAGTGCTATCCGGGATGGGGAGCGCGGATGACTCTGGTGGCAGAGGCCTACCTGCATAAATGGGCGGGGACGTACGAAAAATGTGTGGACTGCTTTCTTGCACCCAGCAAGTTTGTGCGGGACAAGTTTGTCGAACACGGATGGGATCCGGCAAAGTTCGAGGTGCTTCCCCATTTTCAGCCGGTCAAGGCAGCGAGGGAGGGCGCCGCGGACAACGCCCCGCTGCTTTACTTCGGAAGGTTATCGGCGGAAAAAGGCGTAGACGACTTGCTGCACGCCATGCAGCGACTGCCAGATCTTCGGCTGACGATCGCGGGCGGCGGCCCGGAGCGCGGCCGGTTAGAGCAACTGGCCAGCGAGCTGGGATTGGGCAATGTGGAGTTTGCTGGCCACATGCGGGGAGCCGAACTGGAGCGCGCGATTGCCGGGTCGCGCTTCACCGTGCTGCCGTCGCATGCGTATGAAACGCTGGGCAAGACGATTCTGGAATCTTATGCGCAGGCGCGGGCCGTGGTGGCCACCGACTTGGGGTCGCGGCGGGAACTGGTGCAGAGCGGCAAGACAGGACTCTTGTACCGGACCGGCGATGTGGAGCAGCTGGCGTCGGCTATCCGGTTTCTCAGCTCACAACCGGAACTAGCGGAAGAAATGGGACGGGCAGGCTGGGAGCGGGTGCGGCGAGGGTATACGCCCGAGGCTCATTACGAGGCGCTGGTTGGATTGTATGAGCGACTGGTCGACGCGAAAAAGCAATCGTCGGGCATGCTGAAATACAGCCGGATTCGAAGACCAGCCCTGGTAAAGATACGGGCGAGGGATGGGACGCCACGAGCGGGAAAAACCGACTTCGTTCCTCTGCATCGCCTTGTCCTGACTTCATCTTTGCCCGACGCAGTTGACATTCCCTCGGTAGAGCTTCGGAAGCGGATGCTCCGGGTAGCGTTCATTGGCGGGCGGGGTGTGGTGTCGAAGTATAGCGGCATTGAAACTTATTACGAAGAGATTGGAGAAAGACTGACGGGGATGGGACACGAGGTGACGGCGTATTGCCGAAGCTACTTCACGCCGCCAGCGAGAGAACGAAACGGCATGCAGTTGGTGCGGCTGCCCACGATCCGAACCAAGCATCTGGAAACCCTGGTGCATACGTTTCTGAGCACGCTCCATGTTCTGGTTCAGCCTTGCGACGTGGTGCACTACCATGCGCTGGGGCCCGCGCTGTTCTCGTTTATTCCGCGGCTGGCGGGGAAAAAAACCGTGGTCACCGTGCAGGGGCTGGACTGGCAGCGGAAAAAATGGGGGCGCTTTGCGTCGGCCGTCCTGCGACTGGGAGAGCGAGCGTCGGTGAGTTTGCCCAACCACACGATGGTGGTATCGCAAGCCTTGCAGAAGCACTACCGGGCGGGCTATGGAGCGGAGACTTCTTACGTGCCGAATGGGGGTATGCTGCGGGAGTGGCGAGTGCCGGACAGGATTTTTGATTGGGAACTGGAGCCGGGGAGATACATTCTGTTTCTGGGGAGGTTTTCGCCGGAAAAAGGATGCCACCTGCTGGTGGAGGCATATGAGAAGTTGGACACTGATGTGAAGCTCGTCATGGCCGGGGGGTCGAGCTACTGTGACAATTACTCGCGTCAGTTGCGGACTCACGCAGGTGAGCGGATCAAAATGCTGGAATGGGTCTCAGGCGAGGCTCTCGACGAGTTGCTGACTAATGCGATGATGTTCGTTCTGCCATCCGATCTGGAAGGCCTGTCACTGGCTCTGCTGGATGCGATGGGGGCCGGGCTTTGCGTGCTCAGCAGCGACGTGCCGGAAAACCGGGAAGCCGTGGAGGATGCCGGATTCACATTCCGACGCGGCGATGCTGCGGACCTGGCAGACCGGCTGCGATTTCTGATCGCGAATCCGGCGGTGCGCGAGGCTGCGGGGCAGGCTGCGAAACAACGCATCCGGGAACATTATCAGTGGCAGCAGGTCGCCGGGGAGATCGAGCGCGTGTATTTCGAAATGATGGGCTGGGAACTGGCGGAGACTGGCGCCAGAAGGCCGACTGGCCGGGTCGCAGCCGCTGCGCCCGCGGGGCAGCGACGGGCGGGATAAGGGCCCGTCGGCGGTTTGACACATATTCCAGTGAACATGTAGCTCCACACAAAATCGAATGCAGCGACAAGAGGACGGGGTGAATCCCGTCCTTTTTGTTTACAATTGGAGTTCGTTCCTAAGCGACGGAGTGGCGAGCGGCCGCGGGCTGTTGGGTTCGAGGTAAGTTCGACGATATGGAAAACACGATCCTCGTCACAGGTGGGGCAGGATTTATCGGATCCAACTTCATTCTGCAGAGGATGGAGCGGGATTCGGCTTCCATCGTAAACCTGGACAAACTCACCTACGCTGGGAATCTGCACAACCTGGAAGCTGTTTCGAACGAGCGGCGATACGAGTTTGTGCATGGCGATGTGGCCGACCGGAGCCTGGTGCGCGGGCTACTCGAACGCAGGCGGCCGCAGGCAATTGTGCATTTTGCCGCCGAGAGCCATGTGGATCGCTCGATCCGCGGACCGGATGATTTCATCCGCACGAATGTGGATGGAACTTTCGCGCTGCTGGAGGAAGTACGGGCCTATTGGGGTGGTCTCCGGGAACGCGAGAAAGTTGAATTTCGATTTCTGCACGTTTCCACGGATGAGGTTTATGGCTCGCTGGGTCCGGAGGATCCGGCATTTTCCGAGACGACTGCGTATGCGCCCAACAGTCCTTACGCGGCGTCGAAGGCGGCGTCTGATCATTTTGTGAGGGCTTACCATCACACTTACGGGCTGCCGGTTTTGACCACGAACTGCTCGAATAATTACGGGCGATTTCAGTTTCCGGAAAAATTAATACCGCTGGTGATCCTGAACGCGCGCGATGGCAAGCCGCTGCCGGTTTATGGGGACGGGCAGAACGTTCGCGACTGGCTTTATGTGGAGGATCACTGCGAAGCGATTGCACAGGTGCTCGCTAGGGGACGAGTTGGGCAGACGTACAACATCGGCGGATGGAACGAGAAGCGGAATATCGAGATCGTGGAGACGATCTGCGACCTTGTAGATGAGATGGCCGGGAGCCGCGGGACGCCACGCCGCGGGTTGATTACATTTGTGAAAGACCGTCCGGGACACGACCGCCGCTATGCCATGGACGCTACTAAGATTGAGCGTGAACTGGGCTGGCGTCCGCTGGAAACATTTGAGACCGGCATTCGCAAGACGGTGAGGTGGTATCTGGAAAATGAAGAGTGGGTCCGCGATGTGACCAGCGGCGTCTACCGGAAGTGGATTGAGACGCATTACTCTTCCTAATAACGGCGGTTGAATCGCGGTGCAGTTCAGCGAAGAATCGACTTATGATGCAAGCCTCGAGCGCGAGCTACAAGGGAATCATTCTGGCGGGAGGGGCAGGGACGCGCTTATATCCGGTGACTCATGCCATGGGGAAGAGTCTGCTGCCGGTTTACAACAAGCCGATGATTTATTACCCGCTGTGCACGCTGATGCTGGCGGGGATTCGCGACATTCTCCTTATTACCACGCCGGAGGATGTGAGCAAGTTTGAGGCGCTGCTGGGGGATGGCAGTCAGTTTGGAATTCATCTGCAATACAAAGTGCAGCCCAAGCCGGAAGGAATCGCGCAGGCTTTTCTCGTGGGGGAAGAATTTATTGGAGGCAGCGCTTGCGCCCTGGTGCTGGGCGACAACATTTTTTATGGGCACGATTTGGGTAAGGATTTACGGCAAGCTGCGAGTAAAAAACGAGGCGCGTGCGTGTTTGCTTATCCGGTGCACGATCCGGAACGCTATGGAGTTGTGGAATTCGATGCAGCCGGACGAGCGCTTAGCATCGAGGAGAAACCGCGGCAGCCGAAATCGCGATACGCGGTGACCGGACTTTATTTCTACGATGATCAGGTAGTGAAGATCGCGAAGTCGCTGAAGCCGAGTGCGCGAGGGGAGTTGGAGATCACCGATGTGAACAAGGTGTACCTGCAGCGCGGAGAGCTGGAAGTGGTCGTGATGGGACGAGGCATGGCGTGGCTGGACACGGGCACGCATGAGTCGTTGATGGATGCGGCGCTCTACATTCAGGCGATTGAGAAGAGGCAGGGACTGATGGTGGCTTGTCCGGAAGAGATTGCGCTGCGTTCCGGCTACATTAGCGCGGATCAGGTGGAAAGAATTGGCAATGCGATGAAGAATAATAGTTACGGCGCGTACCTGCTTCAGCTGTTGCGGGAAAAGGTATTCTGAGGGATGCAGTTCAAACGATTGGCCCTGCGATGGATGCGCTCAAGAAAATCCCGACTTCGCTGCCCGGCGTGTTCGCGCTTGAGCCAAGAGTATTCGGGGACGAACGCGGGTTTTTCTTCGAAAGCTATAACCTGCGAATCATGGCAGAGGCGGGGATTATTGAAAGATTTGTGCAGGACAATCATTCGTGCTCGTCGCGAAATGTTTTGCGCGGGTTGCATTATCAGTTGAAGCATCCGCAGGGGAAACTGGTGCGAGTGGTTGAGGGGGAAATTCTGGATGTTGCAGTGGATATGCGCCGGAGTTCTTCGACTTTCGGTGGCTGGGAGGCAGTGCGCTTGTCCGGCGAGAACAAGCGCATGTTGTGGATTCCCGCGGGTTTTGCGCACGGATTCCGCGTGCTTTCGGAAAAGGCTCACGTGCTTTACAAGGCGACTGATTTTTATGCGCCTGAACACGAACGCACGCTCGCATGGAACGACGCTCAACTCAAGATCAATTGGGAACTGGACAGTGAGCCGATTGTGTCAGCGAAGGACCAGCGCGGCGCCGCGTTCCGCGACGCTGAGAGTTTCGACTAAATCCCAATGAGAGTCACAATTTTTGGCGCCTCCGGCTTACTGGGCAAGGCGCTCATGCGTGAGTGGAGCGGAGATACGGTAACCGGACTCACGTCGCACGCTGCCGACATCCGAGACGCGAAGCGCGTGCTGGAGGTAGTGCAGGAGATGCGTCCAGAGTGGGTTGTGTTGGCCGCGGCTTACACGGATGTGGACGGATGCGAAAGCCAGCCGGAGCTGGCTTTCGCGGTGAACCGCGATGGCGCGGTAAACGTCGCCACTGCGGCCAAGCAAGTGGGAGCGCGGCTGGTTTTTCTTAGCTCCGACTACGTGTTCGACGGAAAGAAGACGACACCGTACGAAACCGGAGATGTGCGGAATCCGCAGAGCGTGTATGGACGCACGAAAGCCGAGGCGGAGATGAAGTTGCTGGAATCGATGCCGGATTGTTGCATCGCCAGAACATCGTGGCTGTTTGGGGTCGGTGGAAAATGCTTTCCGGATACGATTTTGAAGCTGGCCGCAAGCCGTCCGGCGCTTGATGTCGTGAATGATCAGCGCGGCTCTCCAACTTATACCGAGGACCTGGCGCGGGCAATTATTCAATTGTGCCGGAAGAATGCGACGGGGATTGTGCACGCGACCAACGCGGGCGATTGCAGCTGGTTTGAGTTTGCGCAAGAGATTGTTAAGAGTTCCGGGTTGACAACAAACGTGCGACCGGTGAGCAGCCAGCAGATGGCCCGGCCTGCGCCTCGACCTGCGTATTCGGTGTTGTCGCCCGCTCGTCTGCGAGCTCTTGGAGTCGAGATGCCATCCTGGCGCGATGCATTGCGGCGCTATCTGGAACAGCGGCAGCTTACGAGCTAGCGCGGAGATTGCCTCGCTTCCAGCTGCCCTGCTACGATTGCCGAGACCCGCCTGGGGATTTCGTGAAATCAATCCAGAATTACATTGATGGAAAGTTCGTGTCCGGGGAGCGCGAGTTCGCGGATGTGAATCCGGCGGATGGGACGGTGATCGCGCAGGTCGCCGAAGCCGGCGAGTCGGAAGTGGACGAAGCGGTGCACGCGGCTCGGCGTGCGTTGGGCGGAGAATGGGGACGGCTTGCAGTCCGCGAACGGGCCGCGCGATTGCACCGGGTTGCGGACGCTGTTGAGAGGCGGTTTGACTGCTTCGTGCAGGCGGAAGTTGCGGACACGGGCAAACCGGTCTCTTTGGCTTCGAGGCTCGACGTACCGCGCGCGGCGGCGAATTTTCGCGTGTTCGCCGATTTGGTGAAGATGTCCGGTCTGGAATCTTTTCAGACGGAAATTCCCGACGGCACAAACGCCTTGAACTATGCTGTGCGCAAACCTTTGGGCGTGATCGGAGTGATCACGCCGTGGAACCTTCCATTGCTGCTGCTCACCTGGAAAGTTGCGCCTGCGCTGGCTTGTGGGAACGCGGTGGTGGTGAAGCCCTCCGAAGAAACGCCGGCGACGGCTGCGCTTCTGGCCGAGGCGATGCAGGAGGCGGGGATTCCAAATGGTATTTATAACGTGGTGCATGGATTCGGGCCGGGGTCGGCGGGAGAATTACTGACGCAACACTCTGATGTGGATGCAATCACATTCACCGGAGAATCGAGAACCGGGGCAGCCATTATGAAAGCGGTAGCGCCCACCGTGAAGCCGGTTTCATTTGAGCTGGGCGGAAAGAATGCAGCGATCGTGTTCGCAGACTGCAATCTGGAAGATGCGCTGAACGGGTTAGCGGAGGCAGTGTTTCTTAATACCGGGCAGGTCTGCCTGTGCGCTGAGCGGATTTACGTGGAGCGGAAACTTTTCAGCGAATTTGTAGAAGCGCTGAAACAAAAAGCGGAGAAGCTCCACGCGGGCTGGCCGAACGACGCGAAGACCGATCTGGGGCCGCTGATCTCGGCGCAACATCGAGAGAAGGTGCTGTCGTATTACCGACTAGCTGAGGAAGAAGGCGCGACGGTTATTACGGGCGGAGGAGTTCCGAAGTTTGGCGACAATCGCGATCACGGCTTCTACGTGCAACCGACCATCTATACTGGGCTGCCGGAGTCGGCGCGTTGCGTGAAGGAGGAAATCTTTGGGCCGGTGTGCCACGTCTCGCCGTTTGATTCGGAAGAGGAAGCCGTCGCCATGGCCAACGACACGAAATATGGTCTCGCTGCATCCATCTGGACCAGCGACCTGAAGCGGGGTCATCGCGTGGCGCAACAGATGAATGTGGGCATCACCTGGGTGAATTGCTGGTTTCTGCGGGACCTGCGTACGCCCTTTGGCGGAGCGGGGCTTTCCGGCATCGGTCGCGAAGGCGGGATGCATTCATTGAATTTTTATTCCGAACTGAACAACATTTGCATTCAGCTGTGATCTTTGGCGGCGCGTTGATGGTGCGATGAGCGAAACTGAGAGCAAAGTCGTCGAAGGGAAAGCGGCGCCGCGCGGTAAGTATCCGCATGTGAAGCGGGCTGGAGATTTTCTGTTTGTTTCCGGGACCAGCGCGCGCCGTGCGGATAACACGATTGCCGGCGCTGACGTGGATCGATTGGGGACGACGCGGCTCGACATCCGGGTGCAGACGCGCGCGGTCATCGAGAACGTCCGCGACATTCTGCAGAGTGCGGGAGCGCAACTGCAGGATGTGGTGGAAGTTTCTACTTATCTCGTCAACATGAACGATTTCGGCGGCTACAACGAAGTGTACGGAGAATTTTTCGGATACGATGGCCCGGCGCGAACGACGGTGGCCGTACATCAGTTGCCGCATCCGCACTTGCTGATTGAGATCACGGCCCGGGCTTACAAACCGGTGAAATAGGAGGCGTAATGGCATCCATCAAAAATCTGAAGGCTTTCAACTTTCAGGACTGGATCGAAGAGAACAAAGATAAGCTCAAGCCTCCAGTAGGAAACGCGCAGGTGTGGGAAGACGGGGAGATGATGGTGACGGTGGTCGGAGGACCGAACCAGCGACGCGACTATCACGACGATCCCACGGAGGAATTCTTCTACCAGTTGAAAGGGAACATTTCCTTGCGCATCATGGAAACGCCGGGCAAACCGCCGCTGGAAGTTTCGATCAAAGAAGGTGAGATCTTTCTTTTGCCGAAACATATGCGCCATTCACCGCAACGGCCGGCTGACACCATCGGAGTCGTGGTTGAAGTGCCGCGCCCCGAGGGCTCTCTGGATGCTTTCGAGTGGTACTGTCCGAACTGCCATCACTTGGTTTATCGCGCGGAAGTGAAGCTGAAGAGCATCGTCAAGGATCTGCCGCCGCTGTTTGAGCAGTTCTATTCGAATGAAAGCCGGCGCAAGTGCAAGCATTGCGGCGCGATTCATCCCGGCAAATAAAGCATGCCAGTCATCGACATTCATAATCATTTTTTCCCCGATTCGTGGCCCGACCTGGCGGCGCGCTACGGCACGCCGAACTGGCCATGGATCAAGCACACCGAACCGGGGAAAGCCGACATCATGGTCGGCGACCGATTCTTCCGGCATATTTATTCGGCATGCTGGGATCCGGACGTGCGGCTGCAGGAGATGGATCGGGACGGCATTGATGTGCAGGTCATGTGTGCCACTCCGGTGCTGTTCGCGTATGAGCGTCCGGTAGAGCATGCGCTGGATTGTGCGCGGTTGTTCAACGATGCGGCGCTTGAGCTTTGCAGTCGAGGGAAAGGCCGATTGAAGTCGCTATGCCAGGTGCCTTTACAAGATGTTGATGCGGCTTGCAAGGAGCTTAGCCGATGCATGCAGGCCGGGCACCTGGGCGTGCAAATTGGAAACCACGTTGGCAACAAGAATCTGGATGATCGCGGGATTGTGACTTTTCTGCAGCACTGCGCGGATGAAGGCGCAGCCGTGCTCGTGCATCCCTGGGAAATGTTTGCCCAGGAGCGCATGCCGAAATACATGATGCCGTGGACGGTCGGCATGCCAGCGGAAACGCAGATGTCGGTGGTGGCGATGATTTTGAGTGGAGCGTTTGACCGACTGCCGGGCACGCTCCGGATTTGTTTCGCGCACGGCGGCGGAAGCTTCGCGTTCTTGCTGGGGCGGCTGGAAAATGCGTGGCATCATCATCCGGTTGCGCGCGGGGAGAGTGAGCATCCGCCCAGCTACTATCTCAACCGTTTGTTCGTCGACTCCGCGGTGTTTGATCAACGTGCGTTGCAGTTTTTAGTCGCGACGATGGGAGCGGATCGAGTAATTCTGGGATCCGACTATCCGTTTCCGTTGGGGGAGGAACGCGTCGGGTCGCTTATCCGCCAAAGTAATCTGGCCCAGGACGCCAAGGGAAAGATTCTCGGCGGAAATGCGGAGCAGTTCCTTGGACTTAAAGGTGAGTCGCTAAAGGCTGCGTCTAGTGCGGGTGCCGGGTCATCTTCGCTCGCATCTGAGCCTCGACAGCTCACGTACAGTTCGTATTTGAAGATTCCGGAATTGCTCGAGCTACAGCAGCCGCAATCTGTGCCGCCGCACCATGATGAGTTGCTGTTTATTCTTGTACACCAGACTTATGAACTTTGGTTCAAGGAACTGCTGCACGACCTTGATGCCGTGGTCGCTAATCTGCGAAAAGCGGGCGCAGCGCCGCAATCGCATGATGAAGTGTATGAGGCGGCGCGGCTGTTGCGGCGCTGCACGGAGATCACGCGCGTCCTGGTGGAGCAATTCACGATTCTGGAAACTATGCTGCCTACGCATTTTCTGGCGTTTCGCGGCCTGCTGGAGCCGGCCAGCGGATTTCAGTCTGAGCAGTTTCGGGAAATCGAATTTCTATGCGGGTTGAAAGACGAGAAAATGCTTCGCTATCACCGGCCCACTCCGGAGGCTTACGCAAGCCTGAAGCGCCGGTTGGAGGAGCCTTCGCTGCGCGACGTATTCTTCGGCGCTCTAGAAGCGATGGGCAAACTTCCGCCGGCCGGTGACGATGCGAGCGAGAGTGAGCGATTCGGAGGGCGCGCGCGTGCCGTCCACGAACTCTACAAGGATGAACACCATCACCGCGACTGGATCGATGTGTGCGAACGTCTGACGGAGTTTGATGAACTGGTGGTGAGCTGGCGGTTGCGTCACATTCAACTGGTGGAGCGAATTATCGGCACCCGCATGGGCACTGGGGGAAGCACGGGAGCGTCTTATCTGAAACTAACGCTCGACAAGAAATTCTTCCCCGAATTGTGGGAGGCGAGAACGCTGCTGACCGAGTAAGAAGTTTTCTCTTCAGCGTTGTCGATCGAGGAGAACAGTCGTCGCACCTCTCAAATGAAGGCCGCACCTGATAAAGTCACGCTGATCGGCGCCGGACTGAACGGTCCTCTCCTGGCTATTCTTCTGGCGAAAAGGGGATTCGCAGTCGAGATTTATGAGCGGCGTCCTGATATCCGGCGGGTGCGGATGAGCGCGGGGCGGTCTATCAATCTCGCGCTTTCGACCCGCGGTATCCACGCGTTGCAGCAAGCCGGACTGTGGGAGCGGATGCGCAGCATCATCATCCCGATGAAGGGCCGAATGATGCATTCGACTGGCGGGGAGTTGACGTTCCAGCCCTATGGGAAGAATGAAGCGGAAGTCATCAATTCGATTTCGCGGGCTGAGCTGAACATTGCGCTCATAAACTCCGCAGAGGAACACGGAGCGAAGATTCATTTCAATCAACGGTGCACGGGATACGACTTGAAGACCGGCGCGACGCGAGTGCGCAGCCAGGAAACGGGGGAAGAGATTACCCTGGCGACGGAGGTTGTGATCGGGTGCGATGGTTCGGCGTCAGCGATTCGGGCAGAGATGTTCAAGCTGAGCCGGTTTAATTTCTCGCAACAGTATCTCGATTACGGCTACAAGGAGCTGACGATTCCGGCTGGGCCCAAGGGTGAGCATCTTCTAGAGATTCACGCTCTGCATATCTGGCCGAGGGGCAACCACATGCTGATCGCATTGCCCAACATCGACGGCACGTTTGCCTGCATTCTGTTTCTGCCGTTTGAGGGCGCGGACAGCTTTGCCGGGTTGACCACGCGGCCGCAGGTGACCCAGTTTTTTGAGTCTCGCTTTCCGGATGTAGTTCCGCTGATGCCGCATCTCGCCGATAATTATTTCGCGAATCCGACTGGTGCGATGGTTACCATCAAGTGTTCTCCGTGGCATGTGGAAGGAAAAGCGCTGCTTCTCGGGGACGCGGCTCATGCTATCGTTCCGTTCTTTGGCCAGGGAATAAACTGCGGGTTCGAAGACTGTACTCATCTGGTTGAGTTGCTCGACCGGCACGGCGCAGACTGGGCACGCGTTTTCGCGGATTTCGAAAACGAGCGCAAAGTGAATACCGATGCCATTGCGGATATGGCGATTGAGAATTTTACGGAAATGCGGGATCGGGTTGCGGACGCGCGATTCCTTCTGCGAAAGAGGGTCGAACTGGCGCTGGAAGCAAAATATCCCGAGCTCTTCGTGCCCAAGTACGCCATGGTGACGTTTCATCGCATTCCCTATTCGGTGGCTCTGGCGCGGGGCACAGTTCAGGACCGGATGCTGGCGGAGCTGTGTGAATCCATCGATCGGGTGGAGGATCTCGACTGGGAGCGAGCAGACCAGCTGATTCGCCGCGATCTTATTCCGCTGGAGATTCGCCAGTGAGCGACCTCCAGCGTCAGCCCGAGTTTCACTCCGACGAAGATTTTGCGATTGCGATGGATGAGCGCGATCCGCTGAAGGACTTCCGTGAGCGCTTCCTGCTTCCCAGCACTGCCGGCTGCGAATGCATTTATCTTTGTGGACACTCGCTTGGACTACAGCCCAAAACGGCGGCGGCATATATCGAGCAGGAACTGAACGAATGGGCGCGGCTCGGCGTCGAGGGACATTTCCACGCGAAGAACCCATGGATGCCCTACCACCGGCTGCTGACCGAACAGACCGCGGAGTTGGTGGGAGCTAAACCCGCTGAAGTTGTCGTAATGAATTCGCTGACGGTGAACCTGCACCTGATGATGGTTTCGTTTTACCGTCCGACGCGGGAGAAACACAAAATTGTCATCGAGCGCGGAGCCTTCCCCTCAGACCAGTACGCGGTGCAGTCGCAAATTCGTTTCCATGGCTTTGACCCTGCGACGTCGCTGATCGAGTTGACTCCGCGACCCGGCGAGGCCTACCTTCGCGATGAAGACATTGAATCATTGATCGAGCGCGAAGCGGATGCCATCGCGCTGATTATGCTCGGAGGGGTAAATTACTCTACCGGTCAAGCTTATGACATGGCCCGCATCGCGGAATTGGGCCGGGCGCGGGGTTGCATAGTTGGTTTTGATCTGGCGCACGCGGCCGGCAATGTGCCGTTGAAACTTCATGAGTGGGGCCCGGATTTTGCGGTGTGGTGTAGCTACAAGTATTTGAACGGCGGACCGGGATGTGTTGCGGGTTGTTTTGTGCATGAGCAGCATGCTCGCGCTTGGGACTTGCCTCGCTTTGCAGGCTGGTGGGGACATGACGAACGGTCGCGGTTCGAAATGGGGCCTGACTTTCGCGCGATGCCTGGCGCCGATGGCTGGCAGTTAAGCAATCCGTCAATAGTCAGTCTTGCTGTCCTGCGCGCTTCGATGGCCATTTTCCACGAAGCCGGAATGGAACGTTTGCGGGCGAAGAGCGTGTCGCTGACCGGGTATCTGGAATTCCTGCTGAATCAGAAGGCATCCCCGGCTTTCGCAATCATCACGCCGCAAGAAAAGGACCGGCGGGGCGCGCAGCTGTCCATTCAAATTTCACAAAATGGGCGGGCTCTGTGCAAAAGGCTGGCCGAAGAGGGCGTTGTGGGCGACTGGCGGGAACCGGATATTTTCCGAGTGGCACCAGTGCCGCTTTACAACTCGTATCTCGATGTTTTTCGTTTTGCTCAGCGATTCGCAACCGTTATTGGCTAGAGTGAGCACGTTCGGGCAGCGTGCACTGTTACTTCAGTAACCTCCGCACCATCCCGGCCTGACCATACACTCGTAGCGTGGGTCTCATCTCGGTGCGACAACCCGGCAAGTGGACGGGAATCGTGTGCGCGGTGGTGTGCGTTCACATATTCGTGTCGATGTTGGTTCCGCGCAGTGCTGGACTGACCGCCTTCGGCGATCTGACGCAGTCTGGTCTGCTTCTTTTCGCGATGCTGTCGATCCTGTCGAATCTAAGAACAAGTTATAAGAAGGCCAAACTATTCTGGGCGCTCATGGCACTTGGTTGCGGAATGTGGCTGTGCACGCAGATCCTCTGGACTTACTTCGAGGTCTTCCTGCGCCAGGAGGTGCCGAACCCATTTGTCGGTGACGTGGTTCTGTTTCTGCATGTGGTTCCTATGATGGCAGCGCTGGTCGTACAACCGCATGTTCAACGGAAAGACCATTCTCTGCGGTTGGTGTCGCTCGACTTTTTTCTGCTGCTCACCTGGTGGCTCTATCTTTATCTGTTTATCGTGATCCCGTGGCAGTACGTTTCACCGAACGAAGCCGTCTATGGCCACAGCTTCGATGTGCTCTACGCATGCGAACAGATCGTTTTGATTGCGGGTGTAGCGCTGGTTTGGAAGCGCAGTCACGGGTACTGGCGGCTGATCTACAGGCAACTTTTTATCGCTGCTTTGTTCTACAGTGTGGGCTCCATTCTCGCCGGTGTAGCGATCGACTATCACCGATACTACACGGGCAGTCTTTACGATATTCCGCTGGTGGCGGCCATGGCGTGGTTTGCAGCCGTGGGTTTGGTTGCACGGGGCTTGTCATCCGATCAGCCTACGGAACAGGAACGTCGCCACAGCCACAGCATGTGGACCGCGCGTCTAGCGATGATCGCTGTCTTCTCTACGCCGCTGATGGTGGCCTGGGCGGAGTTTGGGGGAGGGGCGCCGCCTCGCGTGCGAGCCTACAGATTGTTCCTAACCGTGGCAGCGATGGTCGTCATGGGTGCGCTGGTGTTCGTTAAGCAGCACTGCATGGACCGCGAACTGCTCCACCTGCTGCAACTGTCGAGGCAGAATCTTGACGAAACATGCAAACTGAAAGACGAGTTGGAGAGCAAGGAACAATCGCTGCGGTGGCACAGTCTGGAACTGCAGCGTAAAAATCTTGAGCTTCAGGAAATTTCCTTTACCGATCCGTTGACCGGGGTGTGGAACCGGCGCTATCTCGAAGAAATTCTTACGGCAGAAGCTGGGCAAGTTCTTCGAAATTACGAGAGAGCCCGGGGCAGCGACATCCGAAAGCTGGATCATCGCGATCTGGTCTTCATCATGGTGGATGTGGACTTTTTCAAAGAAGTAAACGATCGACATGGTCATCCTGCCGGCGACCGCCTGCTGCAGCGAGTAGCGGAGCGCCTGAGTGGGGTGGTGCGTAAGTCCGATGTGCTGGTGCGCTGGGGAGGGGAGGAATTCCTGATCATGTCGCGCTCGGCGGATCCCTCCGGTACGCCTGCATTCTGCGAGCGAGTTTTGGAGATCATGGCATCAGAAGCATTTGATCTCGGGCACGGGGTTCGAGTACGGAAGACCTGCTCTGTGGGATGGGCTCCCTTTCCATGGAGTCGCGGAGCGTACGAGGCGGTTTGCGCAGAAGAGATCATTGAACTCGCGGACACGGCGCTCTATCGCGCGAAGGCCGGAGGGCGGAATCAGGGAGTGGGTATTCTGCCTGGCGATGGCGCGGCTTCAACTCCGCACGCGATTACGCTGGACGCGCTGCAAAAGGATAACGGTGTATTGACGCGAACTGTGCGAGTGCAGAGTGGCCGAGGCAGAGACCAGGCGGTCGTCGCCGATATGATGTCCCGCGAACACCGTGACGCTTGATTCTTTCCGGCCGTTCGATGTCTATCCATGAATCGCACACAATCAAGGCGCTGGTCGCAGCTTGACCTCTGACTCTGCGTTGAATACAGTGGGTAGCCGCTATTCTATGAGGTCCGCGCAACAATGAATTCAAAAGTTCCTTCCCGCAAGACGGGCCTGCGCCAGAAGGCTCAGCTTATGTCGGCATCAGAAATCGAGCGCACGCTTGTGCGGCTGGCCTACGAGATTGTCGAAAAAAATGGCGGCATTGAAGGCCTGGGGCTGGTTGGGATTCGCCGCCGCGGTGTTCCGATCGCGGAGCGACTGGGCAAGATCATTACGCGCATCGAGAATGCCAAAGTCCCGGTCGGCACGTTGGACATTACTTTCTATCGCGACGATCTTTCTACGCTGGGACCCAAGCCGGTGGTTCAGGAAAAAGAAATTGGGTTCTCGATTGAGGATAAAAATATTGTGCTGGTTGATGATGTTCTTTTCACCGGACGCACAACTCGGGCTGCGCTGGACGCACTGTTTTCACACGGCAGACCGCGGCGGGTTCAGTTGTGCGTGCTGATCGACCGTGGTCACCGGGAGATACCCGTAGAGGCCGGCTTTGTGGGCCGCAATATTCAGACCACCATGAACGAGGTGATCGAGGTCAAGTTAACTGAGGTTGATAATGCGGAGAAAGTTCTGCTGATGGAAAGGTAAGAGCGGCAGGAGCGGGTTCCTGAAAAATAAAAGGACGGCGGTGAATCCGCCGTCCTCTTTTATTGAAGCGTTCAGCTAAGCCAACTTGGTGCAGATCGCTTTGGTTTGCGTGTAATTGTTCAGAACATCGTGCCCCATCTCGCGGCCCCATCCGGATTGTTTGTATCCGCCGAAGGGGAGAGAGGCATCGAAAATGTTGTAGCAGTTGATCCACACCGTACCGGCGCGGAGAAGTTCAGCAGTGCGGTGGGCTTTGCTGATGTCCCGCGTCCAGACGGCGGCAGCCAGGCCGTATTCGCTGTTGTTGGCGCGCGGCATAAGTTCCTCGGGGTCGTCGAACGGCATCGCCGTCACCACAGGCCCGAAGATTTCTTCCCGCACAACCTTCATGTCTTCGCGCGTGTTCACGAGAACAGTGGGCTCCACGAAATAACCTTTGTCACCTTTCTTGTGGCCACCGGTGACCGCCTTGGCGCCTTCCGAGAAGCCGGCCTCGAGATAACCACAGACGCGGCTTAACTGTTCTTCAGAGACGAGTGGTCCCATGCTTGTCTCCGGATCGAGGCCAGAGCCGACGTTGATTTTCTTCGCCTGCTCAGCAACGCCTTCCACAACCCGGTCAAAGATCGGCTTCTCGACGTAGAGGCGCGATCCGGCGCAGCAACACTGACCGTGATTGAAGAAGATCGCGCTCGCGGCCCCAGCGATGGCTGCGTCGAGGTCAGCATCCTTGTACACGACGTTGGGAGATTTGCCGCCAAGTTCGAGTGACACCTTCTTCAAGTTGCCGGTCGCGGCGTGGACGATCAGCTTCCCAACTTCTGTCGAACCTGTGAATGCAATCTTGTCGACGTCGGGATGAGCAGCCAGTGCGGCGCCTGCCGTCTCTCCGTAGCCGGGCACGATGTTCACCACACCTTCAGGGAAACCAGCTTCCGCGATCAGTTCGCCGAGACGGAGCGCCGAAAGCGGGGTTTGCTCTGCCGGCTTCAACACCACGGTGCAGCCGCAAGCGAGAGCCGGGCCCAGCTTCCACGCAGCCATCAGCAGAGGAAAGTTCCAGGGAATGATTTGACCTGCAACTCCGACGGGCTCGCGCAACGTGTAGGCGAGATACTTCGCTCCTGGTGTATATGGGACCGAGATCGGAATCGTGTTGCCCTCAATCTTCGTGGTCCAGCCCGCCATGTAGCGGAACAAGTCGACGGCCAGCGGAACGTCGGCGGCGCGCGCGATGGTGAGAGGCTTGCCGTTGTCGAGGCTCTCGAGGTACGCGAACTCTTCGGTGTGCTGCTCCAGTAAATCGGCCAGCTTCCAGATAAGGCGTCCGCGTTCAGATGAGGTCAATCGGCGCCACGGGCCGTGGTCGAAGGCTTTGCGCGCGGCCTTTACGGCTTGTTCAATATCTTCTCGATCGCCTTCCGCCACCTGCGCTAGGACTTCGCCGGTGGAAGGATTGTAGGTAGGAAAAGTCTTGCCAGAAATGGAGCTTACCCATTGGCCATTGATCAACATTTTGCGCGGCTTCTCGAGGAACTCCGCGACCTTGGGATGAATCTGTGGTGACACTGCGATACCCATACTTCCTCCTTAGATCAGCACGTAGATCGAACATGAATTGGCATAACAGGATGCCAAAGATGCCGGGCGGAGAAGAATTACGGAAGTATGCTAGTCCGGAGGCGGGACAAAAGCAATTCCGATTCGAGATCGTTCTTGGTAGATCATTCGCCGTTGATCATTCTCAGCAGATCATTCGCCGTACGGGACCCAGATATTCTTTACC
>JBAPPL010000009.1:0-20006 GCA_049280095.1 Candidatus Sulfotelmatobacter sp. | reverse complement strand
CACCACCCCCTTTCTGGTTTGACGGGGTGGTGTATACGGACGGCAAAATGCTCCCTCCGTGCCTGAGTTATCCCCAAAGAAAGGGAGAGGGTACGGGGTAGTGCTGATTTGAAGTAACCTATCTCTCAACGGGCGCACAGTTTAGGGGCGCTTTACCACCAACTGTACCGGCCTGCCAGCGGGTACGGACATAGATCCCAACAACTGACCCTTCTGCGCGCGCACTTGAACCATCTGCCCATCCGCTGCATGCGCGGGCAAAACGAAATTGCCCATTTCGTCAGTTACAGCAGCGTCTGGATAGCCGGAAATAGACACATGTGCGTCGGCTACCGATCTTCCGCGTTCGTCAATCACGTCTCCCCGAACTGTCGCCGATGTATCTCGATTCAGCCGAATCTCTACCGTAGGAAAATACTCTCTGTCCAAAACGACCACGGAACTACCTGACAGAAAGGCACTCTTCTCCGATGCAAATACCTTTAGCTCGCCATCTGCTGGTCGGGTCTGTGGCGGAATATCGAACTCCCATCCACCTTCAACCTTCTTTGGTTCTCCACCGTTCGACGAAGTCACCTCAGCATCGTCTACAACCATGCGGTCCGGTCCAACCAAGACGACTCGAACGCGATAGACACCTCGCGACTGCAGAAAAGTAGATGCAGTGAGCGGAGCAAGTCCAAGAATGATGATTCCGGTGGCCAGCGCGCACGCAATTCGAGGTTTTTTCGCCCGAATGGCCAGAGCGAAGGCGGGAGCCGCGAACACTAACGCGAACGCGGCAATGGTCATGGGATGGGTGATGTGGCTCGCGATTTTAAGAGCTTGCTCCTGCATGAGTTACTTTTCCGATTTCTGCAGGGATCTCCTGGGACTTAGCGACTCCAGATTATGACGAATCTGCTGGGTGTTTGGATCTTCGCGGCCCAGCGTCTTTTCATCGATGGCCAGCGCCCGTTGGTACAGCGGCTCAGCCCCCGCATCGTCTCCCTTGGCCTGCAGTAACAAAGCAAGGTTGTTCAGGTCGATGGCCAAGCCAGGATGATCGGAGCCTAACGCCTTCTCATCGATAGCCAGCGCCCGTCGGTACAGCGGTTCAGCCCCCGCATAGTCTCCCTTGGCCTGCAGAAGCGCGGCGAGATTGTTCAAGCCTGTCGCCACGCTGGGATTATTGGGCCCTAGTGCATTCTCTTTAATGGCCAGCGCCCGTCGGTACAGCGGTTCAGCGCCCGCGTAGTCTCCCTTGGCCTGCAGTAACGCAGCGAGATTGTTCAGGCTTCTGGCCACGTCGGGATGTTCGGGCCCCAGCACTTGCTCCCTGATGGCCAGCGCCCGTCGGTACAGTGGCTCCGCACCTGCGTAGTCACCCTTAGCCTTCAGCAACAGGGCGAGGTAGGTGAGGTCAGTGGCCACCTCGGGATGATCGGGTCCCAGCGCCTTTTCATCGATGGCCAGCGCCCGACGAAAAAGTGGTTCTGCCCCTGCATAGTCTCCCTTGGCTTGGAGCAGCGCGGCGATGTAGATTAGGTCGGTGGCCAAGGCGGGATGATCGGGTCCCAGCGCCTTTTCATCGATGGCCAGTGCCCGTCGGTAAAGCGGCTCCGCCCCTGCATAATCTCCCTTGGCCTGCAGTATCCCCGCGAGATTGTTCAAGCCTTTGGCTACGTCGGGGTGATCGGGTCCCAGCGCCTTTTCATCGATGGCCAGCGCCCGTCGGTAAAGCGGCTCCGCGCCTGCGTAGTCTCCGTTGGCCTGCAGTAAGACGGCAAGATTGTTCAGGTCGATGGCCAAGCCAGGATGATCGGAGCCCAACACCTTCTCGTCAATAGCGAGCGCGCGCCGGTACAGCGGTTCAGCGCCATCATAGTCTCCCTTGGCCTGCAGAAGCAATGCGAGATTGTTCAAACCTGCTGCTACGTCGGGATGTTCGGGCCCCAGCACTTGCTCCCTAATGGCCAGCGCCCGTCGGTACAGCGGTTCCGCGCCCGCGTAGTCTCCCTTGGCCTGCAGTAACGCGGCGAGATTGTTAAAACCTGCGGCTACCTCGGGATGATCGGGTCCCAGCACCTTCTCGTTAATGGCCAGAGCCCGACGAAAAAGCGGCTCCGCCCCTGCATAATCTCCCTTGGCCTGCAGTATCGCCGCGAGATTGTTCAAACTTCTGGCTACGTCGGGGTGATCGGGTCCCAGCGCCTTTTCATCGATGGCCAGCGCCCGTCGGTACAGCGGTTCAGCGCCCGCATAGTCTCCCTTGGCCTGGAGTAACACAGCGAGGTTGTTCAGACCTGTGGCGACATCGGGAGAATCGGGCCCCCACTCCTTCTCATCCATAGCCAGCGCCTGCCTTGAAAGCGGCTCCGCCTCCGCATAATCGCCGGCTTCGGTGAGACTCAACGCTAGGTTGTTCAAGATTGTGCGGTCGTCAGGCCTCAATTGAAGACAGCGCTTATAAGCGGTAGCTGAATCCCGATACTTACCATTCTCATAAAGCGACACACCGAGAAATAGGGCAGCATCGGCCACGGCATTCTGATCCACCGCCAATTTCTCCTCCCGTTGCTGCAGCGAATCTGCGAGCTTCGTCGAAGCTTTCGAGTAGTCCCGCTCATACAGAGCAGCTAAGCCTGCTTCGTAGGGATCAGTTGTCTTGCCTCCCCATGACCGTATCGCTTGGTCTAGATCATCCGGTTCCAACCCGTACTGCTTCGCCACTGCAGTAAGGCCTGCCTTCGGGTCTTCTGGCGGCGCTTGCTTGTCTGCTGTCTTTGGCGCATTTGCGTTATTGATTTGTGCGGTTGCGGCGGACAGAACGACATTGCTTTCCAGGGCCACGCGGTCCCCGCGCCGCACTATCACCACTTCAACAAAATTCTCCGACTCATTTACGAATGATGGAACAATGGTCCTGTAATCCCAGGGCGATACCATTACAAAGTCCTTCCCCGCTGGGGACTTCAAAATTTGCAGGGAAACCCAGCTCTTCTCCTTTGTATCTCTTGCCAGCACGATTCGTGCCTTGCCGTCATCGAGGGTAATCGCAGATCCGCCGTCGCCCTCTACTCCAATTTGAAGGCCGCTAATCGGATGCCGCTGCACGTCTTTCACGTGAACGACCAGCACTCCCGCTTCCGCCCACAACAGACCATTTGCCGAACACAACAAAGCACCGAGAAGCAGCGCAAAATTGCATCGGCAAAAGAGACGGACAAAAATGACGCGGTAAGCCACTTGTGTGACTCCCTCACAGCCGAGTACCTTTTTACTCTTCTATTGGAGGAAATGCCAAACCACGTTAAATGACGCAGAGCCTTTTGGTAGCTATAGTTATACTTTTTGAAGCCATTTCACGAACTCAGAGTACGAACTGCGCTTCACCGGCAGCCCCCGAACTAATTTCCGAATAAAGTTCTTGCGATCAAACCCGCTTTCGCGAGCACACTTGTTGATTCCGATCTCGCTGATTTTCGCCTTTACGTCTTCATTCGCCACAACTTTACCTCTCCGCCCGTATTCGGTTGCTGCGAATTCCAAAACGCTGATTTCGTCTCCCTCTTCCCATTTGCGATCTGTTTCCTTGCCGACGTAACGAATTTCTCCCGCGATCACGTGAGCGCGCTTAAGCAGTCCTCTGGTTTCTGCGTTGCATGATGTGCCCTCGGGCGCTAGACTCTTCGCTTCCGGATGCCGCTGATACTGGATCAACAGATGAGCGAATTGTGAAGGAAAGACCACGTTGTAAGGAATGGCGCCGTTCGTTTTCTTGCAATTGAGCATTTTGTATTTCTTGCCGTTGTGCACATTTACGCATTCCAGATCGAACCATTGCTCCTGCTTCGACGAGAACGCACAAACCAGAAGAACTTTTTCGTTCGATTGCCGGTGGAATGCAAGTCCAACCACGGGATCAACCATCGGCAGCAAGAGAAAGTTGTATGGGCGTGCGATTTTCCATTCGCCCAGCATCTCCAAAACGTTGCATGTCGTTATCGTGAGACGCATCATCTGCGGCACATCGAGCCAAGATGGTGGTTTCTTTGGCATCTTCAGCGCGGATCGCACGATGTAATCCCAAAGCTGGTAAATCCAGCGCGGTACGTCTTTTCCCCAATTCCTTGGAGAATCGTAGGGAGAATAGAGAAAACCAATTCCGTGCGCCTTTGGATCAACGATGGTGATGTCCGATTTCCCCGTTTTCTCGTACAGCGCGTAGCGCTTTGCTGCGATGCTGTAGCCGTAGAGTTGGCGTTGTTGTTTTGATGGGTCACAATCGACGAAATTCGCGTCCACCAGGTTGAGAATCGATCCTTTTACGGCTTTCCGGTCGTAAGGATTTAGCGAAGTGAATTTGTTTGCTATTTTCTGCGTTTCTGCCCACGTCAGAATTCGGCGAGCGTCGCTGCCCGCGATGTTGAGTGATCCGCCGCTTTTGGAACTTACGATTGCGAGGGAATCGGTATCGCAGAATAGGTACGTACCCTTTTTCCGGTTTACGCATTCCTCGGTCATGGCAAGCAACAATCGTCCCGCAGATGTGATGAGTGACGCCAAGGGTGGGAAAAACCATAGTCCTGCTTTTTCAATCACGTCGGACGAATCCGATAATTTCTTTTCACCGGAGAAGACTTCGAGGGAAACATTGTTGTTCTGTAATTCGGGAATCAGCTCAACAAAGAAACCGTAAATCGAATTCGCAAAGATTTTGAGCCAGTAGTAAAGCTTTTTGTCCGCTTTGTTCAATTTTCGTTGTTCGATTACTTTGCGGAAGAGATCGTCCTTGTAGGGGTTGATTTCAACCATGCTCCCGCGCAGGTTTACCGTTTTCATGCCAGCTTGTTTGCCGTGTGGCACCATGCGAACGGCTCGCAGAATGCGCGGGGGCTTTCCTGTTCGGATGGCCGACGCAATCACGTCACAGCCTGCAAACCAGAGCGGGGTCTCAGAAGTTAGGTAATTGTTGCCTATGTTCTGCGTCACTCCGTCGTAAACGGTACGCACGGGCAGGATGTCGTTGTCCGGTTGAACCAGAACGAAGAACCTAAATTGTTTCCACAACTTGGGATCAAAGCAGCGATCCAGAGAAATCTTCTTGATCAGCCGACGAATGTTAGCCGTGTCATCCTCGAAGGTCACGCTCGCCGCTGTGAGCACGTCGAAAAGACCCAGTAACGCACAGCACGTTGGATACTCGCTTGTGAAATCGACGGGAACGACGGGAACCTCCGTACAACGTATGCGAGTCTCGGAGCGGCCGCCGTAATAAGTCTGCATTGCGATGCCGAGATACTTCGGCGGAACCGTGAACTTCTCTGCGGGACGAATGATGCCCATTGCATCAAGATGACTCTTTGCCACACTCGCTGGGGAATATGCGTTGCATGGCCTCAAACCGATCGGGTGTCTGTCGAATTCCTGTTTTAGGGCATTTAGGGCATCCACCGTGCAGCGCCCGTCCTGTCTTGCGTATTCGATTTCTTCGACGGTAACTGCGCCTGTCGGTTCGTGATCGATCTTCCGATGTTCGGTTTGGAGTTCTTCGCAGAGACGTTTCAGCGAGAATGATCGGTTGAACAACGCCCAGGCAAGCGTTCGCAGGTCTAGGAAGTGTGCTTTGCCGTTGTCCTTCCATTCTTCCGGCTTCCACGGTTTTGCCAACCGGATGAATGCTTTCTTACTGTCAATTGGCGTGATCAGAATGCGTGGAATGTTTCGATTCTCGACTCCGTTTGAATAGTGAGACATCGTGAGCGACCACTCGTCATGCTCCCCTCTGCTCCAAGCCAGTGCAAGGCGCGCCAGATCGAACGGTAGGTTCAGACCACAAATCAAAGCCCCACTCCGCTTGATCGCAGGCCAAAACACCTTCTTCATGAAATCAGAACGCGAATGGAGGGGGAATTCCGGTGGGAATACCTTTGCGTCGGAAATAGCGGTTCGCGCGTAGTTCTCTAGAACTTCGCGCTCCTTTGCAGGAAGATCATCGGCATAGAAGAGGCCCTCTCGAATCACCCTGTATATGTAGTTCTTGAGTTCGCAGAGGCGGAAAACACCGAAGGTCAACGATTGATCTGCTGTGATCCGCGTTTCCGTGTCAAAGACAAGTACGTAATGCGGCCATTTGGGGGAATCGATACTGTAAGATTTGCGTCGTTTATCGTCTTCATCCGTCGCAACTGCATAGGCGCGCACGAAGATGTCATGTGTCTCCGTCATGGTTATTTCCCCCGTGGTTGTCTGACTTGCTTTTCCATTGCTTCGACGACCATCCACATTCCAATCAGTTGGGCTTTGAACGCTTGTATTTGCGCGATCAGTTGGTTCTTCTGTTTGCGAAAATCGACGCCTGCTCGCCGACAGTTCGCGTGAAACTGCGCGTGATTGGGCTTGCAGTGAGGGAGCCAGAGCCAGGGAACGTGCTTTCGTCCTCCGAGATGGTTGTCTTCGAGGTGCCGCGAACTGCCACAGAAACACTGCTCGGGACAATCGGGGCAATGCTTGCTCGTTCGCTTCGATTTCATGCCGCACCACCAGCAAGCGAGCGATAGAGCGAATACGGCAGTATTTCCTTGCGCGCTTGCTCTACCAGAAGTTTTGGGTCTGTAACGAGTTGAATGCCTTGGATTGTCTTTCCATGCCATCGATCAAGCGCGTGCCGATCACCACGAAGCAAGCGATTGACAGCAGCTTTGTAGTTGGCGAATTCACTCGCTGCTTTTGATCCACGAACCGTTACGTCCCTCGGGCCATCAGGGCCGGGAATCTGCAGGTATCGGACGAGCCGGTCACTCTTGGTAGCGCGAATGCGTCCGCCTGGGCGATCTTGCACGAGCGCTGATCCTGCGTAGCGTCTGATCGTTCGCGTCGTGACGCCATTGTCGCGGGCAGCTCGTGAGAGAGTGTCGCCGCGTCGCATTGACCCAAGAGCCTTTATGACCCGCTCGCGTGCGGCGTCGCTCTTCGCGGGCAGTCTGGCTCGTGCGCCCTTATTGGACTTTCTGAGTTTGTGTTTCGACATAGACATCGCAGCGAGTACATCTGTCCGCGTGTCACGAGATGTAGCATTCCGGCGGGCCACGATTTACTCTGTTAGCGGCGCTGGATACGGAGAATCGGCCCACGGGCTATGCCAAGAAGCGGAAAAACGCCGAATCCGGACAAGACAGAAGCGTTTGATTTTTCGCTTGCGTCCAAAAGGCAACATCAAGCTCGCAGACGGGAAATGGCTCTTGCTCATAGCGAGACTCTTCGCTATGAATTTCAGCGCCTGCGAGACAAGATTGATTGGGATCTGCTCCGCCAGGCGGCAACAGAAGATGAGATCAATGCCGCGCTTTCTCGTCTTGACGAATTCGATCGGAACCGATTACCCAGCTCCACTGCAGTCCTGGCGACTGTTCAGGACCAGGAATATCCAAAGTTACGCCCGATTCCCTTTCTTGCGGAAAGCTGTGCACTCGCGATGCAGGCCAGCCCGAGGAGTAGCGATCTTTACAGCCCGCGCTATTCTCGTGACATTTGCTACAAGGAGAGAACAAGGCGCGGCCCAGCACAGAAGCCTCTTACCAACTTGGAGTTCTGGCGCGGACAAGCTGAATTGGGGCAACTCGTGCCGGTTAAGTACCTCCGCAGAATCAACAAGCTCCAGGCTGAAGAACAGAGAGTCTCTCGGTCCTCCTCGAAGCGTAAATTGACATACGTTGACATACCTGAAACAATAGATTTCATGAAGAAGAAGCGCACAACCGTTTGGTTGCCGGAAACGACTGTGGCGAAGCTTAAGAATCTATCAGTTACTACCGGTGCTCCAATGGCAGAGCTTTTCCGTCGCGCGGTCGAAGCGTTTCTGAAAAAATCCTAAGTCAACAGTGGGCCTGCCGACTGTTATCAGCAGCCGACAAGCCCTGACCACCAAAGGAGGTATCAGCTCCCATGGCAGCTTCAGGCACCCTATCGCACTCGCACGCCATCCGCAAATCTGGCGTCGTCGTTTTGAACGGCTACGGCATCCGCGTTCAGGTGAATGCCGGGCATCTGCTCCTGCACGATGGAATCGCAGACGAGCGCCGCACTATTCGCCTGCCCCGTGTAAATCATGGTCTAAAGAGGCTGCTCATGATTGGGAGCGACGGCTTCATTACCCTTGAGGCTCTCCGGTGGATTTCTGACGTGGGTGCAGCGTTCGTGATGCTTGACCGCAGAGGCAAGGTGCTCACCGTCACAGGCCCGGTCGCTCCGTCGGACTCTAAACTCCGCAGATCGCAGGCTCTCGCCCTCGGCAATGGGATAGCCCTCAAGATTTCCAAGGAACTCATCTCTCAGAAGCTTGCCGGTCAGGAGTTACTCGTGCGCGAGATGCTGCACGATTCTGCGACCGCAGACGCAATTGCTCGATTCAGAGACCTGCTGTCGGGCGTGGAGACTATCGAGAGGGTAACGCTCATTGAGGCACTGGCCGCCAAATCGTATTGGCATTCGTGGGCCGATCTTCCTATTCTGTGGCCACGCAAAGAGGAACCTCACATTCCTCAACACTGGAAAAGGTTTGGCTCTCGAATTTCCCCCTTGACTCACAGCCCGCGTCTGGCCGCCAGCCCGCCGAATGCACTGCTAAACCTACTGTACGGAATTTTGGAAAGCGAAGCTCGTCTTTCTGCAGTTGCTATGGGCATGGACCCCGCGATTGGGTTTCTTCACGTGGATACGCCCAACAGGGACTCTCTCGCATGCGATCTGATGGAAGTTTGCAGGCCGCGCGGGATCGACGCATTCGTTTTGAACTGGCTTCAGAGTGAGCCACTTCGTAAATCGGACTTTTGGGAAGATCGCAATGGGAACTGCCGCATCGCGTCATCGCTGGCAATTAAACTCTGCGAGACCACCGAGACGTGGCGTAGATTGGTGGCTCCGGTCGCAGAATATGTCGCGCAAGAACTTTGGTCCTCCGTGTCCAAAGCAGCGTCCACACCCAAGCTGATCGCGACACGCCTCACGCAGCGCAACAAGCGCGCAGCAAAAGGGTCTCCGCTGTTTCCACGGACCAAACCCGCGCCACTTCCAGAGAGCGTTTGTCGCATTTGCGGCGCATCGGTCTCGCTCGGGAGAAGCTATTGTTCCGAGTGCGAGGATACTGCTGCTCGCGAGCGAATCGTGGAGATTGCCAAGGTCGGACGAATTGCCAGCCACGCCCCCGGACCGAAGGCGCGTCGGGCGCAAACTCAGCGGCAACACGCTCTCGCGAAAAAGGCTTGGCAGCCGTCCAGCCTGCCCGCTTGGCTGACTGAAGAAGTCTACGCCAACGAGATTCAACCTCTCCTTGCCGGGATCGCAAATCCGGTCATCATTTCGGCGCTGGGCGTTTCTGTCACGTATTCCGTTGCGATCCGCGCGGGCCGACGAAGACCACATCCGAGACACTGGTCGAAACTGGCGGAGCTCGTTGGCGTGTCGGTGGACGGTCAATGAGTGCGCAATGATTCCAAATTGATGTCGGCGATTTAGCCAGCTAGCAGCCTATTTATGCCTACCGCGCGGGCCATCCGCATCGCGCGTGTGCTATCTCTCCGCGAGGGTGGGGAGCCAGAACACTCGAAAAAGGCACATTGCTCGACCGCGTGTCGCCGAAGTGACCGCATTTGAGCCCGTCAAATTTTTCCCGAGGATTAAGGATTTGAGTTCCCTGGGACGACGTGTACTGCCCCCGCGAAAGTCTTGTAGATCAGTATGGCTGGCAGGATAAAACGATTTTGTCCCCGGATGCGCCTGCGGTCGAGAAGGACAAAGTAATTGAATTAGTTGTGCTGGCAGTCTGTTTCGCTACACCTAGGCCACTAATATCAATTGGATTCGAGCACGCCCAGCCGTTTGGCGCAGGTGGATACAGGGAGCCGATCGTACCAGTCGACGCGGCGGGAGTAGTGCCGAGCGTGATTTCGATCGCGCTAGTGTTGCTCGCGCTAGTTGGGGTGGTGCCGAAACCGGTACCTGACAGGTTGGGGCATGTTGTTGTGTTGCATACTACCGGCGCAGAGAACCTGACGACCTCATTCGCCTGCGACGATCCCGCCCATGGCGTCGTTACATTGTTGAGTTGATTGTCGAGGAAACGCTCGTTCGAGCCAATACTCCGGTTCACGCCGATCGCTATGTTGTTGCAAGCATTCCCCTCAAATGTGATCGAATCCTGTTCCGCTCCGGAAGTACCCTGAATTGAACCGCAGTACTGATTAGCGGCCTGATTAGCTCCGTAAACCGTATTGCCCGTGAAGAGGATGCCGAAGACGTAAGCCGTGGCACTTGACGTCTCCCGGCTTGGATCTGGCCAATTAAAGATGTTGGGCTCGTGCTGATCGTCGCCAGATATCCAGTCTGTGTAACTGAAGTCACCGAATCTTGCGAGAAACCGGCATTGAAACAGATTCCGCATGCATCCGCAGCGCTCCCTAGCTGTCCTTCGCCCCATCCATAAAGACTGTTTCCAGTTACCTGCGCTCCCGAGGTTGAATCGCCCCACACATCAGAACTTTGTTCACTCCCCTCGCCGTAGATCGTGTTACCAGTCACAGTAGGCCCGGTAGAATTGCCCAACTCAATCGCAGCGAAGCTCGGACTATATCCGTAAAGCACCCATGTTTCGTTTGCGGCTCCAGAGGTACACGTTGGAGTGGTTAGAGGAACGATTGTACTTGAATTCGTCCACGACGAAATGAGTGTGAAGTTCCAGACAGTACCGCATAGATAGGCGAGAGTACGGCCCATGACGTTTCCGAAATTCGAATTCAGAAACTTATTGAACGTTGAATCCTGAAACGTATCGATGCTGTTGATAGTCTGACCGTTCGAACCGGTCGAAATGAGATCTGCGTAGTGTGTGTATATGTGATTGTTCGCAATCACTGTTCCATCGGTAGACGGAACAGAAATCAATCCATTCGAATCACACCAGAGATGCAAATCATTGCCGACGATCTTGAGGCCCGTCATTGCCAGAGCTGAGAACGCTCCGGCCTGTATACCCCATCCACCGCCACCAGCGACGTTCCCGCTATTGCAACTCGATATTATGTAGTTACCCTGAATATTGATCTGAGTGCAAAGAATCGTTGCAGTTGCGGCTGTCGAGTTGCCGCACTCGATCTCAAACGCAGCAGAACCGGCATAACCATTCAGGTGGGCATCGACGTAGTTGTTTACATATTGATGATTTGAGAACTGATCGCGCGCTGAAATCGGCCCACCGGCAGCCGTTGTAGTGGAATTCGGGCCAGCCACGATGGTGCTATTTCTTAGAGTGAAGTTTATTGGGCCTTGACCTCCAGCTGCCGTCGCAGCGATGTTTAGGACGCAAGGACCGTCACAGTTGGTGATCGTGATTCCATCTACCATATCGTTCTCAATGTTGCCAACGAAGGCTATGTTGGCCCCCGTGCATTGGGGAGACGAAGGACAGCCCGAGCCGACGCTCTGCTCGTTACCATCGAAACTCAGATTGCGCAGCGTCACGTTCGACGCAGTGACGGTTATGTAGCCTGGACCGTTGCCGGTGTAGTTGTTCGAGGCTTGTGCATTGTACCCTTTCTGAAGGATGGCATTTCCGCTCCACGTCGTGAGCACGCACGGAGCACTGCCTCCGCTGACGACGAGCTGCGAGGGCAGAGTGTAGGGAGTGGCCGAAGGCGGAAAGAAAATAGTTCCACCCGAGGTGGAACAGGTGCTGATGAGATTTGTCAACGCCGTCATGTTGGCTGATGACAGTGTGCCCGGAACTACGCCGACGACGGAAACGTCATACCAGGGCGAAGGACCACCAATAGCAACGTTAGATGTCACCGTTACCTGTGCGGGAAGCACAATCGCACTAGCGGCCCAAAATAAACAGAAAAAGCAGGCCAGTCCCAAATTGTTAAGTTGTCTCATACCATGTTCTCACTCCTTTACATTGGCCCCAACTGTAGCGGGAGTCTCTTGCGTTTGTTATGAGGGGACCACGGATATTGGCATACTGCCCTGTGGAAAACCTTTGGAGTCCTCGATTTGTTACGAAAAGCGGAAAAAGCCAACCGTTGTGCGAGGATGCACCAACAGCGGATTACCTAGCGACGACCGACCACGGTGGTCGGTTTTCACAGCGGGAACCGTCAGCAGAAGCAGAAGGTCAAAACACTCGAAAGGGCAGGTTGCTTGACAGCGTCCCCCAGGGCGTCGTCACTACGACCGTGCCGGTCGTCGATCCGGCAGGAACGGTTGCGGTGATCTCGGTAGCCGAGACGACGGCGAAGTTAGCCGTCTTGCCGTTGAAGGTGACCGTGGTTGCTCCGGTCAGATCGGTTCCGAGGATAAAGATTTGCTTTCCGGGATATGCGGCCACCGGAACCGTCTTCAAAAAGGGGGCGAGTCCCATTGAGATTTTGAAGATAGTGCCCCAGGCGTGCACCGCGTCGGTTCCAGTTGCCACGCCGTAGAGATCTCCATCGGTGCCCTGCACCAGCGCTCCTTGGGGATACATGCCGTCAGTCTCGTCAAAGCTGTGGAGGGTGGTCAGCGTGCCGGCCGGAGTGATCTGGAAAACCGTGCCATACCCCATCCCCGCTTGCGAAACACCAAAGGTCCCGCCATATTGCGTCGTACCGTAGAAGTTGCCGTCGGTGGCTTGAATCAGTCCCGCTACCGGATTGATGCCGTCAGCGCAGGCAGTCACTGAACAGAACTGGTAAAGCGTTGTCAATTCACCGGAGGGGGTAACCTTGAAGACAGTTCCACGATCTGAGTCAGCGCTTAAGGTAGTTCCATAGAAATTCCCATCACTACCTTCGGCCAACGTACCTACAGGACCCCCTCCTTCCGAATCTTGAAAGGTGTGCAGAGTGGTTACGACTCCGCCAGTACCGATTTTGAAAACCGTGCCGCCGGGTGGCCCGACACTCGCCAAGCCCCCAGCCTCTGTAGTCCCGTACATATACTGGTCGGTGCCCTGAATCAATGGCGCGAGCAGGTTATATCCCTTTGCAGTACCGCCGCAGGAGGGTTGCCCACAAAAAGTGTGAATAAAGCTCACAGTGCCATCCGCGGTTGCGGAAAAGACAAAACGTTCAGTTGTCCCGTAAAAGGTTCCGTTAATCACATTTTGCATCAATGCTGACGGCGAAGCTGTGTTGGCGGCCAAGTTCGTTAGAGTCCCGTCAGGAGTAATCTCGAAGATGAAGCTAGGCAAAGGTAGACTGCCCGACTGTGGGCTATCATCCCCGAAGGTGCTCCCGTAAAAGTTCCCATCCGTGCCCAACACCAACCCCGCGACAGGGTATGCCCCGTCTGTCTTTTTGAAGTTGTGCAACGTCGTCAGCGTACCCTGAGGCGTGATCTTGAAGACCGTCCCGCAGCCGCCAGCACATTGATTTCGCCCATTGCCCTGCGCTGTTGTGCCGTAGAGGTTTCCGTCCAGTCCCTGCACCAGCGTTCCGAAAGGAAAAGCACCGTCGGTTAGGTCGAATGTGTGTAATGTGGTAAGAGTCTGTGCGGACGAAGAAATCGCAGCCGCGACACAGAGCAGAAGGCAACCGCCGATATTTTTCCAGGAACTGAGAGTGAGCATTGTGTCTCCTTGCTGTCGTTCTTTTTCTCTTAAATCTCAGGGTCTTGCCGAGGAAACTCTTGCCGCAGCTACCTACACGACGAGCAGGGAAGAGACAGCATAGGGCGAGACTAGCCCCACCCGTCGAAGCCGTCAAGATGAAGGATTTTGCATAGGGAGTCGCAGACGGAATCGAGCGGGCCAGGCGGGGGCCTAAACCAACCCCGGCGGGGGCGGTCGCGGGGGTGCACCATGCTGACCTCGAACCGTCCCGTGGAAGACTGGGGCAAACTGCTGGGAGACGCAGCCGCCGTAAGCGCCATGCTCGACCGGCTACTGCACCACGGCCACGTGCTCAAGTGCGGTCCACGAAGTTGGAGAACCAAACTGGACGCGCCGGAACATTAAAGCTATTACTTGTTCTGCATCGGGAGCGGAACTCTTGACTCCGCCTGACGTCAGAGCTAGCGTAATGCTGAGTTGTAAAGCGTGATGCTGGAGGCGACGCCGTGCATTTATCGTCCCTTTGTTTACTTCTTGTCGGTGTCCCTCTGCTGCAAGCCTCGGAAAACACCGGGATCAAGATGACGATCCGTCGCGTTTTTGCTGGAAATCCGAGTGAGCAGACTATCTACGTGCAGGGAGATCGGAAGCGGATGGAGTTCCGAAATTATGAGGGGCAGCGAAAAGCAGATGGCTCACAAGAATGGTTATCCGGGCCGCGGCTCGCTGCCATTACGCGGTGTGACTTGGGGCAAGTTTTTGAGTTGAACCTTGATGCTGCCGAATACGTCTCGGCACCTTATCCTCCGAAACCACTGACTCAAGCAGAGATCGAGGCGCGTGGATTAGGCAAGCCAGACATGTCTCCGTCTAGAGAACCGACACTGCGAATCGAAACAACTACGGTGGATACCGGCGAGCGGAAAGAGTTTTTTGGACACATCGCAAGACACGTCATTATCACAAGAAAACAGATTCCGCTTGAAGGCTCCCACTCCGAACCACAAGAAACGGTGACGGACGGATGGTATATCGATCTCGACCCTCAAGTTTCGTGCGACCGGAAGTTGAGTAGGGGGAAACGAGCCCACGGCTATGTGGTCGCCGGGAAACAGCCAGCCGAAAAGCCCGAATTTGTCGATATCGGGGACTCAGAAACAGGATTCGCTGTGCAGTTGGTCATGGCTTCGAAAGGCACGTACACGCTGCCGGACGGAACCAATAAGCAGACCGATTCAAAGAGTGAAACGCTAGTGACACAGCTTGAGCTAGGGTCGCTCGATCCCGGGCTATTCGAAATTCCTCCGGGATTCAAGCATGTGCAACACATCGAGCGAAACCCAAGAGCGTCGGCATCCTCCAGTCAAACGATAGACTTCTGGGAACGCTTCAAAGCCAAGGTGGCCAGCCTTTTTAACCTTTAATTAGACTTGCCTGAACAACAGCGGGCAGGGTAGAACATTGAGGTTGCTCCCGGGTGCCTATCGTTGGCCGGTTTTGAAGTGATAACCTTGGCCGCTTTTGAAGTGATCACTGAGGAGACACCATAGTCCCTGGCGCAAAGGTTGATAGTTATGAACTTCTGAGCGTGACTCTTGAGGTTAAGGGGAATTGGCACAATGAATTGCTAACCGCAATGCGAACTCAGTTGCGGGGTCGATATTTGAAAGATAGTCGCTGCCGCAACGGCCTTTATTTGGTGGGCTGGTTCTCAAGTCCTAGATGGGATGAAGAGGATTACCGTAAGAAGAACATCCCAAATATGTCCCTCGAAGACGCCAGGCGGTTCTTTTCGCAGCAGGCCGCCGATCTTTCAACGGATGGCTATCTCATCGAGAGCTATGTACTGAATCTTTCGCTCGCGTGAATACGTTTCGGGGAGGGGGCATTTTGCCGTCTATATACACCAACCCCTTTCTGGTTTGACCCTCTGCGCGGAAGTCCTTACACTTGAGAGTGTTCTCCGCTCGGCACACCGCTAATCCTGTGGAGGGGTTCCTGAGTCTGCGACTGCGCAGTATGTGGTTTGCGGCCCTGCTGGCGCTGCTGGTGCCGTTGTGCGCCGGGCAGGACCCGGTTCCGCTGCCGCAAAAACCGCCTCCGCAGAACCCAGCTCCCCAAGGCCAGGCTCCGCAAGGCCAGCCGGCGGCGCAGGGGCAGTCGCCTTCCCCAGACCAGTCTTCCCAGGGACAGTCATCTTCCAAGGATCAGTCTTCTTCCCCGGAAGAGGAGGTTCCACGGAAACCGCCAGCGCCAACTCAAGCTCCGCAGGGCCAGACTCCGGCGAACCAGACTCCTCAGAACCAGGCCCCGCAGAATCGGGCGGCGCAGAATCAGGTTCCGCAGAGTCAGTCTCTGATCACGCTGGACAGCAACGAAACGATTTTTTCCATGCTGGCGGCGCTCAACACTTGTGGCTACGATCAGGACTTGACCATATCCGATGTCACCCGGAGCACCGTGCGAGCCGAGATACAGAAAAATTTGCTGAATTCGCCGGAGGCCGAAGCGGCGCGGGCGGCGTTGTGCGAGTTCTACCAGGGCCACGTGGTGTCGAGCGATCAGAACCGCAACTTGTCGCAATACATATCACTGGCGTTATATGTGGATGGACCGCCGCATTTTCTGCCGCGCACGAAAGAGGAAGATCTACCTCCCGACGCATCCGCGATTGCGCTTTTCGGAAAGCTGCTGGAGCCCTTTTACGAGAAAGCCGGGTTGCATTCGATCTGGGAGCGGCACCGCAACGATTACGCGGCGGCGATGAGGCGCTACCACGAACCGCTGCAAAAGATGGTGTTCGATACCGAGATCTATCTAAAACTGCCTTCTTCCCAATATCTGGGGCGCACGTTCACGATTTATCTGGATTTCATGGGTTCGCCGAACGAGACGGATGCGCGGAATTACGGGTCAGCTTATTACGTGGTCGTGTTTCCGTCCCCGAACGCGGGTTCGGGAGAAGCGGCGAAGTCGGCGCTGAAGATGGAACAGATCCGGCACACATTTCTGCACTACGAACTCGATCCGCTGGCGGAAAAGCATTACAGCTCCATCAAGCGGTTGGAGCCGCTGCTGCAGTCGGTGAAGCGCGCGCCGCTGGAAGAGAGCTTCAAGACCGACATCTCGCTGCTGGTGACGGAATGCTTGATACGGGCCATCGAGATTCGCACCACCGGCGGCAAGCAGCCGGCGCAGGAGGCCATGCGGGCGCAGGCCGTAGACGATGCGGTGAAGCAGGGATATATTCTGACGAAATATTTCTACGACGCGGTAGTGGCGTTTGAAAAAGATCCTACAGGAATTCGAGGAGCGTACGGCGATTTTCTGGCGAACGTTGACCTCGGTAAAGAACAGAAAACCGCGGCAGCGGTGCAGTTTGCCAGCGCGACGTCGCCGGAACTGGTGCAGCTGTCGCGTCCGGAAGATCGGCGGATGCTGATAACGGCGGAAAAACGTTTAGCGGCAGGCGATCCCAAAGGAGCGCAGGAACTGGCACAGCAGGCGCTCGATAAAAAGATTGGCGACCAGGGCCGGGCATTGTTCATCCTGGCCGAAGTAGCCGTGGCCGACCGGAACCGGGACGGCGCCCAGGATAATTTCCAGAAGGCGATTGCTGCCTCGCAGGATCCCAAGGTGGTGGGATGGTCGCATGTGTATTTGGGCAGGATTCTGGATATGAAAGAAGACCGTGAAGCCGCGTTGCAGGAATACCGGGCAGCATTGAACGCGGGGGGTGGATTGCCGGAGATCAAGGCAGCAGCAGAGCGTGGGTTACAGCAGGCGTATGAGCCTCCGGCGAAACCGCAGTAGGATGGACCTCGCGATTACAATTCGAGTACGGTTACAATGCAACCCGTGGAATGGGGTTGCGGACGTTGGCCGGCGAGTTTGAATCAGGCGGGAGAAACCTAAGGAGAAAGCATGAAGCGAGCAGCGATCATTACCGCAGTGCTGGGAATATCGGTCTGGGGTGTCGCGCCGAACGTTTTTGGGCAGACCAGTAATAAGCCTGCAGCGCAAAATGCGCCAGCGGGACAAGCGGCGGGGCAAACGGCCGGACAAGCAGAAGCGCCGGCGGGCAAACGGAAACCGATGGCCAAGACGCAGGAGGAGTTCGCCGCATACAACGCGGCGGCGGCATTAACGGATCCGGTCGCACAAGAGAAGGCTGCCAACGATTTCGCCGCAAAGTTTCCCGACAGCGAATTGCGGCAACTGCTCTACACCCAGGTGATGCACCGGTACCAGCAGGCCAACAACCTCGACAAGATGATGGAAATGGCTCAGAAAATCTTGACCTACGACGCGGATGATCCGGAGGCGTTGCTGACCGTGTCGCAGGTAATCGTCGAGCGGACGCACGATACTGACCTGGACAAGGATCAGCGCCTGGCAGAAGCGAGAAAAGATGCACAACGCGCGCTGGTCACCGTCGATACCGACGTTCCCTCGGCTTACCCGGCGGAGCAACTAAACGCGTTCAAGGGATATGTGCGTTCTGAAGCCTATGCGATTCTTGGGACGCTTGATTTCAACGCCAAGGCGTGGGCAGATGCGGAAGGGAATTTGAAGAAGTCCATTGATGCGTTCCCGCAGGAACCGGATCCGATCGCGGTGTTCCGGCTCTCAGTGGCGTTGGATATGCAGAGTAAATATCCCGAGGCAATGAAGTATGCCAATCAGGCGGTAAGCATGACCAAAGAAGGCACTCCCGCTGGCAAGGCCGCGCGCGATGAGAAAGATCGCTTGACGCAGTTGACCGGCGGCGGCAGTACTCCGGCGCCTGCGCCTCCGAAGAATTGATTCTGGACCTGCGGCGATGCAATCATGAAAGAACGAGAAATCACCGCGCTGGAAACGGCGTTGAACTACCACTTCCATCGCCGGGCGGTGATCGACCAGGCCCTGACCCACAGCTCGCAGGCGCGCGAGCAGGAGTCGCAGCAGGCGGGGGAGAGCAAGTACAGGGTCAACGACAACGAGCAGCTGGAGTTTCTGGGAGACGCTATTCTGGCGTTGGTCACCAGCGAGGAATTGTTCCAGCGCTTTCCGCAGTTCCGCGAGGGTGAACTCTCAAAATTGCGCGCTCATGTGGTGAGCGAGCGCCACCTGATCCGGGTGGCGCAGCGACTGGAACTGGGTCACTATCTGCGGCTGGGGCGAGGTGAGGAGAAGAGCGGCGGCCGCAGCAAGACGGCCCTGCTGGTGGACGCGTTGGAAGCGATATTGGCCGCAATTTATTTGGACGGCGGAATGGAACCGGTCCGCGAATTTATTGTGCGGGAAATTCTGGCACCGGAGTTGGAGCGGATGGAGCGCGAGGGCGGGACGCTGCCCATGACTGACTTCAAGTCGGCGCTGCAGGAGACCTTGCAGGGACTTGGGATGGCGCAGCCGTCGTACGTGCTGGTGCAGGAAGCGGGACCGGAACACAGCAAGACGTTTACGGTCGAAGTCCGTCTGAGCAATAAGAACGGTGAAGGCCGAACCGAATTTGTGGGAAGAGCGCAGGGCACAACCAAGAAGACGGCGGAGCAGGATGCGGCGCGGCAGTTACTGTCTCATCTGGCTTCGCGGCCGCAATCGGCGGGACCCAGGGTGGCGCGCGGATCGCGGTCTGCGGACAAGTAGAGACGCTGGATAAGTGAGTGCATGAATTCCCCAGAAGAACATTTTGCAAGCGAACATCCTCCGGTCGGAGTCTCTTCGAGCGATCTTTCTCCCGGCGAACATGGCGGGGACGTTCCCTCCGCAGCCGATCGCTCTCCAGAGGATCACGGTCCAGAGGACCCTTCTCCGGAGGATCCTTCTCCCCGCGATCTGCCTTCGGGCAATGGTTTCTTGGGCGATCGAGGAGCGGAGTCGACGGCTGGAACGGACGTGACCACCTCGATACAATCGCTGCTGGGAACCGTGGTGATCGCGGTGTTCGTGATCACATTTATCGTTCAGGCGTTCCAGATTCCTTCTCCGTCGATGGAGAAAACATTGCTGGTGGGCGATTATCTGCTGGTGAACAAGCTGACCTATGGCGGAGGCAGCCTGGGAGATTATTTCATGCCCTACCGCCGCGTGCAGCGCGGCGACATTGTGGTGTTTCATTATCCGGTGGATCCGGCTCAGCATTTCGTGAAGCGCGTAATCGGCTTGCCGGGTGACCGCGTGCGGATGATCAACAAGCAGGTGCTGGTGAATGGAGTGCCGTTGAAGGAGCCGTACGCGCGCTTCAGCCGGCCGGCAGATGATGTCTTTCGGGATAATTTTCCGCGGCTGGATGTGATGTCGGGACCCACGCCGGAATGGTGGCTACAGTTGCGCAAACTGGTCGAGGACGGACAATTGATTGTTCCCGAGGGGCATTATTTTGTGATGGGAGACAATCGCGACAATAGTTCTGACAGCCGTTACTGGGGATTTGTGCCGCGTGCCAATATTATTG
>JBAPPL010000008.1:0-82080 GCA_049280095.1 Candidatus Sulfotelmatobacter sp. | reverse complement strand
CAGCCGGATCACCGGCACATCGTCGCCAGGAAACTTGTAGCTCTTCAGCAACTCGCGCACTTCGAGTTCGACCAGGTCGAGCAGCTCGGGGTCGTCAACGGCGTCACACTTGTTCAAAGCCACAACAGTGTAAGGCACGCCGACTTGCCGCGCCAGCAGCACGTGCTCCCGCGTCTGTGGCATCGGACCGTCAGTTGCCGCCACCACCAGAATCGCGCCATCCATCTGCGCCGCACCCGTGATCATGTTCTTGATGTAATCCGCGTGCCCCGGGCAGTCGACGTGCGCGTAGTGCCGGTTCGCCGTCTCATACTCCACGTGCGCCGTTGCGATCGTGATCCCGCGCGCCTTTTCTTCCGGCGCGTTATCAATCGAATCGAACGACCGGAACACGATCTTCGGATTATGCTTCTGCAACACCTTGGTGATCGCCGCCGTCAACGTGGTCTTGCCATGGTCAATGTGACCAATCGTCCCCACATTGCAGTGCGGCTTGTTACGATCAAATTTCTCTTTCGCCATAACCAGCCTCTAGCTCCTAACTCTTAAGCTTCTAGCTCAAAACTTTTTCATCACGACGCGCACTTCTTGCGCCGAAGGATCTCAGTAATACTGATACAGCTTCTTGAACTTGTGTCGCAGCGCGATGTCGACCGTCTCCAGCTTCGACAGATAAAACTCACGCATCTGCGCCTGGTCGGAAAGCGGCAACGCCTGATACAACTGCCACGCACTCAAATCAGATTTCGCCGCCGGTCCACCCACGGCATTTTCTATCGTTCGGGCCGACAGCACCACGTCAAACTCCCGAACACGAATTCCCTTCCGATCCAATTGCTTCAGGAACCGCTCCACCTTCTCGGGCAAGAACGCCTGCTCCACTGCGGCTTGCAGCTTCGCGAATTCCTGCTGCTTCTCAACCTTGATCGTCGCTTGCTCGAAAGCCATCACAACCCCTGAACCAAATCTCTGGAGCGGGAGACGGGAATCGAACCCGCGACCAACAGCTTGGAAGGCTGTGACTCTACCACTGAGTTACTCCCGCCCTACCGCCTCGACGCTCTTCCTCTTCATCAATTCATGGAGCCGATGATCAGGATTGAACTGATGACCTCTCCCTTACCAAGGGAGTGCTCTACCAACTGAGCTACATCGGCCTGAAACCGGCTGTCAGCCCCTTCGCCTGACGGCTCAGGGCAGGCTATCAGCTTCAGCTTAAACCGCTCACTCCGATTCACTGTCGCTGTCCGAATGCAGCACGTCTTTACGCCGCACCCAGCTCTTGAACGCGAACAGCGCCAGAACCAGCAACGTGAGTAACCTGATCCGTGGATCACTCAGCGTAGCGAACGCCAGCGCACCCAACGCCAAGTACGCAATCAACGCCATCGCCAAGCGACTCATAATTCCTACCGCACTTGAAACTAGTTCAACAAATTCTGGTGCACAGGGAAGGATTCGAACCTTCGTACCTCGCTAGGAGGGACAGATTTACAGTCTGTTGGCTTTAACCACTCACCCACCTGTGCAAAACCGCCGGGTGATGCAGCCGTCCCGCTTCATCCAGCAGCCAACTCGCGAATCCGCAGACCGTGGCAGCACACTTCTACTCTGGTCCACCCAGCTACCTATTCGCAAACCAGACTTTCGCAAGTCGGACTTTCGCAGCTCAGATTTTCGCAACTCAGGGAAACCAAGACTCGCGCTTAAGAATTACTGCGCGAAGGTCACTGCACGCCGGAATATTTCCGATATGTTTCCGAATATATTTCCGAATGAAGTGCGTTGGAAAAAACCTGTTGCGCCACCTAACAATTCCGCCGCCTGCCGGAAGTTCGCTCTGATCTTCGTATCCTGGAGCTGGCGAAGGGATTTGAACCCCTGACCCCCTGATTACAAATCAGGTGCTCTACCGACTGAGCTACGCCAGCATTGCGGGGACAAGTGCTCTTCCGGGCACAAGTATACCCTTTGATCCCTTCCAGATGTCCGGGACAATTAATTAAGTTATCACAACGGCTAAATTTCGCGCAACCTAGCCGTATTCAACGGCGGCTTCCCCCCGACTGTCAAAGAATCACGCTCTCAATCGACCGCCGCGGGCTGGCGTGCGCGCTCCATTTAGGGTAGCCCATGTAGAAGACAAAGGTCGGCTGCCACGTGGCGTCACCCAGAACCTCGGCAAGCAGGCCGGCCCGTAGCGGCGGTTTTCCCAGCGCCCTTTCATGATCGATCATTTCCACCGACTCATTGCAGGGACGCCCGGCCAGGCCGCGAGCGGTTGCCAGCAAATGCGCCCGCTGCCAGATTCTCCCGGCGCATAGGCAGTGTTCCCGGTCGTAGCGATCGCGCACCGCAATGATGCCGATCAGGGGCGCAGTCAGCATCAATTCCGAATAGCCATTTGCCTCGCTTCGCGATGCGACCCGTTTCAGCAGCCACACCGGCATCATCTTGGCCACTGCTGTGGCGATCGGGGACAGCCCGAAGGCGTCAATCGAAAGGCCGTCGCGGAACTTTTGCACCTCACCCCAGCTGCTCCGGACCCATCGATTGCTACCACGCTCCACATCCGGGTCAGAATAGATTTCGGCATTTGCCGCGGAGCTGATTTCCACGATCTTTTTTCGGTCGGCTTCCGCTGTGAAGAGAAAGAGCCTGACGTCTGGTTCCTCGTTGGCCAAGCGGCTGAGAGTGTCGACGAGCTGAGGCGGGATCGGTTTGTGTGGGTCGTACGCACTGCGATTCGTGTGACGCCTCGGGATTGCATCGTACAAGTCGGTTTCTTCCGGTTTACCCGAAATGAGGTCTACGCGTGCCAAAAGTTCGGCTTTGGACTCAGCCGGAATCGGCCCCAGCTTGCCCGGAAGGAGCGTCGCGGTGGCGTGGTAGCCGTGGGCGGCCGCAGCCAGCATCAGGTTCTCGAGAGCGCAGCCCATCCCGATGTGCTCTTCCCGCAGGAAGGGATCGAGCGCCCCGACGTTTCTCGTCGTGTCGATATACAACTCAATCGAGGAATTCGTCACCTTGAAAAGCCAGGGCTGTGTGTTGTGCGGGCTCGCGGCTAAAATCGCGGCTCGCACCAATGCCAGGGGTCCCTCGTCGGAATTGTTACGCCAGTCTTTCCACGGTTCGTAAGCCGGTCCTTGACCGACGGCGAAGACCCCCTGGTCGTGAGCACGCCAGACTCCACCGCCAACAACTACGACAGTCACAACTGCAGCTTCCTTCAGAAATTGTCTGCGTTGCACAAGGCCCCTCTCGCCTGCGCGTAGTCCTGCGCAAGCGATTCAACGAACGCGCTGTCTTAGCTCGGTTACGTTGCTCGCGGCCGGAAAGTTCCAGTGAGCACTGATGCGACCCTCGTTTCGTGCCCATAATCGCGCATACCCACAGCATCCATGGACGAAGCACGGGAATTCGGAAGTAACCATTTGAAATCGGATGGGATGAAAAGTCAGTTTGCACACGAGTGATTGCCGGAACCGGGAGTTCACGCTCAGGGAGGTCCCCGGAGACTCCCGCCTTCTGACACTCCCCCTAGGTGTTATCATTTCTTCCCTGACCGCATTCCATGCGAATTAGGCGAACCTTCCCCATCGCGCTGGTGGTCGTAGTCGTTGCTGCGGCCGTGACCCTCGCCGTCCAACTGCGAAAGCACGCTCCTCCGGAACCCGCCCGTTTGTTGCCCGGCGGCGACGCATTTTTCTACCTCGATCTCGGCCGGGCACGGAAACTGAACGCGGGAAAGAAGCTGCCTTCCGTCAGCCACGATCCGGAGTACGAGCGCTTCATCCGTGAGACCGGGTTCGAGTTCGAACGCGATCTCGATGAAGCCGCCTTTGCCGTCCACTACCCCGCCAGCTGGCCGGGCGGCGGCACTGGCGGCTCCTCTCCAGAGCTGCGCTTTTCTGAAGTCTTGCAAGGAAGGTTTCAAGGCGAGCGCGTCACCGCCTATCTGCGGCAGATCGCCCAATCGGTCGAAAACTATCACTCGGCCGACATCTTCACGATCCTTCTGGAAGGCAGATCGTTGCGCGTCGCGGTGCTCAGCGCCGATTCCGTGGCTGCCTCCAATCACGACGACCCTGCCGTCATCCGAGGTATCATCGATCGGTCCAAACGGCTGGCTTCTCCATTCGGAGGCCCGTCGTTACTTCGGCAATATTACAAATACGTTCAGTTGGCCAGTCTGGCTTGGGTAGTGGCGCGCGTTGAGCCTTCCTCACCCGCAGCTCGCGATTGGAACACAATTTTCTCGGGTCCGGCTACGTTCGTCGTCTCAGCGAGCTATCTCAGCCCGCTTCACTTAAGAGCTGACGCGGTTCATCTTCGCGCCGAAGCCTTTACCCGCACGCCGGACGAGGCGCGCGCCATCACCGATAAAGTAAACGTCTTCGTCGGCCTCACCCGCTCCGCTGAAACCGCGGTGGGAGCCCACGGCACCGATCCCGACGTCAAAGCTTTCTTCGATAGTCTCAAGGTAAGGGAAGAGGACGACCGCGCCGTGGTAACGGCCGTCATGCCCTTCGGGTTTCTGCGCAAGATGCTGTCGGGGCCTTCGTCCGATTCAAGCGGGACATCCGACGCCACGAGCCCTCAAGCGCCAGCGAAATAACGCTGGGCGGAAATTCGGCGTCTCCATGCAACTAAACACCGTTCTAATCGTCTCATTGCTTACGGAGTACAACTCCGGCGGGTACAATTAAAGACGCATGTCCAGCCTCCCACTGCCGATTGCCGCGTTTTTCGCCGGGCTCATTTCGTTTCTCTCACCCTGCGTGCTTCCGTTAGTGCCGGGGTACCTTTCGCTGATCTCCGGCGCCGGCGTGGAAGAACTCAAAGCTCCTCAGGGACAGCTCATGCGGCGGGTGATGGTGAACTCCGTTGCATTCATCCTGGGCTTCAGCGTTGTTTTTATCGCACTGGGAGCGGCGGCAACCGAAATCGGCCAGGTGCTTGGGATCTACAAGCACACGCTCGCGCGGATCGCGGGCGTGATCATCATTCTCTTTGGATTGCACCTGACTGGCATCTTCAAAATCAAAGCTCTCTACACAGACGCGCGTCTGCACAGCGTGAAAGGTAGCAGCACTCCGGTGGGCGCGTTCGTCATCGGCTTCGCATTTGCTTTCGGCTGGACTCCTTGCCTAGGGCCAATTCTTGCCGCGATCCTGACCATCGCCGGAGAACAAGATACGCTGGTGAAGGGGATCCTGCTGCTTATGGTTTATTCGCTCGGGCTGGCGGTGCCGTTTCTGGTGACATCGCTTTTGATGGAACGCTTTCTCAAGTTTTACAGCCGCTTCCGCTCCCATATGCAAGCCTTGGAGATCGCCAGCGGAGGCCTGCTGATCGCGCTCGGAGTGTTGCTCGTGATTGGCCGTTTTACTTTGATTTCGAATTGGCTTTCGTTCCTCAACCGCTTCGCCTTATAGGCCGGTTGGGGAGTAATCTATTCTTAGAATTTGGTTGCGCAGCATAAGGAGTTTGCAAATGGAAACATCGCCCGGCACCATCGAACCCGCACCGAGCACCGGACAGCCGCCCGAGCCGCCGCCGGCCTCTCATGGAATCCCGCCGAGCCCGGACCAGCCATCCGGTAAGGGGGGCCGTAACCCGCTTGTGCTGGTGGTGGTGGCATTCGTAGCAGCGCTGATGCTTTATTTTGGATATCACCAGGCGCGACGCACCGGAGCCGGTTCGGCGCCGCGACTCACGCAGTCCAGTCTCGCCCCTGATTTCTCTTTGGAATCGCTCGATGGCAAATCTATGCGCCTTTCCGACCTTCGCGGCAAGGCCGTTCTGCTCAACTTCTGGGCCACCTGGTGCGGCCCGTGCAAAATCGAAATGCCCTGGTTTGTGGACCTGCAAAAAGAGTACGGCTCGCAAGGATTGCAGATCGTCGGCGTGGCGATGGATGACGCCAGCAAGGAAGACATCAGCAAATTCGCCAAGGATATGGGTGTGAACTATCCCATTCTGATTGGAAAAGAATCGGTGGGCGACCAGTATGGTGGCGTTCCTGCGCTGCCGGAAAGTTTCTTGATTTCACGCGACGGCAAGATCGTCGACAAAATCATCGGCTTAAGGGGCAAGGCCGAAATCGAGGACGCGGTCAAGAAGACGCTCGACACGCAAGCCGCAAAAAGCGAAGCATCGGTGCATAAAGCAAGCGAGAACGGCCCTGTTCCGAAGTAACAGCACGTCAGGCGGCGATTGCTCTACTATTTCATTGAGCGCGCCTCATCGTGTGGCGTCCTCACGTTGCCGACAGCAAAGATGACTCACAAGACGAACCGACGACGCATGAAACAGCGAACGACGCTGGCATTCCTCTTCGTTGCTTCTCTGCTGACTGCTCTTCCCGCGGCGGCGCAAACTCCCGGTAAAGCTCCGACCCTTACCTTCGCTCCGGTGCCGCTGACCACAGCCCAGCGCGCCGCGCAGACCATGGTGGACTTGAATTTTCGCGTCCCTCCGGGCTACCACATCAACTCGCACACACCCAAGTCGGAATTCCTCATTCCGACCGCCTTGAGGATCGACGTCCCCACTGACATCATCCTGGGAAAGACAGAATATCCTGTGGGCAAAGACCGGAGCTTCCCGTTCTCGCCCGACGAAACGCTGAATGTTTATAGCGGAGACTTCACCATCTCCGTGGGAGTACATCCGCTGCACTCAGTTGTACCCGGAAAATACGTGATGCACGGCGTGCTGCGCTATCAGGCCTGCGACAACGCTGCCTGCTATCCTCCGAAGAATTTGCCGGTGAGTTTTGAAGTGAAGGTCGTGAAAGAACCGCCCCAGCACCACGCCAACCCAGCGCAAAGCCCTCACGTGCATAACTAGCGCACGAGTCACGAATTGGAATCCGTCCTCGAGATATTTCCCCGCTACTTAACGCCGGACTGAGCCAAAGGTCGTAACCTAACTCCGGGCCCGTGGTGTAATCGGCAGCATATCTGCCTGTCAAGCTCGAAGGTGCGGGTTCGAATCCCGTCGGGTCCACAGCATTCCCTGGTTTGGTAGGGGAATCTGACGAGGAGTCTCCGACAGGCGGACTCCTCAAGTAACCTTGACTTCCGCATCGCGCTTTTTGATAATCGTATTGAGCTTGACAGGCTGATGTGCTACCCCGAGTTGAATTCCCGCTCGGGGTTTTTCTTTTGGGAAAGCGCTGCGGTCTCTTAACTCTTGCTTTGCTTCTTCTCCACCTTGGCCCAAGTATCTTTCAGCGCCACGGTGCGATTAAACACCGGCTTGCCCGGCTTTGAGTCCGGATCGACACAGAAGTAGCCGAGGCGCTCGAACTGATACCGGCTGCCCGCAGCAACACTGGCTAGTGACGGTTCCAGCTTCGCGTTTGTGATTAGTTCGAGCGAGTTCGGATTTAGATTTGCCGTGAAGTCCTGACCTTCTTCGACTTCCCCGGGGGTTTCTTTCGTGAATAGGTTCTCGTAAATGCGCACTTCGGCGTCGACGGCATTCGCGGCGGAGACCCAGTGGATGGTTGACTTCACTTTGCGGCCGTCTGGAGCATTTCCGCCGCGTGTCGCCGGATCGTAGGTGCAATGCACTTCCAGCACTTCGCCCTTGTCGTTTTTCACCACGCTTTTGCAGGTGATGAAGTAGCCGTAGCGCAGGCGCACTTCGCGTCCCGGCGAGAGGCGGAAGTATCCTTTCGGCGGCACTTCGCGGAAGTCATCCTGCTCGATGTAGAGCACGCGCGAGAATGGCACTTTCCGCGTGCCTGCGCTGGCGTCTTCGGGATTGTTCACCGCGTCCATCTCTTCGACCTGATTTTCCGGATAGTTGTCGGTCACGACTTTCAGCGGACGCAGCACTGCCATCACGCGCGGAGAGCGCTTGTTCAGGTCTTCACGGACGAAGTGTTCCAGCATGGCTAGCTCGATCGAGCCATTCGTCTTCGATACGCCGATCGCGCCGACAAAGTTGCGTACGGCTTCGGGCGTGTAGCCGCGGCGGCGGATGCCGCCGATTGTGGGCATGCGTGGGTCGTCCCAGCCACTTACGCGTCCTTCCTGCACCAATTGCAGCAGCTTGCGCTTGCTTAGTAGCGTATAGGTGAGGTTCAGACGATCGAATTCGATCTGGCGCGACGGGAAGATACCCAGTTGCTGGATGAACCAGTTGTACAGCGGGCGATGATCCTCGAACTCAAGGGTGCAGAGAGAATACGTGACGCGCTCGATGGAGTCCGACTGTCCGTGGGCAAAGTCGTACATCGGATAGATGCACCACTTGCTGCCGGTGCGGTGATGCTCGGCATGCAGGATGCGGTACATCACCGGATCGCGGAAATTGAGGTTGGGTGAGGCCATATCGATCTTCGCCCGCAGAACGCGCGAACCGTCGGGGAATTCGCCGGCGCGCATGCGCTCGAATAGATTCAGGTTCTCTTCGATGGACCGGTTTCGATATGGACTGTCTTTGCCCGGCTCGGTGAGCGTGCCGCGATGCTGGCGAATCTCGTCGGCGCTCAGGTCGTCGACGTAGGCCTTGCCATCTTTGATCAGTTTGATCGCCCATTCGTAGAGCTGGTCGAAATAATTGGAGGCATAGAAAAGCCCGTCCCACTTGTAGCCGAGCCAGTTGAGGTCGGCCTTGATCGATTCGACGTATTCGGTTTCTTCCTTTTGGGGATTGGTGTCGTCGAAGCGGAGATTGGTATGTCCGCCGAATTCGTCGGCCAGGCCGAAGTCGATGCAGATTGCCTTGGCATGGCCGATGTGCAGATGACCGTTGGGCTCGGGAGGGAAGCGGGTTTGCACGCGGCCGTTGTGCTTGTTGGTCTTGAGGTCTTCGAGAATGATGTCGCGGATGAAGTTCGATGGCACCGGCGACGGCGATGCGGCCACAACTTTTTCTCCGGCTTCACTTGGGGGAGATGGATTCATTGCTCTTTGATCTTATCGCAGCAAACGGCGTTCAAGGCCCGACGGCACCAGTTTTTTGGATGGCCTGCTCGATTCGCGCAAGCGTTGTCTCCCTGCCCAGCACCACCAACGTCTCGAACAATGGCGGGGCGTTCTTCCGCCCGCAGACCGCGACGCGAATGGGTTGAAACATCTGTCCTGCCTTGACACCCAACTCCTGAGCGGCGGCGCGCAGAGCGTGATCCAGCGGATCATGTTTGAATTCGACTTTTGCCAGTACCTCATGGGCGCGCGTGAGAACCTTCAATGCCATTGCCGCGTCTCCCTTTTGCGGGATCAACTCAGCCGGGTCGTAGGGCGGCAACTGGTCTACGAAGAAGAAGTCGGCGGTCGTGAGCACGTCTCGCAGCAGCTTGATGCGCTCGCGGATCAGCGGCGTGACTCGCAACATCTTTTCCGGAGTGACGTTAAATCCGGCGGCGAGCGCGATGGGCAGCAGACGGGAGCTTAGATCTTCCACCGACAAGCCGCGGATGTGTTCGGCGTTGAGCCAGAGCGCCTTGGGATCGAAAGTGTCTTCGGGGACGGCAACACCAGGATCCCTCGCTTCGCTCGGGATGACAACGCTAGGGGTAATTGTCGAAGTTGCGGGTGATTCCTTGAAGTTCACTACTGCATTCGAGCGGTTGATACCCTCCAGGGAGAAGGCATTGATGAGTTCTGGCAGCGACATGTTCTCGCGGTTATCCTTGGGGGACCAACCGAGCAGGCAGAGGAAATTGATGAAGGCCTCGGAGAGGAATCCGGCGTCGCGGTAGGTTGTGACGCTGACCACGGGGCCGTGGCGGCGCTTCGAAAGTTTGGTGCCATCGGGTGCGACCAGCAGCGGGAGATGGGCGAACTGCGGCGGCTCGCAGCCGGCCGCTTCGAAAATCAGCATGTGTTTGAAGGTGTTGGTGAGATGGTCCTGGCCGCGGATAATGTGGGAGATGTGCAGGTCGGCGTCGTCGGCGCAGGAGGCTAGGTGGTAAGTGGGCATGCCATCGGAGCGGAGCAATGCGAAGTCTTCGATGTCGGCGGCGGACTTTACCTGCTCGCCGTAAACCGCATCGCTAAATCGCACCACTTGCCCACCCTCGCGCGGCACGCGAAAGCGCAGCGCAAACGGCTCGCCGGCTGCGCCGCGGCGGTCACTTTCGGCTTTGGAGAGTTCGCGCGCGCCGGGGTTGAACAGCCAGGTTCCTTGCGCGCCGGATTTTTCGGCGTCGCCTGAGTGAGCGGGGGTGAAGTCGCGGTAGGCTAGGCCTTTCTCGAAAATCTTCCACGCGGTCTTGCGGTGCGAGTCGATGCGCTCGGATTGTTTGTATTCTTCGTCCCAACTTAAGTTCAGCCACTTCAATCCGTCGAAAATGGAATCCACCGAGGCCTGGGTGTTGCGTTCTACATCAGTATCGTCGAGGCGGAGGATCATCGTCCCGGCGTTGTGGCGGGCATAAAGCCAGTTGAATATGAAAGTGCGGGCGCTGCCCACGTGGAGAAAGCCAGTGGGTGAAGGCGCGAAGCGCACCCGGGGCTTCGAGACTGCCGTGGATTCGGACATAGATGGCGAAAGTCTGATGGTATGGGGGCAAGAAAAGTATCGTCAAGCGAGCCGGGCCTACAAACCCCCGATGAAGTCACTGATTCCACCTATTCTCGTGTCTGGCCACTGTCCTTAAATCCTGTTGAATTCGCCCCCTGGCTGTGAAAACATTAGGGATCAATCTTCTCCTAAGCCGCTGATCGATCTCCGCGGGAAGGGTTTCTCCAGGCCTCATGAACAGCGTCGTTATCAGCATGGTGGTGATACCGGGCGTAGTCTCGGTGCTGCTGTTCCTGATCTTCACCTATCTCTACGAGCAAAGCCGGCAGGCGTATTTCAGCGCCTGGCAGCTGGCGTGGGCGGCGTATTCACTGCATTACGTTCTGCACGCAGTCTCGTTTTACCGCGCGCCCGCGCCGCTGGCATTCTTTGCCAGCTCATTGTTCCTGGTGGCGATGGCTTTGTGCATCTTCGTGTCGACCCGCCTGATGCGTGGGCCTTCGCATTTTCGCTGGTATGACGCTGCGCTGGCCGTGGCCGGAATTGTGCTGGCGTGGTTCAACTTTCAGGGGCACATGGTCGCGGGCAGGTTTCAGGAAGCCGCGCAGCCGACCGTCGACCTCGACCTGGGAATTGCCGCCGTGCTCCTGTACTGTTCGGCCGTGTTCTACGTCAACGGGCACCGCCGGGGATCGCTGGCGTTTAAGGTGCTGGGGTTTTCTCTGGCGTTGTGGGCGGTGTTGATGGGTGCGGGGCAATTCCGCAGTCTTTGGGGAGCGCGTTTTGACAGCGCCGCCAACTATCTGGGGCCGGTGCCGCAGATGTTACTGGGCATTGCGATGGTGATGGTGCTGTTCGAAAACGAGCGCAATGCGGTGCAGGAGAATACGCTGGCGCTTTCGACCTTGGGAGTGGATCCGCGGCGCTTGCTCTCGGCCGACGATTTGCTGCCCAGTATGCAGTCGGCGCTGGACCGCCTGGCAGGGGCTTTGTCGGCGCGGCGGGCGATTATCTATATCTCGGAGCGCTGGCGTGGTCTGCTGCCCTCGGTGGAGCGCGGATTTTCTGCGCAATTCCTGGAGGTTTTGACTGCGACTGGGGCGGGAGAATACATCTGCGAACTGGCTTACCGGCAAGGGGGGCTGTTTACGGTGCATGACCTGGCCCATATGACTGAGCCGCTGCCGATAGGCCCGAGCGGGACATATGCCGATTTCAAGAAAGTGTTCACCGAAGCCGACATTCGGAATCTGACCGCGGTGAGTCTGCAGACCCGCGAACACGCATTCGGTGTGATTTTGTTTCCTCATGCGGAACGTAAGGCGTTTGGCGCGTCGGGTCCGCGCCTGATGGTGGGACTGGCTTTGCAACTGGGGCTCACGCTCGAGAACTATCTGATCGCGCATGACGCCCACCGGCGCACACAAGAATACGAGTTGCTGACGCAGATTGGGCAGGCTATCAGTTCGCGGCTTGATCAGGATGAAGTGTTGCGCACCATCCACACCGAACTGGGGCAGATTTTCCACACCGGCAACTTCTACATCGCGTTTCAGGAAGGAGACGTAATCCGCTTCGAACTGGAAGTGGAGGGCGGGCAGACTCTTCCCAAGCGCTCGCGCAAGCTGGAGAACGCATTCACCGAGTATGTGATCCGGACGGGGCAGCCGCTGCTGATACGGTCAGATCTGGAGAAAATGCGGGCGCGATTGGGGGTTAGCTACCGGCCGGAGCATCCGGCCAAGTGCCTGTGCGCGGCTCCGATTCTGCTGGGCAATAAGCCAGCTGGCGTGATGGTTGCGATGAATAAGGAGCGGGAGTTTGTGTTCGAACAGCGCGATTTGGATGTGTTGATGACCGCTGCCGGCCAGGTTTCAGTAGCGGTGGAGAATGCGCGCCTGTTCGCGGAAGAACAGCGGCGCTCGCGGCAACTGGCATTTCTCAACAACATTTCGCGCACCGCCATTTCGAGCGACGATCCGGTGCACATGCTGGGACAGATTGTCGGGGAAATTCAGAAGAACTTCAGTTTTGATCACATTGGCATCGGCCTGCTCGATTACGGGACCAAGGAGATCGAAATCAAAGCCGAAGCCGGGGCCACTGCGCATGCCATGGGCAAGCGCATCCCGCTGGGGATCGGGATCCTGGGGCGGGTGGCGCGGACCGGCGAGCGGGCTCTGGTGCAATACGGCATGGAAGGCGAGATCGGCGCGATTCTGCCGGAATCGCGGTCCGTGCTGTGCATTCCGATCACTTACGGTGAGACGCTGCTAGGTGCGCTGAATATCGAAAGCCGCAATGACAGCGCGTTTTCGCCGCAGGACGTTCTTATTCTTAACACCCTGGCGGACCTGCTGGCCACGGCGCTGCACAATGCTTTCGTCTTCCAGAAGCTGCAGCAGCAGTCGATTACCGACGGGCTGACGGGAATCAAGACGCGACGCTTTTTCTGGGAAGCGCTGTCAGCGGAGTGGAAGCGGGCTTCGCGCTCGGGGCGTCCGTTCTCCGTCGTGCTGATTGACCTGGACAAGTTCAAGGAAGTGAACGACACCATGGGCCACTTTGAAGGCGACCTGGTGCTGGCTCGGGTGGGGCGACTGCTGGAGCAGAAGTCACGGCAATCGAATGTGGTGGCCCGCTATGGCGGAGATGAATTTATTGTCCTGATGCCGGAAACCGGGCCGGAGCAGGCGCAGGTGCTGGCCGAGCGCTTGCGGCAGTGGATTGTGCAGGATCCCATGTTGAGCGAGCACCGTATCACGGGCAGCTTCGGCGTGGCGAGTTTCCCGACTCATGGGTTCTCCATCGAAGACATTATTCGCGTGGCTGACGCGGGCATGTATGTTTCGAAGCGTTCGGGCGGCAACCGGGTCTCGGCAGCTGAGGAGTTTGCCGGGGGCGAGGAGTTTGCCAGCCAGCGCCAGCAGATTTCCGCCTACATCGAAGGCTTTCTGCAGCGCGAGCACAACGGGCCGGAGCATCTTGAAGAACTGGCTTCGATGCTGGTGAAACTCTGCGGCGGAGAAGAGGATTGCAATGTTCCGTTGCTGAAGGAATCGATTGAGGTCCTCAGCCGGGCCGCGGAATCCCGCGAGTTGCGCACTTCCGGTCACGGCGACCTGGTAGCGCGTTATACCGAGATTCTGGCGCGCGCGCTTCGTCTGCCTCCGGAAGAAACCGCCGATCTGGTCTATGCCGCACGCATTCACGACGTGGGCAAGATCTTCGTCCCGGAACGCATTCTGAATAAACCCGGGCCGCTTACTGACGATGAATTCTTCCTGGTGAAGATGCATGCGCGGGTTGGAGCCGAGATTGCGGCCATTGTGCCGCACAGCGCGATGATGCGGCAGGCCATCGAACATCATCACGAGCGCTTTGATGGCACAGGGTATCCCGATGCCGCGAAAGGCGAGCAGATTCCTCTGTGGGCGCGGATTATCGCGCTCGCCGATGCTTACTCCAACATGGTGACCGAGCAATCGATTGCCGCGGCCCGCACGCCTGAGCAGGCGCTCGACGAACTGGCCAAGATGAGCGGCACCGGCTTCGATGGGATGCTGGTGCGGTTGCTTCTGCGCGAGTTGAAATCGGAGCGGGCATCCTCGGCGAGGGACGGTTTCTAGTTCAGTTTTCTGGTTTCCAGCCGCTTGAACGACTTGCAACTCTCAAGCAGAGCGGGCCCGTCCATCCCCGGCGCTCTTCGAAGACGCTTGTAAGCCCACACTCCCTCAGCTACGATTAGATGACGAGACTACAATGCCTCTTGATTGGACAACCTGCCCGGCAGTCGAAAGCGTTCCAGGCAAGCTCAGCGGCGCCTGGGTTTTCCGCGGCACGCGTATTCCCGTCTCTGCCGTTTTCGAGAACCTTGAAGACGGGCTCACGATCGACGAAATCGCCCAGATGTTCGATGGACTCACCCGCAATCAAGTGGTAACGGTTCTGGAATTCGCTGCGCAAAGCCTGGAAGTCCCCACGTCGGCCCGGTAATGCTGATCCTGTTTGATCAGGGAACTCCGTTCCCACTTCGCAAGTTCCTTCCGGGCCACGTTATCAAGACGGCGTACCAGCAAGGGTGGAGCGCCCTTCTCAACGGAGACCTGCTACGGGTTGCGGAGGAAGCTGCTTCGACCTTTTGTTAACTACCGACAAGAATCTGGCCTATCAACAAAACCTCACGGCCCGCAAGATTGCCATTGTCGCGCTTGGCAGAAACAGGTGGACTCTAATTCAACAGGAGTTGGATCGCATCGCGGCGGTGGTAAACGCTGCGACCCCCCGGAAGCTACACTCTGATTGATATACCTTGGAAGTCCGCATCGAAGATATAGCAGTCCTCCACTTGCAAGTGGAAACCAGAAACGAGAAACTAGACACTAGAAACTATGTCCGTTCCCTTTTCCCTCTCCGGCAAAGTTGCTTTAATCACTGGCGGCTCACGCGGGATCGGCGCCGCCACGGTGCGCCTGTTTACCGCAGCAGGTGCGAAGGTGGCGTTCAGCTATCAGAAGGCGCGAGCGCAGGCTGACGCTTTGGTGAAGGAATGCGGCGAGGCTAACTGCCATGCAATCGCCAGCAATCTGGACAGCGCGGATTCGGCTCGTGCCCTGGTCGCGGAGGCAGTCAAACATTTCGGGCGGCTCGATGTTCTTGTGGCTAATCATGGCGTTTGGCCTGCGCAAGATATCGGGATCGACAAGATGACAGACGAGCAATGGCGGTCGACTCTTGCGATCAACCTTGACGCGGTGTTTGGTCTGGTCAAGCACACAGTCGCCCAGATGAAAGTGCAGCCGCGCAGCGGCTTCGCAGCTGGGCATATTGTGCTGATCAGCTCGACCAGCGGCCAGCGTGGCGAAGCGTTTCATTGCGATTACTCCGCCAGCAAGGGCGCACTAATCAGCCTGACGAAAAGCCTTGCCGCGGAGCTGGCGCCGGCGGGGATCTATGTGAACAGCGTTGCCCCGGGCTGGGTGGATACGGATATGTCAAAGCCGGCGCTCGATGATCCGAAAGTAGGAGAAGTGATTCGGCGGACGATTCCGCTGGGACGCGCCGGCAAGCCGGAGGAGATAGCGGCCCCAGTGCTGTTTTTGTGCACCGAATACGCCGGCTTCGTCACTGGTGAGATCTTCAATGTGAATGGCGGGGCCGTGCTGGCGGGATAGCTGGCGGGGAACTTCCGCGCTGCGTAACCCCATCGGTTTTTCCCGCATCCTACAAATTACGGAACATGGTGAGGAATCGCTGCGCACGCTGCTGTCCGGAAATCTGCTGCCAGCAGCTACAATTTCCTATTCGACCGTCACGCTGACCAATAAATGCGACTGACTCAATGAAACATCTGCTCCTCATCGCTGTGCTGGCGTTCGCGCAGTTGAAGTCTGGCGAACCTGCCGCGGAGGCCGCCGAGGCGGACGCGCAGGCTTCTCCTGCCTCTGCGGCCGCGGCCGCGGCTACCCCCGCACGCGCAAACCGGATCAACGATGACGAAAACGCGCGCCAGGCGCGCGCGATGCTCAATCAGGCGATCCAGGCCTTGGGCGGCCAGGCATATTTGAATGTGCACGATATGGAGCAGCAGGGGCGCACCTACAGCTTTTATCACGGGAACTCCACCGGTGGCGTGGTGTTCTGGCGGTTCGTGGAATATCCTGACCGGGAGCGGATTGAAGTCACGCCGCAGCGCGACGTGGCTGTTGTCTACGCCGGCCAGAAGGGTTACGAAATCACCTACAAGGGCCCGCACGCGCTGGAGAAAAAGGATCTCGATGACTATCTGCGGCGACGGAGGCTGTCTCTGGAGACCGTGCTCCGCACCTGGGTCAACGATCCCACTGTGGCGCTTTTCTACGACGGCAATGCCCTGGCCGGCAACGTCGCGGCTCAGCAGGTCACGCTGATCAATGCGAAGGACGAAGCGGTGAGTCTGGACTTCGATCTCGAGAGCCATTTGCCCATCAAGAAGACCTATAAATGGCGCGATCCGGTGGATAGAGACCGCAACGTCGAGGAAGAAATCTACGACAACTACAAGCCGGTGCAAGGCATCATGACGCCCTACAGCTTCACCCGGTACTACAACGGAGATATGCAGGCCCAGCGCTTCCTGAATTCGATTCGCTACAATGAGGGAGTCGACGAAGCGATGTTCGATCCCAGTTCCGGCTACAATCCCAATAAGCCTGCAAAAAAGCACTAAGGTAATGTCTATGTTGGTGCTGTCCGTGATCTTTCAATTCCAGCATAACTGATTGACTCGTTGGCCTTTAAGGGCGGCCGGCCCCTGATCAAGGTGGTACGTCATCGGCATTACGCCACGCACTGTGGCGTTTTTACCACAGTCATAGATGGCCGAGCGGCTGTAATCTATTCATTCACCGGGACATACGCAGACACCTTTGAATCTAGAGCAGACAGTCCGCTCGGCCGTGGAATGCAGTGGAGTTGGACTCCACAGCGGCGCGCCGGTTTCGATGCGAATTCTTCCCGCGCCTCCCGGAACGGGAATCGTGTTTCGCCGCATCGATCTGGATGGCTTTGAGATTGAAGCCGTCAGCCGCAACGTGGCCCGCGTTAGCTATGCAACCAGTCTGATGAAGAAGGGCGTGCTCATCTCGACGACCGAGCACCTGCTCTCGGCCTTTATCGGCTTGGGCGTGGACAATGCGATCGTGGAGCTGGACAATCTCGAACTCCCCATCCTCGATGGCAGCGCCCTCCCGTTTGTGGAGCTGATTCAGAAGGCCGGGATCCGCAAGCAGCGCCGGCCGCGCAAGTATCTGAAGATTCTTCGCGAAGTTGAGATGCGGGAGGGCAACAAGTTTATTTCGGTCCATCCCGCCGAGAGCTATTCGGTTTCTTACTCGATTAATTTTCCTCACCCGCTGATTGGGAAGGAAACCTTTCAAGTGGAACTTTCAAACGGCAGCTACCTGCGCAAGATCGCAGGGGCGCGCACCTTCGGCTCGCGGGAAGACGAGAAAACGATGCGCAACATGGGACTGATCCGGGGCGCGTCGCGGGAGAACTGCATCGTGCTGACTCGCGATGGAATTGAAAACGGCCCCCTGCGCTTTCCCGACGAGTTTGTAAGGCACAAGGTTCTCGATCTGGTGGGCGACCTTGCGCTGCTGGGGAAGCCAATCCTGGGCAGGATCGCAGCCGACCGCGCCGGTCATGCCATGCACACCGCGCTGGTCTCGCGCATCCTGCGCGACAAGACGCTGTGGGAGGAAGTAACTCTGCCGGAAGAAGAGCGAGACGCCGCTGGTCCCTATAGCGCTCATGCTACGGCTGGATCTTCACTCTGACAGTCCTGAGTTCGCGCTCCGACCTTGGACGGACTTGACCCAGACGGATCAAAACCCAAAACAACTTTAATCGGCGGGTTCGCAGGGGACATCGTCGGCCTCGGGCGCGGGCTCGGGTTGTTCCTCGAGCAATCGGTCCAGTTCGGCGCGGGTCTGGCTGATCAGGGCTGCGGCGAACTGGCGAGCCGAGCGCTGGCGTTCGGCGGACAGGTCCTTCACCCGCATATTCAACAGGGGGATGTCTTGCTCAAACCAGCGTAGAGTCTTCTGTACGCGGGTGATGCGGTAAGCAGCAGGAAGCATGGCAGTGGCTCTCCGGTATCCCACCAGATTGCCATGCAGCGGTGCAGGGACAAAGTTACAAAGTGAATACCCAGGAGATCGGGACGGCCCAGGAGCAGGCTTATTGGACGGCGTCGGAGCCCGGATACGCCAGCATCTCTTTGGCGCCGGGAAGCTCCTTTTCCATTTGCTCATCGAGCCATTTTTCGAGGAGTTGCTGGGAACTCTGGGGTACGTTGTGGAAGCGCAATCCGACCTGCCCTTTGAGGTCGGCCCAGGCTACTTCCGCTTCTACGTCCATAGCCAGCTTGGTTTCGGGCAGCGTGAATTGCAAACGAGGTGAGGCGCCCTTAGGAATCGCGTGCTGCAACATGAGAGCCATGCCGCCTTCGCTGATATTGGTGCTGTGCCCATTGATTTCTTTGTCGGTCAAGACCACCCGGACCTGCATCTTTACGGGCTGGCGGTAATAGCGGCGGCGCTCGCGTACCATGAAATTCAGTGCTGCGTGAAAGCAGCGGGAAGCATTCAGCGTGCTGATGGGCTTTTGCAGGACGAAATTTACGCCCATGCCAAAGGCTTCCTGCGTAGTGGTTTTCTTTCCGTTCAGCAGGGCGAAGGTTACAGAATTCCGGTTGCTGGGGGTGGTGCGCAGGCCCTGCAGCACTTCCAGACCACCCTGTAGGTCGTCGCAGTCCACAATCACAGCGTCAAACTTTTCTGAGATGAGAATTTCGGTGGCTTTTTTCGCTTCCTGGCATACCTCCACGTCAATCGAGAGCTTTTCCAAGGTGGGCCGGATGATCCGGAGCACTTCGCTATCCCGGCTCAGAAGTAGAGACTCCAACGTCATATTCCGATTCTAGCGTTCAGTCGAGCCCCTCGAAAGGTGACCAAGGTATCGGGTTTTATGGGTAGGTATTGGACTCAGGGTTGCGACACAATTTCCCAGTGGAAACCGGCGCAATAATGGCTGACACTAGCTCCCGGACCATGCCTAACCTGGTTATGCCCAATCTGGTTTATCTTTCTCTGGGATCGAATGTCGGTGACCGCGAGGGGCAACTGCGGGAGGCACGGGCGCGACTGGGCGCAGTCGGTCGCGTGGTTGCGGTGTCGTCATTTTACGAAACCGAGCCGCTGGAGTTTACCCAGCAGCCATGGTTTCTGAATTCCGCACTCGCGCTTGAAACCAGCAAGACTCCACAGCAACTGATGGCCGCGATCCTTGACATCGAACAGGAGATGGGCCGTCGCCGCTTGCAGAAAAAAGGACCGCGGTCCATTGACATCGACATTCTGCTGTTCGATGGGACAGTTATGGATTCGCCCGAGGTCACCATCCCACATCCCGCGCTGCACCAGCGGCGCTTCGTGTTGGAGCCATTGGCGGAGATTGCGCCGGACGTGCTGCACCCAATGCTGAAGAAGACGGTTCGCGAACTGCTGGATGCGCTGCCGGCGGGGCAGGTGGTACGGAAGCTAAGGCCTGGGCCACGGATTTCACGGATGCCCACGGATAACCCGTGAAATGGAACTATTCCTGCTGAGAGATGTTTTGCTTCGTGTTGTTCGTGAAAATCGTGCCTGGTTTTCGCCTACGGGACGATGATCCGGCTAGGCGCTTCCTGCGGAGTGACCACGGCCGACGGCTTCTCGGGAAATTGCGCGAGAAGAAAGTCGATGAAGGCTCGCGACTTGGGCCGGCCTGAGGTGCGTCCGTGGCCGAGCCTGAGCAGAAATACCAGAGCTTTGAGCACGTCGGAATCGCGCAGGGTGGAGTATCCCAGCTGCTTCTGTTCCGCCTCGCGATACTGCTTCAACATCTCTTCCACTTGAGCCGCGGCGGCGTGTTGGGCGGCGCTGGTGAGCGGCTGATCGTAGTGCAGCCCGGAGTTCACCAAGCGCTCGTAGCTCGTGGCCATTGCTGAGAGTGCGGCGATGAGATCGCGATCGTTCAGAGTGCGGTCCGCTTGAGCTGCTTTCGCCAGAGCGTAGCTCAGCCCCATGAGCAGGTGCTCGCGCTCGTAGGTGAATTGCTCCGAAATTTCAACCTGGAGGAACAACGACCCGCGGTCGAACTGGTCCGCGGGACGCGGCTTTTCGTGCTCCCTGGCCTGTTGCAGATAGGAGCAGTCGCTGGGGCAATCGAGCGTCACCTCGCGCTGCTCGCCGCAACACTGCGGGCAGATGCGGCCGTGAACGGCGGGACAGAAGCGTTTTTCCTTGCGAATCTCGCAGATCGTGCAGCTCAAATCAGAGTTCCCTCATTCACATTATGGCATCCGCCAACGACAACCCTGGCGGCAATTCGCGTTGGGCGATTGTGGGCCACGGCTCTGGTGCCCATGTTTGGGCCATTTTGGGACCCCCATCTGCGAATATGCATGTAGAAATGGCCCTATTCGAGTGTTATCCCTACGGAACCCGCGTAAAATAAGGCTGTTTTCCACAGGGCACTGGTAGTAAGATCATGCCCGCTGGAATTAAAATTCGTATCTATTCCGAGGAGGAAACAAATGGCTTCAGGTTTGACCAAAACTCAACTCGTCCGCTATCTGGCCGAGAAAACTGAACTTCCCAACAAGACGGTCGCAGGGTTTCTCGAGCAGTTGGCCGACGTCGCAGTGAAAGAGACCAAGAAGAACGGCGTGTTCGTTGTGCCCGGCCTGGGCCGGTTGGTGAAAGCGCATCGCAAGGCGCGTATCGGACGCAATCCGCAGACCGGCGAGCCGATTCAGATCAAGGCCAAGACCGTGGTAAAGTTCCGCGTGGCCAAGGCTGCCAAGGACGCGATCGCTCCTAAGAAGTAGTTTGGGTTTGAGATTGTTCCCGAAGGCCGGCTTAGGCCGGCCTTTCGATTTCCACGCACTTTGCACTCGTCTCGCTTATGCTCAACTGGATCGTGATCGGAATCGGCGATATCTCGATTCGCCGCGTCATTCCTGCGATTCAGGCGGAGCCCAGAAGTCGGCTGTACGGCCTCGTCACGCGGGATCCGGCGAAAGCTAAGCCTTACAACGCGCGGGTTTGGGCCACACTCGACGAGGCTCTCGCCGATCCGGAAGTTCACGCGGTTTATGTGGCGACTCCCGTCTTTCTTCACGCGCCACAAGCTATACAATCTCTTCGCGAGGGCAAGCATGTGCTGTGTGAGAAGCCCATGGCTATGAATGAGGCCGAGGCGCGCTCGATGGTGCAGACTGCGGAAGAGAGCGGACGAACCTTCGGCGTGGCTTACTACCGGCGAATGTACCCCAAAGTGCAGCGTGCAAAACAACTGCTTGCTGCCGGTGTGATCGGCCAGCCTGTCGTCGCCGAACTCACTTGCCACGGATGGTTCGACGGAAAAACGTTTGATGGAAAAGAGAGTCATCGCAGCTGGCTGGTCGATCCCGCTCTTGCTGGCGGCGGCCCACTCTTCGACATCGCCTCGCACCGCATTGACGTGTTGAACTTCTTATTCGGTCGGCCCGGCCGCGTCTCCGGTCATCTTTCGAATGTCGTTCATCACTACGCTGTGGAAGATAACGCAACCGTGATGATTGACTACGCGGGTGGCGTGCGCGGCGTTGTGGATGTGCGCTGGCATACGAAGGTGAGCCGCGACGAGTGTCGCATCCGCGGAACAGAAGGCGAAATGGATTTAAGCCCGCTGAATGGGCCTGAATTGATTTATCCCGGCGGCCGCGAGAATCTGCCGCCGCATGCCAATCTACACTATCCAATGATCGAGAACTTTGTGGATGCCGTGCTCGGCAAGGCTCCGCTAGTGTCCAGCGGAACCACGGCGGTCTGGACGGACTGGATCACGGAGCGGGCGCGGAAGTCCAAAAAGTAACCGTTAGTCCCTCAGCGGCTAAAGCCGCGCCTTTATTGGATCTGACCGGCACGGCTGAAGCCGTGCCCTTCCCGAACAATCTTGCTTAGCTTTTAATCACTTTCCATACTCGTTGCGCACCACCTCGCCGCCCTTCATCACAAACTTCACATGCTGGAGAATGGTTACGTCCTTCAGCGGATCGCCATCGACCGCAATGATGTCGGCCCAGGCGCCGGGATCCAGGCTTCCGACTTTCCCCGGCCATCCCAGCAGATCCGCGGCATTGATCGTGGCCGCTTGAATCGCCTGTAACGGCGTCAATCCCAGCTTAACCATCACCGCGAACTCATGCGCGTTCATACCATGGGGATAAACCGCGGCATCAGTGCCGAATGCCACCTTCACTCCACTGGCGAAAGCGTGCGCGATGTTCTTGCGGGCCGCCGGGATCACCGCTTCGGCCTTGGTTAGCAGGAAGTCGGGCACATGATTTTTCTCGGCATTTTCCAGGAACCAATCGCCGAGATAAAGAGTGGGCACCAGATAGGTGCCGTTCTTCTTCATTTCCGCAATGCCGGCATTGTCAATGTAAGAGCCGTGCTCGATCGAATCCACGCCCGCTTCCGAGGCCCAAAGAATGGCCTGCGCTCCGTGGGCATGAGCAGCGACTTTACGCCCCAAGCGGTGGGCCTCGGATACGATGGCTTGCATTTCTTCCAGCGTGTACTGCGACGCCTGCGGATTGTCTCCCTTGGAGAGCACACCGCCGGAGGCCATGAACTTGATCAAGTCCGCGCCATACTTAATGTTCTGCCGAACCATGTGACGGACGCCGTCGACGCCATCGGCCACGCCGTCACTGGTCGCGTGATATTCGAAGGGGAGCAGATTATTGTCCGCATGTCCGCCGGTGATGCTGAGCGGCGGGCCGCTCACGAGCATTCTTGGCCCGGGCACGTCGCCGGCATTGATGGCGTCGCGCAGGGCGACATCGCTGTAGCCAGCCGCGCCTACATTGCGGACGGTGGTGAACCCGGCTTCAAGCGTGATCCGGGCGTTCTTGGCGCCAGTCAAGGTTTCGCGTGGAATGGAAAGGCCGAGTGCCTCATAGCCAAACTTGGGATCCATGGTCAGATGGGTATGGGCGTCGATCAATCCAGGAAGGATGGTTGCGTTGGGCAGATCGATGCGCAGCGCATCGACGGGCGCCTTTGTTTCGGCGGAGGCTCCGACGCTCACGACCTTGCCATCTTTGATCACGACCGTCTGATCGGAAAGCAGCTTGCCGGTCTTTACGTCGAGCACATGCCCGGCATGGATCACGACGCTTTTGGAGCTCTGCTGGGCGATAGTCTGTCCAGCCAGCAGAAGCAGGGCGACAAGCGGCATCAGGGAACGGTGAGGTTTCTTCACGAAGCATCTCCTCTACTCAAGTATTGAGTTCGGCAGCAATCGTACGAATGCATTGCACGGGAACAGCAGAAAGAAAAACTGCGTGGCACACACCAGTGGAGTTTTTTACCACAGACGGCGGGGAGTTCGCCATTCGTTTGGAAACGACAGGCCGCGAAAGCTCGTGCTAGCCTCCCGGCCCGTCGTTGGAGACATACTGTTCGAGCGACTCCAGTTCACGGCTGAGATCGTCGACGCGCCACTCCAGCAGGTTGCGAATGGAAAGAATTCCCAGCAGTTTGCCGTTGTCGTCGGCCACCGGCAGATGGCGGAAGTGGCGCTCCAGCATGGTGGTGAGCGCCTCTCCTGCTCCGGTGCGGCGGGTTGCCATCTCAACCGGCGTGGTCATGAGATCGCGAACTGAGGTGGTCTTCGGGTCGGTGCGGGTTAGCGCCATCTTGCGCAAGACGTCGCGCTCGGTAAAGATGCCAGCGACCCGGTATTCGGAATCGACCACAGCGACGGCTCCTACATGGTGGTCGAGCATTTTGTTGATAGCGTCAGCTACGCTGGCATCGAGCGGCACCGCGGCAATTTCCCGGTCACAAAGTTCCAGCACGCTCATAAATACCTCCTCCGGCTCTCCGTAGCAGTCCTCTGAGCCGAGTCCCGATCCGAGTCAGAGACGGGATTGATGAATTATGCTCGCGGCGAAGCCGTTGTCAAGTGAATTGAAACGATATGAGCGATCTTTATTTCACCGGGGTGAAAAACGGGAAACCAGCTTGCGTCACGGTTTGTCGCTCTTGTAGACTTTGCCGTCTTTCATAACGAACTGCACGTTTTCAAGAATTTTGATGTCGCGCAAAGGATCACCGTTGACGGCAATGATGTCGGCGAACGCCCCGGGCGCAACGACACCGATCTTGCCCTGCATTTCGAGCATGGCAGCGGCGCGCGAGGTTGCGCTCTGGATTGCGTCCATCGGATCCATGCCCAGGTCGACCATGCGCGGGAACTCCTGAGCGATGGGCTCGGTCCATGGAATTCCGCCCATGTCGGTGCCGAAGACAATTTTCACCCCGGCCTTGAGCGCCTTCTTGAATGACTGCTCGTGCACCGAAGCGCGCAGGCGATCACGCTGCCCGGCTGGCGTGTCCGCCGGCGCCCAGTCGCCGTAATAGACGCTGATTGTCGGGACATACCAGGTGCCTTGTTTCAGCATCTGGGCAATTGCGGCGTCGTCGAGATCAAGGCCATGCTCGATGGAGTCGCATCCGCCATCCAGTGCGCGGCGCAGGCCGATGCCGCCATAGACGTGGCAGGCGACTTTCTTGCCCCAGCCGTGAGTTTCGTCCACGACCGCGCGCAACTCTTCGAGCGTCAGCGTGGGCTGGGAGACCAGTTCGCCGTTCTTGCCCACCCACGAACGATGGGTCATGTAGACCTTGATCCAGTCCGCGCCATGATCGAGTTGCTCGCGCGCCGCCTTCCGGGCCTCGACCGGGCCGTCGATTATCTGCGCACCTTTGGGCATGTCAAGCTCCGGAGCATAGCCCTCGAGCGGATAGCCGCCCGTTGTCGAGATAGCGCGGGTCGCGACAAACAGACGCGGACCGGGAATATAGCCCTGTTCGATGGCCTCTTTAATGCCCACATCACCATAACCGGCGCCTTCGGTTTCTACGTCGCGGAGGGTCGTGAAGCCCTGCTCCAGCGCACGCCGCGCGGAAACCGTGGCTCGCGCCGCGCGCAGGGCGAGGGGAGCGTTCAGGATGTTGGCATCGTATCCACCCTGCGCGGGATCTTCCCCCTGCAAAAAGATGTGGGTATGGGAATCGATGAGGCCCGGGAGGAGCGTGGATTTCGACAAGTCAATCACAGCCGCGCCGGTGGGGATCTTGGCATTTGCCGCATCGTTGACACTCTCGATGCGATTGCCATGAATGACAATCACCTGGTCGCGCCGGGGCGCGGCGGACTTGCCATCGATTAGCGACCCGGCACGAATGACCGTCCACGACTCGGACGCGGCATTGTCTTTCTGTTGCGCGGCCGCTGGAATCACGGCCGCAAGAAGCAGCATCCACCCATACTTCCAGACATAGTTCTTCACGTTGGCGTCTCCCGGTTGCGCACTGCCTTTGGAATGGTGGAATTCTACTCTCACTTCCCCGCGACATACGCATCGGCTTCGATTTCCACCAGCATCTCGGGCGAGATGAAAGCGCTCACCTGCACCATGGAAGTTGCAGGACGTATATCGCGGAAAAACTCTCCATGGGCCTTGCCGATTTTCTCCCACTCTGCGATGTTGGTCACAAACATACGGGTGCGAACTACGTCTTTCATGCTGGCGCCAGTCTTCTGCAAGGCACTTTCAATATTTTTCAGTGTCTGCACGGCTTGGGCATAAGCGTCTCCCACGCCGACGATCTTGCCGTCCGGTCCGGTCGCTGTGGTTCCCGATACATGGATATAGGGTCCAACCTTCACCGCACGCGAGTAACCCACAATGGGTTCCCAAGGTGTGCCGCTGGAGATGTTCATTCTTTCCATTTACCTGATTTCCTCCTACACCCAATATTCTATTAGCGACCAGCCCTTCGCGATTAGCAGCCGACACGTTCATCTGCCAACAAAACCCCGCGCCAACCTGCAGGTGCCAGCACGCTACTCATCATTACGAAAAATGATAGGGAGGATAAACAAAAGTCACTTGCTTTTGATTTGAGACTGGGATAACTAGTTACTAACGATCATTGGAGAGCCGGTGCGCGACACGGCTTTCAGGGAGCCTAAAGAGGCATGATTCCGGAATCTCATCCGCTGCGGCAGCTTTTCCAGGAGTTGGTGGGACGGCACTATGCGCAGGAGATCGGTATTCGTGACCCACAAGTCGTGGCTTACGTCTCGCACCTGCTGACGGAGTTCTGCGAGACCGATCAATTGTTCAAGATTCATGACATCGCCGACCGTCCGCTAGCCGACCTGGGCGAGATGCTGCTGGAGACCGATCCAGTCTATGGCCCTGCGCCGTCGTTTGACCGGGAACGACAGGTGCGCAAGCACATTGGAGATTATGCGTTGTTCTTCGCGGGGATGTTTCCGGAGAGTATCAATCACTTCCGGCTGCGCCGCCATCGCCTGGAGAATTTTGTGGAATGGATGAAGGCGGGAAAAGAGAGCTATTACATCGTGTCGAAGTTCGAGCACTTCGAATACGCCAAAGTGGCGCCGCTTTTCGCACATCTTTCGCGCGAGTTCGAGGGCTGCGTTTATGGCCTCAACATGGTGAAGAACGACCTGCAGGAGATGCAGCACCCGATCGTGCGCAGCAGCAGCGAACTCATCATGTAGCGCCAGGCACTGCACTTCAGCAGTGGCTTCAAGTTCAAGTACTAAGGTCTGGGCGCCCTCCGATACGGTAGAAGCTGAGAGCGGTATTTCCTTGCATCAGCTTTCGGGTTCGCCGCAGCGATCCAAATTCATCGCCGGGATCAAACTTCTTTTCATGTTCCGCCACCACCAGTGACATAGCCCACACCGCCGACGAATCGGCGAGCGCCGTGAGAGTCTCTCCGTAGGCGTGCTGCATACGATACGGCGGGTCGAGGAACACAACATCGGCGGCGACGTGCTGGCGCTGCAGGCGCCAGAGAACTCCGGAAAGATCATCCCGCAGGATTTTGTAGCTGGAAGCGATTCCCAGGGTATGCAGGTTTTGCTCAATTAACCTTACTGCCGTAGCCGAGGTCTCGACGAAATAAACTTGCGTGGCACCGCGGCTGATCGCTTCAATCCCCACCGCTCCAGTGCCGGCAAACAAATCAAGCCAAATACTACCTTCGAGGGCTCCCGGATTACCGGCGGTGAGCACATTGAATAACGTTTCGCGCAACCGGTCCGAAGTGGGACGGATATCCGTACCGCGCAACGACCGCAGCGGACGCCCCCGATATTTCCCTGCGATCACGCGCATGTGACTGTACCTTCGATTATTTGCGTCTCCCGGAGCCAATATATCCGACCATGTAAAATAGTTGTAGCAGCCAGACCTCATGCGAAGTTTCTCCATTCACGTTGGACGCCTGTTCGGAGTCGAGGTTCGGCTTCACCTGACCTTCCTGATTCTGCCCGTGTTCGTTTTCTGGACGGAATACAACAGTCACGGCTCGGCCAACGGACCACGGGACCTGGCGCTGGTGGGAATCGTGCTGGCCTGCGTTGCGGCGCACGAAGTGGCACACATGCTCGTGGCGCGGCGTGCCGGGCTGATTCCCAAGGCGGTGATTCTTCTGCCGCTCAGCGGGGTAACTGTTTTCGACGAATCGCATGTGCAACCGCCGCAGTCCGGTGCAGCGGTCTGGCAGCGGGATGTTCGAATCGCCCTTGTCGGGCCGCTGGTGAATCTTGTTTTCGCGTTGCTTGCGGCCGGCATTATCTTGGCAACAGTTCCCGGGGTGAAGCTGTGGGAGCTTCCCGGATTCTTGCCCAGCAACCTGCCGCGCAGCCTGGTATGGGCCAACCTTTATCTGGCCGGTTTGAATCTTTTGCCGGCTTATCCTCTGGATGGAGGCCGGGTTCTCCGTGCCTATTTCGCGCGGAGCATCAATCCCGCTGCTGCTACACGACGCGCCGTCTCGATCAGCCACGCCATTGCCATGATTCTGATGGTCGCCGGTTTGTTCACCAACGTCTGGCTCACCATGGTGGGCTTGATTATCTTTTCGGCGGTGCAGCTTGAGGAACGTGCGGTCATCTTTCAGTCGGTGCTGGACAATGTGCGTCTGGAAGAAGTGATGCTTACCGACTTCGCGACTCTGTCACCAGCAGACACGCTCGAAGACGCGCTGGAAAAAGCAGTGCACTCCCTGCAGGATGACTTTCCGGTGGTACGCGGCAGCGATATGGTCGGAGTGATTTCACGGCAGCGCATTCTGGAGGCGCTGCGCATCGAAGGCAACGGCTACGTGCAGGCCGTAATGAATAAGATCTTCGAAGTGTCAGTTCGGCAGGAGTCTCTGGCGACCGCCTTCCGCAAGCTCACTTCGCGGAATCTCAGCATTATCCCAGTAGTCGAAGATCAGCGACTGGTCGGCATTGTCACCTTGCAGAATCTGATGCATTCGATGGCTCTGCTGGCGGAGAGCAAGAAGCTGCGGCGGGATGAGTCGAACTCCTGAGGGTTTCTTGCTCTTGATTCAAAACAGCCGCACCGCTTTCGCCTGCCGCACGGCCGGAATCTGCTCGAGCTTTCTCAGCACCTCGTCCGGAACGCGTCCGTCCACGTGGACTACGGCGATGGCCTCACGCGGCTCCGACGACTCTTCGGCGCTGCGCCGACCAAGCGAGAAGTCCGCAATGTTGATCTCGCCTTCGCCAAGAATCGTACCCACCTTGCCGATCACTCCGGGGACGTCCCGATTGCGCAGGTAGATCAGGTTGCGTTCGAGCGGCGCCTCTACGTCAATGCCATCGATGTGAATGAGCCGGGGCGCGGTGCCGTGCAGAACGGCGCCCTTCACCATGTGCTCTTCCGTCGAGCTCTTCAGGAAAATGTAGAGCACGCTGCCGGCGCCTGTCGAGGCTTTCGCTTTATGCGCTTCATGGATGCGAAGTCCGCGAAGGCTGGCCAGGGACGCGGCATTCACCAGATTGGCTTTCTCCTCCAATGCCTGGTTGAGAATGCCCTTGATCGCACCGTTGCGAATGAGTTCCGTCTTCCACTCCGCAATATGGCCGCTGTAGCGCAACGAAATTTCTTCAATCGAGCCATCGGAAATCTGCGCTAAGAATGCTCCCATGCGTTCGGCAAGAACAATGTAAGGCTGCATCTCGGCGTACTCTTCCGCCGAAACCGAGGGCACATTCACTGCATTCTGAATGACGCCGTGCTTCAGATATTCGCGCACCTGCTGCGCAATTTGCACACCCACGGCTTCCTGCGCCTCGTGAGTCTGTCCACCGATGTGAGGCGTGAGAATCACGTTCTCCATTGTCTGGAGCGGAGAACTCTTCAAAGGCTCTTCATTGAAAACGTCGAGCGCCGCGGCGGCCACATGACCTTGTTTCAGTGCCTGTACCAGATCAGGCTCCTGCACCAATTCTCCGCGCGCGCAGTTCACCAGACGGACGCCTTTTTTCATTTTCTTGAGCGAGGCCTCGTTGATTATGCCAGCGGTCTGCGGCGTGAGGCCCACATGCAGCGTGATGTAATCGGCGGCCGCATAAAGTTCATCCAGGCTCACCAGGCGGATGCCCTGCTCCTTGGCGACGCTGACAGAAACAAACGGATCATGCCCGACAATCTCCATCCCGAAGGCGCGTGCCCGTCGAGCGACTTCCATGCCGATGCGGCCGAGCCCGGCGATCCCCAGCGTCTTACCCCGCAGTTCCGTGCCTTGCAGCGACTTCTTTTCCCATCGCCCGGCGTGCATGAGCGCGTCGGCGCGGCAGAGATGGCGCGCCATGGCCAGCATCATCCCAAGCGTCTGTTCCGCAACGGCCACGGCATTTGCCCCGGGGGTGTTCATCACCGCGATGCCTTGCCGCGTGGCGGCGTCCAGATCAATGTTGTCCACACCCACGCCCGCCCGGCCGACAACGCGCAGCTTCTTGGCATGAGATAGCAGCGCTGCATCCGCCTGCACCGCCGAGCGCACAATCAGCGCGTCGGCCGACTCGAGATGGTCAGAAAGCTTCCCATACAGCTGGTCTGCGGTAAGGACGGTCCAGCCCGGCTCTTTCAGTTGCTCAACCGCAGCGGCTGAGATTTTCTCGGCAATGACGATTTTCAAGGGAGAATTTATCCTTTTGAGTTAAGACTTTTGCATGGACAAAACGTTGACACAAAAATGACACCCTTCTGACACTCCTGCCGCGCCAGTCTCCTAAACTTTTTCTCAGTCGGGACGTATCGAACGTTGCCTATCGATCGTTGTTTATCGATCGTGATCCCGCAGGAGAACAGTCATGAAGATTGCGCAGACAGTATTTCTAGCCGGGCTTCTCGCCGTAAGCATGGCGTGCGGTTACAGCAAGCCAGCCACCACTCCACCGACCGCGGGAACGATGCCCAAAATCACTGAGCTCGCTCCTTCCAGCATGACACACGGCGGTGCGGCATTCGTTTTGACGGTCAACGGCACTGACTTTAGCGGCACCGCGACCATCTACTGGAATGGCACGGCCGAGACCACCACCGTTGTAGCCGCTGGCACCCAGTTAATGACCACGATCCCGGCAACCGACATCGCTACTGCGGGTACAGCAGCCGTGACCGTGACCAATCCCGGCACGCCAGGCGGCCAGTACGGCGGCGGCACCTCAGCGGAAACGTCGGCCCCGATGACGTTCACCATCAACTAGCCGCATCAAATAGTGGCCACTAACCAGTTCAAGAGTTCGTCCGCGCCTCTGCGCTCTTAGACTCCAACTGGTTGGCGTTTACTCGGGAGGCCGCGCGCGTACGCTTGCTGCGCGGCGCGCACCGCCGCTCCATACTCGACCGTTTTTCCGGTGCAGCGCGCCAGCACGTGCTCCAGCGCGCCGAGGATGCCAATCGTATCCAGGTAATCGTAGTAGCCGATGTGCGCGATGCGGAAGAGCTGGCCTTTCATCTCGCCTTGGCCATTCGCCACCACGGCATCGAAAGACTCGCGAAATTCCTTGATAATTTTTCCGGAATCAATCCCCTCGGGCGAACGGACGGCGGTGAGCGCGGATGCGGGCGAGGTTGCGTAGAGTTTCAATCCCAAGGCTTGCACGCCCGCCCGCGTCATCGCCGCGCTGAGTTCGGCATTGTCGACCAACTCTTCGCGTCCCTTAGCGAGATCGCCATTCCCCATTCCCCGGATGAACTCCAAGGCAGCCCCCAGCGCCGCAAACAACGACGTGGGCGGTGTGTAGGCGGATTCACCTTTGGCCGCGGCTTTGCGCTCCTTGCGCAAGTCGAAGTAGAACCGCGGAGAAGTCGTCGTCTCCATCCGCCGCCACGCCCGCTCGCTCACCGCGCAATACGCCAAGCCGGGAGGGATCATCAGCGCCTTCTGCGATCCGCCGATAATCACATCGACGCCCCAGCCATCCACGTCGAGATGGGTCGTGCCCAGGCCGGTGATCGCATCCGCGACCAGCAGCGTTTCCTCACCTTGAGCCCGCACGATTTTCGCGATCCCTTCAATGTCATGCCGCGCTCCGGTCGAACTCTCCGTTGCCTGCACGAAGACCGCGCGCACGTCGGGAGTGAGCCTCGTGCCAATGTCATTCAACGAGAACGTTTCGCCGTAAGGTGCGGTTAATACGTCGACCTTGCAGCCGAATGCCTTGGCCAATCCCGTCCAGCGTTCGCCGAACTTGCCAGCCGTGAGCACAAGGACTTTGTCGCCCGGAGATGTCAGGTTCGAGACCGAGGCTTCCATCGCGCCCGTGCCCGAGCAAGCCAGAACAAGAACGTCGTTCTGCGTGCCAATGAATTCCTTCATGTCCGCAAGCACACGCTGGAACAGCGCCCGGAAGTCGGCTGTGCGGTGATGCGCCGTGAAGGAAGCCATGGCCGTTTGCGCCGCCGGCAGCAGCGGCGTTGGCCCAGGAGTAAAAAGACGGTTCTTGCGCAGCATTCCGATAGCATCCTTAAGATCCGTGAAATGCGCTTCCCAAGTAGTCTATCGGAACGTTGGCGTTCCCTGAAATGGACCGAGCTCTCTCCACCCGCAAGTGGGCCCGGCGGACCGCGTCAGGCAGCGGCGGATTTCACGGCCAGAACCTCTGGCTTGACAACATCCGGCGGTTTGGAGAAAAGATCCTTGGCTTTGGCGAACAGCGCCTTGGCAATTTCACCGTTCAAGTGGGCGTTGCGCCCATTTTCGTCGGCAAAGGTGTCGAAAATGCCGTATTTTCCCGGGCCCATCTTTATGGCGTACCAACTGAGCGTGGCCGTCTCGCGCTCGGCCAGCGGCTGCGCCGACTTCAAGAATTCTTCCACCTCTTTTTCCTTCCCCGGCTTAGCTTCCAGTTGTGCCCAAATGGCGAGTCTGCTCATGGTTGTTTTCCTCCTGAGCATAAGATGCGCGTCAGGATCGTTTGGTGACAGACCTGATCTGAGATCACAAAGCGTCAGCTTCTTAGTTCCTTCGATATAATTGGCGCACTATGAGTCTCGTCGACCAGATCCAGAAAGACATCACCGCCGCCATGAAGGCACGCGAAGAGCAACGGCTCTCCACTTTGCGTATGGTGAAGGCCGCGCTGAAGAATCGCGAGATCGAGAAAATGGCACCGCTCGATGAGAAAGAGTCTCAGGCTGTCCTCACCACGCTGATCAAGCAGCGCAAAGAGTCCGTCGAGCAGTTCACCAAAGGCGGGCGACAGGAGATGGCCGACAAAGAAGCCGCCGAGATTGTGCTGATCGAGACCTACCTGCCCAAAGCATCAGGCGAAGCGGAAGTAGTCGCCGGGGTGAAAGCCGTGATCGCCGAGATGGGATCGCCCACCATGAAAGAAATGGGCACGGTGATGAAGAACGTCATGGCCCGCTTCTCCGGCGCTGGAATGCGGGTGGATGGGAAGATGGTCAGCGAGGCGGTAAAGCGGGAGCTGGCGGGGAAGTAGATGCCGTGTTCACCTACTCCTCTGCAACTCCCGATACGCCTCGCTCTTTGAAATTCCACGCTCTTTAGCCACTTTCTTGAGCGCAGCCTTCTCGTCGACTGTCTCTTCACTCATGATCTGCTCAACCCTCTGCCGAATCGGAGGACGGGCGAGAGCGCCCGTCCCCACATGAGCTTCAGCCTCCTCGGCCTTCCCGATCAGCAGCGTGATCTCGCCCTTCACTGCATCCCGCGCCTGCAACGCCTCGAGAATCTCGCCCGCGCGCCCGCGTAGAAATTCCTCATGCAGCTTGGTCACTTCGCGCGCAATCACCACATGCCGGGCGTTTCCTAGAACCTCGCAAACGTCGACAAGCGCCTCTATAATCCGGTGCGGAGCTTCATAGAAAACCTGCGTGCGCGGTGAAGTCCTGATCGACTCCAGTGCAGCCCGCCGCTCTCCGCGCTTCGCCGGAAGAAACCCGCTGAAGCGAAATGAGTCCGTAGGCAGTCCGCTCGCCACCAGCGCCGCCAGAAATGCCGACGCTCCGGGAATCGGCACCACCGGAACATGATGTCGAATAGCCAGCGAAATCAGCCGGTATCCCGGGTCGGAAATCCCGGGCATGCCCGCATCCGTTACCAACGCGACGCTCGCCCCCTCCTGCATTTCTTTGACCAGCTCCGCCGCGCGCGTCATCTCGTTGTGCTCGTGATAGCTGATGGTGCGGGTCGTGATGCCGTAGTGATTGAGCAGCTTCTGGGTCTGTCGAGTGTCTTCGCAGGCGATCTGGTCTACTTCCTTAAGCATGCGCAAGGCGCGCAGCGTGATGTCTTCCAGGTTGCCGATCGGCGTCGCCACAAGATAAAGAGCAGGTCCCGGCGCGAGTGCAGACCCAGAAGTCCGCGGCTGGGCGGCTTTCGGCTCATCAGCCTCGGACTCGTAAACTTTGCGCCCAGCATCCTTCATGGCCGGAGTCTACCACCGCAGCAGCCGTAACTTCCGAGCCTCGCAACCCGTTGTGCTATGGTACGCACGTTCCATCCGTGGAGACTTCCGCATGACCGTCAATGATTTTCGCCGCCTGGCACTGGCCCTTCCTGAAACCGCAGAACACACTCACATGGACCACCCGGATTTTCGCGTCGCAGGAAAGATCTTCGCCACGCTTGGCTATCCCGCCAGAGGTTGGGGCATGGTCAAGCTCACTCCCGAGCAGCAACATTACTTTTCGAAGGACTTTCCTGGGGTTTTCGTCCCGGTGAAGGGGGCATGGGGACGCCGCGGCGCCACGAGTGTGTACCTCAAGAAAGCCAGCAAGATAACGTTGCAGAAAGCGGTCTCTGCGGCCTGGCGCAATACTGCTTCCAAGCGTCTCGCAGAACAATTGCCGGAGTAGGCTCTAGCGCGAGCGTCGACGATCCCGTCGAGCCGCGCCCTCATCCGAAGCGGCTTCTCGCCGGGCGCCGAAACGCGCCCATGAAATCGTCCAATTCCTGAAGAGAGAACGGTTTTTTCAGGACCGGCGATGCCGTGATGAAGGCGATCTTCTGTTTGGGATCCTTCTGACGCAGGGCATCAATAAATTTGGCGCCGCCGGCACTGGAACTGCGCAGGAATTTCAACGCGATGAGAACAACATCGTGAGGCCCTTCGTCGGAGTAAATGCGTAGCGCTTCGTTGCAATTTGGCGCCAGTCCAACTTCATAACCGAGCTTGTTGAGCATAACGCCGGTAGCTTTCAAGACCGCATCTTCGGCTTCAACCACCAGGACCTTCATGGCTCGCCCCCTTGTTTCTTCCTCGAATGTTAGACAGAAAAGCGGGAGGATGAAAGAGACGACTCTGGTGCCTGGAGCTATGCAAGTCGTATGCAGAATTGACGCAATCGGACCTGGCCCCTAGAATCAAGGTGAAAGTGATTTTTCCACACAACCGTCCCAGAAACCATGCCTCTTTACGAATATGAGTGCGAGAAGTGCGGTCACCGCTTCGAGAAAATCCAGAAATTCTCCGACAAGATGGTCAAAAAGTGCCCGGAGTGCGGCGGCCGGGTTGAGCAGATGATTTCCGCTCCCGCCGTGCAGTTCAAGGGATCGGGCTGGTACGTGACCGATTACGCGAACAAGTCCCACGCGCCCGGCTCCGACGGCGGCGGAAGGGATTCGAAGAAAGAAGAAAAATCCAAACCAGGCGGATCGTCGAGTGAAAGCTCGGCGAAGGAGAGCTCCACCAAGGAAAGCTTGTCGAAAGAAAGTTCCAGCAGAGAGAGTTCGACGAAGGAAAGCACGAACAGAGTCAGTTCGTCCCGCAAGCCCGACAAGCGAAAGTAGGTCTTCGCTATTTCAGCTCCCGCTCGAAGTGATCTTCAATCATGTGAAACAAATGCTCGCGCGCATCGCTGCCGGAGATACCGTGGGTCTTGTTGGGATAGATCATCAAGCGGAATTGTTTACCCGCCTTGATGAGAGCGTCAATCATCTGAATGCTGTTCTGGAAGTGCACGTTGTCGTCGCCGGTACCGTGGGCCAGCATCAGCGCTCCGTGCAGATTGGCGGCGGCCTTGGTCATGTCGGATTCGGCATAGCTCTTCGCCTGGTCCTTCAGCAGGCCCATGTAGCGCTCGGTGTAGATCGAGTCGTAGTTGATCCAATTGGTGACGGGCGCCACCGAAACTCCCGCGCGGAACCGGTCGGAGTGGGTCATCGCGTAGAGTGTCATCGAACCGCCGTTCGACCATCCCCATATCGCAATGCGATCTTTATCGAGCTGCGGGTACTCGGCGAGAAGCTGATCGAGCGCTGTGATCTGATCTTTTAACTCGACGATTCCGAACTCGTGGCGAATCGCGGTCTGGAACTTGCGGTCGCGGCCCGGAGTTCCGCGATTATCGACCGAGAAAATTGCGAAACCCTCGCGTGACAAGATCTCATCGAATGGATCCTCCGGCTGTTTCAGGACCATCTGGCCCGCCGGCCCCCCGTAGATATGAACGATCAACGGGACCTTGCCGCTGGCCGGTGCTTCTGGAGGCAGCAATAAACGTCCGTAAAGTATGGTGCCGTCGTCCGCTTTGAACTCCAGGAACTTCGGCGACCGCAGTCCAAACTCGGCAAACTCATCGCGCGCCCGCCACACAGAGGCGCATGCGCCGCCTACTGCACACAACGACATCCGCGGTGCTGTCAGGGGACCTGAGAATGTCTGCCCGTAGTGCTTGCCATCCTCGGAAAACTGGGCCGAGTAAAGCCCTTCCTCGTGCGTAAGCTGCTGCAAGCCGGTTCCATCCAGCTTCACCGAAAAGATATGCCGCTGCCTCGGGTCGCCTTTGTTCGCAGAAAAGAATACGGCGCCGGCGGATTCGTCGACTCCGTCAATTCCCAGCACTTCGTAGTCGCCCTGCGTCAGTTGCCGCTCCAGCTTTGCGTCGGCGGCGAGCGGATTCTGTTTGTCAAAGCTGTAGAGATAAAGATGCATGTCCCCGTCGCGCCAGCTTGGCCACAAGAAGCCGCCACTGGAATTCAGGAAACGGACTTCCACATGGTCGAAATCGATCCACGCGCCAGGAGTGGATTCGGTCAGAACGATGCGCGACTTCCCTGACTTCGCATCCACGAAATACAGATCCACCTTGTCCTGGGTGCGGTTGAGCACTTCCGCCCAGATCACTCCGTCACGAACCCAGCCAAAGCGAGGGATATACGATTCCCCGTCGTTTGTCAGAGAAATCCAGCGAACCTTGCCGTTGTCGGCACCCACCACGCCCAGCTTCACGACTGGATTTGGATCTCCCACCTCGGGATATTTTTCTTCGTCCACGGTCGGATGCGTCGGGCTCAAGTTGACAAGGGGATAGCTCGGCACCTTGGCTTCATCCATGTGCAGAAAGACGATCTGCCGGCTGTCAGGTGACCAGAAATAATTGCTTCGCACCGCCAGCTCTTCGGCGTAAACCCAATCGATGTCGCCGTTGAACAGGTTGTCCCCCGTGTCCTTGGTGAGCTGCTTTTCGCCTTCACCACTCGCCGGCCGGACGTAAAGGTTGTGCTTGCGCACGTAAGAAACATGGCTGCCATCGGGGGAAAACTTGGGGTCGATACTTGGATCGGGTGCCGAGGTGAACTGCACGGCCGTGCCGGTCGCCAAATCAAAAAACCAGAGCTGCCCCTGGGAATCGAAAATCAGGTGCTTCGAATCCGGCGCCCACAGGTAGGCCGCGACATGATAGCGCGTGAGGCGCTCGCGTTCGCGCTCGTCCTGCACTTTGCTGGCGTCGGGCGCCAGCGAGGCCAGCTTGCTGGCGCTGACCAGAACTTTCTTCTCACCCGTTGCCGCCTCCACATACCACAGCGCGCCGTGTTCGCCCTCGTCGTCGCGCTGCACGTAGGAGAACTTCGTCCCGTCGGGACTCCACTCCATGTTTCCCGGGCCGCGCCCGGTGAGCCCCCCAGGGGCGAAAATTGCCTCGATGGTAAGCGGCTTCACCGGCGTGGACGATTGCGCCCAAAGGGGCGACAACAGGCCGGTGAGAAGGACGAGAGCCAGAGCGGCAAAGGAAATTAGTTTCTTCACGATGAAAGCCCCGAGAACAAAAAATAAGAACACCAAGTGCGATGCATGAACGAAAGAGTTTACACCGGCGACGGCCGGCCGTGCGGCGGCGCCAAGCCACAGTTGAGGGCGAGTCCCGCGTTTTCGCGTGTTAGAATTGAAGCTGGGTCACCTCTGGATGCTTCTAGAAATAGAAAACCTGTTGCGCCTGCAGGAAGCGGACAAGGAAATCCGGCGCCTGCAGGATGAAATCGCCGAACTCCCCAAACGTGTCGCTGCCATCGAGCACAAGCTGGCAGACACCAAAGCTCAACTGGAAAAGGCCCAGGGCGCGGTAAAAGCCGACGAAGCCGCCCGGCGCAAATACGACACCGCAATTACGGACCTTCGCAGCAAGATCTCCAAGTACCGCGACCAGTCTCTCGACGTAAAAACCAACGAGCAGTACAAGGCGTTGTTGCACGAAATCCAGTTTGCCGAGAAGGAAATCGCCGCGACTGAGGACAAGATTCTTGAGCTGATGGTAAATGCGGATGTGCGTGAGCGGGAAGTGAAGGCTGCCCAGGCGGAGCTGAAAGCCGAAGCCGCCGAGATCGAAAAAGAGAAGAATGACGCCCGCCAGCGCACTGCCGAGGACGAGAAGCAACTCGCAGAGTGGCGCGCCAAGCGGGATCAGATGCGGGCAGGTGTCAATGAGGATCTCCTGCGGCACTACGAGCGTGTTTCCAAGTTTCGCGGAAGCGGCATCTCCGAGGTGCTCGATCACAAATGCATGGCCTGCCAGGTCATGCTGCGGCCGCAAATCTATAACGACGTCCGTACCGGCCAGCAGACTGTAGTCTGCGATTCCTGCCAGCGCATCCTCTATTTCAATCCCGCGAACGAAATGCTGGCTCTCGAGCCCGAACACAAGCGGTCGCGCCGCCACCACCCGAAGATCGACGCTCCTCAGGCGTGGTACTACCGTCAGGAATTCGCTGACGCCGGCGAGGTTTTCCTTTGCTTCACGAATGCTTCCGGCCAGGCTAGCCGTCGCGTCTTCGACATGGCTACCGGCCGGCTCATCGGGGACATCCTCATCCGCGAAGGAGATTTTCGTCATGCCTTCCCGGAAGACATTACCGACGCCATCCGCCTGAACGGAAGCTGGTCGGAAAGCGAAATGGAAACCTGGGGCACCGAAATGCCCATGACGGCGCTTGATTCGCTCCATACCGATCTAGAAGCTGCGCGCTACGAGATGACTGCTCACCCATCAGCCAAGTCCAAGACACCCGCTGTTCCCACCGAACAAGCCGCCAGCTAGACCGCACCGTTTAAGATTGCTGCATGCCCAAGACGATCAGCCGTACAGGCGTCCCTATCGTCAAGATTTCCCCGCGCGGCGCATCCCGACTGAAAGACGGCCACATCTGGGTTTATCGCTCGGACGTCGTCTCAGCTGACGGCGCTCCCGCCGGTTCGCTCGTCAGCGTGGTGGACCATCGTGGGCAGCCGCTCGGCGACGCGCTCTATTCCAGCTCTTCTCAAATCGCTATCCGCCTAATCTCGCATGAGCCGGTCGTCGACTTCCCGGGGCTTCTTCGCCAGCGGGTTGCCAACGCAATTGCCTACCGAAAGTCGACCGTTCACAACACGAATGCCTATCGCATCATCTTTAGCGAAGCCGATTTTCTGCCCGGCCTCATCGTCGATCGCTACAACGACATTCTCTCGATGCAGATCCTTACCCAGGCCATGGACGCAGAGATCGTGCGCCAGACGCTGACTTCAGAACTCACGGACAGGCTGCATCCGGCCTCGATCGTCGAGCGCGTCGACCCACGGGTTCGCCAGCTCGAGGATCTGCCACCGCACGCCTCGGGTCCGGTGCAGGGCGAAAAAGTCTCGACCATCTTTGCCATGAATGGCGTCCAGTTCCACTTCGACGCCCTCGAAGGCCAGAAGACCGGAGCCTTCCTCGACCAGCGCGAGAACTACGCCGCCGCTGCCCAATACGCCCACGGAGAAGCCCTCGACGTCTTCTGCTATCAGGGAGGCTTCGCGCTTCATCTGGTCCCGCACTGTGCGCACGTCACCGGCGTCGATAGTTCAAGGCCCGCGCTCGAAGTCGCTGACCAGAACGCCGCGCTTAACCGCAGCGACCAGAGCCAGCCGGAGATCGAATGGATCGAAGCCAACGCCTTCGACCTTCTTAAGGACTACTCCGCGGCCGGTCAGCGCTACGACACGATCGTCCTCGACCCGCCCGCGTTCGCTAAGAGTAAGCGCGACCTTGACGCCGCCCTGCGCGGCTACAAAGAACTCAACCTTCGCGCCCTGAAGATGCTCCGCCCCGGCGGCGTCCTGGTGACCTGCTCCTGCTCCTATCACGTCAGCCAGGCCGACTTCTTGGAAGTGCTGGCCGACGCCGCCCGCGACTCTCACCGCACCCTGCGCTTGGCCGAGGTCCGTGGGCAAGCCAAAGACCATCCAATTCTGTTGAATGTCCCGGAAACCGCCTATCTAAAGTGCGTAATATCCGTATTAAGTTGATGAAAATAATGTGTTTATAATATTGACAATAACGCACTCATATTTTATGCTTCCTCATGTGCTGACGGAGCATCTAAGCTTGTGAATGGCACTGCCGAATTCCTAAGAAACCAGCACAAAAGGAGATTATGACCATGACAGTACTTACCCGTTGGGAACCTTTCCGTGAACTTTCCACCCTGCAGGACCGCATCAACCGCGCCTTCCGCGAGTCCTATCGCGAAGGTGGGCAGGATGAATCCCTAGCCACCTCAACCTTTGCCCCCGCTGTCGACGTCTACGAAGATGAGCACAACGTCACGTTGAAGATCGAAGTCCCGGGCATCGACGAGAAAGACATTAGCGTCAGCCTCGAGAACAACACCCTCACCGTGCACGGCGAGCGAAAGATCGAGAAAGAAGAGAAGGAAGAGAACTACCGCCGTGTGGAGAGCCAGTATGGCAGCTTCACCCGCACCTTCAATCTGCCCCCCACCGTGGATTCCGAGAAAGTTTCGGCAATCTACGACAAGGGCGTATTGAAGGTCACGCTGCCCAAAAAGGCGGAAGCCAAGCCCAAGCAGATCAAGGTCAACCTCGGCGTGGTCAAAGCGGAGAACGAGAAGACGCTCGAAGCCAAGGGCCCCAGCAAAGCCGCATAAGCTTGTATTGCGTAGAACCGGGTCTCAGACCCGGTCGTCGAGTGCAGCTCGACGGTCTACAATCAACGGGAGGCGGCAGAAATTTGGCTGCCTTCCGTTTTCGTTGTAGCGCCGCCTTGTTGTAGCGCCGGCAGCCTGCCCTGAGCAAGGCCGAAGGGTCCCGCCGGCCGTCGTAAATCGGAAGTGCAAATTAGAAAACAGGAGTCTCCCATGCCCATCCGTTGGGACAAATTCACCGTAAAAGCCCAGGAAGCAGTCCAGCGCGCCAACGACCTCGCTTCCGAGCACGGCAACCCCGAGCTTCTGCCGATCCACCTGCTCGCAGCCCTGCTCGAAGACAAGGAGGGCATCGTCGCGCCCGTGCTCGAGAAAATCGGCATCGGACCGCAAGCAGTTCTCAGCGACCTCTATCGGGAAATCGAGAAGCTTCCCAAAGTTTCCGGAGAAGCGGCTCAAGCCACGCTCTCGAACGCCACCAACAAGTTGCTGGAACAGGCTTTCAAAGAAGCTTCGAACTTCAAGGATGAATACGTTTCCACCGAGCACCTGTTGCTGGCGATCACGCACCTCAAGCAGGATGCAGCCCAGCAGATTCTGGCCCGTCACGGCGCCACGTACGATGCAATTCTGAAAGCACTGACTGCCGTTCGCGGTTCGCAGAAAGTGACCGACCAGAATCCCGAAGCCAAGTATCAGGCGCTCGAACGCTACGCCCGCGACCTTACCGAACAGGCCCGCCGCGGCAAACTCGACCCCGTGATCGGCCGCGACGAAGAAATTCGCCGCGTGGTCCAGGTTCTCTCCCGCCGCACCAAAAATAATCCTGTGCTCATCGGCGAACCCGGAGTGGGCAAAACTGCCATCGTCGAAGGGCTCGCCCAGCGCATCATTTCAGGCGACGTGCCCGAAGTTCTCAAGAACAAACGCGTCGTCGCACTCGACCTCGGAGCGATGCTTGCCGGAGCAAAGTATCGCGGCGAATTTGAAGACCGCCTGAAGGCTGTTCTAAAAGAGATTGAAGACTCGCAGGGCCAGGTCATTCTCTTCATCGACGAACTGCACACCCTGGTCGGCGCCGGAGCCGCTGAAGGCGCCATCGACGCCTCGAACATGCTCAAGCCCGCGCTGGCTCGCGGTGAGCTGCGCGCCATCGGCGCCACCACGCTCAACGAATACCGCAAGTACATCGAAAAAGACGCCGCGCTCGAGCGCCGCTTCCAGATTGTTTTTGTCGGCGAGCCTAACGTCGAAGACACCATCGCAATCCTTCGCGGCCTGAAGGAGAAATACGAAGTGCATCACGGAGTTCGTATAAAAGACTCGGCCATCGTCGCCGCCGCCACGCTATCGCATCGCTATATCTCCGACCGCTTCCTGCCCGATAAGGCCATCGACCTGGTCGACGAAGCCGCCGCGTCGATTCGCATCCAGATCGATTCGCTTCCTACCGACATCGATCAACTCGAGCGCCGCGCCATGCAACTCGAAATTGAAAAGCAGGCACTGAAAAAAGAAGACGACGCCAACTCCCGCGAGCGATTGTCCGTCATCGAAAAAGAACTCGCCGAGATACGCGAAAAGTCCAATGCTCTCAAAGCCAACTGGAAAAAAGAAAAAGATCTGATTGCCCACTCCCGCGAGCTCAAAGAAAAAATCGAGAAGCTCAAGATCGAAGAGCAGGCCGAAGAGCGTAAAGGCAACCTCCAGCGTGTCGCCGAGATCCGTTACGGGTTGCTGCGGCAGGCCGAAGAAGAATTAAAGCAATTATCCGCCAAAATCGACAACAAAGCCGCAGGCGCGCCGCGCATGCTGAAAGAAGAAGTGGACGAAGAAGATATCGCGCGCATTGTCTCCAAGTGGACCGGCATTCCGGTCTCGAAAATGCTCGAAGGCGAGGTGAAAAAGTTGGTCACCATGGAAGATCGCCTTCGCCATCGCGTCATCGGCCAGGATCAGGCTCTCGAACGCGTAGCCAACGCCATCCGCCGCTCCCGCGCCGGCCTGAGCGACCCCAAACGCCCTATCGGCTCGTTTATTTTTCTCGGTCCAACCGGCGTCGGCAAAACCGAACTTGCCCGCGCTCTCGCTGAGTTCCTCTTCGACGACGAGCGCGCCCTGCTCCGGATCGACATGTCCGAATACATGGAGAAGCATTCGGTTGCCCGCTTGATCGGCGCGCCTCCGGGTTACGTCGGCTACGAAGAAGGAGGCCAGCTCACCGAACAGGTGCGCCGCCGTCCCTACGCAGTAGTCCTGTTTGATGAGATTGAGAAGGCGCACCCCGACGTCTTTAACGTCCTGCTGCAGGTGATGGACGACGGCCGCCTCACCGACGGCAAAGGCCGTGTTGTCGACTTCAAGAATACGATTCTGATCATGACCTCGAACATCGGGTCAAGTTATCTGCAAGCCGACCACGTGCAAACGCCGGAGGAGTTTGAGAAGGCGAGCGAACGGGTCCTAGACGCGTTGCACGGCCACTTCCGGCCCGAGTTTCTGAACCGCGTCGATGACATCATCGTCTTCGCCCCGCTCGGCAAAGAACAGTTGGTCAAGATCATCGAGCTGCGCCTCGAAGATGTGCGCCGCCTGCTGGCCGATCGCAAGATTTCGATCGAACTCAGCGACGCGGCCAAGGAAATGCTCTTCACCCAGGGCTACGACGCGAACTTCGGTGCCCGTCCGTTGAAGCGCGCCATCCAGAAGCTGGTGCAGGATCCACTCGCTATGAAGATTTTGGACGGAGAAATCCTCCACGGCGACCATGTCATAGTCGATGCCGACAAGAAAGCCGGCAAGATGAAGTTCGAAGTCAGCAAGCGCGTGGGAGAGAAAGAGCCGGCAAAAGCAAAGCGTTAAAACGAAATTGGATTGTCATCCCGAGCGCAGCGAGGGACCTTGGTTTCCTCTTGAGGCATCCGCGTTGTCGATGCGAGCAAACACCAAGATCCCTCGCTTCGCTCGGGACGACATGCATTCCGTGGAGGGTCGCCTTACTTTCGCACGAAAGCCTCGACCAGCTCGGGCGATGCGGCCAGGTACCAGGCGATCACGACCCGCACCATAATCTGGAAGCCGTAAAAAAAGAAGCGCCAGGTCAGATCCCTCGCAGCCGCGGAAACTGCTGGCACCGATCCCGCGATTCCGATGGCCATGATGACAATCGCGCACCAGCGCGCCCAATTGCGCAGCCGATAAAGGCCCCAGCCCACCAATGCCCAACCGGCCCCGACGGATATGGCCGTCTGCGGTCCGTCCAGTTCTCTCCCATACGTGACCCCCGTTCCCAGCGCCATCGAAAGCGTGCCATGCGCTACCAGTTCGATGACGCCGATCGCAGCAAGATATCCCGCGACCAGAAAAAACAGACTCGCGATCACGGTAACGCTGGCAGGGCGCTCCATAGGAATGAGAGTATCGCAGTTTCGCAGGAGAATGCCGTTAGGCTGTGGCACACTACATTCATGTCCAGCCTCACTCTCGGCGACTTCGAACTCAGCATTTTCTCCGATGGCACTTACCCGCTCGACGGCGGCGCGTTTTTTGGAGTCATTCCTAAGATCATGTGGTCGCGCAAAGTTGCCTCAGACGAAAGAAATTACGTTCAGGCGGGACTCAACTCGCTGCTCATCCGCACCGGAAAGAAAAACGTGCTGGTAGAAACCGGCATGGGCAACAAGCTTTCCGAGCGCATGATCAAGTTCTACGGCCAGCCCGCAAAGCTGCTCACAAATCTCAGCGCCGCGGGGGTCGCTCTCGAAGACATCGATATCGTCATCAATACCCACCTGCACTTCGACCATTGCGGCTGGAACACCGTCCGCAACAAAGACGGCAAGATCGTCCCCACGTTTCCGCGCGCAAAATACTACGCGCCGGAAGGCGAATGGCAATACGCGCGAAAACCCAGCGAACGCGACGCCATCAGCTACATCCCCGAGAATTACGACCCGCTGGTCGAAAGCGGCCAGATGACACTACTCAAGGGCGGCGAGGAGATCGTTCCCGGCATTTCCGTGAAAACCTTCGCCGGCCACACCGCCCACATGCAAGCCGTGATCGTCGCAAGCGGAGGCCGCATCGCCTGCTACACCTCCGACCTCATCCCAACCGGGGCGCACATCGACCTCACCTGGGGCATGGCCTTCGACCTCTACCCGCTCCAGACCATAGAGAGCAAGAAGCACTACTACGAGAAAGCGATCCCGGGAAAATGGCTGACCGTGTTTACTCACGACCCGAAGACGCCTTGGGCTTATGTGGAGAAGGATGAGTTGGGGAAGATGGTGGCGAAGGGAGTCTAGACGTTTTCGCGGGCGAGGGCGCCCGCGCCACACAGCTGCAGCCTGGCTTCAAAAAATTCCTCCACCCGCCCCAGAATCTCCACCGCGCTCTTCGCCTCATAGATCGCCTTACGCAGCCCAGCCCCGCCCGGCACGCCGTGCGTGAACCAGGAGGCGAACTGCTTCATCTTGCCGACCGCGTCGGGCAGTTCCTCCTCAATCAGCATCTGGAAGTAGGTTCGGATCATCTGGTAGCGATCGGCTTCGGAGGGCTCGTCGTAGGATTTGGAAGCTGCCCCCACATCAGTTTTTTTCATCCCGGCGCAGTATTGCCCAATCTGCCGAAAGATCCACGGATTCGACGGCGCAGTCCTTCCAATCATTACCGCATCGCAGCCGGTCTGCGCGACCATCGCGCAGGCGTCCTCAGGAGTTCGGATGTCGCCGTTGCCAATCACGGGAATCTTCACCGCGTCTTTGATCGCCGCAATCCACTCCCAGCGGGCATTTCCGCTATAGCCTTGTTCCCGGGTGCGCGCATGCAGCGCGACCGCTGCCAGCCCGCACGATTCCGCCATGCGCGCCAACTCCACGCAAACAATCTCGTCGTCGCTCCAGCCCGCACGAAACTTCACTGTGAAGGGAACCTTCACCGCCGCCCGCACCGCCTCAAAGATGCGTCCAATCGCTGGCAGATCGCGCAGCAGCCCGGAGCCTCCGTTGCACTTCACAACTTTCTTCGCCGGACACCCCAGGTTCAAATCGACCAGGTCGAACCCGAGGCCCTCGACCATACGCGCCGCCTCCGCCATCACCCGCGGATCGCTGCCAAAAAGCTGCGCCGAGATCGGATGTTCGTCTTCATAAAAATGGAGGTAGCGCTTAGCCTTCTCGTCCTTCTTGCGGAGCACGCCATCGGCCGAGGTGAACTCGGTCATGATCAGCCCGCACCCACCCAGGTTGCGGATGAACCGGCGGAAGACCGTGTCCGTAACCCCGGCCATCGGCGCCAGCACAGTCGCAGGCGCAATGTTGATACCGCCGATGGATACGCTGGCAGGGACTGGCTTCAGATCCTCTACCGAGCGGACAGCCGCCCCACTCGAGTTGTCCCAGGATTTGCGCACAGCTCTATTCTACTTGCCTCTCTGCAAAACAAAACCCCCGCCGATGGGCGAGGGCTGAGCTTTCCGGAGCATCCGCGTTAATCCAAGCACATCCGTGGCAAAGACTTAGTTCTTCGCCGCCGTCTCTACGGGCTTGGCCGGAGCATTCTTGGCGTACTTGCGGCGGAAGCGCTCCACCCGACCGGCGGTATCCATCAGCTTCGTCTTGCCGGTAAAGAAGGGGTGGCAAGCGGAGCAGATTTCTACGCTGATATCGCCCTTGTGGGTGGAACGGGTAACAAACGCATTGCCGCACGCGCAATGCACGCGCACTTCGTTATAAGCGGGATGAATAGCAGGTTTCATATAGGTTCACACCTCGACACGAATCCTTAGATTCTACCGGAATGTCACAGGATTCAGCAATCCAAACGTCGGCATTCGGGCTTCGGCCTTGCAACTCCCATAGGTCAGGCTCTTAGCTAGAAGCTAGCAGCTAGCAGCTAGCAGCTAAAAGCTGACTTCAGAAGCGGAACTGGTAGGAAACCTTAACAAAGAACTGTCGGCTGTCGTTGATGTAGCCCTTCGCGGTGTACAGCCCTGCGAGGCCTGCTGGATCTGGCGTCAGCGAGTGGTCCAGATTCTGCAGGTCGCTGTTATAACCGACATAAATCGCCGTCCCAGGATGCACCAGGTAAGTGACCAGGAAATCGGCGTTGAACTGCTTCTCGGTCGGCAGGTAAGTGTACGGATAAAACGTGTTGCCCGGTGTGTTCGCCAAGACGGAGTTGTATTGCAAAATCACGCGCAAGGAAAGCTGCGGCGTAAACTGCCAGTTCCACTTGCTGCGCACGATGTGGTTGTTGAAGATTGCTTTTCCAATCGAAGTACCTGGTGGCGCTTGCGAAAGCACAGCAACATACTCATTCTCGGTCGCCCGCAGGCGCTCGAACAAATAAGTATTTTCAATCTTCAGAGGCTTGACCGGACGGAAGGTCAAGGTCGCAGTCCCGGTGTCCAACCGCGAAAGCAGAGACTGCGGCAACGCGTTCGCCGCCGGCACAAAGTTCGGCCCATCTCCCCAATAGTAGTTCGCCCCCACTGTCACCTTCGGAAAGTAGCTCGTCAGGAATGAAGCTCCGCTGCGGTGTTCGTGGTAGTCCTGGTTCTGATTCACCGACAAACCCAGAAAAAGAAAATCCTGCGGCCGCAACCGTTCCCGCATCTCCTCGTAAGGAAGCAGATAGATGAACGTCTGTCCCCGCCCTTGAATCGCAAGGTAAGGATCGTAATAGGTGTCGAGCCGGTTGCCTTCATGATCGAATACGTAGCGCTGGTTCAGCGACGGTCCCCAATCCACGATCCAGCCCTGCTTCGGACGAAAACGGTAGTCGATCGTGTGGTAAAGATCGCGGATGTCCACACGGTTCACGAATCCGGGCACGGTCACGAACCCCGGGCTGATGTCGTCATAAATTCCCTCATAAGAGAAGTGCAGCCCTTCGCGCTTCAGGTCCAGCTTGTCCGCCGGGCCCGCGTAATAGTTGCCGTTTCCCGCATTGCCCGAGCTGAAGGGAAACAGGTTGTATTCGCAGGTGGTTTCCGGGTTGCCGGAAAAGTATGCATTCAGTCCCTGCAAGTTGCTCGAACTTACCACCCCCTGACCTTCCAGGGTCCAGTTAGCGTTGAACTTTAAACGCGTGTCCAAGCCGCCCACGCGGTTAAATTCGCCGGTCGTCGGACACTCCCAATCGGTGTAAATCGCGCCCACACTCGATTGCTTGAAGATGTCACGGCTCACCCGCGCAATCGTGAAGTACGAGCGGTCGCCGTAGAGACTGTCTGAACAGATCGGGGAGCTAGCCGGGCAGTAGCTTGGCACGGCCAGTCCCGGCGCGCGGTCATCGCTCGTCATCAGCCCCACCGAATAGGGCCCTTCCTTTCCGGTGAGCCGGATTCCCGCCGAAGGGTCCTGAATGTTGCGCGTGAAAAACAAATCGAAGGGCGTGCGGAAGTAATCCTCGTTCTCCAAAAAAAACGGACGCTTCTCTGGAAAATACACTTCGAACCGCTGGTTCACCGTGATCTGTGGATCCTCTGATTCCACCTGGCTGAAGTCGGGATTCGCAGTCAGGTCCAGCACGAAGTGGTCATGGATCACGAACTTCGCGTCCATACCGGCCTGTCCCTGTGCCTCCGCACCCTGAAAAAACGGATTGTACGGATCGCGCGTGTCCAGCGACCGAAAGCCGCGCATGATTCCGTAGGGAATCAACTCAATACTGCGTCCCGGAGAAATTCCTTCCAGTCCATACAGCGTCGCCGCCTGTCCCAGCCGCCCCTCCACTCTGGACGAAATCTCCGGCCAGAATGAGTCCTCATTCTTACGAATGATTCCGCGATAAAGAATGATCCCCCACTCCTGCTGTTTCGTCGCCGGAAACCGCAAACTCTTAAACGGAATCGACATCCACACCACAAAGCCTCGGCTGGTCACTTTGCCTCGCGAATCCCATACCGTGTCCCACGAGGTATCCCAGTTTCCGCCCGTCTCATCCCGTGAGGCCTCGGTATAGATCGCATCCCATTGCACTCCGAGGGGCGTAGTCTGAAACTCGTACGCCCGCCGCCGGTCATGAAACGTGTCGAACATAACCGCGACTTCATCGTCGTCCGCTATATCTTCCCGTGCGGACATTCGCGCCCGCACTTTTTTGGGATCGTCAAAACACACGAACACGATGTACAGATTCTTCTCGTCGTAGCCCAGATAGGCTGCGGTCTCTTCTGAAACTTTCTCTCCATCGTGGGGGTTGCGTTGCACGAAGCCCGTCACCTTCGCCATCTGTAATGCGATCTCGCCTTCAGGCTTCATCCCCAGGAAATCTTCCAGCGCTGGCGCGCGCGTCAAACGCGGAATCGTCAGCGCCGGTGGAGCAAGCGCGTGAGCCGGTTGGGTTGGCGGCTGATTTTGTGAAGTCTTCTGGAGGTTTTGCGCAGTAGCACTTTGTGGCGCCGGGGTCGCGCTCCATCCACACCTCGCCGCTCCCGGCAGCGTCAGCGCCCCGGCGAGCAGAAACCTAAGAAATGGTTTGGATGAAAAGCTTCGAATTCGCCCCGAACGCAAAATGCCCTCGACTCCCTGTCTCTAAAGAGGAATCCTGCAAGATACACCATGGGCGTTCGACAGAACAGTAAAACTGTCTTAGTTAAGGTTTCCCGAACATGATTATGGCGACCTTTCAGAAAGGTGGGATTCCACGGAGAATCTCTAGGTTTCGAATAGCGACCGCGGCAGGCTAGCCTGCGCGTGCCGTCCGGTCGCGAAGTCTGCGCGGTTCTCTCGCGCCACGGATTCTCGGAGGTACGACGCCGGGGCAGTCACGTTGTGATGCAGAAGCGGACTGAGAATTCGACCGTCACCGTGCACCAACCTCGACCTCAAGCCGGGTTACAAACAACTCGGAATGCCCGCGCCGCTCGATTTCCGTCGGGTCTGCTGTTTCAAAAAATAACTCAACCGCCTCTTGCAGGTTCTTACGAGCGGATTCAATCGTGTCTCCCTGGCTGGCAACGTCTAGCTCGGGACACAGCGCAACATACCCGTTGCCTTCACGTTCAATAATTGCAGTGACCTGTCGCAGATGTTTCATTTGGCTCCTAGCGATCAAATCGCATTCTGGAACGGAATCTTAGAACAACGAACTCTGCCGCCGGCTGGGCGTAATCCCGAAATGCTCGTAGGCCAACTGGGTCGCGACTCGCCCGCGCGGAGTGCGGTTCAAAAAACCGATCTGCATCAGGAATGGCTCGTAAATCTCTTCAATTGCATCCGGCTCTTCAGCCAGCACCGCTGCCAGCGTATTCACGCCCACCGGGCCGCCCTGATATTTCTCGATAATGGTAAGCAGCAATCGCCGGTCGACTTCGTCGAACCCATACTTATCTACTTCCAGCATCTGCAGCGCTGCCTGCGCCGTGGGCAAGTCGATCTTGCCCGCTCCGCGCACCTGCGCATAGTCGCGCACCCGCCGCAGGAGCCGGTTCGCAATGCGAGGTGTCCCTCGCGACCGGCTCGCAATCTCGATCGCACCGGCGTCGTCAACCTGAACTCCAAGAATCTCCGCCGAACGCTCCACGATCACGCGCAACTCCTCCGGCGTGTAAAACTCCAGCCGCAGCACAATCCCGAACCGCGACCGCAGCGGCGCCGAAATCAATCCCGCCCGCGTCGTCGCCCCCACAAACGTAAACGGCTTCACCTCCAGCGTGTGGGTGCGGGCCGAAGGTCCCTGCCCGATAATAATGTCCAGCTTGTAGTCTTCCAGCGCCGAATACAGCAGCTCTTCGAGCACGGGCTGCAGCCGATGAATCTCATCGATAAACAGGACTTGTTTCTCCTGCATGTTGGTGATAATCGCCGTCAGGTCGCCCTTGATCTGCAGCAAGGGCGCCGCAGTCGGCTGAAAGTGCACCCCAAGTTCGTTGGCAATAATGTTGGCCAGCGTAGTCTTCCCCAGCCCCGGAGGCCCATACAACAACACATGGTCCATGGCCTCGCCGCGCGACCGCGCCGCCTCAATCGCCACCGCCAGATTTTCTTTGACTTTGGTCTGCCCGATAAACTCGCCCAGCCGTTGCGGCCGCAGCTTCAGCTCAAACGAAGAATCGTCTTCCACAGGCGCGGCCGACACCAGCCGCTCAGGACCGTAATTAAGGTTGGGATTTCTAGCAGTAGCCACTCGCCGGATGTTACCACGAACCATGTAGGGACAGCCGCCCGAGGACCATGTGGGGACGGCCGCCTCGGCCGTCCAGCCGAGCGCAGCGAGGGGCACGAGCCGGTGAGGTCGGCAGAGGAACAGTAGTCTTTGAAGTTCTGAAAGCCTCCTATTTCTCCCTCACCATCACACCACCCATAAAGAAAGACCTTTCCTCCGCGCCGCCCGGCAGCGTCACGATGGTCTCCACAATCTCGTTCTTCTTGTTAAACAAATAGTGGTAGCGGTAAACCTCACCATCCCCCAGCTTCTGCATTGAAACCCTGCTTCCATCGGCATACCAGTTTCTCAGCAGTTCTTTGCCATTCCCATCCTTGATGCTGGTCATGAGATAAGGATCGTATCCGGCAGCCTCGAGCAGAATCTGGTATTCAAACTCATAGAGGACGTGTGCACCGTCAGATACAGTCTTCAAGTGTCCGTAGGAATAAGAATATTTCCGGATGTGCCCCGCGTCGTCGTCCGCTTCGACGATTCTGTCCAGATCGTCGTACTTGAAGGCAATCGTCCTCCCGGAAGGGGAAATGAGCTGTTGCAAATTACGGAGGTCATCCCGTTTCAGCTGAATGCGGTGTCCCTGCCCATCCCTGATCTCAACCGGCCCGCCTTGCGCATAGTTCTTCGCGTTGTACGCCTCCGGAAAAATAACCTGCCGCCCGTCTTGAAGCTTGAGAGTCCAACCGTCTCCGTTCCATGCAATCTGCGCCGCATAAAACTCCGACGACGTCCGATCATGGCGGAAAACTGCATCCGCATAGCCCGTTCCTTTGGAAATCCGCTCGAAGTAGACCTGGCGGCCATCTTCGAGGTTCAGATCCATATAGGTATAGGGAAACCGCGTGCCAGTTGGGCAAATGTCGTACGGATGGTTCGAACCCGCACCAAACGCCCTGCTGTTCTTATCCCAGACTCGGTAGGTCCTCGTCAGCGACAGAGGCATAACGTCAGAAATGAAGATGTCGGTTTGCCGTAGCAGAAACATTCCACTATGCAGGTCGACCGCAAACTCATTCACAGGTGAATCGTGCCGCAGCGTAGGCTTCACCAGTGAAACCGAGCTTTTGAACTTGGCGGGAACGTCGGAACTACCGGTCGACGGCGTAATAGGGGAGATCACGAGATACGGATTGGATCCGTCCCATGCCGGGGGTGAATCTGAGAGTGGCCACAACTCCACTTTCACCGGTCGTGCGGTCGGTCTTCGAGGAAGCAACAATGCGCAAACAACGAACAATATCAGAAACGCGCCCCATTTCCACACGGGCGGGCGCCAGAAATTGCCGTTGCGGCCGGCAGCATTTGTCATTGCCAGGAAAGGATCGTCGCCGTGCGTCTTCTTCTATTTGGGATACCAGTCCAGCACCCTCACCTCAATCCCAGTCCCTTCCAATCCTTTTTGAAATACAGCCAGATCAGACCCGCGATAGTGGTAAGGGATGACAATCTTCGGATGGAACGCCTTGACCGCGTCAGCCGCCTCTTCCGGCGGCATGGTGTAAGGCAGATTCATGCACACAAACGCCACATCGATGTTCTTAAGCGCGCGCATCTCGGGAGTGCCTTCTGTATCGCCCGAAAAATAGAACCGCTTGCCGCCGTACGTGAGCACGTAACCATTGTCGCGCCCTTTGGGATGAAAGAATGTTCCGGGAGAGGGGCCGCGCTTCACGTTGTATGCCGGAACAGCCTCAATCGTCCATCCCTGCCAGGTTTTCGTGTCGCCATTGCTCATAGGCTTGGCGTTGGTGACGGTTTGGACCACCGAAGGCGGGGCCAGAATCTCCGCCTCCGGCTTGCTGATTTCCTTGATCGACCCTGGATCCATGTGGTCGCCATGAATATGAGTAATCAGAATGAGATCCGCCTTTGGCAGCCCCGTGAATTTCGCCGGCTTGGCGGGGTCAACGTAAATCGTCTTCCCGCCCGCCTCGATCAGCGTGCTCGCGTGATACAGCGGAGTGATTTTGACGGGCCCAGCAGACGTGTCAAAGACCTGCGCGTCGCCAGCGCGCGCAAGCGGCGCAATAGCAATAGCAATAAGAAAGAGCAAAATTGGCAGCAGTTTCATAGCGATCTCCAATGGCGTCGAACATTGTGACACATGATGTGTCACTTTATCAACAATCTTGACAATGTGGCACAAAATGTGCCACATTGTACTTATGCCTTCTGTGAACATACGTCAGCTTCGCGACACCCGCCGCCTCAAGAGTTGGCTGCGAGCCGGAAAGACCGTAGAACTTCGGGAGAGAGATCGAGTGATTGCGCGGATTATCCCCGAGGGGGTCCCGGCAGGTCAGGGCAACTGGCCGGACTTCGAAGCTTTAGCCAAAGAGATTATTGGCGATCGTGTCCTGTCCGGAGCCGATCTCCTGATTGAGGAGCGAGGGCGCTATTGAGCATTTATGTTGACTCAAGCTTTCTAGTTTCGTTGTATCTGAGTGACCGGCACTCCCACGACGCCCGCCAACGCATAATGTCTGCTCCGCCTCTGTGGTTTACACCTCTTCATAATTCCGAGTGGGCGCACGCTATCGGCCAGCACATCTTCCGTAGAGAGCTGTCGCTTTCTGAAGCGCAGCGCATGAGCGCGCGAATGGACGAACACCTCGCGGGCGGACGTTGGATCGCTGTGCCGCTTCCGGAAAACACTTTCGAGCTTTGTGCCGATCTCGCCCGCCGTTATGGGCCGAAGCTCGGCATGCGAACCCTCGACACCCTGCACGTCGCCTGCGCACTGGAACTCAAGGCCGAGCGATTCTGGACGTTTGACGAGCGGCAGGCGAAGCTGGCGAAGGCGCAGGGGATGAAGTTAGCTTGAACAAGCATGGCTTTGCCACGCTATCACGGAGCATTACAATCGTCTCAATGAAGATTCTTTTGACAAGAGACAGCGCATGCGCGGCAGACGATGTCGATGCCCCTCACCCGTTAACTATGTCGATTAAGGACGGCTGCTCTCCCCTGCAGATACTTCAGGCGATTCCGGCTTCCAATTATCTCCCAGGCCTTTCCGGGGGCGACGCTAGCTGGGTAGCTTCCTCGATACTGCCGATTGGGTGATTGCCCAGCAGTGGCACGATCCCAAGGCTAACCGGAGAATCATGCCGAGTCTGGAGGGCCTGGATTGGTCCGACGGCGACCTCAGAGTGCACATCTCATATCTTGCACAGATTGACCCGGAATCTGCGCTGAGCGTTGTCGAGCGGCTCACGCTCAGGCCTACGTAGTCCTATTTTCGAAAGTTTACTCTTCCTCTTCCTTCACCTCGCCCCGTTCCGCCTTCGCCTTCTCAATAATCTTCTCCTGCAGTTGTCCCGGCACGGCGTCGTAATGATGCATTTCCATGTTGAAGCTGCCGCGGCCCTGCGTCATCGAAGTCAAATCCACACCGTAGGTGAGCATCTCCGCCATCGGCACTTCAGCTTTCACCACGGTGTTTCCGCCTTTGTTGTCCATGCCCTGGATGCGTCCGCGCCTGCTGTTCAAATCACCCATGATCGAGCCGGCGAACTCGTCCGGCACCGTGATCTCAACCACCATGACCGGCTCCAGAAGCGTGGGCTTGGCCTGCTCCATCGCCTTCTTGAACGCAATCCGCCCCGCCATCTGAAATGACAAATCGTTCGAGTCGACATCGTGGTACGACCCGTCATAAAGAATCACGCGAAAGTCGACCATCGGATATCCCGCCAGATACCCGCGCGCCGCCGCGTCCTTGATCCCCTTTTCCACCGCGGGGATAAAGTTCTTCGGAATCGCGCCGCCGAAAATATCGTTCACAAACTCAAACTGCCCGCCCCGCGGCATGGGCTCCATCTTGATCTTGCAATCGCCGTACTGCCCGTGCCCACCGGTCTGCTTCTTATGCCGTCCCTGCACATCGGCCTTGGCGCGAATCGTCTCGCGGTAAGGCACCTTGGGCGCCTTCAAAATCACTTCGGTGTGATACCGCTTCTTCAGCTTCGAGACGATCACTTCAATGTGCTGCTGCCCGGTTCCGGCGATCAGAAACTCCTTGGTCTGCGGATCGCGGAAGAATCGCAGCATCGCATCCTCTTCCATCAGCTTATGAATCCCCGGCCCCAGCTTGTCTTCGTCAGCGCGGCTCTTGGGCTCAATCGCAAACGTGATCGCCGGCTCCGGCAGCTTCACCCGCGGATACAGAATCGGCGCAGCCTTGTCTCCCAGCGTGTCCCCGGTGAGCGTGTCTTTCAATTTCGCCACGGTCCCAATGTCTCCCGCATGTAGCTCCGTCACGGGCACCGCGGTCTTGCCTTGCATGATGGAAATATGCGACAGCTTCTCCGCCGACCCGCGCGAGAAGTTCTGCACCGTAGCCTCGTTCTTCAGCACGCCGGAGAAAACCTTGAAATAAGAAATCCTCCCGGCAAAGGCATCCGAAATCGTCTTGAACACATACAGCGAAACCGGCTCCGCATCCGTCTCATGCCGCTTCGGCGCGTCTCCATTTCCCGAAGCCGTCGGTTCCCCCTGCACCCACTCATGCTCCGAAGGCGCCGGGGTGTAGTCCACAATAAAATCCATCACCCGGTCGGCCCCAATATTACCGAGCCCGGAAGCAAAAACCACCGGAAAGAGCCGGTCCTCGCGAATCGCGTTATGCAGCGCCGGAATCAAATCCTCCTCGGGAATGGTGCCCTTCTCGAAGAACTCCTCCATCAGCTTATCGTCACCCTCAGCCACCAGCTCCACCAGCTGCTCGTGCGATTCCTGCACCTGCGCCCGCATGTTCGCCGGAATCTCCGTCTCCTTACCTTTCCCATTCCCTCCCAGCTCATACGTGTAGGCTTTCATGCGCACCAGGTCGACCACGCCGCTCAAACTCTTCTCGCTCCCAATTGGAAGCTCGATTGGAATCACATTCCTGCCAAATGCATTGATCAGCGACTCCAGCACGCGCTCCGCATTCGCCCGGTCGCGGTCCATCCGGTTCACCACAATCAGCCGCGGCGTCTTGTACTCCTCGCAATCCTTCCAAACCCGCTGCGTCACCACTTCCACCCCGGCCACGCCATCGACGACGACGATCGCCGCATCCACCACCGGCAGCACCATCCGCGCCTCGTGGACAAACATATTGAAGCCGGGCGTATCAATCACATTGATCTTCGTCTTGCCCCACTCTACGTAAGCCGCCGCAGCCGCAATCGACATCTTCCGCGCGATCTCTTCCTCGTCGTAATCGGTAGTCGCCGACCCGTCATCCACCCGCCCCAGCCGCGGCGTTGCTCCCGCCGTAAATAGCATGGCCGAGAGCAGCGAGGTCTTCCCCGCATGCCCATGCCCCACCATCGCGACATTACGAATGTTTTCTCCAGAATAGACTTTCACCAGTAGGCTCCTTCGCAGGCGTGGAAAGAGAGAAGGCCCAACAATCAGAATAATGAACCGGGCAGTACACAGGCCAGCCCAACTTACCTGCCAAAACCTAGGATGCTACCACGCGGCAAGCGGACGCCTCAACCCGCGAGCATCCGTGCAAAGGGCGCGGCTCCCGTTGTATCATCCTCCAGATGCTGGGCGACCGCACCAACGAGCAGTGGATCTCGCAATACTCCTCCAGCCATCAGAACCGCATAAACCGCATCTGCCACACCCTGGGCATCCCGACCATCGTGCTCTCAATCCCGCTTTTCCTGGCCAGCATCTTCCTCCATCGCCTCTGGCCCTACGCCCTGGCTCTATTTCTGCTCGGGTGGCTCCTCCAATTCATCGGCCACGCTTTCGAAGGCAAGCCTCCCGAATTTTTCCACGACTGGCGTTTCCTCTTCGTCGGGGTCCGCTGGTGGTGGGCCAAGATCCAGGGCAAAGCCTGAAACGTCAACTGGGTAGGGAGAATCATTGTTCCTGGTAACAGCTCCTCAGCTTGCGCCCATTTGGAATTCTGTTCTATGCTAGCCTCACTTAGGGGTTCGACGCAGGAAGCATGCATCGCCTGACCGCAAGACTGCTGCTGTTCTTCGCGCTCGTGGGAACCCTTGCCCCACTCGCGCTCGCGGCCACGGCTGCCCCGCCACATGCCTGTTGCCGCCGCAAGGCGCATCACTGCCTCGACTCGGCGGCCCTCGAATCTAATCAGGAGTCCATCCGCGACACCAGTTGCTGCAACCATGATTGCTGCCGGGCGACCATCTCAGCCCAGTGGGCCCATTCCGAGCCGCAAGCGGCAGCCTTTTTCCTGCAATCCATTCGTGCTCGCGTACCCGCATCCCAGCCGGACACCCCGGCCGCGGCCTCCACACAGTTCCAGTCCAGCCGCGCCCCGCCCACCTGCTGAAGTTCTCTCCAGCTTCACTTAATTTCGTTTGCACAACGCATAAGGGCGCTTGTCGTCGGAACGTGTCTGCACGCCAACCGAGAATCGGCGACTTCCGGCGAATGGCCCTAACCCGATCCAGATGGAGACACCATGCCTTACAAAACGACTCTCATCATTCCGGCCTTGTTGCTAACCAGCATTTGTGCCTTCGCCAACGTCTACGGAGCTATCCGTGGCGTTGTCCACGACCCCCAGCATCGCCCCATTCAGGGTGCCATGGTGATGCTCAAAGCGAAATCGTCCGACTGGGCCAAGAGCGCCACTACCGACGCCAACGGAGAATTCCAAATCAATGCGGTACCATTGGGCGACTACTCTATCACCGTGGTCGGCAAAGGCTTCGCGCAGACGGCGCAGGATGTCACTGTTATCTCAGGAACCGTTCCCGTGGCTCACTTTCAATTGCAGGTGGCTACCGCGCATGAGCGAGTCAACGTCTCTGCCGAGCAGGCAATCGTCCCCACGGACAGCGCCACTCCCATCACGCTGGTCGATAGCCTCGACATCGAGCGCACTCCCGGCGCCGATCGCACTAATAGTCTCGCCATGATTACCGACTACACCCCCGGCGCCTACGTCACTCACGACATGCTCCACATGCGGGGCGGCCACCAGACCACCTGGCTGTTGGATGGCATTCCCGTCATCAATACTGCCATCGCGCAGAATGTCGGCCCGCAGTTCGACCCTAAAGACTTGGAATATGTGGAAGTCAATCGGGGCAGCTATGGCGCCGAGTTCGGCGACCGCACTTATGGTGTCTTCAACGTAGTTCCCCGCACCGGCTTCGAACGCGATAACGAAGCCGAACTCGTTCTGAGCGCCGGCAATTTCTACCAGACGAACGACGCTCTCAGTTTTGGCAGCCACACTGAACGCTTCGCCTATTACGCCAGCGTCAACGGAAATCGCAGCAATCTCGGCTTGCAACCGCCCGTTCCACAGGTCGTCCACGATGCCGTCAACGGCGTAGGCGGGTTCGGCTCCTTCATTTACAACCTCCATCCCTCCGATCAACTTCGTCTAGTCACCTCGCTGCGCCGCGACTATTTCCAGATTCCTTACGATCCTTTTCCCAATGACATTGAGAATGGATCAATCGCGGCCAATGGTTTTAGCCCGCAGTACCCAAGCATCGGTTTGCGCGATGGCCAGCACGAGGCCGATGCCGGCGTCTTGTTCACATGGGTTCACACCTTCAATTCCCATCTCATGACCACGGCTTCGCCCTTCTATCACTACAACAGCGGCGACTATGGCAGCAAACCAACCGACACCCCCGTCGCCAGCACGCTAAACCGCAGTTCCACCTACGTTGGAGGTCAAGGAAGCCTCGCCGCCAACTATAATAAGAACGATCTGCAGGTTGGATTTCTAAGCTTCTATCAGAGCGATAACCAATTCTTCGGCGCAATCTTCAATGACGGCAGTGGAACCCCGGCCATTGCTGACTCCGAAAGCCCAACCGCCAATCTCGAAGCCTTCTACATCGACGACAAGTTCAAACCTTTCCCATGGCTGGCCCTTTCCGCCGGCATGCGCCCCACGCGATTCTCCGAGGGCAACTTCGCGGTCACAGCTGCTGCTCCGCCTGTCGACGAATCCGCCATTCAGCCACGCTTCGGCATCACCGCGACCATTCCTCGGGTGCATTGGACGTTCCGCGCCTTCTACGGCCACTACTATCAAGCTCCGCCCATCGAAACTGTCTCTGGTCCGGCTCTCATCAACTACACCGGGCAGCAAGGCCTTGGATTCGCCACACTCGACGGCGAGCGGGATGAAGAACATCAATTCGGCGTCAACATCCCCTACCGCGGGTGGGTGCTCGATCTCGATAACTTCAAGACCAATGTCCAGAATTTTCTCGACCACAACAACATCGGAGCTTCCAGCATTTTCTTCCCGCTAACCGTCTCGCAGGCCGTGATTCGCGGCTGGGAACTCACGCTCCGATCTCCGCGCTTCGCCCACCGCGGACAAATCCACCTCGCCTACTCCAACCAGATCGCCGAAGGCAGCGGCACCATCACTGGCGGACTCACCGATTTCATGCTCTCTCCCGGACTATCCCCGCTCGACCACGACCAGCGCAACACGCTCAACGTCGGCGGCGATGTTTCACTTCCCCGGCGCGCCTATGCTTCCACCAACGTTTACTATGGCTCCGGCTTCAGCAATGCTTTTCCCGGTCAGCCTTATCCCGGCGATTACTTGCCGCAACATACTACGTTCGATCTTTCGCTGGGCAAAGACTTCGGCGAGCGTTTCACCGCATCCCTCACAGCACTAAACGTAGCCAACCGCCGAGTTGAGTATGACAACAGCCTCACCTTTGGCGGCTTCCACTGGAACAATCCGCGCGAAATCTACGTCGAAGTTCGCTATCGCTTCCATTACTGAGAATACAAATGTCGGAGGTGAGAGAAGACTGAATATGCCTCGCCAACTCGATTCACCCTCGCCGCGTCTCGCACTCTTCTGCCTGTGCGCCCTGCTCGTCGTTTCCGCCGCCTGCAACCGCGGACCCTCGCAACCCGGCGCCTCGAGCGCTCAATCCAGCGTCAAGCGCTACGCCTTCAAGGGCAAAGTCGTGTCCGTCGACAAGAACGCCAAAACCGCCAACATCGACAACGATCCCATCCCCGGCTTCATGGACCCAATGGTCATGCCCTACACCATCAAGCCGCCAGCTGCGCTCGATCAACTCCAGCCCGGCGACACCATCACCGCCGACGTAGTGGTCCAACCCGACAACAGCTACTGGCTCGAAAATGTCAAAGTCATCGCCCATTCGCAAACTCCAGCCGACAAGCCCACGACAAGCATCCACATCCCGTCCCCGGGAGATCAGGTGCCCGACTTCAAGCTAGTCAACCAAAGCGGCCAGCACACATCTTTGCATCAGTATCGTGGCGAGACCTTGCTTCTAACTCTCATCTACACCCGTTGCCCGTTCCCCGATTTCTGCCCGCGCGTCAGCCACGAGTTTGCCGCCATCGACCGCCAGCTTCGCGCCGATCCCGCCCGCTACGGCAAGACTCACCTGCTCAGCATCAGCTTCGATCCCGCCCATGACACGCCCAAAGTTCTCCGCGCCTACGGCTTCTCCAGCGCCGCAACCAAAGACCCTGCTCTGTTCAAGCGCTGGGAATTCTCCGCAATTCCGCAACCCGAGCTGCAGCAATTTGCCGATTACTTCGCCCTCACCTACAGCGAAGATGGCGGCCTGATCACCCACTCCCTCAGCACCGCCGTAATCTCTCCCGACGGAAAGATTTATCGCTGGTATCACGGCGCCGATTGGCAGGCCTCCGACCTGCTCCAGGACATCGCCGCCGCGCATTCCGCCGGTTGATCGTATGAGATGATTGCAAGGACTCGGTTTTGCTTGTCATTGCGAGCAGCGCTTTTTGCGCAGCGAGAGCTTGCCCTGAGCGAAGCCGAAGGGAATCTCGGCGAGCCGCTCGTCGCGTCGCGTTTCTTGCGACGCAATACTCGGGCGCCCAGCTTGCTTCCCTATGAGGATTTACACATGAAATATGTCCTCGTCGCACTCGCCGTTCTCGGCATCGTCGTCTCTTCCCTCGCCCTGCGCGAGCATTACCGCACCGAAGGCGACTCCCCCTGCAGCATCAACGAGCGCTGGGACTGCGGCATCGTCAATCACAGCCCCTATGCCGTTCTGCAAGGCACCGGAATCCCCGTCGCCATCCTCGGCATCGCCGGATATCTCCTCATCGGCGCCCTAGCCCTGCGCCGCTCCTACGGCCTGCTGCTAGCCGCAGCCCTCGTAGGACTGTCCTTCTCGCTTTACCTGGCCCGCATCGAAGCCCACGTCCTCGGCGTCTGGTGCATCTACTGCGTAATCTCCCTCGGCGATATTTCGTTAATCGCCCTGCTGACGCTGGGAACCACAGCCGCCTCGCTGTTCAGCCGATCCTCTGAACCGCCCAAATAAATGGCTCTCCGATGCCGCAATACCGGCGCCGCAATAACAGAACGACGGTTGAGCGGGCTTCAGGCCAGCGTCAAAACGCCCCAGGCAATAGCCGGGCTTCAGCCCCGAAGGTAGCGTTTGCACCCCGCTTCCTGCCATCTGCACTCGGTCTGCTCGCGAAACCCACTGAGAAATCAAGACATCCAGTTCATCGCCCATTACTCAAATTTTGCTCTCGATCACGGCGAGCAGTGACGCTTGTCACAGCGCCCAGGCCGTTGCTGTAGAAAAATTCAACACAAGGGCAGAAGGGGTGAAATGGTGAAGTCAACCGGGAGAGGCACGGGGCCGGGCTGCTTGTTGGCGCACGATCTGGTCAACAAACTGTCGGTCATAATCGGCAATTGCGAGTTGTTGGATAAGCATGTCGAACCGGGATCAGAATGTTCCCGGCGTCTGGGCCTGATTCGCAATGTGGCTCAAGGGATGGCCAAAGAACTCAACGAGCACCAGTGCAAATTGTCGGAAGCAACCCGCAGAGACGTAGCAGGGAGCGGAAGCGAACATCACTTCGCATAGGCTGGAGCTTAAGTTCCGTGCCGGTCGCGCGTACGCGGCCAGCGAGCGCCTCAGCCCAAGCCCCGCCGCCTTGTTGTCTATTTGAATCCGTGTGAATCCGCGAAAATCCGTGGCGAAAGAATCCCTAAATATCCAGATTCTTCACATCCAGCCCACGGCGCGCCAAGCCGCCCCTGCTATCTGTCAGCAGCCGCCACGCCTCTTTGTAGCGCTCGTAACTGTAGCTCTTTTTCTTAGTCGGCAGCCCAACCGGGCTCAACATGACGCAAGTGATTCGCCGCACGCCGAGCACCAACGATGCGGGGATCAGATACCACGCATCCACCGGAATCACGTACGCCCCGAACAGGTCAATTTGTTCCAAAGTGTAGTCCTGCCTCTTGGCGTGGTTGGGCAGCAGCTGACAGCAATAGCCATCCCCGCGCCGGTAGCTGGTGGACTTCACCTGCACCCGCAGAAAGTTCGGCCCATGTTCGATTCCCACATCGAACGCTCTCGTGTCTCCCCAGGGCTTGCAAACCGTGAACCGTCGCCGTGCCGCCTCCGCCATGAACTGCAACTCCACCCACTCCCCACGTTCCTTGAAGCTCTCGAATCTCTCCCAATACTTCATCACCCAACCCCCGCCAAAACTTTGTCATTCCGACCAAAGCCGGAGCCAACGCGACGGCCCACACCTTGTCATTCCGACCAAAGCCGGAGCCAACGCGACGGCGCAGGGAGGAATCTGCTGTGTCGCATCCCACCAAACCGCCTTTCGGGCAAAACAAAAGGCGCGACCATTAGGCCGCGCCCAAAAAAAAGCCGGCGTCATCCCGAAGCCCCGCTTCGTTCTCTACCTCGACGAGAATCTTCACAACTGCAAACCAATTTTGGAGGCGCTCGCCCGGGGCGGCATTGACCACGAGCGCCACGGCTCGCACTTTCCCGCCGGAACCGAAGACTCGATATGGCTGCCTTTTGTCGGACAAAAAGGCTGGATACTGCTCACGAAAGACAAGCGCATTCGCTTCAATGAACCTGGAGAAACAGGCCGTGATCACCAACCGGGTGCGAGAGTTCTATTTCACTTCGGGAAACTTCAACGGCGGGGAAATGGCAGCACTGTTAGCTGCAGCTTTCCCTGAAATGTTTCGGAGATGCACCGCCCACCGTTTATTGCCAGCATCACGAAGGCAGGCAACGTTCACATTCGGCTGAAAGCAGAAGACGATTGACTTCTTTGCAAGGAATCTTTAGATATCCAGATTCTTAACATCCAGCGCATTCTCTTCAATAAACTTCCGCCGCGCCTCCACATCCTCTCCCATCAAGGTGGTAAAGATGGTTTCGCACTCGGCAATATCTTCCAGCTTCACCGAAAGCAAAGTCCGCCGCTCCGGATCCATCGTCGTCTCCCACAACTGCGGAGCCGTCATCTCCCCCAGACCTTTATAGCGCTGCACGTCATATCCGCGGCTGCCTTCTTTCTTCACATATTCAAACAGCTCGCGCGCCGTAGCCTTCTCCACCGGTTCGATCACAGCCTTATGCTTGGGCGCAGCCTTCACGCCTTTCTTTTCGGATTTCCCATCCGACCCGCCCGCACCGTTGTCGGCCTCATCATCGGCAGCTTCATCGCCATTGCCGCTCACTGCGCCAGCCTTGACCACAGCTTCCACCACAAACGGCGGCTCCAGATAAGGCTCAATCTGCTTGAACTTCGAAATCAGCTGCCGGCATTCGGCGCTCGAAGCCAGTTCCCAGTTGATCACGTGCTCCGACCCCTGCGAGTTCACAAAGCGCACTTCCCAAAGATTGTGCTCCTCATCAAAGCGCGACTCCACGCTCTTGAACCTCGGGTCTTTCTGCAGCTTCTTCAATTCTCGTTCCAGCTTCTCGATCTTCTTCGGCGGATTCTTCTTGTCACCCTCGAAGTCTGTGTGCTTCGAGAAATCCAGCCGCGGCAGCAACTCAGTCACGCTCTCATCGCGCAGCCGCTTGTTCACCTTGTCGAAGAAGTTCAGATACTCCTTCAGCACCGTCATAAAGCGATTCAGGGCAGCGCCTTCCAGCTTGGCCGCGCCTTCGCCATAGCGCACCGTCACCGCATCGGCCCCGCGCTTCAACGTCACTTTGTCAAAGGCGTCGTCGTCCTTGATGTACTGCATCGACTTGCCTTTTTTGATCGAATACAGCGGCGGCTGCGCAATAAATACGTTCCCCCGCTTGATCAACTCCTGCATGTGCCGAAAAAAGAAAGTAAGCAGCAGCGTGCGGATGTGCGACCCATCCACGTCGGCGTCGGTCATCAGAATGATCTTCCCGTACCGCACCTTAGTCGGATCGAAATCATCCTTCGCAATCCCGGTGCCCAGCGCCGTAATCATGGCGCGAATTTCCTCATGCGCGAGCATCTTGTCGTAACGCGCTTTTTCGACGTTAAGAATTTTTCCCTTCAGCGGCAGAATCGCCTGGAACCGCCGGTCGCGCCCCTGTTTCGCAGTTCCACCGGCCGACTCGCCTTCAACCAAAAACAATTCACACCGGTTCGGATCCCGCTCCGAGCAATCCGCCAGCTTCCCCGGCAGCCCGCCCGAGTCGAGCGCCCCTTTGCGCCGCGTCAGGTCCCGAGCTTTCCGCGCCGCCTCCCGCGCCCGTGCCGCGTCGACCGCTTTGTTGATGATCTTCCGCGCCACGGTCGCATTCTGCTCAAAAAACGCCCCCAGCCGCTCATTGATCAGCGCTTGGACTACACCTGCGATGTCGGAGTTTAGTTTGCCTTTGGTTTGGCCTTCAAACTGAGGCTGCGACAGCTTCACGCTGATCACCGCCACCAACCCTTCGCGCACATCGTCGCCCGTCAGGTTTTCTTTGACGTCCTTGAACAGGCCCATCTGCTGCCCGGCATAATTAATCGTGCGCGTCAGCGCCATGCGGAAGCCCGACAGATGCGTGCCTCCATCCACCGTGTTGATGTTGTTCGCGAAGCTGAATACCGATTCCGAATAACCATCGTTGTACTGCAGCCCAATCTCCATGGCCACGCCGCTGCGTTCCGCTTCCATGTAGATCGGCTTGTCATGCAGCAGCTGCTTGCCGCGGTTCAAATGCTTGATGAACTCCGCGATGCCGCCGTTGTACTTGAACTCGGTGTGCTTGGCCTCGCCGCTCTTGGCATCGGTCGAGCGCTCATCGGTCAGCGTGATCAGCAAGCCTTTGTTCAGAAACGCCAGCTCGCGCAGCCGCTGCGCCAGCGTGTCGTAGTTGTATTCCACTGTCCCTGTAAAAATAGTTCGATCCGGCAGGAAGTGAACCTTCGTCCCCCGCTTCTTAGTGGCGCCCGCTTTCGCCATCTTGCTGGTGGGTTCGCCCTTCGAATACGTCTGTTGCCAGGTCCCACCATCGCGCCAGATTTCCAGATCAAGCTCTTCACTCAGCGCATTCACGCAAGAAACGCCCACCCCGTGCAGCCCGCCCGAAACCTTGTAAGTGGAAGAATCAAATTTCCCACCGGCATGCAAGGTCGTCATCACCACCTGTGCCGCGGAAACTTTTTCTCCGTCGATCACCATGTCATCCACCGGAATCCCGCGCCCATCGTCAATTACGGTGATGCTGTTGTCGATGTGAATCGTGACTTCAATCTTGGTCGCGAATCCGGCCAGCGCCTCGTCGACAGAATTGTCGACCACTTCGTAGACGAGATGATGCAAGCCCAGATCGCCGGTCGATCCGATATACATCGCGGGGCGCTTGCGCACCGCTTCCATACCGCCAAGCACTTTGATCGAGTCGGCAGTGTAGTCGCTATTGCCGCCGTTCCCGGCGGTTATCGGCGTCACAATTCCGTTTTTTGTTTTGGTTTCGACGATGGGAGTATTGATCTCTTTGGTGGCCATTCCGCTCCGCGGGAGAATGCCCCGACTTTCTCTCAGAACTGGGCCCGGTTACATCTGGAAAATGAGCCTGAAAACCCGCCCTAACCCAGCCTCTGGACTGCGCCCACGAATTGACTTCAAGTGATTGAAATATCTTATACTTAGGTTCGTTTGGCGACTGTCAAAATTATACCATGAAATACGCGTTTTTTCGACCCGTCCAAGCCCCAGAATCGGCCCAGTAAACGGCCCATTTTTGAACCGCTTTCAGAGGCGCTCTTACCTTTCGCAAGAGCCGCGACCAGAAGGCCGTTAACGTCCTGCTCTCGAGGTTTCGTTTTCCGGCACCTCGAACCAGTTCGCCGCCATCTAACCACGTGACCCTGATAAGATAGACGCACCGGAGTCCTTAACCAACAATGCCAGTACCCGTTTCACAGATGTGGACCGTCTCGTCCTACGTCCTGCGCCAGAAATTAGCCGGACGCAAGCAGTACCCGCTCGTGCTGATGCTCGAGCCGCTGTTCCGCTGCAACCTGGCCTGCGCCGGATGCGGCAAGATTCAGTACCCCGCCCACATCCTGAAAAAAGATCTTTCTCCCGAAGAATGTTTCCGCGCGGTCGACGAATGCGGAGCGCCCATGGTCTCGATCCCCGGCGGCGAACCGCTCATGCATCCGCAGATCGCCGAGATTGTCGAAGGCCTGGTCGCGCGCAGGAAATATATCTACCTTTGCACCAATGCGCTTCTTCTGAAAGAGAAAATCAACCTCTTTAAGCCGAGCAAATACCTGACCTTCAGCGTGCATCTCGACGGCCAGCGCGAGGAGCACGACTTGGCGGTCTGCCGCGAAGGCGGATACGACATTGCGGTCGATGCCATCAAAGAAGCTTTGGCCGGCGGCTTCCGCGTGACCACCAACACCACGCTGTTTGACGGCGCCGACCCAAAATCCGTCCGCGCCTTCTTCGACGACATGATGGAGCTCGGCCTCGAAGGCATGATGCTCTCGCCTGGCTACTCCTACGACAAAGCGCCCGACCAAAAGCATTTCCTCGGCCGCGCCCGCACCCGCCGCATGTTCCGCGCGATCTTGTCGAACCGCAAAAAGAACTGGCGCTTCAATCTCTCGCCGCTCTTTTTGGAATTTCTGATGGGCAAGCGCACCTACCCCTGCACTCCATGGGGCATGCCGACTTACAACGTTTTCGGATGGCAGAAGCCCTGCTACCTGCTGCAGGATGGTTACGCCGAAACTTTCGCTGAGTTGCTCTCGACCACCAACTGGGCCAACTACGGCACCGAGTCTGGCAACCCGGCATGCGCCAACTGCATGGTGCACAGCGGCTACGAAGCCTCGGCGGTAAATGCCACCTTCAGCTCGCTGGAAGGATTCCTGGCCACAGTGAAAGCTACGCTGTTCGATGGCTATCGAGACGAAGAAGCGCTGCGCTTGCTCGACGAACCGCAAGCTCCGGTGCACCCGTTAGTCCAGATCGCGACAACCTCAGAATCGTTGCATGAAACTCGGGCGTAACGTTGAGTTTCCCCGTAAACCCCTGTGACCTCTGTGTTTAAAGATGTTTGACGTTTGATTCGGCAATTATGACAGGCAAAGAATCCGGTCACGTTGATCACGAAGCCGCGCAAGCCGTGCCACACGCCAATCCAGAGACTCTCGAAGTCGCTCCCGGCACCGCCCATGAAAAGTTGGAAGGCTGGATCCCGCAACTAGCCAGCGAAGAAGAAATCCGCACGGCGCTAGAAAAAGCTTTCGACTACCGCGGCGACGTAACTATTACCCGCAAGGACGGATCAAGAATCGAAGGCTACCTCTTCGACCGCCGCACCGCCGCGACGCTGAAGGAGTCCGTGGTCCGGCTCTTTCCGAAAAACGGCAACGAAAAAATCTCCATCTCGTACGCCGACATCGCCGCTCTGGCTTTCACCGGACGCGACACGGCCGCCGGCAAAAGCTGGGAAGCCTGGATGAAAAAATACGCCCAGAAAAAAGCCGCCGGCGAAACTAACATAGCCCTCGAACCGGAACCGCTGGACTAGCACTCTTTGTAGCGCCAGCCCAGAAAAAGCAGATTCCTCGACTTTGCCGTCGGATTCGCTCCGGGCTGCGCTCGGAATGACAAAGTCTTTCTTAGCCTGCCCCTGAATCCTTTCCCCAACACTCCCGCTCTCCATAAGCAGGAGGAACTTTGAGCCCTACCATAACCATCTCGCAACTCCAAGACCATGTCCCGGCGCAACTCGTCGACGTGCGTTCCGCCTCAGAATTCGCCAGCGGGCACATCCCCGGAGCCGTCAATATCCCGATGGATCAAATCGAGGCCCGCCTCGACGATCTCGACCGCTATCTTCCCCTCGTCCTCATTTGCCAGACCGGCAGGCGCGCCCGCATGACCGCCGGCCTGCTCGAGCCTTGTCACCGGCAGATCGCGGTTCTCGAAGGCGGCACGAAAGCCTGGATCGAAGCTGGCCATCCAGTCGTGGCCAGCGTGATGACTCGCTGGTCTCTCGAGCGTCAGGTCCGGCTTGGCGCAGGCTTGCTGGTGCTGACTGGCGTCCTCCTCGCTCTCACTGTCAACCCGCTGTGGATCTTTCTTTGCGGATTTGTCGGGATGGGTCTGACTTTCGCCGGACTCACTGACGTCTGCGCCATGGGAATCATCCTGGAAAAGATGCCCTGGAATCGCCGGAGTCATTGCCCTATCAGCGCTTCGCACGCGGAGCAACCTCGAATTTGTGCGTGACGCAGGTCACGTCGTTGGAGGCGCAGCAGTGAAACAATGGATTCGTGGACTTCGACGCATTAGCCCGCCAGCACAAGGATTCTGTCTATCGCCAGATGATTCGCGTGTGCGGCAACCGCGAAGATGCGGAAGACGTGCTGATCGAAGCGTTGCTCAAGGCCTACCGCCATCTCGATCAACTGCGCGAGTCAGCTGCCTTCCGCGCCTGGCTGGCGCAGATTGCGAAGCGCGTCTGCTGGCAATTGAAGGAGCGCGAGTCGTTACTTCCGCTGATGCAGCTCTCGACGCTGGAGGACGAAGGCCGCGAGGTTCGCGGACACGAGCCAACTCCCGATGTGCAGCTCGCCAGGCAACAGATGAAACAACTGTTGAACGAGGCCATAGACGCGCTGCCCGCGCTGTACCGTCCGGTGTACCAGCAGTGCGAGGTCGAGGATCTGCGCGGCGACGAAGTGGCTCGGGGGCTGGGAATATCGCGCGCTGCCTTGAAATCGCGGCTGCACCGTGCTCGCGATCAAGTGAGGGCATATCTCGATGCTGCTCTTACTCGTCAGACGTTGAAGCAATGAGATCAGCTTGATTCTAGTTCAATAAATTTGGAGGCCCTTATGGAAGTCACCGTGCAACACCTCGGAGCATTGCAGTTTGAAATCAAGGCGCGTCAGCACACAATCTTGAGCGACCAGCCCGCGGAAAACGGCGGCCACGACGAAGGCATGACCCCGCCGGAACTGTTGCTGGCTTCGTTGGCTTCGTGTGCCGGCTTCTATGCAGCGCAATACCTGCGCAAGCATAAGCTGGCCACGGAAGGCACGCGAGTCCGCGTAACTGCCGACAAACTGAAAGATCCCGCCCGCATCGATAACTTTTGCATCGCGATCGAAGCGCCCGCGGCATTAACCGATCAACACCGCGCCGGACTCGAGAACGCCGTGCATCACTGTCTGATTCACAATACTCTCTTGCATCCGCCGACCATGTCGATCGAAATCACGCATCCGGTGCTCGCAGTATAGGCACCCGCAGACCTTCGTCTCGCACACACGTCGGGGGAGAATCTCGCGTAACCTCATCGGCGCGTGTTCGTTCCCGCTCCAAAGCTCAATCCCTGTACCAATTCTTCAACCTCGTCCTCTGTCCCGCCGATAAACGTAAACGAAACCGCATACCCCCGCGCCAGCACCACCAGCGTCGACTGCCGCATCACCCGCGTGCCCACATCTTTCTGAAAATCTCCGCGCGCCACTCTCTTAGTCCCAATCACAAACTCATAAGGTTCCTCGACCACGTCGAAACCCTGAGCCTGCGCCACTTCGCTCACGGGACCAAAATACTGCGCGGCATCTTTCAAACCCGGATAAGCCGCCGCACTCTCCGCCGCAATCAGAATCGAAGAATTGATATCCTCGGCCCGAGCCTCCGGAGGCCGCGAAAACGCCGCCAGCAGCACGCGCCCGGCCTTGTCATTCTCCTCTGTCTTGCCGCTGTCTGCCTTCGCGCCTTCGTCGTTCCGCGCATTCATCTCCTCGGTGCGCAACACCCACTGCGCCGGAATCTTGCACGCGAATCCAAAGGCAGAATTGCGGTAGATGCCGTTGCCGACCGTCCCGGAATCCAACGGAGAATCCGCGCCGGACGCGGCCTTTCTGAGCTGCTTTGATTTCGAGGAAGATGAGGAAGAAGAAGACTGCGCGGCCTGCGCTCCCAGCGCTGACGGCACCAGCCAGGTTGCTACACAACTACAAAGGCACACGCAGAGGATTCGGCGGAAACTCATACCGCCATGTTATCCGACATGCCATCCGAATGGCGCAGCCCTGCTGCCTAAGCCGCCCGTCCCAGCACCGGCTGGGTGCAGTGCGAACAGCGCCGCGCCTCAATCGGAATCTCGCTCAAGCATTCCGGACACTTCTTGGTCGTAGGATCAGGCGGCTTCTCTCCCCGGTTCATGCGCGCCACTAGCGCGTTCACCGGTAGCACCACGAGGAAATAAACCGCAGCCGCGATCAGCAAAAACGAGATGCAGGCGTTGATGAAGTTGTCGAGAGGGAATGCAATGCCGCGAACCGTGAACTGGAGCGACGAGAATTTTTCTCCGCCTCCGGTAGCGAGCTTGATCAGCGGATTCAGAAACGCCGAGGTCAGGCCGCCAACTACGCTGGCAAACGCCGCGCCAATCACCACGCCCACGGCCATGTCGACAACATTGCCCCGCAGGATGAACTTCTTGAACCCGTCAAGCATAGATACCTCCAAACAGGATTGGTCGCAAATGTATGTCAGGAAAGTCCGCAGGTCAAGCCCGGCAGGATATTCAGGCGATCGGGGAAAAATAAGATTTGAAAAAGGGACGCCGCTCAGATGCGCATCGGCATCACAATATACCGATACTTATAATCATCGCCCTCAGCCGGGCGCAACTGCCCCGCCGATTGCGAATCCTTCAACTCCAGCCGCACATCGTCGGTCCCGGCAGCTTTCAGAAAATCGACCAGGTACTGCGCATTGAAGCCGATGGTCAGCGTCTCGCCGTCGTACGGAGCCTCAATCGAATCCTCCGACTCACCCGCTTCGGTCGACGACGCCGAAATCTTCACCTCACCTTTTTCCAGCTTCAACCGCACTGCGCGTGAACGCTCATCGGCAAACTGCGCCACGCGCAGAATCGCCGAGTTCAAATCGGAGTTGTTCAGCGCAATGCTCTTGTTGTTGTCCTTCGGTAGCACTGCCTCAAAATTCGGGAACTGCCCCGTAAGCTGGCGCGAGGTCAGCAGCCGCGATCCGATGCGGAAGAAAAGGGTCGACTCGTCCTTGGCGAACTCCACGGTCTCGGCGTCGGTCGAATCCAGCAGCGACTTCAATTCGTCCATACACTTCTTCGGCACCAGCGTCTTCATCTCGCCAGAAACACCTTCGAACTTCTCGCCGCTGCGCTCGCAGTGTGCCAGACGATGCCCATCGGTCGCCACCATCGTGATCGACTCCGGCTTCAGCAGCATCAGCGCTCCATTCAGCGTGTAGCGCGACTCTTCACTCGAAATCGCAAACCCGGTGCGCGCAATCAAACCGCGCAGCACCTGCCCGGGAATCTTCACCACACCAGCCGTAGGAAACACCGGCAAGCTGGGGAAATTCGATTTCGCCATCCCCACCATCTTTGTGTTGGACCGGCCGCAGCGGATGCTGACCCAGTGATTCTCCAGCAGTTTGATCGTTATATCGGCGTCCGGTAAGAGCTTCACATAGTCGTGCAGTTTGCGCGCCGGAATCGTGCACGATCCTTCCTTCTTCACCTTCGCATTGCACGAAGTTCGCAGGCTAAGATCCAGGTCCGTCGCCGTCAGCCGCAATTCACCGTCAGCCGCCTCGAATAAATAATTGGAAAGAATGGGAATGGTGGTCTTGCGCTCGACCACACCCTGTGTCGCTGTCAATTCCCGCAGCAACTCTACTTTGCTGACCGTAATCTCCATCGTGCCCACCGCCGCCCCTGGTGCAACCGCCGCTTCCACCGGCATATACTTTGTCTCCCCTGCCGCGTGCTACTTTTATTACTTCCCTTATATCAAATGCAAAACCTATTAAACCAGTAGTAACAGTAGGCGCCGCGCAGAAGTGGAAAACTTTAAGAACTGACCTATTGTCACCACCTTGGGGATCGTCCCTTCGTGTGAGAAATCGGTCCCGAACTTGGCGGAGACCCTACAACAAGTTTCCAACTTTTCTCATTCCCCCCAACCGTTGCACAGTTTCCACATCTCATTCACAGCTGCGAAAAAGAAAACTGCAACCTTCAGTGCAAAAGGCCAAATATCGGCTGTTTATCCGCCCAATTGCTCGGTCAGTTTATTGAGCAGCCTGTTTAAATCTTTGTCGTTCTTGCGAGCCTCTTCAATCTTCTCGACCGAGTGCAACACGGTGGTGTGATGTTTTCCGCCAAACTGCCGCCCGATTTCCGGCAGCGACGCCTCGGTCATATGTTTTGCCAGATACATGGCAATTTGCCGCGGATAGACAATCGCCCGTGAATTGTCTTTCGCCTTAATCTCCACCAACCGCAGCCCAAACTGCTCGGCCACCATCTTCTGGATCGACTCAATTGTGACCTTGCGCGCCTGCGAATCGATAAAGTTCTTCAGGACCTGCTGAGCGTAAGGCAAGGTGATCTCAGCCCCAATCAGCGACGAATGCGCCACCAGCCGGATCAACGCGCCTTCCAACTCGCGCACATTCGACCGGATATTCTGCGCCACATACAGCGCAACATCCGTAGGCAGCGTCACCTTCTCCTGCTCCGCCTTCTTTTGCAGGATTGCTACCTTAGTCTCCAAGTCCGGCGGCTGAATATCGGCGATCAGTCCCCACTCAAAACGGCTGCGCAGCCGGTCTTCAATCTCCGCTAGCTCTTTCGGCGAGCGGTCGCTCGCGATCACGATCTGCTTCATCGTGTCGTGCAGCGCATTAAACGTGTGGAAAAATTCTTCCTGCGTCCGCTCCTTGCCGGTCAAGAATTGAATGTCATCGATCAGCAGCACTTCCACGCTGCGGAACTTGTCGCGGAACGACGTCATCTTGTCGTAGCGCAGCGAGTTGATCATGTCGTTGGTGAACTTCTCACTCGACACGTAGCAGATCGCCGCCTGCGGCTGCCGCCGCTTCACTTCATGTCCAATGGCTTGCATCAGATGCGTCTTGCCCATGCCAACGCCGCCATACAAGAAGAGCGGGTTGTAGGCTTTTGAAGGACGTTCCGCGACCGCCTGGCACGCCGCATGCGCAAATTGATTTCCGCTGCCGATCACAAACGCGTCAAACGTGTAGCGCGGATTCAGTTGCGCGGCGCCATCCCAGTCGAACCGCGCCTGCGCGGGAGCTGTCCCTACCGCGACGGGACCGGCCGAGAGCCCGCCGTTGTGCCGCACCGTCGTAGCCGCCGGATCGTCCTCCGGCGTCACGAACTTCACGTCGTTGAACTCCAGCCCCAGGTTGTCGATCGCCTCCTGGATCAGGTCCGCGTATTTGTCGCCCGCGTGGCGGAACTCGGCCGTCGGCACCCGCACAAACAGAACTCCGCCACTGGAGTGGCTGTAGCGCGTTGGTTTCAACCAGGTGTCATAGGAGTGGCGGTTGATCTTTTTTTCCAGCGCATCCAGAATGCGCGTCCACGGATTGGGGGAAAGCGGTGGTGTGCTCTGAGCTGACATAATTATGAAATACCCGCCGCGGCGTCCCGGCGGCTGGCTGAGGGCGCCTGTCTAAAACTGCTGTTTACCTACTCGCCGATGGAACTCTTAGTGTACTGCGGAACGCGCAACTTGTGTCGTGCGCGGTTGCCATTTACGAATGAGATTTTCAAACTCGACCGTGCGGAATGGTAGCACAAAAAATTTTCGTCGTGACGGAAATCTTCGCGCACAAATTTTTCCCGAACACGATTCGGAACCCGAAGCCCCGCGCCTGTCAAGTGTCAAGGATGTAACTGCAACGGCTAAGGTGCACACTAGCGAACAGTTTCCTTCCCAAGCCGGAACCAGCCAAACATGCTGACGCGTACTGCAACAAAATCGCGCGACGAAATCCGGCGATGGAAACCATAAACTGAGAACTGAGAACTGAGAACTGAGAACTGGGAACTGCCTCGAGCCCCGCCCTTTGCCCTCACCCCTCCCCGTCATTTATACTCATCGTTTGCCATAACACTGTCGACGGAATCAGGAGCAGCTATCTTTCATGCCCAAGCGTACATTCCAACCCAACCGGCGCAAGCGAAGCAAGAAACATGGTTTTCGCACGCGCATGAAGACCCAGGGCGGCAAAAAGGTGATTTCCCGCCGCCGCGCCAAGGGACGGAAGCGGGTCTCCGTAAAACCCGGCTTCCGCGAGTAGCTTTTCTGGTGCCGCTCACTTCCACAGTCGAGACTCTCAGCCGCGCGCCGGTCCACGCTGGCATGCTGGCTAACGCCTCGTTGAAAACTCGGCCCGACTTCGCCATGCCGCCAAAGCCAACAGCCCGATTTCCTCGCACCGCGCGCCTTCTGCGCCATGCGGATTTCGAGCGCGTCTACAAACAAGGACGCCGCCACTTTTCCGCGTCCATCACCGTTTTCTACTGGCCGCGCCCGGAAGCAGAAACGCCAGCCGCAGGCCTGCGAGTGGGATTCACCGTCGGCCGCGCCTTGGGCGGAGCCGTTCAACGCAACCGAATGAAGCGCCGGCTGCGCGAAGCGGTTCGCATGTCGCGCCCTGTTACAGGGATTGCGGCCGATGTAGTCATCAATCCGAAAAAGTCATTGCTGACTACCGACTTCGCGGCGCTCCAGAATGAAGTCACCCGAGCCTTCTCCATAATCGAGAAGACGCTATCGCAGAAATTGTCAGAGAAGCAGAAACCTGATAGCCGACCTTGAGAAACATCGCCAAATTCGTCACGCTGCAACTGCTGCGGGCCTACAAGTGGGCCATCTCGCCCATGCTGCCCCCAGCCTGCCGCTACGTGCCGACCTGCTCCGAATACGCTATGGAGGCCGTCGAGCGTTACGGCGCCCTGCGCGGTGGATGGAAGGCCTTCGCCCGCATCCTCCGCTGTCATCCCCTTGCTCGTTCCGGCTATGACCCGGTGGTAAAGCACGCAAGCGGCGGAAACTGTGATTCAGTGTCCCTGAGGTAATTAAAGGAAGACTTTGGCCGAATATCAAAATCCTCAACAAGAGCCCGGCTCCGAGCGCCGGCTCCTCATCGTCGTTGTTCTGACCTTCGTCGTCCTCGTCGTCTCTCAAGCAGTGCTCAAGAAGTACGCGCCAACTCCGGCCGGGCCACCGCAAAATAAATCCGCACAAACGCAGCCGGCAACCGCAGCACCTGCCGCGGCTCCAGTCGCACCGGCTGCAGTCGTTCCATCCAGAATCCTTCCAGCCGCCGCTTTGGTCACCAAGCAGGCTTCCACCGAGACCGAAACCGTCATCGAGAATGACCTTTACAAAATCACCTTCACCAACCGTGGCGCGCAGGTCAAATCCTGGATCCTCAAAAAATTCGACAACGACACCCAGAACGGCCAGCTCGAACTCGTCAACGCCGCCGCCGCTCAAAAATTCGGCTACCCGCTCTCGCTATGGACCTACGACGAAACCCTGCGTAACCGTCTCAGCTCCGCGCTCTACGTAGCTTCAATCGAAGGCAGTCTCACGGCCCCGGCCACGATCACGTTCGAGTACGCCGATCATGACCTCGTCGTCCGCAAGACTTTCCATTTCGATCACACCTACGTCCTCAAAGTCGAAACCTCAGTCTTCTACAAAGGCGCAGAAATCTTCGCCGCGCCCGCCTGGCCCGCCGGATTCGGCGACCAGGTCACGGCGGCTTCCTACGCGGCCTCTGGCATCGATTATCACAACGACGCCTCCACTGAACGCAGCGGCTACATCTTCTTCCCGAACTATGTCTCTCGTCTTAGCGTCAAGGCGATCAGCGGGGGCAACACCATAAAAGGTCCGTTCGAGTGGGCCGGCACCGGCGATCAATATTTCACAGCGATTTTTATCCCCAATGATCCCACCACGGCGGCCATGGTCACCCTCCACAGCGGCATGGAGATTCCGCAGAAGCCGGGCTTCAGCCCCGTCGGCGCCGGTTCCAAAGACACCGCCAACGTAGATGTTCTGGGCGCCGCCGTCGGCGACCTCCGCGGTCCCACCGTTGAGCGCATGTACGTCGGCCCCAAAGAGATCGCCGTCCTCGATGCCGTTCCCGTACCCAGCATCAAGAACGACAGCCCTGATCTTCGCGGCATCGTCAACTACGGCTGGTGGGGCATCCTCGCACGCCCGCTCTTCCTCTGGCTCAAATGGACCTACAACCACATGGTTCATAACTGGGGATGGGCCATCGTGATTCAAACTCTGATCATCACCGTCGCCCTGCTGCCTCTGCGCATCACGCAGATGAAGTCGATGCTGAAGATGCAGCGCATCCAGCCCCAGATCAAAAACATTCAGGAGAAATATAAGAAGTACAGCCTGCGAGACCCGCGCAAAGCGGCCATGAACGAAGAGATCAGCGCGCTCTATAAGAAGGAGGGAGTAAATCCCGCGGGCGGCTGTCTGCCTCTCATCATTCAGTTCCCGTTCCTGATCGCCTACTACAGAATGTTAGGAGTCGCTCTCGAGCTGCGCCACGCCCACTGGCTCTGGATCACCGATCTCTCCGCCTCCGACTGGGTGCTGCCGTTGTTGATGGTCGTCAGCATGATCGTCATGCAGCGCATGACGCCGCAGGCCGGCATGGATCCCGCCCAGCAAAAAATGATGACGATCATGATGCCCCTGTTCATGGGCTTCATCTTCTTCAAATTAGCTGCGGGCTTGAATCTGTATTACACCGAGAGCAATCTGATTATGATCGCGCAACAGGCCGTCATGAACCGCACAGCGCTGGGCCGTGAAATGCGGGAAATGATGGAAAAACGTGCCCGCAAGAAAGAAAAATAGCTGAGCGCTGAAAGCTGACCTATGGACAAACTAGCCGCCGCCAACCGCATCAACGAATTCCTCCAGTCGGTCGTCACCAACGGAGGACTTCACCTCAAATACCGCATCGTCGTCGACCCTCCCGCGCCCACCGACTGGGAGAAGCCCGAAATCTTCGTCGATTTCTCCGGTCCCGATTCCACGCTGCTTCTCGATCGCGGCGCTGAACTTCTCCGCGCGCTCGAACTCTTGGCTTTCGAAATCCTCCATCTGCCTTCTGCCGAGCACGAAAAAATTTCCTTCGACTGCAAGAATCAGCGTTCCATCCGTCTGCAGGAACTTCGCATGGCCGCCAGTGTCGCCGCCGAAAAAGTTCGCCAGACCGGAACCCCGTTTCACTTCGCTCCTATGTCCTCGCGCGAGCGCCGCATCGTTCACCTCGCCCTGCGCGATCAACCCGACCTCCGCACCGAAAGCGACGGCGAAGGCTTCAACCGCTGCGTAGTCCTCTACCCCGCAGACTACAAGCCTGCCGCGAGCAGGCAAGCCCGCCGCACCCTCCCGTAGCGGACACTGAATCGCCGCTGTCATCCTGAGCGGAGCAAGTGCTCGCGCGCTTAGCGCAAGCACTTGTGTAGTCGAAGGACCCCTCACCCGCCGCCAGCGCCGCGAGCCCCGCAAGGGGTTTCCGCCACGGCGGCGTCTTGCGTCTTACCCACCCCCACAGGCAAAATAGATCGCACCACCGATTCAATCCCAGAGGTCCCATGCATCTAGCTCGCCACGCGACAATTCTGTTTTCATTACTCTCAATTATGACTTTGCTCTCCGCCGCCCAGACTTTGCCTCTCACTTATCCGCAAGCCCGCCGCAGCGACCAGGTCGATGACTACCATGGCACCAAAGTCGCCGATCCCTACCGCTGGCTCGAAGACACCGACTCCGCCGAAACTCACGCCTGGGTCGAAGCCGAAAACAAACTAACCTTCGGCTACCTCGATCAGCTCCCCTACCGCCAGGCCATTCGCGACCGTCTCACCAAGCTGTGGAACTACGAGCGCTTCTCCACTCCCAGCCAGCACGGCGGACGCTACTTCTTTCAGCACAACACCGGACTCCAACAACAAAATGTCCTCTTCGTCGCCGAATCCCTCAACGCCGAGCCCCGCGTTCTGCTTGATCCAAACACGCTCTCTCCCGATGGAACCGTAGCTCTCGCCGGTGAAGCTATCTCCGATGACGGCAAACTGATGGCCTACGCCATCGCGACCTCCGGCTCCGACTGGACCGAATGGCATGTCCGCGATGTCGACACCGGAAAAGATCTCGCTGACGATCTCAAGTGGGTCAAGTTCTCCGGCGCCTCCTGGACCAAAGACAACCAGGGTATCTTTTACAGCCGCTACGACGAACCAACCGGCGCCACCCTGCGCGACGCCAATTATTTTCAAAAGCTCTATTATCATCGCCTCGGCACCGCGCAATCCCAAGACAAACTCATCTACGAGCGTCCCGACAACAAAGAGATGTTGTTCGGTGGCAACGTAACCGACGACGGCCACTATCTGATCATCCACGTCTCCCAAGGCACGTCACCCAAGAATCGAATTTATTACAAAGACCTCACCCAACCCGATTCCCCGGTAGTAAAGCTGCTCGACGACTTCGACGCGCAATACCTGTTCGTCGATAACGACGGCCCCGTCTTCTGGTTCCAGACCGATCTCGACGCTCCCCGCGGACGCCTCATCGCCATCGACACCCGCCATCCCGAACGCACCAGCTGGAAAACTCTGGTCCCCCAGGGCGTCGACAAGCTGGAGTTCTCGAACGTAGTGAACAATTCGTTTCTCCTGGCATACCTGAAAGACGCCCGCACCGAAGCGCGCGTCTATGACCTCAGCGGCACATTCCTCCACAACGTCGATCTACCCGGCATCGGCACCGCCGCAGGTTTCGGCGGCAAGCGCAAAGACAAAGAAACTTTCTACGCGTTCACCAGTTTCATTTCTCCAACCACGGTTTATCGCTACGATCTGGAAGCCGCGAAGAGCGCCGTCTACCGCCAGCCCAAAGTCGATTTCGATTCCAGCCTCTACGAAACCAAACAAGTCTTCTATGCCAGCAAAGACGGCACCCGCGTCCCCATGTTCCTGACCTACAAGAAAGGATTAAAGCTCGACGGACAAAACCCCACGTTGCTTTACGCCTATGGCGGATTCGATATCTCCCTGACGCCGAACTTTTCCGTGCCCAACGTAGTCTGGCTCGAAATGGGAGGCATCTACGCTCAGCCGAACCTGCGCGGCGGCGGAGAATACGGCGAAGAGTGGCATCAGGCGGGAATGAAACTGAAAAAGCAGAATGTATTCGACGACTTCATCGCCGCCGCCGAGTGGCTCATCGCCAACAAGTACACGTCAACGCCGAATCTCGCAATTCGCGGCGGCAGCAACGGAGGCTTGCTCATCGGCGCCTGCGTCACCCAGCGTCCCGATCTCTTCGGCGCGACCTTGCCCGAAGTCGGCGTCATGGACATGCTGCGCTTCCAGAAATTCACCATCGGCTGGGCCTGGACCAGCGACTACGGCTCCTCCGACAATCCCGAAGAATTCAAAGCTCTCTACGCCTATTCCCCGCTGCACAACTTGAAGCCCGGAACAAAATATCCGCCTACGCTGATCGCAACTTCCGACCACGACGACCGTGTAGTCCCCGGCCACAGCTTCAAATTCGCCGCCACCATGCAAGCCGATCAAGCCGGCCCCGCGTCCATCTTAATTCGTATCGAAACCAAGGCCGGCCACGGCGCCGGCAAATCAATTACAAAACTGATCGACGAGACAGCAGACACCTGGTCCTTCCTCGCTCACAACCTGGATATGAAAGTGACGCTGCAATAACGCCACGGCATCACAACTTATGCGGGGACGGCCGCCCTCGGCTGTCAAGCGAGAAATATTGCGATCGCGTCCATTGACCACCGGTCAATTGTTTATAATCAAGCGAGAGGTGTACTATGCCCGATATCAAGAAAGACTCAACGAGTTCACCGCAACAGCCATCGAAGGAACGTCGCCCTGACGAGGCCGCCATCAACCAGCGCTTGGAAAAAGATGCCGATGAAATGGCGGATGCGGCTCAGAAGGTCGAGCAAAAATATGACGAGGATCACGGTATTTTTACGAAGTGAAAGCCAGCTGATCCGCAAAGCCAGGTGATCCGCGTATCTTGCAAAAGATAAGCGACTGCAGAACAAACGCGTCCCTTGGCCAGCCAAGGGACGTTTCCCACCGCCCCACTCACCCGCAAGGCTTTGTCTGCCTGAACGTACATGATCTTCGAGAACTCCCAACCACCTACATTGGTAACCGCAGGGCCTTCAGGGCAAGGGTTATGATGATAAGAGTTTCCTAAGATCAGGTGTCTCAATGGGAGATAGACCGGAAATCCCGGCTGAAACCCAGATCCACGTTCGCGTGTGGGGTATGGACGCGGACGCTCACCCCTTCTCGCAGAACGCCGTTGCCCGCAACATCAGCGGCGAAGGTGCGCAAATATTGGGCATCAGCCATCCCCTCAAGACCGGCGACATCATCGGTATAAAACACGGCGAAAAAAAGGCTCGCTTCAAAGTGGTGTGGGTAACCGACGCCGGAACGCTTCGGAAGATTGAAGCCGGCGTGCAGATTGTGGAGGGCCAGCGGACCCCCTGGCAGGAAATGACTAACGGGGAAGAGATCACGTTTGCCCCAGGCAAAGTCAACCGGCGATTTGTCCGGCACAAAATCCAGTTTCCAATCCAGATCGGTTTGGCGGAGCGCGCACACATGAACACGAACGCGACCGACATTGGCGGTCGCGGCTGTTACGTCGAAACCCTGCTTCCCCTGCCGCTCGGCACGCAAGGTACCATCACCTTCTGGATGGACGACGAGAAGGTGCAGACCACTGCGGTGGTCAGGGCGAGTGATCCCGGGGTCGGGATGGGTATCGAATTTACCACGCTCGACACTCAGGTTCAGGAACGGTTGCAGCAGTTTCTCGACAAGATGGATCCCCCCGAACCCGAGGACGATCCCGCCAAAAGCGCTGGCGAAGCAGTATCGTAAGTCGGGCTAGTTTCTCCTACTCCTAGGTTCTCCAATCCCTAACGCAGCTTCGGCGCGGCTTTTGGTTTCACGGTGCGGACCGCATTACGGTCAATGAGTGTTAACGCCTGCTAACGTCAGTTGCGCTGGGAACTCGGGGATCGTCAGCCGGGTCTAAACTAGTTGTAGTGGTCGACAATCATTCACAAAGGACTGATGCTCGCTGCCGATTTCGCATCACCGCGCGCTTGGTGACGCTACTGATCCTCGCGTTTATCGCTTGTAGCTGGCTATTCTTATATCTCGACTCGGTGTATCAGCGTCGGAGAGCGGAATCTCTGGTCGCCGACCTCAAATCCCTTGACTTTGCGGCGGCTGGCTTTCCTGGTGTCCGGGACCTCGTAATTCGCAACGGAGGTATGCCGAACCGGCCGGCTTCACTACCACGGTTATCCGATTTCCCGGCCCTGTCGATGCCTGACCTGCACGGGAACATTAGTTTCTACAGTCCGTGGCCCACCTGCACGCGGCAAGATTGCACATTCATCGTGTTGATCAACACTCGACTGGCACGACTTCCGTTTCCGCTACAAGAGAGAACGATAGAATTCTTGTACTCTGCTCTTCCTTACGTCGGGGTGCGTACATGGGTTCTCAGTGCGCTATTTGAAGTTCGAGGGGGAAAGCTGGAAAGAAGCGAAACTAGTGTCGCGGAATTTAGGATCGACAGGTTGGAGTCAGGGTACCCCCGCCGGCTAATCCCTTTCGGATATAAAGTCGACACTACTACGCGCGGCTCGGTGATCTTCGGTCTGAAGTGCAAGAATCAGGACTACCGCGTGTACCTCGATCATGGTCACCCGGTAAAAATGCCTGAAAAGATGCTTCACACTTGCGTCCTGCAGACCGAGAGGACATCCACGAGACGCGCATTCGATATGAATCTGCATTGCCTCAATGGGATTTTTCATGGTTGCACGTTCGGCGAGCTCGCGCCATCGGCATGGGCTGACTACTCCGCCAAGGACCGCGGCACAGACACTCGGGATCCGAACAAATAGCTCGGCATTAGGCTGATAAGAGCCTTGTGGCCTCAACAGTGGTTGGTGAAACATCGCCATTACACGCAATATAAAAGGCGCCCACTTTGCGGTAGGTTGTGATTGTTCGCACCACCACTTACCGAAAAGGAGCGCCGTTATGAACCAAGAAAAGTATATTGGCATGGACGTTCACCAGGCAACGAT
>JBAPPL010000007.1:0-294438 GCA_049280095.1 Candidatus Sulfotelmatobacter sp. | reverse complement strand
TTCTTTACCTGCGTGGCATGCTCGAGAAACCAGCGCCCTTCCGCCAGCTTTGCATTGAACCAGTCGATAGCCCGGCCCTCGTTGGTCCAGACCTGTTTTAGATTGCCGACCGACATGGCCTTCGCGGCAGTGGCGCTGGCTTCGTCGCCGAAGGACCAGATTGCGTCGACATCGTCGTGCTCCGCAAGAGTTTTCAGAAGCTCCGACGCGTATCCCGTGACGATGTTCACCACGCCGCCGGGTAGATCGCTGGTGTCGAGGAGCTGATAGAGGTCCGCGGTGATGAGCGGGTATGACTCGGAAGGGACCGCAACCACGGTATTGCCCATCGCGATCGCCGGCAGGACGAGCGAAAGAAAACCGAGGAGCGGCGCTTCTGTGGGGCAGATGATCCCAACTGCGCCGAGAGGCTCATTCATGGCAATTGCGATATTGCGGAATGGAGGATTGTGGACGGCTCCGTCGAACTTGTCGGCCCAAGCCGCGTACGAGAAAATGCGCTCGATGCTGAGATCGAGTTCTGCCCCGGCTTGTTTCGCGCCGACGACCGCGGTCAAGCCATGGATGATTTCGTCGCGGCGTTTGGAAAGACTCTCGGCGCAGTAGTAAAGAACCTGCGCTCGATTGTGCGCCGTGGCTTTCGACCATGACTCCGCCTTGTGGGCGGCCTCGACCGCGTTGCGAATGTCTTTGCGGTTGCCGAGCGACGCCTCGCCCAGCAAGCGTCCATCGGGCGAACGCACCTCCATGCTGTAGCCGGAATCTGGACGCACTTGCTTGCCGCCAATGTAGAGCTTTACTGTGCGATCGATGGCGGGAGCGTCGTTCGTCAGCTCCGGTTCTGCGGGCGCAGGTGTGAGTTGTTGGGCGACGACCAACTTGGGAGCGTTCTTAAACCATGACGGCTGCAGATATTCCAGCAAGCCTTCCTTGCCGCCTTCGCGTCCGTATCCGCTCTCACGGTAGCCACCGAAGCCGCAGGAAGCGTCAAAGAGGTTCGTGCAGTTCACCCAGACCACGCCGGCTTTCAGTTGCGCGGCGACGTGCAACGCGACGTTGATGTTCTCGCTCCAGATGCACGCTGCCAGGCCGTAGACAGTGTTATTGGCCAGTTCGACCGCTTCTTTCGGAGTGCGGAATGTCATTGCCGCGAGCACCGGTCCGAAGATCTCCTGCTGCGCAACGATTGACGTTGGATGCACATTGCTCAGCAGCGTCGGCGGATAATAAAAACCGCGCGCCGGCAGCGCTACCTGCGGCTGCCAGCAAGTTGCGCCCTCGGCGATTCCCTGGCCGACCATGCGCTGGATGCGGTCCAGTTGCACGCGCGCGACGATCGGGCCGATGTCGATTGCTTTGTCGAGAGGAAGGCCGATGCGCAGAGTGCTCATGCGGTCGCGGATCTTGGCGATCAAATTCTCAGCAACGCTTTCCTGCATTAAGAGGCGCGAGCCGGCGCAGCATACTTGTCCTTGATTGAACCAGATTCCATCGACTAATCCCTCGACAGCGCTATCGAGGTCAGCATCGTCGAAAACGATGAACGGAGACTTTCCTCCCAACTCAAGCGACAAGCGCTTGGGAGTCGCGGCCGTGGCGCTGCGAATCGCGCGTCCGACTTCGGTGGAACCTGTGAAGGCGATTTTGTCTACGGCGGGATGTTTAACCAAGGCCTCGCCGGTCGAGCCGTCTCCGGTGACGATATTGACGACTCCGGCGGGCAATCCTGCTTCCTGACATAGTTCAGCGAAAGCGAGCGCCGTCAGAGGAGTGAATTCCGCGGGCTTCAACACGACCGTGTTTCCCGTGGCGAGGGCGGGAGCAATTTTCCACGCCGCCATCAGCAAAGGAAAATTCCAGGGAATGATCTGCCCTACGACGCCGCAAGGTTCGTACTCGGGAAATTCCTGATCGAGAAGTTGCGCCCAGCCGGCATGGTAGTAGAAATGTCGCGCGACCAGCGGAATGTCGATGTCACGGCTCTCGCGGATGGGCTTGCCGTTGTCCATGGTTTCCAGAACAGCGAGCAAACGAGAATGTTTCTGCACCAGCCGCGCCAGGGCATAGAGGTAACGCGCACGGATGTGCGGAGTGAGCGCTCGCCATTTCGGAAACGCCGCGCGCGCCGCTTGCACGGCGGCATCGACGTCTGCGGGCGAACCTTGAGCGACCGAAGCCAGTTTCTCTCCGTTGGAAGGATCGATCGTGTCGAAATATTCTCCGGCGGCCGGCGCCTGCCACGTCCCGTTGATGAAATGTGCGAAACGGTGGCCGTGGCGCTCCAGCCAGGCTTGCGCCTCTTTGGGGTCTTCCGGAGCGGGGCCATACTCCATCGTCAGGAATTTTTCAGCGATGCTCATTTTCGATCGACTCGATTCCGCTTTTCTAAAAATCAACAGCAGCCGGCGCCTACGCTATGGGATGACGATATTCTGCCGAATAACGTCCGGTCGCGTGATGCTCCAGTTGCCGCTCGATGTCTCCCAACAATCCACTCGCGCCAAACCGAAACAGTTCGGCACGCATCCACGACTGCCCGAGTTCTTCTTTCATCATGGCCAGCCAGTCTGTCGACTGCTTAGCGGTGCGAATGCCGCCAGCCGCTTTGAATCCTACAGCCATGCCGGTTTGCTGAGCATATTCGCGGATGGCGCGAGTCATGACCAAACCCACCGGCAGCGTGGCGTTGGTAGGTTCTTTGCCGGTTGAGGTCTTGATGAAATCGGCTCCCGCCATCATGGCTACGACACTGGCGCGCGCCACGTTGCGCAGAGTGAGCAGGTCGCCCGCGCCGAGGATGACCTTCATGTGAGCGGCACCGCAGGCTTGTTTGAAGGCAGCAATTTCGTCATACAGCGCCTGCCATCGTCCGCCAAAAACGAGGGCGCGAATGATCACAACGTCAATCTCGTGAGCACCAGCCTCGACCGAACGGCGAATTTCTGCGACCCGCTCAGCCAGCGGCGACAGACCGGCGGGGAAACCGGTGGACACGGCGGCGACGTGGATGCTGCTGCCTTCCAGGGCGTGCACCGCGGTTTCGACAAAGACATGATAGACGCAGACGGCGGCGACCTTCACGTCGAGTTCTTCGATTTCAAGCTTGTGCGCCAGATCCTGCTGCAGCGGCTGCCGCGCCTTCGCGCACAGGCGGCGCACACGTTCGTCAGTGTCATCGCCGGAAAGTGTGGTCAGGTCCATGCAAGAGATCGCTCGCAGTAGCCAGGCCGCCTGCCATTCCTTCTTTACCGTCCTTCGCGCAACCTGGCTCTGGGCGCGGCGTTCCACCGCGCTGGTGTTCACCCGAACTTCCTGGAGCCAATTCAGGTCGAGAGGAATTCCGGAGTTTGGCTGGAGGGGCCGCCCGCCGAGAATCGCGATGGAAGATTCCGCATCAGGCTGGTGGACACCAGTCTCATGTGCCGTTTCTTGATCTGCTCCGGGATGGTTGTGATCTACCGGCACGAGAATTTCGCCTTGGTTCGCTCCATGGGACCAGAGCCGCAACGGGACGTTGCGCTGTAATTGTACGGCAGGAAATCTTGCAACGCGAGTCTTGGGCTGTTGGCTGTGCGGAAGTTCATTCGAACCTATCCTAGAAAAACCGGTGAATTGTTGGACGAAGGTTTACAATGAGCCTCGTTTTGGCCACTTCGCCGCGAAACCTCTCCCTTATGCGCAACAAGAAGCTGCAGCCTAACGCAGTGGCAAGACTGCTACGGTCCGCGAGAAAAGTCATGAAGAACGCTCATGCACCCTATTCAAAATTCAGGGTTGGGGCGGCGATCCTGCTTTCAAACGGGAAAATCTTTTCTGGTTGCAATGTGGAGAACGCCTCCTACGGAATGACCAACTGCGCCGAGCGCACAGCGATTTTTTCGGCGGTCGCGCAGCTTGGACCCAGGATCGAGATTCGTGCGGTTTCGGTAGTCAACGACCAGGGGGTGCCTTGCGCGCCGTGCGGCGCGTGCCGTCAAGTTATTTACGAATTCGGCCCCGACGCGACGATCTTCTTCCAGGGGGCTGATGGCCCTAAACAAGCTCACATCACCGAACTGCTGCCGGAGGGATTCCGCCTCCAGTGAATCCGACTCCAACGCTAACCCAGACTTTCCGCGCCATTGATGTAATTCGCAAAAAGCGGAATGGCGGCGAATTGTCGCCGTACGAAATCGAATCCATGGTGAACGCTTACACTCGCGGCGATATCCCTGACTACCAGGTTTCCGCGTGGCTGATGGCGGTGGTGCTGCGGGGGATGACGCGGGCCGAGACTGCTGCGCTGACAGACGCGATGCTGCATTCCGGCGAGGTACTCGATCTTTCTTCGCTGCCAGCGAAGAAGGTCGACAAGCACTCGACGGGTGGCGTGGGCGACAAGACTTCGCTTGTGCTGGCGCCACTTGCAGCCGCCGCCGGCGTGGCGGTTCCTATGATCAGCGGTCGTGGCTTGGGGCATACCGGGGGCACGCTCGACAAGCTTGAGTCGATTCCCGGCTTCAATGTGAATCTTCCAGTGGCGCAATTTCTCCGCGTGCTCGAAACCTGCGGCTGCGCCATGATTGGGCAGACGGCCGAGATCGCCCCGGCGGATCGCAAGCTTTACGCGCTTCGCGATGTGACCGGCACCGTAGAAAGTCCCTACCTCATCTGCGCGTCCATCATGAGCAAAAAGATGGCGGAGGGCATTGATGCACTTGTGCTCGACGTGAAGACCGGCTCCGGAGCATTCATGAAGAGCGAAAAGGATGCGGCGTTTCTTGCGGAACTCATGGTTGAAACCGGCGAGCGGATGGATAAACGGGTCGTGGCGCTGATCACGGACATGGATCAGCCGCTGGGGTGCATGATCGGCAATTCACTTGAAGTGGTCGAGGTCGTGGAGCTTCTGCGCGGGGAAGGATCGAAGGATTTGCGAGAACTCTGCCTCGAGCTTGCGGGTTGGATGCTTTATCTGGGTAAAGTTGCCGATACGGTCGCGGAGGGGAAAAAGCAGAGCGAGAAGCTGATTGCTTCCGGCAAGGCGCTCGACAGGTTTCGGCAAATGGTTGAACTGCAGGGCGGGGACCCGCGGGCGATCGACGATCCGAAGAAATTGCCTCAGGCTCAGCACACGATGACTGTTACTAGCCCCAGGAGTGGATATCTCGCGTCTATACAATGCGAGCAAGTGGGAACAGCCAGCGTGATTCTCGGTGGCGGCCGCGAACGAAAAGAAGATTCGGTTGATCCCGCGGTGGGAATCGTGCTGCACAAAAAAGTTGGAGATGCGGTTTCCGCAGGCGAGGCGCTGGCGGCGATCCACTACAATGCAGAAGCGCGCGCGGCGCGGGCCCGGAAATTGCTGGAAGACAGTTATCAGATTGCCGATTCGCCGGTGCGCGTGGAAAGGCCTTTGATCCATCGCGTGATCCAGAAGTCTGGAGAGAAAAACTGATGGGACGCTACACTGGAATCCTCGGCCTCTTGACCATGCTGGCATTGGCCTATGCTTTTTCGACGAATCGCCGCGCGATTCGGCTGAAAACGGTCGTATGGGGGCTCGGCCTGCAGATTCTGTTTGCGATTTTTGTGCTGCGCGTGGATCTTGGCCGGCGCATGTTCCAGGCCGCGGGCGATGCCGCCAACCGCGTCTTGAGTTATGCGTTCGTGGGCTCGGAGTTTGTGTTTGGCCCGCTCGGCAAGCAGGGCTCGAACATCGGCTTTATTTTCGCCTTTCAAGTCTTGCCGACGGTCATCTTCATCTGTGCGTTGTTCGCCATCCTGTATCACTACGGCATCATGCAGATGGTCATCCGTGTTGCCGCCTGGGTAATGATTCGCATCATGGGCACGAGCGGCGCCGAGTCTCTAAATGTTGCCGCCAGCATATTTATGGGCCAGACGGAAGCGCCGGTGACTATCCGCCCGTTTCTACCCGAGCTCACGCATTCGGAACTGATGACGGTGATGACCAGCGGCATGGCCCACGTTTCGGGATCGATCATGGCTGCATATTTCGCTTTTGGGGCGGAGCCACGGCACGTGCTGAGCGCGGTCATCATGACGGCGCCGGGGACCATCCTGGTCTCGAAGATGTTGGTGCCTGAAACCGAGCAGCCGAAGACCGCCGGCCGGGTGGTGATGAGTGAGGAAGAAACCAAGAAAGAACACCGGGAAAATCTGCTTGGCGCGATTGCCCGCGGCACGGGAGACGGCCTTCACATGGCGCTCAATATCGGTGCGATGCTGATCGCTTTTCTCGCGCTGGTGGCCTTGCTCGATGGAATCTTCGGAGGCATTCACCACCATCTTTCCTGGTTTCCCACGAGCCTTGAAAGCGTTCTGGGAGTGCTGTTCTCGCCGGTGGCATGGGTGATCGGGATTCCATGGCACGATTGTGCGGCGATCGGAAACCTGCTGGGCACGCGCATGGTGCTGAACGAACTGGTGGCGTTTTCCATGCTGGGGCCGCAGAAAGCCGCGCTCGATCCGCGTTCGTTCACCATTGCCACGTTTGCACTTTGCGGATTCGCAAATCTCAGCTCTATCGGAATTCAGATTGGCGGAATTGGAGCGCTGGCGCCGAACAAGAAGGGCGAACTGGCGCGCCTCGGGATTCGCGCGATGCTGGCGGGAACCATGGCCAACCTCATGTCAGCCTCCATCGCGGGCATGCTGTTATAGCCCACGCCGGTTTTAGAAAGGACCTTCCTGTGAAGCAACTCCACGCTGCATTCCTCCTGCTTTCGTTCTTCGTTCTCACTTCACTGACCAATGTGTTTTCGCAGGCTGCGCCGAGGCGCGTGATTATTGACACGGATCCCGGCACTGACGATGCCATGGCCATCATCCTCGCGTTGAATTCTCCAGAGTTCAAGGTGGAGGCGCTGACGGTTGTGCCCGGCAACGTCGAGGCCTGGCAGGGATTGGAGAATGCGCTGAAGATTGTTTCACTTGCGGACCGCTGCGACGTCATGGTCGCCGGTGGAGCGCAGCACCCGCTGAATCAGAAGCTGATCACGGCACAGTACTGGCACGGCAAGAACGGCCTGGCGAACGTCGAGTTGCCGGCTTCAAAATGCAAAGCGGATCCCCGGTTTGGTCCGGATCTCATCATCGAGATGATCCACAAATATCCGCATGAAATCACTCTGATTCCGATTGGCCCACTCACCAATATCGCGCTTGCGGTTTCGAAAGATCCATCGATCGCAGCTCTGGTCAAGGATATCGTCATCATGGGCGGTTCGATCTCCGGCGGCAACGTGAACGGGGCGGCGGAAGCGAATATCTACAACGATCCCGAGGCGGCGCAGATTGTGTTTAATGCCGGCTGGATGGTGACGATGGTCGGGTCCGATGTAGGCGAGCGAACCTTGATTACGCGGAAATATTTAGGGGAGCTGCAGTCGTCACACGGACCGCAAAGCGACTTTATCTCGAAGATTGCCGACTTTTATTTGACCCGCAGCGAGAAGAGCGGATACAACGGGGCGGCGATGTATGATCCGCTGGCGGTGGGGATTGCTCTGGACCCGACTCTCGGAACGCTCAAAGAAATGCACGTCGATGTGGAAACCAGAGGTGAGTTTACGCGCGGAGAAACCGTGGCGAACCGCATGGGCTCAGACGAGAAAAACGTACTGCATGGCGACCACTACGAGATCGAGGGCGTTACATATCTCAAGCCGAATGCGCGAGTGTGCCTGGCTTCCGATGCCGACCGTTTCCTGGAACTGTTTGTGAACCGGATCAAAGGAAGTGAGGCTACCCTAACCGTTCGCACGCGCGACCAGGAAAATCGCAAGGCCATAGAAGATGAACATCAGCCAGAGGTACGCTTTGGCCCGAGGTCCGGAGTTTTCGAATTCCTTCCACGCGAGGATCCCCCAGAGAGCCGCGACCATGGGAGCGGATTGGCCGATCGCGTATGAGATGGCGACGCCGGTGAAGCTCGCAGCCACGAGATTGAAAACCGTGCCAATGCCCCAGATGAATCCGCCGAAAAGCCCCAGCAGATGGCCCGAAGCAGGCCCGCTGAAAAATCCAGTAAAACTAACTGGCTCCCCTACCAGCGGATGCTTCATGAAATAAATGTTCCAGATAAAACAGGAGAGCAGCGCTCCGAGGGTCAAGAACACTGCCGCGCTATATGGTCCCAACGGGTTGCCGCGGGTCATGGCGTGAGTCATGAACGGAGCCCACAAGCCCATCAGAATCCCAGACACCACGCATGTGATCAGGCTTTTCTTCGAGACGGAACGTCCCGCAGACGCGAGACTTCCATACGCCTTGCCATCCAAAAGCACAGCGATAAACGCGCATCCCACGCCGAGGGCCAGGGAAGCTGCGTTTCCCTTCGGTTGCAGTGCATAACTTAATACGGTTCCGACCACCAAGGCGATGCCGATTGAAATGGGGAATGCGACGGCGAGTCCAGCCATGTCGATCGCAGCCACGAGCAGAAGATTGGCAAGATTGAACAACGCCCCGCCGATGAGCGCGTTAATAATGTTCGAAGTGTCTGCGGAGCTGACATTGTTGAGGAAGCTGGAGGAATCGTGCCCGGCGCTGCCCATGGTGAAGGCAAGTGCAAGGGAGATCACGAAGATGCCTACGGCATAGTCCCAGTAGAACAGTTCGAAGCGATAGCCTTTGACGCCTTTATAGGTGTTGGCCCACGAACCCCAGCAAACGGCGCTTGTGATCATCATCAGCAGCGCAATGCTCAAACTCGAAGGCGTGAACATCGGTTCTCCTTAACGGTGTTGTGACGAGCGCAAAGTGTGTAACTGTACTCTTGTTTATGCGCGCGCCACAAGAGGAACCTTCGGCCGGAAAGCTAGTGGGCTGCCGAAGGGCGACGCCGCTCCGTTGACACAACGGGAAGCGCCAAATAGACTCGGCGTTCTCAGGTTCTCTCAGGAAAACGATGCCCCGGCGCCCTCGCATTGCGGTGGTTGGAAGTGCCAACATCGATCTGACAACTTTCACGGATCGGTTTCCCAAGCCGGGGGAGACCATCTTCGGCCAGAAATTCGATCTCGGGTTCGGAGGCAAAGGCGCGAATCAGGCGGTGGCCGCTCGTCTGTGCGGCGCGGATGTCTTCATGGTGGCACGAGTTGGGGACGACCTGTTCGGTCCGGCGACCATCGACAACTTTAAGAAGCTTGGCATCGACGCGACTCATGTGAGGAAGGTTGAGGGATTGTCCAGCGGCGTGGCGCCGATCTTTGTCGAGCCCAACGGACAAAACCGCATTCTGGTGGTGAAAGGGGCGAACGACGCGCTGAAGCCGGCGGATGTAGACGCAGCGGCTGAGATGTTGAAAAGTGTCGACTGCATTGTCCTCCAGTTTGAAATTCCTCTCGAGACTGTCTATTACACGGTCGTGTTTGCGCGCAGGCATGGCATTCGATGCATCTTGAATCCGGCGCCTGGTCAGCCCGTCGACGTGCGAGCCCTGGCGGACCTTGATTATTTCGTTCCGAATGAGAGCGAGGCGGAAACCATTACCGGGGTCGCAATACGGAGTGTGGAAGACGCGAAGAAGTGCGCGGAGAACCTGGTAGCGGGCGGTATTCGCCGAGTGATCATCACACTGGGAGCGAACGGATCAATCCTCGCAGGTCGCGGAGTTAGCGAGCATGTGCCTCCCTTTGTGGTGAAGAGCATCGATAGCACTGGTGCAGGAGACGCATTCATCGGGAGTTTCTCCGTATTCCTCGCGGAGGGAGTGCCCGAGCAAGAGGCGGTGCGCCGTGCCAATCTGTACGCTGGACTTTCGACGACCGGCATCGGGACGCAAAAATCCTTTTATGATCGCGCGCGTTTTGATGAAGAGTGGGCGGTTCGCGGCTGACGGTCTCGCACTCGTCTGGTGCGAAAACGGTAAAGAAGAGGGGTGCTGATTTTTTGCTGCCGCTGAAAAGTCTTGACTTTGGAAGGAGATGCCATTTATAAGGCCGTTCTACGGTCCCACGATCTCCCGGTTCATAGCCAAACGGAAAGTCACTTCGTCATTCGGTGCGGGTCCGCCGAAAAGGGGCAGGAATGTTGAATAGAAAGACGCTATTGGTTGCGGTCGCTTTTTCATTTGCGGTTTCAGCTTGTCCGTTCCTGTACGGTCAGGCGACCGGTAGTTTTTCGGGCACTGTGTCCGACAAGGCGGGCGCGGTGGTAACCGGGGCGACGGTTCAGATCACGTCGCAAGGCACAGGCATTTCCCGCGAAGCCAAGACCAACGACGACGGATATTACCTGATCCCGCTGCTGCCAGTAGCGTTCTATACGATTCACGTTGAATCGCAAGGATTCCAACCCACCGAGCAGAAGGACATCCGGTTGCAGGTCGACGAGCATCGCGAAATCGATTTCAGCCTTCAGCCGGCATCTGTTTCCTCGACGGTTCAAGTCAGCGCCACTGAGGTAGCTATAGAGACCGCGAATCCGACGCTGGGGCAGGTCATCACCTCCGAAGAAGTCGCCGACCTTCCCCTCAACGGTCGCAACTTCGTGCAACTGGCGACGCTCACGCCGGGCACGACTGCGTCGACGAACCCGCAAAGCTTTTTCAACGGCGCGCCCAGTAGCGAAGCTTCCACTCGGGGCTCGTTTTCGCTTTCGGTGGGTGGCTCTCGCGAACAGGAGACAGACTGGCTGCTCGACGGCAACGATAACAATCAGTTGGATGAAGGCGGGATCGCCATCTTCTCGTCGATCGACGACATTCAGGAATTCAAGGTCTTGACCTACACATACTCTGCCGAATACGGTGAGCGCGCCGGTCCCACTGTCCTGGTGACGACCAAGTCGGGCTCGAATCAATGGCACGGATCACTGTTTGAGTTCTTCCGCAACACCAAGCTCAACACCAACGAATATTTCACGCAGGCGCCGCAAAAGTTCAATCTGAACCAGTTTGGCGGGTCGCTGGGTGGCCCGATCCAGAGGGATAAGACTTTTTTTTTCCTGGATTATCAGGCCAAGATGCAACGCCAGGGGGTGACGTATCCGGGGTTCGTCCCAACTACTGCCATGGTGACGCCGGACGCAAATGGCGATTACGACTATAGCCTCGATCCATCTGGTAACCCGCGCCCCGGTTTCGCGGCTGGGGCGCCGCAATTCAACGCAGAAGGATTCTCCAATATTAGGAATCCATTTTTTCCGTTTAACCCTACAACGTTGCAGTGCGATGCTTCGGGAAATGGAATTGTGCCGAATAGCGATGGCTCTCAGACCGGGGGCACTCCTTGCAACGTCATTCCGGCAGCGATGGTCAATCCGATTGGTGCAAAGGTTGTTGCACTCTACCCCACGCCTAACGCGATTGGTTCAACCGGTTTTAATTACGCAGATCAGCTCACGAGAAAGCTGAACGAAGGCACGTGGGACGTTCGACTCGATCACAATTTTTCGAGCGCAGATTCGATCTTCGCGCGCTTCAGCTACGACCAGGCAACCAACTTCATCCCAGGTGGTTCGCCGACATGGTCGGAGGCCACTGCCTTCGGGAGCAATCAGTTCATCAACAATCACGGCCGCAATCTGGCGCTGTCAGAAACCCACGTGTTCTCGCCGAACACGATCAACCAGTTCAATGCCGGCTTCAGCCGGATTTTTAACCACATTCTTTCCTTCGGAACCGGGACATGCGAGGCCTCGATCATTGGAATTCCAGGAGCTAATCTGGGCAGCAAGTGCGACCCCTTTACGGGCTATCCCGCAGGGCTGAACCAGGCGAGCAACGACTGCGTCGGCTGTGGCATGACGTCTTTTTCCATGTCGTCGTACTTTTCGGTGGGCGACCGGGGCTATGCCCCCTACCAGGGCGGGACGAACGTATACTCGGTTTCCGACACGTTAGATGTGATTCGCGGCAAGCATGAGATCCGCTTCGGCGTCGTCTATCGCGCCAATGAGATGAACGTCCGCAACAATGCTTCGCAGGACGGTCTTGTCTCGGAAAGCGGAGCTTTCACCGGGGACGACGTTGCGGATGTGCTGGTAGGTGAGATCGGAGTCTTTGCCGCGCACGACCAGACTTTCCTGGGCGCGACGGTTGGCCGGCGCTGGAAACTGGTGCGTCCGTTTGTCCAGGACAACTGGCGCGTCACCAATAACCTTACCGTGAACTTAGGATTAGCCTGGGCGGGGGTTACACCCGAGACCGAAGTCCAGAACCGGCAGGCGAACTTCGATGTTCCCTCCCTCACGTGGTTCGTCCCGAAGGGCAGTCCTGGTGGTTGCAGCCCCGTGATTCTGCCTTTTGCCTGCACCGTCTCGGATGGGCGGCTAGGCATTCAATTTGACAAAACGGCCTTCGAACCGCGCATCGGACTGGCCTGGAAGCCGATGGGCAGCCAGAGCACCGCCGTTCGCCTCGGTTATGCCATCTTCCATGATTCCGCGTGGAACCAGGGCGGCCAGGGATTATGGCAAAACCCGCCATATTATGCGGAAGTGGATCCGCCGACCTTCTCTTACGTTTACGGCAACCCAGTCGGCTCGCTCTCCGATGGCTTCCTGCTAAATGCAGCCCAGGCGCCTTCCACATTGGCCGTGCCGGGCGGATTCATTTATAACGCGCCGGTGAACCCCGACAACTACACGGGCACACTGCAGTCGATGAACCGCAATTTCAAGCAGGGGATCGTGCAGCAGTTCAACCTCAACGTCGAGCGACAACTCCCAGGCAACATAGTCCTGACTGCCGGTTACGCAGGCTCGCGCAGCGCGCACATACTTGTCAGCCAGGTCAACGAGAATATCGGATCTCCCCTGGCCTGTCCGGGTACAGGATTCACAGTCGCCGGCTACACATTGGGCTGCGGCCGCAACTTGATTATTCCTCAAGACAGTTGGCTGGGCGCACCGTTTCAGGTAGTCGATAGCAATAACAGCGTGGGAGCAGCGCGCTACGATTCGCTGCAAATCAAAGCAGAAACCAAGAGCACGCGCCACGGCATCTACGCGCTGCTCGGTTACACCTATGCCCGCAACTTCGACTCCGGCCTGACCGACGGACTGGGCACCAATGCGGGCGCGATCTTCTGGCCTCTGCCCGGAACCCAGAAACTGGACTGGGGTTTGTCGCAATTGAACCTGAACAATACCTTTACGGCTAGCGTTCTTTACGACCTGCCCTTCGGGAAAGGCAAGCACTTCGGCAGCAACTGGAACAGCGCCACCAATGGGATTCTGGGTAACTGGGAGATCAATCTGATCGAGCGGGCTCAGTCCGGCTTCCCGCTATTCGTGGTGGACAGCGCGAACACGGGCCCAACCTTCGGTGGGGCCCCGGCCCCGGGCAATACCGGACAATATTTGAACTACGACTTCCTGAGCCTCAATCGCCCGGTTCTGGTCGGCGATCCCAACCGGGGCGGCAACGAAGACGGCCAGACGGATTGCCCCACGCAGGTTCACACCATTCAAAACTGGTTGAATCCGTGCGCGTTCGCTCATGCAATCGGAGGAGAGATCGGCACCGCTCCCCGCGCTCCAGCATACGGGCCGCGTTTCGTGAACACGGATTTCTCAATCATCAAGGACTTCCCGCTCCCGTTCCGCGAGGCCATGAAGCTGCAATTCCGGGCGGAATTCTTCAATCTGTTCAACCATCCCCAGTTCTTTATAGGTGGTCTTACAGGCGTCGGCCTGCAGGACATCAATTCACCGTCGACTTTCGGGGTGCTCAACCAGCAGGTGAACAATCCACGGCTGATTCAGTTCGCCTTGCGGCTGAACTTCTGAAGCTGGACCACATTTCGCCTTGGGGCAGACTGATGTTCAGTCTGCCCTTCGTTTTGCCGCCGCAATCGCGAAGTCTCGACAAGATCGAAGGACGCAATCGCCCTGCGCTGCTTTAGAATTTTTGAGAGCCACCATGAAATCATTTCTCATCCGTTGCATTGCCGCCGTTCTTTTCCTCAGTGCGTTTGTCGCTTCGGCTCAAACGAGGCGCAAGATCATCATCGACCAGGATGCCGCTGGGCCTGCCGGAACCGATCAGCAGTCGATGCTGTTGCTGATCCAGTCGCCGCAGACGGAGGTCTTGGGCATCACCGTCGTGACAGGCGATCAGTGGCTGCACGCGGAAGTGGCGCACACTCTGCGCATGCTTGAACTCATCGGACGAACCGACATTCCGGTCGTACCGGGAGCGGAGTATCCGCTGGTTAGGCGAAGAGAAGAGACGGAACGATGGGAGCAGGAATACGGCGAGGTCGCGTGGCTGGGGGCGTGGACTCCGAAGTTCTATCATCCCGCGGACGAGTTGGGAGAGATGCCCGAGGGCAGTCCCACGACCAAGCCGGCCGACGAAGATGCAGCGCACTTCCTACTGCGCATGGTGCATAAGTTTCCGAACCAAGTCACCATTTACGAAGGCGGACCTATGACCAACCTGGCTCTTGCCATTTCGCTCGACCCCGAGTTCGCGGGACTGGCTAAAGAGTTGGTATTCATGGGCGGCAGCTTCAGTCCGCGGACGGACGATCCTGAGTTCGCGAACACTCCGACGCACGAGTTCAACCTCTGGTTCGATCCGGAAGCGGCTCACGTTGTGCTCCGCGCGCCGTGGAAGAGAATCGTCTGCACGACGGTGGATATTTCGGTGAAGACGAGACTGACTGCGGACCTGATCAATCGCATCAAGGCGGCAGATACGCCAGTAGCACGCTACATGGGCAAGTATGCGCGCCTGCGCGGCAACTACAATTACCTGTGGGATGAACTGGCGGCGGCTGCGTGGCTCGATCCAAGCTTGATTACGAAGAAGGAAACGCTCTTCCTAGATGTCGACCTGGATCGCGGCGCCGGCTATGGCAATACCCTGAGCTGGACTGACCGCGATAAACCCAAGATCGAACTGCAGCCCGTCGAAGTGCAGGATGATCTGGACCTTGAGAAGTTTTACAAGATGTTTGTCGATCTGCTGACCGCGCCCACGCAGCGGAAGAACTGAAGCCGCGGAACCTATTAAGCCGGAACCCACTGGCTCCGCCAAGAACCATTTTCGGAATCCGGACGAGTCCTTCCCGCCGTGGGAACCACCACCCCGCCAAATCCATCGCGATGATCAGAACGTCAGGTCGCACCTGTTCGACAATATCCGCCAGTTCAGTCTCGTTCTGCACCTCGCCCACAACCTCAATGTCGGGCTGGTCGGCAATCGTCGCCATCACCAGTTCCCTCATCAGGCGCGGATGATTTGCCACCAATACACGCACTCGTTTCACAGAGCGACCCCAGCGCAGAGCATAGGTCGCACAACCTGCTCGCACAAGGTTCAAAAGAGATCTAGGCGGAATTCAAGAGGCAGGGAGTGGGCAGTACTGAAGGGACCAATAAGCGAAGTACTAATGCAGATTCAACCGGTACTGTGAGGCGGTACTAATTTGAAAGCATCTGGACCCGGATGCGGCCTCAGCGCGAGCCGGCGCTGAACTCAAATACTGTCACACTATGAAACCTCTGTCCCGGTTTCAATTCAGTCGAGGGAAAGCTCGGGTGGTTGGGCGAATCCGGAAAATGCTGCGTCTCCAGACAAAGCGCAAATCGCGGCTTGTAGACCCGGCCGTCCTTGCCGGTGATCGATCCGTCGAGATGGTTCCCGGTGTAAAACTGCAACCCAGGTTCGGTCGTAGACACCCGCAAAATCCGTCCGGTAGTCGGCTCGTAGACCTCGGCAGCCTCGGCCAATTGCCCTGCCGGATGATCGAGAACGAAGTTGTGGTCATAGCCATGGCCGAGGCGCAACTGCGCGTCGTCCGCAACAATCCGCTCCCCAACAACATGCGGCGTTCGAAAATCGAACGGCGTCCCTTCCACCGGCTTCAGCTCTCCGGTCGGGATCAGCGTCGCGTCGACCGGCGTAAATCGAGAAGCATCGATCTTCACCACGTGCCTTAGAATGTCCCCGTTCCCTTGTCCCGCAAGGTTGAAATAGGAATGGTTGGTCAGGTTGAGGACGGTATCTTTATCGGTGGTCGCCGAATAATCAATTCGCAACGCGCTCCCACTCAGCGTGTACCTCACAGTCGTGGCTAGAGTACCCGGGAAACCCTGATCGCCATCCTTGCTCACGTAAGTCAGCTCGATTCCATCCGTGATTTCTTTGGCCGTCCAGACCACCTTGTCGAATCCGCGGATCCCCCCGTGGAGAGCATTGTCGCCATCGTTTTTCGGAATGGAATAAGTCTGACCATCGAGCTGGAAGGTGCCATGCGCGATGCGATTCGCGTAGCGGCCAATGATGCCCCCAAAATGCGCGGTCTGCACCACATACTTTTCGACCGAATCGCAGCCCAGTACGATATCGTCGAGCTTTCCGTTGCGATCGGGGGTGCGCAGAGAAACGACGATTCCCCCATAAGTCATGATGCGGGCTTCGATCTCGCCATCCGCCAAAGTGTACATCTCAACCGGCGTTCCCTCCGGCGTATGCCCAAACGGCTGCTTAGAGACGCGAGTTTTTGCTGCCACTGTGGTCGTGAGCATAATCAGAACCGAAACAATCGCAAAACGTCGGTTGGCCTTCTTTGAAAACATGGCTTTCCCTCTCCCCGTGCGAATCTCGCGTTTCTCTGCGCGTGCATCATGCGGCCGCTGCCAATCGTATCTCAGCGTATCAGACCCCACACCATACGGAACGTCAATTCAGGCAGTGCACTCCGCCTTCAGCTAAGGAAGGTCAAGACAAATGGCCGGGGGAGATGATTTGGAACCTTCGGCCTTGCGTCTAGTTGCAACTAACGTGAGCCTGGTGCATCCACTGGCAAGAACAGTGCAAACCGCTTAAGATGTGGGCCTATCTTCCCGTCGCAACCGGCACGGCATCCTTTGGGTGGGAGTTACGATGATGACAAACGGAAGCCAAACACAAAAAGTGGCTGACCGGCCATCCGCCGCAAACGGACTGGCAATCGTTCGTCTCACGATCGGCGCGATGTTCGTGTGGGTCTTCTTCGAAAATCTGGGGAAGGGTCTCTACACTCCAGCGGGCTACGCAAACCTGATCCACTATTACATAAAGTCCGGTCACTCGCCGGCTGCGTGGAAGGCAATCATGGGTCTGGCGGCGAGCCACGCAGCCATGGCCGCTCCCGTCCAGGCGATGACTGAGATCAGTCTCGGAATCTTGCTCGTCATCGGTCTGCTGACGCGGCCGGTCGCGTTTGTAGCGTTTCTGTACCTGGGCAGCCTTTGGGTATCAGAGTGGGGCACGGCGTGGATTTGGGAGTTGCTGGTTCCGGTGATGGCATCGCTGGCGCTCACGGTGGGGCGCGCCGGTCGAGCGTGGGGCGTCGACGCCCTGCTGGCACGGCGCCGGCCGTCCTCCCCATGGTGGTGACTTGGGCGAAAAACAAGTGCGCGTGTCGGTCGTCATTCCTACGCACAATGAAGCGCTGTCCATCGCCCGCGTTCTAGCTGATCTCCCCGCTAACATTGTCACTGAGGTCCTGGTTGTAGACAGCAATTCAAGCGACGGAACTCCCGCCATCGCCACCAGGATGGGAGCCCGCGTCCTCCACGAACCTCGTCGCGGATACGGTCGCGCCTGTTTGACCGGACTCGCGAATGCGAGCAGCCCCGATGTTGTCGTCTTCCTCGACGGCGATTACAGCGATCGGCCCGGTGAGTTGCCGCTTCTGTTGGCTCCCATCCTCGACGGCCGTGCCGATATTGCCCTGGGCTCGCGCCTGGGCAAGCACAGCATTCACGGGGCCTTGCCTTGGCACGCCTCTTTTGGTAACCGCCTGGCGGCTTTTCTGATCAACCTTTTATACGGTCTGCAGATAAGCGACCTTGGTCCGTTCCGCGCCGGCCGCGCAGACGTTCTTCGCCAGCTTGGGCTTCAGGAGAATACGTACGGTTGGGCGGTTGAAATAATTCTGAAAGGCACACTCGCGGGATTCCGCGTCGTCGAGGTGCCAGTCAGTTATTATCCGCGCATCGGGAAATCCAAGATCAGCGGAACGTTGCGGGGTACTGTGGGAGCAGCGTGGTTCATTCTCTCGCTGATAGTGCGCTATTATTTTCGACGTAGAAACTCCGAGCTGCCGCGGCCGGCGTGAGCCTTGCTGACTAATTTTCTATGGAATCCTTCCGCGAAAATAAAGCCCATTCGCCTGACCGTGGCCGCACGCTGGTCGTCATGGCAAAGGCGCCCAGGTCCGGAAAGGTCAAGACCCGTTTAGCGCAGAGCCTCACGGCTGAAGCAGTGACCGAGCTCTATCGTTGCCTGTTGGCTGACACACTGGCGCTGGCGCATTCCTTCGGCCGCGCGGACGTCGCCATCATGTGCCCGTCCCCAGATGTCGAAGAGCTGAAGCGGTTGACCCAAGATTCGGTGACTATCGTGGCGCAAAAAGGGGAGGGTCTCGCAGCCGGCCTGACCTCGGTGTTTGCACACTTCGCGGCGCCGGGTGAGCAGCAAGTCGTTGCCTTCAACAGCGACAGTCCGCATCTGCCAGCTTCGATTCTGGAAAGTGCATTCGAAACTCTCACTGCGCACGACGTGGTGGTTGGACCAACACACGACGGTGGCTATTACCTCGTCGGGGCCAAGGCTGCGCATCCAACGCTCTTCGATGGCGACGGCATGGGTACCAGGAGCGCGCTTGAGGCTCTGCTGGCGCGGGCTCGCGGACTGCAGCTTTCCGTCGGCTACACAGATCCCTTCTACGACATCGACGTGCAGGACGACTTAACTCGGCTCGCCGCGGAGCTACGGCTCGCCCCGTCCCGGGCCCCACGAACAGCGGTCTGGCTGAAACAGTGGGAACAGGCGGTGGCACAGTTGCGAACGGGCACGGGAGACTTGTGAAGCTCACGCCATCCCGCAGGCTCTATATTCTCGGCATCGTGATGCTGGCTGCGCTCACAGTCTGCTCCCGCAAGTTTGGCAGCCTGGGCGCACCGTCTTTCATGATTCCGTTGGCAGTCGCCGGCAGCGCCTATCTCCTAGCCATTCGTGAGTTCTTCTCCACGCCGAGATTTCCGCGCCGTGTCATCTTCATCGGGCTCGCGTTCGCTGCTCTTTGGCATCTTCCATTTCTGCTGACGTCGCCCGGTCCAGATGATGACATTCATCGCTACCTTTGGGATGGCCATGTGCAGCGGCTCGGCTACAACCCTTATATTGTCGTCCCCAGCGACCCAGCCCTGGCTGGGTTGCACACTCCTGAGACCCGCACGCTGAATAACCCTTATTTGCCGAGCCCGTATCCCGCCGGCGCCGAACTCTTCTTCCGTGCCGTAACCGCGATTCATGAATCGATCTTTACCCTGAAAGTAGCATTCGTGGTTTGCGATTTCGCGATCGTTCTCGTTTTGCTCGAAATCTTGCGTCGCAGTCAGCAAGGAGCACACTGGGTTCTGGCTTACGCCTGGAACCCGCTGCTTGCGATAGAAGTAGCGGGCAGCGGTCATATCGATATCGTCGGCGCACTCCTGCTGTTGGTATCTTTCGCCGCGCTCGGACGCCGCTGGCGGACGCTTGCAGCCCTGGCATTTGGGCTGGCTGTCGTTGTGAAATTGCTCCCGATTGTACTGCTGCCACTTTATTGGAAGCGTGTCCGTATGCGCGACGCCGCGATCGCGGCAGCCGTCGCCGGATTTTTATACGTGCCATTCTTAAACCACGGGCGGATTCCAATTGGCTCCCTCGGCACCTACGTGCAGAGCTTCCGCTTTAATGATCCGGTCTTTGCAACCCTCGAGCGAGTAGCAGCTCCGCAGCTTGTAGCCGGCTTCGCAGTTCTCTTCGGTTTTCTTACTGCAATCTGGTTCCGACGGAAGTCGTCGGCATGCTCTCCGGACGCATTTGCGTGGCCCATGGCAGCGTCGCTTCTCTGTGCACCGGTCGTATATCCCTGGTACCTGCTCTGGCTGCTGCCGTTCATGCGGTCGGCCTCGACGGTGCCAATCATCATCTGGACGGTGAGCATTATCCCCACCTACTACGTTTGGCATTTGCGCGCGACGGGGCATCCGTGGATACTTCCCATCTGGATTATGTCTCTGGAATACGGATTTCTGGCGCTTGCCGCTGCGATCGTCGTGTTTCGTCGGTTCAAGCCACCGGCGACAAACCCAAGCTCAGGCTAGATACATTCTCTTGTATCCGAAATCTTCCACCCGACATCCAAGGGAAGTCGGTTCAAATTCACCGAGGAGAAAACTCCATGACAAGTGTGAGCCGTATAACGATGATCCGTCGTTTGGGTTTCGCGTTGCTCGTTCTTGCTTCAGCCTCCTGGGCACAGACGCGTCCGCCAATTCTTGAACAGATCGCCAAGACTTATGGTCTCGATTCGTTTGGGCAGATTGAGGCGATCCGCTACACCTGGAACGGGGAAATTACCGGGCTCTTCAAGCTTTCTCGCGAGTGGGAGTGGGAACCAAAAACCGGCAAAGTCACCTTTCAGGGAAAGGATAAAGATGGTAAGCCGGTCAAGGTGACCTACCTGCGCTCCGAGCTTAACGATGACACCAAAAAGCAAACTGATGCCGGTTTCACCAACGATAATTATTGGCTCCTGTTTCCGTTACATGCTTATTGGGATACGAGCGCCACGGTGACCGATGAAGGCATGAAGAAACTGCCCGCGGGTGCCGGCTTAGCGACGTTGGTCTCAGTGAAGTATGGAGCAGAACTCGGCGGCTACACGCCCGGCGACACCTGGGATCTCTATGTCGGCAAAAATGACCGCGTCGAGTACCTTGTGTTCCATCACGGCGGGGACAAGAAGCCAAGCGTCGTCAAGGCAACCTGGGCGGGCTACAAAAAGGCTGGTCCTCTGCTGATCTCAACCGAGCACCGCGGCACAGCCGATGGCAAGCCCCTGCACATCTTCATTTCTGACTTGGCGGTCAAGCTGACGGGATCAGACACTTGGGTGGCCGCGAAATAAGCGGCGAGTCTCTATCGGGCCATCACCACGGTAGTGCAGGAGCTGCTTATTTTCGGCAGATCGCGGGCGGCGGCCATGCGCACATCCAGGCTCGGCCGTTCCCCGCGGACAATAGGACAGTAATAGTCAGGCTCAAGCAGTGCGCCCTGAAGCCGTCGCCGGCCGGCACATCCACCATGGCACGACTCGCGAAACTCGCAAGGCTGGCAGGCGTGGGGAAGTGTGCGCGCTTGGTGGAAGGGCGTGGAATCTAGAATGTCGACCCCCTTCGAGATCAAATCTGAAAGCGGCTCCCCCGCTCCTGGCCAGTAAACGCACGGTTGTGTCGTTGCTCTCGGCGTGACTCGTAAGCTGTTCACTCCGCAACCAGCTCGCATCGGTGGCATCCCTGCCATCGCTCGCACCAGCGGCTCGCCAATCGCGATCACGTCCGTTTCCGCAAAAAGACGCCGGAACCCCTCCCAATATTGCGCATAGGACAACGCATAAATATCGGACCGCACCGCCTGGTACACGTTCACCCGCAAAGGCGCGTCAAATTGTTTGGCGACTCGCGCGACCTCCGCCAGACGCGAATAGTTCGCCTTCATCATGACCGCGATGATGGTTACGGGCACGCCAAGCCTCACGCAACGCTCTGCTTGCCGGTGGATCAGATCCCAATTGCCATTTCCGCGCTGTGCATCCTGTTCCGCCTGCGTCGGGTAATCGAGAGAGAACTCAATATCGTGAAAGGCGCGCAACTCATCGTCTTCCAACGCAGCAACACTGTGGCCGTTGGAAGTGATCGTGAGCTTGACCTGTTTCTGGCGCAGATACGCCAAAATCACTTTAAATTCTGGATGCATGCCGTTCTCGCCCGTGCCCAGATTCACCGAACCGACGGGCAATCGTTCCATAACCGACTTCACTTGATCCAGAGACAGGCGGTCGGTGCGGGTAGGATCCCGGTAGCAGAAGGCGCACGAGAGATCACACTCGTTGGTGAGCCCGAGTCCCAGCGAAATTGTGCCATCAGGCGCGCTCGTGAACGATTCGATCGATGAGGACCGGGCCGCGATCTCATTCATTTAGACCATTCTCCATCAACCGCGCCGATCAAGCCAAACGTGCGAGGCATTGTGTGTAACGCGCGACCGCGGCGTACTCTGGCCGGCTTCCCAGCTTCCGCTCCAACTCAAAAATCCGCTCATAGTCACCGCTGCGAGAAATCCGCGACGGCAAGTAATCCGCAAGCACGCGTACGCCGCGCTCGGCAAACGCTGTCAGCGACGCCTCTGCCAACATCGCTCGCAAGCGATCTGACGTAAAAAGTCGTACGCGGCCTCCGTACAAAGATTCTTCTCCCCACTCAGCAGCAAGGCCATTTTCGGCAGCAGCCAAATCGCCCGCCTGGAGAGCGGCCTTGAACACTTCGCCGGCCCGGTTCCGCACGAGGACGGATAATATCGACGATGAATCACGCAAGGCGCAAGCCGCGCCGCGCAACACCGCAACCGGGTCGTCGCAATATTCCAGCATGTTGTGGCCAAGAATTAGACCGAACGATCGAGCCGGGAACAACTTCGCCAACTGCGAAGCGTCGCCCTGTTGCAGTACGACCTTGTCCGTAACCCCTGCTTTCCGTATCTCGCGCGTCGCAATATCCAACATCGCCGCAGAGGAATCCAGCAACGTGACGTGCACGCCAAGTCGGGCCAGACGAACGGCCGTCGCTCCGGTACCGCATCCCAGATCCAGCGCACACAACGAAGGGTTAGCCTGCAGAGGAAGAAAATCCAGCAAGTTGGCAAAAGCCAAATCCGAGCGCAACCGCCCCTCTGGTGTCTCGAGGTACGCGGCATAATCCTGCGAACCGCTTTGGAATCGTTCGTCGTCGGCTTTGGCGGGCACTTTCATGCGACATTCGGCGAAGTCGTTCCCTGATCCACTCGCTCCTGAGAACCAGCGCGTTGACCAACTGGCCTGCGTTTTCTGCAAGCAATTAGCGTCATCCGTCCGCAGAATTATAGTCCCAAGTGTAGCGGGAACTCCTTAGGTGAGACTGAAACCGCTGTGAATCCCACCTCCCTGCGTTATGATTGCTGGCTGTCCGATTTTCTCGACCGAATATCCGAAGGAGAAATTCCGTGGAAACCAACACTCGACGCAACTTCTTTGGCAAGATCGCGGCAATGGCGGCCGTCGTAACCGGCGCGCTGAAACTCTTCGCTCAGCAAACTCCCCCTGCTGACCCGTCCAGGCCCGGTAGCGCACCCGCGGGCGCACCAGGCGGAGATGCGCCTCGCCGCTCCGGCGCCGGCAACCACACCCACGATGGCATCTATTATTTCTCTGGCACCGGTTCCAACGACGGCTATCCCAAGGACGATCACGTACTGGTGACGGATCCTTTCGAAAAGCACGTCACCCGCACCATGGACGCGCTCAAGAAATCCGTCGAGCGCGCCGGCTGCACCATGGACAGCATCATCCATCTCCAGGTCTTTCTCTGTCTGCCTCTCGCCGATACCATTCCCATGCCCACCGGCAAGGCGCGGTTCGACTCCCACAAAGCGCAGTACGACGCGTTGAACAAGATCTACGGCACCTATTTCTCTCCGGGCAAAGCTCCGTCCCGCGCCTGCATGGCTCTGGAATGGATTCCCGGCGATTCGCTGATTGAAATCGTTGGCAGCGCGATGGTCGTCACTCCGCCTGCGGATAAATAATTTCGCGAAAGACTTTGAAGGGAAGCTGCCCATGAATCTGAAGTTGGGTTGGAATCGCCGTTCGTTTCTCGCCGCACTTGCTGCCACCAGCAGCACTCTGCTCGCTCCAGCAAAGTTGCACGCGCTCTTCGGGAAAAAGCACAAGCCTTCCCTGCCCGCGATCGACGGCGATCCAATCACACCCATCACCACCGGCCTTGGTTCTACAGGCGACATCTACGCCGAGCTGGGAATAACTCCTCTCATCAACATTAACGGCACCGTAACCGTCATCGGCGGGTCGGTGATGCAGCCAGAGGTCATGGAGCTGATCCGGCGAGGCAATGAGCACTTCGTTCTGATCGATGAACTCGAGATCGCCGCCGGCAAGTTCATCGCGAAACTGTGTAAGTCCCCCGCCGGTTACACCGGCTTGGTAACCGGCGGAGCAGCCGCAGCGATGGTGGTCGGCTACGCCGGGATGATGACCGAAGACCTCGAGCCCCGCATGCGCGACATTCCCGACGTAAGCAATTTCCCCAGGAATGAAATCATCATCCAGAAGAGCCATCGCTATCCGTTCGATCATCAGATCCGCCAGACTGGAGCGAAACTGGTCGAAGTCGAGACGCGCGAAGAGATGATTGCCGCCATCAATCCGAAGACGGTTGCGATCCACTTCACCAATATCCTGTCCGACAAGGGCAAGGTCAGCGGGCCTGAAACCGTCGAAATCGCCCGCGCACACAACCTCTACAGCTTCAACGATGCCGCGGCCGACGTGCCTCCGAAAGAGCGGCTCTGGGAGTATCCGGCACTCGGGTTCGATATGGTCACCTTCAGCGGCGGCAAGGATATCCGCGGACCGCAGGCAGCCGGCATCCTGATTGGCAAAGAAGAGCTGATCCACTATGCACTGTTGAACATGAGCCCGCAGGAAGATCGCATTGGCCGTTGCTGCAAGGTCGGCAAGGAGACCATTTTCGGCATGCTCAAAGCGCTCGAGATTTTCGTCAATCAGGACCTCGATGCATCGCTGAAAATTTACGACGACCGCGCACAGGTCATTACCGACGCGGTGCAGAAGTTCGGAGTAACAGCGCTCCCTCGGCAGTTCAACCCTCAAGCTCTCGGCAACGTGACCCCGCGTTACAGCTGGCGAATCGATCCGTCGAGGCTCAAAATCAGCGGGAAGGAAGTCATGCAGAAGCTGGCCGACACCCGGCCCATCGGTATTGGCAGTATGGGAGCCGGAGCAAGCGGCATGCGGGGACGCAATCCGGATGCTTCTGCCGCTGACAATCATGCCGGCGACGAGCGACGCGAGCATCATGGCCATTCCAGCGACCCAAACAGCTTCGGCTTTGCCGTCTGGCAGCTCAAGGACGGCGAGGACAAAGTGATCGCCGACCGCTTGGTTGAGATCTTCAGCGAAGCTCCAAAGGCTTAGTCCTCGGATGAAGCAACACCCACGTTTGCGCTGAATGGATTTGCCGCTCGATATCGAATCGATTCGGCCAGGCAAAAAAGGTTGACGCGCCTGCGGCGACTGGATAAACGGTCGTGCCGACGAGCTCCGGACTTTCCCAGAGAACGTGAGTTTTGCCAGATGAAAGTACGAAGTTCTCGCTTCCTGTTCTTCAGCGAAGGCGAGAGAATTCTGCGAGGAGGCAGCAATGGTATCGGGCACCAAAGACCGAGTGCGTGGACTCTCTCTTTCCCTGGCGATTATTCTTTGCGGGGCAAGCTGGACGACAAACACGGCAATCGCTCAGACGGTCATCGCTCAGACGATCACTGTTGACGCCGCACCCTCTCACGTTGCCAACACCTTCAGCCCGGTTCGATCTTTGGGCGCGGCCATCGACCGGTTGAGGACAGGAACGCCGGACCATTTGCTCACGGACCCGGTTCTCAAGGAGATTCTCGGCGCAGGATGGCAAACCGTTACCTATCGCCAGAACACAGAGTTGATGGTCGAGGCCTGGCATTGGAACCCGAACGGCACTTGGAGCGATGCGGAGAAACAACAGGGCTACTTCGTGGGCAGTGCGGAACCGACTGCAGAAATGATCCGTCATTCGTGGGCAGCTCCGCTTCCGCATCGCGGCTTCAGCCGGGGCGACGGAAACGGCTGGTCCCGGCTCACCGACGGCGATCTGAAATCGTACTGGAAGAGCAATCCGTACCTCACGAAAGCCTTTACCGGAGAAGACGACTCGCTGCACCCGCAGTGGGTGATGATCGATCTCGGCAGCAAAGTCCCCGTCAACGCTATACGAATCGCCTGGGCCGAGCCCTACGCGAAGCACTACTCCGTCCAGTTCTGGACCGGCGAACTGGAACCTTTCTATGAAGGCACGACCAAGGGCACGTGGCAAACTTTTCCGCTAGGCTCTGTCACCGAAGGCAAGGGTGGCACAGTCACGCTGAAGCTGGTTTCGTGGATGATCCCGGTGCGGTATCTCCGCATCTGGATGATGGAATCTTCCAACACCTGCGACAGTCATGGTTCCGCCGACAAACGAAACTGCGTGGGCTACGCCATCAATGAACTCTATGCCGGAGCTCTCTCGGCAGATGGCGAGTTCAACGACTACGTTACTCATTTCCCCAGCCGCAATCAGACTGTGACCTGGCCTTCCTCGGTCGATCCCTGGCATGCGGCTTCTGATATGGACGAATCGCGAGGAGACCAGGTCGGATTCGATTTCTTCTTCACCAGCGGCGTCACTCGCGGACTCCCCACCATGGTTCCAATTGCCATGTTGTATTCCACGCCCGAGGATGCCGCCAACGAGATTGCCTATTTATACAAACGCCACTATCCCATCTCCTATATCGAGATGGGAGAAGAGGCCGACGGCCAGCACATTCTGCCCGAAGACTATGGCGCGTTGTACCTGCAATTCGCCACCGCCATTCACCGACTCGTTCCTGAAGCAAAACTCGGAGGCCCACCCTTCGAAGGAACGTTTGATGATGTTGAAGTATGGCCGGACGCGGCCGGGAAAGTTTCATGGCTAGGACGATTCGTAGACTACCTCAAGGCCCACGGCCGCCTGCACGACTTCTCATTCTTCTCTTTCGAACATTATCCCTACCAGGACAGGCCCACCTACTCCTGGGCCGATCTGTACCCGGAGCCGGAATACGTTAGACACATCGTGCAGGTTTGGAAAGACAATGGGTTGCCTCCGAACATTCCGTTTTTCATGACCGAGGGCAACATCGGCGGCGGAGCCGGGGTTTCGACCGTGAAGGGCGCGCTATGGCTCGCCGATTATGTTGGCTCCATGATGACCGCGGGCGCCGGGGCAACTTACTATTTCCACTACATGCCTTCTCCAGGCCACTGGGGCGCCTACCCGCTCCTCTTGCTTGATGAACACTACAACCTGATCGGCTACCCTCCTCAGTACATGGCTTCGCAAGTGATTACAAAAGAGTGGGTGCAACCGGTCGATGCTCCGCACAAACTCTTCAAAGCTTCAAGCGATGTAAGTGACGCTGCGGGAACGCTTCTGGTCACGGCGTATGCCGTGGAACGGCCGGACGGACAGTGGTCCGTGATGCTGGTCAACCGTGATCAATATAACGATCACGCAGTAAAGGTTGTTTTCAACGATCCTGAAACCGGCCACGATCGCCATTTCTCAGGCCAGGTTGATCGCATCACTTTCGGATCCGCCGAATACAAGTGGCATCCGGAGGGAGAACGCGGCCACGCCGATCCCGACGGCCCACCCTCCAGGTCGAAAGTGAACGGTGGCGCAGAAACGCTCTACCAGCTTCCAATGGCATCCATCACGGTACTTCGGGGCTCCGTCAGAGATCGGTGATCAAGGTGAACGGCGTTCAGGTCCGATCTGAATGCGGTCAGCGGAACATGCTGGCCCACTGCCCAAAGGCGCGGGTAAATTGCCCCGTGCACCCAGGATCTATTGGGATGAAGTCACTCAAATGCTTGAAAGGAATTGGTCGGGGAGAGAGGATTTGAACCTCCGACCCCCTGGTCCCGAACCAGGTGCTCTACCAGGCTGAGCCACTCCCCGACGGTGACGCAGGCGGCAACAAGGAAGGCCCTCCACCCGCGCGATTGCTGCTCGATGGGCTCGACCATTATAACATCGCAACTCCAGACGTTCTCTCTACTCGCCCAATCCATCTTTCGCGCTAAACTGATGACGCACTGTGGTAATCGAACCGGCAAGGCTTTTAACGCCAGTTGATGCGAACGCAATATGATCGTGCTCTCTGCTAATCGTCTCTATACGCCGCAAGAAGAAATAAAAGACCCGCTCCTCTTTATTGAGGACGGCCTCGTCTCCGCCGTCTCCTCGCGTGCCCAGCGGGAAATTCCGAAGAATGCGAAGGTGATCGATCTTACAAACGACGCCCTTGCCGAGTCCATCCTGGCGCCCGGTTTCGTTGACATTCACATGCACGGCGGCGCCGGCGTCGACCTCATGCGGGCCGCGCCCGGCGAGTTGCCGCGTCTGAACAAATTCCTCACCACCCACGGCGTCACTGGATACTTTCCCACTACCGTCGCTGCGCCGCTCGATCAGACCTGCGCTGCTCTGGAGCGTCTAGCCGACGCCATCGAAGCCGCTCAGGGTTCCCTTGGTGAAGGCGATCCGCTGCAGGCACGGCCGCTGGGAATCCATCTCGAAGGTCCGTTTCTCAGCCACAAGCGCCGCGGCGTGCATCCCCCGGAATACCTTGTCGAGCCCACGCTGCAGATCTTTGACCGCCTGTGGCAAGCCGCGCGCGGCCACGTGCGCATGATGACCATCGCGCCGGAGCTTCCCGGCGCTCTCGAGGTCATCGCCGAAGCGGCCCGGCGCGAGGTTTGCGTCAGCATCGGCCACTCTGACGCCACCCTCGAAGCAGCCCGCGCCGGAGTCCGCGCCGGCGCCCGCCACGCCACCCACACTTTCAACGCCATGCGGCCTCTCGACCACCGCGATCCCGGCATCCTCGCCGAAGTGCTTACCGACCGCCAACTGAGCGCCGATATTATCGCGGATGGAATTCATGTCGCGCCCGAAGTCATTCAGATTTTCCTGCGAGCGGTAGGCCTTGAACGCTCGGTGCTCATCACCGACGCCATGGCCGCCGCAGGCATGCCCGACGGCACCTACCAACTCGGCCCCATTCAGGTCGAGGTGAAAGATGGAAAGGCCACGAAGGACGGAACCCTCGCCGGCAGCGTCCTGACCATGGACCGCGCGGTTCGCAACATCACCCGCTTCTCTCACTGGACCTTGCGCGAAGCGGTACGCGCCGCAACCCTGAACGCCACGCGCGCCGTCGGCCTCGCGCAACACGGCGAGCTCGCCCCCGGCGCGGAAGCCAACATTATTGTGTTGAGTCCAGACGGAGACGTGCGCAGAACCATCGTCCGCGGTCACTGCTGAACATCCATAGAGAAGGATTTTGTTTTCGGATCCGTGTGAATCCGCGTAGATCCGTGGCCAAAGGTTTCTGGCTAGTTCGGCTTGCGCTCTTTTGCGTCCACCAGATAGCGGAGCAGCACGGCTTCATCGGCCCGCGTGAGCTGATCGAGGAAGGAAGTATCCACCTTGTTGTCTTCGACGGTTTTCGCAGCATTCGACTGGCGTAGCTTGTCCCCCAGCTCCGGCTCGTTGCTCATCACCTGGCTGTAGAACCACAAAAAGTGCCGCATCTGGTCGAGCGCCTTGCACAGAATCTGGATGGCTTCGGTCTCGGGCAGCGTGCTCAGGGCTTCCATCAATTCCGGATCGCTGGGCGCCTGCATGGCCGCGTAGTTCAGCTCCCGCTGAATCGCCCGCAAATCTTCGGTAACTCGCGCCATCCGCGTGTGCAGATCGTCCATCTGAGTGTCGTTCCCCATAAGTCGAAGCGACTTTCGAACCGCTGTCGTAGCGATGTTCGAAGCGATGCTCGCGTGCCTTTCAACATCTCATCGCGAGCACCGAGCGGATAGATGTCCCACGATCATGCGCTTTCGTAATTCAAGCCATTACTTTGGTCGGGAGACTCATGCCCAGGGCCCGATCACGCTGAACCCAGCCACTGGCAAGGCTTTTCGCGTTGTCAAGGAGCCTGACGCGCGGCACAACAATTCATTTCCGCTTGGGGATTTTTCCGTTGCTCTAAAGTCACCACCCATAGTTACTGAAGCTATCGTCGCGCAGAACTCACTGTCAGGAAGTCCACGACATGTGATACAAACGCGCGGATGGAATCAGCTTCGGCAAACCCGCCTCGCCATGACCTGGTCCGCGCCATCGGCCGCTGGAGCCTGGTCGCGTTGGTGGTGAACTCCATCATCGGCAGCGGAGTCTTTGGCCTGCCCTCCACGGTCGCTGCGCTCATCGGCAACTACAGCCCCTATGCCGTGCTCACCGCCGGGGCTGGAATGAGCGTAATCATGGGCTGCTTCGCCGAAGTTGCCTCGCGCTTTCAGCAAGCCGGCGGTCCTTATCTTTACGCTCGCGTTGCCTTCGGACGCCTGATGGGCATTCAAACCGCGTGGATGCTCTGGCTCGGGCAAGTGGCTGCACCTGCGGCGAACGCCAACCTGTTTGTGATCTACGTCGGCGAGTTCTTTCCGCATGCCAAAGATCCCCTGCCCCGCGCCATCATTCTCACCGCGCTGGTGGGCTTGTTGACTTTCATCAACATCCGCGGCGTGCGCGCCGGAACGCAAGTAAGCAATTTGTTCACGGCAGCAAAACTGGTGCCGCTATTCGCAGTAATTGTCCTGGGTTTGCTTGTGCTTCAACATCATCACTGGACCATCGCCTCTGCACCCATCCCGTCTGCCGGCGCCAACCAGTGGCTGAAAGCGCTACTGCTGCTGGTCTTTGCCTACGGCGGATTCGAGACTGCGCTCGCCCCTATGAGCGAAGCGAAAAATCCCCGCCGCGACGCTCCCTTCGCGCTCTTCGTGGCGCTTCTGCTCTGCACCGCAATCTACGCCCTGATCCAGTGGGTGGTCGTCGGGGTCCTGCCCGACGCTGCACACAGCCAGCGGCCCTTAGCGGACGTCGCGCGGCTGGCGGTCGGTCCAGTCGGCGCAGCGCTGGTCGCCATAGGCGCGCTGATTTCTTTCTACGGATACCTGAGCGCAAAAATTCTAGCCATGCCACGAGTTGTATTCGCCCTCGCTGAACAAGGAGACTTCCCCAAAGCCTTCGCCGCCGTTCATCGCCGCTTTCACACGCCCTACATCTCGATTCTCGTTTTCGCAGCTATGATCTGGGGATTAGCGCTCGTCGGCGACTTCAAATGGAACGTAACGCTCTCCGCCGTGGCCCGGCTTCTCTACTACGGCGTGGCCTGCGCCGCCCTGATCACCCTTCGCCGCAAACAGCCGGAAGGAGCAAGCGCGATGTTCCACTTGCCCGCGGGAAATTTCTTCGCGGTATTGGGAATCATTCTGTGCGCGATCCTGGTAACGCGCGTGGATTTTGGCCAATCTCTGATCGTGATCGCGACCATCGCGCTGGCGTTCGTGAACTGGGCTGCAGTGGCGCGCCACAACAGCGCACGTCAGTGAGGCGGGGGCCCCATTTTTCGCGTTCTTTGCGAGAAGTGGGCAAGGCGCCGATGTTTCAACGCAGAGGTCAGACATGGCGAAGGTGAACAATGTTCACGGGCGCCGTTTCAGGATACGTCGCACATTCCTTTTCCCATGCAGAATGGCAATAACCTGAAGCGGAGACGTGTCGGGCCGGTAAACAACCGTGTAGTTGGGATATCGCGTGAGCGTCCAGAAACGCACTGAACGGCTGGTGAGATCGGCACGGGTGTGGCCGCGCTGGGGGCCTCAGCAGCAAACCCGCAAGCATCGTAGATCGCCTGTTCGACACGGTCAGCGGCCCTCTCGCTATCGTTGGCAATGTATGACCAAATCTGGAAAATATCGGCCTTGGCGAGCGGCGTGAGAGCGTAAACGCTCATCGTTTGGACGCGCGCTCTTGACGCCAGTTTTCCTTCATCACCTGAATTTCATGTCGCGCCTGCGCGCCATCAACGAGCTCGCCGCGCTCGGCCTGTAGAAATCCTTCTTCGATGTGGGCTGTCAAGGCCTGCCTTTCCTCGTCGGTCCAGCTTTCCTCGGCGTCCTGCGCTTCCAGAGCGCGGCGGAACACATCTTCGACGCTGTCATAGCCGCCGCTTGAAAGGCGCTTCTTGACTAACGTTTCTAGGTCGGGGGGCAGGTTGACTTGCATGGCCGATTCTCCCTTTCTCGCTTTTCATCGTAGTCTCTCAGGGAATTAGGCTCAAGCGCACAATTCCCTTGACTCCGATTCTCAGACCTGAGACCCTATCTCTATAGGGTTGGATCTTTGACATCAAAATAGCAATGAGATATGAGTCCCATGAATGCAATATTTTGCAGCCCGCCCTCTGATTCCAAAGCTCTTGGCCAAACCTCGGACCGCTAACTCCTTTTATTAGAATATTTTACGAGCAAGTTATTTGTTTTCAATATTTTAGCCAGATCGGCATTAGCTCGCAAGATCGTAACCAGCTGATTCAAAGGATTTTAGCGGACTCGATCTGTGAACTTTTTTGATCTGGATCTGGCCCGGTCCTACTACACTCCCTGCTGCTCCATCTCCAGCAGCGCTTTCTTTCGCTCCACCCCCCAGCGATAGCCGCTAGCGTCGCCATCTTTTCGCACCACGCGATGACACGGAATGACAACCGCCACGGGATTTGTGGCGCAGGCCCGCGCAACAGCGCGGCTGGCGCTGGGTTGGCCAATCGCTTTCGCCACCTGGCTGTAAGACTGCGTTGCGCCGAACGGGATCGACTGCAAATAAGTCCACACGCGCCGCTGGAATGCCGTGGCGCGAATGTCCAAAGGCAGCGCGGTGTTCAACTCGTGGCCGGTCATCGTCGAGAGCAATGTTTCAACCCAGGCTTGTAATCCGCTCTGGTCGGGCTTGCGCGCGGCAAAAGGGAATTCGCGTTTCAGGCCCTCGATTAACTCGCCGTCGGAATGTGCGAACTGGATGGCGCAAACGCCCTTGTCGGTGGCCGCGACCAGCATGCGTCCCAGCGGCGAATCGGCGATGGCATAGCGAACCGTGGCAGCGATGGCGCCGCGACGGTATTTGTCGGGCGTCATGCCGAGTTGCGATGCAGTCTTTTCGTACAGGCGACTGCTGGAGCCGTAACCGGCGTCATACATGGCGCGGGTCACGTTGTCTCCCGCCTGAAGGTTGCGCTTGAGTTGGCGCAGGCGGCAGGCGTCCGCGTACTCGCGCGGAGTGATTCCGAGCGTAGCTTTGAAGCGCCGCTGCAAGTGGAAAGGGCTCTGGCGAAATACCTTGCCGAGGCGACTGAGAGTGACCGGTTCATCGAGATGCTGCTCGATGTAACGGCAGACCTCTTTCGCCCAGTCGGATTGCGGATTGCCGCTGACCGAGCGCGGGCGGCAACGCAGGCAGGCGCGAAAACCGGCTTTCTCCGCTTGGTCGGGATGCGAAAAGAATGTCACGTTGGCGCGCCGCGGATGACGCGCCGCACACGACGGCCGGCAATAGACGCCGGTGCTGGAGACGGCGAAAACGAATTGTCCATCGCGCGCGGCGTCGCGCGCGACGACTGCATCCCAGCGCTGGTCTTCGCTCGATTGAGCTTGCCTGAGTTTCGCCGAGTTGGAGCGAACCGGCATTTCGCTTAAAGTTTCCTGGGTCAGTATGGCATTCGCGGTTGTCATTGGGAAAGTCAGGTTTGTGGAAGTCATGATAGGAACAGCGTATGGCGAAGAGGATTAGCGGACTATCCGAATCTTGCGGGCAAAGCGAAATCGGGTTGCGACCGCCGGTGCCGGCTCTGGGCCTTAATTGCCCCGCGGATGGAAGGGACCCAGCACGCTGGACACTCCCGAGCGTTTGCGCAATTCGCTGAGCAGCGCGCTGGCAGCGTTGGTGTAGGTCTTGCCGGGGTCGGAGGGATCGGCCCAGACCGCATCGTAGATGATCTGCGCCGCTTCTTTCAGATCCATGTGCAGAGCGGCTTCGAATACATCCACACGTTCCTGCAGACGCGCGTAACACGCTTGGCAAATCGAGGCTGGCTCGTCGTCTTGAGCGCGGTGATTTTCCAGATTGCAAATGGCAAGTGAACTGGCGACTTCCTCAGGGGTTGCGGAAATTTTTGATTCAAGTTCTTTCAGGAATGCCTCTCTCTCGCGCTCGACGAAAGCGCTGTCGGGCGAAGACTCGGCAGCGACCTGCGCCTTCGGAATGGCGGGAACGGCGCGGGGAGAAACCCGCACTCGGCTATTGCAGGCCGGGCACGCGTCGAGGTTGGCGGGATAATAAAGACGACAATTCGAACAGGGCAGGCCGAAGCCCAAGGATTGCTGGCTCTTGGCATCGTGGCGGACGGCGTTCCGCAGATCGTTCCTCACCTCGCTCCGAATCTCGTTCCTCACGTCGTTCTGAGCAGTATTTCGGACGTTGGTTTCAAGGGGCGGAACGGACTGTGCCGCGTTGGCGGCTGCGGATGGTGTGGATCTTGTGAGGTCCATGATCGATCACCTGAAAATGCGCGGGCGCACGTAGCTTGATTTTTTCGCACGAGCCTGTGGCTCCGGCGTGGCCCTTGCATTCCAGTGTAAGCAGTCTCGCGTCCGGCTGAACATGCCGGGAGTACACTTCCAGGTACTGTCCCTGCGGAGCTATTACCGCGCGTTTGTGTCTTTCATCTGCATCAGTTTGAGAAGTTCGTCGCGGCGGGCGCGATAGAGTTGGCGCTCGGGATCGAGGCGCGCCGCCGTCTCCAGTTCTGTTAGAGCTTCCTCATAGCGGTCCATGGTCATCAGGCAGGCGGCAAGAGCGTAGTGGTTGTCGGGGGATGAGTTGAGGCGCAGGGCCTCGCGGAATTCTTTTTCTGCAGCCTGTAACTGCCGCTGCTGGAACAGCGCTGTGCCGAGAAAGTGGTGAGCCGAGTCGGAGTCGGGATTCAGCGCAACTGCAAGACGCAATTCGCGGATGCTGTCTTCCGGCTTGTCATCGAGTAACAGGGCCTCGCCGAGGACGCGGTGTTCGGCGGAGCCGGTGGGGTTCTCGCGAACTGCCAGCTCTAATTCAGTGATGGCGTTGGCGTAATCCTTCTTCGCCATATAGGCGCGGGCCAGGCAACCGTGTCCCTGCTCCCACTCAGGATGCTGGCGGTAAAGATCGCGCAACTCGAGCATGGCGGCGTTGAAGTCGCCTTTGTCACAATAGGTGTTGCCCAGATTGTTGCGAACCGAAGCCTCTTCAGGCGCGAGCTTCTTGGCTTCGTGATATTCGGCGATGGCTTCATTCAGTTTGTTTTGCTCGTGCAAGATCAGCGCCAGGTTGGAGTGAGCCTGCCAGAAACTCGGCTTCAAACGAATGGCGTGGCGATAGGCGGCGATGGCGGCGGGCAGGTTTCCATCGGCGTGCAGAGTGATGCCCAAATCGTAATAAGTATCGGGGTTATCGGCGTCGTGGGCCAGCGATTCATCGAAAGCATGCGCCGACGCGCCGTATTGTCCGTCAGAGAAAAAGGCGAGACCAAGAAACTGATAAGCCTCGGCGTTCTGCGGATCCATGCTGAGCGCAGTGCGCGCCTCGGCGATCGAGTCGGAAGGATCATCCACGCGATAGAAGACATACGCCAGGCTGCTGTGGTTCTCAGGGAAATCGGGCATGAGCTGCGCGGAGAGCGTGATCTCGTCGATGGCGTCGTCCCAACGCTCCTGCTGCCGCAGCATTGTGCCCAGGGCGAAATGCAACGCGGCATTTTGAGGATCAGCGATTAAGGCCTGGCGCAGAGCGAGTTCGGCTTCGTGGAAACGCTGGGCCCGGGCGTCGGTGGCGGCCAGCACCAGAGCCGCGGGAATCTCAGAGGTTGAGGAATCAGCGGCGGCGGACCGCTTCGAGTTCTTCAATGCGTGTATCAGATCAGCATCGGCGCCCGCGGCTTCAAGCTGGCGAATCGGTTCTTTGCCCGGGACATTGGCGAGGCCGCGCTCTTGAACGATGCGGACGAGGCGGTTGCCGGGCACGCCGGCCGTGAGCCAAGCCATCAACTGGGCAGAGTTCACCGGCTGAGTCTGGCTGGACTGGGCTATCAGACCCGCTGTTATTAAAACAACCCCAAGAAGCAATGAAAGAACGGACATGCCCTTGCGCTTCACTCGACTCTCCGGTGACAGTTCGGTTTGCTGGCGGCGTTGATTGTGGCGCGGGGCAAGGTGTTTGGCCCGAACCATACATCTCACTTTAGCCCCACGGCGGAATCGAAGGTAAGGTCACGGAAGTAATAGGCGAGGTTTCCAGGCACGTGGTTTGACTTCCCCCTACCCCTCCGGTACCGTATTAACAGGAAGACCCCGTCGTAGTGTCTTCCAGGAGGTTCCCCGTGGAAGGTTTGTTCCAACCGTGGCACCTGATCATTATTTTTGCCATTGCCCTGCTGATTTTCGGTCCCAAGAAGTTGCCTGAACTAGGCAAAGGGCTGGGCGAAGGATACCGTGCCCTGAAAGAGGGGATGAAGGATACCCCTGCACCCCCGGCTTCCACCGAAGCAAGCAAGACCACTGAATCCAAGGAAACCAAGGCCTGACCGAGTTCCCTTCGCGGGCAGTAATCCTCTTTGTTTCCACCGCCACTTTGTCGCCGTTTTCTGCCCCGTTCCGTGTAGTTCCGGGCCCTAGATGCATTTAGGCTGTGAAGCTGACTCTAAAATCTGGAGGTAGGTAGTGTTGCGTAAAGTGGAAGTTGTTGCCCTCATCCTGTTCGTGGGATTAGCCTCGGCAGTTTTCGCCGATCAGATCACGTTGAAGAATGGCGACCGCCTGACCGGCACGGTCGTGAAGTCTGACGGCAAAGTTCTGGTGCTGCACACCGAGTTCGCGGGAGACGTTACCGTACAGTTTTCTGCCATCACCCAGATCACGACCGAGAAAGAATTGCATGTGAGCACTTCGGACAAGCAAACCGTCGTGGGTCAGGTGAGCTCCGGCGACGGAAAACTCGAAGTCGCCACCAAGACCAGCGGCACGGTCGAGGTTCCCGCAGCCAAGGTTGTGTTGATCCGCAACGATGCCGAGCAAGCGGCTTACGACAAGTCGTTGCATCCCGGCTTGACGCATGGGTGGAATGGCGGAGTCGACGTGGGCTTCTCGCTCGCCCGCGGCAATAGCGAAACGGAAAACCTGGCGCTGGCTCTGAATGCTGCCCACCCCACCTTGAACGACAAGATTATCCTGCACGTGAGTTCCATTTATACCGACAACCAATTGGCGACTCCAAGCACCGTGGCCGATCTGGTCCAGGCCGGAGTACGCTACGATCGCAATATCAATCCGCGAGTGTTCGGCTTCGGAGCTGCGGACTTTATGAGTAACGCTCTGCAGGACTTGGATCTGCGCTCCGTGTATGCCGGCGGTCTGGGGTACCACGCAATCAAGTCAGCCGGGACAACGTTGGACTTTCTGGCCGGCGGGAACTACACGCATGAAACGTACTCCGACGGTCCGCCAGTCACTCCGGCCACCACCCCTGCTACCTACACTTCTTATGGCGTGACTAACCGCTTCGCCGCACTCACGTTGGGTGAGGATTTGACGCACAAGCTGGGGAAGAGCACGGTGATTACGCAAAACCTGTATCTGTTTCCAGACCTGTCGAACACCGGCGAATATCGGGCTACGTTCAACTTTGGATCGGTGACCAAGGTCAGCAAGTGGCTGGGATGGCAGAATCAGTTCGGCGACATCTACGTTTCCAACCCGCCCTCAACCGCGAAGAAAAACGACGTGATTTTTACCACCGGGCTGAACTTCTCGTTCACGCACTGAGCGCTTTTTGGGCCTGAGAGTGCGAAAGCCGCTCGTGAGAGCGGCTTTTTTCTGTCGCGCAAAAAATGGCCCTGACCTCGCTCCCAGACGACTCCCCCGCTCACCAAAACTTGAAAGATGCGTCTACTACCGAGTAGAGTACTGTTTCTCGTTTTCCGGGTTCTTAAAGTCCCTCACAAACAGGAGTCTGCTCGATGCGTCACGCCTTGACTTTGCTGATTGCTGTCTGCTGCTTCGGTGTGTTTTCCTACTCGCAAACCGCGGACGAACTGATTGCCAAGAACATCGAAGCCCGCGGTGGGATCGAGAAAATGAAGGCCATCAAGACCCTCCGCATGACGGGCAAGTTCGACGGCGCTGACGGCTTCACCGCGTCTGCGGGCCAGGAGAATGAGCGGCCCGACCTGGTTCGGGAGACATTCTCGCTGCAGGGGATGACGGCGGTGCAGGCTTATGACGGCGCAACCGGCTGGCAGATCCAGCCCTTCAACGGGAAGAAAGATCCGGAGTTGATGGGCGAGGACGACATGCGCGACCTGCTTCTTGACGCCGACTTTGATGGCCCTCTGGTGGACTACAAAGAAAAAGGCAGCACGGTGGAGTATCTGGGACACGACGTGGTGGATGGAGACGATGCGCTGCGGCTGAAGATCACGCTGAAAAACGGCGACATTATCTATGACTACCTCGATCCCGATACTTTTATCGAGATCCGCAAGGAGATTCAGCAGTTCATCCGGGGCTCGGTGCGCGATCGCGTGGTGGGTCTGGGATCGTACAAGCCGGTGGCCGGAGTGATGTATCCGTTCTCGATGTCGCAGGGGCCGAAGAATAATCCCGACGCGCAAACCGTTACGGTGCAAAAGATGGAAGCGAACGTGACCATCGATCCGGCGGACTTTATGCTTCCGGCATCACTGAAGACTGAGGAAAAGAAGTCTGGAATGGTTGGGATTCACTAATCGTCGAACTAAGAAGCGACGGATTAAGAATCGGCGAATTAAGAATCGACGATTCGCTCGGATGAAGACGGCGACGAAAATCATTGGCGTGGAAAAGGACTCGTAAACATGAAAGCATGCGCTGGCAATTATTGGGCAGTGACTGTGTTGTTCGCCGGAGTCTCGCTGTGGGCGCCTTTGCCGGCCGCAGCGCAAGCGCCGTACCGCTTCGATGCGGCGACGGTTTCAGGCTTGCCGGCGCGTAACATCGGCTCGGCGACCATGAGCGGACGCATTGCCGCGGTCGACGCGGTGGAGGAAGACGGCCGCATCACTGTATTTGTGGGCGCGGCAAGCGGTGGAGTGTGGAAGTCGGTGAACGGCGGCACGACCTACAAACCGGTGTTCGACCGGGAAGATGTGCAGTCGATTGGAGCGGTCGCGATTGATCCCTCGAACTCCAAAATTGTGTGGGTGGGCACCGGCGAGGCCTGGACGCGAAACAGCGTGTCGGTAGGCGACGGCGTGTACAAGTCGACGGATGGCGGTGAGAACTGGACCAACGTCGGATTGAAAGATAGCGAGCACATCGCGAAGATTCTGGTGAATCCGAGCGACAGCAACGACGTGCTGGCCTGCGCTACCGGGCATTTGTGGGATGACAACGACGAGCGCGGAGTCTTTCAGACGACCGACGGAGGCAAGACGTGGAATAAGGTTCTGGCGGGCGTGAATGGATCGAGCGGCTGCGCCATGATTGCACGCAGCACGCAGGAACCGAAGACCGTCTACGCGGCCATGTGGGATTTCCGGCGGCAGGGCTGGACGTTCCGCTCGGGAGGCCCGGGCAGCGGGTTGTTCAAATCGACCGACGGCGGCGCGCACTGGAACGAAGTCAGCAGCAACAAGGGTCTGCCGCCGAAGCCGTGGGGCCGCGTGGCCGTACAAGTGGCGCCGTCGAAGCCGCAGGTGGTTTATGCCAACGTCGAGGCGGAAAAAGGAAGAGGGCTGTACCGGTCTGACGACAGCGGCGCGACCTGGACTAAGCTTGATGCCAGCAACTACATGGTGTGGCGTCCTTTTTATTTCGGCAATCTGATTGTTGATCCCAAGAATGAAAACAAGATTTTCAAGCCTGATCTTATTCTGCTGCTGAGCAATGATGGCGGGAAAACCTTCAACGTGGTGTCGAGCGCGGCGCATGGCGACTTCCACGACGTGTGGATTAACCCGAAGAATCCGAACATCGTGATTGCGGGCGACGATGGCGGCTTGTGGCGCAGCGAAGATGGCGGCAACCGCTGGAAGCACCAGATGAACCTGCCGGTCTCGCAGTTCTACCACGTGAGCACCGACAACTCGGACCCCTATCACGTTTATGGTGGGCTGCAGGACAACAGTTCGTGGGTGGGTGATTCGTCGTATCCGGGAGGGGTGAGCAACTCGAACTGGGAAAACATGTTTGGCGGCGACGGCTTCTGGATGTTTGAAGACACCTCCGATCCTGACTACATCTATGCCGAAGCGCAGGGCGGCGAGATTGGGCGCGTGAATCGCTATACGCACGAGATTCGCTTTCTCAAACCCTGGCCCAATTACGGCGAAAAGAAACTGCGCTTCAGCTGGAACACGCCGATTCACATGAGTCCGAACGAGAAGGGGACGATTTACATCGGAGCGCAGTATCTCTTCCGCTCGCGCGATCACGGCCAGTCCTGGGACCGCATTTCTCCGGACCTGACGACCAACGATCCGGAAAAACAGAAGCAGGAAGAATCCGGCGGGGTGACGATCGACAACTCTTCGGCGGAAATGTACACGACGATCTATTCGATTTCGGAATCGCCGAAAAACGGGCAGATCATCTGGGTGGGCACCGACGACGGAAATGTACAGATCACACGCGACGGAGCGAAGACCTGGACGAACGTGGTGGGAAACATCAACGGACTGGGAAAGAATTCATTGGTGACGACCATCGAGGCCAGCCGCTTCGACGAGGCGACCGCGTATGCGACGTTTGACCGGCACGCCTTCGGCGATATGAAGCCGTACGTTTATAGGACCACGGACTACGGCCAGACATGGACCGAGCTTCCGGCACAGGAGAGCGGCGTGCGCGGCTTTGCCCACGTGATCAACGAAGACACGGTCAACCGCAATGTGCTTTTCCTGGGCACGGAATTCGGACTGTGGATTTCGGTGGACGGAGGGCAGCGCTGGGCACAATACAAAGGAACCGACTTCCCGGCGGTGCCAGTGGACGACATGGTGGTGCAGGCGCAGGAATCTGATCTGGTGCTGGCCACGCACGGGCGCGGCATTTGGATTGTGGACGATATTTCGCCGCTCCGCTTACTCACGCCGGAAGTGATGAGCAAGGAAGCGACGCTGCTTCCTGGGCGGCCGGCGATCCAGTATTTTGATGTGTTCGGAGGCTGGCCGGAAGGAGATGAAACCTTCCATGGACGCAGCCGGCCCGCAGACGCGCAGATCACTTATTACCAGAAAGGCCGGCACATCTTCGGAGATTTGAAAATCGAGATTTTCGATCAGGATGGCAAGCTGGTCGACACGGTAGCCGGCAGCAAGCATCGCGGATTGAACCGCGCCAGCTGGGGAATGCGCGTGAAGCCTCCGGCGGTTGCTCCGGCGGCGTCGGCGCTGTTTGAAGCGGCACAGGGGCCGCGCGTGCTGCCGGGAACTTACACGGTAAAGCTGACCAAGGGGGATAAAACTTACACCGAGCCACTGGATGTTGCGATGGATCCGCGGGCCAAGTATTCGCTGGATGAGCGCAAGGCGGAGTTCGCGCTTTCGATGAAGGTCTACAAAGAGCTCGAGCACATGACGTACGGCGTGGCCGCGATTGAAGGGGTGCGCGACGGGGCCAACGCGCGGGCGGCGAAGCTCGCGGAGAAAGACCCGCTGCGCAAGCAACTGCAGAGTCTGGCCGCAGAGTGTGAGGCGCTGCGCTCGAAGATTGTGGCCACCAAAGAAGGTGGAATGATCACCGGCGAGGAACGCATCCGCGAACTGCTGGGACAACTCTACGGCGCGGTAACGGGATACGACGGGAAGCCCACGGATTACCAGGCGGCGCGGACCGAGTCACTGGGTCATGAACTGCAAGACGTGATCGACGACTTCCAGAAGCTCGCGCAGAAAGAACTGCCGGAAATCAACTCCCGCTTAAAAAAGAAGAAAATGGAAGCGATCACCGTGCTGGCTGAGGCAGATTGGCAGAAGAAGCAGGCTGGGTCTGCGGCGGGTGCGGGTGTGGGAATGCGGGCGGCAGAGGTTCGGGAACGGGAGATGGATTAGCCGCGGTCGACTACGCCAACTCCAATTCAATCTTCTTCGCCGCCTGATCCAGCTTCGCGATCCGAAACTTGAGAATCTGTCCGGCTCGGACGGCTTCCGGCTTGGCCTCGCCCGCGGGCGCTCCACCCTTCCAGCGGGCTTGCAGCATAGAGCCGAGCGAAGACAAATCGGGTTTAGAGCCGGCTTTCGAGCTGACGTTCGAAGAGGACACATCCGGTTTGCCCTGCGCGCTTTTTCCCGCACCAGCGCCTGCCGCATCCATGCGGCACTTCGCCCGGATACCTTCGCCCAGTTCCACCTGCGCATGTCCATCCGAAACTTCGATCATGCGTCCTGTGACTACATCGCCTTCCTTATGTTCGGCGATGTACTCATCCAGTCCGCTAGGCACCAACTGCTTCATGCTCAGCCGCAACTGGCGCTTCTCGGTATCAACCGCCAACACTTGAGCCGCGACCACTTGCCCAATCTTCAGCACTTCCTGGGGATGGTTAATGCGCTTGTCAGCGCTCATCTCGCTGATGTGAATCATGCCCTCTACGCCTTCGGAAAGCTGCACGAACGCGCCAAACTTGGTGATGCTGACGACCGGACCTTCGACCACTGAGCCCGCGGCGAAGCGCTGCGCCACCTCGGCCCACGGGTCGCCCAGCGCCTGCTTGAGTCCCAAAGAGATGCGGCGCTCGCCGGCGTTCACGCCCAGAATCACCGCGTCCACAATTTCGCCCGGCTTCACTAATGTGCTGGCGCTTCGCAATTTCTTTCCCCACGACATCTCCGAAACGTGGATCAGTCCTTCAATCCCCGGCTCCAGTTCCACGAAAGCTCCGAACTCGACCACGCGCGTGACCGCGCCGCGCACCCGTTCGCCTACTTTATATTTTCCCGCCCCCGCGTCCCAGGGATGCGCCTGCAGCTGCTTCAGGCCCACCGAAATGCGGCGCTTGCCGGAATCATTCGTGATCTTGAGCACCTTGGCTTCGATCTGCTGCCCTACCGAAAGCACGTCTGCCGGTTTGGCGACGCGGCTCCAGGCAATATCACTCACGTGCAGCAACGCGTCCACGCCGCCCAGATCGATAAAAGCGCCGTAGTCAGTGATAGTGCGAACCGTGCCGCTCACGGTATCGCCTTCTTTCATTTCCGAATAGCGGCGCTCTTTCACCGAGCGCTCTTCCTCTTCGGCCACGGCGCGGCGGTCGACCACGACGTCTTCCTCCGTCACGTCGAGCTTGATAATGCGGCAGAGGATTTCCTGTTCCACCAGCTTTTCCATTTCGGCGGCGTCGTGCGCGCCGCTGCGCGAGGCCGGCATGAAAGCGCGCACTCCGACATCCACGCTGAGCCCGCCTTTGATCACGCCGGTAACCGTGCCCACGATCGTCGCCTTATCGGCGAAAGCCTTCTCCAGCGCCGACCAGTCCTTTGGCCGCTCGACTTTGGCGCGCGTGAGCTGGTAATAGCCCTCCGGATCGCGGCCTTTCACCGAGACCGGCAGTTTGTCACCCGGCTTCACCGCTTCCCCTGCGCCCTGCAAAACCGCGAGGGGCAGAATGCCCTCACTCTTGAATCCGATGTCGAGAAAGACCGCGTCGCCGGTGACGACGATCACGGTGCCCACGATTTGTTTCCCGCCGTCTGCGCTCTTGCGCGAATGGCTCTTGTCGTATTGCGAAAGGAGGTCGCCGAACGACTCGCCAGTTTCGGCGGCCGGCTCAGCCGTGAGTGGGGATTCTGGAACACCTGATTCTGGAACACCTGATTCTGGAACACCTGGGTTGGACATGATCAAGTCGGGAAGCAACCAAGAAAATGGTAGGCACGAGGAGACTCGAACTCCTGACCTCTACCGTGTCAAGCCCTAGTTTAGCAGAACTGATTGACATTCCACGGCATTGGCCCGTCGGAGGCACGCTGACCGGTGCCGTCGTGACTCTCTACGCTCCTGCCGCAGGCGAAACTGATTCCGCCGCATCCGATGGCGTCAATGTCAACTGTAACGGCAACTCGACGAAAAATGTTGACCCAATCCCGATCGAGCTTTTAACCACTAGCGATCCTTTATGCTGCTGCACGATCCAATCGGCAATAGCTAGGCCGATGCCAGCTCCTCCCAGTTCGCGGCTTCTGGCTTTGTCCACGCGATAAAAGCGTTCGAAGATTTTGCGCTGATCGTGCTCAGAGATTCCGATTCCTGAGTCGCGCAGAGCGATAATAGCCTTGTTGTCGCGCGCCTCCAGGCGTAGTTCAATTACCCCCGGCGACGGCGTGTACTTGACTGCATTGTCGAGCAAGATGGCCAGCAATCGTTGCATAGCGCTGCGGTCGCCTAAAACTGGAAGCTGGCAATTCGCGAACTCCTCAGCGAACTGCAGGCCGCGGGTCTCCAGCAGTTGACGCCATTCGCGTGCGGTTTCCACGATCGCTGCGCGCAGATCGAAGGTCGCCAGATGCAAGTTCTCCCTTCCGGAATCGGCACGGGCGAGGGATAACAGCTCTTCAACCAAGGACGAAGTTCTTTCCGCCTCCAGCAGGATGTGGCGTAAAGCCTCGCGATATTCGGCTTCGCCCCTCGACTTGCGGAGGACGATTTCAGCTTCCGTGCGAATCAGAGAGATCGGAGTTCGCAGCTCATGCGAAGCATCCGCAGTGAACTGGGTGACTCGTAGAAAGGCGCCTTCGATGCGCGCCAGCATTTCGTTCAACGTGTCAGACAACCGTTGCAGCTCGTCGCCGGTGGTGAGTTTCTCAAGCCGTTCGCCCAAATTGCTGCCGCTGATGCCTCGCGCTGTACGAGTAAGTGCATCGACTGGAGACAAGGCCCTACGGCTGAGCCAGTAACCTCCGGAGGCGGCGGCGAGTAGCAACAGCGGAGCGAACATCAAGAGATAACGCCTGAACAGAGACAGCGTGGCAATGATCTGACCGGTGGGAACGCCGGTCTGCACAGTATAAAAGCGACCGTTCACCTCAATTCTTTGCGTAATAAAACGGAAGGGCAGGTTTGCGAGCTGGACGTTGCGAAACGACCGGTGTTTGATAGCTGCCGGTGCCGCCAGCTCAAATTGGTTTTTCACCAATATGGGGGCCCGGAAGATCCAATTTCCATCCTCGTCGTAGATTTGCAGGAAATCGCCAGAGTGCTCAAGATCGTACGCCTCGGAGGTTTCCTCCCGAAGCTTGGTTACGTTCATGTTTTTCTTCTTCTGCGATTTGAGGAAACTTGTAAGGTCTTCGATCTGGGCTTTCAGGGCGTCGTCGGCGACGGTGTAGAGCTCCTGCCGCAAAGCAACCCACATAGCCACGCCAAACAGAAGCTGCGCCACAGCGAAGATCGCCAAATACCATAACGTGAGCCGAGAGCCAATGGAAAGTTTTTTCACGATTGCCACTCCAGATCCATGACGTAGCCGGCGCCGCGCACAGTGTGAATCAGTTTTTGCCGATGATCACAGTCGATTTTGTGCCGCAGCAATCGCATGAACACATCCAAAGAATTGCTTCCCATTTCGCGCCCGGAAGCCGCAATCAGCATCTGCCGGGGAACCACTTCACCAGCATGGAGCATGAGCCGCTCCAATAGCTGGTATTCGGTACGCGTCAGGCTGATACGTTTACCGTCGCGATTGACCTCGCGGGTCGATGTATCCAAGAACAAATCGCCCATCTGGAGCTGAGTTGTCCGCGGAGCGGCCGCAGCCCTGCGCACCGCCTGCAAGCGTAGCAGCAGCTCGTCGAAGGAGAACGGCTTGGTCATGTAGTCATCAGCGCCGAGATCAAGGCCGTGCACAATGTCGGGAACGGAATCTCTTGCGGTCAACATCAATACGGGCGTGGGATTGTTCTCGACCCGCATGCTCCTCGCCAGCTCGAACCCGTCCATCTTGGGCATCATCACATCGAGAATGACCACGTCGAAATCGTGGTCCTGAACCATCTGCAGTCCCTCACTGCCATCCACTGCGCAGGAAACCGTATGCCCTTCCTCGCTTAGTCCCCTGCGAAGCAATTCCAGCATTCGCGGTTCATCTTCCACAACCAACAGTTTCATCGCCCAAACCTATCCGGCTGTGATGCATGGAGCCGACTGAGATAAGGGTAAACCGGGAACGCGCTGAGCGCATTGAATCTGAAAAAACTTTAACCGTCCTTTAATAATGGCTTCATACCCTCCCCCTACCATGAAGAATCGCATGAACGGGCTGACCTTCTGTTTTAGAGAGTCGCAGGTTCCTGACTAAGTGTTTCGGCGGGAGCATCGTCAGGCATCCACCGGTTTCGAGAGCGCTACTTCGTAAGGAGATTAAACCAAAATGAAGACAAAGCACCCCCTCTGGTTTCTTGCCCTTCCTTCGAAATACGCCGCTGCTGTGATCCTCGCCCTAATTCTGGGAACGACGGCTTCCGCACAAATCGATCGCGCGGAACTCGAAGGTGCGGTGACTGATCAAAGCGGAGCGGCTGTAGTTGGAGCCACGGTGAAAATTCTGGCTGTGGACACAGGCATCACGCAAGAACAGCCGACAAATTCGAAAGGCTACTACCGCTTTCCTGGCTTGGCGGTTGGCCGATACGCCTTGACCGTTACCAATAAGGGTTTCAAAACCAAAGTCATCGGGAACGTGATACTCCTGGTTGGTCAAACGCGGACTCTGGACACTACGCTTGCCGTCGGAGCGCCTGCTGAACACGTTGACGTGCAAGCATCGGCGGCGCCTGCCGACCGCAGTTCCGCAGAAGCCGCCGCTGTCATCGGCGGAGATCAGATCGCGAATCTGCCCAACAACGGGCGCGACTGGTCAAGCTTTACCCTTCTCGCGCCTTTCGCTCAGGACGATGGCGGCGGCGATCAGCGCACCATTCGCTTTGCCGGCCGGGCGCGCGACGACAATAACTTTCAGATTGACGGCGTCGATGCCGGCGGCATCCAGGAGCAGGCCCAGAAATCGCAAACCCGTTTGCAAATCTCTCAGGACGCCATTGCGGAGTATCGAGTCAACAGCGCGTTGTACGACGCCGAGTACGGTACGCAAGCTGGCGGTCAAATTGATGTCGAGACCAAGCATGGCACCAACGACTGGCACGGTTCAGTTTTTGGGTACCTCAGGAATTCCATATTCGATGCGCGCAATTTCAACGACTTTGACGTAAACGGCAATCCTGCCATCCCGCCTTTCCGCTACGGACAATATGGGATGTCATTGGGTGGTCCGGTCAAGAAGGACAAACTATTCTTCTTCGTCAACTATGAAGGTCTTCGTCAATATGGGGCGACCACGAACCAGGTCCTCGTACCCAACCCCATCACCCAACGGGCGACCCTAGCCACTTCGCCGCAGATGTGCTCCATCCTTCAGGCCTTTCCTTGGCAAGCGTCCACCGGTCCTATCGGAGGCTGTAATCCCATCCATGTTTACCCCGATGCGGCCTTCGCCGATCAGACACTTAACGCCAATAACCCATTGCCAGACTCTGATCTGCTCACCGCCCCTGCCCCGACCACTGTCCATGAGGACACCTGGCTTGTCCGCATGGACTACCAGCTTAACGAGAAGACCGTGCTATACGGAAGCGCACACCGAGACATCAGCCTGGTAAGCGGGACCAATGGCAGCAGTGCTCTTCCGTACGACCTGCTGCAGACGATCAATCATCCTGCCGGTTACTACGTTGCGTTGCAGAACACTTTTTCGCCGCGGCTGCTGAATGAGGCCAAGGTTTACGTAAACCGCGCTCCGTTCATCAACCCACAGACTCCCCCTTTGCCCTATTCTGTCGTGACCAACAACTGGGTTACGATTAACAACAACCAGGCGGATCACGAGGTCGGGACCACCTTCGGCATTGTCGATAACCTGACCTTCGTCCACGGACGAAATACTTTTAAGACGGGAATGGAGATTCGCCGGGTTCGACTCAATCAGGGGCTGACTGCCGGCAACACTCTTTCCTTTGCGGACAACAGCAGCACCGCGGACACAGGGTTTATAAATGCGGACCTTTACGGAATCTCTTATACCGATACTTGGTGTTGCCATAAGCTCCGGCGCACGTTCTACATGCCGTATTTCCAGGACGAGTGGAAGGTTACTCCCAATTTCACGGCCAACCTGGGGATTCGCTGGGAGTACTACGGAGTAGCGCATGAAGCCGACAATCGAACCACGGTGTTTGATGTCAGCCAATTCCACGGTGTCTGCTTCGGTTCAGCCTCCACTTGGCGCTTGAGCCTTCCCACCCCGATTCCAACCCCTATCAATACTCCGCCGTGTCCGGCGAACCCTGCTCTTTACAACGCGGACTACAGAAACTTCGATCCTCGCGTCAGTTTTGCCTGGGCGCCGGGGATCTTCCATGGAAAGACGGTAATCCGATCAGGTTTTGGAATTTATCACGGTGCGGCGCAGAACGACGATCTGAACGCTGGGCTGGAGAGCGACCGGTATACAGCGTTCGCCAATTTCGACCCAACCGGCCCCGGCACGCCGTTAGTGCCGGGCTTTCAGCAAGTGAATCCCGACCTCAGCAGCCTTCCCATTACACCGCAGCAGCAGCCTCGCGCCTTGCAGCGCCACGGTCGCCGCGATCTCTATGTCGAGACTTGGGGGTTGACTATCGATCGCGAGCTGCCGTCTAACTTCCTGGCATCGGCCCAGTACCTGGGATCGCGGGGAGTGCGTTTGTTTTCGCGGGGTGGGGTAAACTTCTGCAGCACACCACCGCAGGGAACGAACGCGGCCGGCAACCCCAACTGCACTCGGCCGCTCGACCAATACTATCCGGTGACCTCGTCCAATCCAAACGGAGACCCTTACGGTTCCGTAGATTACAAGTCAGACATCGGTTCGAGTACCTACAACGCCCTTCTTCTCAGCCTCGAACGGCGCTTTTCCAATGGCTTATCCTTCCAGAGCCGGTATACCTGGTCCCATTCCATTAATGACGGATCCGTCGGTGGTGGCGAGTCGAACGGTCCTGAAAACGTAAATTGCCTTCCCTGTGACAAGGGGCCAAGCGTCTTTGATGTACGCGACAACGTCTCCGTGAATACCGTCTACGAGCTGCCTTTTGGGCCCGGCAAGCCGTTCATGAATGAAGGCGGAGTTCTGGGCAAGATTGTCGGCGGCTGGGAATTGGGCAGCATCGGCGTCTGGCATACCGGTCATCCCCTCACGATCACAATGATAAATTTCTCGCCAGACCAGTTGCCTGATGGAAACGATCAAACCACTCAAAGGCCCGACCTTGTTCCTGGGGTTCCGATACTCTTCCCGGGGGGCGTGCGTGATCACACCCTTCCCATCAATCCCGCGGCTTTCGCACCACCTCCGCTGGCTCCCGGCGGTGTCGCCGATGCTAGCGGGAATTGCGTCGATACCTGCGGCCTCGTAGGCCGGTTTGGGAATGCCCCGAACGGGCTGCTCCGGGCATTGAACAGCTGGCAGATCGACTTGGCAATAACCAAGGAGACCAAACTGACCGAGCGCGTGTCGATGAAGTTTGGCGCGCAGGTATTCAACATCTTCAATCACACGCAATACGGCGATCCGAATCCCAACAATCTGAGTTTCGACTACACTCAGGCGCTCGACAACAACATGAATCCGATACCTAATGACTGGATACTTCAACCGACCGCCAGCCTTGGCCTGATTGACACGACGGTGAATTACAACAACAACAACGACAACGCCGCATCGCCCAATACCGGCACGGGTTTGCCCAGGCAGATTCAATTCATGCTTCGCTTCGAGTTCTGATCTATGCCAGGGCCTCGTACAAGCGTAGGTTCGCTGCTACGGTTGTTGATTCACTACCCGTTGAAGCTAATATTCTCGGGAGGAGCCCATTGAGAACTCTGATTATCTTTGCCGTTTCTTTGAACCTTCTCGCGGCATCAGCCCAGACGCCCGGGGGTTATCACGTCACCAAGAAGATTTCCATCCCCGGCCAGGGAAGCTGGGATTATCTCACCGTCGATGAAGCTGCACGGCGGCTGTATGTTTCCCACGGGACCCAGGTCGAGGTGCTCGACGTCGATTCAGGCGCGATTGTCGGCAAGATTGAGAACACTCCTGGCGTGCACGGCATCGCAGTCGCTCCAGAGTTGGGCCGCGGGTTTGTCAGCAACGGGCAGTCCTCGGCTGTCACGATTTTCGACTTGAAGACGCTGAATACGATTGCCCAGGTCCCGGTCGGGAAGAAGCCAGACGCAATCATTTACGATCCCGCCACGTCCCGGGTTTTCGCTTTTAACGGTGACAGCAATACGGCAACCGCCATCGACGCTCCTACCGGAAAAGTGGTGGGAACGGTCGATCTCGGCGGTGGGCCTGAGTTTGCGGTCGCCGATGGCTTAGGCTATGTTTACAATAATCTGGAAGATGAAAGCCTGGTGCTGAAAATCAACGCGCATTCGTTGAAAGTTGAGCAGCGCTGGCCAACCGCGCCTTGTTCGTCACCTTCGAGCATGGCCATGGACCGCGCGAATCGGCGTTTGTTCATTGGGTGCCGCAGCAAGGTGATGGCTGTGGTGAATGCGGATACTGGGCAAGTAATCACCACGCTGCCCATCGGCGATCACGTGGACGCGACCGCCTTCGATCCTGAGTCTCACCTGGTTTTTAATTCCAACGGCGAAGGCACGATCACGGTGGTTCACGAGGATAGTCCGGACAAGTACTCGGTCGTCGGGAACGTAAAGACCTTGCCTAAGGCAAAGACCATGGCGCTCGATCCAAAAACACATCGTCTCTTCTTGTCGACAGCCGAAGCAGGACAATTTGAAGTGCTGGTCGTGGGCCGGTAGTCGCGGATTATTGAATGAAACTTTTCTGGCAACTGCCGATCCTGTTGCTTCTCGCTTGCCTTGCATGCTCCCGCTCGCATTCGCAGGCGGCGCTGCAAACCGAGCCGGTGGAGTTGCAACTTCAAGTAAGTACACCCTTCCACTTCGTCGCCTACGGTGATTCGCGTTTCCACGATCCCAAAGACACCGCAGCAGCGAATCCGGCGGTGCGGCAGGCGCTGGTCAAGGCGATTGATGAGACCAATCCCGCGTTTATTTGCTTTACCGGGGATATCGTCTACAACGGCTACGACAAAGATGACTGGAAGGTATGGGACACGGAAACCGCGATGTGGCGCGCGAATAAAATTCCAGTTTACCCGGCGCTCGGTAATCACGATCTTCACGGTGACGAGAGGATTGCTCTGGCCAACTATTTCGAGTGGTTTCCTGATCTGAAAGGCAGCCGCTACTATTCTCTCCGCGCCGCCAACACGCTGATGCTGGTGCTCGACAGTTCGCTCAGCGAAGTCTCTGGCCCGCAAGGTCAATGGCTGACGCAGAAGTTGGACCACCTTCCCGGCGACGTGGATTTCGTGTTTGTTGTTCTTCACCATCCTCCTTACACCAGTTCGTCAGACATGAAGATGTTCGGCGGAGGACACTCGGCGCGCTCGTCAGAGAAGGAACTGGCCAAGATGCTGGAGGCGGGGCAACAGAACCTGCGCGCCCGGATCGTGGTCTTCTCCGGACACGTGCACAACTACGAACGCCATGAGCGCGTCGGTGTGACCTATTTTGTTACTGGCGGCGCCGGGGCGCACGCATATCCGATTGAGCGAGCTAAGGACGATCCTTTTCAGAGCAAAGAAGTGAACTATCACTACCTGCAAGTGGAAGTGGATCGCGGCAGCCTCAAGATCACCATGCACCGCATCGATCTGACGAGCGGCACAGCCGTCTGGACCGAACCTGACTCCGTCGTGATCTCAGTGCCTGCAGCGAAGGCCGTGGCGCAAGGCCGTTAGAAAAACGGAGTTGAATCTGACCGGCGGTTTGTTCTCCTGAACTAACAAAGGAGTTGCGCGTTACCGAAAACGATCGAGTCTATGTCATTCCGCACGTTTGCTTGCCTATTGTTGATAGTGATGCCTGCCACACTCTCGCTGCGGGCTGCGGCGCAGGGCGGTCCGCCTTATTACACCAACGATCCTTGTACGCCCGGCAATCTCAACTGGGAAATCGATGTCGGCTACATGCCATTTTTCTACATCAATCGGTCCGTCTCTCACGTGCCCGATCTCGACATCAATTTTGGCGTTGGCGATCGCATCCAGCTTACTTATGAAAATGCCGGGCCAAGAGAGCCTCGCGGCGCAGGCTTTGATTGTTGGCGATTACGCTCAAAGCCCCTCAATGAGTGAACTCGCCTGTTCCGGCCAGCGATGGGCAGTTGCGGTAAACTCCCTTATCTCGACTTGCTCCAAACCGTCTTTACCGACGTGAGCTTTCGCATGATTGATCTCGCCGCCATCACTCTTAATCTTCAGCAGACCCCCGAGGGAATCTGGCGCTCCAAGCTGGCTTCACAGGTTTCGTATCCGGAGTGGGGCAATGAGACGTTCTTCGAGCTGGAAGATGATTCCTTCTGGTTCCGTCATCGCAACGCCTGCATCCTTGCGGCCATGAAACGCTATCCTCCTTCCGGGCCGGTGTTCGACATTGGTGGCGGAAACGGATTTGTGGCGCGAGGGATGCAGGACCTCACCTTGGAAGTAGTGCTGCTCGAACCGGGTCTCCTCGGCTGCCGCAATGCAAGGTCCAGAGGCATTCGGAATGTGGTTTGCGCGAGTCTTGAGGATGTGGGATTCACGCCCGCGAGCGTGGATGCCGCGGGACTCTTCGACGTGGTCGAGCATATCGAGGACGACGCCAAGTTCATGGAAGCGATTCGCCGCTATCTGCGGCTCCACGGACGTGTCTACCTCACGGTTCCCGCCTATCAGTCGCTCTGGTCGCATGAGGATGTCGATGCCGGACATTTTCGGCGCTACAGTGCTCGCGCCCTCCGCGACCTTCTCGAAACCACCGGGTTTTCGGTTGAGTTGCTCACTGGATTCTTCCAGTTTTTGCCCCCGGCAATCCTTGCCGGACGGGTCATTCCGTACCATCTGCGACTCGCAAAGCCGGGCGCACAGGTGAACTCGAAGGTCCGGAACCAACACCATGTCGGCAATTCGCTGATCAGGAAAACGCTCAGTTTTCTGGAGCGTCGGGAAGTAACTCAGATCAGCGATGGCCGGGAAGCGACCTTCGGAGGAAGTTGGCTCGCGGTGGCGAGAAAGATCTAGCCGGAAATCACTTCCTCGGAATCGCCCTGCGTAACGATTGACAACTGTTGTAACATCCCATCTCTAACAGTGTCGGCGGTGTCAATCACTTTTCGAGCACACGACTGCATGCGCTCATAGAAGAGCGCCATTTCGCTCTCGTAGATAGTCTGCGCATTTCCAACCCGGGCTCGCTTTTAATCGTTAGGGTCAGGAACTCAGTCCGCCCCAGCCATCTCTTCGATCACCAACTGCGATCATGATTACTTGTTCGAACTCCCCTGCCGAAGGGGAGCGGGATGCCCAATCATTACATCGGTGATTTACTGCACACCATCGGGATGTCCGGGCTTTCCCGCGTGCGAACCTATTCATCACTCGAGTGCACATCTGTACCAATCGATGCCGATGCCATACCGGACGCAGAGAATCGCGATCTGCGACAACTGCTGGCGTGCCACGTGGCGGCACCGCTGGGCTAGCTGTTGAAACACCAATTTTGCGCGATCTTCGACTCATCATCAGAGCGAGCAGCCACTACCAGCCGGTCACGGTAATCTTGTACACCAGCAGAACGGGTACAGTCGCTAGCGTGATCCAGGCGGACAGCATATAGCGCCGGAAGAAGTAGAAGATCACGCCCGCCCAGCAGGAGCAAGTCGCGATCAAAGCGCCGCCGACATAGAGCGCCGCCACTGCGATCGAGAAGTTCGCGCCATGGACGTGCCTGAGCCGGAATACCTCACCTAGAGTCCTGACGACGATAAGAAATTCAACAGTGATTCCTAGCTGAGCCCAACGTTCTTTAGTCACAGGGAAAATTGTAGCTCGGGTCAGCACTTGACGATAAATCCCGATTTCACTCATTGAGCTCGGGAATCACTCGTGTGATCCTCGTCACAGCGTCCCTAGGGATTTGGCGTGTAATCTCTCCGTACGCCTCACCTGGAGCTATCAAGATGGCGGACCCCCTTACGGATTCAAATGCTCGGCTGAAGCGACTCTTAGAGCAGACCCTGACCGAGACGGACCCGGTGAAGTATAACGATCTCGGAGCCGAGATCTCGCGCGAGCTAAGCGAACGCGAACGTCTCACCAGCCAGTTACCTCCGGCAAAGAAGCCGTTGTAGGTGTGATCGCGATTTTGTTTGCCAACTGAGACGCGTCAGTTCCGTTCGGTCAAAACTTCCCGTTCTGCCGACTCTACACATGGCGGTCCGCCTGGGCAGAGCTCGCTCGACTGTAGCCGTCAGAGGAAGCACACGGTTGACGTGTGAGTCTGCCGGCCACGAGACCAGAAGAATTCAGCTCAGGTAACTAGTTCTTCATATAAACTGGCCCGGCTTCGCGAGATGGCGGGTCGGAGACCGCGTGAATATAGGAAATGAGCGCCTCGGTGTCTGATTTGCTGAGAGTGTTTCCCCACGCCGGCATGAGCGCTGATTTGTTGAGGGCCGGGCCACCGTGGCTGATGATGGCTGTCAGATCGGCATCGCTGATTTTATTGAGAGTGTCGCCCTCGGTGAAGGGATGCGGCTTGACTTCCAGGTTGTCATAGTTCGAGACACGTTCGACGGTCGACTCGGGGTTGTGGCAGCGATCGCAGTGCTGATTGTTGAGCTCGCGTCCCAGGGTCTGCTGGTAGCTGAGGGCGATCTCTTCGAGCGTGAGGTCGATTTCCTTATGCGACTGGTCGATGGTGAAAGCGACGATCTGGTAGCGACCGGCCATCCCTCCCAGAGATACGTTGGTTGTAACTTGGCCGCTTGAATCCGTGAGGCCGTTGGGATGGTCGAAGGTAACTCCGGGAACCGCGGAGAATTCCACGAGAGCGCCAGTGACGGAATTTCCTTGCGCATCGTTCACCTGGACGACGACGGGTTGCGGCAGCAGGCTGCCCGTCTGCGCGGTCTGCTTTCCACCGCTGGACTCGACGACGGCCGCGCCGAACGCTGTGGGCTTGGGCACCGGCGCGGACTCGGCTTTGCGCGAGCAGGAGATAGAAAGGAAGGTCGCCAGTACGATGATTATCGTGGCAACCGGAGAGCGGCGGAGCTTGGCTCGAATGGACCGGGGACGGTTGTCCCCATGAGTCAGGGTGAAGCGAGAGCGGGTCATTTCTTGGCGGCCTCCTGTTTGGCTCCGCTTTTTTGCATCATCAGGAATGCGGTTAGGGCACTGGCGTCTTCGTCACTCATGGCGCGGTTCGGTTCGGTTGTGCCAGGGCGCAGGGCCTGCGGGTCTTTCATCCATTGATAGATCCAGGCCGCGGTGAGGCGCGAACCGACCTGTGTCAGCGTCGGGCCGATATAGCCTTTGTCACGGTTGCTGTCCACGATGTGGCATCCCTGACAGGCATATTTGCCATAGAAGAGTTGCTTCCCGAGTTCCACCTGGCCTGGCGAGTAGCCGCTCAACGCCATGGAATCCCGATCCACCGCGGGGCTCTGATAGACCGTCATGATGTAGTCTGTGAGTTCGTTCGCTTCGGAGTCGGACAGGTTGAAACGCGGCATGCGGCGAATCAGCGAGGGACGAAGCGTCCCCGGATTTTTGAGGAACTGTACCAGCCACTCACGCTGCACGGAGCTGCCCTCCCAGGTCAGGTCGGGCGCCATATCGCCGCCGTGGCCGTTGATGCGATGACAACTGAAACAGGCTAAGTCGTTCATCAGCTTTCCAGCTTTGCCGGCGGGCTCGTAGTTCGACTCAGGGATGGCAGCGACCGCGAGCGATGGCGGCAGAGTATTGGCACGATCGTTCAGCGAAAGCAGCGCTGTGGTCAGGGCGTCGATCTGCATCGGCGTGAAGGTGTACTGCGGCATCTTCAGGCCGGGAGAAAATGCGCGCGGCTGCTTGATCTTGCCTGCGATGTAGTCGGGCAGGGTGTGCGGCATCCCGGGCAGGAAAATAAGCTGCGTGATCGGCTTGCTGCCGATGTGGCTGAGCTCCGGGGCGAAGGCTTCGGGCTTCTTGATGCCGGCGATTTCGTGACAGGAGGCGCAGCCGTAGTCGGAAACCAGACGCTTGCCATGCGCGATCTGCTGGGGCGTTGGCGGTTCGAGATGGACATTGCCGAGCAGATCGGAGTCTGTTTTGGCCAGAAGAAATTCAGAGAGCGTCGCGACCTGGGCATCATTGAAACGGTAGTGCGGCATAGCCGTTTCCGCATCGTAGCTTCGGGGGTTCCGCAGCCAGGCCTGCAACCATTCGGGCTTCACTTTGTTGCCAACGCGAGTCAACTCCGGGCCGAAATTGCCACCCACCAGATTTCCCGCCGCATTCTGTACCGCGTGGCACGAGGCGCAGAAAGACTCTCCGTAGAGGCTGGGGCCTGCGGCGGCATCAGAGGATGATCTAGTGGAGAGGGCAATCGTGTCGCCCGGGAGAGGCGTGGAGTTGGCAATCAGAAACGCCGAGATGTCGCGAGCGTCGTCATCGGTCAGCTTGAAGTTAGGCATGGTCGCGGTGACGGCATAGGTTTGCGGGTCCTTAAGCCATGCGAAGATCCACTCTCTTGTTGTCTTGTCTGCGATGTGCAAGAGCGAGGGTGGATCGTCCGTCGCCTTCATCGTGCTTCCGTCGGGCAGTTTCACGGTGTGGCAGTGCACGCAGCCTTCCCGCGAGAGCAGGTTGCGTCCCTGATTCAGCACCGGGGTTCCGGGCAGGGGGCCTCGATGGCACTCACCGCACGAAGACTCAATGTACCTGGCCGGAAGAATTGGCTGCTCCCAGGCGAGAGTGCTGTTGTGCGCTTCGGCGACGGTGGTGGCAGCACCTTGTCCGCGATGGCAGCTCGTGCACCCGAACTGATCGAGCTTATGGGGGATGACCGGGTGGGTGCGGAACGGCTGGATGGGAACATCTGCGAGGCTAGCTTCTTTCAGTCCGACGTGGCAGCTCGTGCAACGGTCAACGACGTCGAGATCGGGCAGCCAGATCTGCTGAATGCCGCCCTTAAAGTGGCGCTGCAGCGTGTTGGCATCGCTGCGATTGCGAATCATCCGCAGATAGCCGTGCTGGTAGTGACGCCACTCGCTGAAATAATTCTTGGCGGGGGCAACCGCCAGCGAAACCAGAAAGATGAAGCTGACGACACCGAAGGCGCGAACGCTGTCCCCGAACAATCTTTGCCAGAGCGACGTAAGTTTTTCTTTCATGACCGCCGCATCCCGATCTGCATTTCTACGTACATCCCGATGAACATCCTCATAAACCCTGCCATGGCCAGACCCAGGACCAGCCCGGCCCGCGGAAAAATATACCGATGGCGGTAAGCACCACCAGTTCGAATAAGAACCAGGTCATCACCCAATAGGAGAGCGGCCTGGCTGCCAGATAACGGCGAAAGGCCGAACCCGACTGCGGTGAGCTGTGCGCCGCCAGGAGCATGAACGCAGCCATGATCGCCGTCGGCACAAACGCAGCATAGACCTTGAAGCTGAGCAGGAAGATCGACAGCACGGCCACAACTGCACAAAAAATCCGCAGGCGCTGATCCCGGTTCTTCAAGAAGAGACCGTCGGCTTCGATGTTGACTTTGAAATATGGAATGACAATTAGCGCCATCACGACGAGCCCGGGCACGAGCACACCCGCGACCACAGGCGGGAAGTAGTGCAGCATCTCCTGCAGGCCCAGAAAATACCAAGGGGCCTTGGCGGGATTTGGGGTATGGGAGGGATCGGCGAGACCTTCGAGAGGAGCGTTGAACACCAGCGCGATCCACACCAGCGCGACGGCAAGAATCATGACAGCAACCGCAGCGCGGAACAGGACTTCTGGAAAAGTCTGTACTTGGTCTTCGGTCTCCGCTTTCACCTGAGCCGAAGTACGACGGGTGATGAAGACGATGCGGCGCGGAGATTTTTTCGCGTTGGAGTCAACGCCGGCGGTGAAGTCCTTGGAATCGGCCATGACTATTGCGCCTCCTTCGTGGCGGCGGCGCTATCACTGGCGGCATGAGCGCGCACCGTCCCCGGTTCGCTGGCGTGCGAGTAGAGGCCGCCATCTTTACGTATCCGCCAGAAGTGGATGGCAACGAAGAACATCGCAGCCAGCGGCAGAATCATGCAATGCAGCACGTAGAAACGCAGCAGCGCGTTGGCGTTGACGGCGTTCCCGCCCAGCAGCAGAAAGTGAATCTTGTCGCCGATCAGCGGTACGGCAGAAGCGATGTTCGATCCCACGGTGATCGCCCAGTAGGCCAGTTGATCCCACGGCAGCAGGTAGCCGGTGTAGCTGAGCAGCAGCGTAACCAGAAGAAGGATGACGCCGATCACCCAGTTGAACTCCCGCGGGGTACGATAAGCGCCGCGATAGAACACTTTGAACATGTGCGCGAATACCAGGAACACCATGGCGTGCGCTGACCAGCGATGCAGGTTACGCAGAAAAAGTCCGGAGGAGACTACGAACTGCAGGTCTTTCGTATCGGCGTAAGCCTGTGGTACCGACGGGTGGTAATAGAACATGAGGGGAATGCCGGTCGCGACCAGGATCAGGAACGTCCCGAGGGTTAGCGTGCCCAGGTACCACGTGGCGCTGACGCTCAGCATGCGGGTTCGGACTTTGGTCGAGAACAAGTGCAGGAAAACATTCTGTTGGATAGCGAGCGCACGCTTCAGGGTGCTGGAGCCGGTGCCGCTGCGGAAGATGGAGCGCCACACCCGCGTGCCGCGCAAATCGTCGACGTGTTGGTCTATTGTTTTCGCCATGCTGGTTTCTCTCAGTCAGACCCTCACAAAGGAATCCCGCGCCAGCGGTGGAACGTCAGTGGACCGATCCACCAGCAGATCGCCGTCGTCGTTGAGCCAGATGCGTTTCCAGGGCAGGGGCCGGGGAGCGGGCCCCTCGATTTTGTCTCCGGGTTTGTGATCGTCTTCGGCCTGAACGTAGAACTTGCTCCCATGGCACGGGCAGGCAATGATGCCCAACTCCGGCTTCCATGCGGTCATACAGCCCAAATGCGTGCAGATTGCGCTCAGCGAGAAGTAACCCTCTTGCGAGTGGATGATGTAAATGGCCGCATTCACGTCGAGTGTGACCGAGTCGAGCGGATAGCGGTCCGGCTTTCCCTCATTGACTACCGGCGACGGCTCGTAGAGGACGTTGGGTTCGAGATATTGATAGGCGAAGGCCGCAGTGCCGGCAGCGGCGATGCCCAAAGAGCCGAGTCCCAGCCTCAGGAAGAATTGACGGCGATTCACATCGTCGATCTTTTTCGATTCGTCTGCCATTCTTGCCTCTTACCTACTTCTGTAACCCCGCTCCGATCGCGGCAATGGAGATCAGCCCGGTCGGCTCCGCAGGAATAAAGTTGTACGACTCCATTGTGATGGTGCCCACCGGACAGCGCATCGCGCACAGCCCGCAACGGATGCATCGGGTCTCATCCTTCAACATGGCGGAGCCGGTGATGACTCCCAGGTCGTCCGCAGCCACTTCGTCAAACTCCACGCCGAAGCATTCCTGGTTGTCACGGATGTGCTGCACGGTCTCGGGCTCGAACGCGATACGGTCGAGTGAAACCAGCTCCAGACATTTTTCCGGGCAAACATCCACGCAACCGCCGCACAGTATGCACATGCTGCCGTCTTCCGGCGTGCCTTCGAAGATCGTATTGACCCAGCAGTGCAGGCAGCGTTGCGCCTCGGCGATCGCTTCCGGGGCATCGTAGCCGATCTCTACTTCCGTCACCCCGGTGCGGCGTTCGAGAGGAAGCATGGGTACGGCCTGGCGGTTGATGTCGAGATAGTCGAGCGGCATGCTGTGCCGCTTCAGCACTTCGACCTCGATGATGGGCTCGGGATGTTTGTTCTTGCGGAGGTATTCGTCGATTCCGACCGAGGCGCGTTTGCCATCGCCCACGCTGTCGATAATCAGGCGCGGCCCGAAGACGCAATCGCCGCCCGCAAATATCCCGGGAGACGATGTCATCAGCGTTTGTGGATTGACCGCGATCAGGCCGCGCGGAGATAGTTCAACCTTATCTTCCGGAGTAAGAAAGTCGAGACGGGGGGCCTGGCCGATGGCCATAATGATGGTGTCGCACTCGATCTGGCTCTCACTGCCCTCGAAAAACGCCGGATTGAAGCGTCTGTTCTGATCGAAGACCCATTTGGTTTTGAGCGTCTCCAACGCAACCACCTTGCCATCTTTGCCCAGCATCCGCTTGGGCCCCAGACCGGGATGCATTCTGATGCCTTCCTGCTCGGCTTCCTCAATTTCTTCGAGAGCGGCAGGCATTTCTTCGCGCCGTTCCAGGCAGACCAGATTTACTTCGCGTGCACCCATGCGCAACGCGGAAAGGGAAATGTCAACCATCTCCCGGGTAGCGACTGCCGTGACGTTTTCCGAGGAAGGCTCGGCATCCTGCACACCCCCCGCATGCTGGCGCACTACTTCACGCGCCGCGGAGCGGGCCACATCCATGGCCACGTTGCCGCCGCCAATGACAATCACTTTCTTGCCAATGGTGAATTTGTAGCCAAGGTTTACGTTGAGTAGAAAGTCGATGCCTTTGTATACGCCATCGAGATCAACGCCGGGAATGCTGAGATCGCGACTGCGATGCGCTCCGACGGCAATGAGCACGGCGTCGAATCCTTGACGGCGCAGGTCCGAAACCGTGAAGTCGCGGCCGGCTGCATGATTCAGCTTGAGCGTGATGTCGCCGGTCTCAAGAATCTCGCGCACTTGTGCTTCGACCACGTCGCGCGGCAAGCGGTATTCGGGGATGCCCAGATACAGCATTCCGCCCGCCACCGGCGCAGCTTCGAAGATCGTGACGGCGTATCCCATGAGAGCGAGATCGTGCGCCGCCGAGAGCCCGACCGGGCCGCCACCGATGACCGCCACTTTGAAAGAAAGTTTCTTCTGCCCTCGGCCTTCATTGACATTGATGGGATGCTTCGACTCAGGTCCAAATTGCTCGGTGAGAAAACGCTTCAGCGCCCGGATGGAAATGGGTCGGTCGATCTCTCCGCGGCGGCAGGCAGTTTCGCAGGGGTGCGCACAGACTCGTCCGCAGATGCTGGCCAGCGGATTGGGGTCGCGCGCGATGCGATAGGCCTCTTCGAATCGGCCCTCGGCAATTAGGCCGACATAGCGCCCTGCGTTGGTGTGCGCCGGGCAGGCCATCATGCACGGGAAGTTTGTGTTGAGCCAATCCCCATCGACCTTCTTGTCTTTGTAGCGCTTCAGCATGAAGGCATTTTCCGGTGCTTGCCGCGACGAAGCATCAACTAAAAGCGATGAAAACTGCGGGGAGCAAGCGGGACCGCTGCTGATGCTCCCCGCAGTCCCGCTTGGCTACTCCTTACTTACTCAGGGTGAAATCCGCCTTGCCGCCGCCGGCCACAGTCACCGGTTTCGACTGGTTCTTGGCTCCTTCATGCCACACCGTCACGCTGTAGCTGCCGTCGGGCACGTCCTTAATCTTGTAATTACCGCTGTCGTCGGACTCGGCAAAATAGGGAGTTGGGCTGACGATGATATATGCAGACATGTCCGGGTGCACATTGCAGAACAGCGGCACCACGCCCGCCTTATCGAATGTAAAGGGACGCTTCTCGCCCTTTGGCCAGGTTCCGAGATTGTGGGTCGCTTTCTTATCGCCCCCGACCGATGGCCAAAAGACGTTATGCTGCACACTGTCGCTATTCAGGAACTCAACCGTTGTGCCCTGTTGCACGGCCATGATGTGCGGCACGAACATCAGTCCCTTTTGGTCCATGACGGGATGGTCTTTGGGGGCGGGAAAAGTCTTACCTGCGATGGCGTCGACGTAAACCACCGAGTGCCCTTTCATTCCGGTAACTTTGCCCTCGATGTCGCCCGCCCACGAAGCCACGCCCAGCCCACCGATCAGCGCGACGACAGCGAATGTCTTCATTGCGAACTTGCTGTTCATTGTTTTCTTCTCCTTGAAATCGTTGCAAACAACGGCTCACTTGCTGGGAAACAAAACCGGAGCCAATAATCTTTAGAAAAAGATCCTGGCGTCCAGATAGAGCGTATTGTTGGCGCTCGCGTCGCGGCCGAAGCCGTCGTAGTTCGTAGCTGCGCCATTGAAGCGCGTATAGCCGGTGTATTGCGCCGCGAGTTGCAGGTTCTGCCACGGCCAGTAAGAGAGATTCAAAATGTACCCCGCGCTTCTCGGGTCGCCATTGAAGTTCCCGGTCACGGCGGTCCCCGACGGATAAAATGCGAGATCCGATGTACCGGTTGTATTGAACCAGCCGAACGTGCCCGTGTACTTGTTGCCGATGTGATATTCGGCATTGGCCATGACCGTGTTCAAATGGTGCGAACCTTGCGATACCAGCGGAGTCGAACCCCCTGGGCCACCACCCTGGAACAGCAGGCTCAACAGATCATTGTTTTCCCGGATGTAGGTAGCACGGAATGAAAGCACGTCAGTTCTGACGATGGTGCGGTCGATTTGCGTGTCGAATGCCCAGTCTGTGTACGAATCCGTCGGAATGCTGGCCCCGGTGGGGTCGGTGATTTCATTGGGAGTCGAACGCAGGTGCATACCATAAGTCCCGATTTCATACTGGGTCTTTCCTGTTAACTCCTGCCACGCCAGGCGCCAGTAGGGAGCGACGCCGCGGATATTGAAGCCCGCCCCCATGCCTGAGTTCGGCTGCGACCCGTTCACGTGCTCAGAGCGATAGATGGCCGCGTCCAGATAGAGATGGTCATTCCACATGCCAAACGCGCCGAGTCCAGCCACGTCCTGGGCCAAACCACCGTTGATGAAAGGACTGGCGTTGGGAGTAGGAGCGTTGTCGCTGGCGATCCACGGGTAGCCCCATGCCGGCGTGCTGTTCCAAAGGTCCTCGACGGTGGGATTGTTATTGAGATCGATGCCGTAAACAAGTTCCTTGCCGCCCACCTTCGTTTTGTTCGCGAAGCGGATATCCGTGTTGTCGCTGGTGAAGTGATCGTCCTGCGTGTCGTAGGTCACCTGTAGAAAGCTTCCTACGTGGCTCGTCCATGCGCCCGAAAGGAACAGGGAGATATCTTGAGGGAACTCGACGTTGCCGTTCTGGGTTTGCGGCTGCGCAGTCTTGAGCGAGGTAAACGAAGTCTCCAGCATGACGGAGAGCGGCAGTGACGCGAGCAGATCGAGGGGCGCGCGCTTCTTGCTTCCATCGGCCTTTACGGTCTTCGTGTCGTCTCCCCTATCCACGTAACCGAGCAGTTTGAACCGCCGTCCGGCAGGGTTGAGTTCCGGAGGCGTGTAATGGCAACCGCTGCATGCCAAGCCCGTCTGACGCGCATAGCTTGGAACGGCTTGAACGCTGGGCGGATCCACTGCCGTAAAAAATAGCAAACCTATGATAGGAACGGTCACAAGCAAAGAAACCGACGCTTCTTTTGTGTGGAATCTCATTCCATCCCCCGATTCGTGTCCAAGCGATGTCGTAGTGTCAAGTCCATGAATGCATCTTGGCTGTGATTAGAAACACTTCGCTTGGTGACGTACGTCACGGCGGGGCCAGCACCGGACTGCAAGCTCCCCAGTGGGAAAACAGGAAAACGATGGCTTTTTGGGTCGCAAAATCACTTCACGCTATGCCCAGGTCGCCTGACTCTATGAATGCCGGGCGGCCCATACAGCGGGAGTGCTAACGCCTGATTTCGACAGTTAACTTCCGAATTGCACGTGAGAACGAAGCCGCTGGCGCGGCGGACGCTGCCGCGTAGGTAGGGCCGAGGTTGGTGGGTTTTGCCCTCGGGGATAAATTGTGGGTCACAAGGAGGTCCCTGTGACCCATCTACGCAGAATCATGCTGGAAGAACTCCAGCGTCGTCATTACTCGCAGGCTACCACACAACGCTACATCCGCTTCGTCGAAAGATTCGCACAGCACTTCCACTGTTCTCCCGACCGCTTGGGTCGGCAGCACATTCGGGAGTACCAGGCCCAACTCTTCACGGTGCAGAAGCTGTCGCCCGGAACAGTGACCAACCATCTGTGCGCCCTGCGGTTTTTCTACATCCAGATACTGAAGAAGCCGTGGAGCATTGCCGACACTCCCTATCCCAAGAAACGCCATCGTCTGCCCACCATTCTCAGCCAGGAAGAAGTAGGGCAACTCATCGACGCCGCTCCGACCGATTTTTATCGCACGGTGCTCATGACTCTCTACGCGACTGGCGTTCGGAACGCGGAGTTGACTCGTCTGAAGATCAGCGACGTGGACAGCCAACGCATGGTTCTCCACGTCCAAGGCGGCAAAGGTCGCCAAGATCGCGACGTGATGCTCAGCCCGGTGCTGCTCGACGAACTCCGCGCGCACTGGCGGCGGCTGCGCAAAAGATCCAGTGTCTGGCTGTTTCCAGGGAATCGCTGGCACAGTAGCGATCAGCCCATGGATACCAAGACACCGCGCCACGCCTGCCAGCATGCTGCCCGCCGTGCCGGGATTAAGAAGAAGGTGTATCCCCACGTGCTCCGGCACTGCTTCGCCACGCACCTGCTGGAAGCTGGTGCTGACCTGCACACCATTCAGATTTTGTTAGGCCATCACGATCTGAAAGAGACCGCTATCTATCTCCATCTTTCGCAACGTCACTTGCACGCCACCGCCAGTCCTCTGGACGCGCTCGTGTTGAAAAGCAGATCACTACCGGAGGGATAGATGAGTCGGCCACTCTTAGAGGTGGCCGATTTAGTTCGCAGCGCAGGAGCTGCTTTCATCGGGCGCAACCAAGCCTGGATCCGCTGGACCCATATCAAGGTCCTGCTCGCGATCGCGCGCTGTCGCACCGCCGCACTCGGCGGTCACATCGATGAATGCACCCGTTGCGGACATCGTGCCACCATCTCGTATAACAGTTGCCGCAATCGCCATTGCCCAAAGTGTCAGACGGGCGCTCGCGAACGCTGGATCGAGGCACGACGGAGCGAACTGCTCCCCTCGCCCTACGTCCATGTCGTGTTTACGCTACCGCCGCAACTGGCTGCGCTGGCCCTGCAAAACAAAAAAGTGATCTATGGTTTGCTGCTTCGTGCTAGCGCAGAAACTCTTCTCGAAGTCGCTCGCAACCCCACACATCTCGGAGCTGAGATCGGCTTTTTCAGTGTGCTCCACACCTGGAACCAGAAGCTCCAGATTCATCCTCATGTCCACTGCGTTGTTCCTGCCGGCGGGCTCTCGCTCGATCACACCCGCTGGATTCGATCTCACCCGCGCTTCTTTCTCCCCATTCCCGTGCTCCGGGAGGTGTTTCGCGGCAAGTTCGTCGATGCTCTCAGGTTGGCCTTTCAGCGAGGCCAGCTGCATCTTTCCGGGGATCTGGCGCGACTTGCGCAACCCAAATTCTTCGCCGCCTGGCTGCGCCCGCTGTTTCGCAAAAACTGGGTGGTCTACTCCAAGCCACCCTTCGGCGGCCCCGAGTATGTGCTCCAGTATCTCGGCCGCTACACCCACCGTATCGCCATTTCCAACCATCGACTGGTCTCGTTGGCCGACGGGCAAGTCACCTTTCGTTGGCGAGACTCCGCTCACAATAATGAGCAGAAGCTGATGACCTTAGCGCTCGATGAGTTCCTGCGCCGCTTCCTGTTGCATCTGCTTCCCAAGGGCTTCGTTCGTATCCGCCACTTCGGTCTCCTTGCCAACCGCCGACGCTCCACCCTACTGCCGCTGTGCTTCGCTGCCCTGGGTAAGGTCCCCATGCAGATCGAACCGGAAACCGCCACTCAGGAATCGGACCCTCTTTGGCGCTGCCCCAAGTGTGGTGGACCCATGGAGGTCGTCGAACGACTTACCGCTGCTCAAATCCAACTCCGTTCTCCACCTCGGTCGGTCACAACTGCGGCATGAAACGGCTCGCCCACAACTCGAAAACTCTGCACGGCTCACCGTGCTCCGCCCCCGTCCGCCCTGCTCCCGACCTGATCCCTACTTCGCGCCCTGTATCCCACCGTTTTCCACCATCGATTCTCCTTCCCACGCTCTCCACAACCTCCACCTCCGCCTCCGTGCCGACTCCCCCCAACTTCAACACCTCTTCCTCGCTCCATTCAATTTGCATAAGGCCCGCGTCCGCCCCACCAGCGGCTTCCTTCTGACGGCTTTTTCGAACGCGACGCCTCACACCTTCTTTCAGCCTTGAGCACTCATCCAGGCGTCACGTCCGAAAAAGCACTAGCGTTATCAGGGCACAATCCCGAAAGCCCGGCTAACTGGCAAGTTGCGAAGGGGCAGAAATAAAGATCTGATCACGATGTCTTCTCGCTGCTTCCGTTTGAAGTCTTGGAGTGTAGTCAGCCGACGAGGCGATCCTTCGGCAGCATACAAAATGAGAAATCGAAAACTAGTTCACGTCGAAATGCAGATATCCAAACACTCACAGCAATAGCAGCCCTCCCGGAATGACACTGATTACAAGCAGAATCCCAAGTCCGTGCCAGTTCGCGAATCTCTCGACGGCCTTTTTCCTGCCCTTATAGGAATACTTGCCCATAGATTCTCTGAAGCGCAAGAACAGGGTTACGGAGGCAAGCAGCACGCGCGCCCATGCCTTTGATATTTGATCCCAAGTCGTCGATTTGGATGCCATCAGGTTTTGCGATTGTGAGTGGCTAGCTCGACACATTCGATGAGTCCTCCGGCTTTACGGTAGCTTTCGTCAGACCTGGAGAACATCGCCCTCACGGGCAACCATCTCGTACAACACGGGATTGACGAAGAATCCGATGAAAAGGCGGGAGATGAGACCGGCCACGATGACAATAGCGAAGGGTCGTTGAGTATCCGATCCGATGCCGGTGGAAAGCGCCGCGGGCAGCAACCCAAGGCATGCAACTAGGGCTGTCATCATGATCGGACGGAGTCGCAAGAGCGAAGCTTCCCTGGTGGCCGGGCGGATCCCCATCCCTTCCCGGCGCAACTTGTTAATGTAGGAGACGAGAATGACGGCAGTTTCAACGGAAACCCCGAGCAATGCCAAAAGGCCCAGGACTGACGAAACGCTGAAGGGGGTGTGTGTGAGTTTCAGTGCAACCAGTGCGCCCACAGGCTCAGTCATGATTACACCCAGGGCAATGGTCACGGGGAACTTGAAATTTCCGTAAAGCGCAAACAAGATCATGAAAATTAGCACTACGGCCAGTGGACCAATGAAATACATCTGCGACTTGGCCTCGAGAAACTGGCTGTATTCACCGCCCCATTCCATCCGGTAACCCAGCGGCAGTTTCACGGCCTTCTTGACTGCTGCCTGCGCGTCTCGTACCGCCCGCTCCAAATCACGCCCCTCGATGCTGTACTGTACACCGATGTAGCGGGAATTGTTTTCGCGATAAATAAAGGACGCGCCGTTTCCCTGAGTAATCTTGGCGAGTTGACTGAGCGGAATCTGCTGTCCATCGGGCGTGCCTACCAACAAATTTCCAATTTCATGTGCGCTGCTGCGGAATTGGGGTTGCATGCGGACAACCAGATCGAACAGCTTCTCTCCCTGAATGACTTGAGTGACAGCCTGCCCGCCGACTGCGGCCGAAATCACGGCTTCCACATCCGCAACGTTGATCCCATACCGCGCGATCTTGTCCCTATCGACATCGACCAGCAGGCTGGGCTGGCCAAGTTCGCGCACAACCGTGAGATCGGCGAAACCGGGCACCCTCGCGAGTGTGTTCTTGATCTGTATTGCTTTGTCTTGAAGTACATTCAGGTCGTCACCATACACTTTGACCGCCAAAGAGCTTTTGAGACCGGTCAGTGCCTCGTCCACAGCATCTTCCGCGGGCTGGGTATAGTTGAAAATGATCCCGGGGTATGCGGTGAGTTTCTTATTGATCGATTCGACGAGTTGTTGTTTTTTGCTGATGTCACCGGCCCACGCTTTGTCCTTGTATGGCTTCAGACCAACGTAGAACTCACAATTGAAAAAGCCCGTGGGATCAGTGCCATCGTCTGGACGCCCTAACTCTGAACCCACCACAGTGACCTGCGGATAAGACATAAGAATGTCGCGGATCTGAGGAGCGATACTGCTGGCCTCCTCAAAAGAAATGGTATACGGCATCGTAGCTCGCACCCAGAGTGCGCCTTCATCGAGATGGGGCATAAACTCGCCGCCGATGAAGGGTACGAGCAGCAAGGCCGCCCCGAAGATCAGGGTCGCAATCAACATGGTGGTCTTGGGCCGGTCGAGTGACCAATCTAGCTGGACTGCATATTTCCGCTTCATCCATTCGAATGCGCGATTCGGTTTCTCGCGCACTCCTTTTTTGAACCAGTAGGAGGCGAGAACAGGAATCAGCGTGAGGGTCAGAATCAGAGCGCCGACTAGAGCAAACGACATGGTCTCAGCCATGGGGTGAAATAGCTTTCCCGAGGGTCCGCTCAACGCATAAATCGGCAGATAGCCGGCGAGAATGACAGCCACCGAGTAGAAGATCGGCCGATCTACATCTTTCGCCGCGGCAAGAATGACTTCGTTCAGGTTGTACGCTTGCCCCTCCCGCAGGGCTAGTTCGCGGTAGATGTTTTCAATCATGACCACGGTGCCGTCGATGACAATTCCGAAATCAATAGCTCCGATGGAAAGCAAGTTCGCAGCAACGTCGTGCGCGTGGAGCACGATGAATGCAAACAGAAGCGAAAGCGGAATCGTCAGGGCAACAATGACCGCGGCGCGAAAGCTGACTAGAAAGAAAATCAGCACCACCAGAACCAGCACCATGCCGCGAAGCAGGTTCGCCTCAACCGTGTCGGTGGTCAGGTCCACTAATTCGCTGCGGTCGTAATAAGGATGAATCTTGACGTCAGGCGGCAGGATCTGGCGATTTAGTTCCTCCGTCTTTGCTTCAACTCCCTTGAGGACGTTCTGGGTCTGTTCCCCGCGCAGCATTAGAATGACGCCCTCAACGGCATCATCATTCTTCTGGAAGCCGAATTCGCCCAAGCGCGGCGCGTGTCCGATGGTTACATCTCCGACATCACGCACCCGTATGGGCACGCCTTTGTTGGCGCCGACTACGATGTTGCCGATGTCGTCCGTGTTCTTTACCAGCCCTATTCCGCGAACGTAGTAGAACTGTCCGCCCTGAGAATAAAAGCCGCCGCCAGCATTCGAGTTGTTGGCCGCTAGAGCAGCGGTGACCTGTGGGATGGTCAGGTGATACCCATAGATGCGCGCCGGGTCGAGCAGGACCTGATATTGCATCACCGTTCCGCCGAAGCCTGAGTCGTCAGCTACGCCGTGGACTGAACGATAAGCTCTCTCAATCACCCAGTCTTCAATCGTCTTCAGTTCCTGAGGGCTGCGGTCGGGACTTTCCAGAACGTAGCGATACACGAGGCCACTCGGACTGAACAGAGGCGCGAGACTCGGAGTTACGCCCGTCGGCAGTGTGGCTTGAGCGAGCCGTTCAAAGACGATTTGTCGCGCAAAGTAATCATTGGTGTTCTCCTCGAAAGTCAGGATGAGATCAGACAGCCCATACAGCGAGATAGAGCGCATTACGACCATGTGCGGGACGCCGTTCATCTCAAGTTCAAGGGGAAGGGTGACCAACCGTTCAACTTCTTCGGCGGCGTGGTCTGGCCACTGTGTAATGATCTCGACTTGAGGAGGAGAAAGGTCGGGATAGGCGTCCACCGGCATCCGTTGAAAAGACAGGATCCCCCCGACCGTGATGAAAGCGGTCAGCATCAGCACCAGGAATCTTTGACGGAGTGCCGCTTGGACGATTCGGTGGATCATTCAGATGTGTGGCCACTATCCTTGCCAAAGTTTAGGAAACGCTTTCTCAAAGCCCGCCCGATCCCGCTAGCGCTGCAGTGAATTCGCAAACTGCAGGAACAAGCTGCCATTCCCGACGACCCGGTCACCCGGTTTCAGACCGTTGGTTATTTCCGTCTTTCCGTTCAGGCTTTCTCCGAGCATAACCGAGCGTCTGCCAAACTGGTTCGCCGATGCCGCGGCGTAAACAAAAGGTTGGTTTTCGGTATCGCGCAGGACAGCCGCATCCGGGAGCGCAATGGCATTTTGGATCGTACCCGCGTTTACAGTAGCAACCACGTACATGTCTTTCTTCAGTTTGTCACCGGGATTGTTGGTCTCGATGCGTGCCTGCAGCGTGCGCGTGTTCGGATCCAGCGAAGCTGCAACATACGCAATGCGCCCATGGAAGGCTTCGGGATAAGTCTCCGTCTGGATTGTCACTTGATCTCCGACGCGCACGTAAGGCAAATCCTTCTGATAGACATTGACCAGCACCCAGACAGTGCTAATGTCGGAAATCATGAAACATTGGGTCGTGCCGGGTTGGATAAGTTGTCCGGCAGAAACATCCTGCTCTACCACAAGGCCGCCAATTGGCGCCTTTACCGGAACTTCAAAAGAAGGCGGGGCTTTCACGAGCGCGTCAGGATCAGTGACTCCCATGACTTTTAATGCGGCTTGAGCCGCTACCAGGTCGCCGCTCGCCTGCACTTCGGCGGACTGCGCCTGCTCCACATTCTGCTCGGCGATCGCATGATGCTGATACAAGTCCTGGGCTCGAGCGTTGGCCTTCTGCGCCAGAGCATAGGCATCCTTTGCCTTCAAATAGTTGGTGCGGAGCTGCGAGTAATCGGGGCTCGCCACGTACAACATCGGCTCGCCCTGAATTACTTTCTGTCCTGGAACCACCACGACTCTGCTGACCGGTCCGCTCACCTGCGTGATAACCGGGGTTGTGCGAAAACTGTTGTAAGCGACGGCTCCCGTCAGCCGGAGCGATCGAGTCAGTGTCGTAGGCTGCACTGTCAGCACCTGCACATGCGACATCTGGTCTTGCGGAACGGTAAACAGCTCGGGATTGCTGGAGTTGTTCGCACCGCCAGAGTTAGCGGAGGCATTTGATCCCGACCCCTGGCAGCCCGCAAGCACCATCATGATCGCCGATAGGGCGGCCAGTGCAGGAGTCAATCGCCGCCCACGATTCTCAAGGATACTCATGGCAGGTTTCTCGTTCCCACCGCTTCCTTCAGTTGTTCCAGAGCGGTCATATAAGAAGCCAGCGTCTGGCGATAAGCCAATTGAACCGAACGGTAACTGCGTTCCGCGTCGAGAAAATCCAACAGGCTGGCGGCGCCGCGTTTATACGCATATTCGCTGATGTCACGTGAATCCTGCGCCTGCTTGAGGTAACCGGAGGTATAGAGTTGCACCACCTCGTCATTGCTCCTCACGGCCTCATAGGCATTCGCAACATCGGAGAGAACCGTATCACTGGCCGCTTGCTGCTGCTCCTGTGATTGCGTGAGCGCGTAACCGGTACGCGCGATCTCTCCTTGATTGCGGTTGAAGATCGGCAACTCAAAATTCACAAAGATCGAAGCAGTGTTCTCGCCGGAAACATGGGTAAAGGCGTAGGTGCCATTTACGTCGACCTTGGCGTTCGCTTTGGCAAGGAGAATTTGGCTTTGTGCCGCGGTTATCCCCAATTCCGCGGCACGGAAGTCGGGGCGTTCACGCAGCGCCTTCATCTGCAAGTCCTCCAGATTCACTTTGAGCGGCTGATACGTCAGATCGCCTATCACGTCATAATCGGCCGGCACTGCGTTGTAGCCCAGGAACTCACGCAGGCCCACCAGAGCCTGCGCTTTCGCCAGCCGGGCAGAGGATACGTCCGTCTGAAACTGCAGAAGCTGCAGCTTGATCTTTAGATAATCGCCTTCCCCAATGTAGCCCGCCTTGAGTTGTGCCTCGCTGATATCGACTGTCTGCTGGAAGCCCTTTAGGTCTTGAAGCGCGAAATGAAGAGTGGATTCCGCCAGTAGAACGCTGACGAACTGCTGCCCCACGTTGAAAGCCAGGGTTCGCTCGGCATCGGTGACTTGGGCACGAGTAACCGCTGTTTGATCGCGAGCGGCTTGCAAGCGTCGTTGCCGCTTGTGACCACGTTCGAACAGATAACCGATCCCGATATCGAACTGCTGAGTCTCGTCCAGGTTTTCCCCGGAAAAATCTTGCGGACTGAAAAATGGGACGAACTGACTATCCGCCCCAAGAGTCGGATTGGGGCGCAGATTCGCCGTAATCTCCTGGGCCTGATTCTGAAGAATCAGGCTTCGCGTGGCTTTGATGGAATGGTTGTGCGCCAGCGCCAGATCAATGGCCTGATCAAGACTGATCAGCATCGTATTTTGCCCACTGCCTGCCCCCACTAGCAGCAGGAAAAACATTGCGGCCGGGGCGAATATCCGAAAGTACTTGGAGCGCATAAGGGTCGAGATCAAAGCGCACTGACTGTGGCCCAACAGAGCTCAAACGGAGCCTCGAACCTGACGAATCCCGCGCCTAGCTCTGTCGTTCCTTATCATCCTCCTGGGTTAAGACTGCGACTTCGGGCTCAATGGATGTATTCTAACTCAGCGCATTCACAATTCGGGCCACCTCAGAGGTGCCTACAATCGCACAATCGACAGGATTATTGACTAAAGCCATGTAAAAAAATGAGAACGGCTACACGTAGAAATGGCCGTAGCGGGGTTTTGGTATTGACTGAAAGAAAAAAGATATGGTAGGCACGAGGAGACTCGAACTCCTGACCTCTACCGTGTCAAGGTAGCGCTCTAACCAACTGAGCTACGCGCCTACGCTGCACTTATTCTAATGTCGTGGGCCGCTTCCCGCAATCTCGGGGGTGCGGGATTCCAGTCGAAGGCGCGGTGAACCGCGATTGCCAGTTGCAAAATTTCGCCTGCGGCGTTGACAATCGTTCCATGGCGAAACAGTCCCGGCAAGACGATGCAGGCTCGGCCGTCCAGAGGCCCTCCCGCGCTCCTTTTTCGCCCGGATCGATGGTGGTCGTAACCCTGGGCAATCCGCGCGACAAATTCTGGGGCATGATTCTGGCGCTGACTGCGGAAGGCCTCAGCATGACTGGGATCGAGCTGGCTTCCTTCGAAGATTTCGTCGTCATGGTGAAAGATGGCGAATCCTTCAGTCCTGCGGTTGTGTTCTTCCCAATGCACCGGATCGAGCGCATCGAACTCGACCTTCCCGACGGAAGTTTGCCTTCGCTTTCGCAGCGTTTCTCGACCAAGACCGGACTCGACCCGGCCGTGCTGCTAAACGGCCCCCAAGCCGGCGGCGCAGATCAGCGTCGACCTTCGGGTTCCACAGTTCGTGCGACTGAGGACCCGGCATGAAGCTGTCTCACATTTTCACAGCGCCTAATCAGCTCACACTGCTGCGGATGGTCTTTGTTCCGTTCATTGTGATTGAGCTCGTCGACAGCCGCTATTTCTGGGCTTTGGTTCTTTTCATAATTGCCGGATTCAGCGATGGCCTGGACGGGTTGCTGGCGCGCAAGCTGCACCAGCAGACTCTGCTTGGCCAGTATCTCGATCCCATCGCCGACAAGCTTTTGTTGAGCACCATGTTCCTGGTGCTATCCATCCTGCACCAGAGCGGCCGTCCACTGATTCCGTGGAAGTTTACCGTGCTGGTGTTCAGTCGCGATATTTCCATTCTGGCCGCTAGTGCGGTGCTGTTTGCTATCGCAGGGCTGCGCAATTTCCGGCCCAGTATCTTCGGGAAGGCGAACACTTTTTCACAGATTGCCGCCGTGTTCTTTGTGCTGTTGTTTTCAATCAGGCCGGCGCGCTGGATCTCGATTACTCGCATCGTCTTCTTGCGCGCCACATTCGCCTTTACGATTATCTCCGCTCTGCATTACGTTCTACTCGTGCAACAGCGATTGCGCTCGCACGCTCACGCCCTTCCGGCGCATACTCCAGCGGACATTTCAGCCAGTTGACCCTCTTTCTGGCGTACCCCTAGAATTGGGGGTTCGTGTCTGAACGCAACCGTCGCCTATGGCCTTTCGCCTGTACAACACCATGTCCTCGCAAGTCGAGGAATTCCATTCACTCCGCGACCAGGAAGTTCGGATGTACGCCTGCGGCCCTACCGTCTACGATTACGGCCACATTGGCAACTTCCGCACCTTCATTGCGGTCGACCTGCTGCAGCGATTCTTGCGCCAGTCCGGCTACAAAGTGCGCTACGTGATGAACATCACGGACCTCGACGACAAGATCATCCGCAATGCGGCGCGCGACGGAGTGAGCGTTCAGCAGTACACCGCAAAGTACGAGAAAGCGTTCCTCGAAGACGCTGCCATGATCGGCATCGAGCAGCCAACGCTGGTTCGCGCCACCGAACACATCCCTGAAATGGCCGAGTTCGTGGCCAAACTGGTCGAGCGAGGGATCGCTTACCGCGCCGATGACGGATCGTATTACTTCCGCATCGCAAAGTTTCCACGCTACGGCAAGCTTTCGAAAAAAGATTTCAGCGGAATGCTTGACGGAGCCCGTGTCGATGTAGACGAATATGACAAAGACAGCGCGCGCGACTTTGCGCTGTGGAAGGCTCCGAAGCCGGGCGAGGCATCCTGGGATAGTTCGATTGGGCCGGGACGCCCTGGCTGGCACCTGGAGTGCTCCGTCATGTCGATGTCGGAACTGGGCGAGAGTTTCGACCTGCACGCGGGTGGAGAAGACCTGGTCTTTCCCCATCACGAAAACGAAATCGCACAATCGGAGTCGCTCACGGGAAAGACGTTTGCCCATTTCTGGTTCCACGTGCGCTTTCTGCTGGTCGAAGGCGAGAAGATGTCGAAGAGCCTGGGGAACTTCTACACGCTGCGCGACCTGGTGCTGAAAGGTCACAAACCGTCGTCGATCCGGTATTTGCTCGCATCGGTCCCCTACCGAAACCAGTTGAATTTTACTTTTGACGGGCTGAAGCAGGCTGCGGTTTCTGTGAAGCGGCTGCGCAATTTCCGCCAGCGTTTGAGCGTGGAGAATTTTCCTCCCGGCTCCAACCCGGAGATGCAAGCGCTCGCGACCGACACCATCAACCGAATGCGAGCCTCGCTCGACGACGATCTGAATACTGCACAGGCACAGGCCGCGATCTTTGAAATGGTGCGCAGCGCCAATTCCGCGTTAGACGCAGGTGGAATGAAGAAGGACGATGCTGCGCCACTGCTTGCCGTGCTGGAGAAGTTCGACGAGGTCTTCGCGGTCCTTAAAGATGACGATGGTCCTAAGATGAAGCAGGTGTTCGATTGGGCTCCGACTGAAGGCCGCGAGAAAGACATCAGTCCTGAACTGAGGGAGGCTGTGCAGTCCGGCCAACTCTCAGACGCCGACATTGAAAAGAAAATCGTGGAGATGGAGCAGGCCCGCCGGTCTCGTAATTTTAAGGTGTCCGACGCTTTGCGTGCGGAATTAACCGCTGCCAACATCGTTATCGAAAATACAAAAGACGGCGTGCGCTGGTGCAGGAAATAGTTTTGTTGGTGTTAAGCTGAAAGCTGAAAGCTGAGAGCTGCGGATGAAATCGCTCGATGAATATCTCTGTGACGCCGAGCAAGCGCACGGGCATCTGTGCGCTGGACAAGTCCTGGGTGTGCGGCTAGCCATGCTGGGTCTCGAGAAACTCGGCATCGAAGATCCGCGCGGCAACAAGGAAGACCGCAAGCGGCTCGTCACTTTCGTCGAAATCGACCGTTGCGCCACCGACGCCGTGGCCGTAGTTACTGGCTGCCGGCTCGGCAAACGCGCGCTGAAATTTCGCGACTGGGGAAAAGTTGCGGCGACTTTCGTCGACGTCAGCGCAGGCAAGGCAATCCGCATCGCGGCCAAAGAATCTTCGAAGGCTCTCGCACGGCAGATGCATCCTGAAATCGCCGACAAGAACCAGCAACAGATGCTGGCCTACCGCGAAATCGCGAATGACGACCTGTTCACTACGCAATGGGTAAAGGTGGATTTACCGCCCGAAGAGTTCCCCGGATACAAAGGCGAGCGCGTAGTGTGTGGAGCGTGCGGGGAAGGCATCAACTTCCATAGAGAAGTCCGGATCAAAGATAGAGATAAAGAGAAGGTGCTTTGCCGCGCCTGCGCCGGGGAAAGTTACTACGAGCCCATCTAGGCGGCCTGTTCGTAAGCGCTAGCCACGCGCAGGATCGTCGCCTCATCAAAGTGCTTTCCAAGAATCTGTAGGCCGATCGGCAGCTTTTCCTTCGTTTCGCCGCATGGAATCGAGATGCCTGGAATGCCCGCCAAATCTGCCGTCACCGTATAAATGTCAGCCAGATACATGGCCAGAGGATCATTCGACTTCTCGCCCAGTCGAAATGCCGCTGTCGGACTCGTCGGCGTGACGATGGCATCCACTTTGCCGAAGGCTTCTTCAAAATCGCGCGTCAGAAGGGTGCGCACCTTCTGCGCTTTCAGATAATACGCGTCGTAGTAGCCCGCGCTGAGCGCGTAGGTACCGAGCATGATGCGCCGCTTCACCTCAGGCCCAAAGCCCTCATCACGGCTGCGCCGGTACATCTCCGAGAGTGTCTTCACTCCTGCGGCGCGATAGCCATAGCGCACGCCGTCGTAGCGCGCCAAGTTCGAAGACGCCTCCGCGGTGGCGATCAAGTAATAAGCAGGAATGGCATACGGCGTGTGTGGCAACGAAACCGGCACAATCTCGCAGCCCAGCCCTTTCAGTTTGTCGATCGCTGACTCGACCGCATGGCGTACTTCACCGTCGAGTCCCTCGCCGAAATATTCTTTGGCTACGCCTAACCTGAGTCCTCGCACGGGCCTCTCGATTTCAGCAACGTAGTCTGATACTGGCAGATCGGCCGATGTCGCATCCATGGGATCGCGTCCAGCAATTGTGCGCAACACAATCGCCGCGTCCTTCACCGTCTTCGCCAGCGGCCCAATGTGATCGAGTGAGGATGCAAATGCGATCAGCCCATACCGCGACACGCGGCCGTAAGTCGGCATCAATCCTACAACGCCGCAGAACGAAGCCGGTTGCCGGATCGAGCCTCCGGTGTCCGAACCCAGGGCGACCACCGCCATATCTGCCGCGACCGCAGCTGCCGAACCGCCTGAAGATCCTCCGGGGACGCGGGTCAAATCGCGCGGATTGTGTACCGGACGAAACGCCGAATTCTCATTCGAGGAACCCATGGCAAACTCGTCACAGTTCGTCTTGCCAAGAATCATTGCGCCCGCCGCTTCCATGCGCGCCACCGCGGTGCAATCAAAGGGGGGAATGTAGTGACCCAGAATCTTCGATCCCGCGGTAGTGCGGACGCCGCGAATCGACATTACATCCTTGATCCCAACCGGCACGCCGCCGAGCGGCGGCAACGGCTTGCCTTCGGCAGCCATGCGGTCAATGCGGTCCGCCTGCTCCAGCGCGCGCTCTTTGCAGAGAGTGAGATACGCACCGATTTTTTCATCTTCGTTCTGGATGCGCGCGTAGTGCGCCTCGGCGAGCGCGAGCGCAGTTGTCTTACGTTCTTGAACGGCGGAGCGCGCCCCATCAATGGTGAGTTGGGTCAGTTGCATAACAACAGATGAGAAGGCAGCCCCAGCGACAGATCGCTATCTCTCAATCACCTTCGGCACGCGGAAGAATGTCCCGTCCCCATCCGGAGCATTCGCCAGCGCGACGTCCTGTGACAGAGACTTCCGCAGTCCCTCGACGACATCTTCGCGGCTGGCGTAAGCAAACCTCTCGCTGCCCTGCTTGGACTCGTCAACGCCGTAGCGGTCCGATACCTGCGCCATCGGTTCGACGTTCGAGGTATCCAGTTGGTTGAGCCGCTCAATGTAATCGAGAATCGAGTTCAGATCCCGCACCATGCCCGCGCGCTCCGGCGCGGAAAGCTCCAGGTTGGCCAAGTCGGCAACGTAGGCAACATCCTTTTCTGTGACTTTCATTTTTCGCGACTCACTATTAATTATTGCTGGAGAATGCTCTCTGAAAAAACGGATCCACTCAGCCTTGCCCGATCACAAAGTCGATCCTCTCCACTTTTTGCCCGGCGTAACGATTCAGCACGGCGAGATAGCGTGGCGCGAGGGCCTGCATCTCGCGTTTCCATCCGGCGTCCGGAACTTCGACGCGCAACACAGCGTTTGCGAACTCCAGAGCTCGGGTTCGCTCGGCGACGACCGATCCGCAAACCAGGGGCCAGGCCAACAGAGGAGCTTCGCCTTGCGGCACGCGCCGCAGTGAGCCCGCTACAATTTTTTCTAGTCCAACGCCTGCCTGCTCCAAATGAAGTTCCTCGCGACAAATAGAGATTGTGGATTCCGATTCTAGCACTCTGATTCCGCGTGCATGGGGGCTGCGCTGTCCCGCCGCTAATTGCGGCTGTGGATTTCGGCGAAAAATATTTTTTCTGCGCAACGAAACCGGATCGTCGAAATTCGTTTATCCCCTGGTACCCCCCTCCCCCCTCGATCTATTGGAATCATCGGCGTAGCGGGAAATTGAGAAGTAATCCTAGGGCATCAATCACTTGCGGGCAAAATCTTCACAACGGAAGACTTGCGGGCACGAACTTTTCAAATTCCCGGTTCGCCCGGCTTTGCGATCATGGACTCATTTTGGGTGAGGCGCAAGGTCAGATGTCACAGTCTCACCCGGTGGAAGGTGGCCTTCATCCTGGCCGGTTGGTACTAGCGGGAAATGCGTTTTTTACAAACTCAAGCGCCGTGTCGCGCGAGACCAAACGCCCCTCAAGTTGGGCATCCTCCACAGCTTCAAGGATCTCGCGGAACCTGGGCCCGGGCGGATAGCCCGCAGCAATCAAGTCGTCGCCGGTGACCAACCCGACCGGACGAATCTTTTCCGGCGGAATCTCGGCGAGTTTCGTTCGGATAAATTCATACGTGCTCAGATTGCCGTGGCTGGCCAGGCTATCGGCGCGGTGCAATGCAAGATGCTGGTCGAAGCCGGGCAGGCGGAGGAATTTCTTCAGCGTCGATTCTTTCATGCGCGTGGCATGGCCGAAGCGCATGTGATTGTCGACCAGCGCAAGCACCTGGGCTGTGTCGTGATTCGAGAAGCGCAAGCGCCCGCAGATTTCCTCGGCAATCTTGACGCCCACATCCACATGATCATCGAAGCGGATCCGGTCGGGAGCCACGCGAAACGTTGCCGGCTTTCCCACATCGTGCAGCAGCGCGCCCCATGCCAGCGTCGGCGGGCAAGGACGCGGCAAATTTTCCAGCAGCAGTAGAGTGTGCACAAACACGTCACCCTCGGGGTGAAACTCAGGCGGCTGCTGGACGCCTTTCATGGCTGAAATCTCCGGCAACACTTCTTTCAGCAGTCCACTCTCATCCAGCAAGAGAAATGCTCGCCGACCGTGCACCTCGGTCAGCATCTTAGTAAGCTCGTCGCGAATCCGCTCGCGCGACACCACCTGAATTTCGTGCGCCAGGCGTTGGATTGGGGCCAGCGTCTGCGCTTCGATCACATACTTGAATCGCGCGGCGAAACGCACCGCGCGCAGCATGCGCAATTTGTCTTCTCCAAAACGTAGCTCTGGATCGCCGATGGTGCGAACAATCCCGGCTTCAAGATCTCCGCGCCCGCCCACGAAGTCGAGCAGGTCGCCGCTCAACGGATCGAGCATCATGCCGTTGATCGTGAAATCGCGGCGCGCAACATCCTCGCGTGGATCCTGGGTGAAACGCACTTCATCGGGACGCCGTCCGTCGGAGTAGTCGTGATCGCTGCGGAAGGTCGCCACCTCTATGGCTTGGGCCTTCGGAAGCACACTTTCGTCTGCGACGGTGCGCTGATCCTCGGGCGCCGGAACCAGCACCACTCCGAACTGCGCTCCCACAGCGTAAGTTTCAGGAAAGATCTCCATCACTTGCGCAGGTGTGGCGCTGGTCGCTACGTCGTAGTCCCCCGGCTCGCGCTTCAGCAAGAGATCACGCACGCATCCACCCACCAGGTAGGCTTGAAAGCCCTGCTGGCGCAGCGTCTGGATAATCGTGATGGCAAACTCTTTCAACATCGGAACGTCGATTTTGGTCGATTAAACCGGCGCGACATATTTTGCATTAAGCTAGAACAGATCTCGGAACGCGAATTGATTATGCCAGACGCCTACATCCTCGGCATTGAAAGTTCCTGCGACGAAACCGCCGCGGCTGTGGTGCGGTCGGGCGAACAGTTGATCTCGAACATTGTGGCGTCACAGATTGCCACGCATCAGCCCTACGGCGGCGTGGTTCCTGAGCTGGCGTCGCGCCAGCATCTGCGGGCGATCGTGCCTGTCGTCCGTCAAGCGCTGGCTGAGGCCAACCAGACTTTCAACTCGGTCGATGCGATCGCGGTCACCCAGGGACCCGGCCTTGCCGGAGCGCTGCTTGTGGGCATCAGCTACGCCAAGGCTCTGGCCTTCGCCCTCGACAAGCCGCTGATTGCCGTCAACCATCTCGAAGGTCACATCCATGCGGTTCTGCTGGAAGAGCGGCAGAAGGGCAATCACGAGCTGCAGTTTCCCGTGCTCGCTCTGGTTGTCTCGGGAGGGCACACACATCTCTATCTGGCCGCGCAGCACAATCAAGGGTGGACTTACGACAATATTGGCCACACTCGTGACGACGCTGCCGGCGAGGCTTTCGACAAGGTCGCAAAGTTGCTCGGTCTCGGTTATCCCGGAGGCCCGATCATCGACCGGCTCGCGGCGCATGGCGATGCGACAGCCGTGAAGTTCCTGCCCGCGCAGATCAAGCACCGCGATCGCCGCGACCGGAAGGGGCAAAAGGAAGTAACCACAACGGGGAACGATCGCATGCGTTTTGACTTCTCCTACAGCGGCATCAAGACTGCCGTGCTGCGTTACGTCGAGATTCACGACATGCATCGTTCGATCGGGATCCGCCGCCAAGCTCTGGCACAAATTTCCAAGCCGAAGCTCGAAGACTACCTTGCGAATTGCGATCGGCAGACTCTCGACCTGGTCGCTTCGTTTCAACGTACGATGGTGGAAGATCTGGTGAGCAAAACTCTGGCCGCGGCCCGCGCCTACGAGGTGGCGACGCTCTTCGTCACGGGCGGAGTGGCGGCGAATAACGAATTGCGCAGTACGTTCGAGCGGGACGGCGCTCAGGACGGCCTACCCGTGTATTTTCCCTCGCGGCCGCTCTCGACCGACAATGCGGCCATGATTGCGGCTGCCGCTTATCCCAAATTTCTGGCAGAGGATTTTGCTGCGATGGATTTTTCCGCAGAGGCGGGTCTGCTGTTGCGCTAGTTCGAGCTTTGAAGCCTCAAGCTAAATCGCTAATTTGCCAACTGCCGTCTACTTGCCGGCCCCCTGCCCATTGCTTTTCCCCATCACGGCATCGAGGGCCTTTTCCAGCTGGGCTTGGATGTCGATGTCTTTGTAGATGGCAAAGTTGGCGCGTTTTTCCTTTTCATCGAAGCCGCTGGCGCGGCCCGCAACAATAATGATGGGGATTTTGGCAGTTTCGGGGTTCTTCTTCACGGCCGTGATCAGTTCGGTGCCCGACATCTTTGGCATTTGCATGTCGGTAACGATCAGGTCCGGACGCACGCGCTCGAGAATCTGCAATGCCTCCAGGCCGTTGGTAGCAGACTCCACCGCAAAGCCGCGTTCTTCCAGAAAGCGGCAGACGGTATACCGGATCAGCATGGAGTCGTCGACTACCAGCGCTACGGCAGGCATGAGTTTGCAACGTGCGGAAATGCACGCCCCCGGCTCGGACACTAGCAGAGCCGGTTTGTCAGGAACAAGGCGAAATGCCGCGCGCGGGTTACTAAGGTGATCACGGGCTGCGCTTTCGCGCCTTCACGAATCTAGTTCTTGAGACTGTGGCTTATGGAGTGGTCTACGATTCCTGGGCTTCGCCTTCAGTCTTTTCCTCGATGCTCATGTCTTTGAGCTCGCTCGACTCGAAGACTTCGCGGCATTCGAGGCACTCGACGAACTCGGCATCTTCATCGCGGCTGACGATTTGCACGCGCGGGTGTTTGCAAGGTTGCTTGCCGGAGTTTGGAAGAGGCGAGAACGGCTTTGAGGTCATAAATCCGGAGGCCCCGCCCTCATCGGATGCGCGGAGGGACGGATTCGCGGGAATTTCCCGGTATTTTAGACCTGCTTTGGCAGTTGTCAAGTCCCTCGGCATTAAGTCGCGGTGAATTTCTTTTCTGGGTCTTATCCTAATCGGTTGGGCGGCTTTCGACGCTCTACCGGGATTTCCGACCAAAATCGTCGGCAAGGCCTAACCTATTAAATCACTGATAGTTACCATTCGATGGCACCTCCAACGGTTGGCTGCAGGAGCTTGCAAAATCCTGGGCCATGGACGTAGAATGAATTACGACAGAAAAGGTCGGAATTCCGATTTGCGTCTGACGATCGGTTTCTTGGGTTTTTTAGGCGCCGACGATGCTCAAGTTAACCAAGAAAGCGGACTACGCACTAATGGCCATGAAGCACTTGGCCGACCACGCGCACGAGGGAACTCGCAGCGCGAGCGCAAAAGACGTTGCGGATTCGTTCGGCATACCGCCCGAGGCGCTGGCCAAGATTCTGCAGCGGCTAGTCAAGGCTGGTCTGCTGCATTCACAGCACGGCACCAACGGCGGTTATAGGCTGGCCCGCGCCGCGCACACGATTTCGGCCTTCGAAGTAATTCAGGCCATCGACGGCCCATTGTTCATCACATCCTGTGTCACCGTTCGTGGGGAGTGCGGCCAGAGCGACCGCTGCAACATCCGCGAGCCGTTGCGCAAAGTGAATGAGAGCATCGAGGCCGTGCTGAAACGCATCAAGATCTCTCATATGCGGGAAGAGCCAGAAGTAGCCGCAGGTGCCGCGGTCAAGCCGGCAGAACTGGTAACTATCGTTTAACGAGAAGTGAAGAAGAAGCTCAGGCATTTAGCAAACTAAGGTAGGAGAAGCAATTATGAGCACGGATGTAAAGATCCCCCAGCAGCTTCCAGTCACACAGCACACCGCTCCTCTGGGAGTGAAGCTGCCCATCTATATGGACAACCACGCCACCACGCCCATGGATCCGCGGGTGCTGGAGGAGATGCTGCCCTATTTCATGGAAAAGTTCGGCAACGCGGCCAGCCGCAATCACTCGTTCGGCTGGGCCGGCGAAGAAGGCGTGGAGACAGCTCGTGAGCGCATCGCCAAGCTGATCGGCGCCACCACCAAAGAAATCATCTTTACCTCCGGCGCGACCGAGAGCGATAACCTCGCCATCAAAGGCGTAGCCGAGATGTACCGTGAGAAAGGCAATCACATCATCACCGCGGTCACCGAGCACAAGGCCGTGCTCGACACCTGCAAGCGCCTCGAGAAATACGGCTATCGCGTCACCTACCTGCCGGTGCAAAAAGATGGCCTGATCGATCTCGAAGAGCTGAAGCGCGCCATGGATGACAAGACCATCCTCGTAAGCATTATGGCCGCTAACAACGAGATCGGCGTCGTGCAGCCCATCGCCGAGATTGGCAAACTCTGTCGCGAGCGCGGCATCATCTTCCACACCGACGCCACGCAGGCGATTGGCAAGATTCCGATCGATGTCAACAAGCAGAATATCGACGTGATGTCGATCTCCGCACATAAGATGTACGGACCCAAAGGCGTCGGCGCTTTGTACGTTCGCCGCAAGAATCCCCGGGTACAAATCTCCGCCATCATCGACGGCGGCGGCCACGAACGCGGCATGCGCTCGGGCACACTCAACGTCCCCGGCATCGTTGGTTTAGGCAAAGCCTGCGCCATCGCGTCGGAAGAGATGTCTCGCGAGGCAGTCCACTTGGGCGCGCTGCGCGATCGGCTGCGCGACCGCATCATGAGCCGTCTCGATGAGACCTACATCAACGGCTCCATGGAGCATCGCTTGCCCGGCAACCTGAACATCAGCTTTGCCTATGTGGAAGGCGAATCGCTGCTGATGGGCATCAACGACATCGCAGTTTCGAGCGGCTCGGCATGCACCTCCGCGACGCTTGAGCCATCTTATGTATTGAAGGCTCTCGGCACCGGCGACGACCTGGCGCACAGTTCGATCCGTTTCGGCATCGGCCGCTTCAACACCGCCGCCGAAGTCGATTACGTGGCTGATCGCGTCATCGAAACCGTCGAGCGCCTGCGCGAACTTTCTCCGCTCTACGAAATGGCGAAGGAAGGCATCAATTTGAAGGACGTGAAGTGGGCAGGAGAAGCGCACTAGAAGCGAGGTTTCAAGGTTTCAAGGTTTCAAGGTTTCAGAGTTTCAAGGTTGCGCATGGGACTTTGGAGCTGAGAGTCTTTGAAACATTGAAACCTTCGCAACCTTGAAACTTTGAATTTGGAAACCTGGAGAAAAAAATGTCATACAGCGATAAAGTAATCGATCACTACAACAATCCGCGCAACGTCGGTTCGATGGACAAGAGCAGCACCGACGTGGGCACCGGCTTGGTCGGCGCGCCCGAGTGCGGCGACGTCATGAAGCTGCAGATCAAGGTCAACCGCGACACCAACGTCATTGAAGAAGCCAAGTTCAAGACGTTCGGCTGCGGCTCCGCGATCGCCTCCTCCTCATTGGCCACAGAGTGGGTGAAAGGCAAAACGGTTGATGAAGCCCTCGCCATCAAGAACATGGACATCGTGAAGGAGTTGTCTCTTCCTCCGGTAAAGATCCATTGTTCCGTATTGGCCGAGGACGCCATCCGCGCCGCGATCGGCGACTGGAAGAAAAAACAGGAGAGCGCGAAGCCGGTTGCCTCCACGGTAGCGCAATAAGCTTTCGTGCGCGCCTGGATGCGACTGAGTTTTGAAGGGGCGCGGCTTGAGTGGCGCCGTAAGCGCGACGCACCCGGAACGGCTTTAGCCGCTGAGGCGCTGCGTCAGGAATTTGAACGACAACGATAATGACAACGGCAACCGAACAATCCGCACAACCGTCGCAAGCCGCGCCAGCCAAGGGCATCCTCGTGACTGAAAAAGCTCTGGCTAAGGTGCGCACCGCGATGGCCAAGGAAGGCATTTCGCCGGAGCAGGGCGGATTGCGCCTGGGCGTGCAAGGTGGCGGCTGTTCCGGTCTGAGCTACAACATCCGCTTCGACACGCAGCCGCGCGAACGCGACCGCATCTTCCAATATGGCGATGTGCGCGTTTTCGTCGATCCCAAGTCGTTCATCTACCTGCACGGCATGACCCTCGACTACCAGGAAACGCTGATGCAGCAGGGATTCGTCTTCGTGAATCCTCAGGCTACGAAGAGTTGCGGCTGCGGCACTTCGTTCTCCGCTTGATCGAGCGGATTGTGTGGAGCGGGCGCCCTCGCCCGCGAATGCCTATGGCGTCACCGCCCTCGCCCAGCACAGAGGCGCCCTGGGCTTGCACAGTTGCTGCATCGTGCTGAATTAGAAATGGACGAGTATGAGCAACCCGGGGTTAACTAACATCACCGCGAAGCCCGCACCTGAGGAGACGCAATCCTGCTGGTCCTGCGGAACCATGAGGGCCGTCCATTTTTGCGAAGCCTGCGGCAAGGTGCAACCGCCCGCGCCAGTGGACTACTTCACGTTTTTCGGCCTGCTGCGCAAGCTGGATCTCGATGTTGCCGCTCTGGACAAGGACTTCTACGAACTGAGCCGCAAGCTGCATCCCGACCTCAACGCCCAGGCCGGCAGCCAGGAGCAAGAGTGGAGCCTGCAACAGAGTTCCCTGCTCAACGACGCGCATCGCACTTTGAAAGATCCGATCAAGCGCACCGAATATCTTTTGAAACTCGAGGGCGTGGAACTCGAAGAGCAGTCGAAGACTGCGACGGAGAAGGCGCGATCGACCGGAGAAATAAAGAAGCAGATCGTGCCGCCAGAGCTGCTGGCAGAGGTTTTCGACCTGAATATGCAGCTCGATGAACTCCGCACGCAGAAAAAGATGGGCGAAGATAATCTCGCCCTGATCGAAGAAATCGGCAACCAAAAGCACGAATTGGAAGAAAAGCAGGAAGCGCTTCTGCATGAGTTGAAGGGCCGCTGGACGGTTTGGGACGGAATGATCCAGCGCGAACACAACGGCCAGCCCGTCTCCGACGAAGAGCGCAGGCAGGAGCGCGACAAAATGGTGGACGTGCTGAACCGAAGGAACTACATCCGGAATTTAGTTCGGGACGTAAACGAAGTGCTGGAGAATTGAGTAAGAGAATTTGTAATTTGGTAAGCGGGTAATTTTGTAATTTGCAACCCGAGACGCGAGAGCTGTTTAAAATTACCAAATTACCGATTACAAAATTACAAATGTCCTCTGATCGCATTGTCGGCATCGACCTGGGCACCACGAATTCTCTCGTGGCCTTCATGCAAGGGGAGAGCCCTGTCGTAATCCCCGGCAACGATGGCTCGAATCTCGTCCCGTCGGTGGTCGCGCTGGATGAGAACAATCAGCCCGTCATCGGCAATGCCGCCCGTAAATATCTCACCGAAACGCCGGAGCGCGCCGTCTATTCGATCAAACGCCTCATGGGACGCGGGGTTGAGGACGTTCAGGAGGAATTGAAGTTCTTCCCCTTCCGGCTTGCCCAAGACCTGCAAGCCGGCGAAGTTCTTCGCATCAAGCTGAGCGAGAAGACATTTACTCCGCCAGAAATCTCGGCGCTCATTCTGCGCCAGCTCAAGCGCAACGCCGAACGCTTCTTCGGAGCACCGGTCGCGAAAGCGGTCATCACTGTGCCCGCATATTTCAACGACGCGCAGCGCCAGGCCACAAAAGATGCAGGCCGCATCGCAGGTCTCGAAGTTCTGCGCCTGGTGAACGAACCCACTGCGGCATCGCTCGCCTACGGTCTCGACAAAAAGCAAAACGGAATCGTAGCCGTCTACGATCTGGGCGGCGGCACCTTCGACATTTCCATTCTCAAGCTGCACGACGGCATCTTCGAAGTCATCTCGACTAACGGCGACACTCATCTCGGCGGCGACGACATCGACAATCTGCTGATCACCATCGCGCTCGACGACACGCTCGGCGACCTCGGTCTCGACCTGCGGCGTAGTGCTGAAGCCGTGCAGGCCATTCGCAATGCTGTGATCGAAGCCAAGATTGCGCTTTCTTCGCAGTCGTCGACGAAACTCGATGTTGAACTTCCCGGCGGCAAGCGTTACCTGCGTGAGATCACGCGCCAACAGTTCGAGCAACTGATTCAGCCCGTCATCGATCGCACCATCGGCCCCTGCAAGCAGGCTCTGAAAGATGCTGGCCTCAAGCCTGAGCAAATTGACGAAGTCGTTCTGGTCGGCGGATCGACGCGCATCCCGAAAGTTCGGACTTTGGTCAAAGATCTCTTCCACCGCGAGCCGCACATAGGCTTGAATCCCGATGAAGTGGTCGCTCTAGGGGCGGCGGTGCAAGCCAATATTCTCGGTGGCGGCTCCGAAGCCACCGAAAACGTGCTGCTGCTCGATGTCACGCCGCTTTCGCTCGGCATTGAGGTTGCAGGCGGAGTCACCGACAAAATCATTCTGCGCAATTCAACCATCCCCGCTTCGGCCACGCAGTTCTACACTACGCAAGTCGACGGCCAGGCCAACGTTGCCATTCATGTGCTGCAAGGCGAGCGCGAACTCGCGAAAGACTGCCGCTCGCTGGCGCGTTTCGATCTCAAAGGTATCCCGCCGATGGCCGCTGGGATGGCGCGCATCGAAGTTAAATTTCTGATCGACGCCAACGGCATCCTGCACGTGTCGGCCCGCGAGCAGCGTAGCGGTAAAGAAGCGGAAATTCAGGTCCAGCCCAGCTACGGACTGACCGACGAGCAAGTCGAGAGCATGATCCTCGACTCTTTCGACAGTGCTGAAGAGGATTTCCGGCAACGCCAGGTCATTGAAGCACGCAACGAGGCCGATACTATTTTGGCGGCTCTCGAAAAAGGCAAGAAGAGCCCTGCCTGGGGTCACCTCACTACGGATGAGAAGAAAAAGATTGCGAAGATGGAGAAGGCGCTGATCGCGGTAAGAGCCGAAGACGATTACCAGGCAATTCGCAAATCCATCGACGCGCTCAACCAGGGCACAACGCGCCTGGCTGAGCTGATGATGGACAGCGCCGTCTCGACCGCACTAAAAGGAAAAACCATGGACGAGGCAGACATGGGAGAAGGCCCGACAGCGCCGCATCCCATGGCGAAGGCAGAGTTCGAGTAGCGCCGGCGTCCCGCCGGCTGTCGTGAGCAAGGAAAAAGCTTTAGAGGTTTGAGGAGCAGTCAATGTCAGACGAAAAAACACAGGGTGCCGGTACAGCCACCGAAGAAGCTCCCGGCGAAAATACGATCGGCGAGAATACCGTGCAGCTTACGTTTCTGCCCGAAGGCAAGACCGTACAGTTCGAGCACGGCAAGCTGCCTTACGAAGATCACGGCAAGGAAGAGTCGATCCTCGACGTCGCGCTCAACTTCGGAGTCCCGCTCGACCATGCCTGCGGCGGCAATTGTGCTTGCACCACTTGCCATGTCTGGATCAAAGAAGGCGCCGAAAATCTCTCCCCCATGGATGACGATGAAGCCGACCGTCTGGACATGGCCGCCGACTTGCAGTTAAACTCGCGTCTCGGCTGCCAGGTGCAGATCACGAAGCCGGGTAAAGTAGTCGTCGAGATCCCAGCCTGGAACCGCAATTACATTTCGGAAGAGCACCACTAGCAGGTTTCAAAGTTTCAAGGTTTCGAGGTTTCAAAAGATTAAAACTCTCAGGTGGCGAGTAAGTGCTTGCGGGTTTTGAAACCTTGAAACTCTGAAACCTTGAAACCTGAATCTCCGCCCTAAGGAAACTCCCTTATGCCCAAACCTCTCACCTGGGACGACGCCGAAGACATCGGCATCCTGCTCAGCGAAGTACATCGCGATCTCGATCCCCTCACCGTCCGCTTCACCGACCTGCATCGCTACGTCACCGAACTACCCGACTTCAAGGGGGACCCCGGTGCATCCAACGAAGGCAAGCTCGAAGCCATCCAGATGGCGTGGCATGAAGAATTCCAGGATCGAACGCAAGGGTAAGCCAAAGGCAACGATTAGAAAATAAAGGCAAGCATTAGAATCACATAGCACGCGCCGCCAACATTTTACAATTCTGTGACAATCAAAACTCGTCCGCGGCACTAACATACCCTTGCTACAGTTGGGGCAAGGGCTCCCAAACGTTCGTCCCTGGCCATCAACTTCTCTCTCCGTCCAACTGCAAAAGGGCACGGCTCTCACCGTGCCCTCTTTTTCTGTTTACGCTTGCTCTACCCCACGGCGGCCGGAACCGGCTCTTCCACGCTAGCCTCGCGCAGAAACTTCGCCGCTTCTTCCGGCGGCGTGGGATTAATGTAGAAGCCGGTGCCCCACTCAAATCCCGCCGTCTTGGTCAGCTTCGGCATGAACTCCATGTGCCAGTGATAGTGGTCGTTGGTCGGATCCTGAGCCGGCGAAGTGTGGATCACCAGATTATAGGGAGGATTATCCAGCACCCGGTCCGCCTTGATCAGCAAAGTCTTCAAAGCCTTCGCCAGGTTCTCAAACATCGACGACGACGAATTCTCAAACGCCGACTCATGCTGCTTCGGCAGAATCCACGTTTCAAACGGAAACCGCGGCGCATAAGGCGCGATGGTCAGAAAGTTTTCGTTCTCCGCCACCACCCGGCTCCCATTCTCCGTTTCCTGCCTGATAATGTCGCAAAACACGCAGCGCTCTTTATATAAGTAATATTGTTTTGCGCCTTCCAGTTCTTGCGTTACGTTGATCGGCAGAATCGGCAAGGCGATCAGTTGCGAGTGGGCGTGCTCGAGCGATGCTCCTGCGGCTTCGCCGTGGTTCTTGAAGAGCAGGATGTATTTGAAGCGCCGGTCTTTTTTCAGATCAAGGATGCGGTCGCGGAATGTCCACAGCACGTCTTCGATTCGCTTCGGAGGCAGCGTCGCCAGGCTGGCATTGTGGTCGGGCGTCTCGATGATCACTTCGTGCGCGCCAATGCCGTTCATTCGGTCGAACATGCCCTCAGCCTGCCGGCTCAGCGTGCCTTCGATCCCCAGAGCCGGAAACTTGTTCGGAACTACGCGCACCGTCCAGCCCGGCGTATCCCGCTGCGAAGCCGGGCCGCCATTCGATCCCGGACGGTAGGCCTGAATCTCCGGCGGCGTCTTGCCTTCGTTCCCGTAGCAGAAGGGACAGAAGCCGCCCTTCAACTTTACGTTCTCCCGAGCGAAGTCGGTGGGGCGCTTCGCGCGGTCTGTCGAAATAATTACCCAGCGGCCAACAATAGGATCTTTTCTAAGCTCAGGCACTATAAACCCCTTTTAATAGGATGGGCGAATCTTCAATTCTAAGCCGTCAGGGAGGAATTCCGAAACACTTCTATCTGCGGCTGGATGGCCCTCGAATCTAAATAGTATACGCTGACCACGTCGAATCTCCACTGGCACGAAGGTGGAAATCGCCGAAGGTAATCACGCACCACGGCCGCCACCAGCCGTCGTTTGTGCCGGTCCACAGCCGCTTCGCCGGGCTTCACGTCGCGCGTGGTGCGCGTCTTAACTTCCACGAAGCAAAGAACATCGTGGTCCCAGCCGATCAGGTCAATCTCTCCCCGGCTGCGCGGCGAGCGGAAGTTGCGCGCCACCATGGTGTAGCCGAGCATGCGCAGATGGAAGTAAGCCGCCTCTTCGCCGCGGCGGCCGGTGCGATGATGCGCCGCAATCTTTTCCGCCGGCAGAGTATGGTCGGCCAGCCAGTCGAGGGAGTGAAGCGCAGCCCGCGTAAGTCGCGCGGAAAATGCTTGGCTGGAGAAGATTCGTCGAGAAGGCACGGAGAGATCCTCAGGCTAACTGTACCGGGGTAAGCCACGTTGGATGTGATCTCTCTAACAATTATCGGGACGGAGATGGCTTTCGCTCCCAAACCGGGAAATGTCCGAAATCTTGTCAATAGGCAAGAACCGGCACCCGGCGAAGATGGCGCCGCACCTACGGATTGAAATAGGGATCGTTCGCCATGCGGATGAACGACGATTCCGAGCCGGGAGAGGAGCTGATACGCCAATCTGCCTCTTTGTTGATATCGAACCATACGACACCCTTGATGAGCGGAAAGCGGTTGCGCAGTGTGGGAATGATGGCGTCGATCCATTTTGCCTTGTCGCCACCGGCTTCGGCGGACGCCATCTCTCCAATCAAGATTGGTTTTTTCTTCGCTGCACGTAGGGGATAGATATCCTGGAACACATGCTGGAAAGTCTGCCAGCCACCGTTCGTCGTGTCATTCTTCGTACCCCAGTTGTAGCCATCGACCCCGGTCCAATCGACATAGCTATCGCCGGGGTAGTAGTCCATGGTGGTGCGGTTGCCTCCGGAGGCATCGGTGACGTTGGGGCACCACGCCCAAACCACATTGGTCGCGCCTGCGGCAACGAAGAGGTCGTGGATGTGTCGGTAGGCGGAGACATACAGGGAGGCGTTGTTGCCGCTCCACGCCTCGTCGCCGTTCATCTCGGCGGCAAAGTCGAGAAAAAACTTCTTGCCGAGGACTTTGGAACCTTTCGCACGCGCAATGATCGTGGCATCAAGGCTGCCATCGGCGATCCTGGCGAAGTAGATGTTGTGGGGTTCCCAGCTGATGAGCGGAATGCGTCCCGCGGCCAAGTCTGCCTGGGTGACGCTGCCGGTCCAATCGGCAGCCCACCCGTAGTATGCGAGGTGAATGACAGGTGTGCGGCCCAGCTTTCGGGTGGTCTGCTCGATGCTGCCGGCACCGTAGAATTGCCCGAGCAACGCACCCGACGCGGGCTCGAGAATGGATGATCCGCGGATAGATGATCCGCGCGACTCCTGACTTGCGGCGCCGGTCAGGATCCCGCTCAATGCGAGTATGACAACGCCTGCTGAAGCGGCTCTGCTAAACATTTCTCTCATTGGGGGCCCAGCATTTCTTCATTCTAATGCTCGAGGGTGCCCCGCTCTTGTCGCGCCTTTTGCGACAGGAGCGGGGATTTTGAACTCCGTGGTTGAGGATGCCAAGTCAAATTCCCCGCCCTGTCCCTGCAAAAGAACGCAGGGACAAGGACGGGGCAGCCGCTTTGCGCGTCGTCCTACTTGCCCACTTCCTGGATGCACTCTTCCAGCACGTCCATGGCGACGTCGGCTTCTTCTTTGGTGACGACCAGCGGCGGGCACAGGCGGACTGAGCTGGGGCCGCAGCCTAGGAACAGGACGCCGTGTTCGAAGGCCTTTTCGACGATCAGGTCGCGCTCGGCGGGGGCGTACTCCTTGGTCGACTTGTCCTTGACGATGTCGACGCCGATCATGAGGCCGCGGCCGCGGACGTCGCCGACCAGCTTCAGCCTGGCGGGCCAGCTGGCCATGCGCTGTAGCATGTGCGCACCCACAACGGCTGAGTGATCGAGCAGATGTTGTTTCTCGATCACGTCGAGCGTAGCGAGCGCGGCGGCGATGCATACGGGATTGCCGCCGAAGGTTGAGGCGTGGGAGCCGGGCACCCAGTCCATGATTTCGGAGCGCGTCATCACGACGCCGAGTGGCATGCCCGAGGCGATGCCTTTCGCGATGCAGACCATGTCGGGTTCCACGCCGGTGTGTTCGACTGCCCACCACTTGCCGGTGCGGCCCATGCCGCTCTGCACTTCATCGAGCACAAGGAGGATGCCGTGACGATCGCAGATGCGGCGCAGCTCCTGCATGAAGACGGTAGGCGCGAGTACGTATCCACCCTCGCCTTGCACGGGCTCGACGAAGATGGCGGCCACTTCTTCAGGAGGCAGCGTGGTCTTGAACAACTTCTCTTCGATGAAGCGAGCGCAGCCTAGCGCGAACGCGTCGGGATCCTGTGTAGGATCTTTGCGTCCGCGATAAAGGTCGGGATAGGGGACGTGAGTCACGCCGCCAAGGAGCGGCGAAAACCGGCGCCGCTGCTGGGGTTTCGAGGCAGTGAGGGAGAGCGCACCCATGGTTCGTCCATGAAACGCACCGAAGAAGGCGATGACGTTGGGTCGCTTTGTGTGATATCTGGCGAGCTTGAGGGCGCACTCGATGGCCTCTGCACCGGAGTTGCCGTAGTAGAACTTGTGCGGGCCGGGCATGGGCGCGATTTTCGACAGGCGCTCGGCTAGCGTGACCATGCTCTCGTAATAGAAGTCGGTGCCCGACATGTGAATCAGTTCGGCGGCCTGCTTCTGCATGGCGGCGACTACGTGGGGATGGCAGTGGCCGGTTGAGGTGACGGCGATGCCGGCGGAGAAGTCGTAGAACTCATTTCCGTCGACGTCGGTGATGACAATGCCGCGTCCGCTCTTGGCTACGAGCGGGTAAGAGCGGGTGTAGGACGGCGAAATGTATTTTGCGTCGCCGGCTAGAACGCGCTGGGCGTTGGGGCCGGGGAGGGCGGTCTTAAGCTTGGGTCCATTAACAGCGGGTCCGGCGGTCATGGTCTTGGTGGTCATTGTCTTGGTGATCATGGAATCCTCCGTAAGGCAGTGGCCAGTGGTTATTGGCCAGTGGTCAGTGAACTGCAAGTCGGAACTCGCGGCTCTGGTTCGAGCACGCGTGGAACCGAGAAAATTTGGCGGAGGATTTACTAGTCGCTACCGAAGAGGCTGGGGCGCAGGCGTGACGGCAGATTCGCCCGATAGCGCCTGGGACACACGAGACAGTGCAGCCAGCACTCGGGAAGATGCGCGTTGGGGAGACTCGATTTGGAAACGTTGTGCAGCATCGGTGGCCATCGACATCACTATCACTAACGGCATTATAGCTTGAGGCGATGCGTGGCGTAACCCCCTTTGGTAATCGGGGGATTCGGGTCGGAACTTTAGAATCCTCTTCACATGTGCACTCGTCTGATATGTTTTAAGTTCCTCCTGTTTTCTCACTGACATGTCCAGAGCACAGAGCCCAAGCCGGTTTGCGGTGATTCTTGCCTTCGGGTTGGTCTATTTGACCTGGGGCTCGACTTACCTGGCCATCGATATTGCGGTGCAGAGCATACGGCCGGCGCTGATGTGTGGGGTGCGGTTTTCCATCGCCGGGGTGGTAATGCTGGCGGTAAGTGCGGCGACGGGGCGACGCATCTGGTATTCGGCGCGGCAGATTGCGCTCGCGGCGGTGGTAGGAATTTTGCTCCTGATGGGTGGGAACCTGACGCTCTCGTGGGCGGAACTTTCTGTGCCTTCGGGGCTGGCGGCTTTGATAATCGCGATCACACCGCTGTGGTTTCTGGTGCTGGATTCGCTGTTGCTGGGCGACCACCACCTTTCGTCGCGTGGGAAGGCGGGACTGGCGCTGGGGATGGTGGGGTTGGGGGTGTTGTTCTGGCCGGAGTTGCATTCGACTTCGGCGCTGGGGCGGCGCGAGTTTTGGGCTTCGCTCTCGTTGCTGGGCGGATCGTTTTCCTGGGCGCTGGGATCGGTGCTGTCGAAGCGCTGGCAGTCGGGTATGGACGGATTCAGCGCGACCGGATGGCAGGTGACGGCGGCGGGCGCGGCCAACCTGTTGCTTGCATTCGTCGTGGGAGATTTCGTGCACGTTACGTGGACGGCGCGCGGGGTGAGTGCGGTGCTGTATCTGGTGGTGTGCGGGTCGTGGATTGGCTATACGGCCTATATATGGTTGCTGGAGCATGTGCCTACGTCGAAGGTGTCGACCTACGCGTATGTGAATCCGGTGGTCGCGGTTTTTTTGGGGTGGCTGATTCTGCACGAGCGCGTGGATCGCTTCATCGTAATGGGGAGTGTGATCGTGGTGGTGTCGGTGATTCTGGTTACCAGCGCTAAGGTGAAAGAGAAGACTGTGGCGGAGGAGTTGCCGGCGGTGGAAGCGGCAGGATAGCAGTTCTCAGTTCTCAGTTCTCAGTTCTCAGTTCTCAGTTCTCAGTTCTCAGTTCTCAGTTCTCAGTTCTCAGAAATTAGACGAGGTTGATTGGTGGAGAATCCTCTATTTTGAGGCCTCTTCATCTTCCTTTTCGCTTTCGTTCAACAAATCAACAGCGCGGCCATGGATGGCGAAGGTTTGTTTGGCGGCGCCTGCGGGCTCGAAGGTTACGCGGGCAGGAGTTCGTTGCCAGGCCGGCGCGGGGCAGGGGGAATCGGCTGGGACCTCCTTCATATTTTTGTCGGTCGTTCCTTTGTCGGCGATGTTTGCGATCTCTATGGGCTTCTTGAGAATGGGCTTGCGGCGGTTGATTTGGGCGACGACTGCGTAGACATTCTTCCCGTCGTCGGAGACGCCGCAATAGGCGGCATAGTCGCGGTACCAACTGACGGCGGAGTAGAAGACGTCAAAGTCGGGCAGATTGATGAGAGAGACGCGGCCGGTGGCACGATCGACCAGGAGCCATCCACCAGGCTGCCATTCCCAGTGCGGCGTGGATTCCTGGGGAAGGCTGTCGTTGACGCGGAAGGCCCGGCGGACTACGAAGAGGCGATCCGTTATGTCGTGGGCGGCGCCAAGTGTGAATTCCTTGACGTGAGTATCGACGAGAAGAGCGCGGACTTTCAGAGTAAGCGGCTTTTCTCCGGCTGCGCTGGTGCCGGACTCAGGGAACCACTGGACGGTGGTCCATTTGCCGAAAGAGATGACATGGGATTTGGTCGCGGCGATGGCGCTCGCTTGAAGCAGGACGATGACGAGAGGCAGCAGTGTGTGGAGGCGACATTGCCCGAGGCGGACCATGGCCGAGGTTAAGCAGGAAGCAGGCGAGAGGACAAGGTCGGAGGTCACAAATCACAGGCGTGTTTCGCCGTGAGGTTCCGAAGTGGGACAGAAGGCGCCAAGAGGGTCGTGACCGACGCGGCGTGCGCGCGGTTGAGGTTGAGATTGCAGTAGAATTAGTGAAAGAGCAAGCGCGCAATGAGTTTCCCTCACGATTTTCGTCCGGCTGTGAGCGGTGAGGTCCGGACAACTTCCCAACGAGAACCGGCTTCTGATTTAAGTATGAGCGGGTTATGGACGGGGCGGCGTGTGCCCCGGATTCTGGTGGTGGACGACCATCCCAGTATTGCGGGGCTGATGAGCCAACTGCTGACTCTGCGGGGCTACGAGGTAGTAACGGCGGCGGATGCTGTAGAGGCCGAGGCCGAAGTTCGGCGGCAGGCGCCGGATTTGATTTTGTCGGATGTGAAGATGCCGGGGAAGTCGGGCTATGAATTATGCCGAGAACTCAAAGGCGATCCGGCAACGCGTCTGATTCCTTTTGTGCTGATCACGGGGCTGACTGACAGCTCGGACAAGTTGCGCGGGATTGAAGCCGGCGCGGATGACTTCCTGAACAAACCGGTGCTGGCGGAAGAGTTGACGGCGCGGGTGAAGTCGCTGCTGCGAGTGAAAGAATTTACGGACGAGTTGGAGACGGCGGATTCGGTGCTGTGCACGCTGGGGCTGATTGTGGAGGGACGCGATCCTTATACTGAGGGGCACTGCGAACGGCTGGCGGCGCGGGCTGCGGATTTGGGACGGCACCTGGGACTGGACGAAGATTCAATCGTGGCGCTGCGGCGCGGAGGATTTCTGCACGACCTGGGGAAGATTGCAGTGCCGGATGAGATTCTGAAAAAAGGCAGCGACCTGACGCTTCAGGAGTGGGCGATCATGAAGCAGCATCCGGTGACTGGGGAGAATATCTGCAAGCCGCTGAAGTCGCTGCGGCTGGTGCTGCCGATCATCCGGCATCATCATGAGCATGCGGATGGGTCAGGGTATCCCGATGGATTGCGGACGAGCGAGATTCCGCTTCTGCCGCGGGTTTTGCAGGTGGTGGATGTGTACGATGCACTACGCACGGCGCGGCCTTACAAGCCGGCGCTATCGCATGATGACGCCGCGCAAACCATGCGCGTGGAAGCCCGCCAGGGCTTGTGGGACGCTGAGCTGGTGAAGGAGTTTTTCAGTATGCTGGTGGAAAAACGCAGCGTGGCGTGAGGAACGCAGTTCTCAGTTCTCAGTTCTCAGTTCTCAGTTCTCAGTTCTCAGTTCTCAGTTCTCAGTAATCGGATGCCGGATTTCGGTTCTCGGTTTCCTCAACTGGTTCTTTCCGACGTACAATTGCTGAGCATCTTTCGGCATCCGACAGATCGATGGACATCACTTACAGCATTGTTATTCCTGCCTACAACGAAGGGACGCGGCTGGGCGCGACCCTGGAGAAAGTGTTGGGATATGTGCTCGCGCAGGGATGGAGTGCGGAAGTGATTGTGGTGAATGATGGATCGCGCGATAACACGGCGGACTTAGTGCGAAGGTTTGCGGAGAAGAATGCAATGTTGCGACTGGTGGAGAATCCCGGCAACCGTGGCAAAGGCTATGCGGTGCGCAACGGGATGCTGAATGCGCGGGGCGAAGTGGTGGTTTTCAGCGACGCGGATCTGTCTTCGCCGATTGAAGAGATCCCGAAATTGTTGGCGGCATTGGCCGGTGGTGCGGATATTGCTATCGGCTCGCGATGGCTCCGGGCGGAATTGCAAACGAGGCGGCAGTCGCTGCACCGGCAACTTTTTGGAAGAGTCTTCAATCTGCTGCTGCGGCTTATCTTGGGGCTGCAGTTCAAAGATACACAATGCGGCTTTAAGGCTTTTACGCGGCGGGCGGCGCAGACAATTCTGCCGTTGCAGCGCATCGAGCGCTGGGGCTTCGATCCGGAGATTCTTTTTCTGGCGCGCAAGTTTGGGTTTCGCGTGGAGGAAGTGCCGGTGCACTGGGGACACAGCGGAGACACACGGATTCATCCGCTGCTGGACGGGGCGCGCATGTTTTGGGAGATGATGCGGATTCGCTGGTATGACTTGACGGGCAGGTACGATGGGGGATCAACGGTAGGCACACAACCGATCAAGACGCTGCCTGGAGGGCGGGCGCCCAGAGTTTGAGTCAGGCTGACTTGCGTTTTGCCGCCCGAGCTAATTCTTTTACCGCTTCAACTACTTGATGTCCCATGCCTGAAGTTGAGGTCGGTGTTTGCGCGGCGCTGGCCAGGTCGGCGGTGCGATAGCCTTGATTCAACACCTCGCTGACAGCGTTTTCTATGCAGGCGGCTTCCTGGTCGAGTTGAAAAGAATGGCGCAGCAGCATCGCCGCCGAAAGAATAGCGCCGAGAGGATTCGCGATTCCCTTTCCGGCGATGTCTGGCGCTGAGCCGTGGACAGGTTCGTACACGCCGACCGAGCCGCCGATACTGGCTGAGGCCAGCAGCCCTAGCGAGCCTACTACTCCACCGGCCTGGTCGGAGAGAATGTCGCCGAACATGTTTTCGGTGAGTATTACGTCGAAATCTTTTGGACGCTGCACCAGCGACATGGCGGCGGAATCCACATACATGTGGGAGAGTTGCACTCCCGGATAATCTTTGGCGCAGCGGGTGACGATTTCGCGCCACAGGCGGGAACACTCGAGAACATTGGCTTTGTCGACGGAGAGAGCTTTTTGGCGGCGCTTCATCGCAAGATCGAAGGCGACGCGGGCGATGCGTTCGATGGCGGGCTCGCCGTAGGTCATGGTGTTGGTGGCTACTCGGGCGCCCGGTGCGCCTGTGATGGAACGCGGTTCTCCGAAATAAAGTCCGCCGAGCAGTTCGCGGACGATCATAATGTCGGCACCGCTAATTAGTTCGGCGCGGAGCGGGGAACAATCTTCGAGAGCGGGAAAACAGATTGCGGGACGCAGATTAGCATAGGCGCCCAGCTCGCGGCGCAGGCGGAGGAGTCCGGCTTCGGGGCGAAGGTGTTGGGGATAGTGGTCAAAGGCGGGACTTCCTACAGCGCCGAGCAGGACTGCCGAGGACGATAGACACGCCTCGATCGTGTCTGCGGGGAGAGGATCATCCACTACAGATAGTGCCGCGCCGCCGATATTTTTTCTTTGGAGCTGGAGCTGGTGGCTGAATGCGTCAGCAACGGTTTGCAGAACGAGGACTGCTTGTTCGGTAACTTCGGGGCCGATGCCGTCGCCGGGCAGGATGGTCAGGTTCAGGAGCATGGGGTAATTTTGCAATTGGGAAATTTTGTAATTTTGTAATTTTAATCGCAGTCGTGAGGCAGCGACAGCTGATTCAGATTTCAAATTACTCAATTACCAAATTTCCCGATCACACAATTTCCTACACGCCCCAGAGATAATCTTCCTGCTGCTGCTGCTGATCGTGGTGGTGGTCGGCAGCGACGGGCAGACCGAAGGCGTTTGGTTGCGGCGCCAGCGGGAATGGCCGGACTGGTTCGGGGTTGGCGGCGGTGGCTGCGGCCGCGACGGGTGCCTGAAGCGGCTCGAACAGTGGAGTCGCAGATCCTGCGGGCTTGTGAGTGTCGCGGATCAATTCCAACAAGTGATGATCCTCGACGTGCTTGATTTTATCGGCGAGGCGCACGAAGCGGCGGTAGATATCATCGAGGGCGCGGCGGTCGAACTGGTAGCCGAGCTGTTCGCAGCGAATAGCGAGGGCGTGACGGCCGGAGTGCTTGCCCAGCACGAGTTTGGAATCGGGCACGCCGACGGATTGCGGCGTCATGATCTCGTAGGTCAACGGATTCTTGAGAACGCCATCCTGGTGGATGCCGGCTTCGTGAGCGAAGGCATTGCGTCCGATGATGGCCTTGTTGGGCTGCACGGGCACGCCAGTGATCTCGCTCAGCAGTTGGCTGGCGGGGAACAGATGTTCGGCTGCGATGGCCGTTTCGTAGGGATAGCGATCGCGGCGAACCCGCATGGCCATGACGATCTCTTCGAGCGAGGCGTTACCGGCGCGCTCGCCGATGCCATTGATGGTGCATTCGACCTGGCGGGCTCCAGCGGCGATGGCCGCCATGGTGTTGGCTACCGCCATGCCGAGGTCGTTGTGGCAATGGGCGGAAATAGTGACGTTCTCGATTCCCTTGACGCGGCGGCGGATGGTTGCGATCAGTTCGCCGAACTCGGCGGGCACGGTGTAGCCGACAGTGTCGGGGATGTTGAGCGTGGTTGCGCCAGCTTCGACGACTGCATCGAGCACCTGGCACAAAAATTCGGGGTCGGTCCGCGTGGCATCTTCGGGCGAAAATTCGACGTCAGCACAAAGCGATCGGGCAAAAGCTACGGCTTCGCGGGCCTGGGCGAGGCACTCTTCGCGCGTGATGCGAAGTTTGTACTTCAAGTGAATGTCAGAGGTGGCTAAGAAGACATGGATGCGCGGATGGGCAGCGTCCTGCAAAGCTTCCCAGGCGCGTTCGATATCGGGGCGGCAGGCGCGACACAGTCCCGCGATGACGGGGCGGCGAATGACGGCGGCGATGGCTCTTACGGCTTCAAAGTCACCGTCGGATGCGATGGGAAATCCGGCTTCGATCACGTCGACACCGAGACGATCGAGTTGGTGCGCCAGGCGCAATTTTTCCTGGTGGTTCATGCTGCAACCCGGCGACTGTTCTCCGTCGCGCAGGGTGGTGTCGAAAACTCTGATCTGGACCTGGTCTGTGGCCATGGGCTGCGTTATGCCGTTGTGAGTCTTTATGGTACGAGGAAATCTGGCTGAAGCAAAACTTATAATTCTTCAGTGATCATTAGTTGTGCTTCTATGATAAGCTTTGCTAATGATTGTTGAAGCTAACATAAGGGGATGGTAGATGGAACTTTCGCAGCTGGAAGTCTTTCTGGCGGTAGCTCGCGAGCACCGGTTCTCGCGAGCGGCGGAGAAGCTGCACCGCACCCAGTCGGCGGTGAGCCAGACCATCCGCAAGCTGGAGGATGAACTGGGCGAGGCCCTGCTCGACCGCTCGTCGCGGGAAGGAGTTCTGACTGACGCCGGGCAAGTGCTCTATGAATACGCCGAAAAACTGCTGAATCTGCGTCACGATGCGCATGAATCGCTGGCCTCGCTGCGGGAGTTGCAGAAGGGAAAGCTGGTGATCGCGGCGAATGAATTCACGGCGCTGTATCTGCTGCCGGTGCTGGCAGAATTTCGGCGGCTGCATCCGATGATCAAGATCACGGTGCAGCGGGCGCTGGGCAGCCGGATTCCAGACGATGTGTTACAACACAGCGCGGAACTGGGCGTGTTGTCGTACAAGCCGGAGGAGCCGCGATTGCACTCAGTGGTGACTTATCTGGACGAGCTGGTGCTGGTGGTGCCGCCGAAGCATCCGCTGGCCTCGGCGCGGGAGGTGAGCATCCGGCAGCTGGGGGCGGAATCGTTTGTGGCGCATATTGTTTCCTCACCCTACCGCGAGAAAGTCCTGCAGACCTTTGAGCGCCACAAAACGCCGCTGCACATGGGACTTGAACTGCCGACGTTGCAGGCGATCAAACAATTCGTGGCTATGGGAAATGGAGTGGCGTTCATGCCTGAGATCAGCGTGGAAGCGGAACTGGCGCGGGGAGAGCTGGTGCGGATTCCGGTCCGGGAACTGCGGGTGCAGCGCAAGCTGCGCCTGATCTACCGCAAGGAAGCGGGGCTTTCGCATGCGGCGCGCGCACTTTTGAAAGTGGCCGAGGCCGTAGCGCTGGAGCGGGCGGGGCGCTATCGATTTCAGCGGGAGAGTTAAAGGAACCGAGCCCAAACGCTTGATTATTGCGTCGCAGAGAACGCGACGCTTCGCGCGGCTCGCCCAGATCCTTCACTGCGCAAAGAACGCTTGTTCAGGATGACGACCCGGAATTCGATAATGCATCAGCAGTCGGCGCAAGCTTCAGCGGGCTGGAAGGCCGCTAGAGCTTCGGGCACGCTGGGGTGAATTTCGAGGACTGAATCCAGGTTCGTAAGATCCAGAAGTTCGCGCACGAGTGGACTGGGACTGGCACACTTCAGGTCGGCGTTCTGGGATCGTGCCCAGGTGTAAAGGAAAGCCAATTCGCCGAGGCCGGCGCTGTCGATGGAGCTGACACCGCCGAGATCGAGCACGACTTTGCTGCCGTTTTCGAGGATTTCGGCAACCAGGTGCGACAAGGATGCGGCCTCGTCACGATAGACGATGCGGCCCTGGCAGTGGACGATCATGACATCGCCGCGATTGCGAATTTCCAGACTGAGTTTCAAGTTCAACTCCTTAGCTTGTGTTCCAAAGGCAGCCAGAGGGTAAGGCTGCGGCCATGTTCGGGCGTTTGCGTTTGAGAATTCCATGCTAATAGATAGACGCGCGGGGAGGGGTTTCGGAATCATGAAAAGAGTGTAATTTTTGAGCAAAATGTCCCAGTCCTGCACCGCAGAATTTTGAGGGAGGGGGCATCCTGGGCGTCCGTTCCACAGCATCTAAGGAGGGGCCCGACGAATTTCGCGCATTCAGGTAGAATTTGCTGCTGGCATAAATGCCTGGGAGGACTCATTTTCGTGTCAAAAACCGCAGCCGTGGTTCTGGCGTTCCTGAGCTTGATTGCGTTCACAACCGCATCGAGAGCACAACTGCTCCCGAGTGGAAACGTGTATGTGGGAGCTGCTTATGCTGACAACGTGGACGTGGTAAACCGCTTAACTTTCCGGGGATTTGATGGTTCGCTGGAAGACTTCGCGCTCCGGCGATTCTCCTATCTCAGTTTTGTGCTGGATGGGAGCGGCTTCTTTCGCCAGGGAGTACAGCAATATAACCTTCTTCTGGGACCGCAAGTTTCCATGCATTACGGAAAGTGGCGCCCCTTCGTGCATTTGATGGGCGGAATACAACGAAACGCGTCGGGCGGCACGACGAAGTACCCGGTTGAGGAGGACATTGGTGCCGGCGTGGATCGCAAGTTTCAGTTGCTGTTCTTTAAGAAATTTTCCTGGCGGCTACAGTTCGACTACAGCCGCACGCACTTCCTAAGCGCAACGCAGAACGACTTTCGGGGATCGGCCGGGATCGTTTGGCACTTCGGAGGTTTCGCACCTGGGAAATAGGGGATCGCGGAATCTATCGCCTTCGTGTCTAACCGACGGGCAGGTCTCTCCGCTGGGGTTGACCAATTCTTTCCATATGGCATCCAACAAATTGCTTCATCTTAAGTTGCCAGTCGGGTTTGGAAAGGTTGAAATCGTGATGCGGAAGATTGCATTCGGGGTCTTTGCTTCGCTTCTGTGCGCTGGTTTGGCGAACGCACAGGTTCCGACGAGCGGGAACGTTTTTGTCGGATACTCCTACGAGAATGGCAGTACGTCCTTATTCGGCCTTGCTAATTCGAGTCGTCCGAATCTGAATGGATGGGAGGCCTCGTTGGAGGGGAGGGTGTTCCCTTGGATCGGGTTTGTGGCGGACTTTAGTTCACATTATGCCTCAGGGAGCTATCAGTTCACGCAAAATGGAATAACCACCCCGGTAAGCGGCGGCAAGGAGTTCGCGGTCCTGTTTGGGCCACGGGTTTCGGTGTCAGTAGGGAAATTCCGACCTTTTGCTGAGGCCTTGTTTGGCGCCGCGCACACTAGCGCGAGCCAAAGCTCTTCTCTTCCGGACAATTTCGTGCAACCCAAAGATACGTCGTTCGCTACCGCGTTGGGCGGCGGACTCGATTACAAGATTATTCGTCCGGTTGCGTTGCGCCTGCAGGGAGACTACGTGCAGACGCGCTTCTTCGGAACGACGCAGAACAATGTCCGGGCGTCGACAGGAATTGTATTTCGCTTCTCACGCATTTGTCTGTGGAACGCGAAACAGGATCCAGCTGGTTGGCTGGATCCTGCTTTGTGTGGCCACCAAGAAAACATTTGTGGCCATATCGATGCGCTGACCGCCTAGCCTAGGTCTGCCAGTACTTGTGGTCGCGCAGAAAGTAGTTTTCGTTCCAGTAGTTCAGGGCGGTTTTCAGGAACAGCCAGCCCACGCGCCAATGTCCCATCTTCTGGAAGCGGCGGTTGGTGGTATAGACGCCGCCGCGAACGATGCCGAAACGTTTGCGCTCTACCTGCTGGCTGAGCAGGTAGTCCTCGGCGAAGAGGACCTGTTCGTGGAATCCACCGAGTTCATGGAACTTTTTCAGATCGAAGAGCATGAACATGCCAGTGGCGAAGGGATGATGGAGGCACGAGAGATACTGGAAGAAATCGTTGCCGGCATAGAACAGCTTGTCGATCCAGCTACCGCCGCGGCAGAGGATGTTTGTAGTGACGCAATGAAGCTGCTTGCTCTGGGCGAGGTCGACAGCGCGGCGCACCAAGGAAGGATGCGCGAGGTCGATGTCGGCATCGAGGAAGAGAACGTAGGTGCTCTCGGCCTGGGCCGCGCCGAGGTTGCGGCCAACCGAGGGCATTCCGCCGCGGATCACGCTTACGTTCAGGCGGTCGCGAAAGCCGAGAACAATTTCGGGAGTGCCGTCAGTGGAGTTCGCGTCAGCGACCAACACTCTCGTACTCGACATCTTCGAGTAGTCCTGCTTCGTCAGCGAAGTCAGCAGATTCGGAATCAGCTTCGCCTCGTTCTTGGCTGGAATCACGATCGTCAGCTCGCTCTGTGTATTCATGCTGGTTAAACTCATGGATGCGAACCCCCTGTTCGTCAATGGTGAGATAAGTCAGACGGGAATCGACCCAGCCGCCTGAGTTGTAGTAGTGAATGCCATCCTGTCCGACGTGGGCGGCCTCGTGCGTGTGGCCGCAGAAGATGCGGTCGGCTTCGTGCTGGCGGGCATAGTGCAGCGCTCCCGCGGATACTTTCGACGACATGCGGAGCCAGCGCGTGTTCAGCCGATCAATCAGCCGCACGATGGGCTTGCTCTTGAAATCGAGTTTCTGAAGTTGCAGATAAAGCGATGTGCCTAGTGTGCTGAGCCGCAGATTGCTTACCTGGAAACCATCGAATTGATGACCGTGGATTGCGATGTGGCGCAGTCCGGCGTACCGCCAAGCATAGTGCTGGTAGACGCGGACGCCCACCAGGTGCGACATGATGTTGGTGAGGCCGTGGTCGTGATTGCCTTCCACCCACACGACTTCAATATTGCGCTTGGGATTGGAGAGTTTGCGAATGTAACCGAGGAACTTCCAGTGGTCCTTGGTGAGGCGGGCAAAGTTAAGGTCGGCGAAAATGTCGCCCAGCAGGATCAGGCGCTGAAAGCGGTTTTCCTTAAGCACGCGCGTGGCTTCGCGGGCGTGGCTGGTCTCTGCACCGAGGTGCAGGTCGGAAAGGATCAGCGTGTTGTAGCTATGCAGATCCACAATTTAGTTGTACCAAGCGAATGTTACGGGGTGATGAAATATGCATCAAAATCGGTGCAGTGGCGAATCGAAGGTAACGTATCAGTAAACAAAGGGGTTAGGCGTCGACAAAACTGCCATATGTTGCAATCGTGTGAATGAGGGAGCCGCCTTTTCGCGTAGACTGGTTCTCCTTTGAAAACGATTGGACACATTCTGGCGAAGTATACGGCATGGATTCTGCAGTTGCTCGGACCGCTGGGAATTTGGGGCGTGTTCGCGATTGCGTTCGCAGATTCCGCCCTGCTAGGCATGCCGGTCGACGCGATTGTGGCGTTCTATGTGTATAGAGATCATCGGCAATTAGTGTTCTACGTGGTCATGGCTTCGCTTGGTTCGGCGCTGGGCAGCATTCCGCTTTACATCATCGGGTATCTGGGCGGGGAAAAGGTTTTGCGCAAACGAATTTCAGAAGAGCGTTTTGAACAGATTCACCGCTCGTTTGAGCAGCACGAATTCTGGGCGCTGATGTTTCCCGGAATGTTGCCCCCGCCCATGCCATTCAAAATCTTTGTGCTGGGAGCGGCGGTGTTTGAGATGCGGTTCCGCGACTTTGTGGGGGCCATCTTCGCGGGAAGGTTCGTGCGCTTCCTGGTGCTTTCGTTGCTGACGCTGTGGTTCGGGCCGCAGATCGTGGGACTCGTCGGCACATTGTTTCGGCGGCACTTTTATTGGGTGCTGGGGGTGGTTCTCTTGGGCGGGTTGGTTTGGGCGCTGCGGTGGAGGAGCAAAAGGCCGCGAGTCGCGAACTAGCTGGCGGTGCCACGCTTCGCTTGGCGGGACGGACTAATGCGTCCGTCCCCACACAAGATGGGCCCGAGGCGGCTGTCCTTACATTATTATTTTTGCCCGACCTCTATGCAGCGGCGATGTGGTCGCTGGAAGTTTTGTGCATCCAGCCGGCGAGCGCGTGCAGGAAAACTGGCGTACCGAACATCGCGATCGAGAAGAACAGGTCACTCTCGACGGTGCCACGGAAGAATGGGAGCCCGGCGGCGTAGGACATCATCAAGCCGCCAAAAGTTTTGGGATACATTTCCCAGGCAGCCCACACTGCAAAGTTACTGATCAGGAAGAACGAAACGGAACTGGCGAGGGCAGCGCCGACCACTCGGGTTGGACCGGATTTCTCCCGCAAGTTGGTGCCGAGCCAGAGGATTGTCGCGTACCAAACCCAGGTGACGAGTTGGTCCCAGGAAAGGGTGGAGGAGTAAATGAACTTGGTAAGGACCACGTCAGTCGCGGCCAGCAGAGCCAACGGAATCCACAGCTGACGACGCGGACCGCGCGCGCCGAAAAACAGCAACGACGCCGCCAGCGGGGTAAAGTGCCAGGCGTGCGGCAGGAAATTCAACGGGCCCATAAACGGCAAGAAGCGGACAAAGATGGCGAGTAGGACGAATAGATAGGGCAGCATGAGCACCTCGGAATCATTATTCTGGGCGCGGGGAGGCGGATACGTCAAGCGCCTGCCGGCAAGTGCATCGCCCGAAGAAGCTTCGCTGCGCGAAGCAGACAGCCGGGGGCGGCTGTCCCCACATGCTGTCCCCACGCGAGTGCGATCGTTACTTAACGCGGTTCGGGGACAACCACACGATTCTTGCCGGAACCGTAGACATCCCCTACTACGCGAAGATTTCGGTCGAGCTGGACACCCGCCCCGAGCGGGCGGCGCGGTCCGCCCCCCCGGTTCAGCAGGCTGGGCAATTGCACGAAGCGCAAATCCTGGAAGTTCACGATGTAGCCACCGTCCGGAGGATCAAGCGCCTCGGTCTCGGTGATGGGATACTGCGCCCAGTCGAGATACACGCGCCCGAGATAAGATTTTTTTGCAGCCAATGTGACCGGCGTTTCTTCCGGCTTGTAGCGGATGTCGAGATGGTTGTCGGGATCGACTTCCGGTCCAAGAGAATTCACAGGAGCGAGCGCGAAGAAAGCTGGAGTCTCCACTACGCCGTACCAACGAAACGGGTCAGCAAGCGAAGGATAGGCGGAAACTCGTAGTGGATCCATGCCTTCGTAGGCGCGGGCGGCGAGGGCACCGACGGCTCGGCGATGCTCGAAATCGCGCAAGCCCCAGAGCAGGACCACGCCTGCCAGCGCGAGGGTTGCTGCGATGCGGCCTTTCGGTCCTCGCGTCCGCGCGCCGATTTCCTGATCGATCAGCGAGAAGAAGGACGGAACAATCAACCCGAGCAGCAGCACCGAGAACATGATGGGCTCGAAGATGAACACAATGTCCCAGGAGTACCACTTCTCGGAAAACGGCCAGAACGGGCGAACACCGTAATTGTTGGTGAAGTCGAGGAGAATGTGGCTGAGCCCGGCGAGGCAGGCGTAGAGGAAAAGCAATCCCCAGCGCGGCGGGAGATTGGGATCCTTTATCTTGCGCCCGCGCAAACGCCACATCAGATAGACGAAGCCGAGGACCACGGCGGCGTCGAGCGGAACTCCGAGAAAGGAGTGCGTGAAGCCGCGATGATGAGCGAAGCCGAAAGCTGGGCCGCCGAAGCGGCCGAGGACATCCAGATCGGGAGCCTCTGCCGCGAGCGTCAGCACCGCTGTGGCCAGAGCTGTCTTGCGGTTGAGGCCGGCGCGGCCCATGCAGGCGCCAGTCAAGAAATGGGTGATTGGTTCCAATCGGTCTTTTCCAAGCAGTCCAAGGATTCTATTTGGCTGGGCTGGCAAATGCCAACCGCGGTGAAACCTAGGGTAGTGGTGCAGTTTGGCTCGCGTGCTGGGGCCGGTTAAGCGGGAGGTCCTTCGCTACGCCTGAAAAACGGCTTCGCTCAGGATGACAGTCGTCGGTTAATAGTCGAACTGCACCACTACCGAAACCTAGCGTGATGGCGCCAACAAAGTCAGAGCGTCGGGAACCACGGTGATTTCGGCGGGCAGCGTGCCCACGAGTTCGCCGTCGGCCTCGACATAGACCTTGGGCTGCGCGTGCATGCTACCGGCGGAGGCTGAGGCAGGCAGGTACTGGCACGAGATTCGACCGGTGTGAGCCAGGTCAATGCCTGGAACTTTCCAATTACCCCGCAGGAGCCCGCGCATCACATAGAGAAGATAGGCGAGTCGGCTGGCGGTGCGGCAGAAGACTATCCGAAGATCGTTGCGCTCCAGAGAAGCTCCAGGAGCCAGTTCCTGCAGCACTCCACCGAAATTGCGGATGCGCACGGCCATCAACTCAGTGACGTCCGCTCGCCGGGACTGCCCGGAACCGGTCTCGGCAAACTCGACCAGAAAGCGGGTCATGGGATGCGTGAACCAAAGCTGCCAGGCTTTGGAGTAGTAGGCAGTCATGCCCATGCGCTGCTTGGTGCCGGCATGAAGTTTGTAGAAGAGATGAGCGTCGACGCCTGCGCCAGCCGCAACGATGAAGAAGCGAGAGCCGGCCTTGCCTTCGAGATCGAGAAACTGTACGCGACCGAGCGCAATCCTGCGTGGAACGCCCTGCAGAGCGGCCTGCGCTGCCGCTGAGATATTCATGGGCACGCCGAGGTCGTGAGCGAGCGCGTTGGCGGTGCCCATGGGCAAAATCGCCAGGGCGGCCTCGGTGTTCGCCAGCACTTGGATCATGTTGTGGATGGTACCGTCTCCACCGCAGGCGAAAATCGTGTCACAACCTGCGAGAACGGCTTGGCGCGCTTTCTCTTCGGCGTGGGCGCGTGAGTCGGTGAGCACGAGGTGGGCCTCGACGTTTGCGCCGCGGAGCAAGGAAAGCACGGATTCCAGCTCCGTTTGGCGCCGCACGCGGCTGCCGCCGGAATCGGGGTTGTAGAGTAGTGCCGCCTTACGCATGACTGGATCGAAGATCGAAGCTGGATTGTACTTTGAAGCGGGCTGATTTGATGTGAATTGATGTAACGCTGTCTCTGTCCGTCATCCTTATCCGTCATTTCTATCTATCGCGTCTGTCCTCTGGATCTTGTAAACCAGGTGCGGGATGCCTTTCCTTATGACTTCTTTCCAAACCGTCATGCCATTTTTTTCGGCGACGCGGCGCGAGGGCAGGTTTTCGGGGCGGATGAGAGAAATAATATGATCGACGGGAAGATGGGCAAATCCGTAGTCGCGGCTGGCGCGTGCCGCTTCCGTCGCCAAGCTTTGCCCCCAGTGATCGCGACGCACGTGGTAGCCAATCTCGATCTCGTCTGTGCCGTCCACAGGCTGAACGGTCAGGCCGCAATCGCCGATGAGTTCGCCGCTGGTCCTCAAAACCATTGCCCAGAGCCCGTGGCCATCTTTGGCATAGCGACGCCGGTTGCGGGCGATCCATTCTTCGACCCCGGCGCGATCGAGCAGCGCGGGATAGAAGCGCATGGTTTCGGGGTCGGAGAGAACGCTGCCTAGCGCATCGACATCATCAGCGGAGAACTCGCGCAGAATCAGGCGTGGTGTCTCGAGGATCTGCGCGGGTTTAGTCACGGTTTTTCCTCGGGACTCTTTTTTGTGAATTCCATCCGCGGCGCACGCTCCGACTATAATCTGCGCGATGGCTTCCCCGACCAAAGACTTCGAAAAAAAGGCTGAGACGCTGCGCGAGAAGATCCGGCACCACGAATACCTGTACTACGTTATAGACAATCCCGAAATCAGCGACCTTGAATTCGACAAGCTGATGCGCCAGTTGAAGGATCTGGAGGCGGAGCATCCAGAGCTGATCACGGCGGATTCTCCCACGCAGCGCGTCGGAGGCAAGCCGCGCGAGGGATTTGTCAAAGTGCCGCACTCGTCGCCCATGTTGTCTCTCGACAACACTTACAGTGAAGAGGAACTGCGGGACTGGGAACGCCGGGTGCACCAACTCAGTGGACGCAGCCAGGTGGATTACGTTTGCGAGCTCAAGCTCGATGGCATGTCTTTGGCCCTGATTTATGAGGACGGAAAGCTGGTGCGCGGAATTACCCGGGGCGACGGCACCGTGGGTGAAGACGTTACGCTCAACGTTCGGACTGTGCGCTCGGTGCCACTTTCGATTCCGAAGGAGAAGTTGAAAAAAGCGGGCATCCCGGTGGATTTTGAAGTGCGGGGCGAGCTGCTCATGCCGACAGCATCGTTCAAAAAGATTAATGAAGAACGCGAGCGTGATGGACTGCCAACATTCGCGAACCCGCGCAATTTCACTGCCGGTACCGTGAGGCAGCTCGATTCCAATATCACCGCGGAGCGCCGCCTCGATTATTTCCCCTATATTCTGCTGCAAAACGGCCGCACTTATTTTGATCATCATTCGAAAACGCTGGCGGCTCTCGAGGCGGCCGGATTCAAAGTCAATCCAAACCACAAGCTGGTGCGATCAATGGACGAGGCTTGGGCATTTATCCAGCGTTGGGAAGAGAAACGCGATTCGCTGCCTTATGAGATTGACGGCATCGTTATCAAAGTCGATCGCACTTCGCTGCAAGACGAATTAGGTTTCACGGGAAAAGCTCCGCGGTGGGCGATTGCTTATAAATATGCGGCGCGTGGGGCCGTCACCAAGCTTGAGAATGTGCGCTGGCAGGTTGGCCGAACTGGCAAGCTCACGCCTGTCGCCGAGTTGGCGCCGGTCGCGATCGGTGGAACCTCAGTTCGCAATGCAACCCTGCACAACATGGATGAGATCGAGCGCCTGGGCGTGAAGATCGGCGACTGGGTGCGAGTTGAGCGTGGCGGCGATGTCATTCCAAAAGTGGTGGAAGTCGACAAGGAGCACCCGCGCGGCAAAAAAGGAATTGAGGCGCCCGAGAAGTGCCCGGTGTGCGGCACGAAGGTTGTGCGCACCGAGGGCGAGGTCGACTACCGCTGCGTCAACGCGAACTGTCCCGCCAAGCTGCGCGAGACCATTCTGCATTTCGCTTCACGTGGAGTGATGAACATCGACGGCATGGGAGATGCGCTGGTGAATCAACTCACTGAGCGTGGGCTGGTGAAGAACGTGGCGGATATCTACAAGCTGACCAAGGACGATCTGCTCAGCCTGGAGCGCATGGGCGACAAATCGGCGCAGAACATTCTGGACGAGATCGAGGCGTCGAAGAAGCGGCCACTGGAACGGGTGATTTACGGTCTCGGCATTCGGATGGTTGGTGAGCGCACGGCCCAATTTCTGGCGGAGCATTTTGGATCGATGGAGGCGCTCGAGAGTGCTGGCGTGGAAGAGCTGCAGGACGTGAATGAAGTGGGTCCGCGGATCGCGGAGAGCATTGTGGAGTTCTTCAGCATCGCAGCCAATCGCAAGCTGGTCGAGCGTCTGCGCGAGGCTGGGCTCACGTTAACGGGACAGAAAAAGCAGCGCGGGACGAAGCTCACTGGCAAGACATTTGTTCTGACTGGGACTTTGGCGCATTTCACACGCGATGAGGCCAAGATGATGATTGAAGATGCGGGAGGGAAGGTCACCGGCTCGGTCAGCAAGAAGACGGATTATGTTGTGGCGGGAGCGGATGCGGGGTCGAAGCTGGATAAGGCCAAGGAACTGGGCGTGCACGTTATTGACGAGAAAGAGATGCAAAGAATCGTTGGGTGATTGCAACGTTATCCCTTCAGCGCCGCCGTCATCCTCCTCCACGTCTCCTCCAGCGCCTCCGGCAGGATCCGCGTCTCGCCCACGACTGACATGAAGTTCGCATCCGCGACCCAGCGCGGCAGGACGTGCATGTGGATGTGTCCGGCGACGCCAGCGCCGGCGGCTTTGCCGATGTTCATGCCCAGGTTGATGCCATCGGGGTGGTAGAGTTCGCGCAGGACGTGCTCCATGCGCTGCGAGAGTTGCATCATTTCGCTGGCGGCTTGTGACGGGAGTTTTTGCAGTTCGTCGAGGTGCGCGTAGGGAACGATCATCACGTGGCCGGGCGTGTAGGGATACGCATTCAGGATCACGAAGCAATGCTCGCCGCGATCGACGATGAGCACTTTGGCGTCGTCGCCCGCGTTCGCAGCGTCGCAGAAGATGCAACCGCTCGTCTTTTCCGTACTGGTGACGTAGGCGTAGCGCCACGGGGTCCAGAGGTAATCCATAGCAAGGGCAGGGTAGCAGATGGGGTGCGTGGGGTGAAACTGGGTGCGCCGGGGCACCTCGCTGCGCTCCGCTGGACGGCCGAGGCGGCCGTCCCCACATGCAATCTGCAACACTCCCGTAACATGCACCTTTTGCGTTTGACACTGTTTGCGGGGCGTTGCTATAGTCGAAGAGTTCCCTTTGGACGCGGGTTTCTGTGAAACGTCCGGCAGCTGGGATTGTCCAAGCTCACTCGCCAGGGTGAGCCCACCACAACCAAACGACTCACTCCAGCAGTCCGCCACGCAGGCCCGTATCCTCCCCGCACCGAGTGCGAGGCACAGACGAGAGGCATGACCTTGTTCGACGAAACCACCACTCACCATTCCGACTCCGCCGTCGCAACCGAAGCAGAACCGATGGCTACCGAAACCACCTCAACCGAGCACAGCTCAACAGATCAGAACGTGACCCAGCAAGATCAGGGTCCGGTGGTAACCGCAGCTTCGACCGGCGCTTCCACGGATGAGACATCCCATCCGTCTCCTGCGGCTGATGACAAGCACGCCGGCGAAGACTTCGCTTCCGCGCTGGAGAACTTCACCACCGAAACCGAAGAGGCCGTGGGAGAAGACCGAGTCATCAAGGGCACTGTGCTGAAGCTGACAGGGACGCATGTGGTGGTCGATATCGGCACTAAGTCGGAAGGCATGTTGCCGCTTTCAGAGGTTCTCGATCACGAGGGCAAGCCGAAGGTGAAGCCGGGTGACGAAATTGAGGTGATGCGGGAGAAGGGACAAACCGAGGAAGGCTACGTGAATCTTTCGCACCAGAAGGCGGCGAAGATTCATGCCTGGGAAGAGATTGAGAAAGCGCATCACGAGAAGCGTCCGATCAAGGCCACCGTGATTGAGCGCACCAAGGGCGGTTTGACGGTTGACATTCTGGGAGCACGCGCTTTTCTGCCGGGCTCGCAAGTGGATCTGCGACCCATCCGCAACCTTGACGGCATGAAGGGTCAGACCCTCGAAGTTACCGTCATCAAGGTCAACAAGAAGCGCGGCAACATTGTGGTCTCGCGCAAAGAGTTGCTCGAAGGCGAGCAGAACGAGAAGCGCAACAAAACTCTCGAACATCTGGAAGAGGGCTCGATCCTAACGGGAGTGGTAAAGAACCTGACCGAATACGGCGCGTTCGTCGATCTGGGCGGCCTCGACGGGCTGTTGCACATCACCGACATGTCGTGGGGAAGGCTCACGCACCCGCGTGACCTGGTGAACGTCGGCGATCAGATTCAGGTGAAGGTGCTGAAGTACGACAAAGAGAAGCAGCGCGTTTCCCTCGGATTTAAGCAGCTGACGCCTGATCCGTGGCTTGATGCTGAGCACCGCTATCCCGTGGGCGCGCACGTTTCCGGGCGCGTGATCAGCGTGACCGACTACGGCGCATTCGTTGAGCTCGAACAGGGCATCGAAGGCCTGGTGCACGTCAGCGAAATGACTTGGTCAAAGCGCATGAAGCATCCCTCCAAGCTGGTCAATGTGGGTGATCAGGTTGAGTGCGTGGTGCTGAACGTGAATCCCGGCGAGCGCCGCATTTCTTTGGGCATGCGGCAGCTCGCGGAGAATCCCTGGGATGCGCTGCACGATAAATATCCCGTGGGCATGACGGTCGAAGGCCGGGTGCGCAATCTAACCGACTTCGGAGCGTTTATCGAAATTGAGGATGGTATCGACGGTTTGGTGCACGTCAGCAACCTCAGCTGGACCAAGCGGGTGAAGCATCCTTCGGAAGTGCTGAAGAAGGGCGATCGCGTGAAAGCCGTAGTGCTGGCCATTGAACCCGACAAGCGTCGCCTGTCGCTCGGCGTGAAGCAGCTTCAACCCGACGTCTGGGAAACTTTCTTCGCGGCACATCATGTCGGCGATGTGATTCACGGCAAAGTCCTGCGGGTAGCCGCATTCGGAGCTTTTGTCGAGATCGCGGAAGGGGTTGAAGGTCTGTGCCACAAGTCGGAAGCAGTCGACGGAAACGGCCAGCCCCTGCATCTCGAACCGGGCGTGGAGCATGACTTTAAGATCATCAAGATGAGTCCGGAAGACAAGAAAGTTGGACTCAGCATTCGCGCCGTCGGCGAGGAAGCTTCGCGCTCCGAGGTCGAGGCTTACAAGCAGCCGGTATCCAGCACCAGCTCGACCATAGGCGAACTGATCTCGTGGAAGCGCGCGAGCAACGAGAACAACTAGGACATTCTGCTCGTTCCTAGCATTCTGTCATCCTGAGCGGAGTAGGAGCTTCGCGACAGCGAAGCTACTACGGAGTCGAAGGATCCCTTATCCTCTGCACCGCCTCGAACTCTGCAAGGAGTTCTCCCTCGATTCGGTTTGGTCCCTGCCGTCGCCCTGTTCTAGAATCATTAGTTTGCCTTTAATCATCTGTTCCTACTGAGGAGCACTTACTTTGCCTGAAACCATTTATGACGTTGCCATCATCGGCAGCGGCCCTGCAGGATACACCGCTGCCATTCGCGCTGGCCAGTGGGGCTTGAAGACCGCACTCATTGAGAAAGACGGAGTCCTTGGCGGCACTTGCCTGCACGTGGGCTGCATTCCGACCAAGGCTCTGCTGTTCAACGCCGAACTCTGGGACCATCTCAAAGACGCCAAGGAGTTCGGTATCGAGGGCGTGGACGCGCGCAAGCTGAACTGGGCAGCCGTGCAGGATCGCAAGTCGAAGATCGTGGCCAAACACGCCAAGGGCCTCGAGTTCCTTATGAAGAAAAATAAGGTTGAGACCGTAAAGGGCTACGGCAAGCTAACCGGCCCCGCGCAGAATGGCTTGTTGACTGTTGAAGTCGTGAGCGACAACAAGGCCAGCCATCTCAAGGCGAAGAACGTCATTCTCGCCACTGGCTCGGAAGCCCGCATGCTGCCCGGCCTCGAGGCTAGCGACCGCGTGCTCACCAACATCGAGATTCTGAGCCTGAAAGAAATTCCGAAGTCGCTTGTCATTGTTGGTGCAGGTGCGGTCGGAGTCGAGTTCGCTTCGATCTATCGTTCGTTCGACTGCGAGGTCACCATCATCGAAATGCTGCCGCGGCTGGTTCCAGTTGAAGATGAAGAAGTCTCGAAGGAACTGGCTCGCGTCTTCCGCAAACGCGGCATCAACTTTCACACCAGCGCGAAGGTCGACAAAGTCGAGAAGACGAAAACGGGAGTAGCTGTCACGATCACGGTCGAGGGCAAGCAGCAAACCATCGACGCTGAGAAGATCCTGATCGCCGTAGGCCGCAGACCACGCACGGCAAACATCGGCCTGGAGCGCACCAAGATTAAACCAGACCGCGAATTCATCAAGACCGACTCCTGGATGCAGACCGCCGAGCCCGGCGTTTATGCCGTCGGCGACATCGTGCTGGGCACGCCGCAGCTCGCCCACGTCGGAGCCATGGAGGCGATTGTCGCGGTCGCCAAGGTCGCCGGCAAACCGGGTAAGCCGATCAATCCCGAACACATTCCCGGAGCCACCTATTGCCATCCGGAAATCGGCAGCGTTGGCCTTACTGAGACCCGGGCCCGCGAAGCTGGATACAACGTGAAGATTGGCAAGTTCCCTTTCACTGCGAACTCGCGCGCATCGATCGTTGGCCAGCACGAGGGCTTCATCAAGATTGTTTCTGACGCCGACTACGGAGAGATTCTCGGAGTACACATCATCGGCCCGCAGGCGACCGAACTGATCGCCGAAGCTGTCGTCGCCATGGAACTCGAAGCTACCGTCGAAGATTTGATGTGGACGATCCACGCGCATCCGACATTGGCGGAGGCCATGCTGGATGCGGCAAACAGCGTGTACGGGATCGCGATCAACGCATGAAACTTCTTGGCCACGGATCACACCGATGAACACGGATAAACCAGAGATTGATCTTGATCCGTGTTCATCCGGAAAATCCGTGGCAGATTGACTTTGATTTCTCTAGTCCAACTCGGCACTGTCGACTACGCGACAGGCCTGCGCCTGCAGCAGCAACTGGTCGCCCTGCGCAAGGAAGACAAAATCGGCAACGTCCTGCTCCTGCTCGAACATAAGCCCGTCATCACGTTAGGCCGCAATGCGAAAACGGCGAACGTAATCGCATCGCCCGAACTCCTCGCGCAGCACGGCGTCGAGATTTTCGAGTGCGACCGCGGGGGCGACGTCACTTTCCACGGCCCGGGCCAGATCGTCGGCTACCCTATCTTCGACTTGCGCGGTTTCGCCACGCCCGACGGCAAACGCAAGACACTGGGCGCAGTCGAATTCGTCCGCCGCCTGGAAGAAATTCTGATTCGCACCTGCGCCGACTTCGCGATCCCGAGCAAGCGTGTGGCAGGGCTAACAGGCGTGTGGACGAGCCCGGAAGCCATGGCGAGCCGTGTGGGGACGGCCGCCTCGGCTGTCCAGCGAAGCGGAGCGAGCAAATCTGGAAGTGCAGCGGAGGCCAAACTAGCCGCCATCGGCGTCCACATCTCCCGCTCAGTCACTTCTCACGGCTTCGCCCTCAACGTAAACACTGATCTCAGCTTCTTCAACCTGATCATCCCCTGCGGCATCACGGCAAAGCCGGTCACCTCGATGCAGCATGAACTCGGCAGTCGGCAGGACCTGAACGCAGTCGCTGAGTCCATCTCGCGCAATTTCGGCACGGTGTTTTCCAGCCAGATGCTCTGGGTCGATACGCTCGACGCTCTGCTCGGGAACACAGTTGGCATCCCATTGCAGCGTCCTGCCGAGTTGCGCCAACTTCACAAAGAGGACGACATCACCTGGGCCTAGCCCAATGCGCCACTCTCGCGATAGCATTAGCAATTGCTAGCAAGCGTAGGCCTTCATCATGGCAATCAAAAAGAAGAACTCCAAGAACGGAACGGACGGGAACCGTCGGCGTAACGGCACATCTCCGTCGACGCGCACAACAACGGACGTGCGTACCTACTCCATCCCCGACATGCGCCTGGAACATCCCGACCTCGGCATCCGCCAAGCCGTAGAAAAAGATAAAGACGGCACCGAGCACGTCCGCTACGAAGTCACCGGCAACCTGAACGCACCGGTCCCTCCGATTCGCGATTCGAAGTATCTCGATAAAAAGGAGTGCATCGAGATCTACCGCTACATGCTGCTCAACAGAAAGATGGAAGTAGCGCTGGAAAATCTCTACAAGCAGGGCAAGGTCGTCGGCGGAGTTTATTTCGGACTCGGCCAGGAAGCCTGCTCCTGCGCCTCGGCCTATGCGCTCGATAAAGATGACTGGTTCGCGCCCATGATTCGTAACCAGGGTTCGCTGCTGGTCCGCGGCTTCCGCGCCAGTGACACCATGATGCAGTACATGGCGAAGGCTGATTCCCCCACACACGGCCGCGACGGCACCTCGCACTTCGGCGACATCGAAAAGCGCAACATGGTCTCGCCTATCTCCATGCTCGGCGATCTCATCCCCGTGCTCTCTGGCGTGGCGCTGGGCGCGCGCTTGCAAGGACGTAACCTCGCCGTCATGACCTACATCGGCGATGGCGGCCAATCCACCGGTGTGACTTATGAAGGCATCAACTTCGCCGCCGTGCAGAATCTAGGCCTCGTTCTTATCGTCGAGAGCAACGAGTGGGCTTATTCCACGCCGTCTGAGATGCAGTATCGTTGCAAAGACCTCGCCGAACGCGCCATCGGATATGGCATCCCCGGCATCATAGTCGACGGCACCGACGCCTGCCAGGTCTATGACGCCGCTCGCGACGCCGTTGAGCGCGCCCACCGCGGTGAAGGCCCCACCCTGATCGAAGCCAAAATGATGCGTATGAAAGGCCACGCCATCCACGACGCCGCCGCGTACGTGCCCAAGCCAATGTTCGACTTCTGGAAGAAACGCGATCCGATCGCGCGCTTCGAGAATTATCTGGTGAAAGAAAAGAAGTGGCTAACGGCAAAAGAGAGCGCGGAGTTGATTTCAGAAGTGGAGCGAGTGATCGAAGCCGAACGCGAAATCGCGGTGAACTCTCCAATGCCCACGCCGGAATCAGCCGAAGGAGGAGTGCTCTGCGAAGACGGCTGTCATGAAATCAAGCCCAAGTATGGGATGCCGAAAGTGAAGAAGGGAACCGGCGGCTTCAAACAAACCGAAGCCGCCGTGCATCTGAAATAGGAAATCCGTGATGATCCGCGTAAATCCGTGGCAAAGAATTCTATGCAGCTAACCTACCTCGAAGCCATCCGCCAGGGAATCTGGGAAGAAATGGACCGCGACCCCTCCGTCTTCTGCCTCGGCGAAGACATCGGCATCTACGGCGGCGCTTTCAAAGTCACCGACGGTTTTATCGACCGCTTCGGCCCCGAGCGCGTCATAGACACGCCCATCGCCGAGTCCGCCATCGTAGGCGCGGCCTTCGGAGCGTCGCTCACCGGCATGCGTCCCGTCGCCGAATTCCAGTTCATGGATTTCATCGGCTGCGCCTTCAACCAGATCAGCAACATGGTCGCGAAAACACATTATCTCTGGGGCGCGCCCGCCCCGCTAGTCCTCCGTGGCCCCAGCGGCGGATACGTTCACGGCGGCCCCTTCCACTCGCAGAATCCCGAGATGTGGTTCGTCCACAATCCCGGACTCAAAGTCATCTGCCCGGCCACGCCCTACGACGCCAAAGGTCTAATTAAAGCTGCTATCCGCGACAACAACCCGTGCATCTTCTTCGAGCACAAATATCTTTATCGGCGCATCAAGGGAGAAGTTCCCGCCGAAGATTACGTCGTCCCCATCGGTAAAGCCAACATCGTCCGCGAGGGACGAGATCTCAGCATCATCACTTATGCCGCGATGGTGCACACAGCCTTAGAAGCCGCCGAGGTTCTGAAGAACGACGGGATCGATCTGGAGATCCTCGACCTGCGCACCGTCTCGCCACTCGACCGCGAAGCCATCGCGCAAACTGTGAAGAAGACAAACAAAGTCATCATCCTCCACGAGCACTCCCGCACCGGAGGCCTCGCCGGCGAGATCGCCGCCATCATCAACGAAGAGGCCTTCGACGACCTCGACGGCCCCATCGTCCGCATCGCAGGCTTGGATTCTGCGATCCCGTTTTCGCCACCGCAGGAAGAGCACTACCTGCCAAAAGTGGAAGACGTAGTCCGCGAGGCCCGCCGCCTAAAAGCGTATTGAACCTGCGGGCGGAGAGGCATATGTGGGGACGGCCGCCTCGGCCGCCCCGCCAAGCGCAGCGAGGCGTCGGTAAGCTGCACGACACCCCGCCCTGGCGGATGCCAAACTAGCGCCCCACCCGCTCCATCTGCCACAATAGCTCCGTCCGGAGGAACCCATGCGTAAATTTATTCTCGGCGTAATCGTTACTCTTCTCGTGCTCATTCTCGGCGGACTCGGCTTCGCCGCGCTCGGCTACATTCCGACTTACGCCAACGTCGCACCACCCCGTTGGGAGCATCATCTGGCCAACGCCGCCGTCGACGCTTCCATGGAGCGCCACGCCCCCCACGTCGCCAATCCCTTGCCGCCGAGCGATCAGAACCTCGAAGACGGCATGAAGCTCTATACCATGAACTGCGCCCTCTGCCACGGCGGGTTCGATCGCAAACCAGCCTCTCTCGCGAACTCCCTCTACCCGCCTCCTCCGAATCTCGTCTCCGATCCCCCCGACGATCCCGAGTGGCACGTCTTCTACTGCATCCGCACCGGCATCCGTTACACTGGCATGCCCTCCTGGCAGAAAACTCTGAGCGAGCAGGATATGTGGAAGATCACGAGCCTCCTGTCGCACATGGACAAACTTCCGCCCTCCGTTCAGGACTACTGGAAGACCAGCTTCGGCGTAGCTGCTCCGAGCGGTGGAGAAGAGAAGAAATGAGTCAGCGAGAAACGCAACCGTGCGCGGAGCACCAAGACGGCCGGACTCTTCAACTCAAACCCAACCCGCTATAATATTTGTTTGCGTCCGGCCCTCCGTCCTGAACCGTGGGCCGCGTGGAAGGAAATCATGCCGACTGAAATCATCATGCCCCAGATGGGCGAGTCCATCGTCGAAGGCACTATTACCAAGTGGCTGAAGAAGCCCGGCGACAAGGTTCAGCGTGACGAGCCGCTGTTTGAAATCTCCACCGACAAGGTCGATGCCGAAATTCCCGCGCCTGCCTCCGGCGTCTTGCAGGAGATCAAAGTCGCCGAAGGTACGACGGTGGGAGTAAACACGGTAGTAGGCGTCATTGCCGTGGATGGCGAAGCGGTTGCCAAACCCGCGAAAGCTGCCCCGGCGGCCGCGCCGCTACCGAAAGAAGAAAAGAAAGAAGAGAAGAAGGCCGCTGCAACTCCCGCGCCAGCTACCCGCGCGACGCCTGCGCAAGAATCGGAAGACGAAGAAGCCCGTTCCTCACCTCTAGTCCGCAAGATCGCCCGTGAGCACAGCGTCAATCTTTCCCAAGTCGCCGGCACCGGCCTCGGCGGCCGCATCACCAAGCAGGACATCATGGCCTTCATCGAGCGCCCCTCGGCCGCTTCAGCACCCGCCGCGCCCACGTCCCAGCCAGCCGCTCGTCCCGCCGCTCCCGCAGCCTATCCCGGCGACCTCGTCCCCATGACCAACATGCGCAAGATCATCGCACAGCGCATGATCGAGTCGCGCCGCACCAGCGCTCATGTCCACTGCATGTATGAAGTGGATTTCACTCGCATCGTAACCTTGCGCGCCAAGAACAAGAATGCCTTCGAGCAGCGCCACGGCGTCCGCCTAACCTTCATGCCTTTCTTCGTGCGCGCCGCCATCATCGCCATACAACAGTGGCCGATCATTAACGCCTCGCTCGAAGGCGATAACATCCGCTACCACCGCAACATTAATGTAGGCATTGCCGTCGCTCTCGACTGGGGACTCATCGTCCCCGTCCTCAAGAACGCCGGCGACCTCAACTTCCTCGGCCTGCAGCGAGGCATCACCGACCTCGGCGAACGCGCCCGCAGCAAGAAACTCAAACCTGAGGACGTCGAAGGTTCCACCTTCACCGTCACCAACCCCGGCCAGTTCGGCGCGGTTTTCGGCCTGCCCATCATCAATCAGCCAAACGCCGCTATCATGGGCGTGGGCGGCATCACCAAGCAGCCCCTCGTCGTCACCGACAAGGAAGGCAACGATTCCATCGCCATCCGCTCCGTCGTTCACCTCACGCTCGGCTATGACCACCGCCTCATCGATGGCGCCGTCGCCGACCAATTCATGGCCCTAGTGAAGAAGAATCTGGAAACGTGGAGCGAAGAGATCGGGTGAGACGCGTCTCAGGCGGTAGGCTGGCTGCTTTGGGCCGGTGGATGTTTACACCAAGTGGATGCGTTGAGGCACTCGACCGTGCCGTCGATTATTTTAGAAATCCCATTCTTGAAATTTTCGGGATTGATAATCTCCCTCGTAGCCACGGCATCGGTCATCGCGAGAGCATTCTGCAGAAATGACATTGCCGCATCTTTTTTCTCGGACCCCGGCTTGTCGCCCGCGTTGGTCGCCAGCGCTACATTCAACGCGCCATTCGATCCCAGCGTCACATTCAACGACCCCGCCGCTACCGCCGCGCCGCTCGCCCCCACAAACGCCGGCCAGGTAATCACTAGCGTGCCTTGCGCCTCACTTCCATCCGCCCGGTACACGGTGTCGATCACGCTCGTAAGCGCCGGCCCACTCTGAGGAGCCGCGTGCAGTCGGATGCCGGTTGCCCCGATCATCACAGCCAGCACCAAATAAAAAATCCGTCCCGCGGGACGGCGTGTCTGAAACATACTTCCTCCTCGATCTCGACTAGGAGCCGGGCACAAAGCTCCATGATCTCTTCGACGCTGTCATATTTTTCGACGTGGTCACATTTTCGACTCTGTCATCCTGAGCGAAGCGAAGGACCTGTGCACCCAGCCTGCGCCACAACCGGCTAGACTTTCTTACTTTTCGCTTCGCGCTTGCGATTCGAAAAGCCGAAGCCAAAGCCAAAATCCGAAGCGGAAACCCCGCTTTCAACTCCGCCCCTTCAAAAACTCCTCCACGCTCCGCACGTAAACCTCGGCAAAATCAGCCACCGGCCGTTTTGTCTCGATCAGATCCATGGCGTCCTCAACCTTCCACCCCATCACTCCCAACAACGCCAGCGTCATCATCGGCGCCCGGTGCACTCCAGCAGCGCAGTGGATAAATAGCTTCGACTTCGGATCTTCCAACGCCTCGAGTGCGAACTTCACTCCAGTCTCAAACACCTCCGGAGGCTTGAACTCGAAATCATCGTCGACCGGATTCCAGCAAACCGCGATCCCGTGCGGCTCCGCCAGCGGCCTGTCGTCAAACTCGATCTGCATGTCGATGATATGCGTGATCCCGGCAAGCGACACTTTCGCCATGTTCTCCGGCGACCAGATTCCGCCTCCGACCGCGATCCGGTCGTCCAACCACGTTATATCCATCCCAAACCTGCGTCGTGCCAGACTTCCATAATTGCCTGCCGCACTTACCTTCCGCCGAATATCCCGGGGATACTCCACCATCGGGACGCCGTCGATCACCACCAACCCGCGACCCCAACCGTCCGGCCACGGATCAGCATTCCCCAGCTTTCTCCCGCGCGGTCCCACCCGCGGAGAAACCGACAGCGCGTCCCGCCCGTCCATTTCTCTCGAATTCAAACTCCCGCGCTTCATTTTACGGTATCCTCTCAGCCCACACATCGAACCGTTGCTGCGCATTGAAAGGGCGCGGCTTCCAGCCGCACCCTAACAGCCACAAACCCAATAGCGGCTTCACCGCGGAGGAGCGCAACTGCCCGCTCGAATCACTGCGATGGCTCTGGCTCGTCGCTTTCTGCCGCAGATGGCTCCTTCTCTCGTTCTCCCTTCGGATTCTCTTCAGCATGGTCCGGTGGGTTAGTCTCAGTGCTCTTGTTTTTCGTGACGCTCGCAAAATTATCCAGCACCGGCCCCTCGTCAACAACCACGGGCTCCAGCGGCAATCCCATCCGCGTAAGCAAAGTATGAGCCAGTGAGCGTTCTATCGGATTCACCGCTGCCTGTTCGGTCGCCGGATATATCCCCGCAGCCTCGAACAAGTATTTCGCCGACGCCAGTTGCCCCGTCTTCGCGACTTTAATCACCTCGGTCGCAATATCCTTCGCCGAGTCCTTGACCAGTTCGTTGATGTTCTCCCGTACCTGAACAATATCCTTCCCCTTCTTTTTCGAAGGAGCCCTCTTCTTCGCCGATGATTTTTTCTTAGCCGCTTTCTTCGTCGTCCCCTTGCTTTTTCCCTTTGCCTTCTTCTTCACGCTCACGGCTCGCCCTCCCCAAAATTGTCGGCGTCGTCCGAATCCCGGCTTCAGCCGCGTCAGGCATTCTCATGAGCAGCAGCGACTTAACCCGCAGATTCCACGCCGCCAGTGCGCGAAGCTGCGATGCAACGAAACTTGGGTGGAGCAGGCCTTCTAGGCCTGCGTTAGAGGCGCACCAGAAATCGCGGGCTTTAGTCCCTGCGGTACCTTGCAGGCCCTCCACCCCAAAAAACGAAAGGCGCACTTTTCAGCGCGCCCCGAAAGATTGCCAGACCATTTCTTTTTTCTTGACTCTATATATTCAGAATAGCATTTTGCAATGGGTAAACCCGCCACATTTTGCAAATTTATATTTGCCATGTCATCAATAACTTGCGTACTTTTCGAATCGAAATCGCCTCTTGACAAGATTTTGCTCATCGCGAAAACTCCCTTCTCGAAGGCAGCCCGGCCAGCAATCCTACTCTGAGAAAGTCTTCGCTCAGCAGGTCGAGCACCTGTGGCAGTCTTCGCTCCACCGTCCTTAGACCGCACTGCAGAATGCGTGCAGTTTGCTCCTGACTGTGTTCTTGCAGGATGACGCGCACGATTAACTGTTGATCCCAATAGTCCAGTCGATCTAAACACTTCTCCACGTCCCGCACGAAGATCACCCGGTCCTCGAACGTGGCCGCGGTGTAGTACGTCACCCTCGCGCGGAAGAATTCCCTCCCCACGAGCGACGGCAACCGCCCGGTCTCTAACGAAAAGCGCATGTAGCGCCGCAACAACCCCACCGTGCGTTTTCGGTAAAGCCACAGATCAGGGTTGCGATCAAGCGGATCCTCCTGCAGTTGTGCTTCGTCCGGGACCTTCAATCCCGCCGGAAAGTCGTGCGCCGGCAACTCCTGCCATGGTTCGTCCTTCGGCAAAGATTCGTGGAGAGACCGGTCATCCTCGGGCGCCAGCGGAGAACCTGAGTCGAGCGCATCCTCTGGCGCAGAGCCATCGGCCTCTGCCCCGATCCAATCCACAAAGCCGCTCATGCTACACCGCCCGACGCATCGAGATCCCCGACCTCATCTCCCTCGTAGCCCTCGCAGTCGCCGTCATCCGGCTCCCATCGCGGTCCACGGGGCAGTTCGGCAGTTTCTGGCTCCCTCGAAGCCGGTGGCAGTTGAGCCATCTCGCGGCCGCAACCCACGCAATAAATTTGCCCTCCACCCACCGGACGCAGCCACAACCCGCCACAGCGTTCGCAATACTTCAGTTCAAGTCGCTCCTCTTGCCGAGACTTGTCTTTCGCTTTTGCTTTCATCACTTCCTCCTGGGCTCCGGGACGACCCGGGGCGGTTGCGGTTGAAGCGCATTTACCGAAGCCCGAAGGCTGCAGCGAAAAAAAGCCCTGCGCCGGCCTCCGCTCTGAAGCGGAAACCGAACGCAGGGCTCGTTTCTCTTACGATGGCCTGCTTGAGCTATTTACTTTTCAGACTTGCTGCTTGATCCTGCTCGCTGAACACAAACCTCCGGCAAAACGAGTGACCGCGCGCCGGAAACCTTTTACGGTTCGATCGCTACTCCCGGCTCCAACCCGGAACCAGGTTCGTGCTGGCGAAAAAATCCTTCCTCATACCCTGACTTCAGTACCCGGCCATTTTGCAAAACCACACTGACTCGTCCACTGAACTGCAGCAGCTTCAACAGGTTTTGCATGGAGCCGGAAAGCACCTCGGCCGCGCGTACTTTCCGGCGAAATTCGACAAAGTTCTTTGCTTCGTTGCAGTTATCCACACCGGTCATGGCGGAAGGTCCCTAGGGAAAAGTTGGGTTATACAATATCGCGATCGTATAGCTGCTAATTTTCCGAGTCAAGGTCGTTAGACCAAAGGGTCTGCGGAAATCCCTTCGCTTAGCATGATGCTATACCTCACCGTGCTATACTGCCTGCCATGAAATTCCGAGTGCTGCAAGACAACCTGCGGGAAACACTTTGGGAGCGCATTGATGAAGGCGACCTCACCGGCCTCCGGCTGGCACAGCAGACCGGCTTTAAACAGGCTCACATCTCCAATTTCCTGAATCGTAAGCGTGGTCTGAGCCTCGAGGGCATGGACCGGGTCCTGTCCGTCCAGCATCTTTCCGTTCTCGATCTGCTCGACCCCTCCGAGGTGAACAAGCGCGCTTCCATCCTGCCTCCCAGCAACGATGAATTCCAGAACGTCCTCCTCATCGACGGAACCGTGGCCGCCACTCACCCCCTTATCACCAGCATGAACGTCAAAGAAATCCTTAAATTTAAGAAAACGTTTCTTAAGAAGCTGAAACCCGAGACCGAAGGGGATCGCCAGCAATGGGAACGCTTCGTCCTCATCAAGGTAGACAACCGCGAAGGCATGAGCATGTACCCCCGGCTGCTGCCCGGAGCCACACTCCTGATCGACCGCCATTACAACTCACTCAAGCCCTATCGCAAGGGCGAGTTCAATATGTACGCCGTACTCAAGAACGACAACTGTACGGTGAAATATGTGGAAACTGCCGGCAATCATCTGGTCCTGCGGCCCCACAATCAGGATTTTCCCATCGAAGTCATCGCCATGGCAGATGGCAAGTCCGCCTCCGATTACCTGGTCGGCCGCGTTTGCCACGTGGGCATCGAAACCTAACTACAGTTCCCACTTCTCGGTTCTCAGTAATTACCCAAGCGTGTCTGCTGAGAACCGAAGACCGCTATTCCTGCTCGCCCAGACTGTCGAACATCTTGAAGAGTTTGTCTGCGCCCGCCAGATAGATTACATACCCATTGCCGGCGTCCGTGGTTTCGCGGAACAACAACTCGCCCCGCCCGTCGCCGTCCGCATCCACGGCGTCAATCAATTCCAGCCGCGGGGTCACGTCAAGGTGAAACTTGTCGGTCACTCCCGAATACAACTTGCGCAGATCGCCATAGATGTCAGTTCGCGTCACCAACGTAATTGAATACTGTTCCGGCGCCGCGCTCGCCCCAGGTGCAGGGGGAAAATGCGCTTCCGCGCTCAGGATCATCACGACCTGGTTGTTCGACCACACATCGAAAGCATGGAACTGAACGTTCTCCAGCACCGGCTGGATCGCCTTCGCCGGAGCCTTGTGGCGCGCGGTAGCCGGCTTCGCAGCGGGCGGTTGGGCGGGAATCTGATTCCGGGCCAGCGCTTTTACATAAGCCTGAACTTCATTTCCGGCCAGGGCAAGCATCTGATTGCGTCGCTCTTCCTCTTCGCCGGTCTTCCAGAAAAATTTGTACGACTTCGGTTCCGGGCCACCCGCATCGGAAATCGCGGGGATAAGTTGCACCGGCCCCGGGCCGGCTGCGGCTACGCTCGCCGGGGAGCCAGCGTTGCCAGTCTTCGGCGCCACTTCGTCGTTGACATCCGGCGGCGGCCCTTGCGTAGGCTTGCCGCGTCGTAGCGTGGGGCGATAGTAGTCCGTTTGACTTTGCGTTGCCTGACCCTGCGCTGGTGGGGCCTGAGATGCCTGCGCCTGAGACCCCGGCGATGTTTGACCGGAAGTCGATTGACCCGACGCCGGCGCTGGCTGCTTAGCACTTTGATCCGGAGGTTTGTCCGATGCTGGAGGAACGCCGGGCTTCTGACTAGAAGGCGGGCTGCTTCCAGTGGAACCGTTCACCGGAGGCGTAGTGGATGGAGGCGCGCTCGCGGCGGCCGGCTTCTCTGGCGGTCCAGTCCCGGCCGGGGTGGTGGAGGCTGGAGTAGTGGAGGCTGGGGTAGTGGAGGCCGAAGCAGCGGAAGCCGGAGCACCGGCGGCGGGCCCGGAACTCGGGCTCGTCGGTGCCTTCGTTGACTTTTCTCGCGTCAGGCGCGGCGGCGCGTCGTCATCGCCGCTATTCAGCCCCACCGGCACGTTTTCCGCTTTGTGCGGGGCATTGGCTACCGCGGCTCCGTTGAGCGCATAAGAGCCCGAGCCCACCCACGGTTGCGTCGCGCCGGCAGTCTTGCTGTGCAGAGCTCCACTCACGGTAAATAGTCCCAATGAATCCCCTGACTCCTCTGCCTCATAGACCGTGCCGGAATCCAGCGCCATCGGCACCGGATCCGCTTTATATTCGCCCGCATCATAAAATTTGCCATCGACCAGAATTGCGATCGGGATTAACGTCGCCTTGCCGCCGTTCGTTAGCCGTAAAAGTGCTACTGCACGCGGCCCTTTGACCTTCTTCTTGGGCTCCGGAGGCTTCTCCTGGGGAATGTCCGGCTCCGGCCGCTTAAGCTCGGGCCTTCCTTGCGCCGAAGCTGGCGGAGCAATCACGACAAAAAACGCCAGAGCCACCATGACGGCGAACCCCAATCTGCGGTATAAGAAGCTTCTGGACATAAGTCGTTCGGCCCTCGGCCGAAATGAGGCCGAGACTGTGGACGCCATCTTCAACCCTAACCCTTCCCTGGAAACGAGAAATGAGGCGGTCATGAGCATCAATGTCAATGATAAGGCTCCCGAGTTTACTTTGCAGGACGAGAACGGAAAGGAAGTCTCGCTGAAAGGTCTGCGCGGTAAAGTTGTCGTGCTCTATTTCTATCCTCGCGCGGACACTCCCGGCTGCACCATCGAGGCTTGCGAGTTTCGCGACACCTTCAAACAGATGCAGAAAACCGGCGCCGTGTTACTCGGCATCTCGCCCGACACGCCCAAGGCGCAAAAGAAGTTTCAGGAGAAATTCCAACTGCCCTTCTCTCTGCTGGCCGACGCCGATAAGAAAGTCGCCGACGCCTTCGGCGTGCTGCAGGAGAAGAACATGTACGGCAAGAAGGTCATGGGCATCGTCCGAACTACGTTTGTTATCGGACCGGATGGCAAGATCCAGCACATCTTTCCCAAGGTCAAGGCGGAAGGTCACGCGGGGGATGTGCTGGCGTACTTGAAAGAATCGGCCAAAGGTGCGGCGTAGCCCCGGAGCCGGCCCTGAGCGAAGCCGAAGGGTCCCGGCGGCTTTTCGGGACGGCCGGCAAGATCCCGGAGTTACGCAGCCCATTCGCCCGCTCGATCGCGCCTTCTTCGCGCGCAAGCCGCGGCGCGTCGCTCGTGAACTACTCGGCAAGGTGCTGGTGCGCCAGAGCGGCCGCCAGTTTCTCGCGGCCAGGATCGTCGAGGTCGAAGCTTACCTCGGGAAAAACGATCCCGCCTCGCACTCCGCCGCCGGCAACACTGCGCGCACCGCAGTCCTGTTCGGGCCGCCCGGCTACGCCTACGTTTATTTCATCTACGGCAATCATTACTGCCTGAACGTGTCGTGTGAGCGTGACGGAAAGGCGGGAGGCGTGCTGTTCCGAGCTGTCGAGCCCTTGCGCGGCATCGAAGAGATGGCGCGGGCACGAAAAATCGAAGTGCACGGACCGCGCGATCTGATTCGCCTCACCAGCGGCCCCGGACGCCTGGCTGAAGCCTTCGGCATCACCCGCACCCGCGACAACGGCGGCGATCTGACTTCGCGTGACTCTGGCTTGTGGGTCGGGGACGATGGCTTCCGCGCCAGAAACGTCAAAACCACCCCCCGCATCGGCATCAGCAAGGCCGCCGATAAGCGGCTGCGCTACATCCTCGCCGGAAACCTATTCGTTTCCCGGACGAAAAACACCTTCCCGCAGCTGAAGACCACCGGGAAACTTGACAAACGGGTGTAGACTGTCGGTCGGGTCGAATGTGCGGAAAGCCGCTCTGCTCAAGGCGTTTGGCTGAAATGCCGGCCAGCGTTCTGATCAAGTCAGTTTTTTCGGCATCCCTCAAACGGAACAGATCATCTGATCATCCAGGAACCTGTATGCGCCGGTTCAGTCTAGCTCGCGCTTCCCTCGTCGTTCTCACGATTCTTGCCGCGACGATGCCGCAACTCTCTCGCGCAGTGGATGCAGTCCGGCCCAAGGCACCTGTGGCTCCTTCGAACATTGTGATCGGCTTTGTCGGCGGCTTTGTCAGGCACGACAACCCGCACCAGGGCCCGGTTCAGTTCGCGCAACAGATCCAGCGAACCGTTCCCAAAGATACTTACGTGCGGGTTTTTGAGAACCGTCGCAGGAAGCAAGCCTACGAAACCATCCTCCATCTGCTGGACGTCAACCGCGACGGCGTTCTTTCCGCAGAGGAAAAAACTCGAGCCCGTATCATTCTCTTCGGCCACAGCTGGGGAGCGTCCGCGGCCGTGTCGCTGGCCCGCGACCTGCAGCGCGAAGGCGTTCCGGTTATGCTGACCGTGCAGGTGGATAGCGTCGCCAAATTGTGGCAGAACGATTCCGTAATTCCTGCCAATGTCGCCGAGGCCGTGAACTTTTACCAGCCGCACGGCATCATTCACGGCCGGCCGCGCATCACCGCCGCCGACCCAGATAAAACTGAGATCCTGGGAAACTATCTAATGGATTACAGAAAGAATCCAGTGCCGTGCCCCGGCGCATCCTGGGCTGATCACGTCTTCATTCCTGACCACATGCAGAGCGAATGCGATCCCCGCCTTTGGTCGCGAATCGAAACCATGGTGCGTCAGCGATTGTTATCTGCAGATGCCGTTGCAGGCACTTCTTCGACGGCCTCCACCGCGGTTCACTCCCGACCTTAGTTTCACGCCTTCCTCTAAGCTCTGTCATCCCGAACGAAGTGAGGGATCCTGGTGTATGCAGGTTGCGGCAATCCAGATGACACTAGCAAGAACCAATGTCGCTCTCGTCGCTCGGGATGACATCTCCTAAGCGGATAACGCGGGAAGCAGGATGTTGTCGAGAAGCCTCGTCGTGCCTACGAATGCCGCCGCCGCGACCAGCGCGCCGGCCGCGAGGTTCTTGACTGGATCGAGGTTGTCGGGGTCTACGATCTCGAAGTAGTCGAGGCGCACAGATTTTTCTCCTGCAATTTCTTCGCGGCCGGCAGCTACAAGCTTTGCCGCGTCGCGCTCGCCCGCTTCCCACAAATTTCTCACTCTCAGCAGCGCATGATGCAGCACCAGCGCCTGTTTTCTGTGCGCAGAGTCGAGATAGGCGTTGCGCGAACTCATGGCCAATCCATCCGCCTCCCGCACAATCGGACCCGCAATAATCTCCACGGGAAACTTCAGGTCGCGCACCATGCGGCGAATAATCGCCACCTGCGCCGCATCCTTCTGCCCGAAGAAGGCCGCTTCCGGCTCGACAATGTGAAACAGCTTGGCTACTACTGTCGTGACCCCGCGAAAATGTCCGGGCCGCGAACGCCCGTCCAGCTTGCCGCTCAACTCTTCCACCGTAACCCAGGTCACTGCGCCCCCCGGATACATTTCCTCAACCGAGGGAGCAAAAAGCAATTCCACTCCTTCCTTCGCCAGCAAATCGCGGTCGCGCTCGAAATCTCGCGGATATCTCGCCAGATCTTCGTTCGGTCCAAACTGCGTGGGGTTTACAAAAATCGAAGCCGCCACAATATCGCAAGCGGCCTTCGCCGCTCGAACTAAAGACAAGTGCCCTTCATGCAGTGCTCCCATGGTCGGCACGAATCCCAATCGCCGGCCGTCGCGCCGCGCTGCACGGCATGCCGCTCGCATGTCTTCGATGGTCTTGCAGATTTTCATCGCTGGGAAGGTCGCTTCAGGGGGTGGAGATCCAATTGATCGCGACATGCGCGCTTTCCAGGTCGCCCGCGACAATGCCGCGGTTTCGTCGAATCGCGATCTTGTTCGCTTCCGAAGCTGTAGGCTTTTCATCCACCAGAATCGCGACTGCGCGCCCGTAAGGCCAGGCGGATGCGGGCAAACGCGCCAGCGCGTTCAAAACTTCTTCCGGCTTCAAAATCTGTTCTTCATTGGCCGTCATGCTGGTGAGCAGACCTACCGCCTCGGGGCGAATCACGAGATATGGATTGCTCCAATGCCTGGTTTCTTGAAGGGACGGATACTTCGCAGGATCAGCCGCCGCAACGGCCTGCAGCAGAGTCGACGCATCCGGCGGCGGTGGCGCACTCTGCTGTGAGCAGGCAAGCCCGAAGCTCATCATCAAAACAGATACCAGACCGGCTCGCCCGAGTCGGCGCGAGACGGAAAAAAAACTCACCGCACCACCGCTGGAACATCTGTCTTCACCGCCCAGACCAACGCGACCACCCATCCGATCATGGTCCAGCCCAGAAAAAAATTCAGCAGCACAATCGCGGTCGTATCCCGCTTACTGCGAGCAAAGGCAAGGATCGAAGGCAGAAAATACATGACGAACCCAAAACCGAGAAACGGCAGAAATAACGCAGGCAAGAAGTGAGTCATAACGACCTCCTGACGATATTAGCCTAGCACCAACCCAGTCAATGACGGTCGAAGCCGGAAATTGCTCTGTTCTGTAATACGAACAAATCCGCGGCGAAGTTCCCTAACGCCCCATCGCGCGTTTCCGCGCCAGCACCGTGTCCAACCCCGCTTTAGTTTCTCGCGGCAAATGATAGGACTCCTCGTCAGACGGATACTGCTGCGACTTCACATCAGCTCGAAACGCCCTCACCGCGTCGCTGATCAACCCAGCCGCGTCGCCATAGCGGCGCACAAACTTCGCCGGCGCTGTAAATGTCAGGTTGACAAGATCGTGAAAGACCAGCACCTGGCCGTCGCACTCCGGACCTGCGCCAATGCCGATGGTGGGCGTGCCCACTTCTGCGGTAATCATCGCCGCAACCTCACGCGGAATTCCCTCCAGCACAACGCAGCACACGCCTGCGCGATCGAGCGCCACGGCATCGCGCATGAGTTGTTCAATGCCGCTGAGATCTTTCCCCTGCACCTTGTAGCCGCCCATTACGTTAACCGACTGCGGAGTCAGCCCGATATGGCCGGCAACGGGAATCTCGGCGTCGATGATGCGGCGAATCAGGTCGGCGCGCTTTTCGCCGCCCTCGATTTTCACCACTTCCGCGCCGCCTTCTTTCACAAAGCGCGTAGCGTTGCTCAGCGCGCTTTCCGGGTCAACCTGATAAGACCCGTAAGGCATGTCGGCGAGCAGCAGCGCGTGCTTCACGCCCCGACGCACCGCCTTCACGTGATGCAGCATCTCGTCCATGGTGACCGAGAGCGTGTTGTCATAGCCAAGAATGGTTTGGGCAAGCGAATCGCCCACCAGAATCATCTCGACGCCGGCTTCATCCACCAGACGCGCAGTGGCGTAGTCGTAGGCGGTGAGGCAGGTGATGGGTTCGTGGCGGAGTTTGCTTCCCCGCAGGGAAGCTGTACTGATCTTATCGCGGGTCGTGCCCGAACTAGGAAAGTCGGGACGCCCGCCAATCGGGGTGAGACTCATCGTGGCCTCCAGTGCCCCTCCGGCTCGGCCGGATAGAGCCTGTTCAGCATCTTCGTGGATGCTGAACTATTTTAGTCCCTGACGAGCACCGGTGGCCAGTCATTCGTAATGGGTCCGTCACTTGACCGCTAAACATCTTGGATTCAAATACATACGCGCTCACCAGTTCTAATAGACCGAGAACAAACGTTCTCGAAGAGCAGAATTCGACCAGAAAATAAGGAGAATCCAATGAAAATCAAAAGACCGAAGCAAGAACCGCAAGATAACCCCCACCCCATCACATTTCAGAAGTGCTCAGGAACGAGATGGACATAGCAAACAAGCAACCGGGCGACCCAAACGGTTTTCTGGATCGCCTGCGTAAGAAATGACCCAGGCGTTCGTGCCGATAGCCTTAGGGAGGGACCGCGTTCCTTCCCTTGGGCCACGGCACAATTGTGCTGCAGCCGCTGACGGAGATATGGAAGTGGAATGACGGAGGAGAATCGACTATGCGCCGAACTGTTGTGAATGCCAGAGGTCAGGTAACGATTCCCGCCGAGTTGCGTGCGCTACTCGAGATCAAACCGGGCACTCGCGTCACTTGGTTCGAAGACAAGGGCCGACTGATGCTGGCCCCGATGACCGTGCGGGAGAAGGCGGAGAAGATCATGAGGCGCTATCGCAATACCCTTCGCGCCCTCGCAAAGTAACCATCTCGCTGCGCTCGACGGACAGCCGAGGCGGCTATCCCCACATAAACTGGGAGCTCAATTCGGCGCGAGCATCAACCGATCTTGCGAATTCATCTCCACGGCCTTTCGCGAATAGAGCAAGGGAAAATATTCGCCTTTATCCCACAGCGGAAGCAGATCCGAGTAGTGTGATGATCCCGGCTGTCCGCTTTGTCCCGGAGTATTTACGGCTAACGAATGGTCCCAATCGGCGGCGTCCAGGATTTCTCGATAGCTCGCGCCGCCTTCCTGCTCGAACTTCTTACCCGCCCAGGTGGCATTCACGGTGTCGCCATCGCCCGGACGCGACAACGGTCCCAAATCGAGCAACGTCGCGCCGTCAGGCAAACGGTCCAGCGAGTGCCGGAACCGAATCGTATGCAAGCGGCCCCATGACCACGTCTGCGGATCGTTGCCCAGCAGCTGTTCAGTCTGCTTCCATGCGAATTCGAGGGTTTGCTGCAACACTCGGTTTCTGCCCGCGACTGCATTGTCTCCGAAAACCTGCGGTGACGGATCTGAAAGATCCTCGCTTATATTCTCCAAAGAAAAATCGTCTTCAAGCGATGCAACCCCTTCCTTCTCGGCGACTACCTTTTGCAGTTCCTTCAGCCAAACTTCATAAAGCGCGGCAGCTCCGGACTCTCTACTGAGCGTCGCATCCCATCTCTGTATCATTTGCGTCGCGGCAGTTGAGTTCGGCGACGACTGTTTCAGCAGGTCCACTAACTGACGCGCCGCCAGCGACACAACATCAGTCTGGAGCTTCTCCATATCCTCCAGAGTTATCTTCTTCCCGCTGTCCTGGATACCAGAAATCACCTCCTCGATGCGATGCACGCGATCGGGAGGAGCCCATTCGAAGCCAACGTTATACGGATAATTCTGCGGGATCATCTTGTGATTCGCCGTTGCGATAAACCCGCCCGGCGGATTGAAACTGTGGGGAAGCTCCGAGTTCGGCACGTATCCTGACCACTCATACTCCCCTTCACCGTCTGCCGGGGCACCCGGGACCGGTAACAGCCCGGTCCAATTTTTTCGCAGTGGCGCCAAGCCAGTGGAGTGCTCCCCGATGTTGCCCGCAATGTCGGCATAGACAATGTTCTCCGACGGCACCTTCCAGCGCTTCATGGCGTTCTCGAATTCGTCCCAGTCCGTAGCCCGGTCGACAGCCAGAGATGCGAGATAGCCCGCTGTACCGGGCTCGGCGCCAACCCATCGAAGTGCCAGCGCTCGCTTGCCGTCTTCCCAAAGCACAGGACCATGACGGGTAAACTTCAAATCGACTTCCACCGGCGGCTTTCCTTTGACTGCGATGCTTTCGTGCTCTACCTGCATCCGCGCCCATCCATTCGGCGTCTTGTACTGAAGCGGATCTTGCGGATTCAGATCTTCGATGTACAGGTCCTGCTGATCGAGGCCAAAGATCGTGAATCCCCACGCAACGTGCTGATTGTGACCCACAGCAACTCCCGGCAAGCCCGGCTCGCCCGCGCCGATCACATCCCAACCAGGCGCGACGAGATGAATGATGTAACGCAGCGAAGGCAGCGCCATCACGCGATGAGGATCATTGGCCAACATCGGCTTGCCCGTCGATGTGAGTCTTCCTGAGATCGTCCAGTCATTGCTGCCTTGCTTGCCCTCCGACGGAAACTCGATCCTCGCGTCGCTTCCGATCAGATTCTTGAGAAGTGACGGACTCAGGCCGCCGAAATCCACACCCGCTGCGGGGTCAAGCGTTACCTTTGGATCAAGGCTCAGAACGGCGCTGGCCTTCTGCACACCTAGCTTCGCGATCAGCTCGGCATCACGAAGCTCGCTGAACGCATTCCCGGTCATGGCGAATGCCGCCATTCGATTGAGACAATCCTGCGGCTTCCAGGGCTCCGGCTCGAAGCCGGTCAGTTGAAACTCGATGGGCAAGCCCGGGCCGGTGTTTGCCGTGAGCGAGCGTATCTCGGCATTGATGCCGTCAGTGAAGGCGCTCAGGATTGCCTCAGTGTCCGGCGCGTAGCTCTCATACTCGGCCTTCATGTCGCCCCGGTAACGAAGCAGTCTTGCGTTGATGTCGCGCTGCACCGCGGATGGGCCGAGCACCTCGGCCAAACGGCCCTGACCTGCGCGCTTCCACAACTCCATCTGGAAGAGCCGGTCCTGGGCCACGACAAAGCCTTGCGCGAAGAAGAGATCGTGCTGATTCTTTGCGTAAATGTGCGCAACGCCCCAGCGATCTCGAAGCACCTTGACTGGCTCTTGAAGCCCGTGGACGACGAGATTGCCGCGAATCGGTGAAAGCGCCTTGCGCGCCCTCGCATCTACGGGCGCGTCTTGTGCCACGGACAAAACTGCAAAGATAACTACAAAGAAGGAAGTGAGCAGGAAAACACGGACTCGTCTATGCATAAGCTCTGGATTGTCATGCGGGATCGCTTCCCTACGCTCCTACAGCCTCCTGCCCGCCCAGCGGCAGGAAGTATTGCGTGCCCTTGATCGGCTCGCTGACCTTGCGCAGCAACTCCTGCAAGTCTTCATTGCGGTCGACGAAATCAATATCTGAAGTGTTGACGATCAGCAGGTCCGACGACGTGTAATGAAAAAAGAAGTGCTCATAGGCCTTGACGACTTCTTCGAGATACTCGTCGCTGACGGCACGCTCGGCCGGCGCATTCTTTTTCTTCAGCCGCTTTTTCAGGACCTCGGGCGTGGCCTGCAAATAGATGACTAGATCGGGTGTGGGCAACTGCTCGCGGAAGTGATTGTAATAGCGGTTGTAGGTGTCGAGTTCCTGATCGGTGAGGTTAAGGCATGCAAACAGCTTGTCTTTTTCGATGATGTAGTCAGCGACAACCGTCTTCTGCGAGCGCGGACCCAGGTCGAGCGCCTGCAATTGCTCGAAGCGCCGCACCAGAAACGCGAACTGCGCCTGAAACGCCGCGCCGCGCTCGCCCTCGTAAAAAGCCGCAAGAAAGGGATTGGATTCAGGCTCCATCACACGCTGCGCATTCAACCGCTCCGCCAGAATACGCGCCAGCGTGCTCTTGCCGACTCGGATCGGACCTTCCACTGCAATGTAACGGGGCAGCTCGAAAAGATTGGCCATGGGCTCGCAATAATTCGGAAGTTGCAGGATAGCTCGGATGGAGCCGAGTGGCAATTGCGGGATGAGTTAACAGCAAGAATTGTGCGATTGAGCGATTTAGCGATTGTGTAATTGCGTAATTTCAAGTGGGTCGTACGATCTTCAATCGCCCAATCACGCAATCGTCCAATGACTCGATGAAATACAATCCCTGCATGCTGGTCCCAGCTCTATCGTGTGCCGCCGCGGCCGCAGCCGCGATTACCGCCGGTTACCAATCCATGGCCCCGAGGGCGCAATGGTGCGGACGGACCTTCATCGGACTGGAACCCGGCTCGCGCCAAATCGCACTGACCTACGACGACGGCCCCAACCAACCGCATACGCTGCGCTTGCTGGAAGTCCTGGCGAAACACAACGTGCATGCCACTTTTTTTCTGATTGGGCGCTACGTCCAGCAGCAGCCGCACATTGCCCGCGCGATCGTCCAGGCCGGACACGTTGTCGGCAACCACACCTTCACCCATCCTCTTTTGATCTTCAAGAGTGCAGCCGAGATCCGGCAGGAACTCACTCAATGCCGCGATGCCTTGCAGAATGCCATCGGCGAGCCGTCGAATCTTTTTCGCCCTCCCTTCGGAGGGCGCCGCCCCGCCGTGCTCCGCATAGCCCGCGAACTTGGTCTTGAACCGGTCATGTGGAACGTAACCGGCTACGACTGGAACGCGCCGCCCGCTGCAGCAATCGCGCACAAAGTCACGCAACAAATTCGCGGCGGCGATGTAATCCTGCTGCACGACGGCGGCCACAAGCAAATGGGCGCGGACCGCGCGCAGACGGTGATCGCCACCGATGGATTGATTACTCGCTACAAGGCGGAGGGATACGAATTCATAACTGTGCCAAAGATGAAGCAGAAGGGGGCTATTTCTTCGCAATGATCTTCGGGATGTGCTGACCGAGCATTCGTTCAAAAGCATTTTGTTCTTCGGAATTCTGAAAGACTCGCTTCGGAATGACGGTAAACGTCCGTGCGCCGTGGTAGAGAACGTAAGAGTAAGCATCGACCAGCGCCCGCGAATACAAACTCCACTGAAGCTGAGAGTCGACGTGCACCGTGCGGAAGTGGATTCCGTCCGGTGAAAACGTGAGCGAATAGTCGTCACGGTACTTGGGGTTTAGGCGGAAAGCTAAGGGCGGGATAATAACAAAAGCGGCTAAGAGAATGAGCAAGAAAGCGCCAGAGACTGCCACACAAAATATGCCAAACCAATGTGAGCCAGACGAACTCCAGAAGTATGCCCCTACCGCTGCGAGCGTAGCCGTCAGAAAGATGTCGAGCCGGGGGCGCATCTGCGTAGCGTTGTGAGCACGCATCGCTCGCACGATATCGCTCTTGGCGTAGCGAAACGAAAGATTGATTGTCTCACTCATCGGGATGCTTGCTCTTATCCCTTCACCGCCGCAAACGCTGACTTCGCCGCGGCAATCGTCCGCTGAACATCCTTGTCACTGTGCGTCGAACCCAGGAACGCAGCCTCGAACTGCGACGGCGGCAGATATACTCCGCTGTCGAGCATGGCGCGGAAAAACTTGCCAAACGCCTCAGTGTTCGACTTCGACGCAGAATCCCAATCCGTGACCGGCCCCGGCGTGAAAAACCACGTAAACATGGATCCCACGCGGTTGTAGCACAACGGGACGCCCGCTTCTTTCGCGGCTGCGGCAACGCCCTCGACCAGCTCGCCACTCAACTTCTCGATCCGCGGATAAATCTCCTGTTTGTGATCGCGCAGATTCTTCAGCATCGCGCATCCCGCGGCCATGGCCAGCGGATTTCCAGAGAGTGTGCCCGCCTGATACATCGGCCCCAGCGGCGCCACCAGATTCATTATCTCGCTCGAACCGCCATACGCCCCAACCGGCAAGCCTCCGCCGATGATCTTGCCCAAAGTCGTAAGATCTGGACGAATATTGTAAAGTTCCTGCGCTCCCCCGAACGCTACGCGAAATCCGGTCATCACCTCATCAAAAATCAGCACTGACCTCTCGCGTTCCGTAATCAATCGCAACGCCACAAGATAATCATCCGCGCCAGGGACACATCCCATGTTTCCCACGACAGGTTCCACAATCACGCAGGCAATCTGATGCTTGAATTTTTGAAAGGCGTATTCCACCGCCTTCACATCGTTGAAGGGCAAGGCCAGCGTAAATTGGATGAACTCCTCGGGAACGCCCGCCGATCCTGGTATACCCAATGTCGCCACTCCGGACCCCGCCTTTACCAGCAGCGAATCCGAATGCCCGTGGTAGCAGCCCTCGAACTTCATGATGTATTTGCGCTTGGTGTAAGCGCGTGCCAGACGGATGGCTGACATGGTCGCTTCGGTTCCGGAACTCACGAAGCGAACCTTCTGCATGGAAGGAACCGCGGCCAGCACCAATTCCGCGAGATCAGCCTCCGCCGGCGTGGAAGCTCCAAAACTCGTGCCGTTGCACGCGGCTCCCACAATGGCATCGAGCACGTCCGGCGCGGCGTGCCCAAGAATCAGCGGTCCCCAGGAACCAACGTAGTCGATGAATTCATTTTCGTCCGCGTCCCAGATGTGCGATCCCTTCCCGCGCACAATAAACGGCGGATCGCCCCCAACCGAAGCAAACGCGCGCACCGGCGAGTTCACTCCGCCAGGAATCATGCTCTCGGCACGTTGCTGCAAACGCCGCGACTGCTCGACTTTTCTGGAAGTGGTGGAAGGCATCGACTGCTCCCGCAGAAGAAATATCTGGGCCGACAAGACTGACTACTATAGCAGCGCTTGCGCAAAACAAATTAATCAGATATTCACGATTTCGCCATCATTGTGCAACATCGCACAGGTAGCTTGGTTTCATCACGTTGCCCTTCTAACCGGGAGGGTTCAGGGACAGCTTCGGGGGCTCCGGGCTGTCCTTATTTATTTTTGCCGCCCTCGCGAATCTCACTTAAGGTACGACCGGACAATCTCCATCAATTCATCAGCCGCAGTCGCCTGTTCAGAGGTAGTTTTGCGCGATGGATCGAGTACGTGATATCTGACGTGATCTTCCAGCAATTCCGCCATCAGCCCGTTCATCGCGCCGCGCGCGGCTGTGATGAGTTGCAATATGTCTCCGCAGTCCTTGCCCTCATCGAGCGCGCGTTCCATGGCGTCGACCTGCCCGCGAATGCGCCTCACCCGCAGTGTAAGTTTTTCTTTTTCTCGTAGCGTATGAGCCATCTCAACCCCGAAGGAATTTTACCCTTGACTATACTATACCGGGGTATGCTACAAGAACAAGGAGGTATTCATCGAGCGTCCGGGCCTGCCTGTAACATTCCTTTAATTACCCTTGCGTAGGCTCGCAGGATTGCTGGTTGTCCCCTTGGAATTAGAGCGGTTTCCCAATCACTGGATTTGCCGCTCGGTCTCATTAACTATAGTTAACCACATCGGGCGCAGTTGCATTCGCTGGATGCAGTGAAGAAAAACACAGGCTTTTGCCACCATCGTGACAAATGTCACAACTGGTCGTGATGATAGACCTTGAACCAGGCAGTGCGCTGACCTAGTTTGGAATTATGAAATTGAAATTCATTTTCAATATCGCGAAGCGCGCGGCACCCCGCAAAGCTGGTTCGAGCACAATCTTGAAAACCGCCGCGGCCGCGGTTCTGCGGGCTGCCGGCAGCCTCCTTACATCGTGGCTGCTGCTCTCAGCCACCTGCCCTCTGCCAGCGCTCGCCCAGCAGCCGGACGCCCCTTCTTCGGTAAAGTCCAACCCCGCCGCCGCTCCCGCCGCCACCACCGCGGCGCCCGACTCGCCCTACGACGCTGACCCCGAAGCGATGTTTCCGCATTTCAAGAACACCCGCTTCTGGATCTCGGGCCAGGCCAATTTTATTTTCCAGACTCATCCTTCATTTCACGCTGACTATAGCGGCGAAAACAGTCTCGGCCCCAACTACGAGAAAGCCACGTCCCGCGTGATGACGCTTTACATCGGCGTGCGCCTCAATAATTCCACAGAGCTTCTGGTCGACATCGAGGAGGCCGGGGGAGCCGCCCTCAGCACCGGACTCGGCCTCGCCGGCAACACCGACCTCGATATCGTCCGCAATCCTCTGTTGAGCAAGTCCCCCTATCTGGGGCGGGGCATGATTCACAAGATATTCGCGCTGAGCAAGGATAAGATCGAAAACCAACGAAGCTTTCTCTCCTTGTTCGACGAACTCCCGCGGCGCCGCCTGGAGATCCGCTTCGGCAAATTCAGCATGCCGGATTTCTTCGACATAAATTCCGTGGGCTCCGATACTCACCTTCAGTTCATCAACTGGACCACCGACAACAACGGCGCCTGGGACTATGCCGCCGACACCCGCGGCTACACCGTCGGAGCGACCGCCGACTACGAAGACCGCAACTGGGGATTCCGTTTTGCCGAAGTGCTGATGCCGAAAATTGCCAACGGAATTGATTTGGTTTGGAAACCGTGGCAAGCCCACGCCGAGAACTTCGAATACGAGTTGCGTCGCGGCTTCATCCCAAAGAAATCGGGAGTAGTGCGCCTCCTGGCGTACACCAACTACGCCAACATGGGCATCTACCGCGACGCGGTCGCCAACTTTGAAGCAGGCCTCACACCCGTTCCAGAGGTCACCGACCATCCCTGGCACATCACGCGCAAGTACGGTTTCGGTATTAACCTAGAGCAGAATCTCCTGCCCAACCTAACGGCCTTCGCCCGCTTCGGCTGGGATAACGGCAAGACCGAATCCTTCGCCTACACGGAAGTCGATCAAACTTTCGCCGAGGGACTTGGCGCCAACGGCGCCTGGTGGCATCGCAAACAGGACCGCGCCGGCATTGCCTTTGTATCAAACGCAATCAAGAAGGACCACCAGACCTACCTCGCCGATGGCGGCCTCGGCTTCCTGCTCGGCGACGGCGCTCTCAATTACGGCCGCGAAAACATCGTCGAGTCTTACTACACGGTCCATGTGTGGCGCGGCATCTATCTCGCGCCCGGCCTGCAGCATATCGTCGACCCCGGCTACAACCGCGACCGCGGCCCGGTGCTGGTGGGCTCGTTCCGCGCCCACGTCGAGTTCTAGGAACTTATGCACCGCGGGTCAGATGAACTGATCCAGGATTGCTGCCTCCAACCCTTCAATTCGCCTGAAAACCGGATCGTTTGTAATCAGACCCGTCGCGTGCACTCGGAGCGCCGTAGCCGCTTGCAGGGCATCCGGCGTCCGCAGGCGATAAACGGCGCGCAGTTTTGCCGCGAGGTCTGCCGCTTCCAGGTCAGGCGCAATCCACTGCAGGTTAGGATATGTAGAAAGCAACCCGTAGAATGCGTCAACTTTGTGCTCATCGTGGTCGCGATACGACGGGACCAGAAGTTCCGTCATTGTTATGGTAGAAGTTACCGCCTCATGGCCCGCACGCTCCACCCACGAAAAAACGGAATCCGTGAGCGCCAGATACCGGGCATTTGCTTCCAGTTGGTAAATGAAGATGCTGGTGTCGAGCGCGATCCGGCGGTGACGCCGCAAGAATAGTCGCAACTGCTCTACTCCCAAGTTTCGCGTTCCTTCTCAAGATGTTTGGATGGATAGGCCGCGCCCGCCAAACCTCGAATCGCCGCACTGTGAGACCTGGGCTTTTGCAGCACCAGCACTCTCTTGCCGCGGACCACCACCAGCACCTTGTCGCCGGCTCTTAAGCCCAGCGCCTCACGAGCCTCGCGCGGAATCACGATTTGATTCTTGGAAGAAACGGTTGCTTGCGCCATGCTTTACATTGTAGCACAAAGTAAAGCGGCATTCCTGGTTCAGCTTCGGTTACTTCTCTATCTTCACGCCCTTCCAGAACGCAACATACCCCGTGATCTGCTTTGCCGCGGCCTTCGGCTCCGGATAAAACCACGCCGCCCCAGCGTTCCTTTTGCCCTTCACTTCGACATCGTAGTAACTCGCCGTGCCCTTCCACGGACACACTGTATGCGCGTCGCTCGGCTTGAAATATTCTTTGCGGATCGCATCGGGCGGAAAATATTGATTCCCCTCGACCTCGACCGTCGCATCGCTCTCGGCCAGCACCGCGCCTTCCCAGGTTGCTTTTGCCATAATGCCCATATAGATTCCTACCAGGCGCAGCCGGTTCAGAAACGTTGCGCGACAAAGACAAAAATGCTCCAGACAGCCACCGGAACGCGTTTCAACGGACATTCCATGACCAGCGCTCTGGAACGCGTCCTCGTCTGTTCTCCCCGCACCGCCGGCTGGAACCAGCCAGACCGCGCCGCCCGCTGGCAAGAGCTGGGCTTTCACCATGCGCCGGACTTCGCCGCAGCGCAGTCCCAGCATGAAGCACTCTGCCGCGAGTTGGAAATCGCAGGCGCGGAAGTTGTGGAGATGCCGCCCGCACCGGATCTTTCTCTCGATGCAGTCTATGCCCACGACGTGTCCCTCCCTACGGATTACGGATTGGTCGTGCTCCGTCCCGGCAAGTCCAACCGCTTAGCCGAAGGCCCGCACCACGATTCGTTTTTTGAGACACTCGACGTTCCGACCCTCGGCCAAATCGCACCTCCAGGCACCGCCGAAGCCGGAGACATGGTCTGGCTCGAGTCGAAAACTCTGCTCATCGGCCACGGCTACCGCACCAATGCCGCGGGCATCCAGCAGATCCGCGGCCTGCTCGAGCCCAAAGGAGTGCAAGTTTTTTCCGCGCCCTTGCCCTACGGCTCAGGCCCGTCCGCGTGCCTGCACCTGATGTCGCTGATCAGCCTGCTCGATGAAACAACTGCGTTAGTCGATCTCCCGTGGCTCGCAGTCGAAACCGTCGAAATGCTCAAGTCCCGCGGATTCCAGTTCATCGATATCGATCCATCTGAGCGCGACGCGCTGGCCTGCAACGTGCTGGCACTCGGCAACAACCGCCTGTTGGCCATCGAAGAAAATCGGAAAACGAACGCCCGCCTTCGCCAAGGCGGATTCGACGTTCGTACCTTCCCCGGCAGCGAGCTCTGCATCAACGGCAGCGGCGGCCCAACCTGCCTGACCCGCCCACTACTGCGAGGATGACGCCCCGCTCCTGCTAAAATAATCCTGCATGCTTCTTCCCTTCGTCCGCGAACTCTTCGCGGACGTAGAAATGCTTCCCGCCTTCACGCGTGTAGCCTCCCACCTCAAGGAGGGCACGGGGCGGCTTCGTGTCTCCGGCCTCACGCCCACCGCAAAAGCCTTGCTGCTCGTGCTCTTCCAACGCGCCGCCGCCCGCCCGCTGATCTTCGTAGTCACCGACAACCGCGCCGTCGAAGACTTCGTCCCAGTCCTCCGCAGCTTCTGTGAACTAACCGCCGCCGCCGATCCTGAGTCCGTCATCTCCCTCCCCGCCCGCGACGTGCTCCCGTTCCAGAATCTCTCGCCGCATCCCGAACTCCAGGAAGAACGCGCCACCGCTCTCTGGAAGATCGCAACCGGATCCGCCTCCATCGTCGTCTCGCCAGTAGCAGCGACAGCCATCCGCCTGCGCTCGAACGACTATTATGCTGATCTCGCCCGCACCATCCGCCGCGGCGAATCCTTCGATCTCGAAGCCCTGCTCGCCCACCTCAACACCGTCGGTTACACCTCCACCGACGTGGTCGAGATGCCCGGCCAATACGCGGTGCGTGGAGGCATCCTCGACGTCTACTCGCCCGAAGCAGACCGTCCCCTGCGCATCGAATTCTTCGGCGACGAAGCCGATTCCATCCGCAAATTCGATCCCACTTCGCAGCGTTCCTCAAACCCAGTCGACGAAGCCCTGCTTCTTCCGCTCACCGAAACTCCCGTCAGCGAGCATCTGCTCGGCGCAATTCACACCCGCCTAAGCGGAAAACGAATTGTCGGCAACGAAGAAATCGTTGAAGCCGCGGTCCGCGCCGGCGGCGTCAACGTTTTCCCCGGCTGGGAGTTCTACTCCCCCGTCGCCGGAGCCGACAGCACCATCTTCGATCTAATTCCCCGCGCCGCGGTTCTGCTCGACGAGCCCGATCAGCTCCAGCAAGAATTCGACCGCTTCTGGGCCCGCGTTCACGAAGCTCACGAGCGCAGCGGAGTAGGAAATCTCGTTCGTCCCGAAGACCTCTACCTGCCACCCGAAGATTGGCAGCAAAAAACTGCCAATCTCCCAGGCGCTGATATCGAACACCTCGGCATCACCCGCGGCCTGGAAGAAGATGCAGTCACTTTCCTCACCCAGCCCTCGCCGCGCTTCCACGGCGCAGTTCCCGCCATGCTTGCGGAAGTCCAGAAGCTAAACGCCGACGGCAAGCGCGTGCTCTTCGCCGTCCCCAACACCGGCGAAGTCGAGCGCCTCGCCGATGTCTTCACCGAGTACAACGTCTCGTTTCGTTTAGGAAGCCGCACTCGCGGCGGCGAGAGCTACGCCGACGAAACCAGCTATTTCGCCGGCGAGGTCCTCACCACAACGCTGGCCACGGCCTACATCCCCGAAGGCGTCCTGCTCCCCGAGGCCAATCTCGCCGTCTTCGGCTCCCGAGATCTCTTCGACGAATCCGACGCTGTGGCCACGCGTCCACAGCGAGCAAAATCCAAAGTCTCGGCTTTCCTCTCCGACTTTCGCGATCTCCAGGTCGGCGATTACGTAGTCCACGTCGAACATGGCATCGGCCAGTACCAGGGCCTGAAAGAGATCAACCACGGAGACGGTCCCGCCGAATTCATGCTGCTCGAATTCGCCGAAGCCGCGCGCCTCTATGTTCCGCTGACGCGTTTAGATCTGGTGCAGAAATATCGCTCCTCCGAAGGCGCCAAGCCGGTCTTAAGCCATCTCGGCACCGCCGCCTGGTCGAAGACGAAATCCCGCGTGCGAAAGGCCATGAAAGATATGGCCGACGAACTCCTCAAACTTTACGCCGAGCGCAAAACCGCCGTCGGACACGCCTTCCCGCCCGGCAACGAGTGGTTCCGTGAATTCGAAGACGCCTTCGAATTCAACGAGACCGAAGACCAGGGCCAGGCCATCAAAGACGTTATTCGCGACATGGAATCCGCGCAACCCATGGACCGCCTGCTCTGCGGCGACGTGGGCTACGGCAAAACCGAAGTAGCCATGCGCGCCGCCTTCAAAGCCATCAGCGACAACAAGCAAGTCGCGGTTCTGGCGCCAACGACAGTCCTGGCTTTCCAGCACTTCGAAACTTTCAAGCAGCGTTTCGCCCCGTTCCCCGTCACCGTGGAAATGATCAGCCGCTTCCGCTCGCCAAAGCAGCAGAAAGAAATCCTGCAAAAAACCGATGCCGGCAAAATCGACATCCTCATCGGCACGCACCGCATACTTTCAAAAGACATCAAGTTCTCCGACCTGGGCCTGTTAATCGTCGACGAAGAGCAGCGCTTCGGCGTCCGCCACAAAGAACGCATCAAGCAGATGCGCAAGCAAGTGGATGTGCTGACCATGTCGGCCACGCCCATCCCCCGCACCCTGCACATGTCACTGGTAGGCCTGCGCGATATGAGCGTGATCGAGACTCCGCCCAAAGATCGCATGGCGATCCAGACCGTAGTCGCCAGCTGGGATGAGAAACTAATCCAGTCCGCGATCGAGCAGGAACTGGAACGCGGCGGCCAGGTCTATTTCGTTCACAACCGCGTCGACACCATCTGGGAAATCGCCGCGAAACTTCAGGCGCTGGTTCCCTCAGCGAAAATCATAGTAGGCCACGGACAAATGTCGGAAGGCGAACTAGAAAAAGTGATGCTGAAATTCATGCATCACGAAGCCGACATCCTGGTTTCGACCACGATCATCGAGAACGGTCTCGATATCCCGCTCTGCAACACAATCCTGATCAACCGCGCCGACCGTCTCGGCCTGTCAGAGCTGTATCAACTACGCGGCCGGGTAGGCCGCTCCAGCCGCCGCGCCTACGCCTACCTAATGCTCCCGCCAGAAATAGAATTGACGCCGATCGCGCGCCGCCGCTTGGCAGCGCTAAAAGAATTTTCAGATCTAGGCGCTGGATTCAAAATCGCCGCCCTCGACCTGGAACTCCGCGGAGCCGGCAACATGCTGGGCGGCGAACAGAGCGGCCACATCGAAGCCATCGGCTTTGAGCTTTACACCCAGATGCTCGAACGCGCCGTCCGCGAAATGAAAGGCGAAGCCGCCCCCGACGAAGCCGAGACCCAGCTCAATCTAGGCTTAAACATTCGCATCCCCGCGGACTACGTCCCCGAAGAAAACCAGCGCCTGCAAATGTATAAGCGAGTAGCGAGAGTCGAAACCGAATCGCAACTAACCGACGTAGCGGCCGAACTGCAAGACCGCTACGGCCCGCCCCCGCCGGCAGTCCGCAACCTACTCGACTACGCCTCGCTAAAACTTCTATGCATGAAAGTAGGCGTGAACGCCATCGAGCGCAAACGCGACTTCGTAACGCTAAAGTTCCGCCAGGACGCCACAGTCGACCCCGAGCAGCTAGCCCGCTTCGTCTCCGCCCAGCGCGGCGCCCAGTTCACTCCGGATGGCATGCTGAAATTCCCTCTAAAAGCAGCGGCCGCAAATGAAGTCCTGCACGCGCTACGAACCGTGCTGGAGCAACTGGCAAATGCGGAAGCAGCATCAGAGGTTCGATCCGCCGGCGGACCGATCAGCTGATTGCAGCAGCGTGGAAGAGCGGCGCTTCAGCGCCGCGTAAAACTCTACAAAATCAACAGTGGCTTCAGCCGCCAAAGTCGCCAGCCCCAAACCTCAGCAGGTACAATTGTCCGGCAACCGAACTCGCCCAGCCAACGACTAATGACCAACAACGCCATGCCCATGAAAGTCCGCAAAGCCGTTTTCCCCGCTGCCGGCCTCGGCACCCGCTTCCTGCCCGCGACCAAAGCCCAGCCCAAAGAAATGCTCCCGCTAGTCGATAAGCCCATCATTCAATACGGCGTGGAAGAGGCCATGGCCTCGGGTTGCGACCAGATCCTCATCATCACTGGCCGCGGCAAGCAGGCCATCGAAGATCATTTCGACGTCAGCTATGAACTCGAAAGAATGCTCGAAGACCGCAAGAAGCTCGACCTGCTGAAGATCGTCCGCTCCATCTCCGACATGATTCACGTAGCCTACGTCCGCCAGAAAGAAGCGTTAGGTCTCGGCCATGCGGTCCTGATGGCGCGCGAGCTGGTAGGTAACGAGCCTTTCGCCGTGCTCCTAGCCGATGACGTAATCGACGCCGAAGTCCCGTGCCTCAAACAAATGGTCGAGGTCTTCGATCAGACCCAGTGCTCGGTTCTAGCCACGCAAATCATCGAAGGCAAAATGATTTCTTCTTACGGCGTCCTCGACGTAAAGCCCGTCGACCCCCGCTTCGGAGGCCGCCTCTATGAAATCAAGAATATGGTGGAGAAACCCAAGCCCGAAGACGCCCCGTCAAACCTCGCCATTATCGGCCGCTACATTCTTACGCCCGCAATTTTCGATTGCCTCGCCAACACCAAGGCCGGCGCCGGAGGCGAACTCCAACTAACCGACGGCATGCGCCTCCTGCTGCAAAAAGAAAAAATGTACGCCTACGTCTACGAAGGCCGCCGCCACGACACCGGCGACAAACTAGGCTTCCTGAAAGCCACAGTAGAGTTCGCCCTAAAACGCGAAGACTTAGGACAGCCATTCCGCGAATACTTAAAAGGATTAAAGCTCTAATTGTTTCAATGCCCGTGTGGGGACGGACGCATTCGTCCGTCCAGCAAGTGCTCGTGTGGGGACGGCCGCCTCGGGAGCCTGCCCCGAGCGAAGCCGAGGGGTCCAGCCAAGCGCAGCGAAGCGCAGGCACCATCACGACTCTAGACGCCCCTCAACTTCTTCGACTTCTCCTCCACGCCGCGCGCCAGCTTCTCCTTATGCGCCACAAGCTTCTCGGCAATCGAAGCATCTCTCAAAGCAATCATCTGCGCCGCAAGAATCCCGGCATTCGTAGCTCCCGGCTTGCCAATCGCCACGGTAGCCACCGGAATCCCCGCCGGCATCTGCACGGTCGCAAGCAAAGAATCCATCCCCTGCAGCGAGGTTGAAGGAATCGGCACGCCAATCACAGGAAGAGTGGTGTGAGCGGCAATCACCCCAGCCAGATGCGCCGCCCCGCCAGCCCCGGCGATGATCACGCAAATCCCGCGCCCAGCAGCCTTCCGCGCGAAGTCGGCGGTACGATCCGGCGAACGGTGCGCCGAAGTAACGTCAATCTCATAACCGATCCCAAACTCCTCCAGCGCCTTGCCAGCCTCGCGCATAATCTCAAGGTCAGAATCGCTCCCCATCACAATCGAAACCAGAGTCTTACTCATTGATCTCCTATAAGAATGTTTCAAAAGAAATTGTCATCCTGAGCGAAGGTTGTGCTTCGTGAAACGAAGCACAACCGCAGTCGAAGGACCCCTTTCACTTCTACGCTATCCTCGACCCCGCCGGGAATTTCCACATCGGAAGCACGGAGGATTACTTCTTCAAAGCCCTTCCCGCAATGTCCTTCCGGTGATGCGCTCCATCAAACCGAATCTTCTCACAGGCTTCATACGCCCGCGAAACCGCAGTCTCCAAATCTGCCCCCCGCGCCGAAACCCCCAGCACCCGCCCACCAGCCGTATAAAACGCCCCGTCGCGCTTCGAAGTTCCAGCGTGAAATACTTTCACCCTCTCCACCGCCACCGCCTCATCAAGCCCCGTAATCTTTTTCCCCACCTCAAACGTTCCCGGATATCCTCCCGAAGCCATAACCACGCACACCGAAGCATCGCGTGACCACGTAAAATCACCCTCGCTGACCCTGCCCGCAATCGAAGCTTCCAGCGCATCCACCAGGTCACTCTCTAGTCGCATCAGAATCGGCTGCGTCTCCGGATCGCCAAACCGGCAATTAAACTCCAGCACCATCGGACCGCGCGCCGTCATCATCAGCCCGCAATACAGCACGCCCTTGAACTCCGTACCCTCCGCCTTCATCCCCTCGACCACCGGACGCGCAATGTGATGCACCAGCCAGTCTCGCATTTTGTCGTCAACAATGTCGGCGGTCGAATACGCGCCCATTCCACCTGTATTCGGCCCGGTGTCGCCATCGCCGACACGCTTGTGATCCTGTGCCGCTACCAGCGGCGCAACCCGCTCTCCATCGCTCAACACTAGAAACGAAAGTTCTTCGCCCTTCAAACATTCTTCCAGCACCACGCGCAACCCAGCGGCTCCCACCATTTTGCCACTCAACATTTCGGCCGCCGCGCTCGCCGCCTCTTCTTTGCTCGCCGCGATTACCACGCCCTTGCCCGCAGCCAATCCATCGGCTTTCACGACCACGGGCACGTGAAAATGCGTCAGAGCCGCGCGCACTTCTTCCATCGAATCGCAGATCGCATAATGCGCCGTGGGAATCCGATGCCGCTGCAGGAATTCCTTGGCAAAGCTCTTGCTCGCCTCCAGCTGCGCCGCAGCCTTGGTCGGCCCAAACACCGGCCAGCCGCGGCGCGTGAACTCGTCCACCACCCCCAAAGTCAGCGGCAATTCAGGACCCACCACCGTAAGGTCCGGCCGCACCTGCTCGCCCAAAGCGACCATCGACTCCACGCTCTTCAAGTCCACAGGCAGGCATTCCGCCTCGTCCGCTATGCCGCCATTACCCGGCGCACAATAAAGCTTCGAAACGCGCGCGGACTGCCGCAGCTTCCACACCAAAGCATGCTCGCGTCCGCCGCTGCCAAGAACCAGAACTTTCATAGCCAGAGAAACTCAAGGTTAGGGGCAGAGCAGGAACGCTGTCAAACCTCACCAGCACTAGGTAATAATGCACTTTGTCCTTTACACGACTTTGTCATCCTGAGCGTAGCCGTTTTTCAGGCGTAGCGAAGGATCTCCCGCTTAACCGACCTAACGCGCGAGCCAAACTGCGCCTTTTTCTCCGCCACCAATTAACCATGCTTAATTCCCATCGTATAATCTCCCCAGATGATCACCGTCTCCAAGGAAGACTATCTAAAAGCCATCCTCGAAGCCGAGAGCGAAGGCGAATCAGTAATCTCCGCCCGCCTGGCCGACTGGCTCAAGGTTTCGGCCCCCGCCGTCACCATGGCCGTGCGTCGTCTGAAAAAAGACGGTCTGGTTCGCGTCCCAGCCGACGGTCACGTCCGCCTCACCGCCGCAGGCCGCAAGATCGCTCGCAAACTCACCCTCCGCCACCACCTGATCGAACGCATGCTGGCGGAACTCTTCGGCATGGAATGGTGGAAGGTCCACGATGAAGCCGAGCGCCTCGAACACGCCGTCTCGCCCGATTTCGAAGCCAAACTCCTGGCCAAGCTGGGCAAGACCGGCGCCTGTCCCCACGGCAACCTCAGCGAGATGGAGAGCCCCACCAGTCGCCGCCATCGCGGCCTGCTCCTGCTCTCCGACGCCGCACCCGGAGCCTCCTACGCCGTCAGCGGAATTTATGAGCGCGACCGCCGCCTGCTCGAGTTCCTCGAAGCCCGCGGCATTCGTCCCGGAGCCAGACTCCGCCTCCTCGAACGCAACTACGACCAGACCCTCGCTCTCTCCACCGTCGCCGGCAACGTCTCCCTGGGCCGCGCCGCCGCCGAGCGCGTCTGGGTCTCCCCCGCCAACCACCACCCCGCCCGCTGATGAGCCTCTCTGGAACATTGTCATCCTGAGCGGAGGGTGTGCTTCACGAAGTGAAGCACAACCGCAGTCGAAAGCCTGCCCTGAGCGAAGCCGAAGGGGATCCCTTGCATCTTCGTGGAACCTCATGCCAGGCAAGGCATTTCTATAACGCTTCTGAGTCCGCGAAACTTCAGTTAACCATGGTTTATTCCATCGTGTATACTCACACTAATCTCCGCCGGAAAAAGTCCCGCCGGACGCATCAGCAGAGATTACCCGCAAACCAATCCAACCGATGAAGCCTGTCGTCACCCAAGCCGAAGAAGAAGTAGTAATCACTCACGAAGATGTCGACCGTGCTCACGACCGCGTCCGCGTCTCCACCGCCCGCGCCCAGCGCGGCTTTTCCTCGAGAGCGCGCCTGCTGTGGTTGCTGGTAGGCCCCGGTGTCCTCGTCATGTTAGGGGAAAACGACGGCCCCAGCATGCTCTCCTACGCCGCCACCGGCGCCAAGTTCGGCATCGGATTCTTCCTCCCCTTCGTTGCCCTCACGTTCTGCATGGCAATCGTAGTCCAGGAGATGACCGTCCGCCTCGGCGCCGCCACCCATCGCGGACACGCCGAGCTCATCTTCGAGCGCTTCGGTCCCTTCTGGGGATGGTTCTCCATGATCGACCTCGGTATCGGCAACTTCCTCACTCTAATCACGGAATTCATCGCCATCCGCGCCGGCCTCGGTTTCTTCGGCGTCCCTCCCTGGATGGCTGTCCTCATCGCGCTCGTCATTCTCTACGCCGCGCTCATCAGTCACCGCTACTGGACGTGGGAGCGCATCACCCTCGCCGCAGCCGCATTCAATCTGATCTTCATTCCAGTCGCCCTCATGACCCACCCGAGCTGGCACTCCGTCGGCCACTCCTTTATTACCTGGCAACCGCTTCCCGGTTTCAACAAAGACACTCTGCTGCTCGTTCTCGCCGATATCGGAGCCACAGTCACCCCATGGATGCTTTTCTTCCAGCAGAGCGCAACCGTCGATAAGGGAATGACCACAAAAGATATTCGCTTCGGCCGCATCGACACCGTCTTAGGCGCGACCCTGGCAACCGCCGCGGCTATCGCCACAATCCTGGCAACGGCCCCGCTCTTCGCCCATCAGATGTCCGCCGATAACTACCAGGCCGCCCAGTTCGCCCAGGCTCTTCAGCCCATCATCGGCCGTTTCGGCGCTTCACTCTTTGCCCTCGGCATGGTCGAGGCCGGAATCGTCGCCGCCATCACCATCTCAACTTCGTCGGCCTACGCCTTCGGCGAAGTAACCCACAAGCCGCACAGCCTCAATCTACCCATGGGCCAAGGCAAATCGTTTTATGCCGTGCTCACTCTATGCGCCGTAGCCGCCGCTGCCATCGTCCTCATCCCAGGCCTGCCGCTGGTTTATGTGGTCCTGCTGGTAAACGTAGTCGCAGTTCTGGCCATGCCTCCGGCGTTGGTATTCCTCTTCATGCTGGTCAATGACAAAGAAATCATGGGCGACTTGGTCAGTCCAGTCTGGGCAAACGTACTGGCCACAGCGGTCGTATTCATCCTCACCGCCGCCGGCATACTCTTTGGCGTCAGCATAATTGCCCCCAACATCTTCGCCGCGCTGGGAGGAACGTAGGAACTCGATGAAGGTTTTCGAAAAAGGGTGGAGCAGGCCTTCAGCCCTGCATTAAAGATTGACTTTGAGACCGGGCTTTAGCCCGCGAAGGATTTGTTAATGACGAAGAACAACGAAATGCATCTCGGGCCCTCTGAACAAGCTTTGGTCTTCTCTTCGCTCGAACACGATCAGCTTGTCAAGGCCAAAAAGCACCCCATCCCGCGCCGTCACCTCAAAGGCCCAGAACTCCTGGTTCTCTGGGCCCTCCGCCTCTATCTCCTATTCATGATGGCGGTCGTCACCTACCAGGTCTGGATCGCCGCGCACTGACCTGAATCCAAGCTGTCTAGCACCCGCATGAGGACAAGAGTCGCGAAGCGACGCCATTCGTTAGCCCCGCACGTAAGTGCGGGGTACGCCGAAGAGAAGGAACCGAGTCGCGTTAGCGACGGCACCCCATCCTGGCAATGAGCAGGCGTAGCGCCGCGGGAGGATGCGCTTACCTCGTCTTCTGGTCGCTGGCAGTCTCTTCCGACTGCTCTTCAGCTTTCTGCCAGCTGGAATTGGGGTTGTATTCCTTCATCGCTTTCGCCATGGCCTCAGTCTTCGGCCCGAGATCCTTCTGATAGACCACCCCATCCTGCCCAACAATGAAAGTCATCACCCCCGACGATCTGTATTCCGCCGGATACGCCACAAACGCGAATCCCGCACTCATCTTGCCATCGACCAGATAACTCTTAGCTCCGCCCGGAGCGTTCTTCCCCTGCCGTGTCAGGATGTGATAGTAGTACCCGCGATACGGAGTCGGAGCGCTGTCCCGGCTCTTGGCATAGCTCTCCGTAACCGCCGCCGCCACCAGCGGTCCAACCGGACTTAGGGGTTCGCCGGCTGCAGCTTTCCAATAGAGACCATCGCGCTGCCCTTCATCACTGAAGATTTTCTGCGCATACTCGTTGTGCTGCGCCGAGTATTCCTTTTGCGCCGCCACCAGTTCCTGGCAAACCTTGATCGTCGACATTTCGTTCCGCCCAACCCGGCGGTACAAAATTTCCTTCTTCCCCGCCTCGGTGTCGAAGTACCACGACCCTCCTTTGTCCACCAGCGGTATGGGCGTCGGCCAATTTTCTGCCCCGATGTACAGAACCGTGGTCCCGTCCGGCTCTTTCACCAAACGATGCATTTCCTGATATTTCGCCGCAAAGTTAGCCCGGTTCTGTGCGTCCTCGGCTTCGTCTCCCGAAGAGACGATTTCTTTCCCGTCCGCTCCCAGAATGCCCATCATCGCTTTCTCGTCATTGCTCTGTGCCGCCGTGAACAGCGCCTGGCTCGCCTCTTCTGCGGATGAAAAAGTTTTCTGGCCCGGTTGCTGCGCCGCCAACGGGGACGCCAAGCATCCCATCACCAGCACCGCCACCACGGCCGCTGCAAGAAGATCTGCCCCATGAGTTTTGTAGAAATTCAACTTGGCTCGCTGCATATGGCTTCTCTCCATTTCCAAAGTCTTCTTCTCAAGATTTCGAACTAACGGAAAAATAACCGTCACCGATTACCGACGCCCGCCGCCTCCGTGGCCTCCACCGCCATGGAAGCCGCCGCCGCCACCAAAGCTGGCCCTGCCGCGCGACGAGAAGCTGTGGGTTTCTCCGCCTCGGTTGTAGCCGCCGAAAGCGCCCGACCGCACCCCGCTCTGCCCGCGCGGTGAAGCGTATCCCCGCGCCGCCTGCCGGTCTCCATTAAAAGGCCTGGCTCCGCCGGCACGGTCGAAACCACCACCTCGTGCGAATCCGCCTCGTGCGTACGCGCCCCGGTTATAAAACGTCCGGCTCCTGGAGTAGTACCTCCCGCCGTTAAACCTCGCGTAATGGTGATGCCAGTCGAATCCCCAGTGACCCCATCCCCATCCGAAACCGCCCCACCATCCAATTCCAAAGCCAATTCCGAACGAGAGATAAGGCCCGCCAAACCAGATTCCCGGATACGGATACCATCCCGGCCACTCCACGATGGGATATCCGTAAACCAGCCACGGATCATACGCAGGAACGTAAACCACATCCGGATCGGCAGGCTCAATCTCGACATCTGAATCCTGCTCCGTAACCGTTTGCTGCGGCGTGCTCTTCAGATTGCCGGCCGCTTCAGCCTTACGCCGCATCACCTGTATGGCATCCATCACATCTGCCTGCTGGTTGTAGTAAGCATCGCCCAGCGAGGACGTCCACGAAAGGTTCTTGTCCATATTTCCCAGCACCGAAGGAAACGCCGTCAGCGCCTTCACGCTCGGATCCCAAGGTTGCTGGTCCACCGCGCTACCCAAATCAGCGCCTTTCAAGTCAGGATGCGCCTGCACCCATCGGTCCGCCTCCACCACTTGCTCAGGAAATGTCGACGCCGCCAGAATCTGCGCCACCAGCGAATCCGGATACAACGCAATCGGCGCCACTAATCTCTGCAATTCTTCAGGAGTCTGTTGCGTGTACGGCGGCGCCGGAGCTTGCGCCGCCGGCCCCGGCGGCGGGGCTCCCTGATCTTGTGCGGCCCAAACCTCCTGCGGGAAAGTCGCGAACACCAAAGCCAGCGACAACAGGCACCCCAGACTCTGCTTCCCCAAACTTCCAATCCGTCCGAGTACGTTCATATCCTCACCCTCCCTGCACCTTCATCGCCTCAACCTCTGCCTATCCAGATAGATGACAAAGCCGCGATTTAGGTTTCATTTGCAGCGACTCAGCGAGACGATGTCATCCTGAGGAAGCGGAGTCGCACGCAAAGCGAGCGACTCCCGACGAAGAGGTTGCCGAAGGGCCTGTGTAATTTTCTGTTAAACCGCCGCCACGTCGACGCCCGAGGGCGTCATCAGGAAGTCCCGCGCTTTCACCAGCGGGACGAGGGATCTCCCTCTCGCACACTGCTGGCCCCCGCGTCGAACTGAGCCTCTACCCTTCCGCGCGATTCGGCCCTCACACACCCACGACCCTCAAGCCCTCCGACCCTGCCCCCGGTCATTGAAGCCGTATCAGGAATGGATTCCCGCGCGGCCTCGTTGACTTGTCCCCGCCTCCAACCTAAGATGTGCATTCAGTCGCACCGGCGCGCCCGCGCAGCGCAGACAACATGCCCGATTCTTCCTCACTCGTCGGACAGGCCTTCTCTCATTACCGCGTGATCGAAAAGCTCGGCGGCGGCGGAATGGGAATCGTTTATAAGGCTCAGGACACCCGCCTCGATCGCTTCGTAGCTCTGAAATTTCTTCCTGATGACCTCGCCAAAGATCCCCAATCCCTCGCTCGCTTCCGCCGCGAAGCCAAAGCCGCGTCCGCTCTCAACCATCCCAACATCTGCACCATCCATGACATCGGCGAAGAAAACGGCCGCACCTTCATCGCCATGGAATGTCTCGAGGGCCAGACCCTCAAGTATCTGATCGCAGGCCGTCCCCTGGACCTGGAGCGCCTCCTCGACCTCGCCATCGAAATCTCTGACGCCCTCGATGCCGCCCACGCCCAGGGCATCGTTCACCGCGACATCAAGCCCGCCAACATCTTCGTCACCAAACGCGGCCACGCCAAGATTCTCGATTTCGGCCTCGCCAAAGTCACCCACCCGCGCCCGGAAGCCGAGCCCTCCGCCACCTTCGGCGTCGACTCCGACCATCTCACCAGCCCTGGCTCCGCTCTCGGCACCATGGCTTACATGTCCCCCGAACAAGTTCGCGGCAGGGAACTCGACGCCCGCTCCGACCTCTTCTCGTTCGGCGCCGTGCTTTATGAAATGGCCACGGGGTCGCTGCCTTTCCGCGGCGAAACCTCCGGCGTAATTTTTGAAGCCATCCTCAATCGTGCTCCTCTTCCACCCTCTCGCTTGCATCCCGACGTTCCCTCAGAGCTTGAACGCATCATCGGCAAAGCCCTCGAAAAAGATCGCGACCTGCGTTACCAGAACGCGGCTGAACTTCGCGCCGACCTCAAACGCCTGCGCCGCGATACCGGCTCCGGACGCGTCTCCCCCTGCTCAGTCCCTTCCGCATTCTCTTCTTCTGCGCACCCGGAATTCACCGCCTCGGAAAACCTCCCTTCAGGATCAGCCGCTTCCGGGACGTCCGCTGTCCGTACCTCCGACAGTTCCATCATCGCCGCCGCCGCCTCTCGCAACAAAGGCAAGCTTATTTCCTTCGGAGCGATATTCCTTCTTCTCGTTCTCGCCGCCGGTTATGGCGTCTACCACTTCGCTCTGAATCACCGGCCTTCCGATGGCCCCGCCACTGTCACAAAAATCAGCCAGTGGAACAAGTCGATGGACTACCCCAGTCTCTCCCCGGACGGCCGCACCATCGCCTTCACTTCTCCCGTCGATGGCTACGATCAAGTCTTCGTCATGCTCACTTCCGGCGGCGCCCCTCTTCAACTCACTCACGACGAAGTCAACAAGATTGTCGTGAATTTCTCCTCCGATGGCGCCGAAATTTACTTCGTGCAGACTCTGGGTGAATTCGAGATCTGGACCATACCTACCCTCGGTGGCTCTCCCAAACACCTGGCGGCGGGCTTTAATGTCGTCCCATCGCCCGACGGCCAGTCTCTGTTCATTCAGAAAGCTGACGGTCGCATCGTTCGAACGCCGAGGACCGGCTCTGGCGAAGAGGTGCTCTACACCGCTCCAGGCAGTACCAACTTGGGGTTTGGCCTCAAGGCTTACCCAGACGGACGGAGCCTCCTGATCACTTTCGGCACTTCCAGCAAGATGTCCTTTCAGCGCCTGGATCTCTCCACCCACAAGATCGAAGATTTAGCCGATCTGCCCGACATCTCTGGCCACGCTTCATGGGCTGTTCCGGGGATAAGCCTCTACGTCAGCCGCAAGGTCAAAGGCATTGCCAACCTCTGGGAATTCTCCCTTGCCGATCATTCCCTCAAGCAGATCACTTTTGGTCCTGGCCCAGATCGTGCCCCTATGTCGGATCCCAACGGTAAAGGCATTTACTTCATCAACGGCAGAAGTGCCGGAACCCTGACTCTCTATCGCGTCGCCTCCAAACAGTTTTCTGATCTCGTGACCGAGGACACGACTCAGCCCATGTTTTCAAATGACGCCCGGCACTTGGCATACATTACCCAACCCGAAGCGGAGAAAGCAGAACTCTGGGTGTCGGATTCCAACGGCCACAATCCCTTGAAACTTATTTCTTCCGGCGCTAACTTGGAAACATTGGGATGGTCCAACGACGCCACTAAATTTCTTTTTGCCGATCGTACTGGGACGGACTGGCAACTCTTTATCATCGATGCCGATGGCACGCATCTTCATGAGTTGCCCTGGTCGGGAGATTTTGTCGGCTTCGTCATTTGGGAAACCGGCGATCACTCTTTAATTTTGGGCGGCGGCGACAAGAACACTCGCGCCGATAAGAACTGGAGACTCTCTTTAGATGGCTCTCCCGCAGTCCCCTTTTTCGACCACTGTGGCATGGCCGTCGATTCTTCCCCCGACAACAAATTCATCATCACCTCCTCGCTCTGGGGAGACAATCCCGGCCTCTATCAATACTCCGTTGCCGATAAAAAATGCACCACCCTGAAGTCCGGCATCGTGTCTTTCATGGCCCTGTATTCACCCGACGGCAAGTCCTTCCTCTACACTCTCGCCTCCCACGGCGAAACCACCGTCTTCCGCCAGCCCTTGCACAACGGCACTCCCGTCGGTGCCCCCATTCCAGCCCTCAAACTCCCCGTCTCCCTGCGGGAAGACTACGGCGGCAACGCCTTCGCCGTCTCCCCCGATCTCTCTTCGGTGGTTTACGCCCGCCCCAGCGGCCACGACGACCTCTACTTCCTCTCCCAAAAATAGTCGAGCGCCACCCAAAGGAAGTCGCGAAAGCGACGGAATTCACCAGCCCCGCAAGTAAGTGCGGGGACCGCCGAACAAGAAAGAAGCAGAGTCGCGAAAGCGACGGAATTCATTAGCCCCGCACGTAAGTGCGGGGACACCCGAACAAGAAAGGAACCGAGTCGCGAAAGCGACGGAATTCACCAGCCCCGCACGTAAGTGCGGGGACAGCCGAAAAAGAAAGAAACAGAGTCGCGAAAGCGACGGAATTCACCAGCCCCGCACGTAAGTGCGGGGACACCCGGAAAGCAAGGAACCGAGTCGCGAAAGCGACGGAATTCACCAGCCCCGCACGTAAGTGCGGGGACACCCGGAAAGAAAGCAACCGAGTCGCGAAAGCGACGCCACTCATGCCGCAAATAACCGCTCCGCGTCATAAGCCACCCCAGACTTCTTAAGCATCATCACAAACTCCTCCTCAAAACTCCGCTTCCGATGATGCTCCGCCTGATTGCGAATATAGGCCTGAACCGTCCCCAACAACGAAGGACTAACACTGAACGCCCCATACCCCTTCTGCCATTCAAACTCGCTCCCAAGCCAGCGCGACGAATTGGACTTCAACTTCTGCACGACCTCTGCCAGAGTCAAAGAAGCCGGCAGCCCGATGAGCAGATGTATATGGTTAGCAGTTCCACCCGCAGCCAGAATCTTGAACCCCAAATTGTCCGCGATACCAATCAGATAAGCGTAAAGCTTCTCCTGCGACTCAACCGGAATCCGATCGCGACGTTCTTTGGTACTGAAAACGCAATGGACGAAGTTCGCCGCGTGCGCATGCGACATTCCACCACCCTAAACCTCAATGTGACTGGATCGCACTTCAAACGTGACAAACACCTAACGGAATTCCGTAAACGGGAACATGAATGGACACAGAAAAAGATAGCCGAGGCCGAAGAGTCGCGAAAGCGACGGAATTCACTAGCCCCGCACGTAAGTGCGGGGACAGCCGGAAAGAAAGGAACCGAGTCGCGAAAGCGACGGAATCCACCAGCCCCGCACGTAATTGCGGGGACACCCCAAGAAAGAAGAACCGAGTCCCTTCAGGGACGCCACCGCGCCTCTACGCAATCCGCCCCAAAACGACTAAACTTAAAGGTTCCATCATCAGGAAGGCAATCATGTCCTCAAACTCTTTCAACTCCCGCTCCTCCCTAAAAGTCGGAGACAAAGAATACGAAATCTACCGCCTCGACGCGCTCGACCAGCAAGGCATCTCCACCAAACATCTCCCGTATTGCCTGCGCATCCTCCTCGAAAATCTGCTGCGCACCGAAGACGGCCGCAATGTGAAAAAAGAAGACATCCGTTCGATGGCCGCCTGGGGTACCGAAAGAACGAATAAAAATTCCAAGCCCGACACGGAGATCGCCTTCACCCCCAGTCGCGTCCTGCTCCAGGATTTCACCGGCGTCCCCTGCGTAGTCGATCTCGCCGCCATGCGCGACGCCATGCAACAACTAGGCGGCGATCCCACTCTCATCAATCCTCTCCAACCGGTAGAACTCGTAATCGACCACTCCGTTCAGGTCGACGAATTCGGCACCGCCAACGCCTTCGACGTAAACGCCCTTCTCGAATTCCAGCGCAACAAAGAGCGCTACTCCTTCCTCCGCTGGGGACAAACCGGCTTCCGCAATCTCGCAATCGTCCCCCCCGACACCGGAATAGTCCACCAGGTAAATCTCGAATATCTAGCCCGAGTAGTCTTCGTCCAAGAAACAAACGGCAAGCCCACAGCCTATCCCGACACGTTAGTAGGCACCGACAGTCATACAACGATGATTAATGGGTTGGGGGTGCTTGGGTGGGGCGTGGGCGGTATTGAGGCTGAAGCCGCGATGCTTGGGCAGCCTGTTTCGATGCTGATTCCGCTGGTGGTTGGCGTGAAGCTTACTGGGCGATTGCGCGAAGGCGCTACTGCTACTGATCTTGTTCTGACTATTACCGAGATGCTGCGCAAGCATGGGGTGGTGGGAAAGCTTGTCGAATACTTCGGACCTGGGCTGCGCGATCTTCCGCTGGCCGACCGCGCAACCATCGCCAACATGTCGCCGGAATACGGCGCCACCTGCGGCATTTTCCCCGTCGACAAAGAAAGTTTGAAATATCTGAAGCTGAGCGGACGCAGTGACGAACTCATCGCGCTGGTCGAAGCCTATTGCCGCGAGCAGGGACTTTTCCACGACGACAAAACGCCCGAAGCCGAATACTCCGAACTGCTCACGCTTGATCTCGGCACGGTTGAGCCAAGCCTCGCCGGCCCCAAGCGCCCGCAAGACCGCGTGATCCTCTCCCAGGCCGCCGAGTCGTTTCACAAAGCTCTCCCCTCACTCATTAAACCGAAGGCTGGAGCGAAAACTAACGGGTCGGGAGCAACCAACTCCGCCACCAATTCCGCGACCAATTCAGCGCGATGGGAGCAGGAAGGCGGCAGCCCCTCCGCAATCGGCGTGGAAGATCCCAACGTGCACGAACACGTTCCGCAAGATGTTAGAAGCGCGTTGAAGCACGGCAGCGTTGTCATCGCAGCCATCACCTCCTGCACCAACACCTCGAACCCTTCCGTGATGATCGGCGCTGGATTGCTCGCGAAAAAAGCGGTCGAGAAAGGCTTGTCCGTTCCGCCATGGGTGAAAACGTCGTTAGCGCCGGGATCAAAGGTCGTCCGCGATTATCTCGAAAACGCCGGCCTGACGCCGTATCTCGAGAAGTTGAAATTCCACATCGTCGGCTACGGATGCACCACCTGCATCGGCAACTCCGGCCCGCTGCCGGAAGAAGTCTCGAAGACGATCGACGAAAAAGATCTGGTCGTCGCTTCCGTGCTCTCCGGCAATCGTAACTTCGAAGGCCGCATCAACTCCGAAGTTCGCGCCAACTATTTAATGTCGCCGCCGCTGGTGGTCGCGTTCGCGCTCGCCGGGCGCATCGACATTGACCTCCGCAAAGACGCTATCGGCAAAGGCAAAGACGGCAACCCTGTCTACCTCGCCGACCTCTGGCCCATGCAGCGCGAAGTCGAAGAGGCCATCCAGCAATCGGTTACGGCGGAGATGTTTTCGAAAACTTATGCCGAGGTTTTCGAGGGCGACGAGCGCTGGCGCGGCCTCAAGATTCCCAAAGGCCAGACCTATGCGTGGGAAAAAGATTCCACCTACATCCGCCGCGCTCCCTATTTCGAAGGCATGAAGATCAAACCGTCGCCTGTTGAAGACATCAAGCGGGCGCGCGTTCTTGCGGTGCTCGGCGACAGCGTCACCACCGACCACATCTCCCCTGCCGGCTCCATCAAGAAAGACGGTCCCGCCGGAAAATATCTGCAGGAGCACGGCGTCAAGCCCGCCGACTTCAACTCCTACGGCTCGCGCCGCGGCAACCATGAAGTGATGGTGCGCGGCACTTTCGCCAACGTCCGCCTGCGCAACAAACTGGTCAACGTGGAAGGCGGCTTCACCCGCTATCTTCCGACCAACGAGGAGATGTCGATCTTCGACGCTTCCCAGAAATATATCGAGGAAGGCACGCCGCTTGTTATTCTCGCGGGAAAAGAATACGGCTCCGGATCGTCCCGCGACTGGGCTGCCAAAGGCCCGCGCTTGCTGGGCGTCGAAGCCGTAATCGCCGAAAGCTACGAACGCATCCACCGCTCGAACCTGGTCGGCATGGGAGTTCTTCCCCTGCAGTTTCCTGCCGGGCAAAATGCCGAATCGCTCAAGCTGACCGGCGAAGAAGTGTTCGACATCACCGGCATCCGCGACGTAGTAGAAAACTTCGCCGCCGGAAGCCAGGTGAAAGTCCGCGCCAAGGCGAAGGGGAAGACCGTCGAGTTCGAGGCGCTAGTCCGCATCGATACGCCGCAAGAGGCGCTCTACTACGCTAACGGCGGGATTTTGCAGTATGTGCTGCGGCAGTTGCTGGCTGGGAAGCCGCAGCCGGTTGGGGCCTAGATCTGCAGCGCCGCCCTCGGCGAGGAGTTCGGGGCTTTCAATCGAGTGGTATAACTGTTATACTTAATGCGATTCCGGTTTGATGAGCGCAAAAGCGTGCGGCTGCGGGCGAATCCGGAGCGCGGCATCGGATTCGAGGAAGCGCAGGAAATCTTCTCGCATCCTTACTATCTCGACCAGCGTTCCGACCTGGCCGAGCGATACGCGCGGTTGGCTGGGTTGCGGCGCGGTTGTATACGCTCATTTTCGAGATGCGCGAGGACAAAGAGGGAGAGTATTACCGCTTCGTCACGCTCTGGCGCTCGACCAGGCAGGAGCAACAGCTTTATGAACAAAACACGTAAGCGCAGCAGGCCAGTACCCGCAGAAACCATCGCGCGCCTTGCCGACCGGGGCAAAGACGTATCCCGCTTCTTCACCAACGCTGGCCGGATGATGGCGCCAATCCAGCGCGTCAACGTCGATCTCGCACCCGGCATGCTGGAAGAACTGGACCGAGCTGCGAAGGAGTTGAACATCAGCCGGCAGGCCGTGATCAAAACCCTCATCCGCCAGGCGCTCGACCAGCAATATCTCGCACGCCAGCACCGCTCTTCCGGCCGCGCGTAGGGAGGCGCCCCCGGTTGTGAAAATCCTGGCAGTTGGAGGTCAACGTCAAAGGCAGCGGACGAGGGCGCCCGCCCTAACCGGTCGCTCTCGATCTCAAGAGAACAGCAGATTCCTCTCTGCGCCGTCCCCTTCGGCTTCGCTCAGGGTTCGGCTCCGGCCGGAATAACATTATTGCTTGAAATGTGATATTGCATGCAATATCATCAAGCGGTGCCCGGTTCTTACGTGCTTGACACGGACGTGATGGTTGCGGCCTTGCGGAGCGATCGGGGTGCCTCTCGCCAGCTTTTGCTAGCCGCTTTAGATCGGCAGTTCGAGCTGCTGCTTTCGGTCCCGCTTATGCTCGAGTATGAAGCCGTGCTGACCAGGACACAGCATCTGGCCGCTAGCAGATTGAACAGTACCGATGTCGGGCGTGTCCTTGACGACCTTGCGGCAGTCGCGAGGCCGGTCCGACTGGCTTTCCGATGGCGGCCGAAGTTGCCCGATCCGGACGATGACATGGTTCTGGAGACCGCGATTAACGGAAGGGCCAGCGCAATCGTGACATTCAATCAGCGCGATTTTGCCGACGCTGGCAAGGAGTTCAACTGCGGCATAATTCTGCCGGCTACGGCGCTTCGGCAGATTAGGAGCTTGATCCCATGAGACGAAGTAATTTCGCATTACGACTCCAGCCCTCCTTGCTTGAGGAATTGAGAAAGGCTGCGGAACTGGAAGGAGTGGCCCTGAACCAGCTCATCAACGTGGCCGTGGCGGAGAAGGTTTCTGCCTTGCGGACGGAGGAGTATTTCCGGGAAAGAGCTAGCCGTGCCGATCGCTCGGAAACCTTGCGCATTCTTGAGCGCGCTGGCAAGGGAAATGCTCCGGTTGGGGGCGATGAACTTCCAGCAGAATGGCAAAAGAAACCAGGGCGAAAAGCTACGAATGGGAGGGAATCGGTGAGCAAGCGGGGACAAAAGACAAAGAGTCGAAGCTAAGTAGAAGGGAGCAAACAGCGGATTCCTCTCTTTGCGCAGTCCCCTTCGGCTTCGCTCAGGGGTCCGGCTCTGGTCGGAATGACAAGGGTGAAGCGGATCGCCGGGCTGAAGCCCGATTCATTTCGGGGCCGCCTACGCGGCGCTGAAGCGCCGCTCTTCCACGGTTGTGCCCGCGTCAATCTATATTCTTTAGCACCAGGGTGAAAATGCAAGATCAAGGTCAAAGGCAGCGGACAGGAGTGCCCGGTCCACACGGTTCATCTCTCGGGCGAGAGAACAGCAGATTCCTCTCCGCGCCGTCCCCTTCGGCTTCGCTCAGGGTCCGGCTCCGTTCGGAATGACAAAGGATGGGGATCCGTCCCACGTGGGCTATCATTTCCTGCGGGGGCGGAGTAGGGGCCAGGCTTCGCGGTAGTGCTCGTAGCTGTAGCGGTTTTTCTTTAGGGGCTGCATGGGGTAGAGCATCAGGCCTTGTTTTGCGGCTTCGCCGCCCAGGAGGATGCGGGCTGGGATTATGTGCCACGTGTCCTGCATGATTACGTAGGCGGCGAAGAGGTCTAGTTGGTCGAGGGTATAGGGGTCGCTTAGATAGTTGGGCTTGAACTGGCAGAAGTATCCGGTGCCGGTGCGGCAGGAGGTGGACTTTACCTGGACTCTTACGATGCGGTTGCCGAAGGGGATGGCTACGTCGAAGGGGGAGGAGTCCCCCCAGGGCTTTAGGACTTTGAAGCCGTGACGCAGGGCTTCGGCCATGAAGCGTAGTTCGACCCACTCACCACGCTCCTTGAAGTTTTTGAAAACTTTGAACTCGTCCATTTTGCTCCCCCGGGTTCGGCGCCAAAAGAAAAGGCGCGGCCCATGGGCCGCGCCTCGTTTTCTTGAATTTTTACCCTATACTTTCAGTATAGCAATTTCAGATGGGTAAACCGCCCATTTCCCCGAAATTATATTGTCATAGCTGTGAGCAACTTAGCTTCAACTGTGTACTCTTTGGCTATTGACAGGTTTTGGTTACGAAGTGGTTTTGGGATACTACGGCTTGCGGCCGGCGTGCGAGGTGGCGGCGTCCGTGCCTCAGCGCGAAGTACGTCAGCGAGAGTACGCACAGGGTTATGAGGCCGATCCGCAGATAGATCGCGGTCGATATTGAGATGCCGATTCCGCTTCCGATCGCAAGGTAGGCGACGATGCAGGCGGGACATTTCGGCAGCAGCGCCAGAATTCCTCCAGGAACAATCCATCCGGCAGCCTCGCGACAACGGCGTGCTACCTTCCACGCCGGCTGCAGACGCGGACCGCTGTTCGCGGCCCGCGCTCCCGTAGTTACGCGCGCCGCAACGCGATTCGATCCCCTCGAAATGGCGGCACAGCAATTCACGACTGGTACTCCTTGGCGCAGCATGACGACCCTGCTCCTTTAGGCGCTACGTACGGCGCCATTGGATCCACGAAGTAGCCATCGGCGTAGCGATCGTGATGTCGAACCCATGCCATGGTGAACGCGAGAGCATCCTCGTCGCGGCCTTTGGGGGCGAGGTCGAGAAAGTTGTAGGCGCCAATCAGGATGTCGCCTCCGCGGGCGTAGGCGGAATAAGTATGGAAGATCTCGCCCGCATCATTCTTATAGAAGACGCTAAACCCCGGAGCCTCCTCGCTGGGGAACTCACGCAGATCGTAGTTGTAGTTTACCTTGCCCTTCGCCATCTCCTCTTTCGTGAACGAGACGTGATAGTCGCGGTTAAACTCATTGCCGAATGAGGAGACCCAGCGGAACTGCCAGCCCATGCGCTTCTTGAACGTCTCGATCTGCGGCATCGGCGCGCGCGAAACTGCGGCGAGCGTGACGTCGCGATTGGCGAGGTGGACGAGAGTTCCGTCGAAGTGATCGGCGGCGAAGGAGCAGCTTCGGCAACCCTCCTCCCATGCTGGACCGAACATGAAATGGTAGACAATCAGCTGGCTCTTGCCGCCGAAAAGGTTGGCAAGCGTCACCTTGCCGTTCGGCCCGTCGAAGACATATTCTTTTTCAACTCTCTCCCAGGGCAACTCGCGGCGTTGCCGGCTCAGTTCATCTCGTAACCTGGTGAACTCTTTTTCTTTGCGAAGCAGTTCTTTTCGGCTGGTGATCCATTCTATGGATGAAACAACTTCGTGTCCTTGGATTGCAGTGCTGGTTGCTAGTGTGGTTATTTTCATTCTCCTATTTAGTGAGTTCGGTTTGTGTCTTGTTTTTTTCTTTGACAAGCCGCCGCCAGACGGCCTGATGTGTTTTTCGCTTGCGCGAAGCTGCTTGCTTTTTTCCTGCGCCGTCCTTCTTGGCCGTGTCGTTCTCCGCAAGCTCCTTGATCCGCAGCAACTGGCCCGACCAAAGCTCCTGAAACGGCCCTACCCAGCGTTCGTAAATCTGCCGGATGGGCACCACGTTCAGCGAATTCATGCGCTGCCTCCCGGCCTCGCGGGTCTGCACCAATTGCGCTCCGCGCAGCACATCGAGATGCTTCATCACTCCGAAGCGACTTAGGTGCGGGAACGCTTCCACAATTTCTGTAGTGGTGCGGGGGCGATCGCGCAGAAAATCGAGAATCGCGCGCCGCGTCGGATCCGAGAGCGCCTTCCACACCGCATCAAGGTCGTCTGCGGGGCGCTTCGAAGCTTCCTTCACCGCGGCTCACTGTCCTTCTTGATGTCGTCGAGCATGTGGTGCCATCCCTTCACTACACCCTTGCGATGCTGGGGATCGATCATGCCGATCGCGCGATGCCGCAGCACGACCTTGCAGCCCGTTCCCACTGCCTCTACTTTCACCTCGAGGTGGTTGATTGCGGGATACGACATGAACATTGGACCGCTCAGCTCCAATAGCGTCGGAGGCTTCAGAACCTGCACGAATCCCCAGAGGTGCCCGATGCCGTTCCCGCGATCCCGGTACCATCGTCCGCCCGGTTTCGCCTCAAGCAGCAATTGCATCGATTGCCCTTCAGGGTTGGTATTGCCTTTCCCCAGGCGATGCAAAACTGCGGCGAACGCTTTCTCCGGCGTAGCGTTGATATCCACATGCTGCTCAACATCGAGCGTCAGATCTTCGAGTGTCATTGCTTTCCCTCCTTCGTGAAGCCATCTATCATTATGTGAGTGTATTATCACGTGACTATATGGTCACGTCAAGAACTATTTTCCGAAGCCGAGATTTTCTTCTCGACGAGCATCACCGCCGCGGCCGGCCTGGGATCAGCGCTGGTATAATCAAGGATTGCGCCCATGTCCACGAAGAGACTGATCCGGTCTACGACTGTCTTATCCATCCGCCGCAACGGCAGCGTGGTTCTGGCTGGCGACGGCCAGGTTACGCTGGGCGAGTCCGTCATTAAGCACACGGCAAAGAAGATCCGCCGGCTGTATAACGACAAAATCCTGGCTGGATTTGCGGGTTCGACCGCCGACGCGTTCACTCTGTTCAGCCGCTTCGAATCAAAACTCGAGCAATACCACGGCAATCTGGGCCGCGGCGCCGTAGAACTGGCCAAAGACTGGCGCACCGACAAATATTTGCGCCACCTGGAAGCGTTGTTGCTGGTGTGCGACAAGGAACAAACATTCCTGCTCAGCGGACAAGGCGACGTGATCGAACCCGACACCGGAGTAGCCGCCATCGGCAGCGGTGGCCCTTATGCGCAGGCCGCAGCCGAAGCGCTGGCACGGCATACGCAGCTAACCGCCCGCCAGATCGCCGAAGAAGCAATGAAGATCGCCGGCAAAATGTGCATCTATACCAATGACGTGGTAACGATTGAAGAACTCTAGAAGCAGTTCTCAGTTCTCGGTTCTCAGTTCTCAGCAAACCTTCGCTGCGCGACTGAGAACTGCGAACTGAGAACTGAGAACTGATTATGGCCATCTATTTACCCAGCAGCGCCGAAGAAGAGCAACTCGCACTCGACGAACTGACTCCCCGCGAGATCGTGGTCGAGCTCGATAAATACGTAATCGGACAAAAGGACGCCAAGCGCGCCGTCGCTATCGCGCTTCGCAACCGCACCCGCCGCCAAAAACTAACCCCCGACCTGGCCGAAGAAATCATTCCCAAAAATATAATCATGATCGGGCCGACGGGGGTGGGGAAGACGGAGATTGCTCGGCGGCTGGCTAAGCTGGCGAATTCTCCTTTTCTTAAAGTTGAGGCTTCGAAGTTTACTGAAGTTGGGTATGTGGGGCGGGATGTGGAGTCGATGGTGCGCGATCTGGTGGAGATTGCTATCGACAACGTGCGCGGGGAGAAGCTCGAAGACGTGGCGGACAAGGCTGAGCTGAATGCTGAGGAACGCTTGCTTGACATTCTGCTGCCGCCTTCTCCACCGGCCCGGCCGGCTGAGCCTACTACTGCGGGCGGCGTGGTGATTGATGGCAATACGGCGCTGGCCGAATCTTCTTCGCGGACGCGGGAGAAGTTGCGGCAGCAACTGCGCGAGGGGAAACTTGACGAGCGGCAGGTTGAGATTGACGTGCGGGAGCGGAATTTCCCTTCTTTTGAAATTATGACGAACCAGGGTGTTGAGGAGATGGACATCAACATCAAGGACATGCTGCCTAATATTTTTGGGCAGCGGACCAAGAAGCGGAAGATGAAGGTGAATGAGGCTTTCGAATATCTGATTCAGGAAGAAGAGCAGCGGCTGATCGATATGGATCACGTTACGCGGACAGCGATCGATCGGGTCGAGAATTCGGGGATTGTGTTTCTGGATGAGATCGACAAGATTGCGGGACGTGAGGGCGGGCACGGTCCGGATGTTTCACGGGAGGGCGTGCAGCGGGACATTCTTCCCATCGTTGAAGGGACGACCGTTAACACTCGCTATGGAATGGTGCGGACGGATCATATCTTGTTTATTGCTGCGGGAGCGTTTCATGTTTCGAAGCCCAGCGATTTGATCCCGGAGCTGCAGGGGCGGTTTCCGATTCGGGTGGAGTTGCAGTCTTTGACTATGGAAGATTTTGTGCGGATTCTTACGGAGCCGAAATCGTCTTTGGTTAAGCAGTACACAGCATTGCTGGAGACTGAGGGCGTGAAGCTAGAGTTCACTCCTGAGTCGCTGCAGGAGATTGCGCACTTTGCATTTCGGGTGAATGAGAGTACGGAGAATATTGGAGCGCGGCGGCTGCATACCATCATGGAACGCGTGCTGGATGAGCTTAGCTTTGATGCTCCGGAGAGAAAGGGCGAGCATGTTGTGGTGGATGGGGAATACGTGCGGAAGATGTTGACCGACATCGTTAAGGATCAGGATTTGTCGAGGTATATTTTGTAGGGGTGTCGTCCCTCCGGGACTCGGTTCCTATCTGGTGGGCTTACCCCGGACTTACGTCCGGGGCTAATGAATGCCGCCCCTGCCGGAGCTGAGCTTGGGGATTCGCTCTGTGTCTTCTCCCAAACAGTCGCGGGAATTCTCACCCTTTGCAAAATGCCCAGAGGACGGGCCGGCCAGTTACGCTAGAATGGGGCGAGTGAGGTAAACATGGCACAGATGACGCCGGAGGTCTCCAAGCTGCTGGAGCGGGCATTGTCGCTGTCGGTCGAGGAACAGGAAGCATTGGCCGACTCCCTGATCTCCAATCTGGGCGGCAAAGTCGACGAGGGCGTCCACGCGGCATGGGAAACGGAGATCGGAAAGCGCATCGCCGAACTGGATTCGGGCAAGGCCAAGACTATGCCATGGGGGGAAGTGCGCAGACGCAATCTAGCGAAATTACCCCGTGCGCACTGACGCCGCGGAGTTTCATCAGGAGGCTACCGCCGAATACGATGCTGCGTTCGACTGGCACCTCCAACGTAGTCCGGATGCCGCTCTAAAGTTCGATGCTGAAGTTGATCGTGCGCTGGTGCAGATCATCGCCGCGCCCCAACGTTGGGCCGCCGGCTGACACTTTACACGCAGGTTCCTCCTTCGTCAGTTTCCGTTTACTCTGATTTATCGACAACGAGCTTCGGCGATTCAGATCGTGGCGGTTGCCCACACCAGCCGGAAGCCGGGATATTGGACGCAACGATTGTAGCTCCGGGCTGGATTGTCAAGGTCCGTGCCTCGCAAGTTTCGAAGACCGCGAAACCTGCATACCATTATGGAGCGGGTGTTGGATGAGCTTAGCTTTGATGCTCGGAGACAAAGGGCGAGCGTGGATGCGGATTACGTGCGGAAGATGTTGACGGACATTGTTAAGGATCAGGATTTGTCGAGATATGTTCTGTAGGGGTCCCGTCCCTCCGGGACTTGGTTCCTGCTTCCTGGGCTTACCTCGGACTTACGTCCGGGGCTAATGAATGCCGCCCCTACCGGGTTGGAGTTTGGTGAGTCGTTCTGTATCTTCTCGCAAACAATCGCGGAACAGCCAAACTACGGGCAGACAGTGTTAAGGATCAGGATTTGTCGAGCTATATTCTGTAGGGGTGTCGTCCCTCCGGACTTGGTTCCTGTTTCTTGAGCTTGCCCCGGACTTACGTCCGGGGCTAATGAATGCCGCCCCTGCCGGGGCTGGAGTTTAGTGATTCGTTCTGTATCTTCTCGCATAAGTGGCGTGGTGTGGCCCCGGGGGCTGAAGCCCGGTTGGAAATGTGGGGCTCTTTACGCGGCGCTTAAGCGCCGCTCTTCCACGTCACTGCTTGGCGGCAGGACTGAAGTCGTGCCCTCCCCGATCTCTCGGTGGTCCCAAACGTTTTGGACATGGCGTATCGTTGATGGGAGGGTCAGGAGAAATGGTCGGGGGCATCGTCTCGATATGAGCAAGAAGCTACGATTCCTGGTATCGCTTCACACTCGCGACAATGATTTTCAGGTGGCGCAAGCGCAATCGGCGGAGGATACTGCGCGCAAACTGGGGAGCGAGGTGGAGATCATTTATGCCGGGGACGACGCGGTGCATCAGAGCACGGAATTGCTGAAGGCGATCCAGAGCCGGGTGGAGTTGCGGCCCGATGCGATTGTGGTGGAACCGGTGGGGCGGACGGCGCTGCCGCAGGTGGCGCAGGCTGCCAGTAGCGCGGGAATTGGGTGGGCGGTGCTGAACCGGAGGCCGGAATACCTGGCGGAGCTGCGGCGGACGGCGACTACTCCCGTTTTTGCCGTCAGCTCCGATCACACCGAGATTGGCCGCATCCAGGGAAGACAATTCGCTGCGTTGCTGCCGGTAGGCGGTTCTGTTTTGTACATTGAAGGACCTTCGGACAGTCCTTCGGCGCGAATGCGGACTTCCGGGATGCTGGAGACGAAACCGGCGAACATTCAAGTGACGATGCTGAAGTCACGGTGGACGGAGGAAGACGCCGGGAGGGCGGTGCGGTCGTGGATGAAGCTGGCTACTTCCCAAGGCTCGGCGATTGATCTTGTAGGAGCGCAGGATGACTCGATGGCGATGGGCGCTCGCAAAGTGTTTCACGAGATCAGCAACACAGCGGAGCGTGCGCGATGGCTGAGCCTGCCCTTTACCGGATGCGATGGTTTGCCGGCAACGGGCCAAGCCTGGGTGCGTGACAAATTACTCGCCGCTACGATTCATATCCCGCCGCTTACGGGACAGGCCATGGAAATTCTGGCAAAGGCCATGCAGTTCGGGACGCAGCCGCCGGAACATTCCATGACCACGTCGGTTTCGATCCCTGCAATCGAATCGTTGGGTCCGCGAAGCCGATAGTAACTCTGCCGTCGAAATCGAGCTGCAACTAGCTTTCACATGGTTCGTTTTGCAAGTCGCGGGAAGAGTTAGAATCACGGGAGTGCGGAATTCTGGCCGGCTTTGTGGCGGCCGACTCCGAGAATGGGGAGATGTTATGGCAGAACCCAATGCGAGCGTGGAAGCGCGACGTCCTGATCCTAATGAGAAGCTGGTGAAGGTCTTCGACAGCGAAGAGGAGTCGGAGGCTTTGGTGGTAAAGGGACTGCTTGATTCAGCGGGGATCGAGAGCGATCTTACGTCCGGCAGCTTTTTGCAGGATGCGTTTCCTGGGCTGGGGGGAATGCTCATCCTGGTGCGGGAAGAGGATGCAGAGAAGGCGCGGAATTTGATTGCGGAATACCGGCGGCCGACTGCGGACGATTCCGAAGACGCTGCGGATGATGAGACGAAGGCTTGAGTCTCTCTCAGGGGCTAAAGCCCGCCAATTTCAGGTGCGTCTTGACGCAGGCCTGGAAGGCCCGCTCCACCCACTCTGCAGTTTTACTGAAGACCTGGTAGTGAAGGCGTGACCGAGTGGCCGTCTAGGTAGAAAGTGACGGCGCCGTTGAGATCGGTGCGGTAGACGCGAACTCCGGCGGCTTGCAGGCGCGCGAGCACATCCGGTTTCGGAAAGCCGAAAGACGTTCTAAAGCCTAGCGAGATTACGGCGTAGCTGGGCTGGACTGATTGCAGAATTTCTGGCGTGGTGGATGTGGCGCTGCCGTGGTGGCCTACCTTTAACAAATCCGCGTGAGGATGGTGCAGGGCCGCTATGCGGCGCTCGACTGCTTTTTCGGCATCGCCTTCCAGTAGCACTGAGGTTTTGCCGTAGCTCACTTGCAGGACCATGGAATCGTTGTTCTTGGGCTCGAGGCCTACGGGCCAGTCTTGCGGTGGAAAGAGCACATCGACTTTCGCGCCGCCCAGGTTAAATTCGTCTCCCTCCCAATGGCGGACTACTTTGATTCCCAGTTGATGGGCTTCGGCGATTAAGTTGTCGAGCGCGCGGCTTGGGGGCAGCAGACCTATCCATAATTCTTTTGGACGAAAATCTTTCAGCACTGCGGGCATGCCGCCGATGTGGTCGGAGTGGCCGTGCGAGATGGCGACAGCGTCGAGGCGGGAGATGCGGCGAGTCCACAGGTAGGGCGCGACCACATCTTCTCCATAGTCGAGTTGGGAGCCGGCGCCCCAGATGGGTCCCCCGGCGTCGATGAGCAGTGTGCGGCCTTGGGGCATCACTAAGAGAATGGAGTCGCCTTCACCTACGTCGATGGAAGTTACTTCGAGGAGTCCTGCTCGCGTTTGCGGTTTTGGGGGAACGAAGGCTAATGCTAGCGAGGCTAGGAGCAGAGCAATCAATCCTGCGAGGGCTAGCAGCGCGCGCCGGCGAGCGCACAACATTGCTAAGACCAGCGCGGCGGAAGCTGCTGCCATCATGACGAGCGAGGGCGTGGCTACGCGAAGGTCGGCCAGGCGCAAGCCTCCCAGGCGGTGGACGGTTCCGGTGATCGATTGCAGCGCGAGAGTAGTTAGCAGCGCGGGAAGTTTAGCTAGCACGGGGGAGATGTAGCCTAGCGCGATGGTCAGGATCGCCGCGGGCATTAGAAGTTGCGTGAGGGGAACTACGGCGACGTTCGCGGGAAGGCCAATGGTGGTGGCGCGGTGGAAGTAATACGCCATGGGGAGGGCCAGGCCCATCTGCATTACTGCTGAGACCAGCAGCAGCTCGAACGCGGCGAGGAAGATGACGGTCACGGTGCGTACGAGGCGCAGCGACCATTGCGTTCCGATGAAGCGTGCGAGTTGCCGTGTTAGCAGGCGAAGGTCGAGGCGGAACTGGGCGACTTGAGGAGGCAGCGATGGGCCGTAGTCGTCGGCATCCCAGTGGGTGAGGGCCCGGCGGTAGAGGCGGGAGGTGCGCTCGATGAGCGGGAGGCCGATTGCGGCGACGATGAGGACGCAGAGAAATGTCATCTGGAAACTGGCGGTGAAGAGCTGACGGGGATCGAATACGAGCAACCCTAGAGCGGCTGCTCCGAGCGCGTTGACCATGGCGCGCTCGCGGTAGAGCAGGCGGGTAACGAGATAGATGGCGCACATCAGTGTGGCGCGCCAGACGGGGGCTCCGACCTCGGTGAGAAAGCGTAGGCGACGCAGAAAAGAATCGTGAGCAGAGTTGCAGGAACGTCGGCGAGGCGCAGGCGGCGCAGGGTCCAGAAAGCGACGAAGGCGAGGATGGTTACGTTCATTCCTGAGACCACGAGAATGTGATAGGTGCCGGAGCGCTGGAAATCGACGCGGGTGTCGCGGTCGATGAAGGCTTCCTCGCCGATGACCATGGCGTCGATGAGCGTGGCCTGCGGCGGAGGCCAGAGCGCGTGCACTTTGGCGATGATGCTCGAGTGAATGTGGGATCGCCAGAGTTCCACGCGGTTGCCTGCGAAGCCGGGCAAGACTTCTACATCTTCTGCTTTCGCGGAGCCCAGGGCTCAGATGCCGTTCGCAGCGAGGTAGCCTTGATAGTCGAAGGCTCCTGGATTGCGGAAATTGCGCGGGAGCTTCAGCTTGACTGGGAGGCGGAGGCGTTCACCGTAACGGAAGAGGTGGATCGCGGGTGATGCTGAGCCTTCAGGGACTGCATCCGGGCGGGCGCTGTAGATTCCTAGCCGGACGCCGGAATGCACGGGGATCGGCTGGCCGTTTTCGGTGACGATCTCTTCGGTCTCGACGTCGAGGCTTTGTCTGATTTCGTTGGGAGCGCCTTCGCGGAATTTGCCGTCTCGCGTCACGTGAGCGGTCATCTCGACTGGCTGGCCGTCGAACGGCTGAAGGCTGGGGTCGAGAGCCTCGGTGGGACCTCGCAGCTGAATTTGTAACGCGCCTGCCAGGAAGAATGCGCCGAGGGCTAGGCTCACTCCGAGCCAACTGCGTCTGCGCACGAAATACGATCCCGCAGCTAAGAATGCTACGGCTGCTGCTACCCACCACGACGCCGGGCGCCACGCGTGGACGCCGGCGATAATTCCAGAAGAGTATGACAGGGCGGCCCACAGCATTGGCTGGCGGGGGGGCTTGCGTTGAGAATCAAGCGCAGGTGACGGCGCGGACGACTTTTGGATTAACGGTAGGGGCGGCATTCTTGGCCTTGCAACGGGTGTGGACGGGACGCCTGCTCCGCTCCGCGGGACCCCCTCGGCTTCGCTCGGGGCAGGCTCTCGAGGCGGCCGTCCCCACATTTTCAGCGCAGATGCCCTCACATGTTCAGCGCGTCAGGTGCAGGACGGTTTCGAGGTGGTAGGTTTGGGGGAACAGATCTACCAGGTGCGCCTCTTCGACTTGATAGCCTGCCGCTTGCAGTGGAACCATATCGCGGGCTAGCGTCGCGGGATCGCACGATACGTAGGTCAGCCGGGGTGCAGCTAGGCTCGCAAGGGCTTGGGCGACAGGATCTCCCAGGCCGCTGCGGGGCGGGTCTATTATCACGAGATCGGGTACCGCGAGATCGGGCGCTACGAGATCGCGTACTGCCGGGTCGGGCTTGGGAGCTTTTGTGAGGTATTGCTCCGCCGTCGCTTGCACCGCCTTTCCATTAACCGGCAAATTGTAGGAAAGGTCGTTGGCGGCTGTCTGTGACGATTCAACCGAAACGATGTGACGGAAATTACATGCCAGGGCTGTGGAAAACAGGCCGACGCCGGCGTAGAGATCGAGGGCTAGTTCGCCGGAACGGCCGGCCGTTACGATATTGACTAATTCATCGATGAGGAAACGGTTGGTCTGGAAGAAGGCACCGGCGGTTACGCGGTAGGCTGCGGTTTTTGTCTGATAGGTTAATTCCGAGGCGCCTACTGCGACCAGCGGCTCCTGCACTCCCTTTTGTGGCTCGCGGAACGCGACCACTCCGGCTATCTCAGGCATCGACGCACACAACTCCTCGGCCCACGCGCGTACTGCGGCGCGGCGGGCTTCGGGGGCGCACAGGAACTCGAGGAGCAATTTTGTTTCATTTCCATTCGAGTCGGCGCTGGCGAAGAATTCGATTTCGCGTACGCCTTCTACTGCCTTGCCGGCGCGGCCTGCCTGCCACAGGGCTGCGATGCCACGATTGATCAGCGGCGAGCTGATCGGACACTCTTCGACCGGCAGGAGTTCATGCGATGAGAACTTGAAGTATCCCGCTGCGAAGGTGGGCTGGGTTCGCACCTGGAGGCGCGAACGGTTGCGATAGTTCCGGGGCGGCGAAGGATGCAGCTGAATTTCGCACTGCAGTTCGAGCTTGGCGATGCGGCGGAGATTTTCGCGCAGGATTTCTTTCTTGATCTCGAGTTGATGCTCGTAGCTGGCGTGCTGATAATGGCATCCGCCGCAGCGGGTGAAATGCGGGCAAGGCGGCGAGATGCGGTGCGGCGAGGGTTCAATAATTGTGTTGGCGTGGGCGCGGGCGAAGCCTGGTTTCTCTTCGGTGATTGACGCTTCGATTTTTTCTCCGGCGAGGACGAAAGGGATGAAGACGGCCTTGCCGCGGCTGCGGTCTTTATTGCCGGGAGCTGCTTCTTTCGGCGAACCGGCGGGAAGACGAGCTAGTCCATCGCCGCCGTAGATGAGCTTTTCAATATTTAGGAGCAAGACTTGATTCTACGGTATCGCGGCCCATTCGCCTGAGTTTGAGGAGTCACGGATGGCATCGATTACGGCCATGTTTTTGATGGCGTCTTCGAGCGGGACGGGAACTTCCGCATTTTCGAGAACCGCTTTCGAGAAGGCATCGCCCTGCAAAGTGTATTGATTGCAGATGGGGAAAGTCTCCGTGGTGATGCCTGCGCCGGAGAGGTCACTGCCGTCGTCGATGAAGAGGCGCGTGGGGTGGTCGATTGGGGCGTTGAAGGGGATTTCGATCTCAACGCGTCCGCGGGTGCCGAGAAACTCGACGCGCTGGTAGGGGACTAGCTGCGTGCTGCAGGTAAAGATCGCGTGGCCGGCGGGGAAGTCGAGAAGGGCTGAGGTGAGCCGGTCGGTGTGCATCCTGGGATCGCGCTCGATGCGGGCTACGACTCGCGTGGGCTCTTGCTCGAAGGCGTAGCGCGAGGCGTGGATGAGATAGCAGCCGATATCCATGAGCGCGCCGCCGCCGGATTCGACCTGGTTGCGGATGTTGGTTGAGTCTATGTTGTGGTAACTGAAGAAGCCGACGACAGAACGGAGTGCGCCGATGCGGCCCTGGTTGATAAGTTCGCGGAGGCGCAGCCACTGGGGATGGCTGCGGATCATGAAGGCTTCGCCGATCTTGACTCCGGTGCGGGCGCGGACGGCGAGGAGGGATTTGGCTTCTGCTTGGGTAAGGCTGAGAGGCTTTTCGCAGAGAACATGCTTGCCAGCCTCGGCGGATTTTATTGTCCAAGGAATGTGAAGCTGGTTGGGAAGAGGATTGTAGATGGCGTCGACGTTGGGGTCGGCGAGAAGTTCTTCGTAGGAGCCGTAGGCGGTCGGAATGCCGTGGGCGGCCGCGGCCTGCTTCGCCTTCACGAGATCGCGGGACGCGATGGCTACTATGCTCGAGTATTCCCCGCGTTGCATGGCCGGAATGACTTTCCGGAGAGCGATGGACGCGGTGCTGAGAACTCCCCAGCGGAGTTTCTTGGGCATGGCAGTAATGATAAAGGAGAGACGGGAGAAGGAAAACTTTGTGTATGAGTTCAGCGGATTAGACCAGCTTGCTCCGGATCACAGGGCTCTTCCGGCGGCCGCGCCTGAGGCCCAGGACCACTGGAAGTTGAAGCCGCCGAGATGGCCGGTCACGTCCACTACTTCGCCGATGAAGAACAGGCCGGGAACTTTGCTGGTTTCCATTGTTTTGGCGGAGAGCTCGTTGGTGTCGACGCCGCCTGCGGTTACTTCGGCTTTTTCGTAGCCTTCCGTTCCGGTTGGAGTGAGCGCCCAAGAGTGTGTTTGTTGCTCGAAATCCGCGAGGGCAGGATTTGTCCAGGAAGTTGGGGCGTGCGCTTCCAGCCATCGGTCTGCGAGGCGATGGGCGAGGAGCTTTCGCAGTTCGGTTCGAAGCGTGCTTGGGTTTCGTGGCGTCTTTGGATCGCGAAATGCGGCGGTAACCTCGCTGCCGGGCGCGATGTCGATCACGATCGGCAGCGATGGTTTCCAGAAGGAGGAAAGTTGAAGAATTGCTGGACCGCTCAGGCCGCGGTGTGTGATCAGCATCTTTTCGTGGAATTGCTGGCCGTTGGAGGACGCAATGACCTCGGCGGAGACTCCTGCCAGATTGCAATAGCGGGCGCAGTCTTGCTTGTTCAGGGTGAGCGGCACGAGTCCGGGCCAAGGCTCGCGGATGGCGAGGCCGAACTGGCGGGCCAGGTCGTAGCCGAAAGATGTCGCGCCAATCTTTGGGATCGAGAGGCCTCCGGTGGCAACCACGAGCGCTGGTGCTTTGAACTCCGCATTGTGCGCGCGGGCGATGAACTCGGTAGTGTGCTCGACCTGCTGAATATTTGTGTTCAGGAAGATGCTTGCTCCGGCATGCGCGCACTCGGCTTCGAGCATGCCAAGAATGTCGCGGGCAGAGCGGTCGCAGAAAAGCTGGCCCAGAGCCTTCTCGTGATATGGGATGTTGTACTTTTCGACGAGGGCGATGAAATCTTGTGGGGTGTAACGCGCTAATGCCGACTTGGCGAAGTGGGGATTCGAAGAAAGAAAGTTTTCCGGACGGCAGTGAAGGTTGGTGAAGTTGCAGCGTCCGCCGCCGGAGATCAGAATCTTCTTGCCCAGCCGGTCGACGTGTTCGAGAACGGCGACGCGGCGGCCACGCTTGCCGGCTTCGATGGCGCACATCAGGCCGGCTGCGCCACCACCGAGGATGAGTGCATCGAACGAGTGGATCATGGGTCGGTAATTCAGGGGCTAAAGCCCGTATTCATTGTGGAGCCCTACGCGGCGCTGAAGCGCCGCTCTTCCACGTTACTGGAGACTTTCGATAATAACGCGGCCTTCGAGCACATGGGTCACATGTAAAACAGGCTCAGGCGCGGCAGGCCGTATTTTTCCAAGAGGCGCTTGTGAACATATTGTTTTTGGAGTTGCTCGATCTGCGGCGCGGCCATCTTGCGACGGTAGGGTGCCAGTTCGCGATCGGCCTGGGCGCGCGCGGTTACGATTTCTTCGTCGGGAGTGGCGGTCAGCAACGCGGCGAAAAGTTTTTCCTCCAGCACGGTGAGATGGCGCTCCAGGTCTTCCAGCCTTGACGATGCCTTCCGAGTCGCGATTTCCTGCGCCAGATTACGCAGCGTTGAGGCGGAATCGTGGGCTATGGTACGAACGGAAATTCCTGCGCTGTGCGGGAGCTTCGCCTGCTCCAGCAGATCGGCGTTGCGGCGCAGGAATGCCGCGATCACTTCGGGCTCAAAGCCCTGCCCAGCGCTTGGTTTGGCCTGGGCCGGTTGATCAGGAACTGCGCCTACTGCCGCTTCTTTCATATCTTCCGCTGCCGACAACACAGCTTGCGCACACCAAAGAATGCTGTTGATCTTTTCGTGCCTTTTCGATTTACGCTGCTCATACTTATCGAATGCAATGTCGATACCGCGGAGCACCGCTTCGAGAGGGATGCCTGCATTCTTCCAGACCTCGATCTGGGCCCAATCAAGAGTCGAACCAATAAGGGGAGATCCGCGCCGCTGCAGAAAATGCTCTTCAACTTCCGAGAAATATTGGAAATAATTCTCCACGGCGGTTCAGCGAGCGGAGCGCGGAGTTGCGCGTTCACCGCTAGTCTTCGCTTTGGGTGAGACCTGTTGTGCCTTAGGTGCGAGCGCGAGCAGCGCTGGCTGATTCCGCTCCCAGATGATGCGCAGGCCTTCGAGGGTTAGAAAATCGTCGATCGTCTTGATGTATTTCGATCCTGTGCCGATCATCGGCCCCAGGCCGCCGGTGGCGATGACGCGCGTCTCTTTGCCTAACTCGCCGAGAAGCAATTCGAGAATGCCATCGACCAGGCCGAGATAGCCGTAGTAGAGCCCGGACTGCAGGCTGCCCACAGTGTTAGTGCCGATGACGCGTGCGGGCTTGCGGATCTCGACCCGGGGCAGGCGCGCGGTGCGCTGAAAGAGTGCGTCGGCGGAGATGCCGATGCCGGGGCAAATCACTCCGCCGAGATACTCGCCTTTTGCGGAAACGCAGTCGAAGGTAGTGGCGGTGCCGAAGTCGACAATCACGCAGGGGCCACCGTATTTTTCGAATGCGGCCACGGCATTTACGATACGATCGGCGCCGACTTCCGCGGGATTGTCGTAATGCACGGGCATGCCGGTTTTAATTCCCGGCTCGATCAGAAGCGGCTTGGAATTGAAGTAGCGCTCGCAAACCTGCCGCAGCACGGGATCGAGCGGCGGCACTACCGATGAAATCACAATGCCGTGAATGCCTGACGCCTCCAGGCTGGCCATCGAAAATAAATTGCGGAACAGAACTCCGTATTCGTCGACTGTGCTGCCTTGCCGGGTCGCGACACGCCAGTTGGCGACAAGGCGCTCGTAGCGCGGAGCCTCACTGCTGCCCGCGTCTCCGCCGGGATGCACCTTCGCAACCCGCGCGAAGACTCCCAGCACCGTATTCGTGTTGCCGACATCGAGAACGAAAAGCATGATTGTCCAGAGCCCCGGACGGCAGGGCTGAAGCCGCGACCTTCGCGAACCATTCTTCGAACCGCCTATAAGATCCGCTCTTGTTTCATTTCTCTCTTACCGTGCCGCTCAAGACCGTCTGCAATCCTTGTGCGGTTCGCACTTGCAGGAAGCCGCGCTGATCCAGACCTTCCGTGGTCCCTTCGATTCTTGAACCGTTTTCCTCGACGCGAATTTGTTTGCCCCGCACCCAGGATGACTGCTCGGCAAAACGTCGCAGAATCGATTGACGCGCATCCGGTTGTTCGATCAGCAGACGATATTCCCGGTCGAGCGATTTTAGCAAAGCTGCGGTCAGTTCCACTCGCGACCATTCGGTGCCGGTCGCCATTCTAAGCGACGTTGCCTCGCCTTCCAATTCTTTCCGAAAACTTTCCTGGTTCACGTTGATTCCGATTCCGACGACCACATAGCGCACGCGCGTGACTTCGGCGTTCATCTCGGTGAGAATGCCACATACTTTTTTGCTGTCGATGAGGATATCGTTGGGCCACTTCAAGTCGGGGTTCACGCGAGGCTCAACTTGTGCAATCGCCGCGCGGACTGCCAAGCCTGCCGCGAGCGCGAGCACGAGCACTTCGGAAGGCGGCAACGTGGGACGCAGCACGACCGAACAGTAAATCCCAGTGGAGCGAGCCGACTGCCAAGTGTGCGCTCCGCGGCCGCGTCCCGCAGTCTGCTCTTCGGCGAGAAACACGCTGCCCTCGGCGGCACCCTCCGCCGCAGCGGCCATGGCCGCCGTGTTGGTCGAGCCAGTCTTATAAAAATGGTGAAGCTGAGTGTCGAAGATGGTGCCGCGAAGCATAGGCCGCAACATTTCGGGCAGAAGAAGATCCGGAACCGACCTTAGGCGGTAGCCCGTTGCCGGATGCCCGGCTACATCGACACCCAGGCCACGCAACTGCTGGATGAGCCGCCAGACCTCTGAACGGTTGGAAGAAATCTCCTGCGCGATCTTGGTTCCGCTCGCGACCACGGTCGCGTGTTCCATCAACAGGCGCACGATGCGGCCCAGGCGGGCGTCGGTTGCCTGGGAGTGCGCAGCGAGCGTTGCCTTCGACGAGCTCGCGGCAGATTTCGTGCGTGAAGGTTGGCTCTTCCGAATTGTCGCTGTCTTCTTGATGCAGGAATTATGCGGGAATTCGCTGGAAACGACAATCGCGCGGTTTGTAATTCGCCTTCGAGACCGGTGAAGATCGAACGCGATTTAGATGATTACCCAGGCCGGCACTACTCGCAGGCTCATGTCGACTGCCTGGGGCGAGTGGGTCAGCAGGCCGACTGAGATGAAATCCACGCCGGCTTCTGCATAGGCACGCACATTTTCCAGGCGGATGCCGCCGGAGCATTCGAGCGGAACCCGGCGCTCCAGTTGGGCGCAGCGCTCGACTGCGCGGCGCACGTCTTCGGGAGGCATGTTGTCCAGAAGAATTGCTTCCGCTCCGCTGGCCAGCGCCTGCTCCAATTCTTCATGAGTGCGCACTTCGACCTCGAGGATTTGCGAACCCCGCCGGTTCCGCAGCGCGCGCTCGATCGCCGGCACGATTCCGCCTGCAAGCGCGATGTGGTTGTTCTTAATGAGGACTCCGTCGGAGAGGTCGAGCCGGTGATTCTGTCCACCGCCGCAGCGCACCGCGTATTTGTCGATCACACGCAGGCCGGGAGCAGTCTTGCGCGTGTCGAGAATGCGGGCCTTGGTGCCGGAGACGGCGTCCACGAACTTGCGGGTCAGAGTAGCGATTCCACTCATACGCTGCAGGAAGTTCAGGATCACGCGCTCGCAAGAGAGAATCACGCGCGCGTTGTGCCGGATCACGGCGACTGATTGTCCCTTGTGCAGGCGAACGCCGTCGAAAATTTCGGGGTGCGTAGTGACCTCATAATGAGAAGTGACGGCGCCGTCGAGTGCGGCGTAGACATCGAGGATGCGCCCGACGCATCCGATGCCGGCCAGAATGCAATCTTCCTTGGCGAGAATAGTAGCCGAGGCACGCTGATTGGGATCGATGCAGGCATAGCTGGTCGCATCGCGCGTTGCCCGGTCTTCGAGCAGCGCGTTCTCCAGGATCGCGGTGATGCGTCGGCTGTTAAAGTCCATGAGGCAGTTGCCGGCTGACCAGTTGTCAGTTGCCAGTTCTAGCTGCTTGCGTCTGCGGCTTTCAACTCATTTAATTGACTGTTTATCTTCTCACGCAGGCTTATCAGTTCCTGGGCGCGGCGGCGCAAACCCTCGACTACTTTTTCGGGGGCTTTCGCCAGGAATTGTTCGTTGCTCAACTGTCGTTGATTGTTTGCGAACTCTTTTTCGATTTTATCCAGCTCTTTGGTTAAGCGCTCGCGCTCGGCGGTGACGTCGATCTTCTTCTCGTAGATTACATGAACATCGAAATGCGCGGTGCTGCGCGCGCCGGCGCGCTTGGACAGCGGGCTGTCGACGAACGTAACTTTCTCGACATTCGCCGTACGATCAGACAACACTGCGCGAAGATTCTGCTCGATCATGGCGCGAATTCCGGGTTCGTGGGCAAAGACCTCGATCGGCACCTTTACTTTGGGCTCTACCTTTAATTCCGCGCGAACATTCCTCACGTTTACGATCAAATCCTGCAGAATCGCCATCTCGGTTTCGGCGGTCAGATCGAACTGTTTCTCGTTGGGCTGCGGATAGGGCGCCAGCGCGATCGACTTCAGTGGCGGATGGCCTTCATACATCGCTTGCCAGATTTCTTCTGTGATGAAGGGCATCACCGGATGCAGGAGGCGCAGAGATGCATCGAACAAGTTGACCAGATTGCTGCATGCGAGGTTTGCTTGGGTCTTGTCGGCGCCCTCTTCGAAGTTCAGCCGCGGTTTAATCAGTTCGATATACCAATCGCAGAACTCTCCCCAGAAAAAATCGTAGATGCGGTTGGCCGCTTCGTGGAAGCGATAGGTTTCCAGGGCGGCGTTTACTTCCGCAGTCACCCGATTGAAGCGGGAGAGAATCCAGCGGTCTTCTAGAGTTGAGAGCTGGAATTCGGGAATACCTTTTGCTCCTGGTGAGATTCCGCGGGCGAGGGCGCCCGCGCCACATTCGAGTCGATCCACGTTCATGAACATGAATCTTGCGGCGTTCCAGATCTTGTTGGCGAAGGCGCGGTAGCCCTCGGTGCGGCTTTCGCTGAAGGCGATGTCGGTGCCGGGCGCGGCCATGGCTGCCAGTGTGAAGCGGGTCGCATCGGTGCCGAAGCGGTCGATGATCTCCAGAGGATCGATCACGTTGCCCTTGGTCTTCGACATCTTCTGCCGGTCAGCATCGCGCACCAAGGCGTGGATGTACACCTGCCGGAAGGGCACGCTGTCGTCCTTCTTTTCACCACCTTTTCCGTCGACCCAGCCGCTGGCTTTTTTGATTGCGGGGTCCTGTTCGTGTCCCTGCATGAAGTGGCACCCGAACATGATCATGCGTGCGACCCAGAAGAAGAGGATCTCGTAGGCCGTGATCAGCAGCGTGGTCGGATAAAAAACTTCCAGGTCACGCGTTTTCTCCGGCCAGCCCAGAGTCGTGAACGGTAGAAGGCCCGAAGAAAACCAGGTGTCGAGCACGTCGGAAAGCTGCTCGAGCTTTTTGCCGCCGCATTTTGGACAATTCGCCGGAGCTTCGCGCGCGACGATCACTTCCTTGCAGCCGTCACAGGTCCACGCCGGAATGCGATGTCCCCACCACAACTGACGCGAGATGCACCAGTCGTAAATGTTGTTCATCCAGTTCAAATAAATCTGCTTGTAGTTCTCGGGAACAATCGTGATCTCGCCGCTTTCGACGGCCTTGATTGCCTTGTCGGCTAGCGGTTGAATTTTGATGAACCATTGTTCGGACAACCGCGGCTCGACAACGGTTCCGCAGCGGTCGCACTTGCCGAGTGATAGCGTGTAGTCTTTTTCCGCGACTAGGAACCCGCCGGCTTGCAAGTCGACCAGCACCATCTTGCGGGCTTCGTAGCGGTCGAGCCCGGCATACCCGCCCGCGTTCTGGTTCATGTGCGCGTGCTCATCCATCACATCGATCTGCGGCAGGTTGTGGCGCTTGCCGGCCTGAAAATCGTTGGGATCGTGTGCCGGCGTCACCTTCACCGCGCCGGTGCCGAACTCGGGCTGCGCCAGTTCGTCGGTGATGATCGGGATCTCGCGATTCATCAGCGGCAGCAAAGCCTTCTTGCCGTGAAGGTGGGTGTAGCGTTCGTCTTTCGGGTTCACCGCAATCGCCGTGTCGCCCAGCATGGTCTCTGGCCGCGTGGTTGCGACCGTGATGAATTCGTTTGATCCCGGCTTCGCTCCGACGATTGGATAGCGAATCTCCCACAACTTTCCGACGACTTCTTCGTGCTTCACTTCGAGATCGGAAATCGCCGTCTCGCAGCGCGGGCACCAGTTGACGATGTACTTTCCGCGATAGATCAGCCCTTCCTCGTACAGCCGGACGAAGACTTCGCGCACCGCGCGCGAAAGATTCTCGTCCATGGTGAAGTATTCGCGGTCCCAGTCGACAGAAGCGCCGAGGCGCTTCATCTGGTCGAGAATCGCGCCGCCGTAAAGTTTCTTCCACTCCCACACGCGCTCGATGAATTTCTCGCGGCCCAGGTCGCGGCGCTTCTTGCCTTCTTTGGCGAGTTGCCGCTCGACCATCATTTGCGTAGCGATGCCGGCGTGATCGGTGCCCGGCAGCCAGAGCGTGATGAAACCGCGCATGCGATGCCAGCGCACGATGATATCCATCTGCGTCTGGTTCAGCATGTGGCCCATGTGCAGGCGACCGGTCACGTTCGGCGGGGGCAACAGCAGCGTGAAGACCGGACGTGTTTCTCCCTCCGGCGGCGTAGGCACGGAGAAAAGTTTTTCTTTGATCCAGTACTCGGCCCAGCGCGTCTCAATCGCGCCTGGCTCGTAGGATTTGGGCAATTCGTGCGGCATGGAAAGCAGTCAGCACTCAGCAGTCAGCAATCAGCCAGTCAGAAGTTGGGTCGTCCCCAACTCTGGACTGAATGCTGATTGTTGAATGCTGAGTGCTGTTTCGATCTTACAGGCGCGAGAAAAGAAGGGTCAAACGGGGTGGAAGGAAGGGACGGCAAAACTGCCACACCCCGAACCCAGTGTCGGGGGAGCGTTACGACGCTAGCTTGTTATGTAAAGGGAAAGAGCTTATAAGTCAACGTGAGGCGGGCATCCATGACCAGGTTTTGCAGTACTGCAGCTGTTCTCGTGCTTTCGCTGACAGCGGACGGGCAGATCAATCTTACCCAAGGCCAGCCAATCGGAGTGGGGGCGAATGGGGTACTCTTTTCCGTCTCGAACGAAATCCATTCATCGTCTTTCTCCTCACCGACGTTATCCACCCTTCTCGCAGCCTGTCCAGCAAGCCCCACGCCCTGCAACGTCGTTCTTGACCCTTCTACCACGGTCATTCCGGTTGCCAGCAGCAATGCCGGGTATCCAGTGACTATCGGCTCCACCACTCAGTCGGTAACTGTCGAGAATCGTGGCGTTACGTTGCAATGCACTTATAACGGTGCTACTGCCAGCGACTGCATCGACATCGCGGTTTTCGGTAGACTGGTGTGTGCGGGCAAGGCGGGCGCGTCCGAGTCATACTGCCTAATCAACACACCGTCATCGACTCCAGCGGTCAATGTCACCAGCTTGGTCATCAACTCGGTTCAATCAGGCTCCACCCCGCAAGCCGATTTCACGCTCACCGGGCACCTACTGTCCCCTGCCGCAAACACCATAGTCACTAAGGGAATTCTGTCCCTCATCGCCGTCGAAGGGAAGGCACTGGTCGCTAACAATGCGATCCTGGGCGTTACGAACTCGGTCGACCTGTACCTGGCTGACAGCAACAACAGCGCGACTGATAACAACGACCTGATTTTTATCAATAATGTTTTCTACGGCGGTGGCAATACCGGAGTGTTACCTATCAAAATTTGGGGACCACCTACCGGAGGCTCAGGGAAAGGAATTGGTTACACATTCATCGGGACCAACGTCGGCGATATGACCTGCCCCCTGCTTTCGTTCACGTAAGAATACGACAAGCTTCACAGGTCTGAGGTCTATATCTCATCAAAGTACTGAGTAAGAATAATGCGAGGTATTGCATCGAGAATTCGGAAACATACAGATCCCCGACTGGAGCGATTGCGTAAATTGTTCCTCCGATGTAACCACCAGCGACCGGGCGAAAACCATCCTCCAGAGAAAATCGTTCATTAACATCACCGGCCATTGCCTGTTCCTGAAATGTTCCGTTCTGTTCTAGGAGATACTCCTCAGAGAATTCGTCGATGTTCAAGTTGTGTACGTTGCGAAAATAGATCATTGACTTTCCCCAAGAATATTGGGCGGAGTTCAGACGCCAGATTCTCAGAAAGGGAAACCGTTCTCGCCAGCGCTGGACCATTTGTTTCAATGATTCCCGATCTGTAAACAATTCTTGATCGTCCACTCGAATCCGAAAATCAGCTTCCTGTGATCCGGCTTCCAGGCCGACCATATCCGCCAGCGCTTCTTCGCCAAATGTTTGACGATATAGAGATTCCAGTCGGGGGATGCGTCCCAGAATCTCCCGCAGTGAAAGTTCTATATCCTGAAGTGATTCGGATGGGGCGGAGGGAAAATACATGGAGCGCGATTTGTTTACCACATCAATTAACCCCAACCGTGTTAGAGGAGCAACGACATCGTTGAATTCTTGAAACGTGCCAGACCGCTCGATCTTGAGTTTCAGTTCTTCAATTCGGGAGTTTCCTGCTGAAATATCTCTGAGACCGTGTGCTGGTCGCAAAGTAGCGAGAGACCTGAGGCTACTAGCTACGATTACTGCCTTCGCGAATCCCACCATCCCGTAAAACTGCTGAAGTGGCCTGATCTCCAGCGGAGACGTTGCTGCTGCTTCGTAAAACAGTCGACCTTGCTGGAGGCAGGCAACAATTTCTCGTGCAATCGAGGATGAAGGTTCTCTGCCGAAGCGCTTCTTGACTAAGGGCTTCAGGTTCTCGGTGCTCTCCAGAAATTTGCATTTGTGCCAATCCACTTCGGCCATGACATAAGAAGTGTACTCTTCGAAAATGTGGCTGACATACCACCAACGTGCAATACGACCCCAAAAGTTGTGGTAGTCGGAGGGGATCTACTTTAATCGACTTCCTTCACATATCCGCCATCGGACAATTTGATTGCAGCGACCTGAGTAGTACCCGGCATACCTGATGAACTCTGTACATGCTTGAAAATCTTTACATATTGCTTGTCTTGGCTAATAGAATCGCCTTCAAAAGTCTGATAAGGTTCGTCTGCTCCCGCGTAGAATACTCCGTACTTCTTCATGTTTGTGCGTTCCTCCTATCGCCATTCTACCAACCTACTACTCGCGTTGACGCGGCAATCTTATCAATCTATGCTATGTGTTGTCGGCGGCTGCTGCAGCGATGCGCGGCATCACTTCGTCCATGGTGTAGCGGACGAACTGCTTGCCAAGCTCAGTCAAATCGTATTGTTCTTCATCATCGAATGCAGATTTCATCACCTGAGGCGATTGGCCCCCACGGGATTGGCGAGTCTTCTTAATGAAATTGCCATAATAGTCTGTGTCCCGGTGCTGACGTATCACACTGCCAGTGCTCAGGTCCCGAATTAGCAACTTGAACATGTCGGCTTCCGCTGAGTCTTCTCTGACAACGGCGCCATGGACGCCCATCCAGATATCCTTGCGCGTGCATCCAGGGTTTTTGTAAATCCAGCGGATTACTTTGAAGTGCATTTCCGAATAGTCGTCAATCCACTGTATGAACATGCGGACCACGTCATCAGTGCAAACTTTGTTCACCGCCGCATTGCTGAGAAGATTGCGAACTAAAATGCGCTTCGCTTCGCTTTCAGCGGCAGACCAGTCGCGGAAGGATTTCTTGAGAAGCGACAGATATTCAGGACTCTCAATCCGTTTCCGAATATTCTCGTCATTTAGGTCGAGTCGAGTGAGGATTTCTGCAATGGTGATTCCGATTTCCTTGATTTCGTCCTTCTGTAGTTGCAGCCAGCTCGCTGCGACCCTGTTGAAGTGGTCTTGTTCTGTCTCCGACCATGCGCCAGCGGCCCCAGCGACAGCGCCGCCAAGAAGGGGTATCGCCCCGCCCAGGATGGCCATCGCCAACCGGGCGATCTTTGGGCCATAGCCGTGAGTCAGCGATTCCGTCATCGTTTTTTCTATTTCTTCGTTGTTGGCGTCGGACTTCGGAACTATTTCGCCTTCCATCTCTTCTCCTTTCCCATCCTCACTCTAAGCTCATATCACGACCAGCACGTGAAGAAAAAGCGAAATTGCAGCAACAATTGTGCATTAGCTGTGGACGATGATTGAAATCTGTGGATGGCTGTGAACTTCACCGTGCTATCGCAGCCTGTGCTTCAGATGGAAAAGGGTTTGAGCAAGCGCCGCACAGTGTAAAGTCACTCTCTCGCTTCGAGCCCCGCGTCGCGCGCGGGCGGGCGGGGCGGGCCCCGGCCAAGGTCAAAACCAGTTCTGTGGTGGTAGGCGGGGTTGTGGCAGTTTTGCCGTCCCTTCCTTCCACCCCGTCAAACGGGTGGGGGGAAGAGCGCTAGAGATAGAGTGGGGAGAACTGAACGATTGCTACTTCTTCTTCGACATCTTGCGGTTGATCTCTTCCATGAGCTTGGGGCGGAGATCGGCAAGGACGCTGTCGACGATGCTGGCGACGTTGCTCTGGTCGCCGTCTTGCGTTGCGGTGGCGGCTTCCTGCAAAAGCTGTTCGGCGCCTGCGGCTACGGCCCGGGCGGCCGTATCGGGCGGCGTTGGCGCGGGCTGGTCAACTTCCTTTTCTTTGGCTTGAGTTTCTGCTGCTTCGTTGCCCTGGCTGCCGTCGTGGACTTGACGCCATGTCGCCCACGCCGCTGCCGTGTTCTTCACGGTTTCGGAGTCGAGTTTCGGTTCCGGCATGGTTTCGGCCAACGGTTTTTCAGCAACGACTTCTGAAACAGGAACGGTTGCGGCCTCCGCCATCGCGGGTTCTGCGTGAGGCTGCAGTTCCTGCGCCCGGCTAGTGACAGGCTCGGGAAGACGTGCTGGCTCTTGCTTCGAGTCATCCTGCTTCGACCCAGCGGATGCTACGGTTGTAGACCTCTCTGTCGGCGCTTCGACCGGAGCGTTCGCGCCCGCGATGGGCGCTGGGACTGCGGCCTCAAAAGAAGCAGCCAGCAGAGCCGACTGCGTGCCCGAGACTGGTTCCGCTTCCGCCGAAGCGACGCTTCTAGAAGGTTCAGGTGCCGCAACGGGCTCCGGTGCCAGATTCGGAACCATCGCCGAGGCTTCCACTGCGGCTGGCGCGGACGCAGAAGACCTTCCAGCAGGCGCGGACTCAGCTTGCGGAATAGCAGCGACACTGGCGGAGCCGGCAGCGGCAACTGCCGCATACGCCTTCTGCATTTCCTGATCGAGAGAAATCGCCGACTCGCTGCCTTCCAGGGCCACCGAGACCGCCGTCCATCGCGGACCGCCGACGCTCGCCGCCACTACGGATTCGGCGGTGGCCGCCATGGTTACGGGCACGTCCTGCGCGTCTTCTATGCGAGCATCCGGCATCCGAACATCCGAGCCAGCATCCGGGCCAACATCGCCCTTTCGGCGACGGTATGTCTCAACCGGAGCAGGCTCGATCGGTCGGCTGTCGAGTTTGCTTTCTTCTTTCTTGCTTTCTACGAGAGCTTCCGGCTTGGCTTCCGTTACCACCACAGGGATGGCGTCGCGCGAAACCTCAGCAGCGGACGGAAGATTGCTTTCTGCTCGATCAGGAGCCCGTTCTATGCTCGCCTGGCTGGCTGCCGCAGTACTGTGAGCCCCCGTATCGCCGGTCGCAGAAGGTTGATGCTCCTGCCTGATGGCTGAGGCGACCATCTGCATCTGCGCCGCGGCGGCGGCAATGGCGGCAACTTCTTCGGGCGTTACATCCTTGGGCAGGCCGGCAGGGGCCAGTGCGGCCACATCCAGACTTGCTTCGACCGGGCTTGCTTCGGCCGTTTTTTCGGCCTCTTGCCGCGTTTCTTCGCTCTTGTTCTTTTTCGAAACCTTCTCCACCGGGCTGTCGGTTGAAGCCTCGTCGGCGACCTTCTCTTCCGGTTCCGTCTTCTTCTTGGGGAACCCGATGCGGCTCTTCCATCCATTGTCGGCGTCCGTAGGTTCGTCGCGGCTGCCGCGCCCGGATTCATCCGCCGCCGCAATCGCCCGCGCGAAGCGCCCGGGCTTCGAGGATTCGGAGCGAGGCACGACTTTGTCTTCCAGCTTCGACAACGTGCCCAACAACTCGCTGGCTTCAAATGGCTTGACGATGAAGCCTTCGGCGCGCACGCGCTGCGCCTCTTCCGGCTTAAAAGGCTCGAGTTTGCCGACCGTCAGCAGCACCGGAATGCGCGCCGTTTCCGGCGATTCCTTGAGACGCTGGCAAACCTCCAGCCCGCTGTAGCCGGGCATGTACACGTCAAGAATGACGAGATCGGGTTTCAGTTCGCCGATTTTCTTCAGAGCGGCGGAGCCGTTGTTGACGGCAATCACCTCATACCCCGCATCGGCGAGGATTTTGCGGCCCATGTTTTGGGCGGTCACGCTGTCGTCGGCGAGCAGTATCTTCCGGGCCAAAGGAATTCCTCTGATGAGGGGAGATAACGCGAAGGTAACCTGAGCGTTGACGTAAGTCAATGATCGGACGGCATGTTACCAGGTTACTAGTGGTCAGCGCCTACCGCGTCTAGACAGTAGCCCGAGGGGCGAAAGCGGAGGGCCGAGCTGGAAAATCGCTTCAGAACGAGATGAGCTTCTTCAATCCCTTCTTTTTCTTCTTCTTGCTGGTTGAAATATCCTTGTCGCTGGCGAGCGTGGAACTGGAATTGGCAACGGCCCCGCTGCTGGACGAAGGTGCTCCCTGCTGGATCTCGTTAATCTGCGTTGGCGCCGGCGCGGGCGCTTCGTTCGCTACCGCGCTTTGACTTTCCGATGGCTTCAACTCATTCGGATCCGGCTTCAACTCATTGGCGTCGGGCGCCGCGGCGGGCTTGAGTTCGTTCGGATCGGCCGCAGCGGTGGTATTGGGACGGGCAAAAGGATCGGCGTTCGCCACCGGCGGGGGCGCATCGGAACGCGGAGCTGGCTCGTTGGCTCCCGGAGGTCCAGACTTCACGATTTCGCTGCTTAGACCATGTTCGCCGGCCGGAAGACCCATCGCCTGCCGCATGACGCTGCCTGCCACCTGATTCGCCGCCACCGGAGTCGGATCCACCAGCGTCGGCTCGCCCACTTTAGACGCCGCCGTCACATCGGGCCCCTTCTTTACCACGGTCATGAGACGGTCGAGCGTGTTGGCCTCCTGCCGGCTTTCTTCTTCAGCTTTGTTCTGCGCCACGGCGGCCTTAGTGGGCCGCGGAATCGGCTGATGCAACGCCTCCAGCCGTTTCTTCGCATCGTCCTCGCGCTCCATCAAGGGGTAGCGTGTGACGATCTGCGAATACTTCTCCGACGCGTCCTTGGTCAGCGCCGCAATAAAGCTGGCTTTCGCGGCTTCCCCAACGCAGCCCGGCGGAGTGTTGAAACCCTTGCATTCTGGTCTGGTCCGCACCTGCGCAATCTGCCCTTCATAATCCTGACCCAGCAGATAGAGCGCCTCGTCGGCCTTGCTGTACAGCGGATACTTATCCACCAGCGACTGCAGCCGCGCAATCGACGCCGGATACGAACCCCGATCGTAATAGAACTTCCCAATCCCAAACTCCCGGTCAGCCAGCACTTCCTGCACTTCGAGCAGCCGCTCCTTGCCTTCCTTTACGAGCTTGGGGTTATCCGGATACTGCATGATCAGGTTCCGGTATTCATCCTCGGCCCGTTTGGCGTGGGTGTAGTCGCGATCCGACTTCTCCATCTGCTGGTACTGGATGTTGGCAATCTTCAACTGCGCCTCGGCTGCTTCCGGCATGTTGGGAAAAAAGGTCTCAAAATCGCGGTATTCCTGTTCCGCCTGCTCCAGAGATGCGGTTCCGCCCTCGGCATACCAGGAATCACCCACGGCCAGTTTCGCCCGCGCGATAAACTCCGAGTCCGGATAGGTGATAATCAAGGTCTGCAGCGTCATGCGCGCGACGTCGAAGCGGTTATGCTTCATCGCGTCCATGGCCTTGTCGAACAACACCTTGTCGGGCTGCTTCGACCCAACATTGGCGAGCGGATTGACGGCTTTCTTATTGGTGCAAGCGACGGTAAGCGCCAGTAGAATGGCGAGCGCCGCAATCAATGAGAATCGACGTGACATAAGACCTCGAATCAGAATTGCCGATTGAAGATTATTAGACTTTCAACAGCGCCGCTTCCGCAGCCGCCTTCAGCAGCCCTTCAGCATTCTTCTTTGGATCACCACTACCGAACACGGCGTTGCCCGCCACCAGAATTTCTCCGCCCGCGCGCACCACGTCGCCCACCGTGTCGTGCGCCACGCCGCCATCCACCTCGATGCGGTAAGTCAGCCGGCGTTGGCTGCGAATTTCAGCTAATTGCCGCATTTTGTGCAGCGTAGAAGGAATAAACTTCTGTCCCCCAAAGCCCGGATTCACCGACATCACCAGGACATACTCCACAATATCAAGCACTTCAGTCAGCGTGTCGACCGGGGTAGCCGGATTGATTACGACGCCAGCCATGCATTCATGGCTCTTGATCAGATGCAGGGTGCGGTCCAGGTGCCGGCACGCTTCCTGATGCACCGAAATCCAGTCCGCGCCAGCCTCGGCAAAAGCCGGAATGAATTCGTCTGGATTCTCGATCATCAGATGGCAATCCAGCGGAAGATCGGTCACCCGCCGCAGCGACTTTACCACCGGCGGCCCAATCGTAAGGTTGGGCACAAAATGCCCATCCATAATATCCACATGGATGACGCTCGCGCCACCCTCCGCCGCGGCGCGGACCTGTTCGCCCAGACGGGAAAAGTCTGCGGAAAGAATCGAAGGTGCCAGCTCAATCAAAGGTTGTCTCTTAGGACGCTGTTTCTCAGAGCGCAGTCTTTATAGAGCTCTGTCACCTAGACCCTGGGCTTGCGGTCGGTAAGCTCTTGAAAGTTTACCATCCAAAGCGGCGCGGCAGGCAGTGATTTTAGCCCTAGCCAAGGTCCGTCTCAAGCTGCTCCGCGTCGCCCCTCACGACATTCCTATACCATGTTACCCTCGTCGGACATGTCCGCCGCGCCCCAATTCACCACCGCCGCCTACGGCATGGCCGCAGTTTTGGCCTGGGGCACGAGCGACTTCCTCGGCGGCTACGCCACCCGCCGCGCCAACGCCTTCCTGTTCACTGTCATCGTTAACCTGGGTGGCCTGCTCGTAGTGGGCACGCTCGCAAGCGTCACTCATGCCGCGTTCCCTCCCGCACGCAGTGCAGCCTGGGTCCTGGCCGGGGGCATCTCCGGAGGTGCAGCCCTGGCCATCTTCTATCGCGCGCTCTCTTCGGGACGAATGGGACTAACCGCGCCGGTCGCCGCTGTCCTCAGTGCCGCGATCCCAGCAGTTTTCTCCATGTTCACCGAAGGAGTGCCGGGCAGGATTCCCCTCTTCGGTTTCGTCATCGCGGCGGTTGGCCTCTGGCTCATCACGCGCACCGAAGATGGTAGCAAGCCGGAAGGCATCGGCCTGGCGGTCATCGCAGGCATCGGCTTCGCCAGCTTCTATCTGAGCGTCCGCGAGGCCGGCGACGTTTCAGCCTTGTGGATTGCGACGCTCACCCGAACCGGCGGCCTGATCGTCACCTCGCTGATCGTCCTGATGCTAAGGAATTTTCGCGACATTACTCCAGCCGGCATCCGGTGGGGCGTCGTCACCGGCTGCATCGACTCCCTCGGCACCATACTCTTCGTCCACGCCAGCCAGAGCGGGCGCCTCGACGAAGCGGTCGTCATTTCGTCGCTGTATCCCGCCGTCACTGTGCTCCTGGCGCGCATGTTCCTGAAAGAACACTTCACGCGCTGGAGGCTGGTTGGGCTGGTGGCTGCGCTGGCCGCGGTGCCCATGATCGCATCAGGGTAGAAACCATTTGTCGCGGATTCGAACGGATCAAAACAAATTCGAGGCTTCATCTGTGAGAATCCGCGTAATTCCGTGGCGAATTGTTTTCGTGCTCTGCTAACATTCGGCAACGTGCCTTTGCTCGAAATCCGAAATCTCACAAAGATTTATCCGCAAGGCGAATCTGTGTTTGGGAAAGCTCACGGCGAAGTGCGCGCCGTCGACGATGTTTCGCTCGACATTCACGCCGGCGAAACTCTCGGCCTGGTCGGCGAATCGGGTTCGGGCAAAAGCACGCTCGGACGCCTGCTGCTGCGCCTGATCGAGCCGACTTCTGGCAGCATCCGTTTCGAAGGCCGCGACCTGCTCGCCGCCAGCCCCGGTGAAATGCGCCGCCTGCGCCGCGATATGCAGATCATCTTTCAGGATCCCTTCGCCTCGCTCGATCCCCGCTTCCGGGTCGAAGACATCATCGCCGAGCCACTTCTCATCCACGAAAACAGGAGCTCGAAAGCCGGCATTCGATCTCGCGTGGTCGAACTTCTGCGCGCCGTCGGCCTCGATGAATCGATTCTGCAGCGTTTCCCCCACGAATTCAGCGGTGGGCAACGCCAGCGCATCGGCATCGCCCGCGCTCTTGCGCTGCGTCCCAAATTCATCGTGGCCGACGAGCCGGTTTCCGCGCTCGATGTCAGCGTGGGCGCTCAGATCGTGAACCTGCTCGCGCAACTGCAGCGCGAGTTCGGCCTGACTTATCTTTTCATCTCGCACTCGATGCCGGTCGTGCGCTATCTTTCGACACGCATCGCAGTGATGTATCGCGGCAAGATTGTGGAGGTCGGCGGAACCGCACAGATTACCGAGCGCCCGCAGCATCCCTACACCCGCAGCCTGCTCGAAGCCACCCCAGAAGTGGCAGTCTAATAGGGGATGGCTCGGGCAAAAGCTATGTGGGGACGGCCGCCTCGGCCGTCCCGCCGAGCGCAGCGAGGCGTGCAGCGCCCAGATCTAATATCCAAGACCTGTGCCATACTTCTTCGATGCCGCATCCCAGTCGTGTCCGTGATCTGACCGAACTGATCCTCGGCTACGGAATGATTGTTGGCATCATCTGGACCCCGGAACACCTGCAACGCCTCCTCTCGCCGATCGCGCTGCTGTTCACCTTATCGGTAGTGCTGGCGCGCCGCCAAAGTCGCGATGAACTGGGCCTCGGCCGGCGCGGACTTATGCCGTCGTTTTGGATCTTGCCCGCCGCCATCGCGCTCGCTGCCTTGAGTACGTTCGTCGCCGCAAAAATCGGCACGCTCCATCCCCTCTACAAAGCCGATTTCGCCCACATCTTCGGCTACGTGCTCTGGACCATCTATCAGCAGTTCCTTCTGCAGGACTATTTCATGGACCGCCTGCTCCGCCTTGTCTCAAATGAAGCCGCCGCAGTATCGCTCGCCGGAACACTCTTCGCCGCGGCGCACCTGCCCAACCTCGTGCTCACCGCGGCTACGCTGGTATGGGGCATCGTGTCCTGCGCGCTCTTCCGCCGCTATCGCAACCTCTGGGCGCTCGGCCTGGCCCAGGGACTGCTCGGGCTTTGCTTCGCCATCTGCGTCCCAGACGCCCTTCATCACCACCTGCGCGTCGGGTTAGGTTACCTGCGGTACGGCGACGGGCGGCCGACTCCGTGAGCGAAGGGGCACGTTGGTCACCTTGCCGCTCAACCTCTCCTGAGTCATGCTCAGGAGGATGGGGGAAATCGACCAGCACGCGGGATGGGAGATGGAGGATCGCACTCCGGAGGCAATCTGCGCCGGCGTAGCCAAAACCTTCCGTGTCCGAGAAACGGAAGTCGCGTTGCTGGAGCTTGCCGGAGGTCTGCTGAACTTCATATACCCGGCTGAGCTGAGAACGGCGGGGGCGATCCCGATGTCAAGTTCGGCGGTAGCGGCCCGCACGGCGCGCACTCGCCAGGCGGAGCTTTTCAACGGCTTTGCGCAAGTGAAGCACTTCAGCGTTTTCGAACTGGTCAAATTGGGCGCTAGCGGACTTGACGAGCAAGTGATCCAGAAACTCATGTCTGCTCCTGTCCCGGACAGGAGCGGAGAAGTAATCGGCGTGATTCAGATCTCCCGCAAGGCCCCACGCCTGGAAGCCGCCGGACCGGACTTCACTCCGGAAGATCTGCAGAAACTCGAAGCGGTGGCTCGATTCGTGGGAACGCTGCTGGTTAAGAGCACGGCGATTGGCCAGGCAAGCTCGGGCTAACTGGACTAGCCGATGCCGATGGGAACTCACACCGCCGGTCTGCTTGCACGGGTGAGATGTGCCCAAACCTTCTCTAAAACCACAGCCCCCACAACCAATCCACGCTGGCATGTGTAATCGTCGAGGCCGGCACCCGCCGCTGCTCGCGCCACGCGCGCCCATAGAAAATTCCTGCGATCGTCGCCAGCAACACATAGCGCCAATTGAAGTGTGCTGCCCGCTTATTGAAATGCGACAGTCCGAACAGCACCGAGGCAATCACCAAGGCGGCCCTTCGTCCCACGCGCCGCTCCAGCAGATTCTGCACCCAGGCGCGAAAGAAAAGTTCTTCGGGCACGGCGGTAAAGAAAAATATCGCGACCCAGCGCAGAAGCGCGCTGCCGATTCCCGGCAGGTTGCGATGCGGATGGATGAAGCCCAGCGCCAGTCCCAGCACCAGCACGAAGGGAGTGAAAAAGACTAATTCCCGCAGACCGGTTTTCCAGTCGCTCCATCTCAAATGGAAGTCGAAGCCGACCCCGCTCAGTTGCCGGATCGCGAGGAATCCGTACAAGCCCGCATCGACCAGAAACAGTTCGTTCAAAGCCCGCAGGCCGCTCGGCCACGCTCCGTCAAAGCAGCGCAAGTCGACGGCCAGCCCGAGGACCAGCAAGATCAGCGCGTCTCGCCAGTTACCACGCTGCTCTTTATCGGCAGTTGCGGGGTCCGCCGCCCCAGCACGCAGCAGCAACCACGCAATCACCACGGGTAGCGCCGCGTAGAGTGCAAACCAGCCCCACCGGAACATGTGCCCGGAAATCGAAACCATCGCATAGGGTGCGACCAGTAACGCCGGAAAAACTACGCGGAGAGCCACTGGCCAGCGTCCCACGACGCGCGCCACGCGTTCCCCGGCCAAGCCGAACAAGACCGCCGGAGCCAGTTCCAGCGCCAGCGCGGCAATTGCGACCGGCGTGACATTCTGCATGGGTTCATCTTAAATGTGCGCCCTGGCCATCGCTTGTTTCCCAGCCTGCTCACGGATAGAATTCCTTGGCATTCAGCAGGAGGCTGGACCATGGCTGCTGCTCCGCTCCCACCTTTGCCTCAACCCGCGCCTGCGCCCGAACCCGGCTCGCTTTCGGAAGGCGCGCGCATCGTTAACACTTTCATTGCACCCTCGAAAACTTTCACCGACCTGCGGCGAAACGCCTCGTGGTGGGGTCCGTGGCTGCTGATCTCCATCTTCGCGCTGGTTTTTGTCTACACGATGGACCGTCAGATCGGCTTTGACCAGATCAACAGGAATGAAATTGCGCATTCCTCGCGCGCCGACCAGTTCGACAAACTCTCGCCCGAGGACCAGGCAAAACAACTTAGCTTTACCGACACTTTGGTTCGCTATGTGTCCTACGGAATCCCCATAACCATCCTTTTAATTCTTGCGATCACCACGGCGGTGCTGTGGGCGACTTTCAAGTTCGGCGCCGGCGCCGATATTTCCTTCAAGACGGCGTATGCGATCATCTTCTACGCCAGCCTGCCCGGCATCATCGGTTCGATTTTGGGTTCGATCTCAATGTTTGCCGGAGTCGATCCCGAAGGCTTCAACGTAAACAACCCCGTAGCCACGAATCCGGCTTACTTCATGGATCGCTCGGGCAACAAATTCCTCTACGGCATGGCTTCCGGCCTTGATGTTATAGTCCTCTGGACAATTGTGCTGATGGGCATTGGATTTTCCTGCAATAGCAAAGTGAAACGCACCACGGCAATTGCAATCGTCGCCGGATGGTATCTATTCTGGAAGCTCGCAACCTCGGCGATTGCAGCCCGCTGAAAAAAGCTGTGACGCCGGGCACAGCCGGAGCATCGAAATCTCGCATGTCTGAAGGGAGACGTCAAATGAAACGCACGCTTGTGACACTTCTCGTTGGTCTGTGCGCCTGTGCCTATATGGGGTTTGGACAGGCGATGGCTCCATCTTCCTCCGCTGGTGCGATGGCCGCCCCGCAAGCTTCCGCGCCGGTGAAGGATCCAGTGACGGCTGGTCTGCGCGTACTGTTCGCACGCTCGCGAACGAATACCCTCGGCGCCATCACGGCCATGCCCGCCGATAAATTCAGCTACAAGCCCACGCCCGATCAGATGAGCTTCGCGCATCTGGTCGTCCACATCGTTGGCTTCAACAACGGCTTCTGCGCCAAAGCGGCCGATATTGCCGCACCCAAAGTCGAGGAAGTCAAGGAAAGCGATTCCAAAGACAAGCTGTTTGCCGCGGCCACAGCTTCATACGACTTTTGCGGCGAGGCGCTCGGCAAGATGGACGACTCCAAGCTGGGTGACAGCATCGAACTCTTCGGCGGACACCAAGGTCCCCGCGCCTTGGCCGATCTGATCCTGGCTGGAGGATGGTCCGACCATTACGCCACAGCCGCGATGTATTTGCGCCTGAACGGAGTTTTGCCGCCGAGCGCGCAGCCGAAAAAATAGCGTTCTGGCGAATTTCGCAGCTAGTGCCCGATCTGGATGAGTTCCGTGTCTTGTGAAGGCACGTTCTGCGCCGGATGCTGGGGCGCGCGCCAGCCGTCGAAGATTGACACCTGATGCACGCAGGAAACCGTGCAATGCGGCGCACAGCTTTTTTCGGTGAGATATTCGCGGCGCATGTCGTCGCGCGTATAAGTTGCTAGCGGCACTCCCGGATAGCCCCGCTGCTGCGAGCAGTAGTGCACCAGCCCGTCTTCGCAAATGTAGAGATAACGCGCGCCCGCGCGGCAGCGCCACTCGTTCGGCAGGCCTTGCGCAATGTTGTCCTGGAATGCGTTGATGCGGGTGAAGCTGCGCTTCTCCATCGCCTTCATCTCGTGGTAAATGCGGCGCTCTTCTCCGCCCAGCGGCTGCAACTGCCCGCTGCCATCGTGAATGATTCCGATAGTCGAGCTGAAACCTAGCTCGATGGCGCGTTTGCCGATGGTGAGCGCGTCCTGCGGATTCGAAATGCCGCCGCCCACGACAGAGTTGATGTTCACATGAAACTCTGCATGTTCGGCCAGCAATTGCAGCTTCTTGTCGAGTACCTTCAGACTTTTCTTTGAGACTTCGTCGGGATTCACGTTGTCGATGGAGATCTGCAGCCACTCCAGCCCGGCGCGGTTCAGCCGCTGAATTCGTTCTGCCACCAGAAAATATCCGTTGGTGATCAATCCCGCAATCATGCCGTTCGCGCGGATGCGGCGAATCACATCATCGAGATCGGGATGCAGCAGCGGCTCACCGCCGGAAATCGTGACCACCGCCGTGCCCAGCGCGCCGAGCTTGTCGATGCGGCGGAACATTTCTTCTGTCGGCACAGGCTTCGAAAAGTCGTCGAACTCGTTGCAGTAGGTGCACGCAAGATTGCAGCGCCGCACTGGAATAATGTGCGCCAGCAGCGGATGCTCGGTCGAAGCCAGCGCACGCGAAGCCATGGCGGCCCCACGCAAATTGCGGTGGAGCGCCTTGGCGCGGCGGCGCAGGGTTGTAAGGACTGATGGCATGGTTCGATCTAATTTCCTATTACATCATGGATGCGGGATAAACACAGGCTTGTCGACACTGTTTGGCGAATTTGGCAGGGCGAACGGCGTCCAAGAGACTGCGGGTTGAGAGTAGCCGCGCGACGTGTCCCGGCGTAAGAATTTGTGACGGCTCACTTGGAAGCGTCCTTCATTTCAACCTGCACCGCATTAAACTCCGCACCGCCGACATTCTCTACGGTATGGGGAGGCAGCGGCTCCTGCCACCGTGGCACGCCGAGACTGGGCTTGTCAGCGAGCTGCCGCGTGTCGAGCAACACATTGCCCTCGGGATCGCGCCGTATCAGATCGCTCCACGACGCAATGAACAGCACCCCCGGCAACCGATGAGTGTGCACAGGCACGATCTGGCCCGGCAGAATGCGAGTGAGCACAACTCGCACGCGTTCGTTTTCCATTAGCAGTGTGTGGTGACCGGGAGCGGCAACCAAAGCATCCAGTGAATCGGGCCAGGACCAGATTTCGTTCGCAGCGCGTGATGTCTCAGAATTCATCGCCGACCTAGCCTTCCACAGCCTTGCGCACCGCAGCCCTCGCCAGCAGTCGCGTCGAATCAAGAGCTGGCAGGGGCGACGACTCCGCCGTGACCAGTAGCGGAATTTCCGTGCAGCCCAGCACCACCGCATCACAACCCTCATCCTTAAACGACCGGATCACTTCCGAGAAATACGCCAGCGAGCGCGGCAGAAACTGAGCATTGACCAATTCGTCGAAGATGATCTGGTCGAGTCGCTCACGCTGCTCGGCTCCGGGGATGCGGTACTCAATGCCGGCAGCCTTCAACACTTCGGGGTAGACTGGGCCTTCCATCAGGTATCGCGTTCCGAGCACCGCGAGCCGCCCGAACTGGCGGCGCTGCGCTTCTTTCGCAACTTCTCTTGCGATGTGCAGCCACGGACGCGGCGAACGGTGCTCAACCAGATCGAAGGCCTGGTGAATGGTGTTGTCGGGACAAATCAGGAAATCCGCTCCGGCCCGAGCCAGCTTATCCGCGGAAGAGAGCATAAGTTCCGCCACACCCGCCCAATCGTTCGCAGATATGCGCTGCATGTAGTTCGCCAGAGAGTAGGAGTGCAGCGAGACTTCGGGATGATCGTGACGGCCGAGCAATTGCGAGCCTTCGAGCGAGATGAAGCGGTAGCAGAGCGCGGCCCCCTCGGTGCTGCAAGCGACAATGCCGACGTGGAGAGTCATGCGGAACCAGTTCTCAGTTCTCAGAACCAGCGGGCGTTCGCGGCAGACGCATCACCTCGCGGCAGCGGCGTCGAACAGATTCAGAAACTCCAGCTTCTTTTCCGCGGGCAGGAACGACGCCTCAAACGAATTGCGTGCCAGTTCGCGCAGGTGCTCGTCGGTGAATCCGAAGGTTTGCTGCGCGAGTTGATATTCGCGTGCCAGCGTCGTGCCGAACATGGCTGGATCATCGCTGTTGAGCGTGATCATCACGCCGTGGTCGAAATAATTCTTCACGGGATGGTCCGCCAGGTTGGGGCAAAGACCTGTGCGAAAGTTGCTGGTGAGGCAAATCTCGACCGGAACCTGCCGCTGGGCAAGCTCTTCGACGAGATCGGGATCATGGAAGGCAGTAAGCCCGTGCCCGATGCGCTCGACGCGCAGATTGAGCGCTCCCCAAATGGATTCCGGCGGTCCAGTTTCGCCCGCGTGCGCGGTAAGGCGCAGGCCGTGGTCGGCCGACCAGGCGTAGGCGTCGCGGAAAAGCTCAGGCGGCGCTTTCTGCTCGTCACCGCCAATGCCGATGCCGACAACGTCGCGGTCGTGGTAGCGCACGGCGAACTCAAAGACTTTCTGCGCCGCCTCCGCTCCGAACTGCCGCACCGCATCGAAGATCCAAAGCAGCGAGACGCCGAAATCACGCGCGCCGCGGGCGCGGCCGCGATCCAGGCCTTCGAAGATGGCAGCAAAATCCTGCTTGCGCCACAGGCAGACTCCGACCGAAACGTAAACCTCGGCATGCAGCACGTTTTCTTCCTTCAGGCGCTGCATCAGCCGGTAGGTGATCAGCTCGTAATCGTCGGCCGTTCGCAGGTATTCAGTGATGTTCTTGAAGGCGAGCAGGAAGCCGGGAAAATCTTCGTACCGATAAAGAGCGTTGATCTCGGCCGCCGTGGCGCGTTCGCCCCGTCGCTGCCGAAGTTCAAGCAGCGTCGCCGGCTCGATCGCTCCCTCAAGATGCAGATGCAACTCAGCCTTGGGCAAGAGTCGAAGAAAACTATTCGGTGGACGATCGGGTGCGGAGGACATCACTTACTGATTGTAGATTCTTGGCGAAAGATTTGCGAGACCACCAGAATTCGCTACTTCTTCGCGAACTCGCTCCGGTGTCGACTATAGAAGCAGTAGATCAGCAGGCCGAGACCGAGCCAGATCACGAAACGCAGCCAGGTGATCACGGTGAGCCCGAACATGAGGCCGCCGCAGAAAAGCACCGAGATCAGCGGGAACCACGGCACAAACGGGACCCGGAACGCGCGCGGGCGATCGGGCTGCCTGCGGCGCAGGATGATCACTCCCAACGAAACCAGGACGAAGGCAAACAGCGTCCCGATGTTGGCAAGATCGGCAGCATCTCCGATATCAACGAGGCCTGCTGGAATCCCTACTGCGAAACAAGCGATCCAGGTGGACCAATACGGCGTTTTAAATTTCGGGTGTACTGCAGAGAACAGTTTCGGGAGCAAGCCGTCGCGCGACATGGCGTACCAGATGCGCGCCTGCCCGTACTGAAACACCAGCAGAGAAGAAATCATTCCTGTCAGCGCTCCGATCACGATGACCGAGCGGAACAGCGGGTGCACGCCCAGATACTTCATCGCGTAGGCCACGGGCGCTTCGGCGGCTTCACCCGAAACGAAAGTTGTGTACTTCATCATGCCGAGCAGGACGACGGCCACCCCGACATAGAGCACGGTGCAGACCACCAGAGACATGATGATGCCGAAGGGCAAATCTTTTTGCGGATTGCGCGATTCCTCGGCGGCGGTCGAGACCGAATCGAATCCGATGTAGGTAAAAAAAACGATGGCGCCCCCGGTAACGATTCCGGCGAACCCCGAAGGCGCGAAGGGATGCCAGTTCGCGGGCTTCACCAGCATTCCACCCACTACCAGGAAGGTCACGATGGCGCCGATTTTGACCAGCACCATGACGTTGTTAGTCTCCGCCGACTCCTTCACTCCGCGCACCAGCAGCAGCGTGAGAAGAAAAACAATGAGGAAGCCGGGGAGATTGAAATACGCGCCCGTCCACTGCCCGCCGGCCCAGACCGGGCTGGCAAATTTTTCCGGCAAGTTGAGGCCGAACACCGCGAGTTGCGCTTTTGTATATCCGGCAAAGCCAACCGCTACTGCGACGTTCGAGACTGCGTATTCGAGGATGAGATCCCAGCCGATGATCCAGGCAAAAATTTCGCCGAGCGTCGCGTAGGAGTAGGTGTAGGCGCTGCCCGCGATCGGAATCATCGAGGCGAGTTCGGCGTAGCACAAGCCGGCAAAACTGCAGGCGATCGCGACCAGGAAAAATGAAATCGCAATCGATGGCCCGGCCGGCGGGCGTCCGTGCATGAGCGCTCCCGCCGTGCTGCCGGTGCGCAGTAGATTGATGATTACGTCGAGCGCCTGTGCATGCAGAATGGATGGGGCTTGGAAATATTCGCCCGCGGCCGCCGTACCGGTAAGGATGAAAATGCCGGAGCCAATGATCGCGCCAATGCCCAGCGCGGTCAGCGACCAGGGCCCAAGGGTTTTTTGCAGCCGCTGCCCTGGTGCCTCAGAGTCCTCGATCAGCTTGTCGATCGACTTGCAGCACAAAAGCTGGTTGTCGCTGGTTCGAACGGTCGAAGTGGGCACGGTGCCGGTTGGTTCCGAAGATGACGGTGACAAGAGGTGGTTATCTCCTCACAGTGGGAGTCGGGCATGGGCGCAGGCCCATGCCCGTAATTCCGAGCGTGCGGCCTACCGCTTCGACTGGCCGCGCGCCAACTTCTTCACCTTGCGCTTCTTCGACCCGCGCGCATAATCGCGCGGCTTCTTCGGCTTTTCCGCCTTTGTCTTCTTCCGTGAGGCGCGTTTCGCTTTCTTGCGTTCTTCTTTGGTCAGCGTTGCTGTGTTTGCCATGATTCCTTTTTGAATTGAGTAATTTGGTAATTGGATAATTTGAACATCAACGACAAATTACCCAATTACTCAATTACAAAATTACCAAATTCTTCTTAAGCGCGCTCCAGTTGCGCATACTTCTCCACCAGCTTCTTCAATCCGAAGCGAGGGAATTGTACCGTAATCTTGGCTTCTTCGCCTTCTCCTTCTCGCTGGTAGACCGTTCCCTCGCCATATTTGGGATGGCGAACCTTCTGCCCGGGGCGGAATCCACGCTTGCCGGTAGGATGTTCGACCGGCGTTTTGGCGACAGTAAACTTTTTTCCCCGCGAGGCAAAGAACTCGGCAATGTTCTCGATGGAGTTGTAAGGTTGCGCCGGAGCCGTGGGCTTTTGCCGGCTTACCGGCAGGCCGCCGCCCTTGCCTTTCCAGCTTGCGCTCTGGTCTTCGTCTTCGTACGAGTAGTGAGCGTCTCCATCGTAAGCCGCCATGCTTCTTCCCGCCGGACGGGCAAAAGTGCCCGTCCCCACGCGAGCCGTGCTTCCGCGTCTCCCTAGCTCTTCAATCAATGGCGCAGGCACTTCTTCCAGGAATCTCGAGGGCACGCTGGCTTCGGGCAGATCGGTACCGTACCGGCGTCGATAAACAGCGCGGGTCAATATCAGTTGATCCATGGCGCGCGTCATGCCCACGTAGCAAAGCCGCCGCTCCTCTTCCACATCGTCAGGCTGAAGCATGGTGCGCGAATGCGGGAACAGTCCCTCTTCCAACCCGCTGAGAAAGACCAGGGGGAACTCCAGTCCCTTGGCCGCGTGCAGGCTCATCAGCGTAATCTGCGACCGCTCGTCATAGTCGTCGGCGTCGCTGATGAGCGCCGCGTGATCGAGAAACTGATCCAGCGATTCGCCGCGGTCGCGCGAGTCCATAGCAGCGTTGACCAGTTCGCGCAGATTCTCAATGCGGGAGAACGCTTCCGGCGTGTCCTCCTCTTCGAGCAGCTTGATGTACCCGGTGCGATCAATGAGAAACTTGAGGAGGTCGGCCGTCGAACTTGTAGCGCCAGCATCTTGCTGGCCTGCGGCAGCCCGAGATGCCGACTCTTCTTCCGGTAAAACTGCCGGCGGGACGCCGGCGCTACCGTCAGCGGCGTTCTCGCCTCCCGCGTAAGCTCCACCGAAGTCGAAGGCTGTGTTCTCGAATTCGGTAGGATCAAACGCGGCGGCGGCGTCTTCGAGAGAATCGTCCGCGGCGGCTTGCAAAGCCTGTCGCGCTTCTGACACTTGCGGGTCGCTTTCGCTTCCGACACTTTCTTCCAGTTGTTCGACAAACGTTCCCGCCAGCATCGCCTGCGCGTCCACAATTAACTGCTGGAAGTTCTTGAGCGCAGCCAGCGCGCGCGGCGGCAGGAGCTGCCGTCGAATGGCTTCTCCGATCGTGCCCCACAGCGACAACCCAGTCTCAAGCGCGAGGCGTTCGAGCGTCTCGATAGTGCCCTTACCGATGCCGCGAGTGGGCGTGTTGATCACGCGCAGCAGTGAGATCGAGTCATCCGGGTTCTGAATAACTTTTAGATACGAGATCATGTCTTTGATCTCAGCCCGCTCGTAAAACGAGAATCCGCCGACCACTTTGTATTTCAGTCCATAGCGGCGCATGGCTTCTTCAAACAGACGCGATTGAGAATTCGTCCGGTAGAGCACCGCCGCGCGGGGAGTCTCGCCGTGTTGTGCCGCCTCGCGCAGATATTTTGCAATATGGTCCGCAGCGAAAAGCGCTTCGTTCTCCCCGTCCGGGGCCTCGTAGTAGCCGATCTTCGTCCCGCCCTGTCGCGAAGTCCAAAGATTTTTGCCCTTGCGCCGAATGTTGTTCGCCACCACCGACGACGCCGCCTCAAGAATGTTCTGCGTCGAACGGTAATTCTGCTCCAGACGAATAATCTTAGCCTCAGGAAAATCCTTCTCGAATTCCAGAATGTTCCGAATGTCGGCCCCGCGCCAGGAATAAATCGACTGATCTTCATCGCCCACGGCGCAAACGTTATGCCGCGCCCCGGCCAGCATGCGCATGAGTTCGTACTGCGGCCGATTGGTATCCTGATACTCATCGATCAGCAGATATTGAAAGCGCCGGTTGTAATATTCGCGCACCGGCGCGGCGGTTTTCAGCAGCCGCGTAGCCTCCAGAAGAAGATCGTCGAAATCGAGAGCGTTGGCCCTGCGCAACTCCTTGCGATACTCCTCGAACAAATGCGCGATCTTTTCCGTCTTAGGGTCGGCCGACTGCAGGTAAAGCTCCTGCGGATCGAGCATGTGATTCTTCGCCCACGAAATCCGTGAGAGCACCGTGCGCGGCGTGAGCTGCTTGTCGTCAAGTCCAAGCCGCTTCATCACCGACTTCACCACCGATTGCTGGTCGCTCTCGTCGTAGATCACAAACTTCTTCGTGTGTCCGATAGGCGGCTGCCCGGGCGTAGCCGAAGGAATCTGCAATGCCTCGATATCGCGGCGCAGCACGCGCACGCAAAAAGAATGAAAAGTCGAGATGACGGGCTTGGCAATGCTGAGACCACCGACAAGCTTCTCCACACGCTCACCCATCTCAGCCGCGGCCTTGTTGGTGAACGTCATCGCCAGAATCGATTCCGGCATCACGCCCATGTTCTCTATCAAATAGGCGACGCGATAAGTGATGACGCGCGTCTTCCCGCTCCCCGCGCCGGCAAGAATCAGCACCGGCCCCTCGGTAGTTTCGACGGCCTCGCGCTGCTGCGGATTCAGTTGATCGAGAAAAGACAATGCGGAAGTGGCTCCGGAGCTGATGATTCAATTTTACAGGGGATTCGGGATTTGCGATTTTCTTCCCGGAACGAGCCTGTCGAATCGCCTTACACCCACGCCCCCATCAAATGCCCTAACCCGCCGCGCACCAGCAGCCCATCGTCGCGATCCTTGAAGTACCGCTCGTTAAGTTCTTTGCCTTGCAAGAACTCCGTGCGCTGAAATCCCATCGCCTTCAACTCGTCCTGCAACTTCTCGGGATCAAAGAACAACTGAAACGGCTCCCCATAGCGCGCCACGCGTTCCGAGAGCGCATCGAGCGCCTGCCTCTGCCCCGCATTCAGCAGCGCCGGGTCCACGGCAAAATCAAATACCACTCCGCTGCCCGCAGGCATGGTCGCAATCAAACTCAAAGTCGACATGCAGGCATCGCGAGTGAGATAAGGCGTCACCCCCAGCCAGGAGAAAAACGCTGCCGCACTCAAGTCGAATCCGGACTGCCCAAGTCCCTCCGCCAGAGTCTGCCGTTCGAAATCAACAGGCACGAAGGTTAAAGCCGCCGGAATCGCAATGCCCGCCGCCGACAACTGCTCGCGCTTCCAGGCCTGCGTCGCCGGATGGTCCACCTCAAACACCCGCAGCCCCGCATGCGGATTGCGATAAGCAAACGTATCGAGCCCCGCCCCGAGAACCACGTACTGCCTCACGCCCCGCTCCACAGCGCCAGCCAACTCGTCCTCGGCATAGCGGCTGCGCGCCGCCATGAACGCCCGAAACGCCCGCGAAAAAGCGTGATGCTCTTTAGGATTCGATCGCAGCTCTTCGGCCGCTTCAGCCCCAATAATCCGCAGCGCCAAAGGATCGTCCAGCACTCTGGGGTGGTCCAACAACTGATGCGCCGCCCGGCGAATCGCCACCCGCCGCGCCGTTTTGCTGAATTTACCTTCTTGCATGGAAGCGCGCCCGGTCCTTTACTCAGTTCCCGCCCGCGCCGCCTTGCATTCCTCACACGGACACACTTCGCGCAGAAACTTCCAGGAATAAATCCCGAGGTCGTGATCATCGTTCCACTTGAAGCGGATCGCGTATTTCCCCATGCCTTCGGCGGAAACCGGCTTGGCAGCAGGTTTAAACATAGGCAGCGCGCCCGGCGCAGGTTTCGCCGGCTCACCCGGCTTCCGGCGAGCCTTGTCGCGCTCTTCGTTGCACATGGCGCAAGGGCACGCGTTGCGAAGATATACGAACCCATAGTGCGAAACGTGGCCGTCGGCCCACTCGATATCCACACCGGTGCCGGTCGTAAGGTTCACCTTAACCGACTTGGGGTCGGTAGCCGCGGTGGGCGCCTGTAGCGGGGACTGCATGAGCTAAGTATCGCATAGCACACAGCCGCGAATTGTCCCCCAGGCCCCGAATCCGGTAGAATAGGAGTTTCCGCGAAGGCCTCTGAAAGGATCTACAGCAGTCATGGCACAACAATGTGATATCTGCGGCAAGAAGCCGCAATTCGGAAACCGCATCAGCCACGCCCATAACGTCACCAAGCGGCGCTGGAACGTCAATCTGCGTCCGGTGCACGCCCGCGTAGGTGCTGCCACCAAGCGCATCCGCGTCTGCACCTCCTGCCTACGCAGCGGCAAAGTCGTCAAGGCGTAAGCGCTTAACCGCCGAGGTCGCCGAGCACGCTGAGAATTCCTATTCATAATGCCCGCTAAGAATTCCTCGGCGCTCTCCGCGTGCTCGGCGGTAAAGTGTTCTTACTCCACGTTCAGCAACTGTATGTCGAAGATCAAGGTAGCGTTAGCCGGAATCGCTCCCGGATAACCCGCCGCCCCGTAACCCAGCGCCGGAGGGATGCGCAACTGCCGCTTGCCGCCCACCTTCATTCCGGCAACTCCTTCTTCCCATCCCTTGATGACCTCGCCGTTGCCGATCGTGAAATCGAAAGGCTTCCCCGCATCGACCGAGCTGTCAAACTTCTTGCCGTTCGTCAGCCAGCCGGTGTAGTGCACGCGCACGTGGCTGCCCTCTTTCGCCACCGCGCCGGTCCCCAGCCGGATATCCCAATAGATCAGCCCGGAGTCCGTTTTCACGCCGTCGCCCGTGACCTTCGTGGGCGCGCTGGTGTTGGTCTTCCGCGCCGCGCTCTGTGCCAGCACAAACACTGCCGTCAGCCCGAGCATGACGACAATCCCCGCAACATACTTCGTCATTCCTACCTCCTTAAAATCACCATCTTAAACGTTGGAAGCGGAGAAATGCACATAGGTTTCCCCGTTCCGTGATCCCTGAGCCAGCCTCATGGTTGAAGTCGAGCACGACCAGGATCGAGAAGGGCATGGCTTCAGCCGTGCCATCAAAAGGTAGATGCATTTTGACGATTACCCGACGACTGTCATCCTGAGCGGAGCCGTTTTTCAGGCGTAGCGAAGGATCTCCCACTTAACCGGCCCAGCGCGTACGCCAAACCGCACCACTACCCATCGAAAGCAGAAGAAGGAACGTGGCCTTCGGCCCCTGAGGGAGACGGGGCTGTGTTCTCCGCAAATCCCCCAATTCGTCCTCCGGGATTGAAATCCCCTACGCCAGCGCAATCACATCAATCTCCACCAGCACGTCCTTAGGCAGCCGCGCCACTTCCACAGTCGATCGAGCCGGCGCATCCGAACTGAAATACTGCCCGTAAACTTTGTTCATAGCAGCAAAGTCATCCATGCTCTTCAGGAAAACGGTAGACCGCACAACCTTCCCCAACCCGCTGCCCGCAGCCTCCAGAATCTCCGAAAGATTGCGCAGCACCCGATCCGTCTGCGCCGCCACATCTCCCGCGACCACTTGCTGCGTAGCCGGATCAATCGCAATCTGCCCCGACGTAAACACAAACCCGTTATCCTTGATCGCCTGCGAGTAAGGCCCAATCGCCTGAGGAGCGTCTTTGGTAGAAACAACTTCGCGCATGAACCCTCCGCTGTCAATTAATGCAGATGCGCTCAGATGAAGTCAAACCAAGAAGGACCGAGTCGCGCCAGCGACGACATTCATGAGCCCCGCACGTAAGTGCGGGGTTGTGCCGCGAAAGAGGAATGGAGTCCCGAAGGGACGGCACCGGCTCTCCACTCACGAGGTCCACCGATTATGTTGGCCCTCACTGGCCACCAACCACTGATCATGGGCCACTGTGCCCCTAAATCTTTTGCAATCTCTGCACCTCATGCACGCCAGGAATCTTTCTCAATCCAGCCATGATCTGCTCCAGATGCTTGAGGTCGGAGATATCGAGCACGATCTCCACGCTGGCCTGACTATTCTCGGTACGCGCCCCAATATTTCGTATATTACTTTGAGCATCCCCGATAACACTAGTAATGCTTTTAAGCATACCAAACCGATCGTCACAGTAAACCGTAAGCTTCACCGGATAAGCCGTAGGCGTCGTCTCATCCCGCGCCCACTCCACATCGATGCGGCGTTCCGGTTCGTACATCAGGTTGGTCACGTTCGGACAGCTCGCCGCATGCACCGCCACTCCCTTGCCGCGCGTGATGTAGCCCACGATGCTCTCTCCGCGAATGGGATTGCAGCAGCGCGCGCGATAGACCAGCATGTCGCCCTGGCCCTTGACCATGATCGCGTTGTGATCGCCAAACACGCGCCGCACCACGCTCGCGATCGCCCCAGGCTGGTTGGAGAGTCCCTCAGCTTCAATGTCACCCGCCATTGAAGGCGTCGCGCCCGCCGGCAGCAGCCGCGCCAGCACCTGCCGCGCCGAATATTTTCCATAGCCAATGCCGGACATGAGGTCGTCAACTTTGCCGAGCCCATAACCAGCCGCGACCTTCTGCAGCTCTTCATCTTTAATTTCTTTAAGAGCGATGCGATACTTGCGCGCTTCTTTTTCAATCAGCTTGCGGCCAATTTCAATGGAGCGCTCGCGCTGGTGCACGTTGAGCCAGTGCTTGATCTTGTTGCGGGACCGCGAAGACTTGACCAGCCCCAGCCAGTCGCGGCTGGGCTTGTGTCCAGCCTGGGTGAGGATCTCGACGATGTCTCCGGAATGCAGCTTGTGGCGCAGCGGCACCATGCGTCCGTTCACCTTGGCGCCCACGCAGGTGTGTCCGACTTCCGTGTGGATGGTGTAGGCGAAGTCGATCGGCGTAGCCTCTCGTGGCAGCACGACCACTTTGCCTTTAGGAGTGAAGGTGTAAACCTCTTCGGGATAGAGATCGACTTTCAGAGCGGAAAGAAATTCGTTGGGATCGCTGACGTCGCGCTGCCACTCGACCACCTGCCGTAGCCAGGCGAGGCGTTGCTCATCCTGCGCCGACACCGGACCGTCTTTGTATTTCCAGTGCGCGGCAATGCCTTCCTCCGCCATCTTGTGCATCTCTTCGGTGCGAATTTGGATTTCGAAAGGCGTTCCATCTTCTGTGATGACTGAGGTGTGCAGCGACTGGTAGAAGTTAGGCCGCGGCATGGCGATGAAGTCCTTGATGCGTCCCGGCACTGGCCGCCAGATGTTGTGAATGATGCCGAGCACTGCGTAACAATCTTGTAGCGACCGTGTGATGATGCGCATGGCAAACAGGTCATAGACCTGGTCGACCGAGATGCGCTGGCGCTGCAGCTTCTTGTGGATCGAGAACAGGCGCTTGATGCGGCTCTCCACCTTGGCCTGGATGCCGGCCTCTTTCAGCTTGTCGATGATGATGCCCTGCATCTTGGCGAGGAATGCTTCGCCCTGCTTGCGGCGCGCGTTGACGGCTTTTTCCACCTGCTCGTAGCCGGCGGGATCGAGGAAGAGGAAGCCCAGGTCTTCCAGCTCGCCGCGAATCTTTCCCATGCCGAGGCGGTGGGCGATGGGGGCGTAGATCTCGAGCGTCTCCTGCGCGATCTTGTGCTGGCGTTCGGGCTGGAGGTGTTCGAGCGTGCGCATGTTGTGCAGACGGTCGGCGAGCTTGATGAGCACCACGCGGATGTCATCGACCATGGCGAGCATCATCTTGCGCAGGTTTTCCGCCTGCGCTTCTTCACGCGTGGCGAAATCGATCTTGCTGATCTTGGTGACGCCTTCGACGATGTGCGCGACCTGCTCGCCGAATTCTTTGCGGATGTCGACGATGGTGACCGAGGTGTCTTCGACTGAGTCGTGCAGCAGGCCGGCGGCGATAGCGACCGGGTCCATCTTCATTTCGGCCAACACTAGCGCCACTTCTAGCGGATGCACCAGGTAAGGCTCGCCCGAGGCGCGCATCTGGCCTTCGTGATACTTCAGGGAGTAGTCGTAGGCTTTCTTGACGATGGAGAGGTCGTCCTGGGGACGGTTCTCCTCGATCCGCTTCATCAGCTCGCGGAACTTGGTGAGGGTGAGAGCGGTGGTCGCGATCTGCTGGCGCAAGCTCGCCATGTACGATTATAGCCCGTGGTGTTGCTGCCGGAACATCGCGTGAATGTTCCAGTCGGAACATTAGAGCGGTTTTCCGGAACACTGTGGAAAACTCGGAAATCTCGGAAAACCACCTTAAAGCTATAGTTGGTTGGCTGCAGGTGTTTGGGGCGCTTGAGTTTAGGCGAGTGCCGATATATCGGCAGGGAAATCGTGGGGCGAAGGGAAAGCGACGAAAGTGGGGGCAAGGAGCTGGCAGTCCGGGAGGATGAGTGCCAATTACATGGACTTGCGGGGGGACCTCCCGCGAAAATGGCGCAATATAGCGGCTGTATTTGAGATGGGCGGGGGAAGCTGCTAAGGTTCGCGGTATGGGTCTGAAATCGCGAGGGTTGGAGTTCGCGAAATGTGTTCGGCCGAGCCAAACGTAGTGCGCTTGGGGCACGCCGAAGGAGGGACTGGACCCGCCATCAGGTATGCGTCGAGTCCTAGCCACTGATTTCGGAATCTGGCTTACGCCCCAGAGCCAGGAGCGCGCCTCGGACGCGATGCTTGCGTCGCCCGACTATTGGTCGAGGCTGGCGAACTACGTTCTTCTCCTATGATCAAATCGTCATCCCCACGGGGAACTTGCAGATTCTCCCAGTCCTGCGCCTCATCCTCGGCGAAAGCACATTCGACGACTTGGTGCGCAACAAGGGCATCGTGCTGGCACGTTTTGACCGATGGTTCGGCTATGCGGGTAATGGTGGAGGGCTCGTCTTCTTCCAGATACAAGATAATCCGCATCGCCCTCCTACGCCAAACCTGTAAATGGCGTTCTTCAAGCCCCTCGATCACGCAATACGCGACGTCCTTACGGTGACCAATCCCCCCTCAACCGTCGAACGCCGATCCCAGATCACAAACCTTCTGCTGGACAATGTCGTCACTCTGCCCACCCAAGCAATAGCTGACGGGCTGAAAGATGAGACATACAAGGACATTCTGGGCAGCCCATACCTGCGCGACTTTCTCGCCCTTCGCAACGCTGGCCGGTCGCTGGATAACCTCGTCGGGCTCGGCGCGAACCAAGTCACCATCTTCAACCCTCACGTTCCTTCGGGCCCGGGCGATACGACTGAAATCCGTGCGGTTCTACGCGCGGCGTTCGAAAATTTCCTTTTGAGCCTCGGTGGCCACGTAGAGGCAACAGAAGTCACCGGGGATAACTCCACTCTGAGCCTGCTACGAGCAAAAGGCCAGAGGCTTGGGTTCGCTCCAGAAGGAATTGGGCGTTTGCTCAGATCCAAAAGGTCAGCAGCGTCCCCGATCTTGGAGCTGCCTACGCAGCCAAGCGGCTGACCTCTACGCAACTGCTCGACCTGCGGTACTCGAAGCACTGCCAGGCGCTTCGCGATTGGTTTAGCGAGGGCGCGCCAGCGGCCACTTCGGATGAAATCATTCGGCGGTACATCGAGTCGATCGGGCAGCCGAGCTGGGTTGACGCGGCGCCTGCTAGACTACTCCGCTTTGCCACTACCACGGGTATAGGTGCCCTTGAGCCGATCTCGGGAGCGTTAGCCTCGGCCCTCGATACCTTCCTCCTAAGCAAGTGGTTCCCGGGAAAGTCGCCCCGTCTCTTCATGAAGCAGGCGAAGGTGATGCTGGCCAATACGCCGGTGATCCAGAAACCCGTTATGCGCGGTCGAGACAGAAACCTGCCCTGCTCGTGCGGCAGCGGGAAGAAGTTCAAGAAGTGCTGTGGCCGCTAGGGCGGGGCTTTCGGCTAGACCTCAGGGATCTGCTCGAGTTGGAGCCTCTGCGGAGAAGCCGAGGCGTCGCTTCGCTCCGCGGACAGCCGAGGCGGCTGTCTCTACATGGGCTGTGGCGGTGGCAGCAGACAGCAGGTTCCCTTCGGCTGCGCTCAGGCCAGGCTCTTGCCGCCTGCGGCGTGCTTCGGAATGACAAGATCTTAGGACAAAGGCAGCAGCGTCAATACGCAGGTCAACGTCAAAGGCAGCGGGCGGGGGCGCCCGCTCCACACTCCACACCAACCTCCACCCCCTACAATATTTGTGCCTCCCATTCGTCTACATCCTTAGATGAAGGACGCGGCTAGTCTGGAGCGGATGAGCCTCGAACAGGACCGGCGGATCTCCGAAGTGGTTCAGCGGGAGCGGTCCCGGCTGGGCAACTTTATTCGGCGGCGTGTGCCTGATCCGCGCGATGCTGAGGACATTCTGCAGGAGGTGTTCTACGAACTGGTGGAGGCGAACCGGCTGCTGATGCCGATTGAGCACGTTACGGGCTGGCTGTTTCGCGTGGCGCGCAACCGCATTACCGACCTCTTCCGGAAGAAGACGCCGGAGAGCTTTAGCGATGCTGCGGTCGCGGGCGACGATGAAGAGCGGCTGCACGTGGAAGACTTGCTGCCTTCTCCTGATGCGGGACCAGATGCGCTTTATGCCCGCAGCGTGCTGCTTGAGGAACTCGAAGCGGCGCTCGACGAGTTGCCCGAGGAGCAGCGCGAGGTGTTTGTGGGGCATGAGATCGAGGGGCGCAGCTTTAAGGAGATGGCGGCTGAGAGCGGCGTGAGCATCAATACGCTGCTGGCGCGCAAACGCTATGCGGTGCTGCATCTGCGCGAACAGTTACGAAGTATTTACGACGAGTTTATGAAAGCGTGAGGAAGCGAATATGAGAAAAAGATGGTATTTCATCGTCCCCGCGGCGATTGTGGGGATTGTGCTGTTTATGTTCCTTGGCGGCGAATTGGTGCTGCATCTGTGGAACTGGCTGCTGCCGGCGCTGTTTGGGTGGCGGCTGATCACTTTTTGGCAGGCGATTGGGATTCTGGCACTGTGCCGGATTCTTTTCGGGCGCATTGGCGGGCGCGGGTTTCGCGGATCGGGCTTTCGCGGGCGCATGTCCGAGCGGTGGGGACGGATGACGCCTGAGGAGCGCGAGAAATTCCGGCAAGGGATGCGTGGGCGGTGTGGCTTTGGGCCGGCGGCTGGCGAGAGCAAGGAGCCGGCGGTGTGAGGCCGCAGCGACATTTCGTCCGGGCGTGAGCCGGCGCGGCGTCGCTTCGCTCCGCTGACAGCCGAGGCGGCTGTCATTACATGAGTTGAGGGGCTGCACGCCAACAGCAGGTTCCTCGCCCGCCTGCGTCGCGCTTCGGAATGACGATGTCTTGAGGCGAAAGGCAGCGTCAAAACGACGGTCAACGTCAAAGGCAGCGGGCGAGGGCGCCCGCTCCACACATACTTGCTAGGGAGCGGGCTGGTCGTGTTTCGGGATATTCGGCGTCAGCTTGCGCCAGAGAAATTCTTCGACCAGATTGGCGGCGGCGGTTGCGCCAATTCCGATGGCTGCGTTTTCGAAGGTTAATGCGGCTCCCCGATTTTGCGCCGGATAGTAGAGATTGGAGATGCCGCCTGCCGCTATGTTACCGAGAATATTTGAGTAGTTTACCTGCCAGCGTCCGTTGTCGCCTTTGCAGATCACCGAATTGGCTATTGCGTACAGGAAGCGCGAGCGCGTGCTGCCAGTTCCCTTATAAAAGTAACGGGGATCCTGTTTCAGGAGCGAGGGCAGGATGGCGCTTCCGATGAAGGTGCCGGTGGCAAGGTCAGCATAGTTGGCGCCGTAGCGCTTGGCATAACCCTCGGCGCCTTGGCCGTATCCGCTGAAAGTATTTTGCGCCTGCTGCACTCCCGCGATACCGCCGACGATGGCGAAGGTGACGGGATCGATTGTCGTCTTCCAGGCCAGCTCGAATTTTTGCTTTGAGGTCAGCGCAACCGGGTGGGGGTCGTAGGTGACATAGAAATTTGGAATAACGCCGAGCACACGCTGCCTCTCTTCATCCTTAACCTGCGCTTCGCCCACTTCGATGCGGGAGAGTGCGACCTGCACATCCGTGACATTGGCGGCGACCGTTAGCGCGATCGGCGGGACCAGGTGAACTTCTCCCGGACCCAGGGTTCCAGACGAGGTTTGCGTGGCGAAGCCCGCTGCGGTAATGGTGAGCCGGAAAGCGCCGGGAGCTAGGTTGGCAAAGGAAAATTCCCCATTGTCGCCGGTTACTGCCTCATGAGCTGGGGATTGCGCTTCGCCGGCGCTCGCAAGTTTCACTTGAGCTCCGGCGACCACAGCTCCGCTCTGGTCGACGACGGTTCCGCTGATTTTTCCGAGCGTGGGATCCGGAGTAGGCGCCGGCGGAGGGCTCTGTCCCAGGCAGGGCAAGGTCCAGCCCAGAGAGGCAAACACAAGAAGAATGAGTCCAGACTTGAATTGCAAGGCCATCAATAAAGTGCTTTCTGCCCACACTCGCATCCAGACCCGTTCGCGGTTAGATGCGTGGAAATGCTTACGCGTTGGAAGAATCGGTACCTTGAGATTACCAACTATTTCGTGGAATTGCTGCCGCCCGGCCGCTTAAGGACAGATTAATAGAGCCTTCTCGCATTTCACCCGTTACGAAGGTTTCAAAACCGTCTGCGGTTTGTAGGGGCGCTGGGGCGGCTGGTAGAGTTGGGTCCGTTATGAATTCCAGAATCCTGGTCAGTGGGGTGTCGGGGCCGATCGGGACTGCGCTTCTTCCTTCGCTTCGGGCCGGCGGTTGGTCTGTCGTCCGACTGGTGCGGGGGGCGGCAGCGGGCAGATCTCCCGACAACGCTCAGGTCGCGTGGGACCCCGCGGCTCCGATCGCAGCCGAAGCGGTCTCGGGATTTGACGCGCTGATTCATCTGGCGGGCGAAAGCATTTTTGGACGGTGGACTGCGGCCAAGAAGAGGAAGATTCGAGACAGCCGCGTGGTCGGGACGTTCAATCTGGCCTCGGCGCTAGCCCGGGCCGAGAAGAAGCCTGATGTTTTGGTTTGTGGGTCGGCGATCGGATACTACGGCAACCGCGGCGACGAGGTGTTGCGAGAGGAAAGCTCGCCGGGTGCGGGCTTTCTGGCGGAGGTTTGCCGGGAATGGGAAGAAGCAGCCGCGCCGGCGGTGCAGGCCGGCATTCGCACCGCGCACCTGAGAACGGGAATCGTACTCAGCCCCAAGGGTGGCGCGCTGGGGGCGATGCTCGTGCCCTTCAACCTGGGGTTGGGCGGCCGGACTGGCGACGGTCGGCAGTGGATGAGCTGGATTGATGTACACGACATGGTGGGCGCAATTGAACACATTTTGAAGAACGATGCGATGCGTGGACCGATCAACATGGTCGCGCCTGCGCCGGTGAGGAATGCGGAGTTTGCGAAGACGCTAGCCAGCGTGCTGGGGCGTCCCGCGATTTTTCCCATGCCTGCGTTTGCTGCGAAGCTGGCGTTTGGCGAGATGGGCGAAGAACTTTTGCTGGGGAGCCAGAAAGTGGAACCGGGGAAGCTGATCGCTAGCGGGTATTTGTTTCGGTATCGGGAGCTGAGGGCTTCGCTGGAGGGGCTGCTGGGGCAGTAGGACATCTATCTGAGATGAGATTGACTGTTCTCAGATGTGCGGCGTACGAGAGCCGCACTTGTCATCCCGAGCAAAAGCGAGGGATCTTGGTGTTTGCGGGAGGCAGCGGCAGGGACGGCGCGCGCCAACACCAAGGTCCCTCGCTTCGCTCGGGATGACAATCGAGATTCACTTCCTCTTGATTTGCCGAACTCAATTTGGCGGACAGCGCTCCTCGCCTGTGCGGTTCATTTCTTCCAGCAGCTTTTGCAGAAGCTGGGTGCGCTGTTCGGTGCTTAATTCGCGTTGCAGTTCTTCAAGTGCCAGGGCGACGATGTGGTAATGGTGTGCTCCGGCGAACTTGGGATCGGTGGTGATGTTGAGCCAGAGCTTGTGCATGAGCTCAACATCCTGCGGGCGCAGGCGCGGAGTGTGCGGGCCAATGGTGTATTCGCGAACGGTTCCGTCGGGAGCGGCAACCTCCAGACATAAGCGCGGACGGGGCTCGGGCATGCGCTCCCAGGCGTCGCCGGTTAGTTTGGCTTGCTCGTCGGCGGTTAGTTTGTTCGAGAGGCCGCAGACTACGCGCGCAGAATCGAGCCGCTGCGCGGTGACCATGATGGCTTCGAACACGTCGGTCGCCGGGACTACCAACAGAGAAATCGGCTTGCCTTCCTTTTCGGCGACGGCCACGGCGGCGGTGAAAAGTTCCTGCTCGTAGTGGTCGAAAACCTGGCTGGCCTCCATGACCGAGCTGCCGCTGAAGCTGTGCTCGCGATGGTAGAGGCGCGCGCTCATCACAACTACATCCTGCTTGGCCGTGTTGGTATGGGCAAGGACCTGGCGCAAGTAATACAGGTTGCGGGGATCACGCACCGCAACCAGAATGTTTCCTTCGCGAACGCCCATCGCTCCGCTGCCCAGTTCCTGGTTACCGTAGACGCGGAACTGGTCGAGTTGTTCGGGCTTGCCGTGGCGCTCTCTGGCGACGTGGTGTTCGGAGAGCGTGAAGATGGTGAAGAAGACCGCGCTGAAGATCACTCCGGCGATGGTGGCTTGATACTTGGTGAACAGATTCACGAATGCGGTGATCAGCAATACGGCGGAAATGAGAATCAAGCCCACCGGAACTTCGATCTTGCCGAAGTGCAGATTGCCGGGCACTTTCCATTCCCGGTTGCCGGGCTCGGTAAAGCGCAGCACCAGCACGGCGATGGACTTCATGGCGAAGCTCCAGATCACGCCGAAGGCATAGAGCGCGGCCAGCATGTAGACGTTGCCGCGGCTGAGCACGATGGTCAGCACCTGCAGGCCGACGATCAGGTTGATGATGCGGTAGCTGGTGCCGAAGCGGTGATGCGGCTTCTGGAACCAGCTGGTGAGGACTCCGTCTTCGGCCACGCGGTTCAGAACGCCATTGGCGCCAACGATCGAAGTATTCTGCGCGCCCGCCAGGATGAGCACTCCCACCAGCACCACGAAGCCGTGAAACAGCAGCCTCAGGCTCTCGGGACCGACCAGATACATGGCGATGCCGCCGATGAGGTTGGCAAAGTAATCCGGCCGAACTTTGTCAGGGATGATCATCACCGCGAAGAACGAGACTAGAGACGTGAACAGCAAGCTGTAGATGAAAATCACCAGCCCGGTCTTCTCCAGGTTCTTCAGCTTGGGGTGTTCAATCTCACGGTTAACTTGGGCCAGGGTCTCTTCGCCGCTCATGGCCAGCACAGAGTGCCCGAAGCCGACGAATACGATGAGAGTGGTGAGAATGCCGAGAGGCAGGTGCCTGAACCACGTTGTATCCAACCAGCCCAGCGATTCTTTATTCAGCGGCACCACGCCCGCATGCAGCGGGCTAGGCGGCAATTGGACAGGCGCACGCAGAACCGTGATGGTGCACCATATGATCAGGATCACAACCATGACGGTCGTGATCGCCATGATCTGCAGGGCTTTCTGGCTGGACTCGTGCATGCCCTGGGTATTCTTCCACCAGAAATAAAGCACGACGATGACGGCCAACCCTGCGGCGAAGTGGTCGTCGGAAAAATGAAGCGGGCGGTGCAGGTACAGGCCCATGTCTTTGATGAAGCCCGCCATGTATTGGCCCGCGGAGACGGCGCTGATAGGGCCGGTCAGCACGTAGTCGAAAAGCAGCGCCGAGACGGAGAACTTGGCCAGGGTGCCACCCATGGCTTCTTTGACCACGCGGTAAACGCCGCCGCGGACGAACATGCTGCTTGATTCGATGTAGAGTGCGCGCACGCAATAGCTGAACAACATGACGCCGAGAATGAACCAGGGAGCGCTCTTGCCGATCACCTTTTCGGCGTCGCCTCCGGCGTAATAAGCGGAGGATGCGAGATCGGAGAGAACAATGGCGGAGGCACGCCAGAAAGAGATGAAGGTCAACATCACCGTGGTGGCGACGAAGACCCTTATGGCCGGTTTGGAACCTTCAACGGATGTAGCCATGCTGCGAGGACGCGCGACTGCTTATCAGGGTAAACCTATTGAAGATAGCATAGGGATGAAGAGGGCTCCTTCCCGCCACAGGCCTCATCCTTGTTTTCGTTTTTTAGCCCGGCGTTCCAGCTCCCGCTCGTATGCGTCCCGGCGCGCCAGCCGTTCACGTTCGCTCTCGCGCATGTTCACTTGCAATTCGCGTCTAGCTCGGCTGGTTTTTCTCTCATCCCGTATTCCCAGCAAGCAGAAAACGAAGTGTTCATCCTCCTCGGTCGGATGGGGGCGTTTGAATTGAGCTGATTTCGGGCCGATCGGTTGAGAGAGCAGTTTCTGTAGAGGATCGAGGGCGGCCCTGCTCGCCTCCGCGGCGATGAAATTCGCCAGCACTTGCTGTGTGTATTTGAGAGTAATCTCCGTGCCTGTCACGGAGGAATGGGCCATGAGGCGGACGAGAGCCCCTTCCAACGCACTCGCACTCGACCGCACATTCTGTGCAATGTAGAGCGCCACATCCGTGGGGAGTACTAATTTTACCTGCTCCGCTTTCTTCCGCAGAACTGCGACTCTTGCTTCAAGGTCGGGGGTTAGAATCAGGTTGAGAACACTCTCCTCCCTCACACGGCCTCCTTCTCGCTGCTAGGGATTGTACCGCGCGTCTCTGGAACGGTGGAGAACCATCGATCGCATGATTGCGGACAACCGGGGCGCTATAGTGTGTGCCGGAGATTTTTCAGCCCTTCGGTGCGAGATACGTGTGTGTGATGCGGTCATGCCAGCAGAGCGAGTCTTCGTCGAGGAAGACCCAGGCGTATCCCATGCCGAGCGAAGCGGCGGAAAGAAATGAAGCGAGGACGCGCCAGCGGCGAAGCCGGCGGCTGGCGGGGCTGCCATCGAAGCGGGCCAGTTCTAGACGCGCCAGGCGCAACCCTGGCGTACTGCCCGAGTAGACCAGGAGCAGATATTGATAAACGGCCCAGAACAGGCCTGAGAGTCCAGCGGCCAGGCCGATCATCTCAAGTTGCGGCGGACGGGTCGCCGCCAGCTTCCAGAAAATGAAGGCGAAGAGAGAGCAGGCTGCGGCGATTATGACGCCATCGATAGCAGCCGAGAAGATGCGCCTCGCCAGGGGTGCGCTCTGTAACGGGATGTCGATGCCCGGACGTTTCTCTGCTTCCGGCCGCTGCACGGTCTCAATCGTGATTCCACCCAGAGCCGGCGGCGGCGGGACGACTTCCGGCGCATCCAGGATGCGAGGACGGCGGCGGTCGATGACGGGCTCGGCCAATTCGTCGAACGGGGCGGGCGGAGGAGTCCAGGAGCGCGGGAACTCGATGATCTTAGCTGTGGTCGGGGATGGAGCAGGAGCCGCTGGCTGTGGCGCCTCTGCCGGCGACACCTGCGGCGGTGGGCCTTCGACGGCACGAGCAGCGCCTTCAGCGAAACTGTCCAGGGCCAGAGCCTGGTTAGACTGCGGCATTCTGTGCGGCAACATGGAGGTCTCGGCGGAAATATCACTCGCAGTACGAGGAGGGTCCTCCACCTCGAAATGCAGTTGCAGCGAGGGATAGCGGGGTGGACGAGGCTTGCGGCGAGACTGATAACGGTTCAGCCGGGCCGCAACCTCCTGACGCCAGACCGCAGAATCCTCGGGGACGAGTCGGTCTCCGTCTTCATTGTTGGGCCTCGAGACCTCGGCCGCCGGACTCAGTCCGGTGACGTCACTACACGGCGTCTCCGGCGCGTCGTGGGGCGGCGCAGCGGCCGGGATCGCGCCGTCGTCAACTAGCCAGCGCGGCGAAGCGGCGGAATGCGAGTCGGAAGAGCAGCGGCAGATGTCACCACAAAGCGGACAAGGCATGAATCACAATCTTACGAGCAAACCAGAAGCAAGAATCAGCCGGATAACCACAAAGACGGCGTCGGAATCCAAGAAACTGGGCGGCTTTTGCCTCGCGAGGCGCAAGCGTGCTAACTTCACCACGACTGCTGCCGGTAGAAGCGTCCGAGCGCGTTTTAGATGCGCTTCGGATGATCTTGTTCCGACGATATTTTTCTCGGCAATCTGTTTTCCGGCGATCTTGTTCCGATGACTCTTCGCAACAGATTCCTTATCACGGCGGCGGTGCTTTGTCACCTTCTTCTCGTCCCGCCGTTAGTTACCAGCCAGTTGCCGCCTGCGAATGCCGCTGCCGCGGAGCCGCGCGCTGCGACCTCGGTCCCGGCCTCGGCGGAAAAGCCGGCGACTGCGCCGTCGACTCCCTGCGCCCTGGCGGCAGCAGCGCAGAAAGAAGAAGGAGACGTCCGCACCATTTGCGCCATCCAGCAGGAAGAGGAAGGCCCGGTTTATAAGTTGCACGGCGCGGTTGAAATCTATTACGGAACCTACATACTGCGGGCTGACGAAGCCACTTACAACTCCGACACCAGGGAAGCGACGGGGACAGGCCACTTCGCGCTCGACGGCGGTCCCAACGACGACCACATTCGCGCGTCGCACGGCACCTACAATCTGGATCTAGAGACCGGACGCTTCTACGATGTGACGGGGACCACGGGACTGGTCTTTCGCGGCAACCAGGTGATCCTGACCTCCACGGCTCCCTTCGCGTTTACCGGCAAGATTGTTGACAAGGTCAGCCCTGAGCGTTACCTGGTTTACGACGGCACTATCACCACCTGCGAATTGCCTCATCCCATGTGGCGATTCGACGCCCGCAAGGTGAGTGTGGATGTGGGCGGCAACGCTCAAATCTACCGGAGCGCTTTCATTCTGCACGGCATCCCCATGCTTTATTTTCCGTACGCCACGCATCCGGTGCAGAGGAACTCGCGGCAGTCTGGGTTTCTGCTGCCGTCGGTGGCCCGGTCTTCGGTCAAGGGGAACGTGATTGGCGACGCCTACTACTGGGCCATCAATCGCATGATGGATGCGACCCTGGGCGCCGAATACTTCTCCCTGCGTGGCTGGTCGCAGCGCGGCGAGTTTCGCGCCCGGCCCAGCGAAACTTCCTACGTGGACCTCAACTACTTCGGAGTGATCGATCGCGGTATCGGCTCGCCTCCGCTCAAAGAGGGCGGGGAGAACGTGCGCCTGAACTCAGCGGGAAACTTCGGGGGGTTCCGTGCCGTGGCCAACGTTGACTACCTGAGTTCGTTTCTCTTCCGCCTGGCCTTTAACGAAGTTTTCAGCCAGGCCGTGTATTCGGAAGTAAAATCCCAAGCCTTCCTCTCGAAATCAACCGAGGGCTACAACCTGAACGGCTTCGCGGAGCGCTACCAGAACTTCCTGAGCACGACGCCGGGGCAGGTGGTCACGATTTTGCACGCTCCGAGTCTCGATTTCTCTGGCAACGATCGGGAGTTGGGACGCACGCCGCTCTACTGGTCCGTCGACTCGTCAGCCACGGGCTTGTCACGCAGCGAACCCCAGCAGGGCACGTGCCCGGGAGTCTTTCAGTCCTGCACGCCAGCTTTCCGGACGGGCAATCTGCTGGAGCGCTTCGATCTAGACCCGGAAATTTCTCTGCCGCTGCAGTTTCGAGGATGGTCTTTGCGTCCCGAAATGACCTTGCACGAAACCTACTATAGCGAACGACTGGTCGGGGAAGAGCGGGGTAACCCGGGGCAGGCGGTGAGCAACCCCATTAACCGCCAAGCCCTGGAAACGGCGGTGGAACTGCGGCCACCTGGACTGGAGCGCGTGTTCGACAAGAACTTTCTCGGGAGAAAGTGGAAGCATGTCATCGAGCCGCTGGCGGTCTACCGCTTTGTGACCGGCGTCAACAACTACGCCAATGTTTTGAAGTTCGACGAACGCGACATCCTAACCGATACCCATGAAGTGGAGTATGGCTTTGTGACGCGCCTGTATGCCAAGCGCAATTCCAGCAGGCCGGAGGATTGCGATCCCATCATGTCGGCGCTTATGGTCGGCGGGGCGGCGCCGGAATCGACTGTGCCGTGGCAGCACATCAACACGCTGGCCAATCGCCAATGCCCACCGGAGCCCGCGGTGCGCGAAGTGGTGACCTGGGAGCTGGGGCAAAAATACTTTCTCGATCCGACGTTCGGCGGAGCGCTGATTCCCGGCCAGCGCAACGTGTTCACTACGACGGTCGACCTGACCGGTATTGCATTTCTCACCCAGCCGCGACATCTTTCGCCGCTGGTTTCCCGGTTGCGCGTGGAAACCAGCCCGCGCACTGACGCGGAATGGGATTTGGATTACGACTTCCAAAACAGTCGCGTCAATGCGAGTACTCTGCTGGCCAACTACCACTTCGGGCAGGTGACCATCGGCGGAGGTGATGCATTCCTGCAGATACCCGTGCAGACAGAGGGTTCGCCGGCGCGCTTCAACCAGTTTCGCGCCGCCCTGGGATATGGACGCGCCACCAAACGCGGCTTTAGTGCTGCTAGCAGTTTTGGATTCGACGCGGAAACCGGGCAACTGCAGTTCTTCAACGCCCAGACCACTTACAACTGGGATTGCTGCGGGATGGCCATGGAATACCGCAGCTACACCGTCGCCAATGTGCGCAACGAAAACCTGTTCCGCTTCACCTTCACCCTGGCAAACATCGCCAGCTTCGGCAGTATGCGCCCGCAGGAACGGCTGTATTGAACAGTGGCCAGTGGCCAGCAAAGAGGCTCATTCCTCCCGAAGCCTGCGTACGTACTCATCGGCGTGCTCATCGGCCCAAAGTTCCTTACCCGAGCCGCGCAGCGCCAGAAGGGGATCATTCTCCTTGCTACCGCCTCTGAGGTAATCACGAAGATACTGCATCGCACGGCAGATTCTCACTTTTGCTTTCACAAACCACACCGGCATATCTGACCCTCAGTCCTTGCGCATATCTTATCCGGTAACTGACTGTTTTCGCACAGCCGGTTGCCTAGGACGCTACCCAACATCCAGTGCAGGACGCCCCTGCTAAGATAATGCAATGTCAGCCGCTGGACTGAACATCGACTCAAAGCTCACATTGCTTCAGGTCCGCCTTCACGCTCTCGGCCGCACCCTCGTTGCCTATTCTGGCGGCGTTGATTCCGCCTTCCTGGCCTGGGCTGCGCATCGGGCATTGGGAGATAACATGCTGGCGATCATCGCCGACTCTCCCAGCCTGGCGCGCACCCAGCTTGCCGATGCGGTCGACTTTGCGCGGGAGCAGGCCATTCCTCTGGAAGTGGTTGCCACCTCGGAACTCGATCGTCCCGAGTACGTGCGTAACGATGCGCAACGCTGCTTCTTCTGTAAGGATGAACTGTTCACGCTGATGGAAGAACTGCGCGTGGTGCGAGGATTCGACGCCATCGCTTACGGGGTAAATCTCGACGATCAGGGCGACTTCCGTCCCGGCCAGAAGGCGGCGATCGGGCACCAGGTTGTGGCTCCTCTGTTGGCGGCGGGGCTCACCAAGGAAGAAATTCGCGCGCTGGCGCGGAGCGCTGGCCTGCGCATCTGGGACAAGCCCGCCTCCGCCTGCCTCTCATCCCGCATCGAGTATGGCCGCCCGGTTACGCGCGAGGCGCTCGACGTGGTGGAAAAAGGAGAGGACGCCCTGCGAGCCCTGGGCTTCCGGCAATTCCGAGTGCGGCATCACGGGGAGATCGTCCGCATTGAAATCGCGCGCGAGGAGTTGCAGCGGGCGCTCGATCCCGCCATGGCCGCGGAGTTCGCCAGGATCTTCAAGGCTCTCGGCTTCAAGTTTGTAACTCTCGATCTGGAAGGCTTCCGTTCCGGGTCGATGAATGCGTTGCTGCCGGCAGAGTATTTAATTCGGCAAGCCGGTTAACGAGGGAGCCGCCTTCGCAGCAGCTCCGAACGCTCCATTTTTCGCCCGCTTCCTGGCCACGACATTCCTGCGGTCCACCCGGCGCTGTGAGATAATCGAGCTGCGACTCGCGATGTTTAGGCGGTTCTTGGTGACTCTAATTCGACGCTCTTTTATCCTTCTGCTCGTGGTTTGTCTGGGCTGTGTCGCCCAGTCCGCTTCGCCCGATTTAGCACGGAAAATCGAGCGCCAGGTCCGTTCCTTCTACAAACTTCCTCCCGAGGCGAGTGTTCTGGTCGGCGCACCCTCGCCCAGTGCCGACTTTCCTAACTACGATTCGGTGGTCGTGACCGTTGATAGCGGAGACAAGAAACAGGATCTCAAGTTTGTGGTCTCGAAGGACGGTTCTTCGCTGGTGCGTACGATCAAGTTCGATCTGAACAAGGACCCGTTCGCCGAGCTCATGAGCAAAATCGATGTCACGGGACGGCCCACGCGCGGCGCGAAGGCATCCAAGGTTGTAATGGTCAACTTCGACGATTTCGAATGCCCCTTCTGCTCCCGCCTGCACCAGACCTTATTTCCAGAGATCTTCAAAGAGTACGGCGACCGGGTCACTTTCATTTACAAGGATTACCCGCTGGTGGAAATCCATCCCTGGGCGGTGCACGCTGCGGTGGACGCCAATTGCTTGGCGGCGCAGAGCAGCGACTCCTATTGGGATTTCGCGGGCTACGTTCATAGCAACCAGCATGAGGTAAACGCTGAGAAGACGCCGGAAGCGCGACTGGCGGCGGTCGACCGGATCACTCTGCTGCAGGGCCAGAAACACAATCTTGATGTGGTGAAATTGCAGTCCTGCATTAAGGCGCAGGATGAAAGTGCAGTAAAGGCGTCCATGAAAGAAGGCGACGCAATTGGGGTGGAGGCGACGCCCACGATGTTCATCAATGGACAAAAAATCGACGGCGCCGTACCCATCAACGAAGTGCGCGCCGCACTGGATCGCGCTTTGAAGGATGCCAACCTGCCCGTGCCTGAGCGCGCGGCCGCGGCACCAGCACCGGCGCCGGCCGCCAAGTGATATTGCGAAACGGAGCGATGTTGGTTGCTCTCAGCGCACCTGCGCCGCCGACCGTAGGTTTGGGGGGAACTGTTTTGATCAGAAATGCAAAATTTGCCCGGCTTGCGGCAGTCTTGGCAGCCGTCCTTCTCCTGGCAGCGCTTCTCGGCTGTAAGTCACAAGTGAGCGGCGATGTCATGGCCACGGTCGACGGCCGTAAAATCTTCCGGTCCGACGTCGACAAGTATTACGACAACCAGGTTGCGAGCGCACAGCAGGCGCCCGTCGGCGAGCAGGCCACGATTCTCCGCCTGAACATTCTGCGCCAGCTCATCGATGATGAAATGGTGATGCGCCGGGCCGAAAAGCTCGGCCTGCTGGCCACGGAAGAGGAAGTGGACCGCAAGCTCAACGAGGTCAAGTCCCCTTACACGCAGGAGGAGTTCGATCAGCGGCTGAAGGAGAAAAAGATCACGCTGGAAGATTTCAAGCGCGACATCCGCCGCTCTATCACCGTCGATAAGGTGATGAACAAGGAAGTGCGGTCCAAGATCAATGTAACCGACCAGGACATCGTCAACTACTTCAACGCGCACAAGTCCGAATTCAATCTCATTGAACCGCAGTACCATCTGGCGCAGGTCTTCGTCACCCCCACTCCGAACCCGCAAGTGCACAACCAAAACAACAAGGCACAGAACGAGGCGGACGCTCGGAAGAAAATCCAGATGATTTCGAACCGCCTGGACAGCGGTGACGACTTCGCCACGCTCGCCATGAATTATTCGGAGGATCCCGAGACTTCCGGCAACGGCGGAGACCTGGGAACGCTCCCCGAGTCCTCTTTGCGCAACACTGATCCGGGAACCCGCGACGCAGTGATGAAGCTGAAGCCCGGGCAGTACAGCCCGATCATCACCTTGACCAACCCGGCGAATAAACAGGTGATGGGATTCCGGGTTGTGAAGCTGATGTCGAAAGAGCCCGCGGGTCAGCGCGATTTGTCGGATCCCCGCGTGCAGCAGGCCATTCACTCGCAACTCCAGGACCGCCGCGAGCAGTTGCTGAAGGCGGCATACTACGAACTGTTGCGCGACTCTGCCAAGGTGGATAACTACTACGCCAAAAAGATTCTGGATAGTAACGGGTTGACGAACTAGGGAGTCACTCGACGATCGCGAGTACATCACCCGCGTTCACGGCCGCACCTTCGCTGACAAGAATTTTCCGCACCGTTCCCCGCTTCGGGGATTTGATCTCGTTCTGCATCTTCATCGCCTCGACAACGGCGACGCCACGGCCTGATTCCACTTCGTCTCCTTCACTCACTAGCAGGCGCACAACTTTGCCGGGCATCGGGGCTACTACTTTCCTCGGTCCACGATCGTCTCCAGCGCGTGCTCGGCTCCGCAGCGAGCGCGGATCGCGCACTTCCACGGCAAACCGCGTACTCCCCACCCACAAATGCAAATCGTTCGCCACTCGCTCCGACTTGACCTCATACGCCAGATTGCCGATGCGAAGCGAGAGTACATCCGAACGAGCGAGGACAGCGTCGACCTCAAGGTCGCGGCCGTCGAGTCGGCAGGACCAGTGCCCGTCGGTACTGTTGAGGTCGAGCCGATAATGCTTGCCGTCGATGGTCACGTCATAGAGCATGAGAACCAGGCGGTCAGTGGCCAGTGATCGGTGATCAGTGGCCAGGAATTCAATTCGCGATCACACTTTCTTAGCGGAGAGCCTCACGGCGACTGGCGCTCTTCCAGTTGGAATCAGACTTTTCGATAGCACGAGAACCACCCTCCTGCGTGTGCTCGCCGTGGGCGGCCCCGGTTGAGCCCAGCACCGCGAACAAACCTGCTGCTACCGCCGCGACCTCCGCATCTTTCGAGTCGGCGGGCTTGTCCTCTGCCCGCTTCAGCATGCGGTCGAGGAATCCGGTATCGACCTTGGCGGCGCGAAAATCTGCATCGTGCAAGATGCGCCGAAACAACGAAATGTTGGTCTTGATGCCGCCTACAAAATATTCGTTGAGAGCCCGCGTCAGCCGCGCGATGGCCTGCTCGCGGTCGCTGCCGTAACCGATCAGCTTGGCCAGCAGCGGATCATAGTCGATCGGAACGTTCCAGCCTTCATACATGCTGCTGTCGCGGCGAATTCCCGGCCCTGAGGGCGCCAGCAGCAAAGTGATTTTGCCGGGACTCGGAAAATAATTGTTGTCGGGATCCTCCGCGTAGATGCGGCATTCGATGGCGTGGCCGCGGATGCGCACGTCGTCCTGCGTAAAGGGCAGCTTTTCTCCGGCCGCGATGCGAATCTGCAGGTGGACCAGATCAAGTCCTGTGATCAGCTCTGTGACCGGATGCTCCACCTGCAAGCGGGTGTTCATCTCCAGAAAATAGAAATTTTTCCGCTGATCGTTTCCCGGTTGATCGACCAGAAACTCGACCGTGCCAGCGTTGGTGTAGTTTGCGGCTCGCGCCACGCGGACTGCAACTTCGCCCATCTGGCACCGCATGTCGGCGTCGACAATCGGCGAAGGCGCTTCCTCCAACACCTTCTGATGCCTCCGTTGCAGCGAGCACTCGCGTTCGCCAAGGTAGACCGTGTTGCCATGCTCGTCGGCGAGCACCTGCATCTCGATGTGCCGCGGATTGACGATCGCCTTCTCGATATAAACTTCGCTATCGCCGAAAGAGCGCTCCGCCTCGCTGCGTGCCGCTTCGAGAGAAGACTTGAGTTCCTCAGGAGCATGCACCAGACGCATGCCTTTACCACCGCCGCCTGCCGCAGCTTTCAACATGACCGGATAACCGATTCCGGCAGCGACCTGCTCGGCTTCGGCAAACGACTCCACCCCGCGCGACGTTCCCGGCACGAAGGAAACGCCGGCTTTCTCCACGGCCTGACGGGCGCGGGTTTTCGATCCCATAGCTTCCATCGCCGCTGCAGTTGGGCCAATGAATTTCACTCCCACATCGGCGCAGGCTTGAGCGAACTTGGCGTTCTCTGACAGGAAGCCGTAACCGGGGTGAATGGCGTCGGCGCCGGATCGCTGGGCGACGTCAAGAATTTTGTGAATGTTGAGATAAGACTCGGAAGCCGCGGCAGCGCCAATGGGATAGGCCTCGTCAGCTTTGCGCACGTGCAGCGCAGCGCGGTCCACGTCAGAGTAAACCACAACCGCGGCAATTCCCATTTCGTGGCACGCGCGCAGCACACGCACCGCGATCTCGCCCCGATTGGCTATGAGAATTTTCTTGAACATCGCATTTCCGCGCGAACCGCGCTGTCCCGGCCGACCCAAGATTCTACCGGAAATCGGCCGTGAGTCTGTGATCCACTTCGCTAATCCTTTTCCGGCTGTGAATACAGCGCCCATGCGGTCGACAAATCCTGGGCGACGTGGCCCAGCGACTTGTAGACAGTGATTTCTTCCGGCGAGCGGCGCCCTTCGATTTCGCCCGCCAACACCTGGCCAATCTCAGCGACGATGTGGTCGTCGCCGATCAATCCCGCAGCCTTTGCCCGCAGAAACTCCGCGCCCTGGGTTAGGACGCCCTCGCGGCTGTCGGCAATGAAGCGCGAGCGGACGACTAAATCGTTGTCTACTTCCGTCGGCCCCGCATGGCCGGAGCCGACGAGATTCACGTGCGTACCGGGCCGCACCCATACGCCTTTAAGGATGGGCTCGGTCGCGGAGGTCACGGTGCAGATAATGTCGGCCTCGGCTACTGCGCCTTCCACGGTGCTGGAGCTGGCGGCAGTCACGGCAAGTTCCGCCTGCATGCGGTCCGCGAAAGATTGGGCGCGCTCCGGCGAACGTCCCCAGACTGAAATCGATTCAAGGCTGCGCACCTTGCTGATGGCGCGAGCATGAGTTGCGGCTTGCTCGCCATAGCCTAGGATCGCCAACCGGCGGGCATCCTTACGCGCCAGCGCATCTGTGGCGACCGCACTGGCCGCTGCGGTGCGAATGGCGGTCAGCTCGCCGGCATGCACGACGCAAACTGGCGCACCCGTTTCGGGATCGAACAGAATGACCAGACCCTGATGCGACTGTATTCCCAGTGCGAAGTTTTCCGGAAAGACGCTGATTAACTTCGCGCCGAAGGTGGCGCGCGCGCCCATGGCGCCGGGCATGACGCCGAATAAACGGCCCTCACCGAGCGGAATGATCGATCGCAGAAGCTGCCGGGTTTCGCCGCGCGAGAACGCGACCATCGCATCGCGCACGATAGGAATGCACACATCGTAGGTGAGACGCCGGGCGACTTCCTCGCGGTCTATGAATCGCATTCGATGCTTCTTTGCCGGATATTCTTCACTGTGGCGGCACGCGGGAAAAGCTCACTGCGAACGGGGTGGTGGCGGCACGGGGTGTCCTTCCCCAGCGCGCGCGCGGCGTGAAGCGGTAGCGAAGGAGGGTCCAGATGGCGAGCCAGCCATCCGCGTGGCGAATCTTCTTGCCTTCTCCGGCCGTGCGTGGAGCGTAAGCGATGGGCACCTCAGCGATCTTCTCGCCCATGCGGCAGAGCTTGGCCGTCACTTCAGGGCAGAATTCAAAACGCCGGCATTCCAAATCAACTTGCTCGATCAGCGAGCGCCGGAAAACCTTGTAGCAGGTAGCCTCGTCGTGTATTCCCGCGCCGTAGAGCAGATTGGCCAGGTGAGTCAGAAGCTTCGCTCCCAGGAAAAAGCGGAGCCCGCGCTCGGGCCGGTCCGGGCGGACGCCATACACCACGTTCGCCTGACGCTGCTCGAGAGGGCGCATCAACGCGGGGTAATCCTGCGGGTCGTATTCGAGATCGGAGTCTTGAATCAGGACGTATTCTCCGTGGGCATAGGCCAGCGCCGTGCGGATGGCCGCACCTTTGCCGCAGTTTTTCTCGTGGAATACGATCGTGACGTCATTCGCAAGCGGCATGGCCCGGAGCTTCTCGCGAGTGCCGTCGGTGGAACCATCATCGACGATGATGATCTCCTTTTTGACCGGCGAGGCCTGGATGGCTCGCAGCAGCTCGTCGACGTGCGCAACTTCGTTGTAGACGGGAACGATCACCGACACGCATCCCGCCCACCGGTCGTGGGCCGGTGATGCGGCAGCATCCGCGGCGGTACGCGGCGATCTTTCGAGCGATGCCACGCTCATCCTGTGGAACCCTCTGAATTGCGGGTTGTTCTCAGCATAATATCATTCGGATTCCGCCTGCTTCACCGCCGGTGACGCCCAAAAAGAAAACCCACGGCTTGGCGCCTTCGGCAGGCTCAGGGCAAGCTGTGGGCTGGATTCTGTCGCCGCTACGCGGCGGCTCTCTTGGCTCTGCTACTTCGGCTGATCCATTGTGATGCCTTGCTGACCGGGCTGCTTCTCGGCTTTGGCTTTCTTGGTGATTAGAGTCTCATCAACCCAATGGTCGGCGGTCTTCAGATCTTCCTGGCGGGCAGCGAGGTCGTCGCATTCCACGTCGGCCTTTTCCCGGTACATCAGGTTCAAGTAGGCCATGGCATCGTCGTAGTCAGGGCGAAGTTGAATCGCTTTGTTCAAACTGTCAATGCCTTCCTCGATTGATGGCCAATTCTTTGTCTTCAGTTCTTCACAGACTTTTTTCTGATCTTTGTTCTTGGGATTCAGACTCTCGTCCGGCTTAAGACCTAGCTTCGCGCGTTCTTCCATGCGCGGTTGGTAGCAAGCTGTCCAGTCAATGACGCCCACGGAATAGTAGGGCTCCGGATCGTTAGGATCGATATCGGCGGCCATCCGGTAATACTTCTTGGCATCGTCGAACTTCTTCATGTTCAAGTACAGGTAGGCAATTCCCTTGGCAGCGTTTACTTTCTGATCACGCGCCGGATTCATATCGAGCACGTGCTGATATTGCTCAATGGCCTGCTCCGCCATTTTGTTGTTGTCCGGCGTATCGGCTCCGGGGATGTACTGCTGCGCGAAAGCGGTCGCCAGATACATCTTGGCGTTAATCAGAGTGGGGTCCAAAGCAACGGATTGTTGGAAATGGTCGATGGCCTCTTCGTACTTGGCGTTCTTGTAGGCGGTCACGCCCTTGTTGAGCTGGTCGCGCGCACGCAGCTTGCTGCAGCCCACAGAAGAAAAGAGTGCCAGCATAGCGGCCGCCAGCGTTAGCAGTCGAATATGTTTATTCATTGCGGTATAAGTCTCCCTTGCCACACAGCATCCTAGGCCCAGAGACAGCGGGTTGACAAGTGCTGGCCGAGCGTTTCTTAACAGAAGCGGCACGGGAACCGTAGCTCCCGTGCGCGGGTTCAATGCGACGCACGGCTTCCGGCGCTCAATCGTCTGAGTCCTGGGCGCGTCCTTAGCCGCCGGCTTCGATCTTCGCGGTAATCAACCCGACCTTATCCACTCCCGCAGCGTGCGCGATGTCAATCACGTTAGCGACATCGGCGAAGGGGATGGCGTCATCGCCCTTCACGAACATGACTTTTTCGGCGCGGGTCTTGTAGATATCAGCCAGACGGCCCTGCAGGTTGTCCCAGGTAGCGTCTTCCTGATTGATCTTCAGGCCGGGATCCTGACCGGCGCCGCGATCAATCAGCTGCACCACGATGGTTCGGTCGGGCGTATTGTTCTTGGGCGCGTTGGGCGGAGGAGGCTGAGGCACCAGCGCATCCAAACCTTTCGGCGTCAAAGGCGTGATCACCATGAAAATGATGAGCAGCACCAGCAACACGTCGATCAGAGGAGTGACGTTAATGTTGGCGCTTTGCCCTCCGCCGCTTCCCAATGACATACTCATGGTCGGTTCTCCTGGTATTTCACTTGCATCATTGCCCACTCGCCGGAGCGGCAGGCGGGGCTGCGGTGCTTTTCCTCTGGTCCGTGAGCAAACCCAGATCGTCCACTCCAGCGGCGCGTACGGCGTCCACCACCTGAACCACATTGCCGTAGTGGGTGCGTGCATCCGCCTTGAGGTAGACTTCCTTATTCGTGCGATTGGTCAGGCGATCCCTCACCTTGCTGGTCAGACTGTCTACAGGCACCTTGTCGGCGCCGAAATAGACGGTTCCATCGCGCATCACCGAAACCAGCAACGCGTCTTCCTTGTCCGCGTCTTGCATTGGTGTTGGATTGTTCACCTTGGCCATGTCCACGCTGATGCCCTTCTGCAACATGGGCGTGATCACCATGAAGATGATCAGCAGCACCAGCATCACGTCCACCATCGGTGTAACGTTAATGTCCGAGTTTACGTTGGCCCCTTCATTCCGTTTCGCGATTGCCATAACTGATATCTCCCAAGAGCAGCGGCCAGTTGTCGGTGGCCAGTTGCCAGTAAAACCTTGCTCCGGCGAAATCCAATGCAGAATCGATTCAGCCGGATCAGTCCACCTGAATTGGGAAGCCCGGCGCCGGGAAGGTTCCCGGCGCCGGACAGCAACTCATGCGGACTTACGCCCAAAACTTCTAGGACCGGCGAACGTCCCGGCGCTTCAGGAAGTAGTCGATCAACTCGCTCGACGAGTTGTCCATCTCCACATCGAACGCTTCCACGCGGCCGGTGAGGTAGTTGAACATCATGACGGCGGGGATGGCCACCAGCAGCCCAAAGGCGGTGGTCACCAGCGCTTCCGAAATGCCGCCTGCGACTGCGCCCAGACCGGTCGCCTTCTGTTCGGAAATGCCCTTGAAGGCGTTCAGAATGCCCATCACCGTGCCGAACAGACCCACGAAGGGGGCAGTCGACCCGATGGTAGCCAGTCCGCCCAGTCCGCGCTTCAGCTCGGCGTGGACGATGGCTTCGGTGCGTTCCAGGGCGCGCTTGGAAGCTTCAATGGTCTCGCCGGGGATAGCGCCGGGGCTATCCTGGTGAGCCTTGAATTCCATGAGGCCGGCTGTGACAACCTTGGCCAGATGGCTCTTCTTGTTGCGTTCGGCGACCTTGATGGCCTCGTCGATACGGCCGTCGCGCAGCGCTCCGGCGACTGCTGGAGCGAAGGCGCGAGACTGCTTGCGGGCCGCGTTATATGCCATGGCGCGGTCAATCATGACGCCGATCGACCAACCTGACATGATGAACAGAATGATGACCACGATCTTCGCAATGATACCCATCTGCCGCCATAGCGAAATCGGATCCCATCCCACTGCGCCGCCTTCCTGCACAATCCAGGCGGCGGCCCTAGGTACATGAACAAGAACTGCTGCTGCATTAGCTAACATGAGTTTGCTTTTCCCTCCTCGGAACTTTCTAGACTCTTTGATGCGAGATCGAACGCTTGCAAAGCCTGACGGCAAAAGTTATCCGCCAACATACGCCTACCTGAGATGAGAGGTGCGGCGACCGCGCCCGGCAAAGGGGCTCTCCCGGCCGCCGTTTTAGGTGGGAGGGGAGGGCCACACTGCTTATACACTTTCTGACCTTGCCGCGTCACGTCACACCAGCCAGGATTCTAGCCCCCGGACAAGGTGAAGTTGACCAACACTTCCGTATCCACTTCGACGGGCTCGCCGTTTAGCAGATACGGCTTGTACCTCCACTGCTTCACGGCCTCGATGGCCGCAGGAGCCAGCATCGGATGCCCGCTGACCAGCGTGAGGTTCTCGATCGAACCATCCTTGGCGATCACGGCCCTCAACACCACCGTACCTTGGATGCGGGCCTGCCGCGCCAAAGGTGGATAAGTCGGCTGCACCCGCCGCACTAGCAATCCCTGCGAAACACCCTGGGACACGCGGATGCGCTGCGGTGTGGCGACCTTGGGCACGGCTACCGGCGTGGAACTGATAATGCCGCCGATCACGCCACCCATCTGCCCGCCCGGAATGCCTCCCGGAACGCCGCCCACGACTCCGCTCGACGCCATGACCGGCGGCGGAGCTTCGTCTTCCTTGATCATCTGCACTTTTTGAGGAATCTTGGTAGGCGTGCGCAGTTCACCGTTCACGATATCGGTCTGAATCTGCTTCACGATTTTCACCGGGGCAGCTGCCGGGGGTGGCGGAGGTGGCGGAGGCGGGGGGGCCACCAGGAAGGTCATTAACTGCTGCTTGGGCAGGGCTTCGGTGAAGATAAGAGGCATCAGAACCATGAGCCCGACCAACGCTATCTCCAGAAAGATCGCGAAAGTCGTTGTCCGTCCCCGTTTCGTCTTCAGCCTGCCGCCAGATTCCAGAAGGCTATCTTCAAACATAAGAGTTTCTCCCTACTACAGAGCCTACGTAAACTTAGACACCGAGCGCTTCCCCTTTGCTCCCAAAAACGACCTCCATTGCCGAAGACAACCACCTCATCCTCCGGCACTCGCACATACCTTGCAACTATTTACAAACAAATACCTTAACGGATGACCGTTGGTACGCCTAACGTGTGACCACCTGACCGGGACGGGCTGCGGCGCCCGGTCGCTTGCCCTTCTCGATCCGCCAATCCTGATAGGCCACGAGAATCGGGGCTGCGATGGCAATCGAGGAATACGTTCCTATCAAGATGCCGATGACCAGCGCCAGGCTGAACCCGCGCAGCACCTCGCCTCCGAACAAATAGAGTGCAAGTACGGTAAGGAAGGTTAGCCCGGCTGTCAAGATGGTTCTACTCAGGGTTTGGTTGATGCTCCGGTTCACGATTTCCGATAGCTTCTCGCGCCGCATGAGTTTAATGTTTTCCCGGATGCGGTCAAATACCACGATCGTGTCGTTATTGGAGTAACCAATCAAGGTCAGAATGGCGGCGATGACGGTGAGCGAAATATCCTTATCCAGCAGCGAGAATGCGCCTACGGTGATCAGCGTGTCGTGAAACACCGTGACCACAGCCGCGACTCCGTAAATCCACTCAAAGCGGAACCCGAGGTAAACCAGCATCCCGGCGAGCGAATAAACCGTGGCCAGCAGGGCCTGCTTGCGCAGTTGCGCACCCACCTGCGGCCCAACGATCTCGACGTTGCGCACCCCGAAATCCGAGAGGAAGAAACCATCGGGCAGGGAGGCCACTACGGCCGGGTCGACCGCTCCCTTTAATTGATCGAACGAACTGAGAACTCCGCCCTCCACTTTGTCCCGCGTATCGACGATGGCCTGGGCCTGCTGAGTATATTTCTGGTCGGCGTCGGAGCCGAGACGCATCGGGTCTTTGTCCATCAGATAATTCTTGATGGCCAAAGAGCTGGAGTTATTCAGATCGGTCTTGCTTGCGGGAACATTCGTCTCCAGCGCTTGGATGATCTTGTTCTTGCCGTTATCGAGTGCCTGTTCGCTGGTTTCCTGCACGTCAAGATCGATCAGCACCTCGTTGTTCGAAGGCACGTCGTAGCGCTGAATCTTTGCATTGTGCAGACCAGCGCGGTCCATGGCGGCGCGCAGCGCGTTATCGTTCGGCGTGTGCGAGAACTTCACATACACCAGAGTGCCGCCGCGGAAGTCCACGCCGTACGGGATGTGGTGCCAGAACAATATGGAAAACAGGCCCGCTACGCTGAACACCAGGGAGAAGGCGAGGAAGTACCACTTCTTACCGAGAAAATCTATGTTGGTATTGCGAAAAAACTCCACCAGGCTTACCTCTTATCCGATTTATGATTTCGTCGGAATTGAGCGATTGAGAGATTAAGCCATTGAGTGATTGAAAACCCTGTCCCCACGCCTGTCGCGGTTTTCAATCGCTCAATGACTCAATCGCCCGATGGCTCAATCTCCTAAATGCTCAACGCCTCACCGCGCTGCTTGCGGCTCAGAACCCAGTCAAAAATCGTGCGCGAAACGAATACCGCAGTGAACAGGTTGGCCAGCAAGCCGAAGGTGAGTGTGACCGCAAATCCCTGCACCGGACCGGTGCCGAAGATGAACAGGATCGCCGCCGAAACGATCGTCGTGACGTGCGTGTCCACGATCGTGATCCAGGCATGACCGAAACCCTGATCCACTGCTGAAGGCGGCGTCTTGCCGTTGCGCAGCTCTTCGCGGATGCGCTCGAAGATCAGCACATTCGAGTCCACGCCCATACCGACAGTCAGAATGACTCCAGCAATTCCGGGCAGCGTCAGCACCGCCCCTACATAGCCCATGAAGCCGAGCAAGATGACAAGATTCAGAAGCAGAGCAATATCGGCGTTGATGCCGGCGGCGCGGTAGTAAATCAGCATGAAAATCAGCACCACCACCATGCCGATGATAGCCGCATCCACGCCGTGGTGAATCGAATCGCTGCCCAGCGACGGCCCGACCGTCCGCTCTTCCAGATATTTAATGCCCGCCGGCAGCGCACCCGAACGCAGGATCATCGAGAGATCTTTTGCCTGTTGCTGGCTCATACTGCCGCCGCTGATTTCGCCGGTATCACGGATGGCTTCCTTAATATTGGCGACTTCCTGCACTTTGCCGTCGAGCACCACGCCCAGGCTGTCGCCCACGTGTGACGATGTAAAGCTGTAGAAGCGCTGCCCGCCTTCGCCGGTCAGCGTAAAGCGCACGTTCGGCTGGCCGTTCTGGTCGGTTCCGGGTTGCGCATCGCGCAAGTCTTTTCCGCGGACGGCAGAAACCCGCGACACTAAATACCAGGCTTGTTCGTCCGCCGGAGTTCCGGGAGCGGCGTGCCCCGGCAGAAGCATCGCATCCGGCGGCAAAACTCCGCCCTTATCCTGTAACGCAGCTTGCTCGCTTGGATAAGGCCCACCCAACACCTGCTTGATCTCGAGCATGGCGGTGGATTGCATAATGTCCTTCACCCGGCCGGGATCGTCCACATCGGGTAACTGGACCAGAATCTGATACTGGCCGAGGCCGTGCTCCTGGATGGTGGGTTCGCTCACACCCAACGAGTCGATGCGGTTGCGAATGGTCTCGATCGCCTGGCTCACAGCCTTGTTCTTCAGGTCGCTCAGCATTTGCGGCTTCATGGAGAGCGTCCAGGTGTTGTCCGCTCCCGAACTCAGGTCGTACTCAGGCAGTCGCTCATTCACGATATCCAGCAGATCCTTGCGCCCATCCGGCGGAACCCCCTTCAGCACTACCCGGTCGGGAGCGTTCTTTGGATCGGGCTTGGAGATATCGGCGAAGGCAATCTTGCGCTTGTTCAACTGCTCTTTGAGGACTTCGACCGCATTGTCGGAATCAATGTTTACCGCATCGTTGACCTGTACTTGCAGGATCAGGTGGGTTCCGCCCCGCAAATCGAGCCCAAGGTTAATGCGCTTGGTCATGGCCGTGAGCAAACCCTGTCCGGAAAAACTCTGCGGGATGCCGAATATCCCGTACAGAAAGACCAGCAGAGTCCCGACGATGGCCACCAATTTCCAGAGAAGATTCTTGTTCATAACGAAAACAGCTTCCGAATACTCTTCAAGGTTATTGCCGCTAACTACTTGGTCTTGACTTCGTCGTCCGCAGTGGTCAATTGCGCCACCGAAGCCTTGGTCACTTCGAGCCGCAGGTTATCCGGAGGAACCCGCAGATGGATCGAGTCTTCCTTCAGAGCCACCACGGTCCCGCGCAGGCCGCCGCTGGTGGTGACTTTATCGCCGGTCTTGATGCTCTCGAGCATGGCTTGCCACTTCTTCTGCCGGCGCTGCTGGGGCATGATCACGAGAAAATAAAATACCCCGACCATCAGCCCCATGGTGATGAGGAAGGAGAAGCCGCCTCCACCCGGTAACTGCATTGCCAGCAAGAATTCCATATTCACCAAGGCTCTATCCACGAACCGGCGTTCTCAGACTCCCGGTCTAATCCGCGAACTTCAATCTGCGAGCTTCATCTGCGAACAACCGCCCACGCCTACAAACGCCGCGGGCCTGCCATTTCACGACGGGAGTTCTAATCGATTCCGGCCGAATCATCTACCGCTCAGGCTTGAATCCGGGAAGGGTCGTCACTGGTAAGGTCTAGGCTTCCGGTCGAGACCGGGAGCTAGATGAGAAACCTGACTCTTCCCCAAGTGAGATAGAATGACGCACTCGCCGCATGGTGTCAAGGTAGAAACTCAGGTTATGCAGCGTATTTAAGACCTGAGCCAGCACTTCATTCGACGCATAAAGATGCCGCAGATAGGCCCTCGAATAGCGCTGGCAAACCCGGCAGCCGCAATTGGGATCGAGCGGCCCTGCATCCTGAGCATAGCGCGCCTGCTTGATCGAAACTCTGCCTTCGGAAGTGAATAGCAGGCCATGCCGCGCCGCTCGCGTAGGCAGCACGCAATCCATCATATCGACGCCGAGGTTGGCGTATTCGACAATCTCCTCGGGCGTGCCCACTCCCATAACGTAGCGTGGCTTGTCGGCGGGAAGGTGTTCGAGGGTGGCCTCGATGACTTCGCGCGTGCGCTCCCGGGGCTCGCCGACGCTCAGACCGCCGATCGCATATCCGGGAAAGCCGATTTCGATGGTCCGCTCGGCCGATTCCTTCCTTAATTCGAGATCCATGCCACCTTGGACAATGCCGAAGAGGGCCTGGGTCGAATCCTCTGGAAGTTTGTCCTTCCGAGCGAAGCGAGGAATCCTGGTTTGCTGAGAACTGAGACCTGAGAACTGAGAACTGTTCCAAGGCACTTCATGCTTATGCTCCTCAAAATATTTCTTGCTGCGCGCTGCCCAGCGCAAAGTCAATCCCATCGAAGCCTTCGTCCGCGCCCGATCAGCGGGATACTCCGTGCACTCATCGAATGCCATGATAATGTCACCGCCCAGGCCGATCTGTGCCTCCATCGCGTTTTCCGGAGTGAAGAAGTGCGGCGAGCCGTCAAGATGCGAGCGAAATGTAACACCCTCCTCAGTCACCTTGCGCAGTTCGTTCAAGCTGAAAACCTGGAAGCCGCCGGAATCGGTCAGGATCGCCCGCGGCCACGCCATGAAACCGTGCAAACCGCCCATCTGGCGCACGGTTTCAACTCCAGGACGCAAGTAGAGGTGATAAGTGTTGCCGAGAAGAATCTGAACTCCGAGGTCTTCAAGAATATCCTGCGGCATGCCTTTGACGGTGGCAACGGTGCCTACAGGCATGAATACAGGGGTTTCGATCTCGCCGTGAGGAGTGAGCAGGCGCCCTGCGCGAGCCGAGCCGGCACGGCCCTCGACATGGAACTCAATGGACATCCTCTTTGCCTTGGCCTCTTTGCCTTGCGATTGTAACAACGCTGGATACCGCTCAGGACTCGATCAGCCGCAAATGCAGAAGAGTTCGCCCCGCACGCCGCCATCTTCCAGCATTAGTTTGCCAACGCTCACCGGCAGTTTGAATCTTCGCGGCCCGGCGCTGCCGGGATTGAAATAGAGAACTCGGTCACGCACCTCTTGCTTAGGAACATGACTGTGTCCGGAAATCACGGCCGCGAATCCTGCTGCTTTGGGCTTGAGGTCCAACTGTGCCAGGTCATGCAGCACGTAGATAGAAGTGCCGCTCACTTCAAGCACGGCAGTCTCCGGCAGATGGCGCGACCACGCCCCCTTGTCGATGTTTCCGCGCACCGCGGTGACAGGTGCAATGGCCGCAAGCTGTTCGAGAATCTCGGGCGCGCCGACGTCCCCAGCATGAATGATGTGTTCGGACCCGCACAAAGCGGCGATTGCCTCAGGGCGCAGCAGGCCGTGCGTGTCAGAGATAACGCCGATCAGGATCGGGGGCATCGCGCGTCGAATTCAGATCCTCAGATCACACAGTTACAGCGGTCTCGATCAAGTGCGAGCCAGCGCGACCGCCCGGCGCAGACTCAGAACGTTCTCCTCGAGCACCTGAAAGCGCTGGTACTCACACTCGGCCGTCGTCCCCATCGATAGCTCTGGATTGCGATGGAGCATCGGGCTGGCGACGCGACTCCTCAGCCCAACGTGAATTTCTTTCACCCCGGTCTGTTCGATGATGCTCGTGGCATTGTGATGGTTGATGCCACCACAAGCCATGATCGCGATACGCCCGCGCGCCGCATCAACCAGCCGGCCAATCTGCTCAACCGCCTGTAGCGCGGTTTTCTTTCCGCCTGAGGTCAGCAACCGGTTCGCTCCCGTCGCGCAGATGCATTCCAAAGCGCGAAAGAGATCTGCGGACATATCGAAAGCTCGATGGAAAGTGACATTGAGAGGCCGCGCCAGCTCGACCAATTCCTGCGTACGTTCAATGTCAACGCTGCCGTCGGCGCTGAGGATGCCCACAACGATCCCGTCGGCCCCCAGCTTCTTGGCGGCGATAATGTCGCGTCTCATGGTCTCGAACTCTTCCGGCGTGTAACAAAAATCGCCACCGCGCGGGCGAATCATCACCTGCAGGCCGACGGAGGTTCTGGCCCGCACCATTTCAATCAATCCCGCGCTGGGAGTAACGCCGCCCTCGAGCAAATTGCTGCATAGTTCCACGCGCCCAGCGCCGCCGCGCTCCGCGGCGACCGCGGAGGCGACAGAATCGACGCAAACTTCGATCAAAATCCGATCGCTCATCACTTTAGGGCTTTCGTCACTTCCCTTTCATCTTTTCAAGAAGCTTGCCGACGCTCACAATCGCCCGTCCCACAGTGCCCCGGCCGATTTCCTGCACATCGTCCCTCGCCGTCACCCGGAAAGTGTAGAAGCGACCGTCAAACGACTCCATCACAGCCTTGGCGGTGATGTGCGCGCCAATGCCGCTTGCCGCACGGTGCTGAATGTTGATCGAAGTCCCCACAGAGATCTCGCCACCCTCGCAGTAAGGCTGGAGCGCCTGAAAGGCGGCGGTCTCCATCAAGCCGATCATGTGGGGCGTGGAATAAACTGGCGGCAACTCGGAACGGTGCGCGGTAAGAGTGTGTTTGAACTCGACGGTTTCATGCGCTTCACCGTGCGCACCGATTGGGATTTCCTTCGCCATTCTGCCATCCTATACGAGGGAGCCCGGGAAGCGGCAAGTCACTGGGGGCGATGGCGGCTTGTTAGAATGGAACTACGGGGCACAGCCGCGCGATCCGGCAATGTTCGGATCTCTCGTTGGGCAACGATGCAGTTCACCGAACAATTCGAGGTAGTCGTCGTCGGCGCCGGCCATGCCGGATGCGAGGCCGCGATGGCTGCCGCGCGCATGGGATTGAAGACCGCCCTCTACACGCTCAACGTCGACCTGATCGCACAGATGTCCTGCAACCCTGCGGTGGGCGGGATCGCCAAGGGTCACCTGGTTCGCGAAGTCGACGCGCTGGGCGGGATTATGGGCGAAATCACCGACGCTGTCGGCATCCAGTTCCGCCTGCTGAATACTTCGCGCGGCCCGGCAGTATGGTCGCCGCGAGCACAGTGCGACAAGCAAGCCTACCGGCTAAAGATGCGCGAGCTGCTCGAGTCGGAGCCGAATCTCAAGATCAAGCAGGCGGAAGTGGCGGAGCTGATTCTTGAAGTACCCAGTACCCAGTACCCAGTATGCAGCACCGCAGATGACTCGGTACTGGGTACCGGGTACTCGGTTCTGGGAGTCAAACTCCGCGACGGGCGCACCGTCGGCGCCCAAGCCGTGATCATCACCACTGGAACTTTTCTCAACGGCCTGATTCACTGTGGCGAGCAGCAATATCCCGCTGGGCGTTCCGGCGAACCGAACGCGGTTCTGCTGGGGGAAGCGCTAAAGAAGCTGGGCCTGCGCGGCTGCCGGCTCAAGACCGGAACTCCTCCGCGGCTTGACGGACGCACCATCGACTGGTCCCGCTTCGCCGAGCAGCCGGGAGACGCCGACCCCACGCCCTTCAGCTTCCGCACCAAGCGGGTGGCGCATCATGACTCGCAGGTGCCCTGCTATATCGCCTCGACGACGCCCGAAACTCACCGCATCATCCGCGAGAACGTGCATCGCTCGCCGATGTACAGCGGACAGATCCAGTCGATCGGTCCGCGCTACTGCCCGTCGATCGAGGACAAGATCGTCAAGTTCCCTGACAAGCAGACGCATCAGCTCTACCTCGAGCCCGAGGGCCTGAACACGCACGAGATCTACGTCAACGGGATGAGCACCTCGCTCCCGGTGGACGTTCAGCTCGCGATCCTGAAGTCGATTCCCGGCCTCGAAACCGCCGAGATGCTGCGCCCCGGCTACGCCATCGAATACGACTCGATCGATCCCACCGAACTGCATCGCACGCTTGAGACCAAGAAAATCAGCCGGCTGTTTCTTGCCGGCCAGATCAACGGGACGTCGGGCTATGAAGAGGCCGCCTGCCAGGGCCTAATGGCGGGCATCAACGCAGCCTTGCAGGTGAAGGCGCAGCCGCCGCTGATCCTCGACCGCACCGAGGCTTACACCGCGATCCTGATCGACGACCTTATCTCCAAGGGCACGAACGAGCCGTACAGAATGTTTACGTCGCGGGCCGAATTCCGCTTGCACCTGCGCATCGACAACGCCGACCGCCGGCTTACCCCGCACGGCCGCCGCGTAGGCCTGATTTCCGATGAAGCCTGGAATGATTTTCAGAGCAAGCAACAGCGTCTCGACGCAATGAAAAAAATGCTGGAGCGCAGAAGGGTGACTTCTGAAATGTTGGATAAGCTTTCACTTTGTCCTTCCGAGGAGCGAAGCGACGAGGAATCTGCTGTCGCCAGCAGCGCAACGGAACTGCCTCGCGGCTGGAGTTCCGCCATCGGACAGACCTGCGCCCAACTGCTGAAGCGTCCGGAGATCGTCATCGAGCAGCTGGCGCCCTTTCTCCGCGAGCTGGATCCGGCGTTCTTTGCAAGAGAAACAGAAGAAATCCGTGAAAATCCGCGCGAATCCGTGGCCATGCTTTCCTCTGAAATCCGCAACGAACTCAAGTCGGTAGAAACCGAAATCAAGTACGAAGGCTACCTGTTGCAACAGCAGCGCGCCATGGATCGCATGAAGAAGTCGGAACAACGCTCGATTCCCGGCTGGTTCGACTACCGCTCAGTCAGCGGGCTTTCCCGCGAGATGCAGGAAAAGCTCACCCACGTGCAGCCGCGCACCCTGGCCCAGGCCTCGCGCATCCCCGGAGTTACGCCCGCGGCCGTATCGCTGGTGAATGTTTTCATCGAAATCCAGGCCAGACGCCGCGAACAGGCCGCCGCCATTTAGAAGACGGCGGGATCCCGTCTTGAGGCGCACGTTCCACCTTCGGAGGATTAGCGTGGGGTTGAGTTCCTGTTGAGCTTCGCATCCAGCGACGCGGCCCCAGCTCCGGTCAGGGCAAGCGACAGGCTGGCGACCAGCAGCAGTAGTTCAAACTCGAAACCGCCGGCCCCCATGAATCCGCCTTTGAGCTTGACCGCGAGCACGGCTACCAGCATGTCGCAAGCAAGAAGGAGCGCGATCCAGCGGGTGAATAGTCCGACCACCAATGCCGCGCCTCCCACGAACTCCAGCAGCGTAACCACTACGGCGAAGAAAGCGGGGAACGGAATGCCGATGTGTCCAAACATTCCGGCTACCCCATGAAATCCAAAAACGAACAACTTCTGGCGTCCGTGCATCAGGAAAACCACGCCCACCATGATGCGCAGTAATGCTGTCCCCCAGGATTGGAGACTCGAATTATTCATCGTCTTCTCCCGTTGTTGGGAATGCCCCATAGTTTAACCGAATCGGAGTTTCCGATTTTTAGTTTCCAGTTTCCGGTTTTGCGGCTTTACGCCTCTGGAAGCTGGAAACAGGAAACCGGAAACTCATGAAATTAACGTTGCATTAACAATTGAATATTACACGCACGTTAATATCACCCTATGCCCTCAGAGTCCCTCCGCATTGAAGACCAGCCCGGAACGCAGCCCGGACAGCGCATTCTCCGCCTAAATGGAGCGCTCGTCATGACCACGATGTTCGAGTTCCAAGCCACGGTGCGGGCCGACTCTTCGCGCGCGCTGATCATCGATTTCACCAACGTCCCCTATGTAGATTCGGCCGGCATTGGCGCACTGGTGGGAGCCTATGTCACCCGCCAGAAGGACGGGCGAAGTCTCGCGCTGGTGGGGGTGTGCGAGCGCATCCACAACGCGCTGAATGTTACCCGGGTGGAGCAGTTCTTTCGCTTCTTCGATTCCGTGAGCGCGGCCGAACAAGCGTTTTAAGAACAGTGTCCAGTGTTCAGGGACCAGTCAAAATCACATCGGTCCTGCTGGCCCATGATCACTGACCAGTGGCCACGGTTTTGGCGTTTGACTGCGTTTGCCATCCCTCCTAAGATGAATTTTCCCAAACATCCGTTGACGACCCACCAGATATGATCGGCCAGACCATCTCGCATTACCGCATCACCGGCCAGCTCGGCAGTGGTGGGATGGGAATTGTTTACGAGGCGCAAGACCTCGATCTGGAACGACGGGTTGCGTTGAAGTTTCTGCCCCAGAAAACTTCCCGCGATCAAAATGCGCTCGACCGATTCCTGCTTGAGGCGCGCACCGCCTCGGCGCTGAACCATCCCAACATCTGCACGATCTATGCGGTCGAACGGGTGCGGGCGGAGAACGACAAAGACGGCAAAGGGGACGCCAATGCGAGCGAGCAAGCATTTATCGCCATGGAATTGCTGGAAGGCGACACGCTGGACCGCCGTTTGGGCGGCGGTGGTTTACCCCTCGATCGCCTGCTCGACTGGAGTATTCAGCTCGCCGATGCACTCGATGCCGCTCACGCCAAGGGAATCATCCATCGCGACATCAAGCCGGCAAATATATTCGTTACCCAACGCGGGTCAGTGAAGGTTCTCGATTTCGGCCTGGCCAAATTAATGCGGCCAGAAATCGCGATGTCAACCATCGGAGCGACCCAGGACGATCCCACTCCTGCGCACCTGACCAGCCCTGGGGCCACCGTCGGTACCATCGCCTACATGTCCCCGGAACAAGCGCGGGGTCTGGAACTCGATCCGCGCACGGATTTGTTCTCCCTGGGGGCTGTGATCTACCAGATGGCAACCGGGCGCTTGCCCTTTACCGGCGCTACCTCAGCTGTCGTCTTCCACGCCATCCTTGAACTCGATCCAGCCCCGGCGTTGCAACTGAACCCCGCGCTGCCGCCTAAGCTCGAAGAAATTATTCAAAAGGCCTTGGAGAAGGACTGCGACTTGCGTTACCAGTCAGCCGCCGATCTGCGCGGCGACCTGAAGCGGCTGAAGCGGGACACGGAGTCTGGACGCAAGCCTGCGCAATCTGCATCCTCGGGATCGGGTTCAGTTGCCGCAGCCGCGAGTGATAGGTGGCTGGCTTCGGTTGCCGCGGGATTGCCCGCCGCCGTGGCTTCCCAGAGTTCCAGTCAAGCTTCCGCAGCAGTTGCCGCAGCCGGCCGCCACAAGCTCGGCACGGGCGTGGCCGCCTTGATCGCCCTTATCGTTCTGCTCGCTGCCGGTTACGGAGTTTACTCGCTGCTCTGGCGCAATCATGTGCAGCCATTCGCGAATTTCTCCGTTACCAAGGTGACGGAAACCGGCGATGCAATCGATGCGGCACTCTCGCCCGACGGCAAATATATTCTGAGCCTGGTGCGGGACAAAGCCAGCAAAGGTCTGGCCAGCCTCTGGCTTCGCAATGTTCCCACTGACAGCATGACGCAAGTGCAGCCTCCGGCTGATGTCTGGTACAACGGTCTGCGTTTCTCGCCCGACGGGAACTACTTCTACACTGTGCACAGCGAACCGGGCAATGCAGCTCTGAAGTATTTGTATCGTACCCCGCTTCTAGGCGGCACACCGGAGCGCTTAGTGGCTGACGTGGATTCGAACGTCACGTTTTCTCCCGATGGCCGGAAGTTAGCCTTCATGCGATACGACAATCCAGACCCCGGAAAGTACCGGTTGATTGTGCGTTCCGTCGATGGCGGAGATGAAACCGTTCTTGCGACCGGCCCGAACAGCCAGCAACTCTACAGTCCAGCTTGGTCGCCCGACGGCAAGACGATTATGTGTGGCGTTACTCAGCCGGGGGATGCCCTTTCCGGATTGATGTCGGTGGATGCCACAACTGGACAACAGAGTCTGTTCCTCAGCCTCCCAGGCTTCGTCGCTTATCCTACCTGGATGCCCGATGGCAGAAGCCTGGTGGTTCTCAACAGTGATCGCTCCTCGAATTATCGACGACTCCAAGTCGCCCTCGTCTCCTACCCCGGAGGAAAGCTGAATCCGGTCACACGCGACACCAACAACTATTCCGATCTAAGCGTTGCTGCCAACGGCCAGGTGCTTGCCACCGTGCTCAGCGAGTCGCATTGGAACCTTTCCGTGATGGCAGCTACACCTGGAACCGGCGACGCGCGGGAGATTGAAGCGGCGGATGACTTTACCAACTTCACCTGGACGCGCGACGGACGATTGGTCGACGATAAGGACAGCACGCTCCAATGGGTCAATCCCGAGTCCGGAGCCAAAGGCTTAATCGCCGTCGAGCAGGACTCCGCAAGCGCCGATCCCTCGGCGTGCTCGGACGGCCATTTCGTCGTCTTTGATGCCAGCCACGCCAGCGGCAAAGGCGCGCGGGTTATCTGGCGAGCGGATTCCACCGGAGGATCGCTGAAGCAGATCTCCACTGGAAAAAACGACTCCTTCCCGGTTTGTTCTCCCGATGCGAAATGGGTTTATTACATCGACCTCGGCACCGGACATGTAATGAGAGTACCGATTGACGGCGGTCAAGCGCAGACACTGACGGACTTATCGGCGTTGCAGTTCTTAGATATTTCTCCGGATGGCGGCACGGTTGCCTTTGCGACCGTAAACCACGCGAGTGGTCATGAGGTAAACCTCGCGCTGGTCGCGACCGATACAGGCAAGGTTCGTGAGCTTAAGTTCGAAAAGCAACCGATAGCTTTAATTCACTTCTCGCGCGATGGCAAGGGGGTGGTTTACGCCGTCCGCGAGAACGGGATCGACAACCTGTGGCAGCAGCCCTTGGATGGCTCACCCGGAAAACAGCTTACCTCGTTCAAGTCGGAACACATCTTCGACTTCCACTGGTCGTTTGACGGGAGCGAACTGGCGCTGGTGCGCGGTCACAACGATTCTGACGTCGTGCTGATTCGCAATCAAAGGCAGTAATCTCAATTCTCCCGCAAACTAAAAAAGGCGGCCATCTCTGGCCGCCCTCTTTCCGGATTGTTAACGAAGTGGTTTATGCACCCTTCACGTTCTCGGCTTGCCAGCCCTTGGGGCCCTTGACCACGTCAAACTGCACCTGCTGCCCTTCCTGAAGGCTGCGGAAGCCGCTCGCCTGAATGGCGGAGAAATGTACGAATACATCTTCACCGTTCTGGCGGCTGATGAAACCGTAACCCTTGGCGTCGTTAAACCACTTCACTGTTCCTGTTTCCATGGTGTTGCTTTGTTCCTTTTTCTTTGATGTAGCGCTGAAACTTTGGAAGGCTTCTTCTGCAGGCAGGTCACGCGCTGGTTGGCGGAGAAACTGGATACTGCGAAAGAAATCTAAAAGTCAAACGCAAATAAATTGTAAGGGAGACGCCGAGAAAAAGCTAGAATATTTCGTCAACCTTAGATGTAAGTACCTGTTGTATCAGTATCTTACAGAGCATCCAGGCGATTACCCAAGGCTACGGGATTTGCCATTCAGGCCACAAAAGATACATGATCAGACTAGAGAATGACCGGGGGTTGATAATTAGACAAATGGGTTTCCGCAAGCTTCTGATTCTGATCGCACTCGTGACTCCAGCCTGGGCGGGGATTGTCGAAAATGTGCGCACTATCCTTGCCCAGGATAATTTCAGCGCTGCTGACTCTTATCTAAATTCCTACCGCACCAGAAACGGCGTCACGCCCGAATACGTCGAGGCCTACTCTTGGATGGCTCGCGCCGCCCTCGACGCGCACAACTACGATCAAGCGGCGGCCTACGCCAAACAAACCAGCGCCCTCGCACTCGATCAACTGAAGCAGCGTCCGCTCGATGCCGAACCGCATCTGCCGCTCGCTCTCGGTGCCGCCATCGAGGTGCAGTCGCAGGTATTAGCAGCTCGAGGCCAGCACACTCATGCAATCGCAGTTCTACAGACTGCGCTGCGCACCTATGGCAGCACCTCGATTCGCGCCCGCCTGCAGAAAAACCTGAACCTGCTCTCCTTCGAAGGAAAACCCGCGCCCGCGCTTCGGGAGGGGCAGTTTCTCGGCTCAAAGCCCCCTGCGCTCGCCCAGCTGAAAGGTTCTCCCGTGCTGCTTTTCTTCTGGGCGCACTGGTGTGCAGACTGCAAAGCGGAAGCTCCTATCATCACGCAACTGCGCAGCGAGTTCGCGCCCAAGGGATTGACTGTCCTCGGCCCCACGCAGCTGTATGGCTATACCGCGCAAGTCGAGCACGCTGCGCCCAGCGACGAACTCGCCTACATCGACGCGGTCCGTCACCGCTTCTACTCCGGACTGCTTGACATGCCCGTCCCCATCAGCAAGCACAACTTCGATGTGTACGGAGCCTCGACCACGCCCACGCTGGTGCTGCTCGACCGGGCCGGCAAGATCGCCTTGTATCATCCCGGCGCGCTGCCCTATGGTCAGCTGAAAACGGAGATTGAAAAAGTGGTGGCGTCACCGGCTACAATCGCCCGGTGAACCTCGACGACACGATCGTCGCCATCGCCACGGCGCCGGGGCGCGGCGGCATTGGAGTAGTCCGCATCGCCGGGCCGCAGGCGTGCGAAATCGCAAGACCGATGCTGCGGCTCAAGCATGATCTAGAGGCGGGACGAGCCGTCATTGGCGAGCTGGTGGAGCCACACCAGGAACATGTGGGGACAGCCGCCCTCGGCTGTCCAGCCGAGCAAAGCTCGGCTCTCAACTCTCGCATCGACGAGGTCGTGGTCACTTACTTCGCCAAGCCCCATTCCTACACCACCGACGACATCATCGAGATTGCCGCCCACGGCTCACCGGTCGTGCTCCGGCACATCGTTGAGCTCTGCGTTGCCGCCGGAGCCCGCCTCGCCGAGCCCGGAGAGTTCACCATGCGCGCCTTCCTCAACGGCCGCATCGATCTCACTCAAGCCGAAGCGGTCCGCGATCTCATCGACTCGCAGACGCTCTTCCAGGCGAAGGTCGCCGCGCAGCAGCTTGAAGGCGCTCTCTCCCGGCGTCTGCAGCCGATCAAGCAGAAGCTCGTCGAGCTAATCGCCGTCCTCGAAGCGGGCATCGACTTCGCTGAAGACGATGTGTCCGTCCAGCCCGACTCAACCATTCTCGAACGCATCGCCGCCGTTCGCGAACCGCTCGATCAGCTTGCCGCGAGCTTTGCTTACGGCAAGATCGTCCACCAGGGACTGACTCTCGCTATCGTTGGCCGCCCGAACGTCGGCAAGTCCAGCCTGTTCAACCGCCTGGTCGAGCGCGAACGCGCCATCGTCACCGCAACTCCCGGCACCACGCGCGATCTGGTCAGCGAAACGGTAGCCCTCGGCGGTATTCCAATCCAACTCGTCGACACCGCCGGAATCCGGCAGGCTCTCGACGAAGCCGAATCCATCGGCATCCGCAAAAGCATGGAAGCGCTAGCCGACGCCGATTTGGTGTTGGTCGTGCTCGACGCATCCCAGCCGGAGAACTCCGAGGATCACGAGTTGCTGCGGCATGCGGAAGGCCGCCCAGCAATCGTAGTCGGCAACAAATGCGATCTGGGAATCGCCTTTCACGCCCCGCCGTTGCTCTACGCCTCGGCTCTCACCGGCGAGGGCATTACCGAGCTGCGCGCCGAAATCCTGCACCACATCGGCGGCGAAACCGGAGCCCAGGCCGAAGCCGGATTCCTCACCAACATCCGCCATCAGAGCCTCGTACAGGAATCAATCGCCGCAATCGACGCCGCTGCTGGCGCCGTAACCACGAAAGTCCCGCACGAAATGCTGTTGCTCGATCTCTACAGCGCCCTCCGCCCCCTGGACGCCATCACCGGCGCCACCACCACTGACGACATCCTCAACCTGATCTTCTGCACGTTCTGTATCGGCAAGTAAGCGCGGCACCGCAGGAAAAAATAACGGCCGCACCCGAGGGTGCGGCCGGAGGTGAGGAACCGTTACGAAGTTAGAAGCGAACGCGGGCGCCGATTTCGATCTGCCGGTCGCCGCCGGGCTGTTCCTGCGCCGAGCCACCTAGAGCGCCGAACGTGGAAGCGCCGAATAGCCCCATGGCGTTCCCGCCCACCGGATCCAGCCACTGGTTATGGTTGAGCACGTTAGCGAAGACACCTTGGAATTCCATACTGATACCTTCGGCCAGCTGAACGTTCTTCCGGACGCTGAAGTCCATGTTCCAGTAGGGCAGACCAAAGAAATTGCCGTTTCCGCCATCCTTGTTGTCAATACCCAGAATCGGATTGCGGAAATCGGTAATGGCCGATATGCCCTGCTTGAACAAATTGACCGGCAATGCGCCGGAGGGGCTGTTGTAATAAGCATGACCCGACTTGATAGGCGCTATCTGAACCGCGTTTTCGTTGCCGAAGAAGTTGATGTTGTCTCCTGCTCCGTACTCCTGGCCATCTCCAGTCGTGGTGAAAATCTCGACCGGCTCAGCGCTTCCAGCCGTGAACACCGACGCGAAGGACCAGCCGCCCAGGGCCCGTCCCATCAATCCATGCTGCCCCTTATAGAAAGGTAGCTGATAGACGAAGAAGGCGTTATAGACGAACTTGCGGTCGTAATCCTGATAGCCGTAAGTCGTCCCCAAATTGAACGGATCATCCGGGGTGATTTCGCTGGAAGCCTGGACAACGCCTCCGGTTCCCAACGCCTTGGACCAGGTGAAGTTCGACTGCATAGTCAAACCTCTCCAGTCCGCCATTTTGACGGAGGCGAAGCCTGCGTTGTAGTTGCCGTAACCGATGCTGCCGTTACTTGCAACGCCAGACGAGAACTGGCCAGAGTTGTTCAGCATGGTGGGTCCAGAAAGAACGCCCCCCTGGCCGCCGCTCGCGATGGTCTGCATTGGGCCACCATCCAAGTCGCTCCAGATGCTCCATACTTGAGCGTTGGCGAGATTTGGGCCTTCATGCAGCACCACGGCCTGGGTGCAGTTTGTCGGAGTGACCCCGCCGACAGCGGTGCTGCAGTATGCAGAAGTGGGACCGCCCAGCGCCGCCTCGAAGAAAGGCTGCGCCGTGATGCTGCTGGCCGGAAGGGGTCCTGGGCCTGGGGTGGGCAGGGCAGAGCCGCCGCAACCGCCGCCAGCCAGACCCGCTAGGCCGCTGCAGTATTGCAGCACTAGGTTGGCATAGGCTTGCTTGAACTGCTGCCCGCCCAGCGTCATCATGTAAGGTACCGCATTGAGATTAATGGGCTGGTACTCATGGGTGATTCTGCGTCCGATGTAGCCGAATTCCAACGTGACTCTGTGAGTCAACTGGCGCTGAACCGTGAAGTTGAAGGAGTCGGACACGTTGGGACGGAAATGCGGATCCAATGCCTCGCTGGCACTACCCGGTGTTTGGCCACCGATCCCGGGAAAGAGCGGTTGCGGCAGAGTCGCACTGGGTATCAGGTTCAACGCAGTCTGGAGCGGCGCGATCAAGCCATTTTCTGTGGCTCCAATCCGGAAAGCTGTCGCAGGGTTCGCCGTTACGGCACCAGACGGGCACGAACCGTTAGCCAAGTTATTGGCGCACTGCACAGGCTGGATGGGTCCCACACCGAGCAGTGGTACCAGCGCCTGATCCACACCATTCAAGCGACCGTAGATGCGGCCATAGCCGCCGCGGATCACGGTATCTTCATGGCCGAAGATTCTACCCATCGGCGAATCAGCATCGAAGTGTGGGCTCCAGGCCACGGCAATACGCGGGCTGAATTCGCCATAGTACGGGTCATACACCCGCCCCGAACCGTCCCCAACGTTATGTACCAGGGCAAAGCCGAGCGTAGGATTGTAGACTTGGCCGATTAGCGCCGCGGCTTTGCGCTGCGCCAGATAGCCAGTCATCGAAACCGGCGTGTCGTTCGCATCCACCAGGACATCCTGTTTGCCCGTCGCTTCGGTCGGAGGCTGTTCCAGGGTCCAGCCCAAACCGTAGGTAAGGGTAAACGTTGGCTTCAGATGCCAAGTGTCGCTGAAATAGGAGTTGAAATAAGGAATCGTGAGCGTGTCTTCCGCCGGAGTCAGCGGAGGATTCAGGGAGAGGCTTGCTCCAGCTCGGGTATACGCGATCTGCGAGATGGAAACGATGCCCAGCGCCCCGGCGGTGAGAGCACCGCAGTTGGCCACCGAAGTGGCCGCTCCCGCGTTACCAAACCCTCCGCAGGGATATACGTCGCTAGCAAGCCCAGATCCGCTCAAACCCACGCCAAGCGCATAGACAGGAGCGTAGTTGATTCCGCCGCCATTATCGGTGCGTTGATGCTGGTTCCAGTTGTGCTGATAGGTTGCGCCAAACTGGAGCAGGTGGTTGCCTTTCAGGTTTGAAATGTCATCGCGTACCATCTGATCGTGCCCATCCCAATAGCGGGTGCGGGTCTGCTGGGTGTTTACGTTGTAGGGCCCGAGATCGTTAGCCGCGCCCTGCGTTTGGCCGCTCATAATCTCAATCGCCCCGCCCAGTCCGGCCACTTGCGGAGTATCCCCTTGGCGGATCCATTGCCAGAAGTTACGCAGGAAGCTGTAATGGAAGTCATTGGTGGTGTTAGAGGTGATGTTGGTGGTCAGACCCACTGCAAACATCTGTGGCTCGGCCGGATCCTTGGACAAGGACGCTGGCACGCCCTTCGTGTCAGTGGGGAAGAAGCCTCCGATATCAACCTGGTCAGTCGTAGAGTCCGTTAGTTTGAAGAAATGATAGGTGGCATTGAAATGCCATTTGGGTGAAAAATCGTGATCCAGGCGCGTAGCAACGAACTTGCTGGTGGTTGGGACGCCGATGTTGCCAGAGAACCCCAGCACATTCGCTCCGTCGCAAAGCGTTTGACCGCAGGCTGCATTCGACGCCGGCTCGTATGTGCTCCAAATCTGTGAGACTAAGGGATTGAGTCCAACTCCAAGCGGATCGCAGAGGCCGCCCGGATTCGGGTGCGCGACAGTCCCCGCGCAGCCGTAATTGGCCGGGACGGGCACGCCGTTGTAGGTTACCGCGGCGTTATTCAGGTTGTAATCCACTGCCCCGGTCGAACTGTCCAGAATCAACCCCTGCTGCAATGCGGGAGATGGAACGTTCCTGGCAACGGTGATCGATTGAGGGAAGTTGAAGCCCTCGTAATTAAAGAAAAAATAAGTCTTCCCGCCGAGAATCTCCTTCGGGATGATCGGACCACCAATCGCTCCACCATAGCGGCTGTAATGGAAGCTGGGAAGTGCAATGTGGTTATAGTCATTCTGCCAGCTCTGGGACGACCAGTTGTTATCCTTGTAATATTCGTAACCCGTGCCGTGCCAGGCATTGGTTCCGCGCTTGGTGACAATCTTCACTTCGGCACCGGCAGAACTGTTAAAGTCAGCCGTCTGGCCGGCAGTATTTACCTTGAATTCCTCGACGCTGTCCTGCGGAGTCGGGATCACGCCCGTCGGACCACCTGAACCTGCTCCCAGGTTATTCTGAGTAGCCACGCCACCAGTTGGATCGCCAGCATAGCTGGTGGTGTAGACGTTCATGCTGCCGTCCATGTCGTTGGTGTTATTGCCGCCATCGAGCGAGAAGTAGTTCTGGTCAAGAACCGCACCGCCGACACTTCCATCTGGACCTACGCCCGGCTGCAATTCGACGAACGTGCTGACGTCGCGGCCGAGACTTGGCAGGTTGTCGATGGTGACGCTGTTGATCGTGTTGCCCACGGTCGCGTTCATGGTCTGCAACTCATTGCCGACGGAGGAGACCTCGACAACGACGTTCGCGCCGCCCACCTGCAAGGACAAATTGGCCGTGAGATTGACTCCGACCTGCACGATCTGGTTCTCGGTCTTTGTCGTGGCAAACCCGGCCTTGGCGACAGTGAGACTGTAGGTGCCCGGGGTAACGTCGGCGAAGAAGTAGCGCCCGGTCGCGTTCGAATTCGCAGTGCGCGAGATATTGGTTGCGATATCGGTCAGCGTAATCGCGGCGCCCGCCACCACCGCATTCGACTGGTCAGTCACTGAGCCGGAAACCGTGCCCGAAGAGGCTGATTGTGACCACAGGGGCAGAGTACCCCCCATACAAACCACCAACAGGAGAACCAGAACCAACTTTACGCTGCGCGTGTCCATTGCTACTTCCTCCTACCGAGAGATTGAACGTTCACGACTGACCGAGAGACGAACGACGGGAGACTACAGAAACTGTTCCGCTCTTTAATCTTTGCGAAAACTTCGAAAATTGCTGTCAACCAACACGCCCCAAATGATGCATATCTTTCAAACAGCTATCAAAACCAACTGAAGGGAGACTCAGAATTCACACCAGAGACTCGCGCACACCAGAGTGCAACTGTCGTTCCAAACACTTACATGTTTGAAACTGTTATGTTTGTTTGACTTACGACAGTTCCGACAGGAGAAAGCTCCGCTTTGTTGAATAACAATATGATTTTCTGTAAGGCCAGTGGGATGGGTGCCAGCCACAGAAGCGCCTGGAAAGTCTTACTGCCCTGGGCTGGGCCCGACCGCTATTTCGAGAGGCTGGTCAGTGTTTCGCGGAACAAACAATCGAATGATCCTGCCGTGTCGCTCTTCCCGATACCGCTCTTGACCACCGCCAGCGCCTTCTCTGCTGCGGCCCGCTGATAGCCCAGGTTCACCAGAGCAGATAAGACATCTTCTTCGGTCGCGTTCAGCGTAGCCGCAGTCGGCGCCGAAGCTCCCGCCGCCGGCAGCTTGTCTCGCAGTTCCAGCACCATGCGCTCCGCCGTTTTCTTGCCGATGCCCGGAATCCTGGTCAGGCGAGCCACATCATTGCCGCGAATCGCGCCCGCCATTTCGTCCGCCGCCATCCCGCTCAGGATTGTAATGGCAAGCTTCGCCCCAATACCGCTCACGGTCATGAGCTTTTCGAACAACTGCTTCTCGGCGGGACGAAGAAATCCATACAGTGCAATCACCTCTTCGCGCACGTGAGTGTGAATGTGCAATGCGACTTCGGAACCGCTGGCCGGCAATTCAGAAAAGGTCGGCACGCTGATGTTCACTTCATAGCCGACACCGCCTGTCTCCACAATGATTTGATTGGGATGCTTGGCCAGCAGTTTTCCGCGGAGATGGGCAATCATGCTAGTACCGAGTACCTAGTGCCCAGAACTCAGCTCCCACTCCCGACCGCAATTCTGGGTACCAGGTACTGGGCACTGGGTAGTGAAGATCGGGCAGCGAAAACGGCAGGGCCGACCCCCTGCCGTTTTCGTGGATGTAAGACTCTCGCTTTCGCGACTTCTGTTTTCGCTACTTCTTGTTGACGGTTTTCTTCAGTTCGGCCCCGGGGGTAAACTTCGCGACCTTGCGGGCAGCGATCTTGATAGTGGCGCCGGTTTGCGGATTGCGCCCGTTCCGCGCCTTTCTCTGCGAAACCGAGAAGGTGCCGAAACCTATCAAAGCTACTCGATCCCCTTTGCGCAATGCTCCTGTAATGCTGCTCACCGCGGTATCAATCGCAGTTGCAGCCTGCGCCTTGCTGATTTCGCAAGCGCCCGCGATCTTGTCAACCAGATCGGCTTTATTCATAGTTTCTCCTCGCAGGTCTCTTTATTTTGCATACCCAGCCGATACCGGGAGGACAAAAGCTTGTGGCTGAGTTGGGAAACCTGACGGCTGGTATTCTCCTCTCTCCACAGAGAATGTCAACTGTGAAAATCCGCGCCCGAAGCCTGTTTCGCACCCCCATGTCCCGGATCGGGGCTAAGGGGGCGGGGTTCGGGCTGGCGAGAGCGGTGGAAAAACGGTCATCAATCCCCGCAAGCCCGCAAAATCTAGGCTGGGAGCGGTTTTTCCTCTGCCCTCCACAGCCCCGGCCGCACCTTCACAGGTTGTACACAGGCGTCTGCGGTTTCGCACTTGCGGGAAGCTCCCCCCGGGTGCAGAGTCAACTGGTACAGTTTAGAAAAGATTCGAAGTTAAGAAGGACGATTTGAGAAGCATCGCAGAAACAGGATTGAAGTTGGCCAGGACGGAAGCAGAGGTTTGCCCGCTATGCCAAGGCACGGGTTGGAAGTCGCTTTCCTCCAGTCTTGCCGAGCCCAAAGACGCGAGCAACAACAATAGCAATAAAGACCGGCGAGTCACGCGCTGTGACTGCCGGCTGCGGGCGCGAGCGCAGACGCTGCTGATCGCGGCCCGCATCCCCAAGCGATACGAGCACTGTGAACTAGCCAGTTACACTACGGATTTTCCAGGCGCCCATCCCTCGCTCGCGTTTGCCCACCTCTCCGCCTCGAGGTTTGCGCAAGAGTATGATCCGCGCGATGGCATGGGACTCTTGATCATCGGACAAATCGGCACCGGCAAGACTCATCTGGCAGTTGGCATCACTAAGGAACTCATCCTCGACAAGGGCATTTCCTGCCTCTTCTACGACTATCGCGAACTGCTGAAGGAAATCCAGAATTCATACAATGCTGCAGTTCAGACCACGGAATTGGATGTTCTGCGTCCAGTCTTTGAAACCGACGTTCTGATTCTCGACGAACTTGGGGCGGTCAAGCCCACGGAGTGGGTTTGGGACACCGTGAGCCTCATTCTGAACACGCGTTACAACGACAATCGCACCACGATCATCACGACAAATTTTGAAGATCAACCCGCGGCTGGCGCAACTGGTTCGGTTTCTTCGGCGCGAGCGGCCTCCCGCGCAGAAACTCTCGGGGACCGCATCGGAGAACGTATGCGCTCCCGCCTGCACGAGATGTGCCGCATCATCAAGATGGAAGGCGAGGACTTCCGCCAGAAGTTGCGCAACGCCAGCTTCCGCTAGTCCAACGTAGAACTACGACACGATCTTCTGGGGGAACAGTCTTCAGCCAGAAGGGAGCAACCATGCGCTGGTACCACTATGTCGCTTATTTCTTTGGGGGAATATTCCTGGCGAACGCTCTGCCCCACTTCGGCAATGGAATTTCCGGTCACGCTTTCCAAAGCCCCTTCGCATCGCCACCGGGCGTCGGCTTGTCCTCCTCGATGGTCAACGTCGTGTGGGGCCTGTTCAATCTCGCCGTCGCCTACTTGCTCGTCTGTCGCGTCGGCAGCTTCGATCTGCGCAAGACGCCGCACGTGCTCGCGCTTGCAGCGGGCATATTTATCATGTCGCTGAACCTTGCCCACTATTTCGGCAGGTTCCACGGAGGGATGTGATCCGAAGGGCGGGTGGAAGATGTCTCGTTGACGAATCCGCACTAAAATGATTTCGTGCTGACCGAGCGCCTGGAGTTCGCCCCCGAACGTGACGCTGAGATCTTCTCTGCCATCCCCGCGGCGCCAGCCGTATTCCTGCTGCGCGGCAAAGACGCACCAGCCGACCCTTACGTCAGCAAGACCGCGAATCTCCGCCGCCGTCTGCAACGCCTGCTTGGACCGGTCGAGGAGCGCAGCAAGAAGTTAAATCTGCGCGATCGCGTCCGTTCCATTGAGTACGCCCGCGCCGGTTCCGACTTCGAATCCGGCTTCCTGCTCTACCGAGTCCTGCGCGAAGCCTTTCCAAAGACCTACGCCCATCGCATACGCTTCCGCTTCGCGACACTGGTCAAGCTGCATCTCGAAAACGAATATCCCCGCGCGTCGATCACCACGCGTTTAGGTCGCCTCGCGAGCCGTAATCTTTACTACGGCCCATTCCAGTCCCGCACCGCGGCTGAAAAGTTCATGAACGACTCGCTCGACTTCTTCAAGATGCGCCGCTGCGTCGACGACCTGAATCCCGATCCTAAATTCCCTGGCTGCATCTATTCCGAAATGAAGATGTGTCTAGCTCCGTGTTTCAAAGGCTGCACCGATGAACAATATTCCGCCGAGGTAAACCGCGTGCAAGCCTATTTCGATTCCGGTGGAGAATCCCTCACCCGCGAGTTCTCAGCCCAACGCGACGCCGCATCGGCCAGTCTCCAATTTGAAGAAGCCGCCGCCATTCATGTTCGCCTGGAAAAACTGAAGCCGGTGCTGAGCCAGTTTCCTGAAATCGTTCGCCGCCTCGACCGCGTTTCGGCGCTGATCGTCCAACCCAGCCACGCAAACGATTCCGTTACATTCTTTCGCGTGGATGGTGGCGCAGTCTCGGGTCCAGTGTCGTTTCCGATCCAAGCCGTCGAGCACACAAAATCGCAATCCATGGAATCGCGGGTGCAAGCAGTTCTCGATTCGTTCCAGCCGGCAAAAGTCCGGCCCGTGCTAGAAACCATGGAACACCTGGCGCTGGTGAAGCGGTGGTTCTACCGCGGCCACCGCGTCGGAGAAATATTTCTTGCCGACGACAAAGGAATATTCCCCATGCGCCGAATCGTGCGCGGCATCGGCCGCGTCTTAAGAGGCGAGGTACCGGAGGCAGACCCCTCCAAGCGACCGACGAGCGATGATCAGGGGATACCTTCAGGCGTGCCCTAAGCTCATCGACGACTGTCATCCCGATCAAAGCGAGGGACCTTGGTGTTGCCGGCGGCGGTAGTATCGATGCTCCACGCAAGAACCAAGATCCCTCGCTTCGCTCTGGATGACAAGCATGTTTTGGTCCGAGTTAGATTTCCTTAACAGCAGGCAGAGATGGAGGAGACCCAATGGCGATCCAGGATCCAAACAGCAAACAACTCCGCGAGCACCTGCTCTACCTTCTTAACGGTGGCGGCGCCCACGCGCGCTTCGATGACGTGGTGAAAAACTGGCCGGAGGATTTGCGCGGCACCAAGCCCAACGGGCTTCCGCACTCCGCCTGGATGCTGCTCGATCATCTTCGCCTGGCGCAGTGGGACATCCTCGAGTTCAGCCGCAACTCCAAACACACTTCTCCCGAATGGCCCAAGGGCTATTGGCCGAAGACGGAAGCTCCTCCAACCTCAGCGGCATGGAACAAAAGCGTTCAGCAATTCCGCAAGGATCTGAAGTCGATGCAGGATCTGGTGGCAAATCCCAAGACCGATCTCTATGCCCGCATTCCGTGGGGCGACGGCCAAACCATTCTGCGGGAAGCCTTGCTCCTGGCCGATCACAACGCCTACCATCTGGGCCAGTTAGTCGATGTGCGCCGCTTGCTCGGGGCGTGGAAGGGATGAAGAGGAGGCTGGTTGGAGGTCGCCGCCACCCGTTAGCAGTTCAACTGGCTGCGCAGTTGAGTAATTCAGATTCACGTTTGGTATTCCGCTCCGGCCGCTTGCGGAACACAACCTTTACTCCCTCCCGCCAGCGCTCGTCAATGCCCACGAACTCCCATTCAATCTCGGGTGAAAGATAGCGAAGTAAGGTATCCGTGGCCGGATGCACATGCAACGCCGGAGCCACCAGAAACAGCAGCGGTTTCTCGCTCGACAACTCGCGGCCTTCGAAATATCCAAAGCGGGGAAATTCGCCCCGAGAGTGATGCCATTCCACGCGCGACCAGTAATCCAGCCCCTGCAGCGGCAGGTGGATATCCTCATCCGCTTTCAGCTCCACCACCGCCAGCCGCCCCGCGCGTGTCGTCGCGAGCACATCGATCATGGCTCGGTCGGCGCCAGAAAACGCCGGAACCTGCGAATACCGGCACGACGGCTCCAGCCGATCATCCACCACGCTCACATCTCCTGCCACCAACGATTCCAGCCATCTCTCCGGACGCAGCCGCCACAACGGATGTTGACGCGGTCCATAAGGATGGCGCGTATCGCGCAAACAGTGCGCCAACTCTGTGAACGCAGCTTCGTTACTTCCGTCGAGAATCCGCTCCTCCGCACCCACGCCGAACACGATCTCTTCGGTACTGCGAAAAGATCCTGGAATGCCGCCCAGCCGCGCCTGCGCAAACTCCAGCCCGCGCCAACGGAAAGCAATTTCCGCAGCCGACAGCACGCTGATTTCGCAATTCGGCAGAACCTGCTGCACCCGTGCAATCGAATCTTTGAAGCGCTCGCGCGCCGCCGCGTCGTCTGCAGCATGCACCAGCCGAGTGGCCACATTGCCGCGGTCTGCGCAGTCGATTTCCACCAGCGCGTCATGCCGCTCATCCAACTCAAACAACCGCCACTTGGCCGCATCCCGGTGCAGGTTCGCCATCCGTTCCCGCACCAGAGCGGGCGTTCCAGCCGGAACAAACATCTTCAACCCCTCGACCAGAACATTTGCGGCCTGCGCCCGCCGGCAAACATCGAGCCACAGAATGCCGAACGTCAGCGCCGCATCGATAGAAGCCTGCGTCTCGTGCGCATTCACCCCCAGCAAGGCAAACGCGGTTCGCCCTTGCCGCAGAAGCCCGCGCGTGTAGATGGGTCCAAAGGATTTCTCCAGATCCGCGCCCGTCGTCAGCCGGGCGATCTTGAAATCAGGAAAATGCCGTTCCAAAGTCCTGCGCAGCTTGTGCTCATACGCAGCCCGGCAGGCTCGCCGCGCCGTGGGCGACCGCCGGTCGCGCTCGCGGCAAATCTCCAGCCTCGACGGCCGAGCCTGCCCCAGCCGCTGCACCGCAAGCCGCAGCGTGCCGTTTTTCACTTCAGCGTCCAGCACCCGACGAACGGCGTTCCGCTCCGCCGACCACAGATGCAGCAGGCAACGGTTGTACTCGCCAGAAATCGAGTACTTGGATTGCGCCAGATCAAACGCCACAGCGCCGTTTTCCAGCACCACGGCGCCCGCAGCCTCGCTGAGAAAGTCCTGCACCGTACGAGTCAGAGCTTGCGGAGTCACCGTCGGCACGCGCATTGATCCTTTGGCATTCTCTAATCTTCATCCTCGATCCCCGGCAGGTCGCCCGTCTGTGACATGTGACCATCGTCACACTTTTGCTGTGGATGTTCCGCCCGCCCGCCTTTGTTCAATGTGGGATAATGACTGGGTTGACCAGTACGTCCCGCCCAACTGAGTCTGCCCGCAGCCCGGCGGCATCTAATTCGAGTGGACAAAAGTTTGATCAAACCATCTCTCGCCGATAAGCAGCGCTTCTTCTTCGATCACTACGGGGTCACCGAAAACGACCTGGAACACTACCTTGCGGCCGCGCTCTCCGCCGGCGGCGACTATGCCGACCTTTATTTTGAGTATCTCTCTTCCACCTCGCTGATGGTGGATGAGTCGATGGTGAAGTCAGCCTCTCAGGGAATATCCGCCGGCTGCGGCGTGCGCGTGGTTTCCGGCGAGCGCACCGGTTACGCCTACACAGACGATCTTTCTGCCAGCCGCATCCTGCACGCCGCGCGCACCGCGGCTCTCATCGCCAGCGCTCCGGCGAAAACGCGTGTGGCTGGATTCCAGCAGGCCGCGGCTCGCAGCCTGTATCCGGTGACTCTGCCCTCGGTCGACGCCGAAATCACCGCCAAGGTTGAACTGGTGATGCGAGCCGATAAAGCTGCGCGCGCCTACGATCCGCGCATCCAGGAAGTCCGCGCCAGCTATGGCGACGAACTGCGGAACATTCTGGTTGTCGCTTCTGATGGAACCTTCGCCGAAGATTCCCAGCCGCTGGCCCGCATGAACGTGTCATGCATCGCCAAGACCGAAAATAATTCCGCTCGCGGAGGTTCCGGCGGCGGTGGCCGCGTCGCCCTCGACTTCTTCTTCGGGGACAAGAATCCGGAGTTCTTCGCCCGAGAAGCCGCCCGGCAGGCAATTCTCCAACTCGACGCGCGCGAAGCTCCCGCCGGCGAGATGGAAGTAGTTCTCGGCCCGGGATGGCCCGGCGTTTTGCTGCACGAAGCGGTCGGTCACGGCCTGGAAGCCGATTTCAACCGCAAGAAAACTTCTGCCTTCGCCGGTCTGATCGGCAAGCGCGTAGCCAGCGAAGGCTGCACGGTAATCGACAACGGAACGATGCCCTGGCGCCGCGGATCTTTGAATGTAGATGACGAAGGCGAGCCCACGCAGGAAACCGTGCTGATCGAAAAAGGAATCCTGAAGGGCTACCTGAGCGACAAGCTCTCGGCGCGCCTGATGGGCATCGCCGACACCGGCAACGGTCGGCGCGAAAGTTACGAGCATATCCCCATGCCACGCATGACCAATACCTACATGCTGGCCGGTCAGGACAATCCCGAAGACATTATTCGCTCGGTGAAGCGCGGCATCTACGCCGTAAACTTCGGCGGAGGCCAGGTCGACATCACCAACGGCAAGTTCGTCTTCGGAGCCTCGGAAGCCTATATGATCGAAAACGGCCAGATTACCGCGCCCATCAAGGGCGCAACGCTGATCGGCAACGGCCCCGATGTTCTGACCCGAGTCTCGATGGTGGGCAACGATCTGAAACTAGACGAAGGCGTCGGCACCTGCGGTAAAGACGGACAAGCAGTGCCGGTAGGCGTGGGCATTCCTACCATCAAGATCGATCGACTGACCGTCGGCGGCACCGCCAAGAAAGATCCCGGCGGCTTCATGCAATAAGACTTTTGCCACGGATTAACACGGATCGGCGCGGATTCATAAGTCTTGTCATTCCGAACCGGGCAAGGCCCGGTGAGGAATCTGCTTCCGCTGTTATCTTGTTTGCTCAAGGCGTTTATGTCGCAAGTCCAATTAGAAAATCCGAAACTCGAAACTGACCTCCGAGAACTCGCACAGGACATCGTCCGCCGCGCCATGAATGGTGGCGCAACGGCTGCCGAATGCGTAGTCCGCGAAGGCGACGAATTCTCTACGTTAGTCCGCCTCGGCCAGGTCGAGACTCTCAAAGAGTCCGGATCGCGATCCATCGGCGTGCGCGTCTTCAATGGCCAGCGCGCCGCCAGCACCTACTCCAGCGATTTCTCCCGTGAAAGCCTCGATCGCATGGTGAAGTCAGCGCTGGAGCTTTCGAAGATCACCTCAGAAGACCCGTTCGGCGGCATCCCCGAAGCTTCGCAACTTGGCTCGCTCACCGGCGATCTCGATCTCTACCACGAAGATGTTTATTCCCTCCCCGGCCCCGAGCGCATCGACTACGCCCGCCGCGCCGAGAAAGCCGCTCTTGATTTCGACCCGCGCATCAAGAATTCTGAAGGCGGATCGTTCGACGCCGCGACCGGCCACAAGGTTCTAGCCAACTCGCACGGCTTCGTCGGCGAATACCGCCGGTCTTATTGCTCCGTGTCGGCCGTTCCCATCGCGCAAACCGAAGCGGGCGCCATGCAACGCGACTATTGGTACTCAGTCGCACGCATGTTGTCTAAACTCGAATCCCCCGAGCAGGTCGGCAAAGTCGCGGCCGAACGCACGCTGCGCCGACTGGGCGCGCGCAAAGCAAAAACCGCGCAGGTGCCGATCATCTTCGATCCCATGGTCGCCACGTCGATCCTCGAACACATTTTCGAAGGCGTAAACGGCGACTCCGTCTACCGTGGCGCTTCATTTCTGGCCGGTAAGCTGGGACAGAAAATCGCTGGGCCCAACGTCACCATCATCGACGACGGCACCATCCCCGGCGGCTTCGGCACCAGCCCCTTCGATGGCGAAGGCATTCCGACGCGCCGGACGGTGGTCGTGGAAAACGGCGTGCTGAACTCCTACCTTCTGAATACGTACACCGCGAAGAAGCTGGGGCTCCAGACCACCGGCAACGCTTCCCGCGGACTAGCCGGAACGCCGGGCATCGGCCCGGGCAACTACTTCCTGCAGCCGGGAGCCAGAACGCCGAAGCAAATGATTTCAGAAATCAAGGAAGGTCTCTACGTCACCGAGTTCCTCGGCCACGGCGCGAACCTGGTAACCGGCGATTATTCCCGCGGTGCCTCCGGCCTGTGGATCTCTGGCGGAGAGTTCGCTTATCCCGTCGAAGAAATTACGGTAGCCGGAAACCTGAAAGAAATGTTCTTCAACATCTCTGAGATCGCCAGCGATCTCGAGTTCCGCGGCTCCGTCGCCTCGCCGACCCTGCGCATCGACAGTCTCACCGTCGGCGGAGAATAGACGAGGAGTTCCATGAGATTCGCCAAGATCGTATTCTGGATCGCCGGCATTTGGGGCGTCTTGGTGCTCACGCCCCTGTTTTTCATCTTCAATATGATCGGCCGGAATGATCCGCCGCCGATCACCCATCCCGCGTTTTACTATGGCTTCGTCAGCGTAAGCCTTGCCTTCCAGTTGGTGTTCTTCGTCATCGCGAAACATCCAGTACTTCTCCGCCCTATGATGATTCCATCCATGCTCGAGAAGTTTGGCTACGGCGCGACCCTATTCTTGCTCTTTCTGCAGGATCGCCTGCATCCGCAAGATCTCGCACTCGGCGGCATAGACGTTTTGTTCGGCGTGCTATTCCTGATTGCCTTCTTCAAGACTGAAGCTGAAAAGACCGGCAACTAGCGTCCAGAGTACAATCGACTGGCATGGGCAGCCTGATCCAGCCAACTCCAGTAGCTGAAGAGCCTGATTCTAGTCGGCGCACCATAGCCATCGCAGTGGCCGTCGTTATCGTCGTCGCTATCGTCTTCGCATTTCTTCTTCGTAGCCAGCCCAAAGCCGCTTCCGGACCGCCTCCCTACGCCGCCAGCCTCAAGCTCTCCGATTTCAAGATGAGCGCCGCCGAGAACTTTGTCGGAGCCACCGTCAGCTACGTCGACGGGACCATCGCCAACGCAGGCGACAAGACCATCACACATGTAATCGTCGAAGTCCTATTCAAAGACGATATGGGACAACTCGCCCAGCGCGACGACATCCCAATGCAGGTTCTGAAAACCACCGGCCCCTATCCCGAAGCGGTCGACTTCAGCGTCTCCCCGCTAGGCCCCGGTCAAAGCAAAACTTTTCGCCTGACGTTCGAGAGCATCTCCGCGCAGTGGAACCATCAGTATCCCGAGATCCAGGTTACGGATGTCGCGGTGAGGTAAGCAGTCTCCATCGCTTTCTCCCTTCCTCTTCATGGCATCGACCCGCCACTGGGTGCCAGGTACTCGCAACTCGGTACAATGACTTCATGGCCGAAACAAAACCATTCCGCCTTACGGAGTCGGTAAAAGCCGCGGGTTGAGCGTCCAAGCTGAGTCCGGCGGCGCTGGACACGGTGCTTGGGAAATTAGCCCGGCAACACGACCCCAACGTTCTAGTCGGCTTCGACCACGCCGACGACGCCGGAGTGTATCAAATCGCGCCCGACCAGGCGCTGGTGCAAACGGTCGATTTTTTTACGCCGGTCGTCGACGACCCCTACACATTCGGCCAGATCGCCGCGACCAACGCTCTCAGCGACATCTATGCCATGGGCGGCCGCCCGATCACTTCGCTCGCGCTCGTCTGCTTCCCTGACAAAGCTGATCTGGAAATTCTTGAGCGCATCCTCGCCGGCGGCCTCTCGAAAATGATCGAAGTGGGATGCACCGTGATCGGCGGCCACAGCATCCGCGACGAAGAAACCAAGTTTGGATACTCCGTCACCGGACTGATTGATCCGAAAAAAGTTCTAGCCAACGCCGGCGCGAAGCCGGGCGACGCGCTCCTGTTCACCAAGGCGCTGGGCACGGGAGTGATTTCCACAGCGATAAAAAAAGGCAAGGCGGAGCCCGCATGGATCGATGCCGCCGTCGAATCGATGACCACGTTGAACAAGCAAGCCGCGGAAGTAATTCAACACGGGAGGTTTCGCATTCGAAGCATGACCGACGTTACCGGCTTCGGCCTGATCGGCCACGCGCGCGAGATGGCACTGGCCTCAGACGTGTCTTTTAGTTTGAAAGCGGACAGTATTTCGGCGCTCCCGGGCGCGCTCGAATGCATTCGCGCCGGCTACATTCCCGGCGGCCTCAACAACAACCGCGAGTTCGCCGAATGCATGGTCGACTATGCGGATGGAGTTCCCCAAGACCTGCGAGCGCTTCTCTTCGACCCTCAGACAGCGGGCGGCCTGCTGATTTCCGTTGCATCCGAAGATTCCGAGCAGCTTCTGCGGTCGCTCAATGCGGCAGGAGTATCGGCGGTACGAATTGGTGAAGTAGTGGCGCGCACCAAACCTCTCATCATGATCCGGTAACAAGCTCCCAGATTCGTGCCAGATGGTGATCGTCGTGTTCAGCGACAAAATACAAATGGTCGACCAGCCTCATCGGCGTCTTCAGCCGGGGATGTGGAATCGCCCGCGAAAACAGCGCGGAATCCAGTTCGCCGGCGCGGTTCAGCAGCTTTGCTCTGGCGGCGCGGAAGCCAGCTAGAATCTCTTCCAGCGGACGCACATTGTGGTCGGCGTCGTCGGTTTTCCGATTCTGTAGATCTGTCACAGTGAGTTGGGAACTGCCCGCCACATAGTCCTCCACCCGCGCCAGCCATAGCGGTTCGAGGTCCAGCAAATGTCCAGCGTGTTCCTGAGCCGACCATTTCCCCCCCGGTTTCCTGATCAGGATTTCCCGAGAACACCCGCGCAGCAACTCTTCCAGCCGCGCCGGCATGCCGCGCAGACGCACCAGCAAATTCGGAAACAGCTCCGGGGGAAACGAAAACTCGAACTTTCGCTCAAACCAGATAGGCACTTCACTCATGGATTCCGCCGATCGAGGGGTTATTACACTAGATAAAAGATGTTCGGCCCCACGGAGCGACTCACAAATTCCCGCCATCGAAGACCAGGGTTGATGCATCTCTTAACCGTATAGGCAGGATTCGCTAATCTTTCTTATGCCAGTTCTCTGCTTATGTCAGGAGCAATCATGCAATTTCGCGAACTCGGACGTAGCGGCCTCAAAGTCTCAGCCCTCGGCCTCGGCTGCATGGGCATGTCGGAGTTTTACGGTCCACGTGATGATGGTGAATCCATCGCCACCATTCACCGCGCGCTCGAACTTGGCGTCAACTTCCTCGACACCGCCGACGTCTACGGGCCATATATAAATGAAGAGTTGGTGGGCCGGGCGATCAAGGGCAAACGCGATCAGGTCGTGCTGGCCACGAAGTTCGGAATCGTTCGCGATCCCGCAAACCCCGCAGTGCGCGCCGTCAGCGGCAAGCCTGACTACGTACGTCGCTCCTGTGAGGCCAGCCTGCGCCGCCTGGGCGTCGATATTATCGACCTTTACTACCAGCACCGCGTCGATCCCGCGACTCCGATCGAGGAAACTGTCGGCGCAATGGCGGAACTGATGCGGCAAGGGAAAATCCGCCACCTCGGCCTCTCCGAAGCTTCGCCGCAAACTCTGCGCCGCGCCGTGAAAATCCATCCCATCACCGCGCTGCAAACCGAATACTCGCTGTGGAGCCGCGATCCGGAAGGTGAACTCCTGGCCCTGTGCCGCGAACTGGGAGTCGGCTTCGTGGCCTACAGCCCGCTTGGCCGCGGCTTTCTCACTGGCCAGTTCAAGCGTTTCGAAGATTTTCCGGAGGACGACTACCGCCGATTCTCACCGCGCTTTCAAGGCGAAAACTTTCAGAGGAATCTCGACCTCGTGCGCCGGGTCGAGCAAATCGCGAAAGAGAAAGGCTGCAAGCCTTCTCAGTTGGCGCTGGCGTGGGTGCTCGCTCAGGACAAGAACATCGTCCCCATCCCCGGCACTAAGCGCCGCAAATATTTGGAAGAAAATGTAGCCGCACTTGACGTAAAGCTGACGAAAGAAGACCTGCGCCGCATCGAAGAAATCTTTCCCACTGGCGCAGCCGCAGGCCAGCGCTATCCCGAATACATGATGAAAATCGTGAACGGATAATTCCCGCGCACAAAATCAAGGGCGGCCACAAGGCCGCCCCTAAACTGAGAACTGGTATCAGGCTCGCGCCGGACTCTCTCCGCCCTTCACGATCCCGCGTCCCGGCTCCGGCTTCAACACCTGTTGCACGCCGTCATCCGGCTTCGAAGGCGATTTCATCGGAGGCAGTTCCTTGCCGTCCACCAGCAACAGCACTTCGGATGCATCCAGCACTTCGCGCTCCAGCAAGGCTGCCGCAATCTTCTGCAGCGTATCGCGGTTGCCTTCCAGAATGTTCTTCGCCGTTTCGTACCCCTGGTTCACCAGCTTGCGAACCTCGCCATCAATCTTGATTGCAGTGTCTTCGCTATAATCGCGGTGCTGGCTGATCTCGCGGCCAAGGAATATCTGCTCTTCCTTCTTGCCGAAGGTCAGCGGACCGAGGTCGCTCATGCCCCACTCGCAAACCATCTTGCGCGCCATTTCCGTGGCCCGCTCAATGTCGTTCCCTGCGCCCGTGCTCATCTGGTTGAGGAACAGCTCTTCAGCCAACCGCCCACCCATCAGAATCGCCAGGTCGGTCTTCAAATATTCCCGGGTATAGTTGTGCCGGTCGTCGATCGGCAACTGCATAGTCACGCCCAACGCCATCCCGCGCGGAATAATCGTGACCTTGTGCACCGGGTCCGAGCCCGGCAGTTTCGCAGCCACCAGAGCATGCCCAGCTTCGTGATAGGCAGTAACTTTCTTTTCGTCGTCCGACAGGATGAGCGACTTGCGCTCCACGCCCATCAAAACTTTATCCTTGGCCACTTCAAAGTCGAACATCAGCACGGCTTTGCGATTCTGCCGCGCCGCAGCCAGCGCCGCCTCGTTCACCATGTTGGCCAGGTCCGCACCGGAAAATCCGGGCGTCCCGCGCGCCAACACAGAAAGATCGACATCTTCGGCAAGAGGAATCTTGCGGGTGTGTACGCGCAAGATCTCTTCCCGCCCGCGCACATCCGGTCGGCTCACCACCACGCGCCGGTCAAAACGTCCCGGTCGCAGCAACGCCGGGTCCAGCACATCGGGCCGGTTCGTCGCCGCCATCAGAATCACGCCTTCATTCGACTCGAACCCGTCCATCTCCACCAGCAACTGGTTCAAAGTCTGCTCGCGCTCGTCGTGACCGCCACCCAGGCCCGCGCCGCGATGCCTTCCAACCGCGTCAATTTCGTCGATGAAAATAATGCAGGGCGCGTTCTTCTTACCCTGCTCGAACAGGTCGCGCACCCGGCTGGCGCCGACGCCCACAAACATCTCCACGAAATCCGAGCCGGAAATCGAAAAGAAAGGAACGTTCGCTTCGCCAGCAACTGCCCGCGCCAATAAAGTCTTGCCGGTTCCCGGAGGCCCAACCAGCAGCACTCCCTTGGGAATCCTGCCGCCAAGTTTCTGGAATTTCTGCGCCTCGCGCAGAAATTCGATAATCTCGCGCAGTTCTTCCTTCGCTTCCTCGACTCCGGCCACGTCTTTGAACGTGACTTTTTTCTGCTGCATTGAGAGCAGTCGCGCCCGGCTCTTGCCAAACGACAGCGCCTTGTTGCCACCCGTCTGCATTTGCCGGATCATGAAAAACCACAACGCGCCCAGCAGAAGCAGCGGAGCCCAGGTCCCCAGCAACTGCAACGGCCAGCTTCCGCCGTTGATGTCTTTGATCACCACCACGACGTTCTTGTCGCGCAGCGCCTTGATCATGTCGGGATAAGCCGCTGGAGCCACGGTATGGAAGGCGGAACCGTCGGCGAATTTCCCATGCACTTGCTGGCCGTCGACCGTGACTTCATGCACCTTGCCCTGATCCACGTCGGTCATAAACTGCGAGAAGTTGACGTCTGCATCCTTCTGCCCGTTGCGCCCCTGCTGAATCACGGTCCACAACACAAGGGCAGACACCCCGATCCCCACCCAGAACAGCACGGTTTTTACTGTCGAATTCACCAAGAAGCTCCTGAAGAAACCCGGATCCCACTGTTACACCGAAGACCGCGAGGCTCCCACTTTAGATTAGATGCAGTTCGGCCAATTTCGATAGGGAAATTCCCTAATACAGTTATTCTACATTTTCCCAAGGAAAAACGCGCGCCGCACTTTGCATGACCTAAGTCATCTGAGGGACAGGAGTTGCAGCCAGGTAGGGGATGTTCCGGTTCGTCTGCTCTACCGCGCCCAGCCCATAACCCACAAGAAACGTATCGTCCACCAGAAAGCCGAAATAGTCCGGTTGCAGGGCCACGCGCCGCGCCGACTGCCGGTCGAGCAGCGTCACCAGCTTCACCGACGCCGCGCCCCGCGCCCGCAAATCGCTCATCAGAAATTCGCTGGTTACTCCGGAATGCACCAGGCCTTCAACCAGCAGAATATGCTGCCCGCGAATGTCCGGTTCGTGGCTGAAAAAAATCTCCACGACCTCAGCCGCCTCATCGCCTTGTTTACCGGTCTGACTTGCGGGCTGCTTGCTGTATTTGGGCTTGATGAACTGGCACACCACAGGCACCTCGAGCGCCCGCACCAGGTCGGCCATGAACATGAACGCATTCTCCAATACAGCCAGCGCCTGAATAGTCTGCCCCTGGTAATCATCGGAGATGTGGCGCGCCAGCTCCTTCACGCGTTTCTGGATCTGCTCAGCCGCAATTACCTGTCGCAGTGGCGCAACTTTCGACGCATTCATGAAGTGGCGATGCCTCCCGGTACTGCCCACCGTTTACTCACACCTAGTAAAGCCAGACTCTAGATCGCGCGCTCCTCAACCGCCCACGGCACCTCTCGGATCAACACCGCTTCCTGTCCCGCTTCGGCCCGCAACCTGGCCGGAACCGGAAAGCCGCGCATCCATACAATCTCTTCCCCGCTCACGACCACCGGCCAGAGCCTGCGCTCCGGCTGTGTTACATGCCGCTCCTGCAGCAGCTCTTTGACCTTCTTCGGCGACTTCGTATGCGCCGGCCAGAACCGGTCTCCCGCACGCCAGTTCCTCACCAACAAAGGTCCCGGCAACAACTCTGCACGAAGAAGTTCCTGCGGATTATACTCCGCATCCTTCGCGTCAGGAGCCACCAGCAGCGCCTCGATTACCACCCCCAGCTCCGGCACCAAGCTGCGACCCGGCACAGCCAGCGCATACTCGTAGTCCGGAATCCGCTCCTGACGCCGCAAGTCAGGCGTAACAAAAACCACGGCCTCCGGCTCACGCCGAAGTTTCCACCCCAAAGGCAAAGACAATTCTTTCCCCGATGGACCCTCCTCGGCCGCGAAGCGAAGGATTTCCTCGATATGCTTAAACTCCAGCGGAATCCCCGCGTCGTCCCCGATCGCCTTCACCACTCTTCGCTGCACCGCCCGCGGCTCTGTCAATAGCCAGGGCCGGCTCACCGAAGCATTCATCACCGCCGGACCCGGCTGCTCAAGCCGCTCGACTAATTCAGGACTCAGGGCAGGCTGGGAATTTTGAATCTGCACCAGCGCCTGCGAGCCCTCGAAACCGGGCACCCCGCGCGTCCACTCCGGTTGCGACCACTGCACGACGGTCCCCAGCCAGCCCGAGATTTCATTCTCCCAATAGTCTTCTTCGTCGCGCGCAATCTCCGCCAACTCGGAAAGACCCTCCAAGATTGCAGGATTAAACTCCCGCTCGAGCACCGGCAGCACCAGCCGGCGCACTCGATTGCGGGTAAACTTGGAATCGGCGTTCGTCGAGTCTTCCCGCCAAGGCTGTTTCAGACCGACCAGATACTGCTCCAGTTCCCGTCGCCGAATCCCGAGCAGTGGCCGGACGATCTCCCCGTGTCCATCCTCATTCTCACGCTCTACGAGAATCCGTGGATAAATACCCCCCAACCCACGCACCCCCGTACCACGAATCACCCGCATCAGCACAGTCTCAGCCTGATCATCGAGCGTGTGCCCGGTAACGATCTTGTCCAGGATAGTTTGCTGCGCATCAGCAGATGGTCGAGACGGGATCGGGAAGGGCGCGGCTTCAGCCGTGCCAACAGGTGTGCCTGAAGAGTCGGGCTTTAGCCCCTGAGAGGTCTCGGGCTCAATCTCATCGACCTCATCCGACCCTAGGAGCGAACGAAAAAATCCATACCGCAACTCCCGAGCAGCGGCCTCTACGCCGGAGCCTTCCTGAGCAGCAAGCTGCGCCACGTCCCCGCCAGCCGAATAGAACTCCAGCCCATGCTCACGAGCCAGGGCAGCAACGAACTCCTGATCGGAGTCCGACTCCGCACGCAGTTTGTGATTGAAATGAACAGCCGAGAGAACGATGCCAAGCTCATGACGCAATTCAATCAGCAACCGAAGCAGCGCAACCGAATCGATCCCGCCCGAAACCGCAACCCCAACTCGATCCCCGGCCCGCAGCAATTCTTCCCGCCGGATATGCCCCAACACGCGCTCCACCAGTTCATGCACGCAAACATGGTACAACCCGGCTTCCCAAAAACACGCATAGGGACAGTCGAAACTCAACTGTCCCCACGGTTAAAAGAGCTAGAAAAGGTTTTCTCTGTGTCTCTGTGCCTCTGTGGTGAGAATGTTTTGAGCTACAGCCCGGGACTCTTCTCCGCAATCAGCTTCCGAATCTTCTCGACAAAGTCCCCAGCGGCCATGTCCTCAGTCTTCTCTTTCCCGCGGGTACGAACATTCACCTTCCCCGCCTCAGACTCTTTATCGCCGACGACAAGTAAGAACGGCACTTTCTGCATGGCATGCTCGCGGATCTTCGCATTCATCTTTTCATTCCGCGCATCCACTTCCACGCGCACCCCAATCGCCTTGAGCTGATCCGCAACCTTGTTCGCATACTCCACATGCCGCTCGCTGATCGGAATCATCACCGCCTGCACCGGCGACAGCCACACCGGAAACGCCCCGGCGTAGTGCTCAATCAGCACCCCGAAGAAGCGCTCAACCGACCCGTACAGCGCACGATGGACCATCACCGGCTGTTTGCGCGAACCATCCTCGGCGACGTATTCCAGACCAAAGCGCTGCGGCAGGTTGAAGTCAAACTGCACCGTCGAGAGCTGCCACAAACGTCCGATCGCATCCACCAGCTTGATGTCAATCTTCGGCCCATAAAACGCGGCCTCGCCCGGAATAGTTTTGTACTCGATCTTCCGGCGTTCCAGCACCTTCTTGAGCGATTCCGTGGCGTGGATCCATTGCCCTTCGCTGCCCACAAAATTCTTGCGGTCATCCGGATTCCAGGTCGAAAGCTCAGTCTGGAACTGGTCGAAGCCAAAATCCTTCAGCACATCCAGGGCAAAGTCCAGGCAACTGGCAATCTCATCTTCGATCTGCTCCGGCGTACAGAAGATGTGCGCATCATCTTGAGTAAACCCACGCACCCGCAATAGTCCATGCATCACTCCCGAGCGCTCGTAGCGATAAACCGTTCCCAACTCACCCAACCGCACCGGCAAGTCGCGATACGACTTCAGCGAGTCTTTGTAAATCAGAATGTGCCCGGGACAATTCATCGGCTTCAGCCGGTATTCGGCATCGTCGAGTTCCATGGCGTCGAACATGTTCTGCGCGTAATAGCCCTCGTGTCCCGAGGTAAAAAACAACTGCCGCCGCGCCACATGAGGCGTGTAAACCAGCGAGTAGCCGCGCTTCAGGTACTCCTCGCGCATCCAGTCTTCCATCTGCTTGCGGATGATCCCGCCCTTGGGATGCCAGAAAATCAGTCCCGGCCCAGCCAGTTCCTGAATCGAAAACAGATCAAGCTGCTGCCCCAGCACTCGATGGTCACGCTTCTTCGCCTCCTCCATCTGCTGCAAGTGCGCATCGAGATCTTTCTTCGAAAAAAACGACGTCCCGTAAATCCGCTGCAGTTGCGGATTCTTCTCATCGCCCAGCCAGTAAGCGCCCGCGATGTTGAGCAACTTGAACGCCTTGATCTTGCCAGTCGAAGGAATATGCGGCCCGCGGCAGAAATCGACAAACTTCCCGGTGCGGTAAATCGAAATCTTTTCATCGGGCTTGGTGAATTGCTCGATGAAATGGCACTTCATGAAGTCGCCTTCTTTCTTGAACTCCTGCAAACCCTGGTCGCGAGGCAGAAACTCGCGCGCATAAGGAATATTCTGCTGCACCAGTTCCTGCATCTTCTTCTCGATCTTCTCGAGATCCTCCGGAGTGAACGCAGTAGGCCGGTAAAAATCGTAAAAGAATCCGCTCTCAGTCGCCGGACCATGCCCCAGCTTGGTCTCCGGAAAAAGCTCTAGCACAGCCGCCGCCAGCAAGTGGGCCGACGAATGCCGGTAAACGTCCAGCGCCTCCGGATCCTTCTCCTTCAAAAGACGAAGCTCGGTATCTTTCTCGAGAGGACGGGTGAGATCAATGAGATCGCCGTCAGCCTTCGCCACCAAAGCAGCGTCCGCCAGCCCGGGGCTGATGGACCTTGCAATGTCGAGAGCGGTAGTACCCTTGGGAACATCCTTAACGCTTCCATCCGGAAGCTTCACATGAATGCTGTCTGCCATAAAGTTGAGACCTGCAGGTGTACTGAATCTTTCAGTTTATTGGAGGGATTCCAGAGGGTCAAACGAAGGTCGTAATAAGCGTACAAAAGTAAGGAAGGCGAGCGGCAGCGCCCGCCCTCCGCTTGGATCGGAACTTCTACATTTTCACGTCCTTGATGTGCGTCGCGATGTACCACTGATTGCCGAACGCATCGTTCACCGCTGCCGTACGGTCACCGTAATACTGGTCTGCCGGCCCCTGCGACGACTTCGCGCCAGCCGCCAGCGCGCGCTGATAAACCGCATCGCAGTCCGGAACATACATGTAGAACATCGACTGCATCGGCTGGTAAGGCCCGTGCGCCTCGCCCATTTCAACCACCGCATCGCCGACGCGAATTTCGGCATGATGAACAACGCCGTCGGGCGAAGCGTACTTCGCAATTTCCTGCGCGCCGAAAGCTCGCTTCAGGAAGCCAATCACCGGCTCAGCCCGCAGGGGATGCATGTAAACATTCACATTGTGCAGCCCTTTTGGCACATAGCTCTCGCCCTCGTGCGTGGCAATATACCAGAGGTTGCCGAATGGATCTTTCACGCTCGCGCCGCGCTCGCCGTATTCGTGGTCCTGCGGTTCACCGATCGAAGTCGCGCCTGCCTGCAAAGCCTTCTGGTAAGCCGCGTCCGTGTCCTCAACATAAATGTGCAAAGCCGTCGCATTCGGTTTCCCGCTGAAAGGCTTGCCCGGAATCCCGCCACCCATCATCAGCGTGGTATCGCCGATACGGGTCTCGCCGTGAATTCCTCCGGCCTCACCAATCACGCGAAGAATCTGTTCCGCGCCAAACGCATTTTTCGCAAACGCGAGAATCGCGTCTCCATCCTCCGCGATCATGTAAGGCGTCACCGTATAGAAGCCGGGCGGCACCGGATCCACTTTCGATTCGCCCTTCGCCCGAATCCGCCCGCCCTCAGGCCCGGTCGTCATCCCCTTCATGCGCCGGTGCATCTCCTCCACCGACATTTCTTCCTTCACCGTGGAAATGTTCCAGGTGTAGCCGAAGGGATCAACAAAGCTTCCCTCGCGACGGCCGTAGAACTGATCTTTGATCGGCAGAATCTCCTTCAGCCCGGCAGCCACGGCCCGCTTCGCGAAAGAATCGACATCTTCCACCTGAAGGCTTAACTGCACCGGCGAATGCCCCAGCGTTTCCGCGCTGAATCTTCCGCCCTCGGGCCACTCTTCGGAAAGGACGATCCGCGAGTCCCCGATCGTGATATCGGCGTGCGGGATTGATCCTCCGGTTTCGAATCGCATATTTTCCTTCGCGCCAAAGGCTTGCTTATAGAACTCGATCGCCTTGGCCGCGTCCTTGAAAATTATTCTTGGCGTCGCAGTCGTATGAACGGACACGACCGGTTCAGCAACGGTGCTCATGGTTTTTCTCCCTTCCAGTAATTCCGATTTAAGTCGTACCTTGAATTCTTCCCGCGGCAGATCGCGCAAGTCCGCGGCTACCCGCACCAGCGGCTCGACGCTGGCCTCGACCTTCGCAGGCCAGCCGTCCGATCGAGTCAGCAACACGTCCACAGCCCGGTTCAGCTGCTCGACCTTCTTCGCGTCGCCGCCTCCTCGATTGAGAGAGCGCTTAGGCATCGGCACCCTCCATGCGCGCCCGCAGACTCGTCAGCGCGCGGAACTGCAACTGCTTCACCGCGCCTTCGGTCTTGCGAATCTCCCGCGCCACTTCCTTAATGCTTTTCTGTTCCACAAACCGCAGCACCACCACGCGCTGCTGCTCGGCAGGCAGCGTATCGACCAGGCGAAACAAAGTTGCCCGCCGTTCCACTTCTTCGAACTCCGCGTTGCGAGCAGGCGCGGAGTCGATCAATCCCGGCTCATCCACCAGTTGTTCCCGATTCGTGCGCTGCCACCGATCCGAAATCAGATTCGCGGCGATCCGGTAGAGCCAGGCCGCAAACGGAATCCCCCGCCACTCAAACCGCCGCAAGTTGGCCAGCGCATGATGAAATACCTCGGAGGTCAGATCCTCCGTTTCTGCGCGATCCCCCACCCGCCGCACTACGTACGCATACACCCGCTCAAAATTATTTTCGTAAAGCTCCGCAAAGCGCGCAGGATCCTTCTGCGCCGCCTCGACCAGAAGCCGCTCGTCCGCTTCTTTCCTCAGAGCCTTCAAACAGATTCTCCGCGCGGAGTAGTCTTACATAGGGATAACGGCAGGGAAGAACAAAAGTTACGGCGAATCAGGAATCCTGCACGAGGGTGAAAATTAGGAACCGGCGTTGGTACGTAAGCAGTGGATTCCAGCCCCTTCACGGACGGCATTCAATAGTCCCGGACGTACGTCCGGGTGCAAGCGGAACGAGGAACCCAGTCCCATCAGGGACTGGCACCACCTTATTCCCGAACCGAACTTCGTGCGCAGTAGAGTTCCTCCACCGCCGGGTGCCCCATTTTCCCGCCTACTTTGCCGGAAGTGAGCGAGCCATCAAAACACCCCCCGTGCCAACACAACCCCCCGTGCGCAAGAAATCCACAGCCCCTATGTGACATCCAACCTTGCGCCCCACCCGCATTCTGCCTGATCATTGACCCAAATAAGCAACTGATCCTTGAAAATTCAATTGGGCACTCTAAATCCTTTGTCCGGAATATTTTGCGGGTAAAATCTTTCGATTCAAGATTTTAGGCGGATACCAGCTGGGTTCGAGCTCCGTAACCCCTCTGAATCCAAAGATTTAGCTGGTTGATCTGGAGTTTTTTTTAATCTGGATTTCGGCACGAACGAAGAACTAGGCTGGCGCGTAGTAGAGATCCTCCATTGCTTTTTTCACCCTCGCCGAAACCGTCTCCAAATCCCGCATCGTCATCCCCGCAGTCGAGATCGGCTCGCCCACCCGCATCTCCAGCGGACGGCATTTGATGTGGTAGGTATTCATCGGCAACAGTTCGTAAGTTCCCACCAGCGCCACCGGCACAATATCCACCTGCGCCTTGATGGCGAGAAAAAAAGCTCCCGGCAGAAATGGTTTGATCTCGCCATCCGGTGTGCGCCCGCCTTCGGGATAAATCACCAGCGGCATTCCGGCTTTCAAACTTTTCACCGCCGACCGGATGGCGGCAATCGAATTGGTCGGCTTCTGCTGGTCGATGCAGACCTGTCCCGACCGCTTCAGTTGCCAGCCCACGATCGGATACGCCAACAATTCCTTCTTGAAAACGATGCGGAACTGAAACGGAAGATTAACGTACAAAACCGGAATATCCAGCGCCGAAGCGTGATTCACCGCGTAGACATGAGGCTTCGAGGTGTCGATCATATCGAGGCCCGTGACCCTCACTGGCGACAGGATGGTTTTCATGATGAGCCACGACCAGGTCCGCGAAAACCAGTGCAGCCGCTTTCCATCGCGGTCAAACATTCCGCCGGGCAGCGCCAGCACTCCCATGCTTAACGTATAAAACCAGACCAGGGGGTCAAGAATCAGGTATGACCGCAACCGGCTCAACCATCCGTACGTCTTCCCGGGAATCTCGTGCGGACCGCGTCGCGCAACCACCGGCGTAGCCTCTGCGTCGCGTTCCACTTCTACCGATGAAGATGAATTCACTTCCTGCACACTTCCATTCTAGGGGAAAACCGTCGCGTCTTGTCATCTCGAGCAAGCGTTCTTGGCGCGGCGAGGGATCTGGCCGAGCCGCGCGACATGTCGCGTTCTTTACTCGCGCGTTTGCCTCGCTTCCTTGTTAAACGTCCGTGCCGATGATCGACATCACTTCGCCGACCAGATAAATCGATCCGGTAATCACGACCACGGTCGCCGCGCTCGCGAGTACTCGAGCCCGCTGCACAGCAAGCTTCACGTCTTCCACCGTCTCCACGTCAACTCCCGTTCGCTCAGCCGCCCGCTGAATCTCCTCCGGCGATGCCGCCCTCGGATTCTGCGGCCGCGTCGCAATCACACGTTCCGCCAGCGGAAACAAAATCTCAGTCATCTCCGAGATTGCCTTATCCCGCATCGCTCCGAAAACAAAAATCAGCGGACGGTCCTCATACCGCTCCGAAAGGGCCGCTCGCAGCGCCCACGCCCCCGCAGGATTGTGCGCCACGTCAAGCACCATCTCCGGCCGACCTGCCCGCGCCGCAATCACCTGAAACCGCCCCGGCCATCGCGTCCCACGAATACCGCGCGCAATACTCTTGGCAGTGATGCCCGTGATTCCCTGCTGATTCAACTCCACCGCAGCCGCAACGGCTAAAGCAACGTTGCGCAACTGATGCCGCCCCACCAAAGGAGTTTCAACCAGAATCTCCTCGCCCAGAACAGCTAGGGGATAGCGATAAACGAACCCGGATTTGTCTTTCTCGGTACCAGGTACCAGGTACTGGGCGCTCCCCGGCGAAACCGGCGGCACATAAGGAACCGCGTTCACTGCCCGCGCGCCCAGGTCAAGAATAGTATTGCCGATCACGTCATTCGCTTCCGGCTGTTGCGGCAGGGTTACCACCGCCCCGCCCGGAGGAATAATCCCCACCTTCTCCCGCGCAATCTCGCCCACCGTATTCCCAAGAAATTTCTGATGATCAAGCGCAATATCGGTAATCAAGCTCACCCGCGGATCAACGACATTCGTGGCATCGAGCCGCCCGCCCATGCCGACTTCAAGCACAGCAAGGTCGACCTTCTCGCGCGCGAAATGCTCGAACGCAATCGCGGTCATCATCTCGAAAAAACTGGGATGCCACGGCAACTCCGCCCGCTCCACCAGCTTCTCCGCAACCCGATCCACCTCACCTTGCAGAGCCGCAAAATCGTCATCACTGATCTCTTCGCCGTCCACCTGGATACGTTCGTTGATCCGCATCAGATGCGGCGAAGTGTACAAACCGGTTTTCAATCCGGAAGCCCGCAGGATCGAGGCCAGCGTCGCCGCCGTCGATCCCTTGCCATTCGTGCCGGCAATCAGCACACTCGGGAAACGCCGCTCCGGATGATCGAGCGCATTCAGTAGCATCCGCATGTGCGCCAGATCGAATTTGTGCGAAGGCGTCTGCGCCAGCTCGTGGCCAAGCGCGAACATTCGCACCACAGCGGTTTTGTAGGACATAAAGGAGCTTCAGCTCTCAGCGGTCGGCTCTCTCACTAAAACAAAGTTGTCATCCCGAGCAAAGCGAGGGATCCTGGTGTTTGCCCACGGCGGCAAAGGCAGTGGCACGGGCACGAACCAAAATCCCTCGCTACGCTCGGGATGACAACTTGGATTGGCGCTTAGGAGCGCCAAACACGGAGACCGACAGCTGTTTCACGCCGCCATAAACTCGAGCGCCCGCCCAATATAAGGCTTGAGTTCTTTGCGCGGAACTACCGCGTCCAGCATGCCATGCTCGAGCAGAAATTCGCTGCGCTGAAAACCGGGCGGCAGTTTCTGCCGGATCGTCTGCTCGATCACCCGCGGCCCGGCAAAACCGATCAGCGCGCCCGGTTCGGCGATATTCAAATCACCGAGCATGGCGAACGATGCCGTCACGCCTCCGGTCGTCGGGTCGGTCAGCACAGAAATGTAGGGCACCTTCTCTTTATCCAGCCGCGCCAGCGCCGCCGAGATCTTCGCCAACTGCATCAGGCTGACCACGCCCTCCATCATCCGCGCCCCGCCCGAAGCCGAAACAATAATCAGCGGCGTGTGCGAATCGAGCGCCCGCTCCACCGCACGCGTAATCATCTCGCCCACCACCGCGCCCATGCTGCCGCCAATGAAGGCATACTCCATTACACTGAGGACCACCGGGCGTCCCAGCAGTTTGCCGCGCGCGTTGATCACGGCATCTCTCAGCCCGGTGTCATGCTGCGCCTGCCGCAGGCGCGACGAATAAGGCTTCAAATCCACAAACTTCAAAGGATCGGTCGACGAAAGATTCTCGTCGAACGTCTCATATTCATCATCATCCAGCAGCAGCGCCAGCCGCGTCCTGGCATCGATGCGAAAGTGCTTCTCGCATTTCGGACACACATTCAAATTCTCTTCCAGATCCTTCTTCCAAATGATCTGCCGGCAACTCTCACACTTCACCCACAGCCCCTCGGTGCGCACCGTCTTCTCGCCCGAAGTATTCAGTTCCCCGGATTCGCGTTTAAACCAAGCCATAAGAAATTTGTAATTGGGTAATTTTGTAATTTGGTAATTGAAAACCGGGGCTCGAAGCCTAAACAAATTGCCAAGTTAGCCGATTACAAAATTACCAAATTCAGTACTCGATCCCTCTCTGCGCCATCACACCCTTCTCGTACGCATGCTTCACCTGCCGCATCTCGGTCACCGTGTCGGCGGCCTCAACAATTGTCGGGTGTGCGTTCCTTCCCGTCAAGATGATGTGCACCATCTCCGGTTTCTTCTTAAGGCTCTCCACCACTTTTGCCGGGTCGAGCATGCCATAGCTGATGGCGTAGTTGATCTCGTCCAGTATGACCAGATCCCAATCTCCCGACCGGATTGCCTTCTCCGCCTCTGCCCACGCTTCCTCGACCATCTTTACGTCTTCGGGGTCAGGCTTTTCGGCGCCTACTTTCACAAATCCTCGTCCCATTTGTTTCATCACGAACTTGTCCCCGAAAGCTTTCACCGCATCCAGTTCCCCGTAGTGCCACGAACCCTTCAGGAACTGCAGCATCAGCACCCGCATGCCCTGGCCCACCGCACGCAGAGCTGTGCCCATCGCAGCAGTCGTCTTGCCTTTGCCCGGCCCAGTGTTCACGATGATAAGACCGCGACGTACGTCAGCCATGATTGCCGGAACATGTTTGCAGATGCTTGATTCTACTAGAATGCCCTCCAAACGACAGCACGCGAGGGATTTCTCAGTTCGAAAGAAAGCTGGTTTGGATAACGACGCTTACGTGGGGCTGTCCGGTCGAGCGAACCTCGACCACCTTCAGGATTGTTCCCTAAGATTTTGCTGATTTGCTCTGGCGCAGGTCAATCTCTCCGGCGATTACATGAGCGCGCAGCCGGTACTTCCCTGGGCCATCCTGTTCGAATGACCGGAACAGACCACCCTTGGAAACATCGAATGCAGGGGCCTCGATGCTACCGGTCATCACCGAGGCATCACGGTGACCGTACTGCTCTGGGTGGGGGACGTCGATCTGAATGCGGCCCGCAAAAACTCGAACGTCCTTATCGCCTTCCACATCTTCGATGACCAGTTCTCCCGCCGATAATCTGACCCAAAGATTGGAACTGCGCGGAACCTCGATGGTGGCCTGAAAGTTGTTGTGAGGGGTTTCGGAAACGTAAAGGTCGGCGCTTGCGCCTGCCCGTTTGATGTTAACTCTGACGCGTTTGACTTGTTCCTCCGAATCAGCGCTGCAGGTCACAACGATGTTCTCGGAATCGCCCGGTCTGATCGTGTAGCCTCCCGCCTCCAAGTGCAAGCGGATCATGCCTCCCGAAACGAACTCGTGTTTTACGGCGTGCTGTTCCGAACCCTGTCCCGATGTATCGGGAGCCTGCTGAGCATGCAGCAAGGTAGGAACCAGCAGTACAAGCCAGAAACCGAGACCTTTCATAGGCACCCCCGCCCGCAGTCCTGTATACGAGGACGGCCGAACTAAGTTCCAGGAAAATCGGGGCAGACCGAGAAAAGCAAACAAAACCTACGGAGGACTGCTCTTCTACGGCGCGACTAACTTTCTCATAACCCTACCGCATTCCTCTCCGTTGTGAGCTATGACAGGTTTTACGATCTTTCCACGGAACTCCTGCATCCAACCGTGCGTATCGGGTGCAAGCAGATCTCTGTCCGCTGGCAGACTGCGGAGGTCTCGTCGTGACGAACAAGTGTGCAGTGTTATTGTTTTGCCTGCTCGCGGCCTTACCTGCATTTTCCGCGCAGCACGTTGCCCTTCACCCCAGACCAGTCTTCGATTCGGGCGAGCAGGAAGTCATCCGCCAGATCGTCGACATGGAGCGCCAGTCCAAAGAAGCCAGCCTTCGCCGTGATGCCGACTTTTCCGTGCGCACCCTCGCCGAAGACTACGTCGCCATCACCCCGCTCGGCCAGGTCACCACCAAACAGGAAACCATTACCGCCCGCCGCAGCGGCCAGCTCCGTTACGAAGCCATGAATGTCACGGATATGGTTGTGCGTGTGTATGGCGACACTGCCGTGGTCACCGCCCGCGCCGACGTTAAAGGCCACCAGCTGGGGGAAGACTTCAGTGGACCCTATCGCTATACCCGCGTCTGGGTCCGCCGCAACGGACACTGGCAAACCGTCAGCTACCAGGCCACTGTTACCCAATGAACAGAAGCCGGGGCGCAGGTTTAATGCCCCGAATGATAAGGATGTCCCTTCAGAATGGTGAACGCACGGTAAACCTGCTCCAGCAAAACCACGCGAGCCAGTTCGTGGGGCAGCGTCATGGTGCCCAGCGAGATGCTCTGCTGCGCCGCGCCCCGCGCCACGTCGCTGAATCCGTCGGCCGGCCCCACGGCAAAGATCAGCGGCAGCGGATTGCGATCCTGATAGTCCCCTAGAAACCTCGCGAACTCTTCCGAGGAGAACTGCTTCCCACGCGAATCCAGGAGCACCAACATCGACTTCCCAGCGCTCGCTGTTCTGCGCGCCTTCGACAGAGGATCCCGTCCGCAGATTTGCAGAAGCGCAGCTTCATCGCGCAGCGCCAGCGCTTCCACCGGCACGTAACGCGAAATCCTCTTCAGATACTCCTCCGTGAGCGACTGAATCGCCGGCTCTTTCGTCTTACCAATCCAAGCGATCTTGATCTTCACGGAAGATTGTAGATAACGATAACGAAACTACGCTCTTTTGCGACGAGGAGTGGCCGCCGCAGTGCGCTTGCGCGGCGCGGTCTTCGCTTTGGGTGCCGGCTTCGATCTAGTCTTCGGCCTCAATTCCGAAGGCTCCAGCCGCCTGGCTGTTTTCCAAAGCCGCTCCAGATCGTAGAACTTGCGAGCCTTCTCGGAGAACACGTGCACGACAAAATCGACGTAGTCGACCAGAATCCACTCGCCTTGCCTGTAGCCTTCGACATGAGCCGGCCGCACCCCCGTCGCTTTCAAGCGCAGCTCCACTTCGTCGGCAATGGCCTGGACTTGCCGCGGGTTCGTGCCGCTGCACAACACGAAATAGTCGGTAAACGCTCCCGACCCCTTTTCCATTTCCAGGATGGAAACTTCTTCGGCTTTTTTGTCGAGGCAGGCCTGGATAGCGGCTGCCACCTGTTGCTTCAGTTCGCTTTTCTTCATGCAGAGAATTGGTTGGTCGCGGTTCTTTGAATCGTGGTGCGTTGGATAAAAATTCGTTGCATCAAGTTCGTTGGCTCAGCCCAGGCTGAGCTGTCATTGTAAACGACAGTCGCAGACCGCGTTTTCCACCGCCGGACTAGCGTGCTTTGTAGAGTCCCACCTTCTTAATGTAGTCCGCAACGGAAGCGTCCACGAAGCGGCCAAGCGGCTTGCCGGCGGCCGCGGCCTGGCGAATCGCTGTCGAAGAAATCGGCTGATAAACCTGGTCGAGCAGATGGATGGTCACGCCCTTCAGCACCAGATCCCCGCTAGCCGCCTGCTTGTGAAACGGACGCGTGACTTCCTGCCGCGGCCGCAGGCTCGCCGGCAGGGCGTTCGCCACGTCGGCCAGCGAGTAGCCAGGCCGGCTCGCTACTACAAACTCGCACTCCCGAAACAGCGCCTCGGCCTGATGCCACTTCGCGATTTCCTCAAAGGCATCGATGCCTATGAGCAAGAAAAGCCGGTCCGCCCTCTTGAACGACTGCTTGAGGCGCTTCACGGTATTGATGGTGTAGTTCGGATTCGAGGGGCGAGTCTTGGCCTTGCCCGGGTTCACCAAGTCAAAATCTTCTGGCGCCTCCAGCAGCGATGGCGAGAAGTCTTTCTCCGGCGCCGTGGCCAAAGCAATCATGGCGTAACGATGCGGGAAGGCCGACAGCGGCTGGCTCTGCTTGTGAGGCGGAACGTTGGCGGGCACGAAGAGGATGCGGGAAAGGTTGCAGCGTTCGCTCGCAGCCCTAGCCAGCGCCAGATGTCCGCGATGAATGGGATCGAAGGTACCACCAAAAAGGCCAATATTCATGCGCCGCTAGTGTCTTCGTTCGCAGGGCTCCTTGGCAAGCCGTCCATGAATGGGCTTGCAGGGGCGGCTTTCGATAGCGAGTACCCAGTACCCAGTCAACCCAAGAGTGTTTCTACTTGGTACTAGGTACTGGGCACTGGGGACTCAGTTCCGCCCGAGGCGACAGATCGCAAGGGCATTGTCCGATAGTCCATTGTTGCCTTGTCTGTTTGGACCTAAAGTTAATCCCCTATAAACATGCGGGTTCCGGGAATCCGGAATGCACTCCTGTAATCTCGCCTGTTATCAAACTTGGGACTACCATGGTTTACATGCGAGTAACCCTCCCCCTACTCCGCATTCAGCCGGCCCGTGCGTCGATCCTGCGCTACGGAGTCGCGGTGTTCAGCACCACCCTGGCGCTGATCCCGGTGATCTTGCTCCCTAACATTGCGGAAAGCCGGCTGGCGGTGTTCGCTGTCGCCGTGATGGTGAGCGCGTGGTATGGCGGCTGGAAGCCCGGGCTGGTCGCCACTTCGTTTGCTCTTACGGTCAGCGCGTACTTTTCGTTTTCCGGAGAACACACGCCGGCGCAATACCGCTCGACCATGATCCGGCTGACTTTGTTCGTTGTGCTGGCGGCTCTGATTTGCTGGTTCAACGCGGCTCTGCGGGCATCTCAGGAAGGTCTGCGCCGCTCCGAAATAAATTTCCGGTCGCTGGTGACCAACGCTCCTTACGGAATCTGCCGCTGCGATTCTTCCGGCGTGCTGCTGGACGCGAATCCGGCGCTGTTAGCGATGCTGGGGTATTCCTCACCGAAGGAGGTGGTCGGGAAGCACCTTGGGACTCTCCACGCCGACACACTGCAGTGGTTCGAACTGGCAGATTACTTGCGCTCGGCGGCAGCCTTCAACGGGCTGATCGCCGAATGGAAGCGCAAGGACGGCAGCGCGACAGTGGTTCGCGTTTCCGGCCGCGCCGTTTCCGACGGGGGCAAGGGGCGAACCTTCGAACTTTTTGCGGAAGATGTGACCGAGCGCCGCGCCCTGGAGCAGCAACTCCGGCAATCACAGAAGATGGAAGCAGTAGGAAGACTCGCGGGCGGCATTGCGCACGATTTCAATAACCTGTTGATGGTGATCTCGGGCTATTCGGAATTTCTGCTCGATCGCCTCGGCCCGGACCCCGCGGTGCGCGGCCCAGCCCAGGAGATTGCCGGCGCAGCGGGACGAGCCACCTCACTCACTCGCCAACTCCTCGCCTTCAGCCGCAAGCAAATGCTCGCGCCGAAAATTCTCGACCTGAATGGCGTGGTCACAGAAAACCTGAAAATGCTCACCCGCGTGATCGGCGAGGATATCGACTTGGTAATGGTTCCGGCAGCCGGACTGGGCGCGGTGAGGGCTGATGCCGGGCAAATCGAGCAAGTCATCATGAATCTTGCCGTGAATGCGCGCGATGCCATGCCGGCCGGAGGCAAGTTGACCATCGAGACCTCCAACGTGTCGCTCGATGAGGAGTACGCCCGTTTTCACGCGCCGCTGCGCGCGGGAAACTACGTGATGCTCGCCATCAGCGACACTGGCGCCGGGATGGATTCGGAAACTCAGTCCCACATTTTCGAACCTTTCTTTACCACCAAGGGGCCGAAGGGCACGGGGTTGGGCCTCTCCACGGTTTACGGAATCGTGAAGCAGAGCGGCGGTTATATCTGGGTTTACAGCGAGGCGGGCAAGGGCACGACGTTCAAGATTTATCTACCCCGCGTCGCGGAGCCGGCCGAAAGTCCCGAGCAGGTCGCCGTTCCGGCGGAATCCGCAGCCACTGAGCCGGGCACGGAAACCATACTGTTGGTTGAGGACGAGGCGAACCTGCGCTACCTAGCCAGGCAATTCCTTGAGAAGCAGGGTTACCGCGTGATCGAGGCCGCCGATGGCGCGGTCGCGATGCAGATCGCTGTCGCGCACGAAGGAACCATTCATCTGCTGCTGACCGACGTAATCATGCCGGGCATGAATGGACGCGAACTGGCGCAGCGCATTTCCGAAATTCGTCCCAACGTGAAAATTCTCTATATGTCCGGTTACACGGAAAATGTGATCGGGCGCAATGGCACGCTGGACGCGGGTGTACGCCTGCTCCAGAAGCCATTTAGCTTGCACAATCTGAAAAACAAAGTTCGTGAAGTGCTCGATACGATCCCCCAGGAGGTTGCCATGTCCGCTCCTACCGCTCACGCCAAGGCTGTCCCAGCGCTACACCAATTGCCGGCGACGCGCGCGCAACGCTTTCAACTTCACCTGCCGTTGAAGTACCGTCGCCTCAACGAAGAGAAATGGCACGACGGTGAGACCAAGAACATCAGCCGCTCCGGTTTGCTGTTTCAGGCGGAAGATCTCTTGCAGCCGAATGTGATCCTAGAAATCAATCTGGTGCTGCCGGCAGAGATTGCCGGACTTTCGCCCACCGAGGTGGTTTGCAAAGGAGAAGTGGTGCGTACGATCGAGTCGAACGGCGAGAAAATGCCTCCAGCCCTGGCCGCGAAGATTCTTCAGTATCACTTCCAGCACGGTTCGCAGCTGCCGCGGGCGTGAAGCGAATACCCAGTACCCAGTACTGGGTGCCCAGTACCGAGCGAAACTGCTTTTCCCCGGTACTTCTTTTTTCGAACTCAATAATAGTTTGTAATCAGTTCCGTCTCGTGTAGAATCCTGCCGACTGCGGGAGGTAGGGTGTGACAACTCGCCGAAACTTTCTTGAAAAATCGACACGATTGGCTGCTGGCGTACTCGCCGCTGGGGCCATTACGGCTTCCACCAGCGAGGCGCAGACTCCGCAACCTCAGCCCAAGAAGAAACTGAACATTTTGATGAGGAGTTCCTGGGGAACCGACGAGCCGACCCGCGCATCCTTCGTCTTTTCCCACGGGCTCGCACTGGCCAACGCCGGGCACGATGTGCAGATATTTCTCACTCACGACGCAACCTACCTCATGCGCAGCGCGACGGTTGATGCGGTCAAGCCCATCGGATGGCCTCCCCTGAGCGAGACCATGGCGAAGGTTGTAGCCAAACGCATCCCGGTATTCTCTTGAGGGGCCTGCTCCCGGGCCCGTGGGGTCACGGAGGCGGACTTGAGCAGTTGGAACGCGCAATGGGGCACGGTTCCGATCTACGTTTCCCTGGTGGAATGGGCCGACCACGTCATTAGTGAATGAAGCTTACTAAATACTAGCGATCCGCAACTTCAGCCTGCTGCAGCGCCCGTCCGCGCAAAGCCTCCACTTCTTTTGCCATGGCGAACTTCAGTTCTTCGATTCCCTTGCCGGTCACGGCTGAAATCTCGTAGAGCTTCAGTTTGTGTTTCTTGCAGTAGCGCTTCAGCGCGGCGACTTTGTCTTTGTTGGCGACATCGATCTTCGACGCGACCATGATCATCGGCTTGTCTTCCAGATGGGCGCCGAAGCTGGCCAGTTCGCCAAGAATCACTTCCACATCTTTCACGACGTCAGTTCGGCCGCTCGCGTCCGACACATCGACGAGATGAACCAGCAGGCGCGTGCGCTCGATGTGTCGCAGAAACTGCATACCCAGGCCGGAACCGGTGTGCGCGCCTTCGATCAAGCCTGGAATGTCGGCGACCACAAAACTGATTTCGTTCTTGGGATCGCCCACCGCCACCACGCCGAGATTCGGTTGCAGGGTGGTGAAAGGGTAATCGGCGATTTTCGGCCGCGCCGCCGAGATGCGGGAGATCAGCGTGGATTTACCCACGTTCGGATAGCCGACCAGGCCAACATCCGCCAGCAACTTCAATTCAAGCCGGTAGTTATGTTCTTCGCCGGGGCGTCCATCCTCGTGCTCGCGCGGCGCCTGATGCACGGAAGTTGCAAAGCGCGCGTTGCCGCGGCCACCGCGGCCGCCGCGGGCAATCACCATGCGCTGATCCGGCGCCGAAAAATCGAACACCTTCTCGCCGGTTTCCTCGTCATACACAATCGTCCCGACTGGAACTTTGAGAAGAATGTCTTCGCCCTCGCGTCCGCTCTTATTCGAACCTTCGCCGTGGCGGCCGCGCTCTGCCTTGTACTCGGGATTGAAGCGGAAATGCACCAGCGTGTTGTGCCGTTCGCTGGATTCCATGATCACGTCTCCGCCCTTGCCGCCGTCGCCGCCAGAGGGGCCGCCGCGCGGAACATATTTCTCGCGGCGGAAGGCCATGCAGCCATTGCCGCCGTCGCCGGCTTTAACCCGAATTTTTGCCTCATCGATGAACATGACTAGATAGACGTGGTTACGCCAAGAATATGCTTGTCATCCCGAGCATAGCGAGGGACCTTGGTTTCTGCTCTCGCCATCGCTGTCGGCGCCGCGAGCAAACACCAGGATCCCTCGCTTCGCTCGGGATGACAGCCCAGTCCAGAACAGCCGGCAAAACAAAAAGCCTCGTCCCGAAGGCGAGGCTGTGTGGCGCGGGCGCCCCCGCCCGCGAATGCCGGCGGCGTACGCGAAACTACTCCGCGACTTCCATCGGCTCGACCATCACGAACTTGCCCATCGAGCCCTTGTTCAGGAACTTGATGCGTCCCGTGATCTTGGCAAACAGAGTATCGTCTTTGCCGCGGCCGACGTTCAGTCCGGGTTTCACCCGAGTGCCGCGCTGCCGCACGATGATCGTGCCGCCGGGCACAATCTGCCCGCCGAATGCCTTGAATCCCAGCCGCTGTGCGTTCGAGTCGCGGCCGTTTCGTGAAGTGCCTTGTCCCTTTTTATGCGCCATGAAAATCAGTTCCTGTGGCCAGTTGCCAGTCTAATCTTGCGGTAATGGGCTATTCGCCCACCTTTCGATTACTTCTTCTTCGAAGCCGACTTCTTCGCGGCTTTCTTCGGCGCAGCCTTCTTCTTAGCGTGTCCCTTGGCGGTTTTCACTTCAGCTTCTTGCTCGTCCGCATGCGCCGCCACAGCCTTCTTCGGCTTAGGCTGTTTCTTCTCCAATGCGGGAGCCTTAAAGCTCTGCCCGTCAAAAGCAATCTCAGTAATGCGCACGGCAGTATAGGACTGCCGGTGTCCGCGCAGCTTTTTATACTGTTTCTTGCGCTTGTAATGAAAAACCAGAATCTTCGCGCCGCGTCCTTCTTCCACCAGTTCGCCGACCACCCGCGCTCCCGCTTGCGGCTTGCCGATCTGGCCTTCTCCGCCGGACACCGCCAGTATCTCGGGGAACTCAACCTGGCCATCGGTGCCCGTAGCCAGCTTCTCCACTCGAATCACGTCTCCGGGCGCCACCCGGTACTGTTTGCCGCCGGCGCGGATAACCGCGTACATACGCCTGCCTCCGTCAAAATATCGTAAAAGTCAGCATCCCGCCGAACCCATGCGCACACAGGCGCAACTCCTGGGGTTCGCAGAACTTCGCGGTAAACTTCCCGCGCAAACGTTTCGCTGAACTTCTTCTGCTTGCTGTGTTTTCCGCCGCGGCGCTTGAAGCCGGGGCGAGCCTCCCCAGAACGGGTCGGCGAGTACAGGCAAACTCAACTATTCTAGCGTGCGCTGTGGAAATCGGTCAATGCGCGCTTTGCGGATTGCCTGTCCTTGTGCGAGAATTCCGCCGAATCTCCGATCGACTTCGGGATATTCCGGGAGGACCGCAAGCATGAACCGCCTTTCCCTTCTACTGTGCCTGTTCGCTCTCACCGTTTCTGCCCTCGCGCAGCCCAAGACGGCCGCGAAGAAGACTGCAGCCTCGGCCGCTCCCGACAAGGCTTACCTGCAGAGAATCTGGGATAACTGGGCCACGCTCGACCCGGCTAATGTGGCCAAGTTCTACGCCAGCGGCCCGCACACTTTCTTTGACATCGCTCCGCTGAAATACGGCAGCTGGGATGAGTATTCCGCGGGTGTGAAAGGCGTCTTATCGGGTTACAAGAGCGCGGCGTTCACTCTGAATGATGACGTCGCCATCCATCCCCACGGAGACCTGGTCTGGGCTACGGCGACGGTGAAGGAAGAGATGACGACGAAGGCCGGCAAGGTTGAGATGGGCAACTTTCGCTGGACCGTGGTTTTCGAGAATGAAGACGGCAAGTGGCTGATCGTTCACGAACACGTCTCCGAGCCGTTGCAGTAGGCAGCGCGTAATGGAGAGCCATCTCCCTTCCACAGCCCGGAAATTACCTCTGTAATGTTGAGTAACCTGCGTTCTCTTGCAGAAACAACTCCGCTGCGCCAGTGTTAATACAGTTGAGCGTTTGCCTGAAACGCTGGGGAGATTTTTATGCGCAACCGAATCATCGTTGTCACATCGGTTTTCCTGTTATCCGTCCTGAGCTGGAGCCAGCAACAACCTGCCGGAGGCAGCGCGCCCGCGGGCGCGCAGCAGAGCATGCCCGGGATGGACATGCCGGGTCATGACATGTCGAACATGCCGATGAACGGCGATAGAGACAGCGACGCGAGCGCCAGCGCCATGCATTCTATGGAAGGCCACATGGATATGGGGCCGCACATGAAGATGACGGCGCTGCGCCCGGCGAAGCCGGGCGATGCCGAGCGGGCGCAAGCGGTCGTCGAGGTCGCGCGCAAGACTCTCGAAAAATATAAGGACTACTACGTCGCGCTGAACGAAGGCTTCAGGATTTTCTTCCCCAACGTTCCGCAGAAGATGTATCACTTCACCAATTATTCTTATGGCAGGGAAGCCGCACTCCACTTCAATCCGGAGCATCCGACCTCGCTGCTCTATGAAAAGCACGGCGACGATTACACTTTGATTGGAGCCATGTACACCGCTCCGCGAGCGTTCACGGAAGATGAATTGGATGCGCGTATTCCGCTGAGCGTTGCGCAGTGGCATGAGCACGTGAATTTCTGCCGGGGCCCCTTCGGTCACCTCAGCGAATACTTCGGTCCCAACGCGAAGTTCGGGTTGAAGGGATCGATCGCGACTCAGGAAGCTTGCGACGCCGCGGGCGGAACGTTCCATCCCGTAATTCTCAACTGGATGGTGCACGTCTACCCGTTTGAAAAAGATCAGGCCAACATCTGGTCAGTCGAGCGCCAGCACGGCGACGCCGATTGAGCATAGCCGGCTGCGGCTGAGGGCATTGGCCGCAGCAGTTAGTTTTCTGCGACCTCGCAGTCGCGATGGTTCCCGCATCCCGCAAGACAGAACACACCGCAGTTGTATCCACACATTTACGAACTCTTGCACTGCGTTTTTGCTACCGGAAGTGCGCGTTCCGCGTCCATACCTGTGTACTGGGAAGTGATCTGAAACGCGAAATCCGAAACCTTGGAACTTTCGGTGCAGCAACTCCGTAGTAGTGGGTGTAGGCAGCCGGCGCAGAGGTGAAGCCGGCAGAATTTTCTTGGAGTAGATTCTTGCGGGGTTCGGGGATTCTCTCACACTCGGTTTGGCGGCCCAGGTGAGAAAACCCCCGTGTACAGCGCGACTGGCCTTGCGGCTTATCGGCTGAACCCCAACCGCTGCATTGTAGGCGATTCGCGGCAAAACACAATGGTTTTCTCGCGCAAGTCGTGAACCGGGCCGCCCCCAACCGTTCTCCGACGAGATTCGGAGAAGAAAAAGGAGCAGTCATGAAGTTCGCGATCGTGTCGAAGAGTCTGGTACTGGGGTTGGCTTTGCTGTTAGCCTCGAGCGCTTTTGCCGGAACGAAAGGCAGCTTGCAAATTAGCAATCCTGTAAACGTTAACGGAACAACCCTGAAGCCGGGAGATTATAAGGTCCAGTGGGAAGGCGCCGGCCCCAACGTCGAACTGAGCATTCTGCATGGCAAGAACGTGGTGGCAAAAGTGCCCGCACGGGTAGTTGAACTGCAGACACCAGCCCCCAGCGACGCTGCCGTGACCCGCGCGAATGATAGCGGCCCCAGCACGCTAGCTGGTCTCCGCTTCGAAGGCAAGAAATTTGCTTTGGAGCTGGGTGAGGCCAGCGACGGGATGCAGTCAGGTTCGAGCAAGTAACTGAAGGAACTAACCGACGGTGGGCGCGGTTCCAC
>JBAPPL010000006.1:0-30030 GCA_049280095.1 Candidatus Sulfotelmatobacter sp. | reverse complement strand
AACTGAGAACTGAGAACTGAGAACTGAGAACTGAGAACTGAGAACTGAGAACTGAGAACTGAGAACTGAGAACTGAGAACTGAGAACTGAGAACTGAGAACTGAGAACTGAGAACTGAGAACTGCCTTTCCTACTTCATCACTCCCCGCTGCGCAATCCCGATATTGTCCCGGGTCGTGTTCTTCACCAGATACATCATCTCGTCGGCCTGACGGATAATGTCATGCGCGTCGCGCGCATCGTGCGGATAAGTCGCCAGCCCAATCGAAGCCCGTACATTCAGATTCAATCCCTCGTCGCGGCAGAAACTGCTGGCCCGCAGCGCATCGCGCAACCGTTTCGCCACCACCAGCGCCTGATCTTTTCCCGTCTGCGGCAGCAACACCACAAATTCGTCGCCGCCGTACCGGTAGGCAAAGTCGATCAAGCGCAGTTGCGCCTTCACCAGATAACCAATCTCGGCCAGCAGCTTGCTCCCGATCAAGTGTCCGTGCGTGTCGTTGACTGACTTGAAATGGTCCAGATCGATAAACAGCACGCTGAACTCGTAGCCGAAACGCGACGACCGGTAAACCTCAGTCTCCAATGTCTTATAAAGGTGCCGCGCATTGTAAAGTCCGGTGCAGTCGTCGGTGATGGTCAATTCCTGGATCTTCTCCACCCAGCGCGCATTCTCGATCGCGATGGCGGCATAGTCGCAAAGCGCCTGCAGAAAGAAAACTTCCGGCTCGTTGAACTGCGCCATATCCACATTCACTAACTGGATCACGCCCAGCACCCGCAGCCGCGACCGCAGCGGCACGCAGATCACCGAGTGCGTCTCCCACTGCGTAGTTTCATCGACCCGCTTGGCAAACCGCGGATCGCTTTCCACGTCCGCCGATACCACCTGTTCGCCGTGCTTCGCCACCCAGCCTGCAATACCCTCGCCCACTTTCAGCCGAACATTCTTCAGCGCTTCGGCCGCATCGCCCACTGCAATCGCAAAGTAAAGTTCATTGTGCTGCTCATCCACCATCAGCAAAGACCAGGTATCGGGACGGAAGTACTCCGCCATCTTCTCCATGATGGTCTGCAGAATTGAATCGAGATCCAGCGACGACGTAAGCGCCTTCGCCACGTCGTGGAAGATGGTCATCTCCTGGCTATGGCGCGTCAATTGTGTGCCGGTGGCCTCGGGCATGCCTGATTCTCTGATCCTGATTTCCTGGCGCTGACTTTCCTGACGCCGATTTTCTAACCCAAGTTCCTTGATCTTCAGCTGGACGGAGTGACAGTTCCAAAAATTATAGGAGCGCACCGCCGCCGGGGCAATGAACGTTGGTAACCGGAACCCTTAAAGCCAATGCCAACCGGAGCTTAGCCCACACCCATGTGGGGACGGCCGCCTCGGCCGTCCAGCCGAGCGCAGCGAAGCGTCTGCAACTTGCAGGCTAGGCCCCGCTCACTCTACCCCCTCCATCGAGATGGGCGTATTCTTAACACTACGATGCCAACCATTACACCCTTCAAGATCGCTCTCTGCGCGCTTCTGCTGACAGTCGCATCCTGGTCCACCGCGCAAGCCCAGAACACCGCCCCCGCCGACTCCAAGGCCGTTCCCGTGATCGATGGCGGCATCGGCCCCTGTTCCGCCGACTTCAAGGTCATCGACAATACCGGCGCGCCAGTCTATGCCGCCAATATCAGCGTCCACATCGCCTACGGATTCATGTACCTCCGCAAGCTCGACCTGCAAATCGGCACCAGCGCAAGCGGCCAGGCCCGCTTCATCGGACTACCCGACCGCACCAAGCAGGGACTATTCTTCCGCGCCTCCGAAGGCAGCCGCGAAGGCACAGCCTTCGTCGACCCTGTCAAAACCTGCAAGGCCGACCTCACCATCACGCTTGAGAAAAAGACTCAATAAGAGAATCGTAGTAAATTAAGTCTGGTTTTCCGGCGGTCGAGATCCGCCGCATTTTGCACGCACTCAACTTGCGCTCTCGATATTGCGAGGAAACATGAAAGCTCTCATTTGTTCTCTTGTTCTGTTTTCATCCACTCTCCCTGCCTGGGCTGCCCATCCCTTCCATGTCGAAGACATGCAGCGCCTGTCGCGCGTCGGCAACCCCCGCGTATCCCCCGACGGAAAATGGGTCGCCTTCACGGTCGTGCGTAGCAACGTCGAGAAGAATAAAACAATCACGAATATCTGGAGGGTCGCAGCCGCCGGAGGCGATCCCCAACAGATCACCTTCGCCGACCAGGGATTCAACGGCGATCAACGCTGGTCGCCCGACAGTCGCTACCTCTATTTCGTAAGCACACGCGTCGAGAACAAGCGGCAAATGTTCCGCCTGCCGGTCGAAGGCGGCGAAGCCAAACAGATAACCACCGTCCCCACCGGCGTTGACTCATTCTTCCTGTCTCCCGACGGCAAGACCATCGCCATCACAGCCACCGTATTCCCCTCCTGCACCGACATGGCTTGCAACGAGAAAATGGCCAAGCAACGCGCCGATAATCCGGTGAAGGTTCGCGTGATTACCGACATCCCCTTTCGCCGATGGGACACCTGGGTCGATGGCATGCGCAATCACATCTTCGTCATGCCCTCCGAAGGCGGCGCAGCCAAAGACATCACGCCGGGCGACGTCGATTCCCCCATCTGGACCGAAAGCGGCAGCGAGGAAGTTGCGTTTTCTCCCGACAGCCGCGAAATCTGCTTTTCCCGCTACGTCGAAAATGAAGCGTTAACCGGCAACAGCGACCTGTTCGTGATCCCGGTCGATGGAGGCGCGCCCAAAGCCATCACCACCAACAAATCCACCGACAGCACTCCGCTCTATTCTCCCGACGGCCGCTACATCGCCTACAGCGCCACGCTGCGTCCCATGCAGGAAACCGATCTCACCCGTCTCTTCCTCTACGACCGAAAGACCGGCGAGCACAAAAACATTTTCGAGGCGACGGATCGCTCCGTCGGCTCCTACGTCTGGGCGCCCGACAGCAAGAGTATCTACATAACTTTCGAAGACCGCGGCCAGCAACCTCTAGCCCGCCTCGACATCGACACCTTGAAGCTAACCCCGCTGGAAACGGCCGGCGCGGTCGACGGTGCAGAAGTTTCCCGCGACGGCACGTTCCTCGTCTTCACCAAAACTGATTTCTCCCACCCCGCGGATATCTTCCGCCTCAATCTTGGAGCCAGCGCCGGCTCGCCCACGCCTCTCGCTCAGATGAACGCTCAGGTATTGCAAGAGATCGAATTCGGCGAGTTTTCCAGCTTCACCTTCCACGGCTGGAACGGCGAAAACATCCAGGCCTGGGAAGTGAAGCCTCCGAACTTCGACGCGAACAAGAAGTATCCGCTGCTCTTATTGATGCACGGTGGTCCGGAAAATTCCTGGACGAACCTTTTCCACTACCGCTGGAACCCGCAACTCTTCGCCGCCGCCGGCTACGTAGTGATCATGCCAAACTTCCACGGCTCCTCCGGCTTCGGTCTCAAGTTCATGGATGCGATCAAGGGCCAGTGGGGCGGCGCGCCCTATGAAGATCAAATGAAGGCCGTCGACACCGCGCTCACCTGGCCCTACGTCGATACCACGCGCCTCGCAGCCGCAGGCGGAAGTTACGGCGGCTACATGGCAAATTGGGTGGAGGGTCACACTGACCGTTTCCGCACCCTCGTCTGCCACGATGGCCTGTTTGACATCATCACAATGTTCTACTCGTCCGATCTCGCGGGCGGGGTCCAGCCCGAGTTCAAGGGCTCGCCCTGGGGAAACCAGCAGCCCTTGATCGATCAGGCGCCCTCCACCTTCGCAAAAAATTTCAAGACTCCAATGCTCATCATCCACGGCGAGCACGACTACCGCGTCGATGCCAGCGAAGGCTACGCCATGTTCCAGGTTCTCCAGGCCATGCACATCCCCTCGAAACTGCTGCTCTTCGAGGATGAAAATCACTGGGTGCTCAAGCCCGCCGACGACATTTTCTGGTATCACAATGTGCTCGACTGGCTGGACGAATGGGTCAAGCCCGACCGTGCCAGCTACGAGAAAAAGCTACAGGCCGAGTCCGGGAAGTAAGGGAAAAAGGAGAAAACCCTCCCGCCAGTGAGCAGACCCAGGCGGGTGGAGCAGGCCTTCAGGCCTGCGTTGAGAGCCCCCGATTTGACCGGGGCTTTAGCCCCTGAGGTACTTCCGCACTCGACAGTAACATCGACCTCTCACCCTCTTCTGGCATCGTCCCCCGCCTTCGCCTATGATTATTCCATCGGGATGCGGACGGAAATCTAGCCCGCCGGAGCCAAGCCTTGGGTGCATTCGGAGAAAAACTTCGCAAGCAGCGCGAGCAGCAAGGCATCGCTCTCGATGCCATCTCCGACACCACCAAGATCAGCACCCGCATGCTGCGCGCCCTCGAAGACGAGCACTTCGACCAGCTTCCCGGCGGCGTTTTCAACAAAGGTTTTGTCCGCGCCTACGCCCGCCAGGTCGGGCTCAACGAAGAAGAAGCCATCGCCGACTACCTGGCCGCTGTACGCGAGAATCAGTCGCGCGAAAACCAGAGCCAGGAACACTCCGGCTCGCCCGACGCCCGCGATCGTCTTGACCACCATCCTTCAGGCAACGATCATCCCGGCAACAACACCGGCCGCCAGCTTCTCACCCAGGATCGGCGCAAGCAGTTTCGTCGCAAAGAAGATCGTCGCAACGAAGATCGCGATGAAGGTCATTTCAACGAAGCGCCGCGCCGTCAGGATTTTTCCTCACCGGCCGATTCCGCAACCTCGGCCGCAGCCGCCGAAATTCCATGGGGCAAACTGGCGGTCGCGTTGTTGATCGTCACCCTCACCCTCGCGCTCTGGAATTCTCGCCGTCACCGCGAGCCCGCGTCCGCGCCGTTGCCCGCGCTCGCGTCCAATCAAGCGCCGCCTGCCGCTCAAGTACCGGCGCCAGCGTCACATTCAAAACAGCCGCCCAGCGTTGCCGCCTCGCTGAGGGGAGAAAAGAAATCGACTTCGGAAAGATTATCGTCAGCGAAGCTTTCTGGCGGACCGAGCGCGACGGAGTCCACCGTTGCCGCCACACCTCAAGCGAACTCGTCCTCCGCCAATCCCACGCCTGAAGAGAACCCTGCCGCATCCGTTCCAGCCGCCTCGCCCAGCCCTTTCACCGTGCTGATCCGCGCCGACGAAACCAGCTGGGTCTCCATCACCGCCGACGGCAAACCCGTAGCTCATGAAACCCTGATCGCGCCCGCGCACGCATCGGTTCGCGCCATCCAGCAAGTCGTGGTCAAGGCGGGAAACGCGGCAGGCATCAGCTTCGAACTGAACGGCAAGGAAATTCCCGCCCAGGGTAACGAAGGCGAAGTAAAAACCTACGTCTTCGATCCCACCGGCTTCCGCATCCTCCCGCCGGCGCCAGCCAGCGCCACAGCTCGCTAGAGATCTAAGAGCAGGATCGGCCGGAAGTCTCAGGGTAGTGCCCGGGATTCGTGCAGCGCCGTGGAAGAGCGGCGCTTCAGCGCCGCGTAAAGGATCGCGATCAACAAGGGCTTTAGCCCCTGAGTCACTCTGCACAGATGATCGCCGCGAAAGATTTCACTCTAAAGGTTCGAACTGCGCCGATTGCGCGCCCAGCGCCGCCAACGCCTCGTCCAGCGTGCGCATCACTTCCAGCAAAGGCCGCGTAGACTCTCCCAGCATCTGGAACATGCGCGCCAGACCGAATCCCACCGCAGCCGGGGCAACGAGGATCAGGCGCCGCCGCGCCGCATCCGCCATCGCCGGTTCCCGCTTCGCCAGCTCGCGCAAAAATTCAGAGGATAGCGCCCAATCACTAACCGATGAGAAGTCCACGATACCTGCTCTTACATCAATCGTGCTCGAATGCGCTCGAACCGCCCGGTAAATCTCTGCCAGCAACTCGTCCGTGAGCCGCCCCGAAACCCGCACCAGCAGGACCTTGTTCCCCGGATCGAGTTCAAATCGGAAATCCATGGATCCCAGACTTCCTTGCGCCTCGAAAACGTCAGCATTCTACACCCGAGCGAGCGTCAGGCTTGACTCGAAGGTCAACACGGTGCTACCGCGGACAATTCGCTACAATTTCTGCAATCAACAAACGGAGTATGGATTATGTCGGAAGCACAAGACGCAGACCTGCTCGATGTCCTGTTGGATTCCTGGGACCGGAACAACACCATCCTCGTCAACCTGCTCCGCGCCCTCCCCGAAGGCACGCTGGATATCAGCGCGATGGAGGGCAGCCCATCCATCGCACAGCTGTTCGCACATATCCACTACGTGCGGCTTGTGTTCGTCTCCGAAGACGCCCCCGAGTTCGCCAAAGACCCGCCCGAGGAGGAATGGGCAGTCGAGCGTGACCGTAGTCGCATGGCACAAATGCTGAACGACAGCGCCCAGTTGGTTCGCGATGCGGTAAAAAGCCGGGTTGAAGCAAACCGGCAAATGAATCTTCACTACGACCACCCGATCCTGCTGCTTCAGCACATGATCTGGCATGAGGGTTACCATCACGGTCAGATCAAGCTAGCCCTCAAGCTCGCAGGCAGACCACTGACTAATAAGGAAGCCGGTCCGCTCACTTGGCGCGTCTGGATGAACAAGAAGTAAGCGATCTCAGAGCGGGCGGCGGGACGGGTGGCCCATCCTTTCGGCCTTTTGCGAAAGGGTGGGTACCACGAATGCCGACGAGCGAGGGGAGGGTGCTGTTCCGCTCGCCTCCCCAATCCCTCCGTCCACCACGCCAATTCCGCTATTGAATTCATCCTGCGGCCTTTAGAGCTAAACCCATTGCGCCATCTACAGCCCTCTGATAGCATTTTTATGGACAGTCCTGAATTAGTATTTGCGACCGCCAACAGCACCCTCCAGCGTCGCCAGCAGCAAGAGTCCGAAGCAGTTTCCTAAGGAGATCAAATCTTGGCAGCAGCCACATCAGCAAAGAACCGCATTCTTTTCACTTCCGAATCCGTCACCGAAGGCCATCCCGATAAGATCGCCGACCAGATTTCCGATGCCATCCTCGACGCCTGCCTGGCCGAAGACACCTCCAGCCGCGTAGCCTGCGAAACCCTCACCGCCACCGGCCTCGTCGTCATCGCCGGAGAAATCACCACCAAAGCCTACGTCGACTTCCAAAACGTAGTCCGCGGCACCGTCGGTGCCATCGGCTACGACAACGCCGTCTACGGCTTCGACTGCAATACTTGCGCAGTAATCTCCAGCATCAACAAACAGTCCGGCGACATCGCCATGGGCGTAGACACCGGCGGCGCCGGCGACCAGGGCATGATGTTTGGTTATGCTTGCAATGAGAATGAGGAGCTGATGCCGACTCCCATCTCGCTGGCGCACAAGCTGACCATGCGGCTCTCGCAGGTTCGCAAGAACGGAACTCTTCCCTTCCTTCGTCCTGATGGAAAATCCCAAGTCACGGTTGAATATGATTCCACCGGCAAAGTGCGGCGCGTCGATGCCGTCGTGATTTCCACGCAGCACGCCGAGACTGTCAGCAACGACGAACTGCGCGCCGGCATTCTGAAGCATGTAATTCAAGCCGTGATTCCCGCGCATCTGCTCGATGAAGACACCAAGTATCACATCAATCCCACGGGACGCTTCGTCATTGGCGGCCCCATGGGTGACACCGGCCTCACCGGCCGCAAGATCATCGTCGACACCTACGGCGGAATGGGACGCCACGGCGGCGGCGCTTTCAGCGGCAAAGATCCGACCAAGGTCGACCGCTCCGCAGCTTACATGGCGCGCCACATTGCCAAAAACATTGTCGCCGCAAAGCTCGCCGACCGCTGCGAAGTTCAACTCGCCTACGCCATCGGCGTAGCCGATCCAGTGAGCGTTCGCGTGGATACGTTCGGCACCGAAAAAGTCGATCCCGCGATCATCCCCGATTTAATTCGCGCTCACTTCAAGTTGACGCCGCGCGCCATCATCGAGTCGCTCGATCTGCGCCGTCCCATCTACAAGAAGACGGCGGCTTACGGTCACTTCGGACGTAACGATCCCGACTTCACCTGGGAAGCGACTGACAAAGCGGCGAAGCTCGCGAGCGACGCAGGGGTGCGTGAGCCGGTAGAACAAGGTGTGCGGAAGTAACGGTCGACATCCAACACGATTGTCATTCCGAAGCGCAGCGAGGGACCTTGGGGTTTGCCGACGCAAGCAGAGCCTTCCGCTTCAAGCAAGAACCAAGGTCCCTCGCTGCGCTCGGGATGACATAGGTTTTGCGCTTCGGGATGACATGGCGTTGGTTGAGGTAAAACGGCGGCTAACCAAAGTTCAGCCGGGGAACTAGTCCGAAAGTGCCACTCCCCGAAGAGTATTTAGGCATGCTGACCTTTCCCCCGATTCGTGTATTCTGAAAAAGCATCAGGCAATCAAACAAGCGAATCGAAACACGGTAACCCAGGTAACCAAACTAAAATTTTCAGCAGCAAGCGCCACAGGAGGCGTATGTCAACAGCTTCACAAGTTAGCAGCGACATCAAGAGCCTGGAACTGGCCGAACTGGGCAAAAAGCGCATCGAGTGGGCGAATCAGTCCATGAAGGTGCTGCAAATTATTAGAAAAGAATTCATCAAGAACCAGCCGCTCAAAGGCATTCGCATCTCCGCCTGCCTGCACGTCACCGCAGAAACCGCGAACCTGGCCATCTGCCTGCGTGACGGCGGCGCCGACGTAGTCCTCTGCGCTTCAAACCCGCTTTCCACGCAGGACGACGTCTCCGCCAGCCTGGTCCGCGATCAGAGCATTCCGGTCTACGCCATCAAGGGTGAGGACAACGACACTTATTACAACCACATTCTCGCCGCCATCGATCACAAGCCGCACATCACCATGGACGATGGCGCCGACCTCGTCACCATCCTCCACACCAAGCGCACCGACGCGCTCGAAGGCGTGATCGGAGGCACCGAAGAAACCACCACCGGCGTAATCCGCCTGCACGCCATGGCGAAGGAAGGCGTGCTGAAATATCCCATCGTCGCCGTGAATGACGCCGACACCAAACATTTGTTCGACAACCGGTACGGCACTGGACAGTCGACCATCGACGGCATCATCCGCGCCACCAACTTCCTGCTCGCAGGTTCGAAGTTTGTAGTAGCCGGCTACGGTTGGTGCGGCCGCGGGCTCGCCAGCCGCGCCCGCGGCAACGGTGCCGAAGTCATCATCACCGAAATCGATCCCACCAAGGCTCTCGAAGCCGTGATGGATGGCTTCCGCGTCATGTCCATGCCCGAAGCCGCCAAGATCGGCGACGTTTTCTGCACCGTCACCGGCAACAAGAGCGTGCTCACCAAAGAGCACTTCGCCCTTATGAAAGATGGTGCGATTATTTCCAACTCCGGCCACTTCAACGTCGAGATCGACATTCCCGCGCTCGAAAATATGTCGTCCTCAAAGCGCACCACCCGCACCTTCGTCGACGAATATTCGTTGAAGGACGGCCGCAAGATCAATCTGCTAGGCGAAGGCCGCCTGATCAACCTCTCCGCCGCCGAAGGCCATCCCGCCTCGGTCATGGATATGAGCTTCGCCGACCAGGCTCTCTCGGTCGAGTACATGGTCAAAAATTTCAAGACCCTCGACAAAAAGGTCTACAAGGTTCCCGACGAACTCGACAAGCGCGTAGCCAAGCTCAAGCTCGAGTCCATGGGGATCAAGATCGACCGGCTGACTCCGGAGCAGGAAGAGTATCTGGCAGGCTGGAGCGAGGGAACGTAGCGCTCGTGTGGCTCGGGCACTTTTGCCCGAAGCTTTTGACTCTTAAGCGGGACGGCTTGCGCCGTCCCGCTTTTGTTTCTTGACGACGCTGTCTACAAGGTGTGCAATGCCCAGTGAAAAGGAGAACCGATGAGCCGATTCTTGAGTGTTTGTTTGCTGGCAGGCTGCGGGATAGTTTCGGTCCTGGCGGCGTCCGACTCTCCGCAGAGAACTTCGATGGCCGGCGACCGGGCCAACGCTTCGCAAGCAACCATCGAGGGCTTGGTTCGGGATGTTGCCTGTCCCATGCAGAACCTGGATGGAACCGCGACCAACCTAAGCCTCAAATGTGTGAGGGAATGCGTGAGGGGTGGTTCGCCGCTGGTTATTCTGACCAAGGATGGTCACTTGTATTTCCCCATCTCCGACAAAATGCCCGACACGGATCAGCGGCAAGCACTGATGCCATTCGTCGGCAAATACGTGCGCGCCAGCGGGACCGTATTTGAGCGGACGGGGACGCACGCGATTGTGATCGCGGAAATTAAGGAAATGAAAGAGATCCAGTTGACGATCGAGGAGAAGTGACTCAGGCTCACCGAGAACAGACGACTGAATGCTACTGTGGGCCGTGTGCCCCATCCTTCGCGCCCTTTGCGAAGGGTGGGATTTCCTGATCTGGTTTCGACTCTGAGCGGGGCGGCGCAAGCCGCCCCGCTTTGTTGTACCCGTTACCCAAACTCCTTGTCATTCCGACGCGCGAGCCAAGCGAGACAGGAGGGACCCGCTGTCCGAGCCCGCGCTCGGCCGTCCGCCCCAGTCCTGACGGTCGCGGAAGCGACGGGATCGGGAAGGGCACGACTTCCAGTCGTGCCGATCAAGTCACCAGGACTAGAGCGGCTCCAACCGCTGGGGCCGCATTGTTCGCCAGGGAGATGTGGAGAGCTTGGTCCACGAATCCCGTCGAGGCTCGAAGAAAACCGCCAGGAAGTAAATCGTGTCCGCATACATCTTGTCATCCTGAGCGGAGCAGTCGAAGGACCCCTGCACTCCCACCCCTGCCTCAGCCGCTTCAGGGAGTTCTCCCACATCTCCGCCAACCCTCGCCGCTAAGGGCGCTAGGGGAATTTGCAAGGACATGCCTACCTTCGTGGTGTCTACTTTAGTAGACTTTACTTCGCCCCACCGGCATGTAAAAGTGGACTATGTTCCAAAAATAGCGCGGCCACCACAGGCCGCGTTTTTCGTTGGGGACATTTTCGACAAATCGGCAACCAAGCTGCGAAAAGAGGGTAGGTGCGTGAAAAAACGTCGCTGGACGAGAATCAAGAACACGAAAGATCGCGGGGTGTGGGCGGAACTGTGCTTCGCAGTACGCGCAATGCAAGAAGGACTTCGGCCGGCCAGACCCTTCGGCGACCCACGCGAGTACGACTTCCTGGTTCACCACAAAAGCACGCGGATTGCGCGGGTGCAGGTGAAGTCGACGACATACAAAAAGGGCCTGTGGTACAACTGCACCCTGAAAACCTGCCGCAAGCCCTATAAGAAAGATTCCTTTGACTTCGTCGCCGCGTTCGTAGTTCCCGAAGACGTATGGTACATACTGCCGGAGAAGACCGTGCGCGGGATGTCGAGCCTGGGACTGAATCCAAACTCCAAGGCCTCGAAATACGACGCCTACAGAGAGGCCTGGCACCTGCTGCGCGGAGAATCTCCGGGCGCGATCAAGTCGATTCAGGCCTGCGCGGAGGAACCCGTGCTGAGTCCTCGGTTTTCAGTTCTTGATCGGACGGCGTGGGTTGCGCCGTTTGTTCTTGCGGCGCGTTTCGTGCGATGGAGATTCACCGACTCTCACCGGCACGCGACTTGAACCGGTACTCGGGAATCATCCATCACAAAAATCGATTGTCATCCTGAACAAGCGTTCTTCGCGCAGTGAAGGATCTGGGCGAGCCGCGCAACGTGTCGCGTTCTCTGCGACACAATAATCGCGCGTTTGGCTCGCTTCCTATCGAACTAGGCCGGCAACAAAAAACGGGGACGGCTTGCGCCGTCCCCGTGCAGCGTTGGGGGACAAACAAGTTTTATAGGTCCCCGGGGCAGCTTGCGCCGTCCCGGAGACCGCGACGGGGGAGGCCCGCGCATCCGAAGAGAACTCCCCTCCGGACATCTCAAAACACAATCGGGCTAGTAACGGCCCTGGTCAATCCAAAGCCGGACTTTGTCTTCAACGGAAAACCGGCTGGTGGGCGTGCCCGCAAACTTCGACTCCAGTGCAAACGCGTGGGCTTCGAGCGGCACCGAGAAATGAAGTTTGGTCCGCACAAAACTGCGCACAAAGATCTCGCAATAGCGCTCGACTCCCAGCGCGTCAAACTGGACTGCATGCACCAGCCCGTGAAACAGCGCGCGCTCCGACATTTTCTCGTTGAACACCACCACATCGAGAAAGGTGAGCGAGTGCATGTGCGTAACCTCGGGCAGGTTCACGAATCCCAGAGCCTTGTATTCTTCATAAAAAGGAGGATTCGGGATGCGCGCGCCGCGAAGCTCGACAATCCTGACGCGGTCGAGCAGGGCGGCAGAAAAAAACGGCCACATCAACGCTTTCTCGTGGTTGCTGAGCGGCACGGCGGAAGCAAGATAGTGCTCACGCTGCTCCTTGAAATACGCGGAAACCCGCTTCACCGCTTCGGCGATCTGCTCTTCGGTGACTTGGGGCGCAGGCTCAGGGCCGGCCGCGATCGCCGGGATTTTCTTTTCAATGGCGGAATAAAATTCGCTCAGCGCCGCCGCCGACTGCACCGACTTGCGCAGAATGTCGCGCTGCCCAAAGCGCGCCAAATCCTCCGCCGAAAACCGCAACCGCAATTGGTGCGTGGCGCAATGGGCGCTGAGGAGCTCCAGTTGGGCGTGCTGGAGCTCTGAATTCATCTGAGCGATAGAAATCCTATCGTCGGGGTTATCCCAAGAATACATCTTCCTCGACTCCTGAAAAGCTCTTGGCTACCGCAGGGGGGCCTAGCTATTCATAATTTATACATCGTTATGTTTACAATGTCAACAGAATTTTCAAGAGAATGATCTGGCAATACGGCCGGGGAGCGTGGGTGGGTATTTCCTTTACATTGTTATGTTTACGATGTATACATAACCGTCGAGGTTTTGGTTTCCCCAGAAGGAGAATCTGTGCCGAGGCGAGCCGACCCTGAGCTGGAACGCAAAATTCTGGATGCAGCGCAGAAGCTGTGGAAGAAGGGAGGGGAGAAGGCGCTGACGATGCGGACGGTGGCGCGGGCGGCGGGGACGAATACGCCGGCCGTGTATCGGCGGTTTCGCGACCGGGACGACATACTGCGCGGGCTGCTGCAGCGCATCCGGTGGGAGATTGCGGCGCAGATGGAGGACATTTCTTCTCCCGAGGAGGGGTGCGAGCGGTATCTGGATTATGCGCTGAGCCATCCCCGGGAGTACGAACTGTTTTTTCAGAAGGAGTATGAACTTTTTTATTCGGCGCGTTCGATGCGGGCCGGGTTCAAGCCTACGGTGCTGCCGGTGCGGGATGTGATGCGACAGAAAGTAACGGAAAGGCTGGGCGGATCGCCGGGCGATCACGAGCGGTTGCTGATGGCTCTGCGGATGGTGGTGCACGGGGCGGCGATGCTGCTGATCGAAAAGGCTATTCTGCCGGAGGATTCGGCGGAGGCGCGGGCGGTGCTGACGGCTTCGGTGGCGGCGCTGCTGAGCGCGGGGGACGGGCTCTAGCGATGGTGCCCTCCCGACCAAGGTTTCCTAAACCGGCGGTGGACTCCGAGGCCTAGCAGTCCCGCGGCCAGCAGCACGATTGTGCTGGGCTCGGGTACGGGGGAAACGTCGACGGTGAAGTCGGCCGATCCAATGGTGTTGAACGTGATGCCATCGGCCCCGCCCAGGATGGAAAAGGTGTTGAGGCTGTAGGTTCCAGCCGGCGTTCCGGGCGCGATTAGCACGCTGAAGAGAGCGAACGGTCCGCTGCTGGCCCCGGCGGCGAGCGAAAGCGGCGCATTGGTCAGAAAGGGATTGTCGCTCACGGTCAAGAATGAAGAAGAGGTCGTCCAACTGTCGCCGTTGAGGAAAACCATGCTGCCGGAAAGGTTTATCAGGCTAGCATCAAAGGTGATTGTGGTTCCGGCGGCGCCAGTCATGATGGTTTCGGTGAGAGTTATGCCAACGGAATCAGCGTGCGCCGCGGGGGACAAAAACACCACTGCCAGTGAGACCGCCAGCACGCCAAGTAACCTTTTGCGGTTCATATTGCGTTCTCCTCTATAACCTGCTTCTTGCTACAAACTCACGCTGCGAAAACTCAATGCCCAGTTGCCGCTGAGCGAAGGATTCGTCACCGAGTATGTGCCGCCGACCTTTAAAGGCGCGGTTGTAATCCCGGGGGAAACCGAATTCGGCGGCAAGGTAAGCGTGAGCACTGCGCTGGCGCCTGGTGCGAGATTCGTGACCGGCATAGGAGCAGCAGGCAGCGAGCCTGAACCGAGAGTTGTGCCCGCCACTGTCACTTGTAGCGAACTCACAGTCACGTTGCCTGTGTTCGTGACCGTCACCAGCGCCAGGTAGTCCCCCGCGGCATTTTGCGTGAGCGGTTGCTGCACGGAGCCGGCAATAGTTACAACCGCGGGATTCACAATTTGTGTGAGCGTCGCCGACATACTAGATGGATAGTTGACGTCTCCAGAGTACGCCGCGGTTACCGAGCGGGCACCGGCATTGGCGAAGGCCCAAGTAAACATGGCCTGACCATTCGTCAGTTGGTAGGCAACCGGCTTGTTTCCGTTGATGGTGAAGGTAACTGAGCCAGTCGGCACTTCGCCAAAGTAGCCAGTCACAGTGGCAGTGTATGTCACGGGCTGATCAACCGCGGAGGGGTTGAACGAAGAGACGAGTGTAGTGGCGCCACCAGTCCGCTCGCATTGATAAGGACGCCGACAACTCCGTCGTAGACGCCCTGAGGGTTGGGGGTTTCGTTCACTACCACAAGGTCAGGCTTTCCATCTCCGTTTACATCTGCTATTACGGCCTGCGCGGCAGCGTATCCGCCTGAAGGGAAGACCAGATCAAGCAGATAAGGCTGGAAGGTGCCGTTACCGTTACCCAACAGCACCGCGACTTCGCTGACTTCACCCACTGCGCCGCTAAATTGAGGTACGACTAAGTCGGGCTTGCCGTCACCATTCACGTCCCCTGCCGTTACCGACCACGTTTGTTCCCCGGAGTAGTAAGACACCGCTGTCTGAAAAGTTCCGTCGCCGTTGCCCAGCAAAACGCTCACCGAAAACGAAATTGTGTTCGCCACAAGAAGGTCCGGCCTACCATCTCCGTTTACGTCCGCTACGGCAACCGAATCGGGAAAGGAACCACCCGAATCATAGGTCACCGCGGCCTGGAAGGTTCCGTCGCCGTTGCCCAACAGCACGCCCACGGTGCCGTTGTTGCAGTTGGCGCTGCTCGCACACTGATTCGGCACCAGAATGTCGGGCTTGCCATCCCCGTTCACATCCGACACCGCGAGCGTAGCTAATTCCGGGCTACGTCCGAACTGGTTATATCCGCCGGAACCATAAGTTACCGCGGGTTGGAATGTTCCGTTGCCGTTGCCCAGCAATACGCCCACGGTACCGCTGCTGCAGGCGGTGGTGTAGCTTGCACACAAGTTAGACACGAGCAGATCAGGCTTGCCGTCCCCATTCACATCGGCCACGGCAACTGCAATGCCAAGGTAACCGCCCGAATCATAGGTCAGCGCGGGTTGGAAGGTGCCGTCGCCGTTGCCAAGCAGCACCCCCACGACGCCGATGCTGGATGGAGTGGCGCAAGTGCTGTAGCTAACGCACTGGTGCGCCACCACGAGGTCCAGCTTGCCGTCCCCATTGACGTCCGCCACCACGATAAAATCAGCACCGTATCCGCCCGAGGGGTAAGTGACCGCGGGTTTGAAGGTTCCGTCACCGTTACCCAGCAGCACGCCCACGGTTCCGTTGTAACAATCACCATAGCTGGCGCATGTGTTCGCTACGAGAAGGTCCGGCTGGCCATCTCCGTTCACGTCCGCCACTGCCACAGAGGTAGCGCTGAACCCGCCCGAGCCGTAGGCTACCGCGGGCGCGAAGTTGACCACCTGTGCCACCACATACGTGACGTTCGCGAGAAGTAGCAGGAAGCAGAGCCAAACCCACTGCGCTCGGATGATGCGGCATTTCATGCTAGACTCCTTTGTGCTTCACCCGTCACGTACGCGTTGCCCGAACCGTCCGCCGCGATGGCGAAGGCCAGGTCTTCCGCGCTGCCGCCAAGGTAGGCGGAATACGCGATTGCCGGATCGATGACAAAGGCCCTCTTTGGATCGTAGCTCCCCAACTCGCAACCTACCCGTCGTCCTGGGTTGATCACGTAATTCCCATCGATCTCTTGTCAAGTCCCGGGCTGGCGCGATGTTAGTCCGCGTGGGGCGCGGAAATATGAAGGGCAGATGAATGCTTCATGAAAATGACTCTAGAGTATTCCGATTGCGCTCCCCGATTGGCAATCACCGGCTGCGGAGTCGTGCCGTCCCTTTCGGGACTCGGTCCCGATCCTCCTGGCTTGCCCCCGGATTTCTGTCCTGGGCCGTACTATGGAGCCCCTTGGCCTCCCCCGGATTGGCTCGGGGCTTCGGCAAAACAGGGCAGGCTCTTTCAAAAACCGGGTTATGGGGTGGGGTCGAACTCTTTCTTATAGGCTTCCCAGCGCTGGCGGATGCCCGCCATTATTGATTGATACTCGGGGTCAGAGCGCAGGCTGTCGTAGTTTTTATCGCGTTCGAACCAGGGATAGTTCATGTCTCCGAGAGCGACCGTGCGGTTGAGCCAGTCGAGAGCATGCTGGCGGTCGCCGAGCAGGGCGTACATTCCTCCCAGCCAGTAGGCTTCGTCTCCATCGACGACCTGCTCGGGGTGGTATTGGAACAACCTGGCATCGATTTTGTCTGGCTGATGGCGGGAGGCGTAGAGGAAAGCGGCGACGAGCGGAGGCACGTCGTCGTGCGAATTGACAGAGAGAACGAGCGAGCGATCGATATTGGATTGGGCCTCATCGAGTTTGTTCCCGTAATAGAGGATCATGCTGAAGTAGGCCAAGGCCTTGAATTGGTCGGGGTGGGCCGCGACCAGTTGGCGCATTTCTTTTTCTGCTTCTGCCGCCTTGCCGCTATAAAGAAGCATGCGGGCAAGCATCCAGTGCGGCTGAAGAGGTATGGGGTTCAATTCAATCAGGCGGCGATAGGCCTGCTCGGCGCGGTCATTGAGGCCAGCGTAATAAGACGAATAGCCCAGGCCTTGCCAGGCGGCTCCGCTGTTGGGCGCGAGTGCGACTGCCTGTTTGAGAGTGCGAATTGCCTCCTGCTCCCGGCCTTCCTCACCATAAATGGTTCCCAACGCAATCAACCCCTCGGCTGACTGGGGATTGATGCGCAACGCGTTTTGAGCAGCCGCCTCGCCGAGTTTCAGCGCCGCCCCGGAGTTCTCTACGAAGTTTGCGCTCTGAAACCCATACAACTGTCCGAGCAGGGCGTAGGCGTCAGAGAAATTGCTGTCGAGGGAGATGGCATGCAAGAGAAGCCGCTGGCCTGCCTGAAGGCTTTCCAGGCGCGAACGAGTGAGATATTCATTCAGATAGAAACGGGCTTGCAGATAGTCGTTGTAGGCATCCACGCTGGTGGTTACGGGCTGTTGTATCGCTTTTTGCTCGGTGGGAGAGATTTCGATCTGGAGGCCCTCTACAACCTTGGTGGCGATCTGATCTTCAAAGCTCAACAGGTCGGCGCTGCGCAGATCATAACGTTCGGACCATTTGGTGTTTCCGGTGCGGCCGTCGATCAACTGCACGGTCACGCGAATTACGTCGGAAGATCGCTGGTAGGTGCCTTCCAGCAAACTTTCTACGTTCAGTGACTTGGCCGCTTCCGCGGGGTCGGGCGATTCCGTGGCGTATTTCAAAACCGATGTAGTTGGTCGGACTGCGAGATTCTGCAAGGAGGTCAGTCGACTGATAATTGCGTCGGTGATTCCGATGCCCCAGGTGTCGGAAGTGGTGGCGGAAATGTTGCGGAAGGGAAGAACAGCGATGGTTTCCGGAGCCTTTGCGGCAGTTTGTTCTGCTTGTGGCGAATGAACCGGAAGGCCGCGATTGCGGATTGCAATCCCGGCCACAACCGCAACCAGCAGCGCGGCGGCGACCAGGATCGCTCCATTGCGGTAGCGTCCTGAGCGGGACGAGCCGGTTGTAGTTTCCGGGATGACGTGGAGATGCTGCGACTCGGTATCGCGCTTGACTCGTTTCAGGTCGGCTTTCAGTTCTGTGGCGGACTGGTAGCGAATGTTGCGATCTTTTTCCAGGGACTTGGCTATGATGTCGTCGAGACGGGCCGGGACATCCGGATTCAAGCGGATGGCAGCGGCCGGCTGTTTGTGAAGGATGGAATCGAAGATTACGCCCGAGGCATCACCGCGAAAAGGCAGAGTACCGGTCGCCATTTCATAGAGCACGACGCCGAAAGAAAAAAGGTCGGTGCGAGGGTCCAGATCCTTTGCCAGGACTTGCTCGGGCGACATGTAGGCAACCGTGCCCAGGGTGCTGCCGGGGCTGGTGAGATGCTCCTCGGCCACGGTTGCGGTGGCTTCGATGGCGACGGCTTCGGGTTTGGGCGTGACCTTGGCGAGGCCGAAGTCGAGAATTTTGGCATGCCCGCGTTTGGTGACGAATATGTTGGCAGGTTTGATGTCGCGATGAACGATGCCCTCGGCATGGGCGGCGTCGAGCGCGTCGGCGACCTCGATGCCAATTTCTAAAACACGATCGAGTTCCATGGGGCGGTTGCCGATCAAATGCTTCAGCGTGGCACCGTCGAGAAACTCCATGGCGATGAAGGGCTGGCCGTTCTCTTCTCCGATTTCATAGATGGTGCAGATGTTGGGGTGGTTCAGGGCAGAGGCGGCCTGGGCCTCGCGCTGGAACCGGGCCAAGGATTGCGGGTCTCTGGCCACTTCATCTGGCAGGAACTTCAGCGCGACAAAGCGATGGAGGGTTATGTCCTCAGCCTTATAGACCACACCCATGCCGCCGCCACCGAGCTTTTCGACGATGCGATAGTGCGAGATGGTCTGGCCGATCATTGCTTCTGCTACTGCAGTTTCGCATATTCTGCCTTGGCTTCGGTGAGGATGGGGATGCCGGGGTCGGCGCCTTTCCAGAGAGTGAGGAAATCCTGGTAAGCGGCTTTGGCTTTTGCAGTGTTGCCGGAGATGGCATAGGCGCGGGCTAGCTGGAGGTGCGCGAGGGAACCTAGCAGGAAGTTCTGGATGACTCCGGGATGATCGAGGAACTTCTGGAACTCTGCGGCGGCTGCCGGGCCGTTCTTTTGCGCGAGGTAGGCCAGGCCGCGAATGTAGGCGGGATACATTGAGACGCCGGGCGGAGGCGCTCCGAGTTCGTAGGGCAGAGAGGGTTCGAGCGCGATGACGGCGCGGTCGGGCGCGTGTTCTGCCATATCAATCGAGGCCTCGATCACGGGAAACCAATAGACCTTTAAATAGGTATTGCTGGGTTCGGATTTTTGCAGAGATTCGAGGATGGATCTGGATTGGGAAGTTTCGCCGGTACGGGCCAGCGTCATGGCGGCGATAACTTTGACGTCGCGGCCGGGAGCTAGCGCCAACGCCCGCGTGATGCCTTGCCGGGCGGCTGTGACGTTGCCCATTTCCGCCTCGCGGAGCGCTTGAAACGCGATCCACTGGGCGCCGGTTTCTTTGGCGTCGGCGCGGACGGCGGAATCGGCGGCGCGGCGGGCCAGGTCACGGGCTTGTTCCAGGCGGCCGTAATAAGCCTGAGTGTCGGCGTGGGTGCTGAGGAGTTGGTCTTCTTCGCCGGGGCGGCCCGCGGCCCATGCGACCTGACGCTCCATGCCCGCTGCATCTCCGGAGAGAAATGCCAAGGCATACAGATCGCCGCGAATGACGAAGCCGTCGAAGTTTTTCTGCTGGGCCTCGGCGATAGTCTGCCGAGCTTCCTTGATTCGCTCGAGGTTGATGTAGGTGCCGGCCAGGTTTCCGTAGCCAACAATCGAGCCTTCCAGGCGCTGCTGGGCTTCGGTTTCGACAATCGATTTCTCATACTGGCCGAGTGCGGAGTAGATGAAACCAAGATTGCCGTGAGGGACGGGATCGCGGGGATAACTTTTTGCCCAGAGTTCGTAGGCTTCGGTGGCCTTTTCAACTTCTCCGGTGACGTATTGGAAATAGAACGCCGAAATGCGGTAGCGCTCGCGCTCGCTGACGCGGTCGCGCAGGTCGTAAGCTTTCTTGGCATTTTCCGCGGCCAGGCTCGCACGGCCAAGATTCGCGTACTCGACGGCAAGGCCTACATACGCCATGGCGAAGTTGGGGTCGAGTTCGATGGCACGTTTCATGAAGGGGATGGCTTCGGCGTCACCCTTGGTTCGGCCCGTGGTGATGCCCATGCTGTAGGCCTTGAGAGCTTCGAGGGAGGGAGTGGTGGCTTCGACGGGCACATCGAACTTTTGCACCGAGGCCAGGGATTCGCCGAGTTTGGTGCGCAGGCTGTCGGCGGCTTTATCCAACGCCTTCAGAACGTCGGGCTTGCTGGCCGCCTCTACCTGCTCCTCGGCGAGAGTGTCTCCGCTGCTGCAGCCCACGGCGTTTATGCCGATCACGTACTGGCCGCCGAGGTTTGAAATGGAGCCGAGCACGATGGCCTTGCTGCCGGTGCGTACGCAGAGTTCCTTGGCTACTTCGGGCGTGATGCGTGTGCCGGGCTGACTGCCCATGAGGCGCAAGGTTTCGCCGACCTTGCGGTCGGAAAGAATGTTGATGAAGGGCGACTGTCCGAGTTGCACGGCGAGAGCCTGCTTGAGGGCGTCGTCGAAGACGGAGTCCGCGGTTTTGTTGTCGAAGTCGGCGAGGACTACGGTGTCTTTCTCGGTTAGGGTCGCAGGAGTGGCGACAGGGGCGGCGGGACGCGAACGCCAGTAGAGAGCAGCGGCGATAAGCGCGACCACCACCACTGCGACTGGGACCAGGATTTTCCAGCGAGCGGCGGGTGGTGGCGTGGTCGAAGAGATTTGGCTGGAAGAGATTGCCGACTGCTGCTTGCTGGTCGAGGCGGCTGAGCTTGCAGGCGTAGCGCCGGTTAGCGGGCGGCTGGAGTCGTCGACCGCGGCGGGAATTCCTGACTTGCTCGATTCGATCTCGCGCTTCAGGCGTTTCAGGTCGGCGCGCATTTCCGCTGCGACCTGATAACGGAGTTCGCGATCTTTTTCCAATGCCTTGGTGATGATCTCTTCGAGCTTGGGTGGGAGATCGGGATTCAGGCGCGCGGCAGGCGCGGGCGCTTTGTGGAGGATGGAATCAAACAGGTCGGTGGTAGTGGCGCCGCGAAACGGCAACTGGCCGGTGGCCATCTCGTAGAGGACCGCACCGAAAGAAAACAGGTCCGTACGGATATCGAGCTCGCGGCCGCGGGCTTGTTCGGGCGACATGTAAGCCGCGGTGCCTATCGCCGTGCCAGGACTAGTTAGGTGTTCTTCGACCGCCTGGGTTCGCGTGGCTTCATTCTGTCCGGTGGCGGGCGATGCCGCGACTTTAGCGAGGCCGAAATCGAGGACCTTGGCGTTGCCGCGCTCGGTTACGAAAATGTTGGCAGGCTTGATGTCGCGGTGCACGATGCCTTTGGCGTGAGCGGCATCGAGGGCGTCGGCGATCTGGATAGCGAGGGAAAGCAAGGTGTCCAACTCGAGCGGTCGAACGCCGATTAGGTGCTTCAAGGTTTGGCCGTCGAGAAACTCCATGGCGATGAAGGCCTGGCCATCTTCTTCGCCGATGTCGTGAATGGTGCAAATGTTGGGATGGTTCAGCGCGGAGGCGGCCTGGGCTTCACGCTGAAAACGGGCGAGAGCTTGCGGATCGCGGGCTACGGAATCGGGAAGAAACTTCAAGGCGACGAAACGATGAAGGCGCGTGTCTTCTGCTTTGTAGACGACGCCCATGCCGCCGCCGCCGAGCTTCTCGATAATGCGGTAGTGCGAGATGGTTTGGCCGATCATTTCTTAATCGATCATTTCTTGGTTGATCATCCCGGAGTGCCTGGTCGATCGCCGGGGTTGCCTGGTTTTCGGGTCGCTTCATCTTACGGACGCAGCAGGGTGCAGTCAACGAATTGAGGATCAGGGTGTGGCGACAGGAAAGTCGGATCCGTCCGCTACGGGAACGGGGACCTTGCAGTCTCGTGAGGAGTGGACTCGGGACTGGCTATGCAACTTGCGCTCGTAATTCCACTCTTTTCGTTGTGATGACAATCTTAGCCGGAATCAGACGGGGCGGGGGCCACTCCTCCGCGTAAGCCTCGACGGTGATGGTTCCCGGAGACTTGGTGGACTGAACGATGGCCTGGGCAAGGCCGCTAAACAGACTTCGCTTCGCTGCCTTATCAGATTCCTGGCAATTCGGGTCTCCATTGCCCACACCGATTAATGTACCTTGGCCGCTGATGTTAAAAATAATCTGATTGTCCGCGGTCGGCACGGGGCGGCCGTTGTGGTCGAGCACGTCAACCCTTAGAACGGCGACATCTTCTCCATTGGCATCAATTTCAGTGCGATCGGCCATCAGCCTGATTGCCACCGGCGTCCCGGTGGTCTCGCGCTTTTCGGTGAGCGCTATTTTCCCGTTCTTGCTGGCTCGGGCTTCAAGCACGCCTGGCTCGTACTTCACCGTCCATTCCAGATGTGTAAGCGGCTGGACTTTTTTCTTGCCCTGGCTCTTGTCATTCAGGAATAGTTCAACCTCGTCGAGGTTCGAGTGCACCCAGACGGAGACCGGTTCGCCTTCGCGTTGCTCCCAGTTCCAGTGGGGGAAGAGATGCAAAACCGGTTCGGATCCCCACCAGGCTTTGTAATAAAAAAAACTGTCTTTGGGAAATCCACACATGTCTACGATGCCAAACTGGGAGTTGATGGAAGGCCAACCGTAAGGAGTGGGCTCGCCGCGATAGTCAAATCCGGTCCAGGCGAAACCGCCGGCCAGCCACTCCCGCGCAGCGTAGAACTTCCACCATTCCTCGGCCAATTCCGCCCACGGCGGATGATTCAGATCGTATGCGCTGACCCAATTGCGGAGCGGATCAGTGATGTAAATTCCGCGTGTGGAAACAGCACTTGCTGTTTCGGTGCCAATCATGGGCTGGCCGGGATGCGCTCTGTGGTAAGCATCCGGTTGCGGCACCTTGGTCTCGACGCCGGAAACATCTGCTTTCAGGTTGTAGTTGAAGCCCTCGACATCGAGCGATTTTGAGATGCCCTTGCCGAAATATCCATTTACCGCGGCAGTGCACAAACGCGTGGGGTCAAGTTCATGGGACCGCGCCACCATGGCAGCCATCACGCGTTGACCCGGATCGCCGCTCTCCAAGACTTCTTCTTCGTTGCCCATGGACCACATGATGATGGCGGGAGAGTTGCGGTAGCGTTTAATCATTACTTCCAGTTGTGCCAAACCGTCGTGGTTCGAACTCATCTGGCGGGTTTCGCACAGCATCATCATTCCCATTCGGTCGCAGGCTTCAACCCACTCTGGTGTGGGCATGTTGTGCGAAGTACGCACGGCGTTTGACCCCATCTCTTTCAGCACCGCCAGCCGGTACGAGTGCAAGCGGTCGGGCAATGCCGCCCCCAGGCCGGCATGATCCTGATGGTTGCACGTTCCTCTAATCTTCAGAGGATTGCCGTTCAAAAAGAAACCCTTGTCGGGGTCGAAATTCAACGACCGGACGCCAAACGTTACCAGTTCGGCATCGTAGCGTTTTCCGGCCGATTCGACACTGGCGATCGCGCTATAAAGATTCGGATTCTCTGGCGACCATAAGGCAGGATGCAGAAGCCTGGCGGAGGCGGCGAATGCGGTCGAACTATCCTCGGCCAGGCCCTGTGGAATCGACTCGGCGGATGCCACGGTGCGGCCAGTGGCGTCAAGAATCTGCCAGTGCACGCGGCAATTCTCCACTGGCTTGCCCTGGTTTTGCACGATTGTTTTTAGATCGAGGGTTGCGGCATCGGCTCCGAGACCCGTGCGGATGTAACTTTCCCACCTGGCCAGGTGCAATGCTTCTGTCTTCAAGAGCCAGACGTGACGGTAGATACCGGCGCCTTCGTAGAACCAGCCGTCGCCGAAGCTGGCGTCGATCCGGACGACAATGTAGTTCTTGCCGCCATAGTTCAGGAAGTCGCTGAGGTCGAAGCGGAATGGAGCGTAGCCATTATCGTTTCGGCCGGTGAAGTAACCGTTCACGAAAACCAGAGCGCTACTAAAGGCACCGTCAAATTCCACGACGATGCGCCGCCCGAGATCCTCCCGGGGAATTTCAAACTCCCGCCGGTACCACCCCACACAGGTTTCAGGGTAGGTTCTGCCGAGCGGTTTATAGCCGTGACTTTGCAGCGCCTCGTCGTGGACAAAAGGTAACTCGACCGCCCAGTCGTGCGGCAGATTCAGGGCGCGCCACTTCGAATCGTCGAACTTCCCGGTGGCGAATTCGAAGGCGCCAGACTTGGCGAAATCTTCCTGGTCTTGGCCAAACCCGAGATCGCGCGCCGGGTCGGCAGCATGCCCCTGAAAAAACTTCCAACCGAAATCAAAGAGCAGTTGCTCCCGCGGCGTGATTGCGGCCAAGTCCGGCAACGAAGGCACGCTGGGACGGGCTGCGAGCAATTGGTTGACCCGGGCCATCGCAGCGCTGGAAAGAAAAGACGATGCGGAGAGAGCAATTCCGCAACGGAGCACGTCACGGCGCGTAAAAGAATTCATGCGAGCGCTTTCGTCCGAAGCGAACTTTTTGGCTTGGTTCATGCTGTGGGTTGCGACAAATATCTCATGATTATTCCGCGAAAGCCAATCTTCGCGAGAACTCACCTGTGCGCATAGAAAACGCAATTCAGAGTTGCGAGGGTGGGAGCGAAAGTCCTCAACTCTGAACCTGCGACCGGGTCTTGAATCCTGCGTTTAGGAGTCTGCAAGGTAACTTTCGCAGTTTCCCCGCAAGACGTAGCCTGAAAAAGTTGAAGTGCCGGGGATATAAACCAATGCGGAAAATTACGTGTGCCGCCGCGCTTCTTCTCGGGCTCGGCATGAGGACCGGGCGACTGGCGTTCGCGCAAGAGGCGCCCGCGCTTTCCGTGGTGCCAACGAAGGCCACTATGCTGGTGGGCGAGACCCGTACGTTCCGCGCCGTGGGCAAAGACGGCCGCTTGCGGCACAATATCCGCTGGGGTGTTTCTCCCGAACATGCTGCCAAGCTTACGGTGGCGGGCGATGAAGCGACCATTTCAGGCGGAGGAAGCGTCCTCGACGGTGGTTCTGACTGCTTATGCCGAAGGCGATTCCTCTGAAGCCAGCATCGAGATTCGATCGGGCCCTTTGGCCGCCGGAACTATGATTTGGTCTGTGAGCAACCTGCCGGGATGCAAGAGTATGAAAATGACCCAGGCGGTGCCGAGCGCGAATGGGCCCGACCTTTATGACGAGGAGTCGTGTCCGGATGGCGAATACGTTCGCGCAATGACCGCGGACGGGCGTGAACTGTGGCGCAGAAAGTTGGGCGGCGCTATGGCTGCGCCCATGGGGGCGGATGTTGGAGTGAAAGAAGAAGGCCAGCCCGCAGAGCACATTCAGTTGGGTAGTCGCTCGGTATGTGACGAGATCTCTTCCGGCATGACCAAAGACGGCGTCTCAAAGCTGGTTCAAGATCGTAGCCTTTGGCTGGGCGAGAGAGAGCGGCAGAGTAATAGCTGGGTGTTCGAAGAGCATGATGTTCGCTGTACGATCTGGTTTGGCGACGCTGGAACCGTGGCAAAAAAGAAGAAGATCATTGTTAGCGACTAGCCGGGCGAAAGAAACTCGCTGAATGGAACGCAGCCCATCGCAGGCTGATCCACGGTCGCGCCGATTCTCAAATGAGTATCGGACTGATCCCACTCATTGAAGGTCATTCGTTTCTGCTCGCTTCCTGTCACGCGGTCGGGGCGCCTCAACGATTTGCGCGACCGAATCGCTACTTTCTGTATCTAACTAACTTCACCTGAGCAACTTCGACGGGGGAATGTCGAAGTGTGGCATCATCTTCTTTATCTCTTTCTTTATCTCTTTGCCGGAAATTTGCCTGGAATTTTTCCTGGGATTGGGACCGAGCATGGCGAAACCAATTTTGCTGAGCGTAGATGACGACTCGGATGTGTTGCGGGCGATCGAGCGCGATTTGCGCTCGCACTACGGCGCGGAGTATCGCGTGATCGGCAGCGATTCGCCGGAAGGTGCGCTGGACCTGCTGAAGCAGTTGAAGGTGCGCAACGACAGCGTGGCTTTGCTGCTGGCCGACCAGCGCATGCCGCGGATGGATGGAGTTGAATTTCTGCAACAGGCCATGGGGATTTTCCCCGCCGCAAAGCGGGCGTTGCTGACTGCGTATGCAGACACCAACGCTGCCATCAGCGCGATTAATCAGGCTAGCATCAACTTCTTTTTTCTGAAGCCGTGGGATCCTCCGGCGGAGCATCTGTATCCGCAGCTTGACGATCTGCTCGATGACTGGCAGGCTTCGTACCGTCCAACGTTTCAAGGGATCCGGGTGCTGGGCACGCGTTGGTCGCCTAAATCTTATGAGTTGCGGGACTTTCTGGCGCGCAACCGCGTCCCCTATCAGTGGACGGATGTGGAGCTTTCGGCTAATGACCCGGAAACCAAGCAACTGCTGGATGTTTTGGGGCCGGAAGCGGCGAATCTGCCGGTGGTGCTGTTTCCGGATGGAACGAAGCTGCTTGAGGGCGTGCCTGCGGAAGTCGCGCAAAAAGTCGGGCTGCGCACGCGCGCGCAAACCGACTTTTATGACTTGGCGATTGTGGGAGGCGGTCCGGCCGGATTGGCGGCTGCGGTGTATGGAGCTTCCGAAGGTTTGCATACGGTGATGATTGAGCGGGAAGCGCCAGGCGGACAGGCGGGAATGAGTTCGCGCATCGAGAACTATCTGGGATTTCCCACCGGGCTTAGTGGCGCAGATCTGGCGCGGCGAGCGGTGGTGCAGGCGCAGCGCTTCGGGGTGGAAATCCTGGCCCAGGAAGTGGTTGGCGTCCGCGCAGAAGGACCTTACCGGATTATTAAGATGGCGGATGGAAACGAGATTTCCTGTCATGCGCTGATGATTGCGACGGGAGTGCAGTGGAGACGGCTGGACGCTCCGGGCGTGGACAGGTTACAGGGTGCGGGGATTTATTACGGCGGCGGCGCCACCGAGGCTTTGGCCTGCAAGGGTGAGATGGTCTATGTGGTGGGCGGGGCGAACTCGGCAGGTCAAGCAGCGATGAACTTCGCGAAATACGCCGAGCGGGTGATTATTCTGGTGCGGGGCGAATCACTCTCCAGCACGATGTCGCAATACCTGATCGACCAGGTGAAGGAAACGCCTAACATTCAGCTTTGGACGCATGCGAGCCTGGCTGAAGCGCACGGCGAGACGCATCTGGAAGAGATTTCTGTGCTGTGCTCCGATACTGGCAAGACTGAGCGGGTGCCGGCGAGTGCGATGTTTATTTTTATTGGAGCGCTGCCGCGGACGGACTGGCTGTCGGAGATTGTGGAGCGCGACGAGCGCGGTTTTCTGTTGACGGGCCCTGACCTTATTCGGGAGGGGCAACGTCCGAAGGGATGGGTGCCGGACCGCGACCCGTTTCTGCTGGAGACCAATGTTCCCGGCATTTTCGCAGTGGGCGATGTGCGGCACGGTTCGATAAAACGCGTGGCTTCCGGGGTGGGTGAAGGATCGGTTGCGGTGCAGTTCATTCATCAATATTTGAGCAAGGTCTAAATGGTCGATAAATCACAATTGCGGCGCGTGCCCGTATTCGCTGATTTGCCAGACGATCAGCTCGACTGGTTCCTCAGCCAATCGCAGGAAATGAACATCAAGGCGGGTGATGTTTATTCGCGGCAGGGGGATCCGGCGGACGCGATGTTTGTGATTCTTGAGGGAAGTGGTCAATGGCGGGGGGAGCGTGGGGGCGAAACTTTTGTCTTTGAACTGGAGCCCGGTGACGTTACCGGAGTGCTGCCCTTTTCGAGAATGACGCACTTTACGGTGAGCGGGCGAGCCATGACGGACGGGCTTGCGCTGCGATTTTCGAAGTCGCAGTTTCCGGAACTTATACAGAAAATGCCGGTGCTGACCCAGCGACTCGTGGGCCTGATGTCGGACCGGATTCGTGAGACCACGCGGCTCGAACAACAGCGCGATCGGTTGGCTTCTTTGGGCAAGCTTTCGGCAGGACTGGCGCATGAACTCAATAATCCTGCGTCGGCTGCGAAACGTGCCGCCAGCCAACTCCGAGAGACTCTAAAGAAGATCAGGGACGCGAGTCTCGAGCTGGGCAGGCGCGATCTTTCTGCCGCACAGAAATCGGAAATCGAAAAACTCGAAATTTCGTTCACCGTGCCGGATGTTGTTCCGCCGGATCCGCTGACCATCAGCGACCTGGAAGACCAGATCGATTCTTTGCTGCGCAGTCATGGACAGAACGATTTGTGGATGCTGGCGGCTGGACTGGCACGACGAAACATCAAGCCGGAAACGGTTGAATCGTTGTTTGCGATCCTCGATTCGGACACGGCTCGAGCTGCGCTGGTTCGAATCGCCGCTTCGGTTGAGATCGCCAGTCTGGTGCACGAAATCGAGAGCAGCGCTTCGCGTATATCGGACTTGGTGGGCGCTATTAAGGAATACACCCACATGGACCAGGCTCCAGTCTTAAACGTGGACGTAGTGAAAGGCCTGGAAACTACGCTTACGATTCTGAATCACAAGTTGAAGCAGGGAGTGGCCGTGCAGCGCGATTACAAGGGCGTTCCGCTGCTGGTGAATTCGTTTGGCAGCGAACTCAATCAGGTGTGGACCAACATTATTGATAACGCGATTGATGCGATGCATGGAAAAGGCGAACTGCACGTCCGAACCTACAGCGACGACGGTTGCGCCGTGGTTGAGATTACCGATAATGGTCCGGGGATTCCTGAAGAGGTGCAGCCTCACATCTTCGAACCTTTCTTTACCACCAAAGGAGTGGGGGAAGGCACGGGACTTGGCCTGGACACAGTGCAGCGAATTGTGAAGAAGCATCGGGGAACTATTCAGGTTACTTCGAAGCCCGGTGAGACGCGGTTTCAAGTCTGGCTCCCGCTAGCGGGCGCTGCGTCGTAGGAAGTTGTTGCGAAAGCGAGTTGAGCTCCACCGAGGTCACTTCTCGGAATTGCGGATGAGGACTACGTCGGAGTCGCGGTGACCGCGGATGACGGCGAGTTGTTTGCCGTCAAAAGACCAGTCGAAATCGCGGATGAGTTCGGACTTGAAGTCGGTGATTTGTTTTCCCTGCGATCCGTCTAGATTCTGGAGCCAGAGATTGTCGACCTCGCCGTCGCGCACGGGGTAGACAACGCTTTTGCGGTCACTTGCCCGTACGCGAATCCCACACTGGGTTGCCTTTATCGTCGCGGAACATAAGGGTGTCGGTGCCTTTTACGAGCTCGCGCACGAGGATTATGTCCGACGCATCCTGCCTGACTTTGGAACCAGTGACGGCGATCTCGTCACCCTTGGCGAAGGTGATTCCCATCTCCTCCTGAAACGGTTTGGGGCAGAGGTAGACGTTGATCTTGTCGTCTCCACTCTTGAGGACGAGTTCAGTGAAGTCTTTCCTGGAGCCGAACGGAAGAAGGTTGACTTCGTCCACAACTCCTTTGGTCTTTGTCTCCGTATGGAGGTCGTACTTCGGAGTGCTGCTGCCTTTTTGGTCTGTCTTTTGGGCGAGCGCTGGAGTCGCGCACAGAAACAGAAATAAGGAAATGCAGAAAAGCGCCTGGGCATGGCGCGGTGGGATGAGGACTTCCCGACTGTGCGGCACGGTCCCTCCTCGGGTTGCGACAGTTTGGCCAACGATTAGACGGTTGACTCAGTCCCCCTGTAGAAAGACAGGAGGATGGTACACCCTCGCCTTGGAGACGCCAAGGGCAGGCGTGCTTGGCTGTCGGTAGCACATGATATGTCCGGTTGAGATAGCAAGTGATATGTCCGCTTTGCGGGCGGTGAGGATGAGAGACCATGCGAAGCATGGACTCTTACCCGAGGGCCGCGATGGAGCGGGCGATGAA
>JBAPPL010000005.1:0-122773 GCA_049280095.1 Candidatus Sulfotelmatobacter sp. | reverse complement strand
AACTGAGAACTGAGAACTGAGAACTGAGAACTGAGAACTGAGAACTGAGAACTGAGAACTGAGAACTGAGAACTGAGAACTGAGAACTGAGAACTGAGAACTGAGAACTGAGAACTGAGAACTGGTTTTACTTCGGCGATTCGAAGCGATAGCCAATGCCGCGCAGTGTTTTCAAATACCGCGGGTGGCGCGGATCATTCTCGATTTTCTCGCGCAGCCGGCGCACGTAGACATCGATCGACCGTGGCGTTACAAATGGAGTTTCTTTCCAGACTGCATCGAGCAACTGGTCGCGCGTGAGCACGCGCCCGCAGTGGGAGGCCAGGTACTCGAGCAAGCGAAATTCGCGCACCGTGGTAAGCACCGCCCTTCCTTCTACCTGCACCGTCATCGAAGAAGCGTCGATTTCAAGATCGCCCAGGCGAAGTGCCTCCGGCTTTACCGGTGGCTGTCGCAAGCCCCGAAGCACGCTGCGCACTCGGGCCACGAGTTCGCGTGGACTGAAGGGCTTGGTAATGTAATCGTCTCCGCCGAGCTCAAGCCCTTTCACCCGGTCGGCTTCGGCCGTCTTGGCGGTTAAGAAAATAACCGGCGTCGAGGAAAGCGTGGGAGTCTGCCGTATCTGGCGGCAAAGCTCAAAGCCGTCCGCGCCCGGAAGCATTACGTCCAGGAGGAAGAGAGACGGCGTCTCCCGCAAAGCTTCAGAGACGACAGAGCCTCCGCTGACAAAGCTTTGCACGTCAAAGCCGGCCGCCTGCAGGTTATGAGAGATGAGCCTCGCTATATCTTCCTCATCCTCCACCACGAAGATAAGGCTTCGCGACACGGCCGCGACGCCCGCATCGCCGCGCGGTTCATAAGATTCCATGGGAGAGTGCATCGTCACCTGCAGCGGCGCAGCCCAGAGTCAAAGGTCTGATCAGCGCCGGATTCTGCATTGAATGTATTTTGGAATTGTTGCGAGAATGTTTCCCACGTGTTAACGAATGATGAATTTCAGAAAGGCAGTTTCCAGTTCTCAGTTCTCAGAAAGAACCACTTCTTACGTCCCGAACAACTGAGAACTGAGAACTGAGAACTGGTTCTTACGTTGCTGCTCGCTTCTTCGGAGCGTGCCGCAGGCTGCGGCCCTCGATGAGGCTGTAGAGATCTTCGGCGAGATTCGTAGTGTGATCCCCGGCCCGCTCCAAAGCCTGCGCCATGAGAAGTACGTCAAAGCTCGAAGGATTGCTGTCCGACGCGTGTTCCGTGAGGTGCTTCTGGAACAGAGCATGACAGACCCGGTCGATGTCCTTATCCATCTGCAGCACCTTGCGAGCGCACTCCAGGTCGAGATCTACGAATCCGCGATAAACCAGGTCAAGCATTTCGCGCAAGCTTGCCGACATTTCCACCAGCTGGCGCACGTCGGAAGCCGCCATCTTCGTGGTTCGGGACTGCACCCGCATAGCCACGCTCATCATCAGATCGCCAATGCGCTCCAGATCAGTGGTGCATTTCAAGCTGGTCAACAACTGGCGCGCTCTCACCTCGTTCACCCTCGTAATCGCTGCCGGCAGCCGCTCATCGATGTAGCGTTCGATAATGTCGAGTTCCTGCTCGCACTCCTTGATAGCCAGGAATGCCATACGCGAAGAGTGAGTCAGCAGGTCGCGTACGTTGAAAGCGGCATCGCGAGCGATAAGGAAAGCTTTCAGCGCAGTGCGCGCCAGATCGTCGAGCGAACCGGATCCTTTCCCGGCAGGTCTCTTGCCGCCTTCCTGATTCTGAGCGTGCACAGCCTCGGCAGCGTCGGGCGCGCCCGGGTCTTCCGTCGTGATCCGCGATGTTGTAGCCTTGCGGGGCATGTTTAAACGAGGTGACCGCGGTTCGATCACCCCTGACACAAGTATCTCACTGTTAACTGAGCCGCAGTCTACTTGAGAAATGTGAAAGGACCATGAATACCAGTTGCAGATGGCTTCGTATCGACTAGAGTGTGAGGCTACAAGAATCATGGAACTGCTTGAACATCTGCGTCGCCAGTTTGTCTACAACGAGTGGGCGAACCGCGAAGTGCTCACCGGGCTCAAGGCGAGCGCCAACCCGCTGGCGCGGCCTCGGCAGCTTCTGGCACATATTCTCTCTGCCGAGCGGCTGTGGTTGGAGCGCCTTAGGAAACAACCGCAGAGCCTGCCCGTCTGGCCGGATTTCACCCTCGACCAATGTGAAGAGCAGATCGGTGATGTCGCTCGGCCATGGCGAAATTTCCTCAGCCAGTTTCCCCCGGTCGAACTCTCAGAAACGGTCATCTACAAGAACACCAAGGGCGAGCCGTGGACCAGCACCGTGGAAGACATTGTCACCCACGTCCTGCTGCACTCGCCGTATCATCGCGGCCAGATCGCCAGCCTGGTTCGCGCAAGCGGGGAGCAACCCGCCTATACGGACTTCATCCACGCCGTGCGCCAGGGTTTGATTGAATAGGTATCGATTGAATGGATTTCATCGACTATTACAATGAAGGAGGGTAGGAATACATCCATGGAGAGCCGGCCGCTTTTTATCTTTACCATCGTGCAAATCGTTGCCATCGCAGCCATTCTCTGGATTGTGTTCTCCATCCCTGGCGCCTGGGACTTGCAACGCATCATCGGCACTGCCCTGATGCTCATCGGCATCGGCGGTATCGTCACCGCGCGTTTCCAACTGGGCAAATCGTTTGCCATCACAGCTAAGGCTCATCAGTTAGTCACGCACGGGATCTATTCGAAGATACGGAATCCGATTTATGTTTCGGGTGCGGTCATGCTCGTTGGATTTGTACTGGTCCTGCACCGGCCCATGCTCTGGCTGATCGTGGTCGCTCTGATTATCATGCAAACACTACGCGCCCACCGCGAAGCCAAGGTTCTCGAAGCCGCGTTTGGCGACGCCTACCGCGACTACCGTCGTAAAACATGGTTCTAGGAATCCGGTTCTGAACAGTCTGACTCCGAAAACATCTGGCTTTGAGATCTGCGTTCGAAAAGGAGTGCGCTAATATCACTGGAATGAAAAAACTGTACGCCTTTGTTCTGCTCGCGATGTGCGCCGCGATTCTGCTGGCCGCTTCGGACGAACCAAAGTTCCCCTCGATGCCGGCAGCGGTTTCCGGCAACGCGGTCGCCAGCCTCAAACGCGGCTTCGAGCTTTTCTCCATGATGGGAGTTGGTCCCCGCAAAACCTGGGATGACATCACCAACCAGGTCTATGTGATGACTCTGGGTAACGCCAAATGGCATCTGGGTCGCCCGGTTCCTGGAGTGGCCGGACGTCTCGGTGCGTCCGCGGCTGGAGCCAAGGGACAAATCGTTCTCATGGGTGGATACGTGGTGGATGCCCGGGGCGAGGAGATCATAGTTCCCGATGTGAATGTTTATATCGAAGAACGTAACTGGCATCGTGGCCAGGACATTCCCGTCCCTGTGGACCGCGCAGCCGTTGGCGTAACGCACGACCGCTTCGTCTACCTGATCGGCGGCCGGTCGGCGAAAGGCCCGGTCAACAATGTGCAGGTTTACGACGTCGTAAAAAACTCCTGGAGTCAGGCTACGCCTTTCCCCGGCACGCCCGTTTTCGGTCTGGCTGGCGGCATAGCCGGCGAGACGATCGTGATTGTAGATGGCGCCAAGCCGGGCCCGGCGGGCGGCCCGCGTTATGTGGCTTCCGATGAGTGCTGGCTGGGCAAGATCGACAAGAAAGATCCAATCAAAATTGAATGGAGCAAACTGCCGCCGCATCCCGGTCCGGCGCGCTTCGCCATCGCCGGCGGCGGAAGCGAACACGAGCACCAGATTTTCTTTTCTGGCGGCACCGCCACTCCTCACGATTACAAAGGCGTCGCTTACGACGGCCAGCCCACCGAAGCCTGCACCTTCACGTTCGCCTATGATCTGCGCCACAACCATTGGGAAACCATCAGCGAAGACACAGATGATCCCCGCGCCGACAGCCATCTTCTGGATACGATGGTCGGTCCCGTGCTCTTGGGAGGAATGGCGAAGGATCTGGCCGTCACCTCACAGGTAACGCTGTTGCCGAAAAAGTGAGTGGCACCGCGCCCACTGTGGATTCCTGGTGGAAAATAAAGTTAGCAGAGATGGTTCTCGAATGGCGGATCGTTCGCTCGCGTGCCGAGAATCGGGGGTATACCCCCTCCCCCCCGATCTGTTGGAATCATGGGGTTGGCGGCAAAATGGCAATTGATCTATGGGGCTCAATCAGTTGCGGGCAAAATCCTGATGTCAAAGAGCTTAGAAGGCGATTCGTGGGGGCCCGTTGGCTTCTGCCAACCGTCACGGCCTCGACCATGATCGCCGATTTGAATTTGGCAGACAAGGTTAGATATCACAGAGAGCTTGTGGAAATGGTTCAAGGGGGTTGTGCCTTCGCCCGCACTCCCTACTTTTCGCACAGAACGCGAAACGATGGGCCACCCCGCGTGCCGTGTGTCCCCGGATTCCTAAAAAAGAATCGAGGGCAGGTACGCGCCAGCGGGTTCGTTGTAAAGCCCCATTGTCATCAACGTCATCGGCTGAACAACGCGGAGCCCACTCTCAAGGCACCAGCGGAACAGCTCCGCGTTCCGCGTTGGGATTAGAATTCCCGGACCTTGAAACGCTGTGGCTGCGGCAATCAGTGCTTGCAAGTCGCGATTACTTTCGCCAACCGCATGACCAAAAAAGGCGATGGACGATGCGTAAGCTTTCAGTCGCCCGTCCGATTCGGCGACCATCGCAGTTCGTTGCTGAATCGCGTCCTTGAGTTCGCCGCCGCGGTCGTGCCCGTGGACTCGCACACAAAGGTCGTTGCAGCTCGCGAGATCGCTCGGTTCTGCAGCGCGGACGCGATACTCCGGCGGCGTTTTCTGAATCGGTGTCCCCTGCATGCAGGCAAGTGGTTCGCGCACCGCGAAGCCCAGCTTCGCATAGAGTGAGAGTGACCGAGTGTGGTACGCCGCCTGCACCAGACGGACTCCTGCGAACTTCCTCTCTGCCGCACGTGCCATCACAGCGTGCATCAGTTGACGTCCCACGCTGCGGTTTTGTGTGCCGGGGTCAATCGTAATGGGTCCTACACCAGCAATGGGCGTCCTCTCATCCAGGCAATTGCTACCGATAATTTTTCCATTCTGCTCCGCCACCACGCAGAAGAACGATGGGTGCGAAAACATGGTTGAGAGTACATGCGCGGGAATATCCGGGGCTGGAAAATCGTTAGGGAAATTGTGCTTTTCGGCAAGCGTTCCAAAGGCTTTGAAACAGATCCTGCCGCACACTCCTGCGTCGGCCGGAGTGGCGCGGCGAATGACAACAGCTTGATTTTCGGCGATCCACGATTGCGGCTGGGTGGCCATGATGATTGCCTCCATCCAATGGGCGTCGGGGTGCAGCAATGTTAGGTATGAGCCAGGGGCGAAGTCAACAACATGGGGGTGGCTCATCCTTTGCGCTCTTTGCAACAGGGTAGTCCACCCAGGAGCCTAGCGCGCCCGCGCCAGCACCAGCGTGATGTCATCCGGCTGCTCGTTATCGCCGATCCAGTCGTCGACTGCCGAGGTGACGGTCTGGCTGATTTGCACCAGCGGCAGGCGGCGGTTGGCGCTCACAAGGTCGATCAGGCGATCCTCGCCGAATTCGCCGAAGTCGTTCTCCGGTTCGGTGACGCCGTCGCTGTAGGCCAAAAAGATCTCGCCGGGATGCATCTCGACCGCGCCCTCGTCGTAAGTCACACTTTCGAACAGCCCAACTACCGTACCGCCGGTTTCCAGCCGCCGCACCGCACCGTCTTTCGCAATCAGGATGGGCGGCAGGTGTCCACCGTTGCTGTACGTGAGCCGGTGCGATCGTCCGTCGTAAATTCCCAGGAAAAGAGTGGCGTACTTTTCCGGCGGAGTGCTTTCGTAAAGCTGGTGATTGAGCAGGCTGAGCAACGCTCCGGGAGACACCTCAATGCCCTCAGGCCACGCCGCCATCACCCGGCCCGCGCCCCCCACGGCGCCCACCGCAACCGGTTCCCTCATTTGCGGCAAGCTCTCCACGCTGTAAGCGCGTACGGCGGAGTGGATGGTCGCCATGAGCAGCGCCGCCGAGATTCCCTTCCCGCTGATATCGCCCACGGCAAGAATCAGCTTGTGGGAACTGGCCGTGAGGAAGTCGTAGTAGTCGCCGCTTACGGTGCGTGCGGGCCGGCAGAAGCCATGCACTTCGAGCGACTCCAGTTCCGTAACCTGCCGCGGAAAAAGTTGCGCCTGCACTTCCTGCGCAATAGCAAGTTCGCCCTCCAGCCGCTGCTTTTCCTTCTGTTCCAGAATCAGCTTCTCGATCGACTCGGTCATCGAATTGAACGAAAGCGAAAGCTGGGCTAACTGATCGGTGGACTTGACCGGAATGCGGTGGCTGAAGTCCCCGCGGTCCACATGCTTGGTAGCATCGTAAAGCTGCGCGACGGCGCCCGTGACGGTCCGCGTCATGCGCGTGCCGATGATCAGGGCGATCAATTCAATCACCGCGAAAAAGATGAGGATGCCGAGAAGGGTGTACTCGACGATCTGGACAAATTCCCCCAGAGCCGCGAACAGATGGCCGTAAAGCACAGATGGGCGAGTTCGAACCTGCACCACCACAGCCCCGGTCGGCTCCTGTTTTCCGGTTTTCCAATCCAACACTGGCAGCGGCGCGAGGAACGGAACTTCACGATCGAGCCTGCCCGCGGCAGGTGGCACGGCTCCCACGGTAAATGTGGGACTAGGATGCAAATCCACACGCTGTGGGTTCCTGCGGTCGATGATTACAATTCTTTCGTTGTTCGTTCCGGTATTCGTGGGAGTGATCGGCTGAGTTTCTTCCTGCCGGAAACCCGGGTCTTCTAACAAAGTAATTTCGCCCAGGTTCGCTGCAATCTTCCCTACTAACAGTTGGTCGAACGGCTCGCTGGTAACTACGGTGAGCGCCTTCGATCCTATGGGGAGTAGCGTAACTACGCGCAGATACAGTCCGTCGTGGTCGCGCGTGATTTCGCGTAATTCGCTCTTGGCAAACGTGGGGAGCGAAGGAGCAGGCCCTGCGGATTCGGCGCCCAGAGGCAACAACTTACCGTCCAGCCAGGCATACATCCGCCGTCGTCGCCAAGCCGCATCGCGCTTCCTGAGACCGGCCAGCGACTCGGCGGTGGGAGCATCGCCGCGCTCCAGGCGCGCCGCCAGTTCGTTCCCAACCGCGGCGTTCACCGCTCCCAGGCTGCGCAATTGCGCGTTGATTTCTGAAGTCACCAGGAACACCGCGAACTGCCCAGCAAACCCGTAAAGGGTAATGAATGTCATGGCCACCAGCAAAACCGCCGGGATCACCCCGATGAAAACGTAAGTCACGATCAGCCGATTGCGGAGCCTCCACAGGACCTTTCGCTTCAACCACCGGAAAGCAACAACAGAAAACAGCAAAGCAGAGTCGAAAACCAGAAACTTGACCCAGCCCGCAAGGCTGTCGGCCGCCGCGCGAGCAAACGGCTTCAACCCCAGCCCAAGGGCGAATAGCAGTATCGCGAAGCCCAGTGAATAAAGAGCGCCGCGCGCGACCCATCCCTGCGGCCACACGTCGGCGGCCAGCATTCTTGCGCGCAACCTCGAATAAAACTGCTTCATGATTTCGCCGTCGGAGCTAAATTTCCGGATACAGATCGAAGAACGCTTCAAGGCTGGTGCGCAACTGTTTCTCGATCTCTTCCTTGCTGCCTTCGAGCACGTGCATGGTGACGTGCGCCTCGTGTCCGTTGGTGAGCTTGACCGGAGCCTGCCCCACTTCGGCCACATCCTCGGAAGGCAGCAACCGCATGCCGTAAACCAGTGTCAGATTCGCCATGGTTGAATTCTAATCGAAACCCAGTTCTCGGTTCTCAGTTCTCAGTTCTCAGCAACCCAAGGTTTTTACCTGAGAACTGAGAGCTGAGAACTGCCTTTGGGTTATCATTCTGCGTGCTCTCAAAACTCATTTTCCCCGTCGCCGGCTTGCTGCTGAGTCTTCCCGCCGTATCTCAACAGACTCCCGAGACTCCTTCCACGGAACCGCAAGTAAAAGTGAACATGCTGAACGTTTGCACGCCGTCGCCGGAGGAGCAAAAAGAAATCGCGGCCGCGCTGGCGCGCATCCCGAAACAACCCTTGTTCAGCGATGACTTCGAAATTTCCCACGGACTCTCCACCTTGACCGTACCTCCCAACTTCCTTCAGCCCGGAAGCGGCGCGAGAATGTCGGATGAACCCTCGGTCGCCAGCTACGTTCGCATTCGGCGAGAGTTCGCGGTGCAGGCTCTGTTCGCCAGCGTGCAATACTCTTTCAGCAACGACGGTCAAAACATGATCGAGACTCTGGTTTTGCACGTGCGCGATCCTAAAGACCTCATCCAGGTCTCGATGGAAGACAGCGCATCGGCGATCGGCAGCCCCGAAGCCATGGTCGCCGCCAACACTCCGGCCAACCGCATCCGGCTCGAGCGCTTCGGGAAGTCGTCCATCGCGCTGGCCCGTTGCAGCGCTTCGGAAAACGGTCCGGCGCCCGACCAGAGCGCCTACGAACCACTATTTCAAAGCGCTTCCGAAGTGCTGACCGACTACCGCGGCCTGCTTGCTGTCAAGCGCACGGTGCCCGCGGAGCTGGCCCAGATCCCGGGAGCAGGACCGAAACGGCCCGCAAAGCTGAAATCGGCAAAACCAGCCGTGAAACCGTGAGCCGAATCTCTGGAGAAGAAGATAATGACAAGGATTTCTCCGCGGACTCGGCGCCCGGAGCCTGCCCTGAGCGAAGTCGAAGGGCGGTTAAGATTTGGTTCGCGGTTCTCTCGGCGGCACCATGCATCGAAATCTAAATCCAGCAATCTAACGGCTAACCCATCATGAGCGAAACCCGCAACGTCGTCATCATCGGTTCCGGCTGCTCCGGACACACCGCCGCCCTTTACACCGCCCGCGCCAATCTGAAACCTCTCGTGGTCGAGGGCCACGAACCAGGCGGCCAGCTCTCTCTTACCACGCTGGTGGAAAACTTCCCCGGCTTCCCGGATGGCATCATGGGACCGCAACTGGTTGAGAACATGCGCAAGCAGGCAGAGCGCTTCGGCGCCGAATACCGCGTCGGCCACCTCACCAGTGTTGACCTCAGCCAGCGTCCTTTCCTGCTTCATATCGGCAAGCACCAGGTCCACGCCAAAGCGCTCATCATCGCGAGCGGCGCTTCCGCCCGATGGCTGGGTCTGCCTCACGAACAGCAACTCATCGGCCACGGCGTATCTTCCTGCGCCACTTGCGACGGCTTCTTTTTTTCCGGAAAAGAAATCGTGGTGATCGGCGGCGGCGATTCCGCCATGGAAGAAGCCATCTTCCTCACTCGCTTTGCCACCAAGGTGACGATCATTCACCGCCGCGACAGCTTCCGCGCTTCCAAGATCATGCTGGAGCGCGCGAAACAGAATCCGAAGATCCAGTTCCTGACCGACACAGTCGTCGAAGATGTCTACGATCACGACAAGCAGGAAGTCACGGGCCTCAAGCTGCGAAACGTGAAGACCGGCAAGGTCTGGGACTTCCCCACCAGCGCGCTATTCCTCGGCATCGGGCACGATCCCAACGCAAAAATGTTTGCCGGCCAACTCGACACCGATGCCGACGGCTATCTCAAGACCCACAACTACGTTCTGACCCGCGTCCACGGCGTCTATGCCTGTGGCGATGTGCAGGACCGCCGCTATCGCCAGGCCATCACCGCTGCCGGGACCGGTTGCATGGCAGCCATCGAGGTCGAGAAATTCCTGGAAGAGCACGCCGGCTAAGACTTTCCGGCAGCGTGGCATCTCGCGGGGACGAAGGCCACCTTTGCCTCTGCGCGCAATTACTTTAGCCGCATTACCTGGGTAATCTACGACTCAAACTAAATCTCTCTTATCCTGATTACGAACAAATTCTGAATACGGAAATCCCTGCTCCCATGAAAAACCGCATTTCGGTGGGTTTATTTGTTCTGTTGGCAATCATAGTGTCCGCCCCATACCACGCTTCTGCCCAGGAAGTCACCGCCTCTAACCGCAAGATTGCGGTCAAGGTGGTTCCGGAATATCCCGCCCTCGCCCGCACCATGAAAATCCAGGGCGTTGTCCGGGCAGACGTCGTGGTTGCTCCCAATGGCAAGGTAACGTCCGTCGAAGTAAAGGGAGGCCATCCCTTGCTCGCGCAAGCTGCCCAGGAGGCGCTGCGCCAGTGGAAGTGGGAGAGTGCTTCTCACGAAACTCACGAGACGGTTGAACTTCACTTCAATCCCTAGCTTCGCCGTCCATCCCAAGCGCAAACCGCCTTGCGCTCGACCGTTGTGGCCCCCCCCGGCCGCGGCACGGCCTCGTTGTGGTACAACGTTCTGTGCTCTTTGCCCGTTCATCGCTTCCGGTAGATAATTTGCCAGGTGCGGAATGTTAAGAACTTTCTTTGTCCGTCTTTCGGAAAACCCATCTTTGCGCACCTTTGCCGAGAGCTCTTCGCTCGGCCGACGCATCTCTGGTCGCTTCGTTGCCGGCACTGAGATCGCAGACGCCGTCCGCGCCACGCAAGCCGTCAACCGCGCGAGCATGAGCGTCTCCATCGACAACCTCGGCGAAAATGTCGCCAATCCCGAGGAAGCTCGCCACAGCGCCGAGCTTTATCACCAGATTCTCGACGCCATCGCCGCCCACCGGCTGAACGCCAATATCAGCCTCAAACTAACTCACATGGGGCTCGATGTGGACGAGCGGCTGGCCCGCGAAATGGTCAGTGGACTAGTCGCCAAGGCGGCGTCCATGGACCCTCCCGGCTTTGTGCGCGTCGATATGGAAGGTTCGCCCTATACCCAGCGCACTCTGGACTTCGTCCAGGAACTTCATGCCATGCCGGGAAACGCCAACGCCGTCGGCACCGTAATCCAGTCGTACCTGAGGCGATCCGAGAGCGACGTCGAGAAACTGCTGGCAGAGCGCATCCGCATCCGCCTGTGCAAAGGCGCTTATAAAGAGTCCGCGGAGATCGCCTTCCCTCTCAAGTCCGACGTCGATGCCAACTACGTCAAGCTGATGAAGGTTCTGATGAAAAGCGGAATCTATCATGGCCTGGCCACGCACGATGAAAGCATCATTCAACAAGCCCAGGCTTTCGCCATTCGCGAAAAACTTTCCCGCGACTCGTTCGAGTTCCAGATGCTCTTCGGCATCCGCCGCGACTTGCAGCGCAAGCTGGCGCGCGACGGCTGGCGCGTCCGCATCTACATTCCGTTTGGCAGCGAGTGGTATCCCTACTTCATGCGGCGGCTGGGCGAGCGCCCGGCCAACGTCCTGTTCATCGCAAGGAATTTGCTGCGGTCGTGAAGGCAGTGGCCAGTACCCAGTACCGAGCACCCGACAAGAACCTTGTCATTCCGACCCCCGAGCGAAAGCGAGGGGCGGAGGAATCCAGGTTTAAGTGCGGAGTATTCAGTACTCGGTACTATTTCTCTGGAACCGCGGCTCCATCGGCGCGCGCGTCCGAGGCTCCGTAGTTCACCTTGGTCTTCGAGTCGTGCAGAACGGCCTGCCCGCGGCCCATTGCCGTCGAGTATGCATTCCGTACATCGAATTGATGCCCCATCGCGGAAAGCTTCTGCCGCACTTCCAGCGGCACGCGCGATTCGATCACGACGTGGCACCCGCGTTGCGGACTGACCGTGAAGCGCGCGTTCTCCATCGCTTCCTGAATATTCATTCCGTAGTCCACCACATTGGAAACGAATTGCGCGTGAGCCAGCGGCTGGTTCGCTCCTCCCATGATTCCGAAGCCAATGTGTTGCTCCCCATGTTCCATGAAGGCGGGAATGATGGTGTGAAACGGCCGCTTGCGTGGGGCCAGCGCATTCGGCGATGCGGCATCCAGCGAAAACAGCGCACCGCGATCTTGCAGCACGAAGCCCATGCCACGCACCGCAATGCCCGATCCAAACGCCTCGTAATTGCTCTGAATCAACGAAACGATGTTGCCCTCGCGGTCGACCACGGAAAGATAAGTTGTGTCGCTGAACGGCGGCGTGCCGGCCGCGACCTCGCAATTGGCTTTCGCAGGATCGATAAGCTTGGCGCGCTCCTGCGCGTACTCTTTCGACAGGATCCCTTTCACCGGAATCTTCGCGAAGCGCGGATCGGCGTTGTAGCGCCCGAGATCGGCGTAAGCCAGCTTCATGGCTTCGATTTTTTTATGCAACTCGACGACGCTCAGAGGTCCATCGGGCGACGGCGCAGAAGTCCCCATAATATTTAGCATCTCGAGCGCCGCCATACCCTGCCCGTTGGGAGGAAGTTCGTAGACGGTCCAGTCGCGATACGTAGTCGAAATCGGCTCAACCCATTCCGGCGAAAACTCTGCCAGATCATCCGCCGCCATCGTTCCGCCCAGACTCTGCGACGTGCTCACAATGGCGCGCGCGATCTCGCCCTTATAGAACGCATCCGCTCCGCCATCAGCCACCAGCCGCAACGCTTTCGCCAGGTCGTGATTCTGAAACACTTGTCCAACAGCCGGAGACTTGCCACCGAGCAGATAAAGCCGCCGCGCCTCGGCATCGTGTGAAACCGTTTCAGCGGCGTCCTTCCAATACGACGCGATCACTTCCGGCACCGGATAGCCATCGTCGGCATAGAAAATCGCCGACTGAAAAAGATCTTTCCAGGCCAGCTTTCCGAAACGGTGGTGCAGCGCATTCCAACCAGCAACCGCACCCGGCACGGTGACCGAATCAATTCCTTCCAGGGGCATAGCGGTCGCGTCCTGTGCTTTGATATGCGCGATGGTCAATCCCCGCGGCGCCCATCCGCTCGCGTTCAACCCGTACAGCTTGCCGGTTTTCGCGTCCCAATAAATCGCAAACAGGTCGCCGCCCATGCCGTTCATCATCGGTTCCGTCACACCCAGCACGGCGTTGGCGGCAATCGCCGCATCCACCGCGGAACCACCGCGCTCCAGAATTTTCGCCCCCGCCACCGAAGCCTGCACGTGGCTTGTCGCCACGATGCCGTAAGGTGTGATCACCATCGAGCGCGCGTTGGATCGATCTCGTGCCGACATGGACATGGAAGTTGTAAACAGCAACACAGCGGCTGCAATGCGAATGGAATTTTTCATGTTACCCCTGCGCGAGCAGTTTACGGCGCGTTCAGGATACCGATTGCGCTTACTTCTTCAACCCCGCCGTGAAGTTCGTAACCACGGTGACCGATTGGCTCACCTGTTGCGCAATCCGGTTGAGCAGGATTTTCTTCCCGTCGGGGGCAACGTCATAGAAAGCCTGCGGAGCGGCCCAATTGGTGACCAGCGCCTGAGGCACGCCGAATTGCAGAGCTCCGCCCGCATCCTTCACCGGTACGGCGAAGATATCGAAAGTCGCGTCCAGATAGTAAAGCTCCTTGCCGTCCCTGCTCCAGAGTGGCAGTTGCCCGGCATTGGCTGAGACCTGCCACTTGGCCTGCCCGCCCCCAAAGGCCATCACATACACTTGAAACGCACCCGATTCATCCGAAGTGTAGGCCAGCCAACGGCCGTCCGGCGAAAGCTTTGCAAAGGCGCCCCGCGACACCACCACTGAAGCTTTGCGCTCTCCCTGAAGCGGCAGAGCCAATGTCTGGCCCGTGGGACCACCCCGCGTATAGATCAGATACTTCCCGTCGCGCGACCAGTCACTGGGCTCGATCCCCTGGTCATCGCTGGTCAGAAGCTCCTCCGCTCCGCTGCCATCGGAGGGTTTGCGGTAAAGGTTGAAGTGACCGCTGCGAGGCGAGGCGTAGGCGATCCATTTGCCATCCGGCGACCAAACCGGGGAAGTGTTCGCCACCGGTCCAAAGGTCAGTCTGGTACGAACCCCGCGCGCCAGATCGAGCACCCAGATGTCGTTCTCTCCGCTATCAATCTGAAGAGCGATGTGGTCGCCTTGCGGGGAGACTACTGCCCCTTGCAGGTCTGTGAGCTTGTCCGCTATGGTGCTGATCTCTTTGCCGCTGCGATTCATCCAGACCAACTGCAAGTCGCCCGACGCGCCGCTGCCGAAGACCAGCAGTCCGCCGCCGGAAATCGACGCATCCATGTGCCAGGTGCTGGGGTCGTTCATGATGCCCTTGGCCAAGTCCTGCGGCTCACCGCTGAGCTTTCCTGAGGAGGGATCGAAGGGTTGCGCCATCAATTGACTGCCGCGCGCAAACAAAAGAAAACCGTCGGCATAAACGGCGTTCGATTGCGAACGGAACAGCGGACGATTTTCGCGGCCATCGAGCGATGCGTAATAGAGCTCGTTGTTGGCAGATTTCGAGGGATCGTGGTGCAGCGCGAGATAGAGGAAGTGCTTGCCATCGGGAAGAAAGAAGGGCCAGCGATGCGACGTGTGCAGTGCCGTATTGAGTTTCGTAATCGGAACCGGAGTTCCTCCGTTGACGCTCACGCGCAGCAGAGGATCGCTCGGACTGGGAGAAAACAGAATCACTCCATCCGGTCCCCAGGCGCCCCCACGCCCCAGCGATGCGTCACCAATCACCTGCGGGGAACCGCCATTCACATCAATCGTTTTCAGTTTGCCATCGGCGAAAAATCCCAGCGAGCGGCCGTCCGGGGACCAGAAGGGAAAAATTGCACCCTCGGTGCTGGGCAGCATCCGCGCTTCCAGCAAATTCATCGGGCGGACCCAGAGCGCACTCTTGCCGTCCGCACCCGTGGCGCTGAAAGCGATTGCGCTCCCGTCCGGCGAAAGCACAGGCGGTCCGGCAGAATCTCCGGTCAGATTCAGTGTGGTCTTCTCGGGAGGATTGATGGCCGTGCGGATGGTCTCAGGCTGAACCGGACGACCGATGAAAATCCCAGCCATCACCGCCAGGATAATTACGACCAGCATACCGACGGCCCAGCTAAGACGCTCGCGCCTTTGCGAGAGTGCGGGAGCCGGTGGCAAGGCAGCAACGCTGGGCGCTGGCCGTTCCGCCGCGATCCACTGCAGTTCCAGCTTAACGTCGTGCGCCGATTGATAACGCTCTTCGGGGTTTTTCTGCAGGCACGTCGCTACGACGTGTTCGAATGCAGGCGGCGTTTGTGGTTTGACCGTGCTGATCGGCGCGGGATCACTCTCCAGAATTGAAGACGCCAGCGAGATCTGACTCTTGCCCGCAAACGGCCGCTTCCCCGCCACCATTTCATAGAGCACCGCGCCAAATGCAAAAATGTCGGAGCGCGCATCCGCCTCTTTGCCTTCAATCTGCTCTGGCGACATGTACTGAATTGTCCCAATAATGCTGCCCGCCGTAGTCAAGGGACTAAGCGGACTCGGCCCGGTCATCGTAGCCGCCGCGGTGAAAGAAGGCGCCGCCGATCCGGATCCCGTCCCTGCACTCTGCAGGCCCAGCGGTTTCGCCAACCCAAAGTCCATCAGCTTCGCGCCGCCGGCCGTCAGCATGATGTTCCCCGGCTTCAAATCGCGGTGCACAATGCCACTGCGGTGCGCGACCGCCAGCGCTTCGGCTACGGCAATCCCAATCTTGTAAACCTCGGCCAGCGGCATCGCGCCTTTGCGCAGCCTCTCGGCAAGAGTTTCCCCTTCCAGAAACTCCATCACCAGATAATCGGTGCCATTCTGCGAGCCGATGTCATAAAGCTGGCAAATGTTGGGATGGTTCAACGAAGAGATCGCTCTCCCCTCGCGCTCCATGCGCTGCTTTAGTTCCGGCGAAGAAGAAAGATGGGAAGCCAGAACTTTCACCGCCACGTTGCGGTCGAGGCGGGTATCGCGAGCGCGGTAAACTTCTCCCATGCCCCCTGCGCCCAGCGGAGACTGGATTTCGTAGGGGCCGAGTTTCGTGCCAGAGGTAAGGGCCATTCGTTGTGGCGTCATTATAGCCTCAAACCAGACCGCCTACTGAGAACCTTGAGTGGAGAGAAATCGTGGTCATCTTGCTGATGGGAGTGTCGGGAGCGGGGAAGACGACAGTGGGAAAGTTGCTGGCGTCGCAACTAGGATGGCCCTTCATAGACGGAGACGATTACCATCCGCCAGCGAACATAGAGAAAATGAGCGCCGGCATTCCGCTGACCGACGCCGACCGCGCTCCCTGGCTCGAAACCTTGCGCGCGCTCATCGCCGGCTGGATCGGCGCAGGGAAAAACACGGTGCTGGCGTGTTCAGCCTTGAAAAAGGCGTATAGACAAGCGTTGCAGGTAGGACCGGAAGTAAAGATCGTATATCTGAATGGGACGCCGCAAGTATTGCACGAGCGTTTGCGTGCCCGGCGCGGGCACTTCATGACGGAACCCATGCTCGCCAGCCAGCTAGCCGCGCTCGAAACTCCTGAGCACACCGTAGTAGTCGATGCCGACCGCACTCCGGCGCAGATCGTCGCCGAAATTCGTGCCAGTTTGGCGTTACAGGATGGAATGAGCGGAGCCTGACGTGACCGATACTGGCGGCCCTGCCTGCAAACGAATTCCTGGGTCGCCAGACTCGAGCGACAGACTTTTAAACGGCGCTCTGAAGACTGCTGGCCGACTCCATCGGCGTAGCGTCTGGGGAGCGAAGAGTCCGAATATCGCGAATCGGCGGTTGACCGAAGAAGCGGCTGTATTCGCGATTGAACTGGCTGGCGCTCTCGTATCCCACCTCGAATGCCGCACTGGCGGCATCCAGACCATCCATAAGCATGCGCTCCCGCGCGGCATGCAACCGCAGCTGCTTTTGGTACTGAAGCGGACTCATCGCGGTCAGCGCCCGGAAGTGATGATGCAGCGTGGAGACGCCCATGGCCGCGAGTTTTGCCAGATCTTCCACGCGTAGCGGCTTCGCATAGTTCTTCCTGACCCACGCAATCGCCTTGGCTGTCCGGTGACTCTGATCTCCCAGGGTTGCGATCTCGCGAAGGCGTGCGCCCTCAGGCCCACGGAGAATTCGGTAGATGATCTCGCGCTGAATCAGGCCGCTCAGAAACGGAATGTCCTGCGGAGTATGCAGCAACTCCACCAGCCGGCGACATGCATCGAGCAACTCGGCGGTCGTCTCACCCGTTGCCATCGCAGGATTCGCGGACTGCGCCGCGGGCGCCTGAATCTCCTCCCGGCTCAGAAGCTCCCGGACCACGGGCATTTCGAGCTTGAGCACGAAACAGAGATAGGGCACCTCCTCACTGGCCTCGATCACGTTGCAGATGACGGGCAAATCGAGCGACGTCAGCAGGTATCGCGACTCGTCGAAAATGAACGTGGTCCCGCCAAGCGTGGCTCGCTTCCGCCCCTGCGCCACCACGGCCAGGCTGGGCTCGTACGTCGCCGTTGCCGGCGCCGTAGGAGCAGTCCGCCGGGAAAACAGCAAGCCCGGGATGTCGGTTATCAGTTTCTCTTTGGGTCCAACAAAAGAGGCAATCTGACGAGCTAGTTCGGTGCGCAATTCGCGTGCCCGATTTGATGGCGCAGAAGCGTTATTCCTTAAGGTTTTCACTGCATTGGTTCCTTGTCCCTTGCCTATTTAAGATAGCCGCTCGGCCCCGGATACACTAATTATTTCTTTCCCAACAAGAGGAATAGGCAATAAATCGGAAGGATCGGGCTACCGCTCCGCAGCCTTTCGGTTCTAGTCTTGGAGTCAGAAGGCGGTCCAAAGGAGAAACAATGCAAAAGCGCAAACTGGGAAAAAGCAATCTTGAAGTTTCAGCGCTTGGTCTCGGCTGCATGGGAATGAGCTTTTCCTACGGTCCTCCCAAAGACAAAAAGGAGATGACCGATCTTCTCCACGCTGCAGTCGACCGCGGCATTACCTTCTTCGACACCGCGGAGGTGTACGGCCCCTTCACCAACGAAGAACTCGTGGGCGAGGCGCTTGCGCCTTTCCGCGGCAAAGTGGTGATCGCCACCAAGTTCGGGTTTGATCTGGGTGGCAAAGATAATCGCCCGGGAATGGCAGGTGTCAATAGTCAGCCCGAGCACATCAAGCAGGCCGTCGAAGGCTCACTCAAGCGGCTGAAGGTCGATACCATCGATCTGCTGTATCAGCACCGGGTTGACCCCGCTGTGCCCATCGAAGATGTCGCGGGCACAGTAAAGGAACTCATTCAGGCCGGCAAGGTCAAACACTTTGGCCTGTCTGAAGCGGGCGTGCAGACGATCCGCCGAGCCCACGCAGTGCAGCGGGTCACCGCTCTCCAGAGCGAGTATTCGCTGTGGTGGCGCAAACCCGAAGCCGAGGCGATCCCGGCCCTGGAAGAGCTTGGCATCGGCCTGGTGCCGTATAGCCCGCTGGGCAAGGGCTTCCTGACGGGCAAGATCGGCGAAAATACAAAATTCGACAGCTCCGATTTCCGCAGCACCTTGCCTCGCTTCACCCCGGAGGCTCTCAAAGTGAACCAGGCGCTGATCGACCTGCTCGCGAGCATCGGCAAGCGCAAGAACGCGACTCCGGCCCAGATCGCACTTGCCTGGCTGCTCGCGCAAAAGCCCTGGATCGCCCCGATTCCCGGCACGACCAAACTAAACCGCCTGGAAGAGAACATCGCAGCGGTGCCAATCCAACTGACGCCCGCAGACCTGCGAGACATCGATGCCGCCGCGTCGAAGGTTAAGGTGGAAGGATCCCGCTATCCAGAACGTCTCGAGAAAATGACCGGCCTGTAAGCGCCGTGTGAAAAGGAACGGGGAAACCCACGCTGCGATTCGAACTGTGCATGGCACCGGCGAGATTAAAAACCTGTGCCACCCGCTTCTAGTTCGGCGGTGCCTCCAGCGTCTTCACCAGCCACGGGATAATCACCTGCTTGAAGATCCGCGGGTCGGGCCACACCCCAACCTGCCGACCGAGATGCCCGCCGCGAGGATTAATCCAGGCTTCTTTCGGTACGTCGCCTTTGCTCAGGAGGAGATATTCGTCTTCGATGGGAACCTGGGTGTCGAGCGCTCCCGCCAGAATCAGCATGGGCGCCATCGGCTTGCCCAGCAGTCCCTCGTGCACTAGCGACAGCTTAGGTAGATAGTCAGCCAATTCATCGAGCGTGTGCACGCCTTCCAGAATATTCATCAGCGCCGGCACCTGATCGAACAAATATTCGCGATTGCCCAGCAGCGAGTCCCTCAGAAACTCTTTCTGAAAGAACTTGTCGACCGGCGGAGACTGCGCACTGCACCCGCGCAGCCGCGCATGCTCAACGATCGCCATCTTCGTGGCCCAGTACGCTCCCCAGCTCACGCCGTGCATGGCGATGCGGTTCTTATCGATCTCCGGCCGCGACTGCGCATAGTCAATCACCCGCGACAGCATTCGATCCGCCGTCTCACTCACCTTGATGGGATTCTGCCCCGTCCCCGGACCATCGACCGCAAGATAGGCGATTCCGAAAGGAAGAATCGCGCTGAAACTCTCGGTGAGGTCTTCCTTGCGGCTGTCCAGGCCATTCACCGCAATCACCAGCGGCACTGGCCCCTTCGCATCCTTCGGGAGGCGCAAGTAGCCGATGATTTCTTTGCCTTCGAAGGGAATGTGGACCACCTCAAGCGGCGGATCGAGGAACTTCGCATGATCCAGAAATGCTTCGAGAGCTTTCTCATACGAACGCTGCTTGCCCGGAGACGCCGGAATCGGCCAACGCCCGAACGAGTACAGGCGCCATGCCCGGATGTAATCTGCGTTCGCCTTCGCGGGATCAGACTTGTCTTTCTCCAGCGCCTTGGCTTCGTTGAAGTAGCGATCGGCGACGCGCATGAATCCAGCGGCCCACTCGTCTTTGTCGCTGGTGTGGATGCTCTCGAAAGCTTCCTTCACGTCGCCGGGGTCAAGCCCGATCAGCGGATACTGGCCCACCTCTGCCCGGTGAACGGCCTCGGCTTTAATCTCGTCGATCGTGCGTTCGCGCCGCTCTCCGTTTTGAGCGTATGCGCTGGCGGAAACGAGTGCGAAGAATACCAACAGGAAACTCATATAAGAAAAGTGGCTCGCTATTTTCATAATCTCGTCCGTCCTCTGGGCTCGCAAATCACGAGCAGTCTAGGAAAAAGGCCGGACGAAGTTGCGTCCGGCCTTCCTTCATTCTCTCGATACCGGCCGCACGCTAGAACGCGAATTTCAGACCGATCTGAATAGAGCGCGGGCCGCCGGAGCCCACGGCAGGGTTGGCGGCAGCGATATCCGGCGTGGCGCAGCCGCAGCCAAAAGGACGAACCGACGGATCGTTCAAGCCAAATCCATTCTGACCGCCGTAAGGGTTGGCGAAGTTCGGATGGTTGAGGATATTGAAGAACTCGATGCGGCCCTGCAGCCGCATGGTTTCTCCAAAGTGGAAATTCTTGGCGAGGGAGAAATCGAAATTCTTGAAAGCAGTGTCCTCGAACATGTTCCGGCTCATGTTTCCGAACTGTCCGAGCGGCGGCGGAATCATGACCGAGCTTCCGTTGGCGTAGCAACCAAACAGATTCAGCGAAGCTGTCGAGGGCCCGGGAGTTCCGCCGTCTACCGTCAACGCCTGCGACAAACACGATGCGGGAATTGGCGCAGTAGGGTTCGGGAAGTGGGGAATCCCACTAACTCCGGGCTCAGACTTGAAGTCCGAGGTTTTTCCGTAGAAGCTCCAACGAATCGGGCTGTTGGCGGGCGGGCTCACCGGCAACGGCCCAACGCCGGCCGCATCCGTTCCCTCGTCCATCGGACCCCAAGGCTGCGGGCTTTCCAGGGTGATGATCGAGTTGATCTCCCAGCCCTCCCGCATCTGCCCGAAGCCACTCCGTCCTGGAATCGCGTAGGTGAGCGAAACCGTCAGCCGATGCCGCATATCGAAGTCGCTGCTGGCGTACTCGGCGGCGACGTTATGAGCGTTTTGCGGCAGGCCGGAGCCATAACCGAAGTCCCAGTTCGCGCCCACATCGTCAAGCGCGTGCGAGTAGGTGTAACCCGCTACCATGCTCAGGCCGTGATAGTTGCGCGCATTCAGAGTGACTTGCAGTCCGTTGTAATTCGACCGGTAGACGTTTCCCATCTGGAAGATGTTGGCCAGATAGGGGAACTTCGCGTTGAACGGCTCATTGAGCGTCTCGTATCCAGTGTCGACCGCACAATTGTTGTAACCCGCGCTAGCGCTGGCGAGGCAGGCGGTTAGAGTTCCAGCAGAGCCGGGTTGAGTCGTCGTCCACCCGGACCCCACCGGCGGCTGATTAATATCCCGAATGCCAGTCAGGTTCGCCCCATGATTGCCCACGTAAGCAGCTTCGATCGACAGGTTCGGGGTGAAGGCGTGCTGCAGGTTCAAAGTCCAGTTCCACACGTAAGGCGTCGTGAGATTGCGGTCTACGGTCATGATCGGGCAGGGACTGTTGAAACAGTTCACTGTGCTCCCCCCGTAAAGCGGCCCGTTCGCGGCATCCCAGGTAACAGGGTAATTTGCGATGTTCTTGTAGGTGACATTACTCGTTGTGATCGTGCCCCCGGATGTATCTCCCGCAGCATCGATCGGAGCGCCCGTCGGAACGCTGCCCGGACCAAAAGCATTGTTGAACGCGACGAACGACTGCCAGTTCACCGTCTCGTAAATCAGGCCGCCGCCGCCGCGCAGCACGGTCCGACCGTTGCCGCCGATATCCCACGCAAAGCCGAAGCGGGGGCCAAAGTTCTTGTGATCCGGGTTATAGAGGCTGCTGATCTGATGGCCCACCTGCACCATCCCCACGTTGGGATCGAAATTTCCCAGCAGATTGTTAGCTTCCTGGGGCACGCTGCTGAACTCGTAGCGTACGCCGAAGTTCACAGTCAGATTCTTGGTGGCGCGATAGTCATCCTGGAAAAACCCCGAGTACGCCCAGTTATGCAAATGCAGGGTCGGATTTCCCACCTCGACCGTTGACTTAAGCGGGGCGCCCGCAAAGAAATCTTCGAGTGAGCTCGAACCGTTGGGGCCGGGGTTCGCGGACGCAACTCCACCCAGGAAATTGACGCTGCCTCGAGCGTTGCCGTACGAAGCATTGTTGACTCGGTCGTAATGAAGTTCACCGCCGAATTTCAGGGCGTTCTTACCTATAGTGTAAGAAATGTGATCGATAAACTGCGTGATCGAATCGGGCCCCTGGAACTTCGGCCACTTGAAGCCGCCCAATGTCGTGAAGTAACCGCCGAAGCCGATGCGCGGCAAGCCTCCCGTGTTGGGTCCGGTCACACCTGTATCCAGACCATACGCCGAAGCCGGGGTGTTGAGGTCGGCCGGCAGAGTGGGCTGGTAGAGCCGGTTGTACCCGACGCGTGCCTCGTTCACTAACCGCGCGCTGGGAGTCCAGGTCCAGCCGCCACCCACCACCTGCGCACGGGTGTGAATGTCAGAGAGCCATTTCTGCTGCAACTCAGAAAAGTCTTCGACGGTTCCCGAGTTGTTTCCAAAAAAGTACATCCCGCTGATGGTGCTTCGTTCATTTAGCGAGTAATCCACCTTGCCGACAAAGTTATCGACGTGGACGACGTTGTTAAATCCGTTGGGGATCGTAATTGCCTGGTTGGCAGTGAGAGCCGTGCCAATATCTGTCTGGTTGTTCGTGACAAATCCGGTGCCGTTGCAAGTTCCCGTAGCCGAACACCCTGAGACCAGCAGGCTCGCTGGGCTGACGATCACCCCGGCGGCCACGGCGGCCGGTTCGGTGATATCCGCGAGCGCATCTGGAATGCTGTCGGCGCAATCGCCCGCAAAGTTAAACGAACAGGTTCCATTCGGCGCCATGTGCACCATCGAGGGACCGGCGACCCCTCCATAGGAGTTGCCCACGTTATAGCGCTGGCCTTCGTAGGCACCGAAGAAAAACGCTTTGTCCTTGATGATCGCGCCGCCGAGGCTGCCGCCGAATTGCTCCAGCGTCCGGGTCAATTTCGGACTTGGGGAGTCGTTGAAGTAGTTGCGCGCGTCCAGGTGGTCTCCGTCGCGGCCAAAGCCAAACGCCGTTCCGTGCAATTTGTTCGTTCCCGACTTCAGGCCCACGTTGACCACCGCGCCCGGCTTCCATCCGTATTCTGCCGGCGGGTTTTGCTGCAGGTTAAACTCCTGAATTGCGTCGATGGGCAGAATGGTCGCGGAGTCACCTGCGATTCCTGATCCATTAATGATTGCCTGCCCCGAATAAGGCTCGCTGTTGAACAAGCCCTCGACGTAATAAGCATTGTCTTCGGCGCGCAGGCCGTCGGCGCTGGTAGTGGAGAATCCGCCACCGGGATAACGCACCACGCCCGGACGCAGCTGCAACAGATTCTCGTAATTGCGGCCGTTTAGCGGCAGGTCGTTGATCTCCACGTTGCTCAACGTGCCACCCAGCGTCGAGGAAGTGGTGTTGATCAGGGGGACTTCCTCGGTGACAGTTACGATTTCAGAAACGTCACCGGGCTGGAGACTAAAATCGGCCCGCACATCGGTTGCGACCTCGACTGTAACTGCGGGCCGCTCCACCGCTTTGAAGCCCTTGGCTTCGACGTGAATCTTGTAGGTTCCCGGAATCAGATCGGGAGCAACGTAATCCCCCGATGTGTCGGTGGCGAGAGTGCGCGAAGTGCCGCGCTGCACGTCAGTGATAACCACCTTGGCCCCAGCTACAGAGGCCCCGCTCTGGTCCGTAACTCTGCCCAGCACGCGTCCGGCAGTGGACTGAGCTACTGCCGTTAGACTCAAGGCACTCAGTACGAAAATCAGAAGAGCAATCCGAATAGCTAAAGTCATCGTGTGACCCGCGGACATGGCGGTGCTTCGGAATGTCATCGCATCCCTCCGTTTACTGGTCCGACAGCCATACCATTGCGGCGCGAATGAAGTCAAGCAATTTCTCCGCTGCGACGCGAGTTCTACCCCGTGGGGGCTCCGATTGGTAAAGTTTTGGCGAAATCTGGGTTTTACTGCAGATCTCCCGGATGAAAAGCTGGCCCTGGTAAGGGGCTTGCTTTCCACTCAGGAGGAATGATATTGTCCTAGCGATCATACCACCATACCTAGAGACCAGACACTTTGCCCTCTTTCCACGCCAAGACCGCAGAAACCGCGCCATTGACACTGGACCTGCGGTATAGTAGCCAGACCATCGCCAGTTTCCCCAAACTGGCTCCTGCGGGAGCATATCCTGTGTACAAAGTTGTCAGAACCTCTCGGCTGTACGAGCAAATCGTCCAGCAAATCGAAGAGTCCGTCCTCAATGGTTCATTGAAACCGGGCGATCAACTTCCCGCCGAACGAGATCTCGCACAGCGCCTCGGGGTGAGCCGCACGGCTGTGCGCGAAGCCGTTAAGACGCTGCGCGAGAAAGGCCTGGTTGAAGCCTATTCCGGCCGCGGCACCTTCATCACCGATGGAACCTCGCAGGCGGCGCGCCAGTCGTTCGATCTTATGGTCAAGATCGGCCAGCAGGGCCAGGGGGAAAGCTCGCCTCATCTCGTGGAGCTCCGCCTCGTCCTCGAACCGGGAATCGCCGCCATGGCGGCGGAGCGCGTCACAGATGAAGATCTCACGGCGATGCGCGAAGCCGTCGCCCTGATGGATCGCTCGCAGAAAAATGCCGAAGCCTACATCGAAGCCGACCTCGACTTCCACCTCGCTCTCGCCGAGGCCGTCGCCAATCCGCTGATTCTTTCCTTGATCGATTCCATCGTTGGACTCCTGCGCGAGCAACGCATAAAAATCTTTAACGTGGAAGGCGGTCCGGAGCGCGGTCAATTTCATCACAAACGCATTCTGGAGGCCATGGAGCGCCGCGATCCTGAGATGGCTCGCAGCGCGATGCGCGCCCATCTCGAACAGGTACGCCATGATTCGCGCATTCCCACCAGCGGTAAGGAATCTGGGAAACATGCGCCTGCCGGTTCCAAAATAATCGCGTAGCAAAACTGCCTCGCAATGGACTCATCACCGCGCGGCGAAAAGTCTGAAGGTAAAGGCGGATGGCGAAACTCGGATTTATCGGCTTGGGAGTCATGGGCAGCCAGATGGTCAGCCGGCTGCTAAGCAAAGGTCACAGTGTCACCGGCTATAACCGCACCCGCGCCAAGGCAGAGTGGCTCGTCGCAAAAGGGATGCAGTGGGCCGACTCCCCGCGCGCGGTCGCAAACGCTTCCGACTTCATCTTCGCCATGGTGACCAACGCCGCCGCCATCGCGGCCATCACCGAAGGTCCCGAGGGCATGCTGGCCGGCCTGAGTGCGGGCAAGATTTTCATCGACATGAGCACCATCAGTCCCACGGTAAGCCGCGGGCTGGCTGCGAAGGTGCGCGAGAAGGGCGCCGACATGGTTGACTCGCCGGTCTCCGGCAGTGTGATCACCTTGCAGGAAGGCACGCTGTCGGTGATGGTCGGCGGACGCGGCGAGACCTTCGAAAAAGTGAAGCCCTTGCTGCTGGATATCGGCCCAAAGGTCACTCACGTCGGCGACAACGGTCTCGCGCTGGCCATGAAGATCGCGGTGAACTTGAGTCTCGCCGTGCAGATGCTGGCGTTTTCCGAAGGCGTACTTCTCGCTGAAAAGAGCGGCATCGCTCGCGAAACCGCAGTCGACGTGCTTACCCACAGCGCTATCGCGTCGCCCATGATTCAATATCGCGGACCCTTCGTGCTGCAACAGCCGGAAGAAGCCTGGTTCGATGTCAACATGATGCAGAAAGATATGGTCCTGGCGATGGATCTGGGACGCCAGCTCGACGTGCCTCTGCCCTCGACCGCGATAAGCAATGAGATTCTGACCGCGGCGCGTGGCATGGGCTGGACGAAATACGATTTCGCCTGCATGTTCGACGTGCTCGCTGCGATGTCGGGCGTGACCACTCCGGTGACCGCGGGACCTAAGAAGAAATGACCACAGCTACTTCTAATCCGAAATCCGGCCGCGACGTCGCCACCGAAAAAGAAAAGTGGCTGCGCGCCTATCGCCAGATGGTAAGTATCCGCCTGTTTGAAGAGCAGGTGAACGAGGTCTACACTCGCGCGCTCATGCCCGGACTCGCACACTTATACAGCGGCGAAGAAGCCGTGGCTGTAGGAATCTGCGAAGCCCTGCGCATCGACGACTACATCACCAGCACCCACCGAGGCCACGGGCACTGCCTGGCGAAAGGCGCATCGCCGGATCGCATGTTCGCCGAATTGCTCGGCAAAGAAGCCGGGTATTGCCGCGGCAAGGGCGGATCGATGCACATCGCCGATCCCGCCACTGGCAACCTCGGCGCCAACGCCATTGTCGGAGGCAGCGTGGGCATCGCCACGGGCGCAGCTTTCTCGGCCAAGACCCTGGGCACCGATCGCGTCGCCGTCTGTTTTTTCGGAGAAGGCGCGCTCGGCCAGGGATCACTCTACGAAGTGATGAACCTGGCGCAGTTGTGGAAGCTGCCCGTAATCTACGTCTGCGAAAACAATCAGTACAACGAATACACGCACTACGCCGAAACCACGGCAGGCACCATTCTCGGCCGCCCTGCGGCTTTCGGCATCGAAGCTGCAAGCGTCGACGGCCAGGATGTGCGCGCCGTGAATGAAGTTGCGGCAAGGCTGGTAAAGCGCGCCCGCGCCGGCGGCGGACCCGCCTTCCTGCAGTGCGACACCTACCGTTACAGCGGCCATCACGTCGGCGACATCAACCGCGAATATTACCGCTCCAAGCAGGAAGAACAACACTGGAAAGCCGATCGCGATCCCATCACTGTTTTGTCGACGTGGTTGTCCGAGCAAGGCTATGTCGACGCGACATCCCTCGAACGAATTACATCAGAAGTTCGCGCCATCATGGAAGCAGCGGTGAAGTTCGCCATCGCAGCGCCCTATCCGAACGTGAACGAAGTGGAAAAGCATGTCTATGCCTGAACGCGAGCTCACATTTGCGCAGGCGGTGCGCGAGGCGCTCGCCGAAGAGATGCGCCGCGACCCCCGTGTCTGCATCTTTGGTGAAGATGTCGCCGAAGCCGGCACTCCTTTCAAAGTTCTCTCCGGATTAGTCGAAGAGTTCGGCGCCGGCCGCGTGGTCGACACTCCCATCTCGGAAGCCGGCTTCACAGGCGTGGCCGTAGGCGCGGCGATGACCGGCTTGCGTCCCGTCGTCGACATCATGTTCGGCGACTTTATCACCCTGACCATGGATCAGATGGTGAACCAGGCGGCCAAAGTCCACTACATGTCAGGCGGGCATTGGAAAGTTCCCATGGTGATGCGAACCACGTTGGGCGCCACGCGACGCTCGGCCGCGCAACACTCGCAGTCACTGCACGCCTGGTTCAGCCACGTGCCGGGACTGAAAGTGGTCTTGCCTTCGACGCCCTATGACGCAAAAGGCCTGCTGAAAACCGCCATCCGCGACGAGAACCCAGTCGTCTTCTTCGAAGACAAAATGATGTACAAGATGAAGGGCCCGGTTCCGGAAGACGATTACACCATCCCGCTCGGCGTGGCCGATGTGAAGCGCAAGGGCGATGACATTACGCTGGTCGCCACCAGCAGCATGGTGCAAGTCGCGCTGGGCGCTGCGATTTTGCTGGAAAAGGAAGGCATCAGCGCCGAGGTGGTCGATCCGCGCACCACGTGGCCGCTCGACGAAAAAACGCTGATCGAATCGGCCAGGAAAACCTCGCGAGTCATTGTGCTGGACGAAGGCTACGGCCGCTACGGAGTCACGTCCGAACTTGCCGCCGTGATCGCCGAAGGCGCATTCTACGATCTGGACGCACCGGTGAAAAGAATGGGCGCGATGCACGTGCCGATTCCGTTCTCTCCGCCGCTAGAAGATGCAACGGTTCCGACCGAGCAAACGGTATTCGATGCAGCGAGGTCGATGTGCAAGCCGGCCTGATAACGCCCGGCGTGGTGGGGGTTCAAGCTAGAAGCTAACAGCTAGAAGCTAGGAGCTGATTTTATGGCATTAAAGACTCACGGAACCATGGCAGTCGATTGGGAACAGCGCATCGACTTCGATCGCCTTCGCCGCGAGCGTCTGGCGAAGGCCAAGGCGCTGCTCGCGAAATCTGAGATGGGCGCGCTGCTCTGCTTCGACATGAACAACGTGCGCTATCTCACCTCCACGCACATCGGTTCCTGGGCGCAGGATAAGTGCAACCGCTTCACCCTGCTACCGCAGAATGACGAGCCGATTCTCTGGGACTTCGGCTCCGCCGCCAAACACCATCAACTGAATTGCCCGTGGCTCGGCGAGCGCTCGCGCGCAGGCATTTCGATGTTGCGTGGAGCCATGACGCCGGAGATGGGACGCGCCGAAGACGTCGCCAAAAAAATTCGCATCGAGCTCGAAATGCGCGGCCTGCACAAAGAGCCGCTCGGCATCGACATCATCGAACTGCCGGTGCTGTTCGCTCTGCAACGCGAAGGCATCGAGGTAGTCGATGGCCAGCAGCTCATGTCGAATGCCCGCGTTATCAAAACGCAGGACGAAATCGCACTGCTCAACACTTCAGCGATGATGGTCGACGCGGCCTACGACGAACTCTACCGCGCCATGAAGCCCGGACTGCGCGAGAACGAAGCCGTCGGCCTGGTCAGCAAAGTTCTCTATGATCTCGGTTCCGAATACGTCGAGGCGGTGAACGCAATTTCAGGCGAGCGCTGCAATCCGCATCCCCATGTGTTCTCCGACCGTGTGCTGCGGCCGGGCGATCCCGTCTACTACGACATCCTGCATTCCTACATGGGATATCGCACCTGCTACTACCGCTGCTTCACGGTCGGCTACGCCTCGCACGCGATGGTTGACGCCTACAAGCGCTGCCGCGAATATCTCGATGCAGCCATCGAGCTGGTTCGTCCCGGTCGCACCACCGCAGAAATTGCGGCCGTCTGGCCGAAAGCAGAAGAGTTCGGTTTCCCCAACGAAGAGTCTTGTTTTGCGCTGCAATACGGCCACGGCATCGGCCTCGCCATCTGGGAAAAGCCGGTGATCAGCCGCCTGGTTTCGTTCGAGCATCCAGTCACGATCGAGCCGGGCATGGTGTTCGCTCTCGAAACCTTCTGGCCTTCGACCGACGGCTGGAGCGCGGCGCGCATCGAGGAAGAAATCGTCGTAACGCCGACTGGACATGAAGTCATCACCCGCTTCCCGGCGGAAGAACTGCTGGTGGCAGGCGCGCATTATTTCACGGTCAATGGACCGCTGCCCACCACGCGAGAAACCGAAGCTCCGCCCAGCGACCGCGTCATCGAGATGATCGAAGCCAGCGCCAAGACTGAGCGCGTGGGAGTTTCGGACTGAAGGCCATCGTTAGGACAAACGCACGAATGTTCGTTTGAGGCTCCCCGAAGAAACATTATGGCCTTCAGCGTTGTTATGCCCGCTCTCGAGATGGCGCAGGAAACCGGCAAGCTCATTGCCTGGCGAAAAAAAGAAGGTGACCGCGTCACCAAAGGCGAGCCGCTTCTCGAAGTAGAAACCGATAAAGCCGTGCTCGAAGTGGAGGCGCCCGTCGACGGCATCCTCGCCGGAATCACAGCGGCAGCCGGAGCCGATGTTCCCGTTGGTCAGACCATCGCCTGGATCTTGGCTCCCGGCGAAAAGCTTCCGGCAGAAAATGAGTCTGCCACGGCCGCGCCTGCAGCTCGCGGCAAAACCGAATCACATACTCCTCCGGCTGCAGCAGGCCCTCCTGGATCTTCCGCAGTTCCGAGCGCAAAGATTTCCCCCAAGGCGCGGCGCCTCGCGAAAGAATTGGGCGTGGATATTGCTGTAGTGCGTGGTTCTGGCCCGGGCGGCGAGATCCTTGCGTCCGACGTGCAGGCAGCGGGCCCGCAAATTGCTTCCAGTGCAGCCCCCAAACATTCAGACCGCATCGAGGTCCCCAGCTCGATCGGGCGACTCATGGCGGAACGCACCACGCAAAGCTGGACCTCCGTTCCTCACTTCTTCGTCACGCGTGAAATCGAAGCAAGTGCGCTCAACGAATACCGGGAAAAGCGGGCGCCGGAGATCGAGCGCACGCATCACATCCGGATCACGCACACGGATCTGCTGATCGCGCTAGTGGCACGCGTGCTGCAAAAGCATCCGCGGTTGAATTCGAGCTGGACGGCGGAAGGCATCCGACTTCACGATCACGTGAACATGGGCGTCGCCATCGCGGTGAATGACGGAGTGGTCGCGGCCGTGATCCCCAACGCACACACCGCCAGCGTGGCTGAAATTGCCACGCGTCGCCGCGACGTGGCTGAGCGTGCGCGAGCCGGAAAGCTGCGCCCCGCCGACATAGCCGATGCTACATTCACCATCAGCAACCTCGGCATGCACCACGTCGATCAGTTCAGCGCGATCATCACGCCGCCGCAAGCCGCAATTCTCGCGGTGGGCAGCATCGCCGACCGCGTCGTTGCCGTCGAAGGTAAACCCGCGGTCCGGACCATGATGACGCTTACGCTGTCCTGTGATCACCGCGCCGTGGACGGTGCGCGAGCGGCGATGTTCCTGAACGACCTGGCGGGCGCGGTTCGCGAGCCGGAAAGACTGTCTTGAAGGAAATGCCGTAAGTATTGGATCGGTCGGCGCGGACGTTCACCGAAGATCACCCCGGAGTTCTTTCTGGACAAGGACGCAGCGCGACCTGCACAGGGTCGGCGGTGAAAGTGACCTTGGGCGGATCGCGTGAGTCTGCATACGTTGACCGTAAGCGTCTGACCAACACACCCGTTCGACAGGCAGGGTCTGTATTAAATTGCAAAAACTTCGACGCTTCGACCGCGTAGCAGAACGAGACGCGATAGTCGGAGGATCTATCTGAGGCTGGCCGGACGATGCAATCCCCGGTGCTTCATAAATCATCACACATAATCAAAGAGAGCCATGAACCCAAAATCCATATGTAATTGTTGGTGGCAGTGAAAGAGTGTTAGACCTGGATTATTGGCGACGAAATCTATGGCGACCTCTTGATATCCTCCAACCATAACCACGTCCTTGAAGACTCCCGCGATGGAAGTTCCAGCCAGACTGCTGAGTTCAAAGCTGTGCCGGTGAAGATGTATGGGATGAATATCGTCACTGGCATTCCGCATGTGGATTCGATAACGTTGGCCTTTTTTCAAATGAAATGCCGCCGGAGTCGTTTCGTTGCTCATCGGATAAGCCACTCCGTTGATCATCCATCGGTTGAAGCCTTCTTCGGCGGCATTGTCTTTCTCGAAGATCATCTCGAAAGTTTGGTCTGGTATGTCCGCACTTGTACCGGTTTTTGCGAAGAGCCCGTAGTTCCAGCGATGCGGCGGAGGGGCAATCCATTGTGCCTTGCCTTTAGCTTTCGCGTATTCAACGATGATTCCCATGCCATGCCCACGATCGTCATCGGCTAGATCACCCATGATCCAGACCCCTGGATGTGTCATTTCGACGATGGCGGAGACCCGCTCCGCGGTACCAAGCCAGAGCACCGGAACCGTGACCGGGTTGGGCACAGGATTTCCATCCAACGCAATGATTTGGAAAGAATGACCGGGTAGGGCAAGACTGCGAATTTCGGTGGCGCTTCCGTTCAGCACATGAAACAGAACTCGCTCGCCCTGCTTGACGCGGATGGGTTCCCCGTGGTGCAGCATTCGGCCATTGATGGTAAAGGAACCGTAACCGACTTCGTATCCATGCGGCGTACCTCTTGCAAGGGAAGCCTTCATAGCTGACTCGCCTTGCTCTTCGAGCGCCTTGACTTTGGTCGTGGGGGAGAGGAAATCCATTGCCATATCTCCACCGCGGCTAAAAGTCGGCTCGAACTCCTTCAGCACGAGGAAGATTTCGCGGTCATAATTACCTGGCTCATGCTTCGGCTCGATGTACACAGGACCAACCTCGCCACTGTACAGTCCTGCGTAGAGATCCGCTCCCGCTCGATTGTGCGTGTGATAGAAACGAAAACCGGCGGGTCGCGGGGTAAAGACGATCCTGCGCTTCCCATGGGCGGGAATAAAGGGTGTGCCCTCTTCCGCGGCTCCATCTACATCGGCCGGCACCATCTGGCCGTGCCAATGCAATTGTTCTGGCACATCGGTGTCGTTGAACACCTCTACCAAGACCTGCTGGCCTTCCTTAAAGCGAAGTAGTGGCCCCGGAAATTGCCCGTTGTACGTCGTCGCCGAGATGATCCGGTTGGGCGCGATCTCAATAGGTGAAGTTTTGATGTGCAAGGTATAGTCTGCAGACCCGGACTCGGCACCAGCAGGCGCCTCTTTGGTTTGCGGTGATGGGCCGCTTTCAGCGACAACACCGCCGGAGGTAAGCAAGACCGCTCCGGTCGTCAGGCACGCCGATCTTAGAAACTGGCGTCTGGATTCGGACAATTCCTTCATTGCGCCTCCGTGTCAATTAGTCGCCTTGACACACTGATCGTTGTGTCGGAGGGAGCACCTGGAACCTTATTCCTGCCGTCACACGAACTAACACCGATCGCTGACAAATGAGCAATTGGTGCGGGGAGAAACGCTTTCACGACGCAGCGCTCGCTTTCTTTCGCGTCATAAAATAGTAGATCGTCGGAGTAACGAACAACGAGAGCACCATTGCAATCAGCAACCCACCGATAACCGCAACGGCTAACGGTTGCAGCATCTCAGAACCAGCGCCTATGCCCAGCGCCAGCGGGATCATCCCCGCGACCGCAGCTATCGCGGTCATTACAATCGGCCGCAGCCTTCTGCGGCCCGCTTGAAAGATCGACTCTTCTTTGGAGTAGCCCGCATTTAGGAACTTCTCATCCGCGTCGAGCAGCAGAATTCCATTCTTGGCTACGATACCGATGACCATAATCAGTCCCATGAAGGAAGACAGGTTGAACGTGATCCCGGTAATCAGCAGGGCGACGAAAACCCCAGCCGTCGACAAGATTGCAGAAACCAGAATCGAAATTGGGGCCGAAAAGTTCCGGAATTCGAACAGCAGAACTAGAAATACAAAGACAATCGCCATGCACAAAACCATCGTCAAGTCGCGAAAGGACTGCTGCTGGGTTTGGTACAGGCCGCCGTATTCGATTCGGATGGACGCTGGCAGATGCATGTCAGCAATTATTTTCTTTACCTCCGCGATGCCGTGCCCCATGTCCAGGCCTTCAAGCCGCGCGGTGACTGCGACGTAACGTTGCTGGTTGTCTTGCAAAATCTCGGTCTGGCCAGGCATCTCCGTCATAGTTGCCAGCGAACCCAGGTTCGCGACCTGACCGCCCGGGCCCACCAGCATTGTGTTGTTCATGGCGTCAACCGAAGAGCGAATGGCCGCGGGATAGCGGATGCGCACCGGATACGGACGATCGTCAATCACGACCGGTTGCAGCGCCTGGACGCCATCGAGCATAGCCTGCGTTTCGTCGGCCAAGGCTTGCGGGGCGAAACCAACATGCGCGGCCTTCGCCATGTTCACTTCATAGGAGACCGCGGGTCCACTTGTGGTCGACTCGATTCCGTTATCGATATCGACAACCGGGTGCCGTCCACCCACCTCGATCATTGCGATTGCATCCGCGACTTGGGGCGCCCAGTCATCGAGCAGCTTGGCATCGGGGGAAAACATCATGATGTGGATCGGCTGCGGTGCGTTGGTCAGGTCTCCAATCATGTCTTGCAGCTTTTGAGTGAACTCCACTTCAACGGCCGGCTCCGCCTGAGCGACCTTCCCCCGGAGTTCGTCCATGATCTCCCAGATATCGCGGTGACGGTCGGTTTTCAAATCCACGGAAATATCTCCCGTGTTCGCTTCGGTCACCGCGGCCAATCCCAATTGCAGACCGGTACGCCGAGACGTACTTGCCACCTCGGGAACCGATTGCACGATTTGCACGACATGCGAGATCATCCGATCGGTTTCCGCCAGCGAGCTTCCCGGCGGTGTTACATAGTCGACGATGAAGCTGCCTTCATCCATCTTCGGCAACAGATCGGATCCGATGTGCTGGTAGCAGACGTAAGAAACCAGAATCAGAGCAACCGTAAGAACTGGAACCCAAACCGGATGCTTGAGACTTCGCCGGAACCATGCTTCGTAGAAGCGAATCACGCGTCCGAAGAATCCTTTCATTAAGTGTTCTTCTTCGGCTTGCAGCAATCGATTTATCTCGACCTGTTTGACACCTTCGTCCGAGTTGCTGAGGCCTTCTGGGAACGAGGCGGCCACCGCCCCGTGCTGCTCATCTCCTGCGGGATGCTCTTCGCAAGCCGGTTTCTTCAACAGGTAGATACAGAGCGTCGGCGTCCAGGTGAGCGCGAGCGCGAGCGACGTTAGCAACGCGGCTCCGATCGTAACTGCCATCGCACGAAAGAAAACTCCAGTGACTCCCGTGATGGCCACTAAAGGCAGAAAGACCACGATTGGCGTCAGCGTGGAACCGACGAGGGGCAAGGAAAGCTCGCGAAGCGTCATCGCCACTGCCTCATATCTCCCCTCTCCCGCTTCCCGGTGCAGCGTCACATTTTCCAGAACAACGATCGCGTCATCGATAATCAGGCCCACAGCGGCCGCCATTCCGCCCAGCGTCATCAGGTCGAAGCTCTCACCGAGGAGTTTCAAAACGATGAAGGTAACCAGCAAACTAATTGGAATTACCATTCCGGCAATAAACGAAGTGCCCCAATCACGCAGAAAAATCACCAGGACGGCTGAAGCCAGCAACAAGCCGATCACAATTGCATCACGGACGCTTTTGATGGATTGACCCACAATCCACGATTGATCATAGAAAGTGCTGACGTGCACGCCCGGGGGCAAAGACTTTTCAATCTGGCTCATCTCTGCTTGGACCGCGTCACCCACCTGCAGGGTATTGCTTCCGCGTTGCCGATTGATGTTGATCAGTACAGCAGGCTTTCCATTCGCGGTGACGATCGTGAAAGTTGGCGCAAACGAAGGCGTCACTTGGGAGACATCACCGACAGAGACGGGGCTGCCGCCGGGCGAATTCTTCACAAAAATACTGGAAATATCCTGTGCGTTGTGCGCCTGACCCGAGATCAAACCGAGATACAGCTTGTGGTTCTGCTCAAAGAGTCCGGGAGACTCGATGATATTCGAGCGATCGACCGCCGCCAGAATATCCGACACATTCACCGAAGCAGCGCGCAACTTGGCTGGATCAGGAATGATGTGAAACTCCGGCGCCTCGCCGCCCTGAATTACGATAGTTCCAACACCCGACAAGCTTGCTAGCCGCGGTTTGATGTCATACGTCGCAATCCCCCAGAGCCGTCGCTGCGACACCGTATCTGAGGTCAGCCCATATCCCATGATCGGGAAAGTGGAAAATTCCAGTCTTTGGGTCGAAATCTTGGCCGTAGCCGGCAAAGTCCCGGCCAAACGTGCCAACGAAGCGTTGATGAGCTCCAGCGTGCGAAACATGTCAACTCGCCAACTGAAGTACAAATCAATGCCCGCAGACCCACGGCTGGTGACCGACTTCACATCCTGGATGCCTTCCACTCCGCTCAGGGCTTCTTCGATGGGACGGGCAATCGTGACCAGCATCTGATCGATCGGCATGACTCCGTTATCGACGGAAATCATGACCCGAGGAAAATCTGTGGTGGGAAATACCGCGATCGGAATGCTGAAAAGCAGGTACACACCGATCAGCGCGAGCGTGACGATGAGAAAAATGATGGACTTATGCTCACGCGCAAACCAGTATTTGTCGGCTTCGGACTTTCGTATTTGCGCAACCCTGGAATTTCTAGCGTTCGAGTTCGCCATAGGTTGAGTTGGGCCTCAGTCTTTATCCTGTGGCTCGGCCGCTGGAGTTGAGATCGTCACCTTCGCGCCGTCGGTCAAACCGTAGGCGCCTTGAGTCACGACCTGATCGCCTGCCTTCAGGCCGCTCAGGACCTGCACTTCGCCCTCCTGCCGAATTCCTGTCTTGACGCTGGTCCGATGGGCGGCCTGATCCGGACCGATTGCCATCACGGAAGTCGCTCCATCCGATGCGGTGAGAATTGCTTCAACCGGCACGACCAGTGCGTCTTTCACAGTGCCGGCAACGATCTTCAATCCGACCGTGGAGCCGGGCTTCAGCCGCCCACCGGCATTCACCGCCTCAGCCCAGACTTGAACCGTCGTGCTGTTGGGATCAAGCGCCGGGCTTACCACCGTGACTTTGCCCTCGATCTCCGCGCCGCCGTTCCCCGGAACCAGTGCTGCCGCGTCGCCGACCTGCAACTGCGCCGCCTGCGCCGCGCTCAAGTATGCGCGAGCCACGACCTTCGACAGATCCATTACGGTGAGAATCGGAGCTCCGGCTGGCGGAGTTTCCCCGGCAAAGAAGGGACGATCCGTAACCACGCCATCGATCGGGCTCACGATCGTGCTGTAAGCCACCTGGGCTTGCGCAGCGGCCAACTTGCCCTTGGCTGAGGTCAGCTGTCCCTCGGCCGACTTCAGGTTGTATTGCTTTTGGGCAAGACCGTATTGATTGCTGGCCTGCGAGAGCGCAATTTGTGCATCCTGAACATCTTTCTGCGATGCTGCCCCTTGCTTGTAAAGACTCACGCGGCTGTCGTACACGGATTGGGCCGCCTCGAATTGCTCTTTGGCGATCTTCAGGTCGTGCTCTGCGGACTGCAAAGCGCTGTCGTAAGTCGCCTCCGCTTGTTGATACGCACCTTGACTTTCGGTAAGAGCGCCCTTCAGATCCGATTCCTCGATCGTCGCCAGAACTTCCCCGGCATGAACTCGGCTGCCGCGTGTGACGTAGAACTTCTTGATGGGAGCGGTCACCTTTGGCACGAGGGCGGCTTGATCGTGCGGATACAGAATTGCCTCGGTTGAAATTTCATTTTCAATGGTTTGGATCTTGACGGCAGCGGCCTGCACCGTAACCAGCGGTGTCGGCTCCTTTTCCTGGCTGGACGAACAACCCATAACGAGCAGCACCAGGCTGAGAACAAAGGCGGCGAAGACAAAACGCCTGCACACCGCACTGCTCGAAGCCGTGTGCGCTGACGGAGGCGAACTGTTTCCTTTTTCCGAATCAAGGAAAGCCATATCTTTTCCTAGAAGCTCCCTGTTACCGCTTGCAAAGTCGCCACAGCTACGCGGTAGCGAACCTGCGCGTCACTGAATGCATTACGCGCCTGGCTCAAAGTATTTTCAGCAACCACCTCATCCAGCGCAGTTGACGTTCCGGCTTTGTAGCGAAGGTCGGCCAAGCGTAGGCTCTCAGCGGCGAGATCCGCCGTATGGCGCGTTTCGTCTACGGCGGCACGAGCGACGGTAGCCTCGTTATACGAGCTGTATAAAGCATTAAGCATTTCGCGCTGCGTCTGGCTCATTTCTGTTTTCGCCTGTTCGCGTTTGAATCCTGCCTGATGTAATTTGCTTCGCAGAGTGCCCCAATCCCAGACCGGCACGTTCACCCCGACGGTGATGAAATAGCCCAGATTCGGCAGAACTCCTGCGTGCGTTTCCTCAGCATTCGTGCTATGCAGTGCGAAGGCGTTCGCCTCAATCCCGTAATCCGCATCAACGAAGAAGGAGGGCAGGAACGCGCCTCTGGCGGCGACAAGACCCAGGTTGGCTTGGTTGAGAGCCTCCATTGCCGCGCGCAGATCCGGATTCTTGTTCCCTGCCATGCGCTGCGCCTCCGGAAACGACGGCAACGCGACGGTCGAATCCATATCATCGACGATGTTGAAATTCTCACTCAGCGTCGGAAATAACAGGACCGCCAGATCAAGCCGGGACGACTCCATTTGGAGCTTGGCGTCTTCGAATACCTGTTCCTGTTGGCGGTATTGAATCTCGGCCTGCAGAACATCGCTATGTGCCACCTGGCCTACAGCTTCTTGATCTTGAGTGATCTGGTAAAAGTGCCTGCCGGCTTCCGCCGCGGTTTGTGCCGTGGCATATTTTCGCTGCGCGACGGCCAGCCCGTAGTACAGCTTGGTCACCGTGACGGTCAAACCGCGCTTCGCAATCTCGGCTTTCGCACTGGCCATGGCCGCTGTAGCTCTCGCTTCGCGATACGTCGTGCCCAGATAGTTGCCGGGCGAGAGATCCTCGTGGACGACCCCCCACGACCGATAAACATGCACACCGTCATTGGTGACGAATCGTCCAATGGTCGTGCGCCCTCCATTGCCTTGCGTGAGCAACGCCTGCGAGGTGTAACTCACAGTCGGCAGGATCGCATTCCTCGCCTGCATCCGATCCTCATGGGCGAGTTTCGCATCAGTCAGCGCACTCTGGAAATGGGCATCGACCTTGCGAGCCTGCTCAATCGCATCTGCCAGCGTGATGACCACAGGCGGCTTTGAGGGATCGGGGTTCGGTAGCTCGGCAAGTTCTACCGTGCCAGTTTTTTCCTGCGCCGGGGCCAGACTCATCTGGAAGAAAACATAGAGCACTACAGCGACAGTAAAAGTAAGCGGATTCCGGCGTAGGACTCTCAAAGCCAACTCCCTTCCCCAGAGAAGAACAGTACCTGGCGGCTACGATCCTCATTCTGGTCCGACACTTCTCGCGGACTGCTTCGAAAACATATTGCGCTCGGGAAGATAAACAGAGCATAAATACCGGAACATATACCTGTCAGGATTATTGCGGGTCGGATGCTTGTTCGGCTGCCCTCGGGATTATGATCTTGCCATGCGGGTGCTGCTGGTGGAGGACGAGGCTCGAATCGCCCATTTCGTGGCCAAGGGGCTACGGGAACGGTCCTATGCTGTTGACGTTGTGAGTTCGGGCGAACAGGCGCTGTACCAAGCGGCCATTTCTTCATACGACCTGGTCATTCTCGACGTAATGATCCCCCCTCCTGATGGATTTCAGGTTTGCAGGGAACTCCGCGACTCCGGGCAGACAATGCCGATACTGATGCTCACCGCCCGCGATGCAGTCGACGATCGTATCAAGGGATTGGATCGGGGAGCCGACGATTACCTTACAAAGCCATTCGAGTTTGGGGAACTGCTGGCTCGCTTGCGAGCTCTGCTGCGGCGGTCCAAAACCTTACGACCGACGCGGCTGGTAGTCGCCGACCTGGTCGTTAATACGGCGGCACAAACCGTCGAGCGCGGCGGCAAGGCCATTTCTATGACCGCCAAAGAATACGCATTGGTGGAATTCCTGGCTCGCGAGGCCGGCCGGGTTGTAGGCCGGGCGGAGATTTCTGAGCATGTCTGGGACGAAGAATTCGATCCCTTCTCGAATCTGATCGAAGTGTATATCAACCGGATTCGGCGAAAAATCGACGTCGGCTTTGCAAAACCATTGCTGCACACGCGACGGGGTCTAGGCTACATTCTTACCTTAAATGGAGAGACCCCGGAGCCGAAACAGACCGCTGCGCGGAGCCGCGACGATGTTTAGCTCCGTGCGCATTCGTCTGACCCTGTGGTACACCCTGTCGATGACGATTGTGCTGGTCGCGCTGGCCGCGGGGATCTATTTCGTTCTTCGCCAGAATGTCATTCGACGCGCCGATGCCAACGCGATCGAACTGGCCGACTCGTTTCTCTCAACCGTCAACGCCGAACTGGCAACTAATCCCGCCGGTGTCAGCGACGGAATCGCGGCAGCCATCTCAGAGCACCGTTTTCGCGAGGTATCTTTCGTGGTCTACGATGCCAACGGTAGTTTGCTGGGCGCTTCTGAGGGGCATAGCGAGGCCGAAGAATTCTCGAATCCGAGTCGCGAAATGCTCGCCTCATCCTTGCGCCCGCTGGTCTCTTCTTCAGAAACATTCCGTTCGCTCCATCTAAGCCAGCATCAATACCGGAGCTATGTACGACATTTCTTAGTCAAGCAACAGCCGGCAACTCTGATCGTTCTGCAGTCTCTTCGCCAGCAGAGAGAGTTCCTCGCGACTCTGGTGGATACTTTCTGGATTGTCATTCCCCTGGCCATTCTCCTCGCTGGTGCTGGCGGATATCTCCTTGCGCGACGAAGTCTTGCTCCCGTAGTGGCCATGAGCTCCCAGGCCAGCCGCATGGGCGCCGAGAACCTCTACCAGAGACTCAAGGTCGAAAATCCGCGCGACGAACTCGGGCACTTGGCAGGTTCATTCAATGAATTGCTCGATCGGCTCAGCCAGTCATTCGAGCGGCAGCGCCGATTTGTTGCAGACGCTTCCCACGAACTGCGTACGCCGGTTGCTATTTTGTGTGGCGAGGCGGAGGTCGCGCTAGCTCAGCAGCAGCGCACCCCGCGAGAATACCGCGAGTCGTTGGAAATTCTGCGGCAGGAAGCGAAGCGGCTCAAACATATTGTTGAGGATCTGTTCACGCTGGCGAGGGCGGATGCCGGCCAATATCCTCTGGCGCTCACGGACTTTTATCTGGATGAGCTGGTGGAGGAATGTTCAAGGAATGTGCGGACGCTTGCTGCTGCCCGGAAAATTGCGCTTTCCTGTCAAGCCAAAAGAGAGTTACCCATCCGTGCGGACGAGTCTCTTCTCCGTCGAATGCTGTTGAATCTGCTGGATAACGCCATCAAGTACACTCCCGAAGGCGGATCGGTCTCTTTGCGATGTAGCGAGGAAAACGGACAATACCATTTGACGGTCCAGGACTCCGGACCGGGCATTGCCGCCGAGCTACAGTGCCGGATTTTCGAACGGTTCTTCCGCGCGGACAAAGCCCGCTCTCGCAGCGACAACAACGGAAGCGGTGGGGCCGGTCTCGGTTTGGCGATTGGGCTGTGGATTGCAGGAGCGCACGGAGGCAGATTGGAACTCACTTCTTCCAGTCCACAAGGCAGCTTGTTCACCGCGGTGCTGCCCAAGAGCGCCCCCTGAGTATCCGTGGCCACCAGTGCGGGCCACTTTCTGCCAATTCCTCCGCTCAGACAATCCCCGTCTGCGCAGCGGTCAGGTTCCCAAGCGGCACTGTGGAAGGTTTGGTAGCGCTACCGGGAATCGAACCCGGGTTTGAAGATTGAGAATCTTCCGTCCTAACCCCTAGACGATAGCGCCATCTGGAGAGCTTCGATTATAACAAAGCCGTCTGCGGCAATTTCTTCGCGAAGGCAGGTTTCCACAGCCTTTGAAGGTTTATACTGAAGTCACTCTGCCACAAATTTTAACGTTCTCCTAAACGTTGCGGGACGAGTGTATGTGGTTCGTTCAACAGTTCGATTCATTCCTAAATTTAGGTATATGTAAGGAGTATCCGATCATGGCAAAGTCGAAATCCACCCCAGGCAGCAAGGCAAATCGTAACAATCTGAGTCAGAACCAAACCCATAACAGCAATCCGGAAGTGAAGGACGTGGATGGAACCACGCCCGTCGAAGTTGCAGCCGCAGAAGTAACAAAGGCTCACGAACCCCGGAAGATGGAAGTCGTCAGGAGCGAACCCCGGAAGAACGGTGCCGCTCCCAACCTGCTTCCCATCAATCTGGACGACGAGATCCGGCGCCGCGCCTATGAACTCTACCAGCAGCGTGGGACCGCGTCCGGCAGCGAAGCCGAAGACTGGCTGACCGCGGAACGTGAAGTTAAGCAGCGCTACCATCAGCAGAGCGCGTAGGCGGGGTGTGTCTTTATTGGGACGCGTGGGGGTACAATTCCCCGCGGCATGCCCCTTCGCGGTTGCCTCGCAGGCGCGTTTCTGAAAAAATAGTGCGGGGTTCCCCCACCATGGCGGAAATAGGAAGTTTCGCGCTTCTTCTCGCTTTGGCCCTGAGCGTTTATTCGTTCGTGGCCGGAATCATCGCCCTAGTTTTTCAAAACCAAACCTCTTTGGTGGCCGCGACCCCAGGGGCTCAGGTTGCATACCGCGCCAGCGCCGCACTTTCTCCCGAAGGAAACTGGCTGGTCGCAACGCCCCGCCGGGGCTCGGAACGCATCGGTGAAACCGCCCGTCGCGCCGGCGTCGTCACCTTCGCCGCAGTCTTTCTCGCTGCCTTTGTCCTCGTTGTCTGCGCCTTTCAGGATAACTTCACCATCGCCTACATCTTCCACCACAGCAATCGCGATCTTTCCGGCCCCTACAAGTTCGCCGTGCTGTGGTCCGGCCAGGAAGGTTCGCTGCTATTTTGGTCGCTGCTCCTTGCGGCCTACGGATTCGTCCTGCGCCTGCGCTACAAGACTGACCCCCGCCTCTTCGCCTACGCTTCGGTTGTTTTGGCCGGCGTCCAGATCTTCTTTCTGCTCCTGGTAAACTTCGCCGCCAATCCTTTCGGCATCCTGGCGGGCCCGCTCCGTGCCGATGGCAGCGGCCTGAATCCACTGCTGCAGTATCCCGAGATGGTGATTCACCCGCCCATGCTCTATCTCGGCTACGTCGGCTTTACCGTCCCGTTCGCCTTCGCGCTAGGCGCGCTGATCATGAAGTATCCCGGCGAGAAGTGGATCAACATCACCCGCCGCTGGACCATGGTCACCTGGGCCTTCCTCACCTGCGGCGTCTTTCTCGGCGCACACTGGGCGTATTCGGTCCTCGGCTGGGGCGGCTACTGGGGATGGGACCCCGTCGAGAACGCCTCGCTCATGCCTTGGCTCACCGGCACCGCCTTCCTGCACTCGGTGATGATGCAGGAAAAGCGCGGCATGCTGAAGATGTGGAACATGTGGCTGGTCTTCGCCACGTTCTGGCTTGCTATCCTCGGGACTTTCCTGACCCGCAGCGGCATCATCAGTTCCGTCCACGCCTTCGCTCAGTCTTCTATCGGCAGTTGGTTTGCCTGGTTCCTCGGAATCACGTTTGTCGTATTTCTAGTTTTCTTCATCAAGAACAAATCTCACCTGAAGAGCGAGCATAAGCTGGAATCTCTGGTCTCGCGCGAGTCGAGCTTCCTATTCAATAATCTCCTTTTCGTTCTACTCTGCTTCACCGTGTTGTGGGGAACCTGGTTCCCGAAGATTTCTGAACTCGTGCAAGGCAATCAGGTGACGGTAGGCGCGCCGTTCTACAACCGCGTCGCCATCCCAGTAGCTTTGCTTCTTCTGATTCTCACTGCCGTCGGCCCGTTGCTGGCCTGGCGCAAGACTTCTCTCGAAAGCCTGAAGCGCAACTTCATGTGGCCGACCATCGGCGCCGTCGCGGTCGCCGTCTTCCTGATGCTCACACCCCAGAGTTGGGGGTCGGCGTTCGGCCTCAAGCCCTGGGTAGAAATCTCCAATTTCTATTCGCTGATGGCGATTTCCCTCGCCGTGCTCGTGAGTCTCACCGTGGCCAGCGAGTTCTACCGCGGCGGCCGCGTCATCGCGAAGCACACCGGACAGGGCATGTTCGCCTCCATGGTGCAGCTCACGCACCGCAACACTCGCCGCTACGGCGGATACATCGTCCACTTCGGCGTGGCGGTCGTCATCATCGGCTTCGCCGGCTCCGCCTTCAATCAAGACAAAGAGATGGAGATGAAGAACGGCGACCAGATGACCATCGGCCCCTACACCCTGATCTGCCGGTCGTCTACCGAAGATGATAACGCCAACTATTTCAGCCAGTGGGCAATTCTCGATGTCTACAAAGGCGGCAAGCAGATCGATACCATGACCCCGGTCCGCCGTTTCTACCATGCCAGCCAGCAGACCTCGACCATGCCCGACATTCGCTCCACTCTGAACGAGGATCTCTACCTGGTATTCGAAGGAGTGAATCAGGATAATGGTCATCCCATCCTGCGCGCGCACCTGAACGCGCTGGTGATGTGGATCTGGCTGGGCGTCTGGATCATGCTCGGCGGCACGGTTCTGGCCTTGGTTCCGAACGCACCCGCGCCAGTCCGCGTCCCCGTACCCGCGCGCCTGGGAGGGCGGGCGCAACCCGCTCCCGTGGCTACGGGAGATTAGTCCGAATGTGGGGACAGCCGCCCTCGGCTGTCCGCCGGGCGCAGCTCGGATGTTTTGATCGAAGTGTCAATGAAGGCGTCCTAAGCAGAGGCTCGATGACAAACGCGAATCCGCAACCGAAGCCAAACAAGCGAGGCCGCAAAGCCGCGCACATGCTACTGCTCTGCCTCGCCGTCTTCACTCTTCTCGGAGCCGGAGATCCCGCCACCCGCTTCAACGAAATCGGTCACCAGATGATGTGCATCTGCGGCTGCAAACAGATTCTCCTGGAATGCAACCACGTCGGCTGCCCTGCTTCCGACGGCATGCGCAACGAACTCATGGCCGCAGTCTCGCGCGGAGACAGTGACAGCCTGGTCGAGCAAAGCTTCGTGCAGAAATATGGACCCACGGTTTTGGCCGCGCCGACCATGAAAGGTTTCGACCGCGCCGCCTATATCATCCCTCCTGTCGCTCTGATTCTCGGCTTCGGCCTGATCGTGATGGTCGTCCGCTCCTGGAAGAACCGCCCAGCCCCCGCCATCGCCGACGGCCTCGAACCCGCTCGAGGCGCCGAACTCGAACAGTTCCGCGACCAGGCTCGCAAGGAGACTGATCTATGACCGGGAACGATCTATGATGGAGAACGACCTATGAATTGGTTCATCTGCGGCCTCTTGCTGGTCGGCTCCCTCTATTATGTTTTCTACCTGCCCGGAAGACTCTTCCTCGGTCCGGAGAAAACCCGCGCCGGCTATCTCCGCGAGCGCAAAGATGCGGTCTATGAAAACCTGCGCGATCTAAACTTCGAATACAAAGCCGGCAAGATACCCGACACCGACTTCGCCTCGCTGAAATCGTCCCTGCAGGACGAAGCCGCCACCCTCCTGGCAGAAATCGCCCGCTTGGAAAAAAATCCCGCACCTCAAAAAGGATCCCGATCTTGAACGATTCCCCTGTCATCCTGAGCGGAGTGGAAACGTTGCGAAGCGAAGTTTCCACGCAGTCGAAGCATCCCTTGTCCCTCCACGGCCGCATGAGACATCGCAAGGCGTTCTCTCCTCACTCTGCTTTGGCGTTCGTTCGAGCAGCGTGCACCGCCGCCATCCTCCTCGTAACCACCCTCGCCTCCGCTCAAACCCTAACCGGCACGGTCAAGAACTCCACCACCAACAAGCCCGCTGCCGGAGACGAAGTCGTCCTGCTCAAACTCAGCCAGGGCATGGAAGAAGCCGGCCGCACCAAAACCGACGCCCAGGGTCACTTCAGCTTCAAACTCGACGACGCCCAGTCTCCGCATCTAGTCCGCGCCATCCATCAGGACGTCCCCTACCACCGCATGGCCCCTCCCGGAACCACTTCGGTCGAACTCGAAGTCTTTGACGTCGGCAAGAAGATTGACGGCATAGAGGTCATCGCCGACATCATGCGCATCCAGGCCGAACAAGGACAGCTTGAGGTTCAGCGGGCCTTCGCCGTGCAGAACAATTCCAAACCGCCGCGCACCCAGATGAGTGAACGCAATCTCGAGTTCTATATTCCTGAGGGCGCCCAGATCATCGACAGTTCGGCGGTGACCGCCGGCGGGCAGCCCATCAAGTCTGCTCCGGTGCCCGAAGGGCAGAAGAATCGTTATTCCTTCATCTTTCCGCTGCGCCCCGGCGTCACGCAGTTCGAGGTGGCCTACCAGCTTCCCTACTCCGGAAGCGCCAATCTCGATCCAAAATCGGTGTATCCTCTCGAGCACTTCGTCGCCATCCTGCCCAGAGCCATGCAGTTCACCGCCGCCGGAACCTCCACGGGTTTTAAGCCCATGAACGATCCCAGCCAGCCCGACTCGAATGTCCAAGTGGCATCCAACACAACGCCCAGCCAAAATCTCGCCTTCAAGATTTCAGGCCAGGGAACGCTTGACTCCCGACAGGCAAGCAACGGGGAACAAAGCTCGGGAGCAGAGTCACAGACTCCGAGCCCCGGCGCGCAGTCTACCGACCGCCCCGGCGGCGGACTCGGCCCGCCCATCGACGCTCCCGACCCGCTGCAGAAATACCGCTGGCAGATCCTCGGAAGCATCGCGGCAGCTTTGATCCTCGGCGGAGTTTACGTAGCCGTGCGCCAACAATCCGCAGCCCGCGCTCTGGCCCACCAAACGCCAGGTTCTTCAGTGCGAGGTTCTTCCGCGCCGGCAGCCACGCTGGAAGACGACTTCGCTCCCGCTGAAACGAACACTCGGGCGCGCCCCACCTCCATGCTGCTCGAAGGATTGAAAGAAGAACTCTTCCAACTCGAAGTCGAGCGCCGCCAGGGCCAAATCTCGCAAGCAGAATACGAGAAAGCCAAGTCTGCCCTCGACCAAACCCTCGATCGCGCCCTGAAACGCGAAACCCAAAAAGCGTAAATGCAAAGCATAATTCGGAAGCACAAGAGAATTTGTCATTCCGAACCCGCGCAAACATATAAAAGTTTGTCATTCCGAACCCGCGCAAAGCGCGGGTGAGGAACCTGCTGTTTCTCGCCACGCTACCGCAGCCTAATGCTCTAATGAGTTTATGGCCTACACCTGGTTCATACTCCTGCTCGCGATCGCGGTGACAGCTTTCCTGTTGCTCGTGACCTACGGCACGTCCCTAGGCAAAGCGATCCACGAACGCATCCCCGACCGGCCGCATCGCCGTCTCTTCGTGGCTTCCGTCAGCTTCTTCCTCACGTTCGCCGGAGTCCGCGCCGTAGTCTTCGCCGTCTTGCACCACATTCCTCCCTTCCATTTCATCGAGCAGGGCGGCCGCCACATTCATCACCTGGTCTTCGGCATCATTATTCTGCTGGGCGTGGGCTATGCCTGGCTGGCCGACATCGGCACCGGCGAGGACGATTCATCCCTCTTCCTCAGCCGCCTGATGTCCATCCTCTACGGCGTAGGCGCGGCGCTAACGCTCGACGAATTCGCTCTCTGGCTGAACCTGAAAGACGTCTACTGGTCCCCCGAAGGCCGCTCCAGCATCGACGCCGTAATTCTCTTCGGAGCCCTGCTGGCAGCCGGCACGTGGGGCTTCCCCCTGGTAAGACGCCGCCCCAAGAAAAGGCTCGTGTAGAGCGGGCGCCCCCGCCCGCAGCCTTTGACTTTGATTTCGACTCCGCCCGTCCGAGGTTTCCAGCAGGACTGTCATCCTGAGCGCAGCAAACCGATTCGCAAAGCGAATCGGTTTGCGGAGTCGAAGGACCCCATACCCGCCAGCGCCACCACCAGCCCAGCAAGGCGTTTCCTTTTCCCCCACCGCCTCGTGCCGGCGCGGGCTCTCCGAGGTTCTTCCCGAAGTAACGCCCGCGTTGTGACATCTGACCTTGCCGCGCACAGCTTCAAAGGGCGACCATCGTCGAGGCGAGCGCACCGCGACCGTTGACGCAACCGAGTCGCAACCACCTTGTTTTCAGGATTTTGCCCGCAAGCTACTGATTCTAAGAGATTATTCTGCAATTTCTCTCTAACGGCATGATTCCAATAGATCGAGGGGGAGGGGGGTATATCCCGGCTGACAGCAAATTCCCAGAACGGACCGAACTGCATCTCCTCACAATGCGTAACATCAAATAGCTGAGATTCGATTATGGGAAATACTTTCAAGACCGCGTTCCTGCTGACCGCACTCACGCTGCTGCTGATGTTCTTTGGCCGCTACTTCGGCGGCCAGAATGGGATGATGCTGGCGCTCGCCTTCGCCGCCGTGATGAACTTCGTCGCCTACTTCTTCTCTGACAAGATTGCGCTGTCGATGTACCGCGCCCAGCCCGTCACGCGCGAGCAACTGCCGCGCGCCTACGAGATTGTCGAGCGCCTGACCCAGAAGATCGGCATCCCGATGCCGAAGATTTATGTGATCCCGACCGAGTCACCGAATGCATTCGCTACGGGACGCAATCCCAGCCACGCCTCCGTAGCCGTCACCCACGGGATTTTGGGTTTACTGACTGACGAAGAACTGGAAGGCGTGCTCGCTCACGAACTGGGCCACGTAAACAACCGCGACATCCTCATCAGCTCAGTGGCCGCAACCATCGCGGGCGCGATCACCATGCTGGCCAGCATCGGACGCTTCGCCATGATCTTCGGCGGCATGGGCGGCGGCGACCGCGACCGCCGTGGCGGAGGCCTCTCGGCATTGTTCATGCTGATCGTGGCTCCCATCGCCGCCAGCCTGATTCAGTTGGCCGTCTCGCGCTCCCGCGAGTACCAAGCAGACGCCACGGGAGCCCATTTCACCGGCAATCCCTATGCCCTGGCCAGTGCCCTGCAAAAGCTCGACGCCTATTCGCGCCGCATGCCCATGCAGGCCACCCCCTCCACGGCACACCTGTTCATCATCCAGCCGCTCCTCGGCGTGAACTTCGGGAATTTATTTTCCACTCATCCCCCGATCGCTAAGCGCATCGAGCGCCTGACGGGACGCCCCGCGGAGTTTACGCAGTAAAACAACTTCTAACTCCTAGCTACCAGCTTGTGTCGTTGCAAGCTTTGCTTAACGTATGCGTTCTCAGAGAGCCGAATGCCAGCGAGGGTAGTAGTGGCTAGAAGCTAGCAGCTAGAAGCTAGAAGCTGAAGTCCAGTGACATCGGTAACTCCGCCGCCGCGACGCCAGATAGTAAAATCCAGATCAATGTCCCCAGAGACCGCAATTGCCGTATCCCACAAGGCTGCCGAACTGGAAAAAGCCCTTCGCCGCGTGATTCGCGGCAAAGACGACGTCGTCCGGCTGGCGCTCGTAAGCATCTTCGCCCGCGGACACCTGTTGATCGAAGGCGTCCCCGGAGTCGGCAAGACCACGCTGGGACAAGCTCTCGCCCGCGCCATCGATTGCACTTTCCAGCGTGTGCAGTTCACCAGCGACATGCTGCCTTCGGACGTGCTCGGCATTTCGGTCTATTCCTCTCTGGAGCAAGAGTTCGAGTTCAAGCGCGGCCCGGTTTTCACCAACGTGCTGCTGGCCGACGAAATCAACCGCACCACGCCGAAGACGCAGTCGGCGCTGCTCGAAGCCATGAACGAAGGCCAGGTCACAGTCGACGCGCATTCGTACGAACTGCCGCAGCCGTTTCTGGTCATCGCCACGCAGAATCCGGTGGAGCATCACGGGACCTATCCTTTGCCAGAATCACAACTCGACCGCTTCCTGATGCGCGTGCGCATGGGCTATCCCGAAGCCGCAGCCGAGCGCGAGATTCTGCGCTCCGAAGCAGGCGCAGGAGTTTTGCAGGAATTGCGGCCCGTGCTTACCGGCGCTGACGTGCTCGAAATGCAGGAAGCCGTCAAGCGCATTCGCGTGGACGAATCGCTGGTGACCTACGCTCTCGAAATCGTGCGCCGCACGCGCGAATCGGAGTATCTCTCGCTCGGCGTTTCGCCGCGCGGCGCGCAGGCACTCTACCGCGCAGCGCAAGCCATGGCCTTCCTCAACGGCCGCACCTTCTGCACCCCGGAAGATTTCAAGCCGCTCGCCGTTCCCGTATTCGCCCACCGTGTAGTGGTCAACGGAGGCTACGCCTCCACGCTGAAAAAATCCGAGCAAGCCGATCAGGTGCTGCGCGAGATTGTGGAGAATGTGGCTGTGCCAGTGTAGAAGCAGTGTCCAGTGATCAGTGGGCCAGTTGCCAGTTCTCGCTCACGCCGTGAGGATATAATTCTTTCGTCATGTCTTTCCTTCGTTTCCTCATGCTGCTGTCACTGGTCGTCTGGATCGGCGGGCTCATCTTTTTTGCGTTCGTTCTCGCGCCTACCGCATTCACTGTTTTACCCACGACGCATCTTGCCGGCAACGTTGTCGGCCGCGCTTTGAGTAAGCTGCACTGGATCGCCATTTTTCCCGGGATCATCTACCTGATCAGTTCGCTCCTCTACAGTCGGCTCACCGACGGCGCTACGCATGTCTTTGCCGCACGTCACATTCTCCTCTGCCTGATGTTGGCTCTCACTCTGATCTCGCAGTTTGGCATCATGCCTCGCATGGACGTTCTGCGGGCATCGCTCGGCGAAGTGAGTGCTGTTCCCATCGACAATCCCGAGCGCATTCAGTTCGACGCGCTGCATGCGTGGTCGACGCGCGTAGAAGGTGCGGTGCTGCTGTTCGGTTTGGTGGTCGTTTATCTCACGGCTCGAAGCTTCTAGCTGCTAGCTCCTAGCAAAACATCAGAGCGTCCGCCGTTGGGATTTCTTCTCCTGATCATTTATCCTGAAAGGTTGCTCGACAGTCGCTGAAGCCACAGTACGAGTCCGCTCTGAACTCGCCTCGGCGTGGTACAAGCTAGAAGCCAGGAGCTAGCAGCTAGAAGCTTTCCCTATGAAGACTGGAATCATCGGCCTGCCTCAGGTGGGCAAGACATCTCTGTTTCGGATTCTGACCAAGGCCCATCTTTCGGATCAGGCGCGCGCCAACCCGCGCGAGGCGCACATCGGTGTAGCCAAAGTTCCGGATGACCGGCTTGATCGACTGGCTGCACTTTACAACCCGAAGAAACTCACACATACATCTGTTGAATACGTTGACGTTGGCGCCATCGGCCAGGAAGCGCTGAAAGACAGCGCCTACGCCGCGCATCTGCGAAATGTGGACGCGCTGGCCCATGTGGTGCGTGTGTTCGACGATCCTTCCGTTCCGCATACCGGCGAGATCGATCCGCTGCGCGACATCAAGAACGTTGAGTTCGATCTGCTGGTCAGCGATCTCGGGCAGATCGAGAAGCGGCTGGAGCGGCTGGAAAAAGATCTCAAGAAGATGAAGACGCCGGAGCTCGAAAAAGAATTCGAGCTGCTGAAGCGCGCCAAGGTGCAGGTGGAATCCGACAAACCGCTGCGCGAGATGGAGATGACTCCAGAGGACAAAAAGCGCATCAAGGGCTTCGTGTTCCTGAGCGAGAAACCGATTTTCTACGTGCTCAACATCGGCGAGTCGACAGAACTGGGCAAGGAGCTGGAAGAAGCGGTGAGCAAGTACAAGCTCACGGAAATCGCGGCGCGGCCAAACGCCGCGGCCACAGCGATCTGTGGCAAGGTGGAAGCCGAACTGGCCGAGATGAGCGATGCTGATGCCGCTGAATTTCTCTCCAGCTACGGACTTACGGAAAGCGGCCTGGTGCGGCTGATTCGCACGACGTATAAACTGCTGGGCCTGATTTCATTCTTCACGGCCGGTGAAGATGAATGCCGCGCCTGGCAAGTTCCGGCAAATTCTCGCGCGCAGGAAGCGGCAGGAGCGATCCACTCCGATCTGGAAAAGCATTTCATCCGCGCCGAAACGATTCGGTGGGATCAACTCTTGGAGGCAGGCTCGGAAGCCAATGCTCGCGCCAAAGGAACACTCAGACTAGAAGGCAAAGATTACATCGTGCAGGATGGCGATGTAATGCATATCAGACACTCGGGATAGACCTAAATCCAAGCGTGGAAACTGGTATTATCCTCGCCAACCGCACATGAGCCCGATTCTCATCAGCATTCTGCTCGGCCTTACTGCCGCCGCCGCGAACGTCTTCGGCGGGGCGATTATTGTGCAGCGCAGTTGGGAGCGGCGTTATCTGCGCTATTTCGTCGCCCTGGGCGCGGGCTTCATGTTGGCAACCGCTCTGGTTGAGATGGTTCCGGAAAGCCTGGAGCTGCGCGGCCGGAGCGCGGCATACTTAATCCTGCTGGGCTACCTCATCATTCATTTCTTCGAGCACACCGTTACGCCGCACTTCCACTTCGGCGAGGAGACGCACAAAGACGAGTTCATGCATTCTCACAAGGGATACTCGGTGCTGCTCGGCCTGATCATCCACACGTTCTTTGACGGCATCGCGATCGCCTCTGGATTTCTGGTGTCGAACGCTCTGGGCTGGATCATTTTTTTCGCCGTCTTCCTGCACAAGATTCCCGAAGGCTTCACCGTGAGTTCGGTAATGCTGGCCAGCGGACGCAGCCGGGGCACGGCCTGGGGAGCGTCCGTGGTTCTGGGGGGGGCTACGCTGGCCGGGGTGTTGACCATGGCTATTTTTCGCCAGCACGTGGACGCGGGCCTGCCGCTCGCGGCAGGCGTTTCAATCTACATTGCGGCTTCGGATTTGGTTCCTGAGGTGAACAAAGAGCCGGGTGCCAAGATGGCTCTGCTGGTGTTCGTTGGGGCGGGGGTTGTACTGCTGTTGAATGCTTTGTTTCAAGGACACTGAGAAAGAATATTCACTCCAAGTGCCGATCCCCGTCTCGCTCGGCCCGATCGGGAAGTCGATGGCCGGCAAGCATCCCCATCACGCCGTCGATAAACATATCTGTCACCGGCTGAAAAAAGAGCCGGCCTTGCTCTTCGAGAAATGCGACGCGAGTTCCCTCCTTGATCCCGAATTTGCGCCGGAGACGTACCGGGATGACGACCCGGCCTTTGGCCTTAACGGTAGCGTATGCAATTGACATTTCTTAAATCCGTTTTGGAAGAACGTGGCTCAGTTCCATCCAACCCTGCCTTCCCAGCACTTACGTGCTGGGCTAATGAATGCCGTCGCTTCGCGACTGAAAGGCTAGATCCCAACGGCCATCTGTCGGCACGAGTGAACCCGTGCCCTTCCCGATCCTAGACATCCGCTAGAACCGTTTTTAGTCCACCGTGTGCTTGGCGGTGTAGCCGTCGCGGGCGACGACTTCAATTTTCTGCTCTTTGCCCTTCTGGTCTTTCACCTTCAGCGGGGCGCCCTCGGGCGTCAGCACTTCGACCTTCAGCTTGCGGTAGGTGCCGTCCAGCTTCGTGTTGGTGGGATGATAAGACAGGGAATACTGGTTGCGGATGTCGTTGCCAATATCCTGAAAGTCCTCACCATACTCTCCCTCAAAACGGGGAAAGTAGGCGCGGCCCCCGGTGATGGAAGCGAAGGTTCTCATTTCGTTATCGGCCTGCAGATAATCCATTTCGCTGGCATGGATGCCCGCGCCGCGGTTCCCGGCGTAACCCATGATCCGGGCGATTTGTCCCACACTGATGGGGAAAATGGTTACGTCCTTCGTGTCCTTAACCTTCTTGGTGATCTGATCGAGCGTGAGCTTGCTGAAGCTGTCGTATCCGGTGGTGATCAATATGATGTATTTCTTCCCTTCGACCCGGTCCAGTCGATCCAGCGTGTCATACAAGGCGTCAAACAGATTGGTCTCGGAGAATCCCGGCATGCGCAACTGGTTCAGCGCGCCATAGACAGCTCTCTTATCCTGGGTGAAATCCACCAGAATGTGCGGCTGCATGTCATAGTAGGAAACCGCAATCCAGTCGTCTTTCGTAAGGGTGTTGGCAAATGCGTAGGAAGCCTGCAGAGCGTTAATCATGAAGCTGTAGCGAGTGGCTCCAAATTCCACCAGCAGAACCGCCGTGATCGGCGCCTTCGTAAGGTTGAAGTTAGTGATCTGCTGTTGCGCTCCATCTTCAAACAGCCGAAAATTATCCTTCTTCAAGCCGGGGACGAACTGGCCGCTCTTCGTGGTGACCATTACGTCCACATTCACCAGGGGCACGTTGACCTTGATCGAATAGTCGGGCATGCCTTCGATCTTGGGGGTCGAAGCGGGAGGCGGAGGCGGTGGGGGAACATCGTCGGGATTTTTTCTTGGGATGGAGTAGGGGCCGACATTGTCGGTGGGCCCGCCGGCGTCCGGAGGAACCTCCTGTTTGGGCTTGCCGTTATTTTGCGTGTTGTCTTGCGGTGGGGCTTGCGATTGGTCTTGAGCCAATGCTGGAGTGACGCCACAGAGCAGGACTGAGACCGCCATCGCCAGCATGAGGCGAACGAAATTTTCGAAACGTGATTGACGGTTCATGACCATCCATTTGGCACGCATATAAGCCTCTGAGGAGATGGAAATTAAGACTCTATGGAGCGAAAATTCCTTGTGCTAGTATAGACGCAAGGATTCGCGATTGGGATGTTTTGCCCGGCTCCCGGTATTCCCCCTCCTGGCAACGACTTACAATCTGGCGGAGTCTAATCAGAATAGGGAGGGCTGGCATCGTCCTTTCCGGCGTGGTTCATGAGAAAACTAGCTTCCTTCGTCGCGGTTGCCTGCCTCTCTGTCTCTTCTTTTGCGTTTGCCCAAGCGGGTTCTGCCCAAGCTGGTGCGGCGCAGAAGACTGAAACTCCTCAAATCATCACCGTCAACCAGATTCACGCCGGCATGCGCGGAGTCGCTTACACGGTGTTTCAGGGCGTGAAGCCCGAAGCCATGGAAGTGGAAGTGCTTGGCGTGCTGCACAACGTGAATGGACCGAAGGGCGACATTATTCTGGTGCGGCTGCACGGGCAAAAGGTGGAATACACCGGCGTGGTCGCGGGCATGAGCGGCAGTCCGGTTTATCTCGACGGCAAACTCGCTGGAGCGCTCGCTTTCCGCATTGGAGAATTCTCGAAAGAGCCGATCGCGGGGGTTACTCCCATCGCCGACATGCTGGAAATCAGCGCGCTTGACCGCTCGCCCACCGAAGACGCCTCGGCGGTCAAGCCATCAGTGACTGCGGTTGCAGGCAAGACTGCTGCGCCCGGCGAAGGGTTCGCGCTGCCAGGTTCCGCCGATTCTGCGGGAAGAGATTTCACGAATTACCTGAAGCCGATCGAGACTCCGTTGGTATTCAACGGATTCTCTCAAGAGGCGATTCAACTTTTCGCGGGACAGTTTGCCTCGGCGGGAATCGTCCCCGTGATGGGCGCGGGATCGGTGAGCAACGACAAGCAGCCGGAGCCGCTTGAGGCGGGCTCGGCTGTGAGCGCGATCCTGGTTCGCGGCGATATGGACATTGCCGCCACCTGCAGCGTGACCTATGTCGATCCCCAGCGGCTGCTGGCTTGCGGACATCCTCTGTTGCAGTTTGGTTCGGTCGACCTGCCCATGAATAAGGCCGAGGTCCTGGCCACGCTGGCCTCGCCCCTCAATGCTTTCAAGATTGTCAATACCACGGAGTCGGTGGGAACTTTCGTTCAGGATCGCCACACCGGAATCATGGGCGTCTTCGACCGGCAGCCGGAGATGATTCCGGTCACGCTGAGCATTCATAGCAGCACGGGATTGAAACAATTCCATTACGAAGTGTTGAACAATCCGAAGCTGACGCCGGTGGCGCTGATGGTAACGGTGTTCAACGCGTTGCATGGAGTGAACGAGTTCGGCGAAGAGATCACGTACCGGTTGGCCGGCAGCATCGGGGTGAAGGGGTTCCCGGACGTCACCATGCACAATATGTTCGCTCCGACGGAGAACGGGCAGCCCGCGGCCATGCAGGCTGCGATCTCGCTCGGCGAGCGTTTCGGAAGCATCTACGACAATCCCTACAATGCTCCCAACGTCGAGGGCGTGAAACTGGATTTCGACCTGGTGCGCGAGCGCCGCTGGGCGCGCCTGGAGAGCGCCCGCACTGACGTGACGGAGGCTCGCCCCGGCGACAACATTACGCTTGAAACCGTGCTCGCTCCCTACCGCGGCGAGCGCATCGTGCAGCAGATTCCACTGAGGATTCCAACCTCGGCGAGCAAAGGGACATTGCGCATCCTGGTGAGCGACGGCGAGACGCTCGACCGTATCGGACACGGCAATCCGGCCTTTGGCCACAAGCTCGATCTGGCTTCTACTATCGCGCTGCTCAATAAGGAGCACTCCAACAACCGCCTCTACGTTTCGCTGCTCGAAGCCGACCCCGAAGCCCGCGTCGCCGACAAAGTGATGCCCACGCTTCCTATCTCGATCATGAATGTGATGGATGGCATGCGCGGCAATCAGGAAATGATCGTCAGCGGCGAGTCGAATGTCGATGAGACGGCAACAGCTCCGCTGGATTATGTGGTGTCTGGAGTGCAGCTGTTGACGATCACGGTGAAGTAAACAGGATTGTCATCCCGAGCGCAGGATTGTCTTCCCGAGCGCAGCGAGGGATCTTGGTGTTTGCCCGCGCCAGCAGCACGGACGGCGTAGGCGAGAACCAAGATCCCTCGCTTCGCTCGGGATGACAGTTGCAATGATGACAGTTGCAATAACATCAAGCCACAAATTCAAAACAATCCAAACGCAGCTTTATCCATGTGCCGGAAGCCGTCGGTCTGCAGGGCCGCCAGCACCATGAGCGTTCCGTTGTAACCCACGTGAGTCAGAAAACTTGAGGCCACGGACTTGGTCACCGCTCGCACCGTGGTCAGCACTATGCCCACCAGGAAAATGATCAGCACCGCTCCCCAGGAACGCCCGTACTGAAAAAAATGGATCAGGCCGAACGGCAGAGCGGTGAGAAGAATTCCCCAAACTGCTCCCATCCGCCGCGCTATCACCGGATAAAGAAATCCGCGGAAGAAGAGTTCTTCCATCAATGGTCCGAGGCTGACGGCGAAGACCGCCGTGAGGTAGGCATCGGAAGGATTGGCGAAAAATTGATCGAAGGGCGTCTCTTTCGGCATGGGCAGAAATCGTCCGAGAAAGTCGAGGCTGAGCATGACCACGCCCAGGCCAACCAGACTCACGCCAGCGACGCCCGGCCAATTCCAGCGAATTCCCCGCCAGAAACGCGTATGGTATTTGCCCTCGACCAGCAGGATCATATACAGCGCAACCGCCGCATAGGTCAGAAGCTGGGACAGCAAGGCCAGCACAGGCTTCTGCGCCACATCGAACCAGCTCTCGTGGGGATAGGCGAACCGCCGCGCTCCCACAATAACGAGGAACTGCACGATAAAAAGCGTGAGCAGCGTGAGCCCGGTGATCTGCAGCACGTCCCAGCCGTTCCACACCGGGTCCTCGCCAGCTTTCGGCGCTGGTCGCGTCGAAACAAGCGCAGGCGGCGGAAACGGTTCGACCATCAACGGGACCGGCGTCTGCAGCTCACTATTCAGCGGCGGCGGTTCAAGGTGCGGATTTTCGGGTAGCGCCAAGCATATCCTTTCCACAACCGAGCACGGAGGAGTACTGCCCGCACCTATCTGATCCTGCTGACTCGAAATTGTTGCTTGCATTCAAAATTCTACGACAGTTAGCGCCACTGCGCAGAGCGCGGCCTCGCTCAACGCGCCGCCGCTGTGGCGAGGGGCCTGATAGCCTTGAGTTCCTTGGAATATTTTCGCCGGACCTGATGAACTGCAAACGCGTCCTGCAAATTCAGCCAGAACTGCTCTGAGGTTCCGAAATACTTCGCCAGGCGAGCCGCCATTTCGGGGGTGATTCCCCGCTTCTCTCGAACGATGTCGTTGACAGTCGGAGGAGAAACATGCAGTTCCACCGCCAGCCGGTAGGCCGAAATGCCCATCGGCTCAAGAAACTCCTCGCGAAGAATTTCCCCAGGATGCACCGCCCATCCCGCCGGACCTTCGTTCTTAATGCTCACGACTTCCCCCCCCCGAAAAGATCAATGGTAATCGGTTATTTCTACATCGAAGGCATCGCCGTCGCGCCACACGAAGCACACGCGGAACTGATCGTTGATTCGAATGCTGTGTTGTCCCGCTCGGTCCCGGCGCAACTGCTCCAGCCTGTTGCCGGGAGGGACTCGCAAATCTTCCAACCTCCCGGCTGAGTGAAGCATCGCCAACTTTTTCTTGGCGGCACTTCTCAGATTCGCCGGAGGCATTCCCTGGCTCTTGACAGTATCCCAGAATTCCTTCGTGTTTTTGTCCGCGAAGGTCTTGATCACTGTGGCTAGTTTAACGAGTATCGTTAATAACGTCAAGCGTTAATACAGCTTAGGCGCTTCGCTTCCCGTTCCCTGTGAAATATCCCGCCAGCGCCTGTCCGGTATATGACTTCTTCACCCGCGCTACCTGTTCCGGCGTACCCTGGGCCACGATGCGGCCACCTTCTTCGCCGCCTTCGGGGCCGAGGTCGATGATCCAGTCGGCGTTGCGGATCACATCCAGATTGTGTTCGATCATGATGATCGAATTGCCCAGGTCGGTCAGCCGGTGCAGCACATCGAGCAGCTTCTTTACGTCGTCGAAGTGCAGACCGGTCGTAGGTTCGTCGAGCAGATAAAGAGTCTTGCCGGTCTGCCGCTTGCTCAACTCCCGCGCCAGCTTGATGCGCTGGGCTTCGCCACCGGAGAGTGTTACCGCAGATTGACCGAGATGAATGTAGCCGAGACCCACATCGACCAGCGTTTGCAGCTTCTGCTTGACCTGGGGAATGTTTTCAAGAATGGGCAGCGCGTCGGAGACCGGCATCTCCAGCAGGTCGGCGATAGAATAGCCGTTGTACTTCACGGCCAGGGTTTCGTGATTGTAGCGGCGTCCGCCGCAGACCTCGCACAGCACGTACACATCCGGCAGAAAATTCATCTCGATGCGGCGCTGGCCTTCGCCCTGACAGGCCTCGCATCGTCCGCCGGAAACGTTGAAGGAAAAGCGTCCCGGTTTATAGCCGCGCTCGCGCGCTTCCGGCAGCATGGCATAGATATCGCGAATCGCAGTGAACACGCCGGTGTAGGTTGCTGGATTCGAGCGTGGCGTGCGCCCGATCGGCGATTGATCGATGCGAATGACTTTGTCGATGTTCTCCGCGCCCATGATCGCCTTGTGCTCGCCCGACTTCTCGCGCGAACGGTAAAGCTGGCGCGCCAGGGCTCGGTAAAGAATGTCGTTCACAAGCGTGGACTTGCCCGAGCCCGAGACCCCGGTCACGACCGTCATTACGCCGAGCGGGAAAGTCACGTCGAGATTCTTGAGATTGTTCTCTTTCGCGCCAAGAATGGTGAGCGCCGCGCCGTTCTTCTGCCGTCGCTCGGGACGCATCTCGATCTGCACTCTGCCGGAGATGTAAGCCCCGGTCAGCGAATTCGGTTCGCGCATGATCTCTTCGGGCGTGCCATGCGCGACCAAGCCTCCGCCATGGCGCCCGGCGCCGGGGCCGAGATCGATCACATAATCGGCGCGTCGAATCGTTTCTTCGTCGTGCTCGACCACGAGCACGGTGTTGCCCAGGTCGCGCAGGTTCTCGAGCGCCGTCAGCAACCGGCCGTTGTCGCGATGATGCAGACCGATCGAAGGTTCATCCAGCACATAGAGCACGCCGCGAAGCTTCGAGCCAATCTGCGTCGCCAGGCGAATGCGTTGCCCTTCGCCGCCTGATAATGTCGCCGCCGAGCGGTCTAGCGAAATGTAGTTCAGTCCCACGGCGTTGAGAAATTGCAGGCGCTCGACCACTTCATGCATGACGCGCCCGGCAATCTTTTCTTCACGGCCTGCTAGCTTGATGCCCCGCGCTACTTCGAGTGCCCGCGAAATCGGCAGCGCAGTGAACTCGGCAATCGACATCCCGTTCACTTTCACCGCCAGGCTCTCCGGCCGCAGCCGCTTGCCGCGACATGCGGGGCACTCCGTCGCCGACATGTGATCCATCAGCCAATCGCGGTAGCCCTCCGAGGTCGACTCCTCAAGATTCTGTTTCAAGTATCCGAAGATTCCTCGAAAGCCGGTCTTGCCGCGGCCGGACTCGCCATTCAACAGCAGATCCTGAATCTGCTCCGGAAATTTCTCGAACGGCTTGCTCAAGTCAATGCCGTGCGCCGCGGCCACGACCTGCAAACTATGAATCAGCCCCTGCGATGCCGAACCAGGTCCCAGACCGCCTTCCAGCAGCGGCTTCGACCAGTCCGTGATTACTTTCGCCGGATCGAAATCGTAGCGGCTGCCGAGGCCGTGACACTCGGGACAAGCTCCATACATGCTGTTGAAAGAAAACGACCGCGGCTCGAGTTGCGGCACGCTGATGCCGCAATCCGGGCAAGCCAGCTTCTCGGAATAGAGTTGCTCGTCGCCTCCTACCACCGCAACCTGCACTAAGCCACCGGCCAGCTTCATGGCAAGACCCACAGACATTTCGAGGCGATGCTCGATGCCGGGCTTCACCAGCAGGCGGTCGATCACCACTTCGATGGTGTGATTCTTGCGCTTGTCGAGGTTCAGGTCGTCATCCAGATTCACGATTTCGCCGTCGACCCGGGCGCGCTCGTAGCCGTGCTTGAGCAGGGTCTCCATCTCTTTCTTGAACTCGCCCTTGCGGCCACGCACGATTGGCGCAAGGACCATTACACGGTCCTCAGGAGTGAGCTGCATCACACGCTGCACGATCTGCTCGGCCGACTGGCGGCTGATGGGGCGACCGCACTTCGGACAATGCGGCACCCCGATGGAAGCGAAGAGCAGGCGAAGATAATCGTAGATCTCGGTGATTGTGCCCACGGTCGAGCGCGGGCTCCGGCTGGTAGTCTTCTGCTCGATCGAAATAGATGGGCTAAGTCCATCAATTGCATCCACATCCGGGCGTTCCATCTGGTCCAGAAACTGCCGTGCGTAGGTCGATAAAGTCTCTACATAGCGGCGCTGGCCCTCAGCATAAATCGTGTCAAAAGCAAGCGAGGACTTGCCCGACCCGCTCAGCCCGGTCACCACGGTCAGGGTGTTACGCGGAATCTCAACGTCGATGTTTTTGAGGTTGTGCTGGCGCGCCCCGCGCACCGAAATCTTGGTAATGGCCATTTAGTCTGGGGTGGACTGCCCTTCCGTAATGTCGACAGTTCCACAGACATGTTCGACATTAGGAATGCACAGCTTTACTCCGTATCTTAGTCGTCAATAGCGGCCAGCGTCAACGCAGGTAGATTGAAGAAGCCGCATTTAGCGAAATTGAGATGCGCCCCGGCTGCGGCAATCTGGCATCTAATTCTGGATAGGGTGGTTGATCTTGATTTCGCTCTTCATGCCTCTGATTCTCTGCCTCACGGTAGTCGCCTCCGTTGGAATTGGCGTTCTAGCCGCGTATACCGCGGTCATCGTCATTCTGAATGCGTTCGGCCCGGGCTCGCAGCAATCGACTCGTACCGCGGAAGCGCGGCCGCGCCTGGTTCTCGTGCCTACGCAGCGCCACGCCAGCGGAGACTAGACAACCTGGCGCTGTTTAGCCTTCCCCAAGTGACGGCGTGACTCGAAGCCGCACCCTTTCAAATCTGCTCATCAAAAGTCAGCCCGCCTGCGGAAACGATCAGAAGCTGAAACGCCCCCCGACCACCGGAGCGCAGTTGTTGTTGTAGTTGTAGGGGACGCCGGGGCCGTGAGGAATGGCGATGGCCAGACCGCCGCTCACCCAGGAATACGTAATTCCGACAAAGCCGTCGAAACGCTTGGTGAAGTGATGATCCGCGTAGAGCGACCCCTCGTTGAGGGTGCCCGCGCAGGAACTGCGGAAGCCGGCTGAGGGCGAGCAGGTCTGCGGAACACGGAAGTCGTTCTGCCGCTGTTGGTACCAGGAGAAAGTGACGTCGGTTTTACTGTCGGCGGCGTATTTCACGCCCGTCCACCAGATATTCACCAGCTTTTCAGAATCAAGGTTGTTGTCTTCTACCCCGCTCATGAAATAGCCGCCCTGGTCCGAGGCGCCCACCCCCAATGGGTCGTGCGGATTATTCTGCCAGATGTATTCGTAGCCGGCAAACAACTTGAACGGGTTCCGCACGTACTTGGCAGCAAACATCACCGCGTTGTTGTCGGTCACAATGCCATACACGGTGTTGTTCGTGTCGATCACATTATTCCCGGTGATGGGGGTTGTATCGATGCTGTCGGTGGTCGACTGATATTGCCCGGCCCCGCTCAGGCTCTGAGGCCCCAGCAGGGGGTTCAATACGCTGATCGCCTGATTGTAATGCTGGAAGACTAGGTCGGCGGAGTACTTGCCCTGATCTGGGCCGTAGTTTCCGCCGAGATCGAATCCATAGGCGTTGTTATGCGCCGATTCCGGCGTACAGTTGGCGGCAGTCCAGTTGTTCCCCGCGGCTGCCAAGGTCGAGTAGCAGCCGCCCGAACCATCGGCGAATTTATACATCGCGCCGAAATAGACCGGGCCATAAGCGATGCGATACTTCACGGCGTCGTCCCAGCGGCTGTCCTCGGTGTCGCCGCCCCCGGCCATCGTGCCGTTATACCCGATGTAGGAAAAGGCATAGGCGCCATTGGCCGGATCATAGAGCAGCATGGCATCGGTGCCGAGAGAGCGCTGGCGACCGAAGGTCAGCTCGCCAAAGTGCGTGGACGATATTCCGCCATAGTATTGGTCATTGAAGGGTTGGCCCCCGCGCGCGCCGTCGATGGCTATCGAATAGCTGCCCCTCGGGAGGCCGTTGTTGATGGTGTCGGTGGCGGACGCGTTGGCCAGCAGGCCGGACTGCGGATTGATGCCCGTTGAAGCGTTAAACACAACGAACCAGCCAGGCCGAAACTGTGCCTTACCCCTGATGCCCAGACCCGTCTGCGACAGGTTGTTCGGTGCGACCAGGAATCGATGTTCATAGCCATTCCGGTTCACCAGAGATTCGCCTTCATAGTTATAGCCGTTCTCCGGCAGGCCATGGCTGACGTAGCCGAAGCCGACGTCGTAGGCACCGTACAACGTGATGCCATGCCAGGTCAGCGCGCAATCGGTGGTGGCGAACTCGCGGCCGCTCGTGCAGGGGTCGGGGTCCTGTGCCAGTGATACCGTGGCCGAAACAACAATAATAAGGATGAGGGTGGTGAACAGCAGACAAATCTTACGCACGAGGTCCTCCAACGTTAGAGATTCAGGCAAGGAATTAAGAAATGTATATGAAATATCGTTTCCATGTCAAAGATGATACAGATACATGCATTTTCCTTTAACCCAGAGGGGAAGCTGTCATGTTGACCGTCCTGCGTGTTGACTGTAGGATTTCGTCCGATGCCGAAGAATCGCCGATCCGGGCGCAAGAATGCCGAGTTGCTGAAACTCCGCGACGCGGCTTTGCAACTCGGCATCAGCTTCCCCACCATCAAGCAGTGGATTTACAAGAAGAAAATTCGCAGCGTCCCGACCGCAGGGGGACATCACCGAATCCCGCAAAGTGAATTGGACAGGCTGCTGTACCGGACCAGAGGGAAAACAGTTGGGGAAAGAACTGAAGCAGCGCGCCGGGTAAGCGGCCGCAATCAGCTGGTGGGCCGCGTCGATCAGGTCCGCATCAGCGGCCTCATGGCGGAAGTGAAGATTTCCATCGGGGAACAACAAATCACTTCCATCATTACCGCAACATCAGCGCGCGAAATGCACCTCAAGGCCGGCCAAACCGCCGTCGCGCTGATTAAGGCCACGGAAGTGATGATCCTTCGAGTTGGAGATTGATTGCCCGGATCGTTTGGAAGGTTCCAGCACGGCCCTGTACGACCGATCGTGTTAGGATTTGACGGTAGTGGCGTTCTCCTCTCCGCTTTCCGCAGGCGTGCGCATGGTCCGCTCTCTTGGCACTTCCGTTCGTGTTCTCCTGGCAGGCACCGTTGTTGTCTGTTTGAGTCTCGCCTCCCGCGCTGCCGAGCAGTCGCCGTGGCTTGAGATCCACTCCACGCATTTCACCGTCATCACCGACGCGGGAGAAAAAAAAGGCAAAGAAGTTGCTCTGCGCTTCGAGCAGATGCGGGGAGTCTTCGCCGTCATGCTGATGAAGGATCGCCTCCACGAGCCGCTGCCGCTGACGATCATCGCTTTCAAGAACGACAAGGACTATTACCAAACGGCGCCGCTGCGCCATGGTCAACCGATCGACTCTCAGCCCATCGACGTTCCCGGCTTTTTCCTGCCCGGCGAGGACCAGAACTTCATCGTGCTGAACCTGGCCGAGGAGGAATCCTGGCGCGCCGTGGCCCACGACTTCGCCCACCTGCTGCTCAATTACAACTATCCTGAGGTCCAGGCATGGTTCGACGAAGGCCTGGCCGAATACTTCAGTTCCATACGCGTCGATGACAAGAAGTATGAAATTGGCGGCGACCCAGAGTTGCATTCCGCCTCCACGGGCGGTTCACCGAAGTCCTTCACTGAACTTCTCGGCGGACAAAATGGCGGCCAGTCCTGGCTCGCGCTGCCCGACCTGCTCACCATGAAGCCGGACAATTCCAAGAATGCCGACAGCACGCCCGACACACTCTTCTATGCGCAATCCTGGATGATGATGCATTACCTGCTCCACGACAAAAAGCTGCCGGAGACGGGAACCTATTTTGACCTGGTCGAGAACCAGCATGTGCCCGTGGAGCAAGCTGTGCAGAAGGCGTACGGCATGGCTCCAGCCCAGTTCGACCAGGAAGTGAAAGATTACTTCCATTCGCTCGCGCCTTTGTTCCTCGCGCTTGACGCTTCCAGGCAACCGGGTTCTCACGCCAGCATGCCGCAGGTCTACGAATTTCCGGAGATCGTGGGACCGAACGACAGTGCGATGACATCCAAGTTTCTCTCCGAGGGTGACGCGCGCGCCACAGTGGATGAGGTGAAGATCAGAATTCCCGACCGCCGCGCAGCCGCGCTGCAGGAGTTGCAAGCGCTGGCCACGGCTCCCAATCCAACACAAGCCAAGAAGGCCAATGAGAAAAACGCGAAAGACAATAAAGACGAGGATGCCGCAGCTCTTCCCGTCGCAGTCGCCGGCAATGAGACCGCCCATCGCGCTCTGGCCTGGGACCACCTGCAGCACGGCGAGTTTGAAGACGCCGCCGAAGAACTGGGTAACGCTGCCGCTCTCAACCGGAGCGATATGTGGATCCGCTACTACTTTTCGGTACTGAAGTACCGCATGTCGCAGGCCAGGCACGCCGACATTCAAGGGCTGCCTAACATGATGCAGGACCTGCGCGCCGTGCTCGAATGGTATGCCGAATTCGCCGACGCCTATGACCTGTTGGCCAGTGCGCGACGCGAAGGCGGTGGGCCGGTAGCTGCCATGCAGGCCGAGCGCGCCGCCATTGAACTCAGTCCGCGCAACCAGCAGTACGTTTACCATATGGCGGAAATTTATGTCTCCGATAAAAAGTGGGTTGCTGCACGAGCCTTGCTGCAATTGTTGAAGACCAGCAGCAATCCGCAAGTGGCTGCCGCCGCCGCCGAAAGTCTGGCGCAACTCGCCAACGAGCAGAAATACGGCGTCTCACCCGCCACCGCCGCTTCGGCTAGCAAACTCTCCAAGCCCAGCTCCCCATTTGACGTGCTCGATCAGGACGCCGCCAAGCGCGCCGCGGCTGAGCAGGCAGCGCAGTCGGGTGTAGCAGACAGGCGGCCGACGAAATTCATCCAGGGGACGCTGGTGGATGTGGATTGCTCCCAGTCCCCGGCCGCCGTTCTCACCGTTTCCTCCGGTAGTGCAGTTCTCAAGCTGCGCACCGCCGATTACAAATCGCTGCTGCTCATCGGGGCCGACACCTTCTCCTGCGAATGGAATAACCGCTCGGTCTCCGTGAATTACAAGTCCCGCGGAATGTCGGATGGGGACTTGGTGTCGTTGGAAGTGCGCTGAAGCGGGCTTCGGCTTTCGGGCTTGGGGCTTCAGCCTCCGGCGCCCTCACCACCTTGTCATTCCGACCGGAGCCGGAGCGCCAGCGACGGCGGAGTGGAGGAACCTGCTGTTTCTGTGCGCCACCACGCTGCTGGCGCGCCGGTGGATTTCTGCCGCGGAATAAATATTGCGAGCGCTTGCTGGAAGGAGCTTCGTCTGCCCGGTCCTCGTTTTATTCGGGGGTACCCCCCCTCCCCCCACCCTTGGAAAGGCTTGCTGGGCGCGGGGTTCGCAAAAAGTCTCTGCAAAATCTTCATGTCAAAGAACTTAAAGGTCAAAATCTAGACAACAAAAGACTTAGGGCATGGCGAGTCGCTGTGTAGCGGACCGTCATGGCCTCGACCATCATCGCTGATTTGAAATTGCGGGGCAAGGTTAGATGTCACACGCCGCTTGTGGAAAAGTTAAAGATCACCTTAGCCCTGGCCTTGTCCCTTAACCTTTCGCTTTTTCTGCTGCTTCTCCGCTTCTCTGCATCCAGAGCGGCTTTTATCTCACTGTGCGGGACGCCCATTAGGCTCCGCATCGTCTGATCGAACTTCTGAAAGTTCCTGTTCTCTCGCTGAGGCATTTAATTGTTCCTTCTCCCATCGCGCCAAGGTTTCTTTCTTTAAATAGCCGATCTTTATGTGCCCACTGTCGACGAAAATTCTCGCCAACCAGAGAACTTCCGCAAATCTTCCGGCAGTAGCCAGCTTGCCGGATACAAACATGTGTCGCGCTCTGACCGTGGCGATCGTCCATGCCAGCATGTCCGCAGACAATAGCTGGTGGGTTATTTTCCTGCTTTCGTAAGCCACCCCTTCTTCGGGGTTAAACCATTGCTCAATGCCATTTACAACTCGCTCCCCCTCGTTGGCTGCCGCAAAAAAGACCTCTGCGATCTCTTTCTTTTCTTTTGTCGAGGAAGAATCGAAAACAAATCTTAGGCGGTCGGTACGGCCATTGGATGCTCTCCATTCTGCAAGACTTCCACCACACCGCTGGACTGCAAACGTAACATACTCGTCCCCTATGGGTGCCTTGGCAAGCTGTCGAGCAGGCGAATTACGTACATGTTCATCGTAGTCCGCTTTGGTATAAGAGTGGCCTACCCCAAACTCAACATGCTTAACAAGAACCTTCGCCATTCGCCTGAGCACACTTTCGCGTTTCTCATCTGACCACCGTTGCCAGGGATGTTCCCGCGCCGACTTACGTCCAGCTAGACATTGCTGGCAGGGATGGCATGGCCTACAGGCCGCAAACTCGGTCATGTGAAAGTTCTTTATCTCGAACCCTTCTCGGTCCGCGATTTTATTCCACCCTCTCAGAAACTGTTGCCATCGGTCTACTGTGGCGACACAAAAGACTGCCGCAGCTATTTTTTGGTTCGGCTCGGTGCCGCTATCGTCTACATATACGGTTTGTGAATCAGCCATGACGGATCGCCATCCCTTTCCGCGATTTCGAGCACACGCTCAGGCCAAGATGCTCGAAAATGAATATGGGGCTTCAAAACACACCCCCCATCTCCATCATCCTCCTCCTCACCCTATGATTCCAGAGATTGAGGGGGGAGGGGGGATACCCCCGATAAAAGGAGAATCGGGCCGAGTGAAGCTCTTTTCTGCCCATGCACGCAGGATTTATTTCACGGCGGAAATCCACCGATGTGCTGGCAAGACGGCGGCGCAGGCAAACAGCAGGTTCCTCCACTCCGCCGTCGCTGGCGCTCCTGCTCCGGTCGGAATGACAAAGCGGTGGTGGGTGTCCGGGAGTTGGTTCTCACGAGAGCGAATAAGAAACCCTCCCGCTCGGGCGGGAGGGTCGGTAATCGAATGACCAGCAGGCTAGGCGCGGACTACGTTGCCCGCCTGAAAGCCTTTGGGGCCTTTGAGCAGATCAAACTCCACGGTCTCACCCTCGTTCAGCGAGCGGTAGCCGTTCTCCTGAATGGCGGAGAAATGCACGAAAACGTCTTCTCCCGTGGAGCGCTGGATGAAACCATATCCCTTCGCCCCGTTGAACCACTTTACTGTTCCCTTCTCTCTCACAGAAAAACTCCTTTCCCCTGATCATTAAGAATTAGTTCCCTGGAGTTCTCGCAACGTAGCTCCGAGTGATGGAACGCCCCCTCGAGAAAACCAGTGAAACCCGGTTGGCGTCTATCTGTGCCGGAGAAATTGCCCCAAAGCAAAAGACTCCTTAGTTCCGCGACGCGTAAAAAAAATGCGGCGAGAACTTCCGGAGCCCTGGACCATCGGCGCTGATTTCAACCGCCCTGCTCAAGACATCAACCTACCTTACCGATTCATTCCCCGACTCTCATCGGGTCATGCGCAAAGGATAATAAGGAGTATTAAATCGTTTCGCAACAAAAATTAGCGGGAAGTAACCTCGGGTCACATCTAAATCTTTAACAAGGTATAAGAAACGCCGCACTCCAGCCCCCCGACCTTGGTTCCCCGTGGAAGTCGGACTCGGCCGCAACCCTTTGATAGGATTAGAGAAGCCCTCGTGCCCAGTCAAGTTACAACTCCCGCTCCCGAAGCCGCCAAGGCCGCACCGGCTCCTCCGCGGCGCCCACCCCGCCCGCGTTTCTCTGGGATGGCGATTTCTACTGCGAAATACCTTTTGCGCACCGACGTGCATACCTTTGCCTTCTCGGTCGCTGCGAACTCGATCTTGTCGTTCTTTCCTTTCGTCGTCCTGTTGATGACGCTCATTCGGCGCGTTTTTCACTCGCGCGTGATGTATGACGTGGTGGTCGAACTACTGCGCGACTACCTTCCCGCCGGTCAGGAATTTGTTATCCGCAACCTGAACGCCATGGTGGACGCGCGGCAGCGGGTGCAGGTAGTCTCCCTGATCATTCTGCTGGTGACGTCGACCGGAGTATTCGTGCCGCTCGAGGTTGCGCTCAACCGCATCTGGCGCTTCCCGAATAACCGTTCTTATCTGGGAAACCAGTTGGTCTCACTCGGCCTGGCCTTTGCTTGCGGCGTTCTGGCTCTGCTCTCGATTGGAATGACCGCAGGAATCGTGCGGCCGTTCGAATTCCTGCTGCGCGGCCACGCCCCGGTGGTTGTCCGCCTTGCGGGATTCCTGGCGATGAAGGTGTTCGCCATCGGCGCCAGCATCGCCATCTTCTTCCTCATTTACTGGATCCTGCCTAATGGCAAGGTCCCGGTGCGCGCTGTTCTGCCGACAGCCATTATCATGGGCTTGCTGTCAGAGGCCTTGAAGTACGGTTACATCATGGCCCTGCCTTGGCTCAATTTCGCCGAAGTCTATGGGCCCTTCGCGCTTTCGGTGAGCCTGATGTTCTGGGCATTCCTGACCGGTCTTCTGCTGCTTGCCGGCGCGAACCTGAGCGCTGCGGAACATCAACGTCACAATCTGGGACGTCACACCGCGCCCGAATTGGGAACGACTCTTTAATCCACAGGCTCTTGGTGACATCCGTCACTGCACCGCCCGCCAGGCGCTCACTAGGATGGCGTCGGTTTCCCAGATTCCTCCGAGCAGAGATTCGTTCCTAAGGGATGGCTATGGCCAGAAGTCGCTGGCGTCTGCTCGCTGCTGCTTGCTCTCTGATTTTCGTTGCTTCGATCTTCGCAGCACCGATTATTCTGCGCGGGCAGGGCTCCGCCGCGGATCGCTCCTCTTCTTTCGCTCCTGTTGCTGGCCCGAAAACTTCGCCGTCCGGCTACGTTGTCCCGGTTGCGCCAATCGGGATCCCTCGATCGCCCGACCCGCCGATACGCTATCCGGGAGTTCCCGGCAACAGCGCGTTCCAGAAACTCGTTTTCCGGCAACTGGTTCGAAGCGCTGGGATGATCTTCTCCGGCCGCGTGATCTTTGTTGGACACGCCCAGTCATCTTTCCGCCCAAGTCCGGCCTCCACCAGCGTCACCTTCCGGGTCGAACATGTCATCCGCGGCACGTCCCCGGGTCAGAATCTGACGATCCATGAGTGGGCCGGGCTTTGGAACAGCGGCGAGCGCTACCGCGTCGGCGAGCACGTCTTATTGTTTCTTTATGCCCCGAGCAGGCTGGGCCTCACCAGTCCTGTGGCCGGGGCTCTCGGTAGATTCAAGATGGATTCTCAGGGTCAAGTGGTGATGAGCGGACAGCACATCGCGACCTTTGCCGGGATTCCCGGCCTGGATGGAAAAGCTGTTGTTTCTTATGCCGACTTCGCGATAGCGGTTCGGCGATCTGAGCGTGAGGAATGAGACGAAACGTGACCATCCAGAAGAACATGGACGCACGCTCATTCTGCTTCCGGCTGGCAACGGCTCTCGCAATTGTCGTTCTTTTCGCCGTGCTTGCCCGTGCCGGCGGCCCTGAGTATGTAGCCGGGTCCAGCTACTTCAACCCCTCAACCATGGGCCAGCCGCTAACCTGGTCGCTTGGTCAGGTGAACTATTACACCGACCAGGGCGACCTCAGCCCGATCCTGCCGAACAATTCGGCTAACGTGTTGGTCGCCGACGCCTTCGCGCAGTGGACTTCCTCTCCCACCGCGGGTCTCGCAGTCGCTAACGCCGGTCAACTCGCCGAAGACGCGAACGGCAGTAATATCGCGGTCGACTCCGCCGGCACGCTCACCGCCCCCGCCGACATCACTCCCAGCGCCACGCAAACTCCCGTGGGCATCGTCTACGACTTCGATGGTACGGTAACGGACGCCCTGCTCGGCGCGGGCGCTGGCGCCGCTTCGCAATGCTTCTGGAATGCGGTTTACGGCGGCGTGGATAACTTCGCCGTCACAGCCAATTTCCTCCATGCTCTGGTGGTGATCAACGGGCAGTGCGCGCTGCAGTCTTCACAACTCACTGACGTGGAATACCGGCTGGTGCGCGTGCTCGGCGGCGTGCTCGGCCTGGGATGGTCGCAGATGAACCTGAATGTGATCACGCGCAATCCGCCGCCGACGCCCGCTGACTATGCGGGGTTTCCTGTGATGCACTACCTCGACCCGGTGAGTTGCGTCACGATCACAGTCTGCTATACCAATCCCTATCAGCTCGCGCCTGATGATGTGGCAGCGCTCTCTCGCCTTTATCCCGCTTCTCCTCCTTCCCAAACCACCGCCCGCATCTACGGGTCGGTCTACTTCGTGGATCACGTGGGTAGTAGCGCCCAGCCCATGCAGGGCGTGAATGTAGTTGCGCGCTGGATCGATCCTTCCACCGGCCAGCCCTCGGGCCAGTATGGAGCTTCGTCAGTTTCCGGATTCCTCTTCACCGGCAATGCGGGCAATCCCATCACCGGGTTGGCTGATCCTCTGGGAAATCTGTACAGCGAATTTGGATCGAGCAATCAAACCCTCGAAGGATTCTTCGATCTCGGAGGTTTGCCCATTCCAAACGGAGCGAGCACGGCGCAATACCAGCTTGCGGTCGCGGCTCTCGATCCCTTGTGGTCCGCCGGAGTGCGCCCCTACGAGCCGTCGCAAGTCGCGCCCTCAGGAACTTTCGAGACCATCGTTGTGACCGTGGCAGCAGGTGGTGAGGTTGAACAGGACATTCTCATGTCCGGCAGCGCGCAGCCTGTCCCTCCCCTGGCAGCCACGGAAACCTGGAGCGTCCCCGCCCCGGTTCTTTCCCCCGGCGATTGGGTCGGCTCGCTGAGCGGCTACGGCGATGTTGGCTATTTTACGATTACCGCCCAGGCGAACCGCACAATGTCCGTGGCTGTCACTGCGCTCGATGAAACCGGCGGCCCAAGCGAATCGAAAGCTGCACCCGTGGTTGGCATGTGGACCTTGGGTGATCCTGTGGGTACAGCTCCGCCGGCGTTTACCACCGTGCCATTCAATTCGGATACGTTCGGCATGAGCCGTCTCGACACACAGATCTTGACGTCGAACAGCTTCATCGTCGGCATCGCCGACCTGCGCGGCGACGGCCGCCCCGATTACCACTACCACGCCCATGTGCTCTATGGCGACTCAGTCAACCCGCCGCGAGTGCCGGTCATGGGAGGCCCGGTCGTGCTGCAAGGTACCGGCTTTGCGCCTGCGCTCACCGTAGCCGTGGGTGCAGCGAGTGCTCCGCTGCTGGCGACCAACGCCAGCCAGATGCTGGCAGCCATTCCCGGCCATGGCGACGGAGAGCAAACCATCACCATCAGCGACCCGGTGAGCGGAGCATTCTCGATCATGACCAATGTACTCACTTTCGGAGCCGCTTCCACTGACAGCGTCGTCTTGTTGCGGGGGGTGAATCCTCCCACGCCGGTCGGGACCCAAGCCACTAACCCAGTGACCGTCCGCGTGGTGGCTTCTGATGGCATCACGCCGGTGAACGGTGCAACCGTGGGATGGACTGCCACCAACGGAGCCACGCTCTCAGCGTGCGCTGGCGCTTCAACCTGTTCGACGATCAGCGATGAAAGTGGAATAGCCTCCACCTGGGTTACGCCTGCGGCCACGGGCAATGCCGTAGTCACGGCAACTCTCGCTCCCGGTGTCTACAGCCCCGCGCGGTCGGTCGGGTCGACGCTGAGCGCTACCTCTACCTCTTTGGACATCGGAGTCACCCCACCCAACCTCTGGATCGCTCAGGGAGCGTCGCTCAGCGTGCCGCTTACGGCGCGGGTGGTAAGCCTGGGTTCACCTCAGAGCGGTAAACAGGTGAACTTTTTCATCGATCAGGGATCGGGATCGCTCAGTTCCACCAGCGCGGTAACCAACAGCAACGGCTATGCCTCAGTCAACCTCACGGTGACGAACTTCACTGTAGGCATGCAACTCAGCGCCTGCGCCGCGCCCGGCAACAATCCTTGCCAGAATATTTCTGCGAACGCGGTGGCCGCGGCCGTGATGAACCTGCAAGCCGTCGCAGGCGCGGGACAAGTGGTGACGGGAGCGGCGTTTCAACCCCTGACGGTCCGCGTCACCGACTCCTCGACGCCGCCGAATCCTGTGCTCGGAGCGAGCGTGCTGTTTCAATCTACGTTGTTGCGGCCTGCGGGAAACGATCTGATCCTGACCCCGGGCGACCCCACGGTCACGCAACCAGGCCTACCCGTCTTCCTCAGCGCGAGCCAGAACACGGCGCAGAGCGACGTCAACGGCCTCGCCAGTTTCACGCCTTCAGTGGGATCATTTACCGGCCCTCTGGAGCTCGAGATTCAAGTCTCGGCCGGAAGCACGGCTGCGCTTCAGGGCGTGATGGAAACCCTTCCGGCGCCGGTGGGCGCCGAGACCGCACGTTCGTCCGTCCGGAGATCTGGGAAGGGCACGGCTTTAGTCCTGCCGACAGAGCACGAGTGAATTGGTGATTTAGCCACAGACGAGATAAAGTCCCGGAGGGACTATCGACAATTAGCCCGCCAGTTCACTGGCGGGATCAGCCACCGAACGGGGAGCACATGCCGGAGGCACGGCTGAACACTCTTCGTCGGACGAAGTCGCATTCAGCCGTCCCTAACGGGACGGGGTTATTTTTCGGTCTCCGCGACCCGGCGTTGAAACGCCGGGCTATTATCAGCCGTCCCTCCGGGACGCACCCCGCTCGGTCGTCACCGAACATGGCGATTGGCCGAAGCCCGAAGCCCGACTCACTTCTTCGTCCCCTGATCTTTCGTCCATTGATCCACCCAGTCGTTCACGGTCTTGTACCACAGCTGAGAATTCTGCGGCTTCAGCACCCAATGGCCTTCGTCGGGAAAGTAGAGCATCTTTGAGGGCACGCCTTCCATTTGCAGCGTGGTGAAGAGCTGCAAGCCTTCGCTCACGTCGAGCCGGTAATCTTTCTGGCCGTGGATGACGAGCGTCGGCGTCTTGAAATTCTTGGCGTACTGGTGCGGCGACCACTTCTCGTAGCTGGCGCGGTTGTCGTAGGGAGTGCCTTTAAACTCCCAGTTGTTGAACCAGAGTTCTTCGGTGGTGCCCCAGGCGGATTCGGCGTTAAACATGCCATCGTGCGACACCAGGCACTTGAAGCGGTCGGTGTGGCCGAGAATCCAGTTGATGGCATATCCGCCGTAGCTGGCGCCCAGCGCGCACTCCCGGGACTTATCAATGAAAGGATAATGCTCTTCTGCATAGTCGAGGCCCTTCATCAGGTCTTCAAACGGAGCGCCACCCCAGTCGCCGTTGATGGCGTCGATGAACTTCTGTCCGTAGCCGGTCGAGCCGTGGAAGTTGATCATGATGACGACGTAGCCATTCGCCGCAAAAAGCTGGGGATTCCAGCGGTAGCTCCAGTCGTCTCCCCAGGCGCCCTGCGGGCCTCCGTGGATGAGGAACTTCACGGGATATTTCTTGCTGGCGTCAAAGTTCGGCGGCTTGACCAGGAAGCCTTCGACCTTGTCGCCGTGAGCGCCGGGGAAGAGGAAGTATTCAAGGGGTGACAGAGAGACCTGGGAAAGGACGCCGCGGTTCAGATCAACAAGAAGATGACCGATCTCTCCCTTGAGTATCTTGGAAGGCTGTTCGACCTTGTAGATTTGCGTCGGCCACTGAACCGACATACGCGTAAAGAACATCGTGCTACCATCACGACTTACCGCAGGATCATCAACGTAAGCGCCGCCCACAACGTCCTTCGGTTCCTCGCCATTCAACGAGACTTGCCTAATGTCCGACCCCCTACCCTCCTGTGCAGCGAAATAGATCCCAGTCGAGTCCGGCACCCAAGCGAAGGTTCCAACCCAAACATCAAAATTCTCCGTCAGGTTTTTCTTCTCACCCGTCTTGCGGTCGTACAGCATCAGCCGGAAGCGGTCGCTCTCGTATCCCGGCCTCTGTTGGGCGCGGTAGGCGATGTAGCGGCCATCGGGCGCATAGAGCGGCGTCGAGTCGCTGGCGGGATTGTCGGCGGTGATGTTCTTGGCTAGGCCCGGGGGAACCGTCCTGGTCCGATCCCCTCCGCCCAATCCCCCCGTGAGGCCCGTCGACCAAGCCACCGGAACGATCCACAGGTCGTTGTTGGTGGAAGCGGCCGGATTCTTGTCGTGATTCGAGGTGTAGCAAATTTCCTGTCCGTCGGGCGAGAAGGCGTAGTTATCCTGTCCGCCGAGAGAGAAGACGGGTGCGTCGTAGTCGCCGGGGGTCAAATCTGTGTAGAACTGGTGCAAGGGCGGTTTGGGATTCTTGTCGAAACCTACAAGACCAACCATGAAAATGTGCGTGCGCTTGCCTTCCTTGTAAGCATTCCAGTGTCGGTAAAGAAGGTGATCGAAGACCAGCGCCCTTACTTTCGATTTCTCGCGGTCTCCGAGCCTTCCGGCATTGCATTTGAGTTCGTCGCGTTCTCCGTCACATTCCGGATAGACATCGGAGGTGAACAGAATGTTCTTCCCGTCCGGTGACCAAAGTTCGCCGCTCGCTTCGGTCGCGATCGCAGTGAGCTGGTGCACTCCAGTTACAGTTCCCGCTCCGTCGCCAAACTCGGCGATCCAAACTTGCGAGCCGCCATCCTTGGTGGAGATGAAGGCAAACCGCTTCCCATCCGGCGCCCAGCGTGGACGGTCGGCGTCCTGATTGGCGATGATCTCGCGCTCCTGACCTCCCGCCGTGGGCACGATCCAGATGTGCGGCGTCTTCGTGTTGGCTTCGAGATTCACATCGACCACGCTGAAAATTACCCACTTGCCGTCCGGCGAAACCTCAGGCTCGCCCACGCGTTTGAGCTTCATCATGTCTTCGAAAGTGAAGGGATGCTTGGCCTGCGCGAAGGCGGGGAAAGTGAAAGCGATGGTAGCGAGAGAAGCAAGAAGGAACCGGCGCATGGGAATACTCCTCGGCAAACGGATGAGTGTAGCAGGTCGCCAGAGGTCCGCCTCTACTCAGCCCAGGGATTTACCAGCGGCACTCCGCAGCCCTCGAAGTCGGCGGTGTTGCGCGTTGCCAGGGTGGCGTCACGGGAATGGGCGATAGCCGCGATTTGTGCGTCGAATTCTGAGATCGGACGGCCTTGCGCACGGCGTGCGGTGGCAATTTCTGGGAAGGCACGTGCGGCCGCTTCGTCGAAGGAAAGGATGCGTTCGGCAAAATCTTCCCTGAACGTTGCTTCGGCCTGGGCGAGCATCTTATCGTGACGCTTTCCCTTGGGGAGAAGCCCTATTCCGAGAAGGATTTCCGCCATTGTGATGGTGGTCACGTAGAAGTGGCCGCCGTCCGGCCTTTGGGATAGCCACGCCAGCACCACCACCGCAGGCGAAGGCCGCATCGGTTCGGAGACGACGTTCGTGTCCAGAATTGTGATCCCGGAGATCACTTGAATCGGATTTCGCGGATGGTGCCGCGCCGTGAAGGTATCTTCAGATCAACTCCGCCCAGCGGCGCAAAACGCCGGCGGATGGCTTCTCCGAGATTTTCCGGTTCAGCGTCGGCGCGTGCCAGACCATTTTCGAGCAGGTCACGGGCCTCCTGCTCCATGGATCGCCCGTTGCGCGCGGCACGGATGCGAAGCCGACGCTTCGTATTCTCGGGAAGTTTGCGGATGGTGATGCTCGCCATACCATCAATGATATCACTCGCAGCATTGATTGCATAGGGTTATGGCTTCTGGCTATCCTAGCAAACCCTTTCGCTCCTCTGGCATCCAACTAATTGGCAGAACTGCAGCGCCCTTACCCTGGCCTCACTGAGCGGAGAGAGGTCGGGGGAGGGCCGCCGCGGTGTGCGCAGATATCCCTACGCGATACCCAAATCCAGTAAACTGTATCTATGAGACTGGCTTGTCGCAGCCTTCCGTTTTTCGTGACGCTCATTATGCTGGCGGGTGCGCTGGCCACTTTGCCCGCCGCTGCGCAGGAAGGACCGCTGGAGAACACACCTCCCAAAGGCGCGACACCCGAAGAAATCATCAAGCGCTTCGCGGAGCGGGAGAAGCTGTTCAAGGAAGCGCGCGACCATTACACCTACCGGCAAGACATCAAGGTGGAAACTCGTGACGGCGACACGATCACCGGGCAGTATCACGAAGTGTTCGACGTGCTCTACGACGACAAAGGCCATCGCATCGAAAACGTAGTCTTTGCGCCGCAATCCACGCTGGAGCAGGGAGGGCTGTCGCTCGACGAAGGTGACGTTCAAGACTTCCGGAACCGGCTGCCCTTCGTGCTCACCACCGACGAAATCCCGGAATACAACATTCTCTACGTCGGCCAGCAGCAGGAAGACGAACTGCACTGCTATGTCTTCGACATCGCTCCTAAACAGATCGTCGGCAAGAAACGCTACTTTCAGGGTCGTATCTGGGTCGATGACCACGACTTCCAGATCGTGAAGACCTACGGGCAGGCCGTCCCCGAGATTCGCGACACGAAAAAGAAAGGGAAAGAAGAACACCTCTACCCGAAGTTCACTACCTGGCGCGAGCAGATCGACAACCAGTACTGGTTCCCTACTTACACTCGAGCCGATGACACGCTGCACTTCAACACCGGCGACATTCACATCCGCGAGATTGTGAAGTATGAGGACTACAAGCGATTCGGTTCGAGCGTGAAGATTCTGTATCAGGGCCAGGAAGTGCCGAAGGCAGCGCCGCCGGATCAGAAACCGCCGCAGGGCCCGGATCAGAATCCAGAGCAGAAGAAGCCGGATGCGCCGCCGCCGAGTCCGCAGTCGCCGCAGAAGTAGCTATCAGCTATCAGCCAACACCAGGATCCCTCGCTGCGCTCGGGATGACAGGCTGGGTACGGCTTTCCGGCTGGATGCGTTTTTGCGGCTTTGGCTGAGAGCTAATAGCTGACAGCTCAATAGAAAAGATACTTGCGCCACTTATCATCGCTGCGGCCCATCAACCGCATGATGTGCCGGCTGGTGTGCAGGTTAAAGGCGCGCGGCTCGCGCATCAGCTTCATGCCGGCCTCGAGAGGAAACTGGTTGCCCTTGCGGCGGTTGCAGGGATGGCAGCAAGCAACAAGGTTTTCCCAAGTGGATGACCCTCCGCGGGAGCGTGGAATCACGTGATCGAGCGTCAACTCTCCCGAAGGCAACACGGTGGCACAATACTGGCAGGTGTTGCGGTCGCGCAGCAGGATATTCTTCCGCGATAGAGCTCTGCTTTGGTGCGGGATGCGGCGGTACTCCAGCAGGCGAATCACGGAAGGCACGCGCATGGCAATGCGCGCCGCATGCAGGAAGTGTCCATTCTCCTCCTCCGTCATGGCCACGCCCTTCAGCACCAGCACCAGAGCGCGCCGCGCCGCGCACACATTGATAGGCTCGTAGGAAGCATTCAGCACGAGCACGGGCGCGTGCAGCGCGTTGCCGTTGCTGTCGCGATGCATCGCCGCCGCCGCGAACAGGCCGGCGGCGTGGCGTCCCGGTGGTCCTGCGTCGGTTTCAATTCTGGCTGACATAAATCCTAAGTTCCCACAGCCTTAGCCAACGGAACGGCCTCCGCTCCGATTCTTCCGTCCATCTCCCTGTCGTCGCCTGGCCTGATCTCTGCATGCTGCGCCGAGATCTTCAGCGTGCGCGCCACAGTCGCAACCCAAACCTTGGTGACGCCGGCGCGGCGCAAGACTCGCGCACACTCTGAAACGGTGGCACCAGTCGTGTAAACATCGTCCACCACCAGCGCTTCGCAGCCTTTCACCGACTCGGGCTGCGCGACTGCAAAAGCACCGCGCAGGTTCTCGCGGCGCTGGTGGCTGCTAAGACCAATTTGCGATGCGGTCTCGCGCTTTCTCTCGAGCACTTCCGTACACAAATGCAAGCGATCTCCGCGCTGCCTGATTTTCATCGCAGCCCGTGCAATCAGTTCCGCTTGGTTGAAGCCGCGCTGGCGCAACTTCGTGCGGTGCAACGGCACCGGGATCACAGCCACGGAGTCTGCGGGGAACTCAGGTTCGAGCATCGCGATCGCTTCGGCCAGCATTCGTCCGAGAACATTGGCAGCCGGGCGCACGCCGCCATACTTCAACAGATGAATCAGCTCGCGCAGCCCGCTCTCATAGCTGCCATATGCAGCCGCGCGCGCAAAGGGCGGTTCGATGCGGCGGCATAGCCCGCACCGGGGCTCGCCTGCAACCCCAGCAACCGCGTAGGAAGAAAATAACCGCTCGCCGCAGATGGAGCAGACTCCTCCACCGATCGCAGGCATGGCATCAAGACATTCCTGGCAAACCGGCAGGCGAGAAATTTTCACCAGCGGAGTTCCGCAAATGCGGCAGTCGGAAGGAAACAAAACGGTGAAGAGACTTGCTGCAACCTGGGCGGTCCAGCTCTTTTCCGTTCGGACCTCGAGGGTCCGTGAAGCAATAGAGGGGCTTGCCACTGCAGCTTTGGCCTGGCTAGCCCGAGTTCTGTCCCCACTACTGCTGAAGACGGCCTCCGTGTGGCCCGCAGGAAAAAAGTTCTGGGGCGGGCGACTGTGCGATTGTCTGCTTAACTAGAGTATAACGGCGGCCGGGTGCGCTAGGCAACGTTACGATTGGTGCGCGGTGCCGGGGTCGGCACCTTTTTGACGGGTTCCGGCAGCCGTTCCTTCACTGGCACAAACAGCAAACGATAATCCCGCCTGAAGCACTCGGCGCAGCGCACAGGCTGCAAGAGAAAAATCGGCAGGAGATAACGTTCCAAGAAACTGCGGCGGCGCGAACGGAATCCCGTATCGCTGCCGCAATCGTCGCAGTGAAATTCAAAATATTTCTGGAACCAAACCTGGTCGGAGGACTTCTTCAGCACGGCACACCTCAGACTCACTAAACTTCGAAGGGGCGGAGACCAATTGTTGTTATTTTACCCCTAAGGAAGAAGCAAGCCAATCTCGTTTTGCCTAGTAGTCCGGACCGGCGCCGCACTTGTAATGCAGCCCGTCCGCGTGCTAACGTGCGGCCGTTTAGTGTTTTGAATAAGTTACACGCGACACTGCTTTCATCTCACACTCTACGAGGATTCCACTTATGAGCAGCCCAGTCCCCGGATCAGGAACTGGTGTCAAGAAACATGTCCCTTTCGTTCCCGAAAACATGGAGATGAAAGAGTTCACTTTGCGCGCCGTGCTGCTCGGACTTCTGATGACAGTCGTCCTCGGAGCCGCCAATGCGTACCTGGGCCTGCGTGCCGGTATTACTATCGCCGCTACGTACCCTGCGGCCGTCATTGCCATGGCAGCTATGCGCGCGTGGAAGGGATCGCTGCTCGAAGAAAACATTGCTCGAACAGCCGGCACAATCGGAGAGGGCTTGGCTGCGGGCGCAATATTCACCATTCCTGCATTTGTGATCGCCAAGGCGTGGCCTTCCTTCCGGCCTGCCGACGCCTATTGGAAATCGACTGCGCTCATGATGGTAGGCAGCATTCTGGGCGTGCTCTTCATTTCATTAGTCCGCCGCGTGATGGTGGAAGATCCCGAATTGCCCTTCCCTGAGTCAGTCGCCGCGGCGGAAATTCACAAGGCGGGACGGCGGGGCGCGGACTCGGCGAAATATCTTTTCTGGAACATTGGGGTCGGCGGCTTGGTATACATCCTGGGGCGCTTCGGACTCTTCGCCGCGGATAAAGATATTCATTTCGCCGTAGGCAGTCTGGGCCGCAGTCAAGTGCGTCTCGGCACCACAGGCAGTGCGAACGTAGTAGCCGCAGGCGGAACCAGTACTTTTGCAGCGCCCAGCGTCAGTCCCGCGTACTTGGGTGTCGGTTACATTATTGGGTTGCGACTGGCCTCGATTCAGTTTGCCGGCGGCGTGCTGGCCTGGGGATTGATGGTTCCCCTGCTCATATTTTTTCTGGGACCGCAGATTAAGCATTATCTTCCTGCAGATACACCTGACAATTGGGCGGCGATCGCGATCGCTGTGTGGAGGTTTATCGTACGCCCTATCGCCGTTGGTGGAATGCTGGTGGGCGCGGCTTACACGCTTTTCAAGATGGGGAAAAGTCTTACCGCCGGCATCGGCCGGGCCTTGTCGGATCTGCGCCAAACCGCAGATCAGCGAGCCAAGCTCTCGCGCACCGAACAATACATGAGTTCAAAGGTGGTCTTTGGTTTGATTGCGTTGATGTTCGTGCTCATGTGCTTCCTGTACATCCGTATCTCAGGTCTCATTTGGCCGGCGGTGTTGGCAGCTGTCGTTATGCTGGTCGTCGGATTCTTCATGGCAACCGTGTCGGGCAGTCTGGTCGGATTCATCGGTTCCTCCAATAATCCGGTTTCCGGTCTGACTCTCTCGACTCTGCTGATTGCGGCGCTTCTGATGGTGTCGCTGGGAGCATCTGGAATTAAGGGCGTGGCTGTGGTATTGGGCGTGGCCGCGGTAGTTTGTGTTTCCTCCTCGGTAGCCGGTGAATTGCTGCAGGACTTCAAGGTCGGCTACATCCTGGGCGGAACGCCGCGCAAGATTCAGATGGCGGAACTGATTGCCGTAGTCGTCGCAAGCCTCGCCATGTACTGGCCCCTCTACCTGCTGGATACCGCGTTCGGTTTCGGCAGTCGCCAGCTTTCAGCACCTCAGGCAGGCCTCATGGCGACCCTGGCCATCGGCATCGTGGGCGGCGACATGCCCTGGCCGCTGGTGGTGGTAGGAATTTTCTTCGGCATCGCCATGATTATGATGCAGGTGCGGAGCCCCATGCTGGTGGCGGTTGGCATGTATCTGCCGTTTGAGACGACCTTCGCTATTTTCATCGGCGGAGTTTTTCGCGCAGTCGGAGATTGGCTGGCCACACGGCGTGGACTGAATGAAGCACAGAAGGCGCGTGTGGAAAATGCCGGAGTTCTCACGGCATCGGGCCTGATCGCGGGCGAGTCGGTCTTTGGGCTTATTTGGGCGGCTTTTATTGCCATGTCCTTTGCCCACCAATCATGGCTGAGGGTTGCCGCAGCGTGGGCAACTCGGATCACGTCAGCGCAGATATTCGAACATCCGCTTTATCTGGCGGGAATCGGCGTCATGGTTCTGCTGGCGGGTCTCATGATTTGGTTACCGCTCACCAGTGCCGGCGATCCGAACGAACCGGCGCCGCCCACGGCCATCATGTAGCGATTGTGTGGCGCAGGCGCCCTCGCCCGCGACATTCGCGCAGCGAAGGGCTTTCGTGATTTACTTTTCTAATGTCGGTAGCCGCAAGCATTGCATCGATCCAGCAGCGTATTGCCATTGCGGCCCGGCGCGCCGGACGTAACTCGGACGAAGTTGCACTGATGGCCGTCACCAAGACGCAGCCCCCCGAGCGCATCCGCGAGGCTTATGAAGCCGGCCAGCGTCTCTTCGGTGAGAATCGCGTGCAGGATTTCGCGGCCAAGGCGGGAACGCTTCAGGATCTGCAAAACGCCGAGTGGCACATGATCGGCCATCTGCAAACGAACAAAGCTGCGAAGACCGCAGAGCTATTCCGCGCCGTGGATTCAGTCGATTCGCTGAAGCTGGCCGAAACGCTGGACGCCGCCGCCCGTAAGCTCGACCAGAAGCTGGATATGCTCATCGAAATCAACGTCGGCGGAGAAGCGGCGAAGAGCGGCGTTGCGCCGGATTCGCCCGCGCTCGAAGAATTGCTGCTCGCAGCGCCCCGGCTGGAAGCTCTCGTATTCCGCGGGCTGATGACGGTGCCCCCGTTCACCGACGATCCCGAGGGTGCACGGCCCTACTTCCGCAAGCTGCGCGAGTTGCGCGATGCGATTGCCGCCCGCGGACTTCCCGCCGTCGCTATGCAGCAGCTCTCCATGGGCATGTCGCACGATTTCGAAGTGGCGATTGAAGAAGGCTCGACTTGCGTGCGCCTGGGAACGGCAATCTTCGGGGAGAGGGTAAAGACTTAACCGCAGAGAAATCAGGAAGGACACCATGAACCCTTTCTCGCATTTTCGCTAGGGAATAACGATTGATTCACATTCAAGAGTCGGCGGGCGGCGTCTCCTTTACAGTCAAGATTCATCCCCGCGCCAGGAAAGACGCCATCACCGGCGAATTCGGCGATGCCCTGAAGCTCTCTCTAACCTCGCCACCCGTCGATGGCCGCGCCAACGAGGCCTGCATCGAATTCTTCGCGAAACTTTTGATGGTGCCCCGATCTTCCGTTACCATAGCCTCCGGCCAGACCAGCCGCCAAAAAGTTATCTGGGTCTCGGGGCTCTCGGCCGAAGAGGTACGCAGACGGATTGCAAAGTAACGCCGTCCTCAGGGAGCCGCGCTTGAGCTTTTCCGAACGCTTGCAGGAGATTCGCACCGGGTTCGAGCGGCCCTTCTGGGTCGCCAACATCAGCGAGATTTTTGAGCGTCTCTCCTACTACGGCGCTTTCGCTTCTCTCGCCCTCTATCTACAGGAGCGGCTCAACTTTTCCGCGCAACAGACTGGAACGCTCACTGGCATCTTCGGTGGCATGGTATGGTTTCTCGCCATCTTCGGCGGAGCTGCCGCCGACCGCCTCGGCTTCCGCCGCGCTCTTTCGATAGCGTATCTCATCCTCGCGGCCGCGTATTTCCTGATTGGATCCATCGGAGCATCCTGGCTGGCGCCGGTGCGCAACGCCATGCCCCTCAGTTTGTTTGTCGGCGTCATTCTTATTCTCCCCGCACTCGGCATCGCGCTGGTGAAGCCTTCCGTCGTCGGCACCACCGCCCGCGCTTCAAAGCCGAACGTCCGCTCCATCGGCTATTCCATTTACTACACCATGGTCAACATCGGCGGCGCCGCTGGGCCCTTGTTCGCATCCTGGGCTCATCGCCATTTAGGCGTTGAGAGTGTTTATCGAGTCGCTGCGCTGTTCGTCTTCGCAATGTTTTTTGTAGTCCTGCTTTTCTTTCGCGAGCCGCGCAAGCCGGGAGACGCGCCTCCGCCTTCGATCGCCACCGTCGCCCGCAATTTCTGCGTAGTAGTGGGCAATTACCGACTAGTTCTGCCCGTGCTTATGATCAGCCTGCTGCTCCGCATCGCCCTGTGGATCTATCCGCAAGTCACCGTACCCTGGTGGATCTGGGCCGGGCTGCTCGTGCTGGTGCTCGCCGGCATCAGCCGCTTCATGTGGTTCCTCGTTCTCTTCACTGGTTACTGGATCGTCTTCTGGCAGCAGTACATCAGCCTGCCTGGTTACATTCACGGCTACATCAATCCACATGCGGATGTCGAGACCATTCTCGTCACCGACGGATTGACCGTCATTTGCCTCACGCTGGCAATGAATTTTGTGACGCGTAAAATTCCGGCGTTCCAAGCCGTGATCCTGGGCACCCTGATCACTTCGGTTTCGTGGTTGATTCTTGTTTTCCGGCCGACCATCTGGGGCGCTATCCTCTCACTCTTTGTTCTGGCGCTGGGAGAAATCATCCAGCAACCGCGCTACTACGAATACATCGCGCTGCTTGCGCCTCCGGGGCAGCAGGGCACCTACATGGGTTTTGCATTCTTGCCCATCGGAATCGGATCGCTCATCGGCGGATGGTTCGGCGGCACTCTCATGCACCATTTCGGAGAAGTCACTCATCAGCCGGAACGCATATGGTGGGCTGTAACCGCCGTAGGCGTCGCGACCACTGCTTTGCTGTGGATTTATGACCGTGCGTTCAGAACGCGAGGCGTTCCTCAAGCCCCGTAGGCCCTGCCGACGCCCGCTTGACTTCGGGTTCCGCCTCTGGGATCATTCGCTCCGCAAGTGAATCGAAGGAGGCTCTATGCCACATTATCTTCACCAAGTCGCGTATTCCCGCGAGGGCTGGGAAGCTCTACTTGCTCATCCCCAGAACCGCATCGAGGCTGTAAGGCCCGCGATTGAGAAGTTGGGAGGCAAGATCGAGACCGCCTGGTTCGCCTTCGGAGAGTACGACGTACTCGTAATCGCCGAACTGCCCGACAATGTAAGCGCTGCGGCGATTTCCATCGCGTTTGCCGGCGGTGGCGCCTGCAAAGCCGTCCAAACAACGCCGCTGATGTCCCCGGAGGAAGCTCTGCAAGCCTTCAAGAAGGCCGCAGAATCCGGGTATCGGCCAGCAACTGTCACCGCTCGCGCCGCGTAAGCGGATTACATAAGAAACAACGGAGGCGGCCTCAACAGGCCGCCTTTTCCTACTAAGACAATTTGGCCAAGTTAAACCTTGCCGCAACTGCAGACCACACCCGCCGCTGTCGCCGCTCAACTTCGCCGCGTATTGAAAAACGGCGGCTCTGCCGAGCACGCTGCGGGCGTGCAGTGGTTCTTCAAAGATGAAATCCAATCGCACGGCTGGTACACGGCGGACTTGCGCCGCGCCGCTGTCCGTTTTCGCCGGGAAGTGAGAAAGGAGCACGGACTCGATTTCCTGATCAAGGTCGCCGATCACCTTTTCTCCGGATCGGTGCTGGAAGAAAAGATAGCCGCCGTGTTCTTGCTCGAGAAACTTGATGGCGAGTTCGGCGACGCCGAGTTCAAACTCTTCGAGACCTGGCTCGACCGCATCAGCAGTTGGGCCGATCATGACGCGCTGGTGCATGATCTGATTGCTCCGATGATCGCCTCCAAACCTGCACGAGCAAAAGCTGTTTTCCGCTGGGCAAAGTCAGCCAACCGCTGGCATCGCCGCGCCGCGTGCGTGGCACTGATTCGTGGATCACGCGCGAAGATGTTCTTCCCGCAGATCACCAAGCTTTCCGATTCCCTTCTCGCTGACGGAGACGACATGGCGCAGAAAGGCTTGGGCTGGCTGCTTCGCGAAACCGCAAAATTTGATGCCAAGCGGACAGTTCCATACTTGATGAAGATACGCGGACGAGCGCCACGACTTGTGTTGCGGACCGCCTGCGAGACTCTGCCGCAAGCGGTGAGAAAGCGCGTTCTGGCTTCCAACACTACCTAACTGCTCAACGTCTGCCCCTTCAGAAATAACTCAGCCAGGCATCGCTGCGGCGCTGCTTCAAACCGGCAAACCAGCGGCAGAGCGGGTAAAGCGTAAGCACCACCAAAGCCCAAAACAGATAAACGATCGGCAACGAGTATCCCCATCCCGGCGGCGGGGTAATGGGAAACCGGCTCAGCGTCGGGGATTCGAACATCCAGTGCACCTGCCCATAACGCGCATAACATACCGCGACGGCGAGCATGTGAATCAGAGGAATGTGCAGAAGATAATAGAACATGGGCACTTTGCCGACGATGAGCGCGGGCCGCAGCCATTGAGGCGTTCTGGTGTCGACCGCCCACAAGAAAAGCAGGGCAGGGCCGAGCGTCATCAGAAGAAATAGCAGCGAGGGCGGATACTTGTTCGTGTTCAAGAATGAAAGCACGGTAAAAGCCGCGGACCTTTGCACGCTCCAGCGCAGTGGATCGCCGTAGAGATTGATGCCGCGCAAAATGAAGAACGCGGCGGTCAAGCCAACACTCAGCGGCAGCAGAAGCGCCTTGCGGCGTTCCGGCGGCCGGCTATAGATCTGTCCCAGGCCGTAGCCTGCGGCCGTAACTCCAACCCACGGAATAAGCGCGTACGCGACAAAGATAATGCGCCCCGGCTCATTCAAAAGGAAACCGGGCGCGGAATGCAGGATCGTCCAAATCGGGCTCGCGGATTCGACGGAATCGAACAGATTATGGGTTGCGATCATCACTACGCCAAATGCGGCCACGACCGAGGCAGGAAGGTAAACGAGCATCGAGAGCGTAATCATGGCCCAGCCCAGCGCCCACAAAACATTGAGCAGAGTCAGGTGATAGTCGAAATTAAACTGCCAGCCCAGACTGCGCACCACGACCACTTCCAGAAAGATCAGCCAGAGCCCGCGAGTGAACAGGAATCGCGACAGCTCTCTTTTGGTTTTCCTGCGCAATGAGAGATAGGCGCCGGTGCCGGTCAGCAGAAAGAACACGGGCGCGCAGAAATGGGTAATCCAGCGCGTGAAGAATAACGGAATCGTTGTGGTAGCGGGGTCGGTCGGATTTATGCCAGGAACACCGAAGAAGTCCCGGGTGTGATCGAGGGCCATGAGAATCATGATGAAGCCGCGAACAACATCGATTGATTCGATGCGGACGCGTTTCGTAACCACAGTCTCACCTACGGACTCGGCGATCGCAGCCATCTAGCGTCCTAGTGTAACCAAGAATCCGCCTCAAACGAATGGCACTCTTAGTGCGGATCTTCCTACGCCCAGATTCGCCCAATTCCCTCCCATTGTTTACAATAGTGGTTTGCCCATGGACTTGGCTGCCATCCAATCTGCGCTGCGCGAACGCAACATCGACGCGTGGCTGTTCTACGATCACCATCATCGCGACCCCATTGCCTACCGTGTTCTCGGCTTGCCGACAGGCCTGATGGTCACGCGGCGCTGGTTCTACTTGATTCCCGCGCAGGGTGAACCTGTAAAGCTGGTCCACAAAATCGAAGCCGGCCACCTCGATTCCTTGCCTGGCAGCAAGCGCCAGTATTCCGGATGGCAGGAACTTTTTGACACCTTGAAGTCGATGCTCGCACCTTACCGCGACATCGCCATGCAGTATTCGCCCAATAACATCGTCTTCACGATTTCTCTCGTCGATGGTGGGACCATCGAGTTGCTGCGCGGCTTGGGAAAAAATGTGGTCAGCTCCGCCGATCTGGTTGCACAGTTCGAAGCTACCTGGAGCGAAGAGCAAATCAAGACTCATTTTGCCGCGCGCGACAGCGTGGATTCAATCGTCGCCGCCGCCTTCAAGGAAATCGGAAAGCGTGCCCGCAACGGCGGAACTACCGAACACGGAATCCAACAGTGGTTCATGGAAGCGTTTCGCCGCGAGAATCTGCTCACCGATGATCCACCGATCGTTGCCGTGAACGCCAACGCCGGAAACCCGCACTACGAGCCCCGTGCCGATCATCCCGTTCCCATTCGCGAAGGCGATCTGATTTTGCTCGACGTCTGGGGGAAAAAAGACGTCCCGGGAGCGGTCTATTACGACATCACATGGATGGGTTTCGTCGGCAAGGCGCCATCAGACCGCATGCGCCAGGTGTTTGAAATCGTGCGCGACGCGCGCGACGCCGGCGTTAAGACCGTGACGGAAGCAGTTAACGCTGGGCGCCGCATCGCTGGATGGGAAGTCGACCGCGCCACGCGCGGCCACATTAAGCAGAAGGGCTTCGGTGAATATTTCATTCATCGCACCGGACATTCCATCGGCACCGACGTCCATTCCAATGGGGCCAATATGGATGACCTGGAAATTCACGACGAGCGCCAGATTCTTCCCAACTCTTGTTTCTCCATCGAGCCCGGCATTTATCTGCCGGAATTCGGAGTGCGCAGCGAGGTCAACATGCTGGTCCGGACCAAGTCGGCGGAAGTCACCGGCAACATTCAACGTGAGATCGTAATTATCTGATGGCAAATCAAAATACAGCTAAGGCGAAGGTGGCGCAGCCCGCCAACACCATGTCAGTAATCGCGCCCGCCCTGGGCTGGCTGATTCCCGGGGCCGGACACATGATCCAAAAACGCTGGATTCGCGGGGCTCTGCTGTTCATTTCCATCGGAACCCTCTTCGTACTCGGATTGATGATGCAGGGCCACATCTACAAAGCTAACGGCGGCGACATCCTCGATATTCTCGGGTTCATCGGCGACCTCGGTGCGGGTGGAATGTATATTGTCACTCTCGCCATGAACTGGGGCCAGGGCGCGATCGCTTTCGCTATCGCCGACTATGGCACCAAGTTCATGATCGTCGCCGGATTGCTGAACCTCATTGCCGTGGCTGACGCCTACCACATCTCCATCGGGAAAAAACCGTGATCCGGGAAAAACAATGACCATCCAGCTCACTCATTTCAGCGCCGCTTTTGTTTTCGCGCTATTTGCCTCCATCGTCTTCGGCATCACCCACCGCGAAACCACGCGCGAGATGGTCCGCTACGGCCTGTATTGTTTTGCCTTGTTTCTCGGCGGCCTGGTGGTCGCGGGTTGGGCGATGTGGCTGGTGCGAAGATAGCTGCCAGCTTCATCGCCGCTAGCTTCTGGCTCACACCGCTCGTTTCTAACGAACAACACCAAAAGCTCTAGGCTAGAAGCCAGGAGCTAGAAGCTAGCAGCTTCTTTTCACCCTTCCCACACGAACGCGTCAAACACGCGCTTCGATTCAAAATTCAGCCGGCGATAGAGAGCTACCGCTCCAGCATTGGCCTCGGTCACGGTCAACGAAAGCATCGCGAAGCCGCGTTTGCGCAGATTAACGGAGGTCGCCGCCAGCAGCGCTTCGCCGATCCCGCGTGAACGATATTCAGGAAGCACACACACCTGGGTCACGTGTCCCACATCGTTGCGAACCCGCGAGCACAGGATCAATCCAATTAAATTCTTCGCCTTTCGATCGACCGCCGCATAGGACGATTCCGCGTCGAACAAACCGCACCCCGGAAAGCGCACTATATTATTCAGGAAGCGCAGCGATCCGCTCAGCGTGTGGTACTGGTCGTTGATCTGGGCGTCGACATGCCCGCGATAAGCCGCGGTAATCACGGCGGCTGCAGGCTGGTAGTCAGCCTCGGTCCAGTGCCGAATTTCGATATCTGGAAACGCCGTCGAAGCCGGGGGCACGAAGTCGTTCAACCGTAGAACCATGAACAGCCGCGGATGCCGCTGGAAACCCTGGTCGAGAAATGGCCGGGCAACGCTCCCCGCCTCATGCGCCAGCAACTGGGCTTCGACCCGATGAATTCCAGGAGACTGCTGCAAGGTCTCGATCACATGCGTCAGCAGCTTGATTTCGACTTCGCGCGTGCCAGACGAGCGGCCGCCGTTCGCCACAAAAAGGTCGCCCACCACTCCCTTGCTGCCCTCGTACACGAAAAAGCTGTAACCAAAGATGCGGCCGCGCTCAATCGCCGCATATCCCGGAAGGATTTTCGCGTCGACGTAGCGCAGGATCATCTCCGCCGATCCGTTGTAGTCCCAGGAGAGCAGGCTCGCCCAGGCTCGCGTCTCATCATCGAGCAGGGGGCGCAGGTCCACCGAAGAAAAATGTCTGAGGTCGAGAATCTCCACGGGGCTCCTGCAAAATCAGCCCAAACCAACCCACGGCGTCATTTGCTACGGCAGAACTCCGAGTTTAGTGCGTTCCACGACGCGAGGCAAACCGGCGGAACACAGGGCGGTAACAGCGGTCTTAATGGCTTGACGCAGTTCCAGCCGCGCCAACCCAGTAATAATCCAGGTGCTGCGCAGCATAGTGCCCAAGGTAAGAGACGCGGCGGCCCGCCACGAGCTTCGTAATCTCGGGCTGCGAATTCTCCGGCGCCACCAGCAAGTGCTCTTCGCGCGGAACGCTACCCCAATCGTAGTTGAAGGTGAGCTGGTTGCGATAAAAAGTCAGTCCATATTCCAGTTCACGCCGTACATGGTAGACCGCCAGCGGCAGCGGATGGGTCTCGATGCCGGCAATCTCCAAAGCCAGCGGCCGCGCGGAAAGAGTCTGATCCAGAGACACGGCTCCCAATCTCAAAACGATTCCTACCGTAAGCAGAACCGGTATCACCGTGACAAACCTCAGCATGCGCAGGCCATTCCTACGCACCAGAGTGAGCCCAATGCCGGCGCACAGCACGAACGCAGCGGCGAGCGCCACCAGCATCGGTCGCCCTGCCGAAGGGCGATGCTGCGCGAGGTAGCCGATCAGCAACGCCGGAATGATCAGGCCGCCGGCCAACAGCGCGTGCAGCGCGGCCAGTCCGGTTGGGGTTTGCCAGGCACCACGTTGGTCCAAGTGTTGGTGCAGATAATCCGCTAACAGAAGCGCTCCTGCCGGAATCGCGGGAAGAATATAGCCGGGCAGTTTCGATTGCGAGATCGAAAACAATAGCACCGGCACAATCAGCCAGCAGCACGCGAACACGCCGAGTTGATTTTCGCCATCAAGATCGGCTCCGTTCCCCGCACTTCGTTTGCCCCACCAGCGAATTCGTTCAAGAAACGCCGCGCTCACGAAGACCGTCCACGGGACCAAGGCCAGCGCCGTCACGGGGAGGTAATACCAGAACGGCTCGGTATGGTGATAGAGATCCTTCGAGAACCTTCCCAGATTGTGCTCGAGAATGAATACCCGAAAGAACTCCGGGTTGCGCGCTTGCACCGCGAAATACCACGGCATGGCGACTGCACAGAACAGAAGAATGCCCGGCAGCCAAAGCGTCTTAAGCACCGGCCGCAATTCGTGAACCGCAGCCGCATAGAGAACAATCACGAGCGCGGCGAGAAACAGCGCGATCGGCCCCTTCGCGAGCATACCCAAGGCCATGAACCCATAAAAGACCGCCAGATAAATTCTTTTCCCACTTTCCCGCCAGGCCCACCACGCGAGCATTCCGACAGTGAACGCCGCGGCCAGCGCCATATCCATTGAAGCGGCGCGGGCGTAGCCGATAATCCCGGCTGAGGACGCTGCAATCAGCGCGCCGTCCAATTCAAATCCCGGCCGGAACCGGCGAAGAAACAAGTACATTGCAAGCACGAGGAAACTGGCATCGACTGCCGAAGGCAGTCGCGCTGCCCAATCGCTAACGCCGAACACCCGGTACGCGATAATCGCTTGCCAATAGTACAGAGGAGGTTTCTCCAGCCAGGGCTGGCCTCCGAGCACGGGCGTGATCCAATGGTGACGCTCCAGCATTTCGCGCGCCACCTGCGCGTAGCGCGGTTCATCGGCTCCAATAAGCCCGAACTGCGCCAATCCATAAAAGAACAGAAATGCGCAGAAGCCCGCCAGCAACAGCGAATCCGTACGGGTTCGATTCGTCATGAGAGGACGGAAGGTTTCAAGGTTTCAAGGTTTCAAGGTTTCAAGGTTTCAAGGTTCAGAAGTTTCAACGTTTCAAAATGATCGCGCGCAAAGCTATACCGCACGAATTGAGCTTCGAAACGTCTGAAACCTTGAAACATTGAAACTTGGCGCTGGTTCATTGTACGGAAGGACCGCGGTGCAACAAATCCAGAACCTGGCGCACCGCCTGGGCGAGCGGACCTTCGAGCGAGCAACCGCTGGCGCACTCGTGCCCGCCCCCGCCAAATCGCTCCGCCACTCGCGCCACATCAAGCTTGCCTTTGCTGCGCAGGCTCACCCGAAACCGTCCGCCGGAAAGCTCGCGGAAAAATGCGGCCACTTCAACTTCGCCGATCGAGAGCACGTAATTCACCAGGCCTTCGCAATCCTCCTCCTTGGCCTCGCAGCGGTCCATTTGCTCTTGTGTTACCCAGGTCCAGCCAACGTGGCCTTCGGTGTTTAGGTTGCGCAAAGCTTCTCCGAGCAGCCTCATCTTGGCTATCGAGTGAGCAAAATAAATACTGCGTGCGCAATGCGAAGGATCGGCGCCCGCCAGAACCAACTCCCGCGCCAGAGCAAATGTATTTTGGTTCGTTCCCTGGAACATAAACGACCCGGTATCGGTCATCAGCGCGGTATAAAGGCAAGTGGCAATCTCCGGAGAGAACTTCGCCCCCGCTTCGCGCGCCAGGCGAAACACCATTTCCGCCGTTGCTACAGCGTGCGGATCGATCCAGTTCACATTGGCAAACGGGCGTCCGCTGACGTGATGATCGATGCTAATCAGAAATCGGTTTTCCAGCCCTTCGAGCCGGGTGCGGTGAATACTGTCACATTCCAGAATGATCGCCGCCTCATAGCTACCCGTGACGCGATCGGCCTGCAGCACCTGATCGGCAAAGGGCAGCGTACGATAAATCCTCGGCACGCCATCGTGCAGCACCACGTCGGCCTGTTTGCCCATCGCACGCAAGACCTGGCAGCACGCCAGTGCCGATCCGACGGCATCGCCATCAGGCCGCGCGTGCGACGTAAGCACGAATCGGTCGCGCTGCTCGATTTGCCGGAGAACATCCTGCAACATCGCTATGCCTTTTTCTCGGGGGAAGCCCGTTCCACTTTCGTACGAGACTTTATCCTCTTTTTCGCTCGTGCCAGCAATTCTTCTACTCTCGCTTTCTCGCGCTCCGAGCGGTCGAGCCGGAAATACAATTCTGGTGCCCGTCTCCGCCGCAGACGTTCCACCAATTCGTGCCGTATGTATTCCTTTGCAGCAAGCAGGCCCTCAAGACTCCGCTCCGCTTCCTGGTCATCACCATCCACATCCACAAGGACCTGCGCCGATCGGCCATCGTCGGCGATGTGAACCGCCGTTACTCGCACTAGCCCAATCCGCGGATCAGCCAGCTCTCCTTCCACCAGAGTTTCGATTTCCTCGCGCAAGGCTTCGCCCAACCGCCCGCGATGGTACTTCACCCCGCGCTTCTCCACCCTTCACCTCGAAGTAAAACGCATGAGAATATCAGAAAACCGGTCCGAGATGTTGGCCCTGAAGTGCTATTGTCGCGCAAAAGGACTGATCCGGGTAAGTACAGAGGTAACAGGGCGATAGAAGCGGCGTCAGTCGGCCGTGTTCAGCGCGATCGTTTTGTAGCTTGCCGTGTCTCCGGAATCTATCTACAGATACTCCACAAACGAATCCGCCACTTCAGCCCCGTGATTGTTGGCGATGCGCGTCGCCATGCGCTCCACGTTCTTCATCAATCCATCGAGATAATCGCGCGAATCGGAGATGGCAACCACGCCAACGGTAGCGCGATTCCACAGCCCGCTGGCCTCGAGTTCGGCGACGGAGACGTTGAAACTGGCCCGCAGCCGGTCTTTCAGGCTGCGCACCACCTGCCGTTTATCCTTGAGCGATTGCGCCGCTTCGATATGAAGTTCGAGGGTGAGGAAGGCGATGGGCATTCAGTTCTCAGTTCCCAGTTCTCAGTTCTCAGTAAAAACGCTTGCACTAACGACTGAGAACTGAGAACCGAGAACTGAGAACCATTTTCAAGCAATTACTTCTGCAGCAATCCGCTCCGTGGCGAACGCCTCAATCACATCGCCAACCTTGATGTCGCCGTAGTTGGAGATCGAGATGCCGCACTCCATGCCGTTCGTAACCTGGCTCGCGTCATCCTTGAACCGCCGCAGCGATCCCACCTTGCCCTTGAAGACCTGCACGTTGTCGCGCAACAACCGGACTTCGGAGTCGCGCTTGATCAAGCCATCGCTGACGCGGCAGCCCGCCACCGTCCCAACTTTCGGGATGCGGAAAACATTCAGCACCTCGGCGCGGCCCTGATAGGTTTCCTTGATCGTAGGTTCGAGCAAGCCGCTCATGGCACGCTTGATCTCATCCTGCAATTCGTAAATGATCGAGTGTAACCGGATATCCACTTTTTCCTGCTCAGCAATTTCCTGCGCCTTGCGCTCGGGCCGTACATTGAAGCCAATGATGATCGCATTTGACGCCGAAGCCAGTAGAACGTCAGTCTCCGTAATCGCACCCACGCCCGACCGCAGCAGCTTCAACCGGACCTTCTCGTTCGAGAGCTTCGTGAGCAGGTCGGTGATCACTTCCACCGATCCCTGCACGTCGCCCTTGAGGATCACGTTCAGTTCCTTGGTGCCCGCAGCCTTAATCTGCTCGGCAAGGCCTTCCAGCGATACGCGCGAACTCTTGGCCAACGCTGCTTCGCGCGACTTCTGTTCGCGGTATTCCGAAATGCCGCGCGCTTTGTCGCGATCGGCCACCACCACAAACTGATCACCGGCTTGCGGCAGCGCCTCCATACCAATAATTTCGACCGGCGTCGAAGGCGGAGCCGTCTGCAACTGCGCGCCGCGGTCGTCAAACATCGCGCGCACTTTCCCGTACACGTTGCCCACCACAAAATTGTCGCCCGCGTTCAGCGTTCCGTTCTGCACCAGCACTGTAGCCACGGGGCCGCGCCCGCGATCCAGCTTCGCTTCCAAAACCACGCCGGTCGCCGCGCGTTCCGGTGTCGCCTTCAATTCACCCAGGTCAGCGACCAGGCAAATCATTTCCATCAGCAGATTCAGATTCGTTTTCTTCTTTGCTGAAACATCCACAAACACGGTCTTGCCGCCCCACTCTTCCGGCACCAAACCGCGATCGGCAAGCTGTTTCTTCACCCGGTCAGGCAAAGCATCGGGCTTATCGATCTTGTTCACCGCCACAATGATTGGAACTTCGGCGGCGTGGGCGTGGTCGATGGCCTCAACCGTCTGCGGCATCACTCCATCGTCGGCCGCCACCACGAGTACGACAATATCGGTTGCTTTCGCCCCGCGCGACCGCATGCGCGTAAAAGCTTCGTGACCAGGCGTATCGAGGAACACAATCTCGCGTCCAAATGCCGGGGATTCTTTGTCGGTAATCCGCACCTTGTAGGCGCCGATGTGCTGCGTGATGCCTCCAGCTTCGCCTTCCGCCACATTGGTCAGGCGGATCGAGTCAAGCAGCGTGGTCTTGCCATGGTCAACGTGGCCCATGATCGTAACCACAGGCGGACGTATGCCGGTTTCCGGAACCAACTCTTCGCCGGCCGCGGCCGCATCAATCTCTTTCGCAGTCTGCTCTTCGAACGTGATCACGTTCGTGTCGGCGCCGAAGAAGCGCGCCATCTCGCTCGCCAGTTCCGCATCCAGCGTCTGATTGATGGTGGCGAATACGCCCTTTGACAATAACCGCGAGATCAGATCCTTCGCGCGAATCTCCAGCTTCTCGGCCAGATCCTTCACGCTGATCCCTTCCGTGATCGTGATGCTGCGCGTGATCGGCATCGGCTCATTCGACACCACCATACGCGGCGGCGGCGTGTAGCCCTTCATCGGGCCTTCCTTCACACCGCGCGGAACATAGCGCTGACCCGGCCTTCGCGCCGGACCACCCGGCCGACTGCCCGGCCGCGTTGTTCCCGGAGGCGGAAGCGCCGGACCCACACCCAAGGGACGCGCCCCCGCAGGCGACTGCCGCGTGGGATGCATCGGTCTCCGCTCACCCGGACGCAGCGGCGGACGCGGCGCACCGGGAGCTCCGCCGGCCATCGGAGGACGCCGCTGAAAAATTGGCTGACCGGGCACGGGTCGTCCCGGGACAGGACGCGAAGCTCCACCGATTGGCACTCCCGGCTGCACCGGCGGCGGAGCCGTTCGCAGCGGAGCCTTGTACACCGGCCGCGGTCCGGTTTGCGGAACGATCATCCGCGGCACTGGAGGCGCAGATGGAGGAGCAACCGGACGTGCGGCAGTGGGAGCCGATGGCGGAGCACTCGCCGAAACTACTGGTGGAGCCCCCCCAGCTGGAACCTGAGCCGGCGGCGGTGTCGCCGGGCGCACCGGCGCGCTCACGGGCAACGATGAAGCCGGTGACGATACCGCAGGAGGTGCAATGACCGGACGCACCGGTACGACCGGAGCTGCCGGTGGAGCAGCCAGCGAGACTGCCGGTGCCGTCACCACTGGCCTCGTCGCAGGAGGAGCAACCGTCGGCGGCTTCTCCGCCGGAGCACGCGAAGCGGGCGGAACTGTTGGACGCGGCGCTGCCGGCGCCACAGCTTCTTTGCGCTGCGTAATCGCCTTCAGCACATCCCCGGGACGGGAGATATTTGACAGATCAATTTTGGTCTTGATTTCTTCTTCGCCGCGAAGCGCGCGCGAACTTGATTTCCCAGCCGGGGACGAACCTTCCGCCGAGGAGCGGAGGTGTACTCGTACTTTCTCCGCTTCGTGCTCTTCCAGAGAACTGGAGTGCGTCTTCTTTTCCGTCACACCGACCAGCGGAAGCGTGTCGAGAATGGCTTTGCTCTTGACTTCCAGCTCTCGGGCAAGATCGTTGATTCGAACCTTACTCATCCGGCCTTTCGTTTCTCCGTGCTGTAGTTAGGTCATCATCGACCTCACGGAGTCAGTTTCTTCGGTCCCACGCCGTCGAACTTATGCCAGCGCGTCATCATTATTCTCTGGTTTTGGAGGTGGATTCCGCTTCCGGTTCGGGCTGCTCCCCGGAAGCCTCCGCCTGCGGTTCGGTCTCGTCCGCAGCAAGCGCATCTGCCTCGACTGTGCCTTCTTCGGTCGCCGCAGGAACCTCCGCAGTGATGTCTTCCGAAGCCGGCTCAGAAGCTTCCGCCGTAGCGACCTCGCCATCGACTGCCACTTCGGCTTCAATTCCGCCTTCCACCGGTGCGCCCTGCTCCAGGCTGGCAAAGTAATTATTCACCGCGAGACTGATCTTTTCCACCGTCTTCGGCCCAATGCCTTCGATCGCCTCAAGCTGCTCCGGCGTCATGTCAGCCAGCGCTTCTACCGTGCTCACGCCCGCGGCGTTCAGCTTCTCCACCAGTCCCTCACCCAGGCCCGGCACACTCTCCAACGGCGTAGCCGTCTGCGTGACCATCGCCGACATCTGCTGCTCCACTTCCTGCCGCTTCTCTTCTTCACTCTTGATGTCGATCTTCCAGCCCAGCAGCTTGGCCGCCAGCCGCACGTTCTGCCCCTTTTTGCCGATGGCAAGAGAAAGCTGGCTGTCGTCGACCACAACTTCCAGATGCTTGCCACCGGAATCGACCACGGTGACCTTGCTGACTTTCGCCGGCTGCAAAGCTTTCTCGGCAAACGTCACCGCATCTTCGTGATACTCGATGATGTCGATCTTCTCCCCGTGCAGTTCGCGGATGATCGACTGCACCCGCATCCCCTTCATGCCCACGCAGGCGCCCACCGCGTCCACGTCCTTGTCTTTCGACATGACGGCAATCTTCGTGCGCTCTCCAGCCTCGCGCGCGATGGCGCGGATCACCACTGTGCCGTCATAAATCTCCGGCACTTCAGTCTGGAACAAATGCTGCACCAGGTCCGGCACGGCGCGAGACACAACAACGCCAGGTCCCTTCGAGGCCTTTTCCACGCGAGCAATCACCACGCGAACGCGTTCACCGATGGCGAACGATTCCAGCCGTGACTGTTCCTTACGCGGCATGCGCGCTTCCGCCTTGCCGATGTCGAAGATCACATCCGGACCTTCCACCCGCTTCACGGTCGCATTCACCACTTCGTTCACGCGTCCGATGTATTCGTTGTAGACGGTGTCGCGCTCCGCCTCGCGCACCTTCTGAAAAATCACCTGCTTCGCCAGTTGCGCCGCAATCCGCCCGAGGATCCCCTCCGTAACCTTCGGCGTCCGCAACTCTCCGCCAACTTCAAGATTCGGATCCACCTTGCGCGCATCTTCCAGAGTGATCTGCAGCAAAGGATCTTCCACTTGCTCCGGAGTCTCCACCACCGTCTTCACCGCAAAGGCGTTGATCTTGCCGGTTTCTTTATCCAGCTCGGCGCGCAGATTCTCCTGCGTCTTGTAGTACTTGCGCGTAGCCATGACAATGGCATCTTCCACCGCGCTCACCACAATCTGCGGATCAATCCCTTTTTCGCGGCTCAACGCGTCGATCGTGTTGTAAAGCTCACTAGCCATATGAATGATTCCGTTATGACGACGGCTGCCGTGCACCAGGTTTCAAAGTTTCAGAGTTTCAAGGTTTCAAGGTTTCAAAACTGCGCTGCCGTTGATCTTCAACTTTGAAACCTTGAAACTATGAAACGTTGAAACCTAGACCTCTGGCACCAGATTCGCCTTCTCCACATTAGCGAATTCAATCCCGATCTTCTGCCCTTGCTCCGCGCCCGCCGCGCCCATCTTCATCTTGCGGCGCGACTTGTGGCTGGCCACGCTCAAATCCAGCGTCAGCCGCCCATCGCGAAAACTTTCCAACCGCCCTTCAAAGTACCGGTTGTTGCCAACCGGATTCCTCGTCGTCAGCTTCACCCGGCTGCCGATAAAGCGCTCAAACTCAGCTGCCTTCGTCAGCTTCCGGTCGAGCCCGGGCGATGAAACTTCCAGCGTATAGCTTGTCGGAATCGCATCCTCAACATCGAGGATCGTCCCAAACTCGCGGCTGAAGTTCGCGCAGTCTCCGTGCGTCACTCCCGCCAGCACATCGCCACTCGCGGCTCCGGGCTTGTCCAGAAACACGCGCAGCATGCGGGCTTTGCCGCTCCCGCGAAACTCTAAGTCGACTACTTCCAGCCCGCTGGAGGCCGCTACCCGCTCCGCAATCTCGCGTACCCGATCAAGCTCAAGTGCCATGCATCCAATAACTTGCGGCCCAGCCCACTCAGCCGATTCCTCTGCAACGAAAAAGTGGGCTTGCGCCCACTGGTGTGCTTCGCCAAACTCCGGTACTACACAACAGTTCTCAGTTTTCTAATATACGCCCGAAGCGGGGTAAAAGACAAACGGCGCGCCGCAGGTGGAGCAGGCCTTCGGGCCTGCGCTAACGGCAGCTATTTGCGTTGGGCTTCAGCCCCCGAGGAACTTCATCAACGCGGCATTACGGAACCAACTTTCCCCGGCCCCAAAATCGCTCTCCCCGGAAACACATCCGGCACAATCTTCCCTTCGTCGACCACAAGCGTTCCTCCGACAACTAAATAACGCACTCCCACACTCGGCTCCATGGGCTTCTCAAAGGTTGCCCGATCGCTGATAGTTGCTGCATCAAACACCACAATGTCAGCGTCGCATCCCTCTTGCAATCTGCCTTTCTGCCGCGCGGCAGGCGTCGACCGCTCCAGCATCTCCGCCGGCATAAAGCTCATCTTCCGGATCGCATCCATCAGCGTCACGGTGCCTTTCCCGCGCACATATTGCGCCAGCACCCGCGAGTAAGTTCCGGCATTGCGAGGATGGCCTTCAAGGCCATCGCTGGCAATCATCACCAGCGGATTGGGAATCACCTTGTCCACAACTTCCTGCGTGTTGGCATAAACCAGCACCCACTGCGTTTTGCTCGAATTATGCAGTTCCTCGAACCGCTCCTTGGTAAGGTGCTCGCCTGTGTCCGGCAATACAAGGTCGCTGTAGTCGATGCCGAGTTTCTCCCGCCAGCCCGGATTAAACAACGCAGAGTTCACCGCAGTCATACCCGCGATGTAGGGATATGCCTCCGTAGTCACGTCCAGCCCGCGGGCACGCGCTCCCTCCACCATCGCCAGACACTCCAGCGAATCGCGCAGGCAACTGCTGTTGATGTGCACAATGTGCAGCGAAGCCCCAGTGATCGCAGCCGCCCCAATCACCTCGCTCACCGCCTCGATCGCCGAGCCCGGCTCGACCCGCCCCGCACTGCGGATGTGCGTATACACCGGCAGCCCCCGCTCCGCAGCCAGACGGAACATGTCAATCACTTCTAGCCGCGTCGCTCCCGGCGTATATTGAATGCCCATCCCCACAGCCAATCCGCCGGCATCAAGCTCCGCCCGCAAGCGCCGCTCGATAGCTTCGATCTGTTCCGGCGTGGCAGGCTGATCGGTAGCTGGCCCGCTCTTCGGGAGAATCTCAGGCGCACCACCTCCACCTCCAATAATTTCAGCCGGCAGCGGTGCCCCAAACACCGCAGCCCGCGCCGCGACATGGCTCGCCGAGGTTCCGTAATTAATCAGCGAGTGACCTTCTTTAGATTTCAAGAACTGGGCGACGTCGGGCGCGCCGATTTCCAGTTCCAGCGCGCTGGTCACCCCGTCCAGCGCCTTGACCCGCTGGCTTGCAATGTCCTGACCATGCTGGTGCAGATCAATGAATCCGGGAGCAACCACCAGCCCGCCGGCATGAATCAGCCGCTGCCCGCTCAAAGGCTCAGACGAGACCCGAACAACCTTCCCATCGCGAATGCCGACATTGCGTACCGCATCCAGCCCAGTCTCGGGATCAATAACGCGCCCGCCCTCGATCACAAGATCGTACCTTTGCGCCGCCACGATGGTCGTTGAGAACACGAGAAGACAGAGAAAGAAAATCAGCTTGCGCATGATTGCTCCCGTCGAGACTAGCGATCATATCAAGATTTGCCCGTAGCCCGGGCGTTGTCATTCCGACAGCGCGTGTTTTGCATCACGCGCGGAGGAATCTCGGTCGGCGTGGCATCATGGGCTCAGGGCAATCCTGCCCATCTGTCGTACTTGGCGCCGATCCCGTCGATCCCAATCTCAGCATTTGCCTCAACCCCCCGCTCTCTCTAGAATAAAGATTCACCTCCGCCCCAGGGAGAATCTCCGAGAACCCTATGATTCATTTTCCCGTACCCGAAGCTCTCACCTTCGACGACGTCCTCCTCTTACCCGCGCGCTCCGATGTAATTCCCGCGACCGCCACCACCCAGACCCAACTCACCCGCAACATCAGCCTGAATATTCCCATCGTCAGCGCCGCCATGGACACCGTCACCGAATCGCACATGGCGATTGCGCTCGCCCAGCAAGGCGGCATCGGCATTATCCACCGCAACCTGAGCATCGAGCAGCAGGCCGATGAAGTCGACAAGGTGAAGCGCTCGGAAAGCGGCATGATCGTCGACCCGGTCACCATGTCGCCCACCGACAAGGTCAGCGACGCGCTCGAGATCATGCGCCGCTACAAAATTTCAGGCGTGCCTATCACCGAGCATGGCAAGTTAGTCGGCATTCTCACCAACCGCGACCTGCGCTTCGAAACCCGCTTCGATATTCCCATCGATCGCGTGATGACCAAGAAAAATCTCATCACCGTTCCCGTAGGCACAACGCTCGAAGACGCCGAAGAAATCCTCCACGAGCACCGCGTAGAAAAGCTCCTCGTAGTCGACGACAAGTACAACCTCAAGGGACTGATCACTGTAAAAGACATTCAGAAAAAGCTGAAGTATCCCAACGCCGCCAAAGATTCCCAAGGACGCTTGCGCGTAGGCGCGGCCATCGGCGCCACCGGCGACTTCCTCGAACGCGCCCAGGAATTGGCCGAAGCCAAGGTCGACGTGCTCGCCATCGACAGCGCCCACGGCCATTCCACCAAGGTGTTGGAAGCGGTGAAGCTGATCAAGTCGAAGCTGCCAGAGATGCAACTCCTGGCCGGCAACGTCGCCACTTTCGACGGCGCCTGCGAACTAGCCCGCGCCGGAGCCGACGGCATCAAGGTCGGCATCGGTCCCGGTTCTATTTGCACCACCCGCGTAGTCACCGGCGCCGGCGTCCCCCAGATCACCGCCATCGCCGAGGCTTTCCGCGCCACGAAAGACGCGGGCATCCCCATCATCGCCGACGGCGGAATAAAGTACTCGGGCGACATAACCAAAGCCTTGGCCGCAGGCGCTAGCGCAGTAATGATTGGCTCACTCTTCGCCGGCACCGACGAAAGTCCCGGCGAGTTGATCCTGTACCAGGGCCGCTCTTTCAAGTCATACCGCGGCATGGGCTCGATCGGTGCCATGGCGCAAGGTTCTAGCGAACGTTATTTCCAGAACACTGAAGGAGATTCCTCCGCCGCCGTCTCTTCCATGGACGGCGAATCTAACCGTCTCGGCAAACTCGTTCCAGAAGGCATCGAAGGTCGCGTCCCCTACCGCGGTTCCGTCGCCATGATCGTGCACCAGATGGTTGGCGGATTAAAATCCGGCATGGGCTACTGCGGCTGCGCCACCATCGCCGAACTCCTGCAGAAAACCCGCTTCGTGCGCATCAGCGGCGCCGGACTCCGCGAAAGCCACGTTCACGACGTAATGATCACCCGCGAGGCTCCCAACTATGGCGTCGAGTAGGATGAAGACCATCGCAGGTGCACGCCTCGCTTGAGCAACGATCGACACGAGGTTCTCAAGGCCTGGATCGCCGCCATCCTCTGGCTGATCGTCATCGCGATCGAATCGAGCGCCCTGCTCTCAGCCCACAACACCGGCCGCATTCTCTATCCCCTACTGCATTTCGTCTTCGGCCTCGACCGTGATCAGTTCGCAGTTTGGCACTTCTACATTCGCAAGTCAGGCCACGTCGTCGGCTACGGCACTCTGAGCATCCTGCTTTTCCGCGCCTGGCGCGCCACTCTGCCCGCACCGAACCACCTAAGGTGGACCATGCGCTGGGCCAACATCGCCATCCTCGGAACCACTCTGGTAGCCAGTCTCGACGAATGGCACCAGACCTTTATCCCCTCGCGCACGGGACGCTGGCAGGATGTTGTTCTCGACGCCTGCGCAGGGATCGCAGCGCAGGTGCTCGTGTTGTTATGGATAAGAAGTTTCGGAAAGAGCACGCCCCAAAGCTCATAGCGGGTGGAGCAGGCCTTTCAGGCCTGCGTTCACAGCCAAATACTTCGGGGCGGGGCTTTAGCCACTGAGGGACTGCCCGCGCCTCGCCGCCTGCAAAATCCCCGCCGCAACCAAAGCCATGACCGCTGAGAAGTAAAACGGAATCGCAGCGCCATAATGCTTCCACAGTTCGCCAGTGATCAAGCTCGCCGCCAGCGTGGCCGCACTGGTCACAAAAAAATAGATCCCAAGCGCGCGTCCGCGCACCTGCGAATCAACCGTCTCTACCACCAGGGCCTTAAGCACGGGCTGCGTTAGAGCATAATAAAAGCCATACACCGCCATCGCGATCCAAATGGCCAGCGCAGACGGTGCACGCCCGAAAACAAAATAGACGGCAGCAAAAATAACGTAGCCTGCCGACCCAACCAGCCGCCGCGAGACCCGGTCGCTGAACCAACCAGCAGGCCAGGATGCGAGCGTGTAGGTAATGTTGAAAACTAGTCCAAGCAGCGGCGCCAGCGCCACACGGATCCCAACATTCTGCGCCCGCAAAACCAGAAACATGTCACTCGAATTACCCAAAGAAAACAGAGTAACTGCTACCAGCACACAGTAAAAGGAAGCAGGCAGGGCGATCCGCCCCCTCGAAGATGAGGCATCACTCTTGAGCTTTTCGGAGGTGGGGACAGCCGCCCTCGGCTGTCCGCCGGGCGCAGCCCGGCGCTTTTCGCGTATCCCCAGCAGAGCAACCAGAACGCAAAACGCTCCCGGAATCGCCGCTGCCCAGAACACGCTCCGGATCCCAAAACGCCCAAGCAGGACGAGAGCGACCAACGGTCCGGCAATAGCTCCGGCCGAATCCATCGATTGAATCAGTCCATAAGCCGAACCCAGCCGCTCCTTCGGCACGGATTCCGCGACCATCACGTCGCGAGGAGCTCCACGCACCCCCTTGGCCAACCGGTCCGTGAATCGAATCAGCAGAATTTGCGGCCAAGCAGTCACAATCGCAAGCAGCGGCTTCACCGCATTTGCCGCAAAGTATCCCGCAACCACCACCGGCTTGCGGCGAGAGATGTGGTCGGTAAGGTACCCAGAAAAAAGTTTGGCAAACGACGCCACGCTCTCGGCGATGCCCTCAATCAATCCCAATTGCGCGGGCCCCGCCCCCAGCGATGCCAGAAATGCCGGCAACACCCAGTACGCCATCTCAGAAGCCGTGTCGTTAAGAAAGGAAGTGAGGCCGAAAGCGTAGATGTTTCGCGCAGCAGTAGGCTGAGGCTCGACTGGAGGTTCGGGCATCACTAGGTTTTACCACGGAGGCACTGAAGCACAGAGAAAAGGAAGAAAATCAGGGAACCTAGAAGCGGCCCACGGCATCAGATCGCAGAACTGAGAACTGAGAACTGAGAACTGAGAACTGAGAACTGAGAACTGTTCTAGTACATCGCGTCGTACTTAGTCACCAACCACTGCCCGTCTTTGTTTTCCTCAGTGACAGTGAAGAGTTCCCTGTAGGTGCTGGACTGGCTTGGGCTGGTAAGGCGCTTCCCGCGGTAATGAAGAATCGTTAGCGGAGGCGCACTCTCCCACTCTGCCAGCTCCCAGGAAAGCAGCGGATGCTGCGCCTCCGAATTGCAAATGAAGTGGGCATATTTCCTGCGGTAGTCGTGCTCCCACCCGGAGAGCAGCTCGTCGCAGTGCCCATCGCGCAACTGGCGAAGAAAAAGGTTGGCACTGTGCTCAATGGTTCGGTCGCGCAGCGGATTCATCCGGATACTGACCGGCAGCCCAGTCAAAGGATCGTGGTCTTCGGACCGCGCCAACACTGGCCCTTGATTGCTTAGCCACCAGATGTAGCCCAGAAACCCAAACACCAGCAGCGCGCCAACGCTGACAGCAATAGCGATCTGTGTGCGAGTGAATCCCATCTCAGAGAAATTTTATCTGGATGGCAACTTACGGCAAGATTACCGCCGGGGACCGCAAGAGTACATGTACGAATGGGGAGTTGGGGGGGCCTTACAAGGTTTGTCATTCCGAGCCGCTCGCAGCCGCGCAACGCGCGGAGAGAGCGTGCGAGGAATCTGTTGCATGCCAGTGTTTCAGCGTGCAAAGAAAAAAAGGCACGGCAAGCGCCGTGCCCCTGATCCAAAAGCCAAACTATTCTTTCTTATCCTCGGCTTCTTCCTTAGTCGGCTCGACCCCGCCATCGTGCTGAGCTTGCGCCTCGGCATCTTCCATCGCCTTCTTGGCTTCGGCAACTTTCTTGGCGCGCGCTTCAGCGCGCTTCTCGCGCTTTTCGTCCAGCACCTTTTCGCTGCCCAGCAGCTCGAGAAAAGCCTTGTCAGCGCCGTCGCCCTTGTTCCAGCCGGTGCGAATGAGGCGCGTATATCCACCGTTGCGATCGCCAAAACGCGGTCCGACGGTGTCAAACAGCTTCACCAGCGCCTCGTCAGTCATGAGGTAAGCGCCCGCCAGCCGGCGCGCAGCGAGATCGCCGCGCTTGCCGAGCGTAATCATCTTCTCGACGATCGGCCGTGCCGCTTTAGCCTTAGGAACGGTGGTCTCGACGCGTTCCTCGACGATCACCGACGTGACCAGGTTCCGCAGCAGCGATCGCCGGTGCGCGGTATTCCGTCCCAGTTTGTATCCCGCAACTTTATGACGCATGGTAAACCCCAGTTCTCGGTTCTCAGTTCTCAGTTCTCAGTCGCTCGGCGCGGCTTCCCGGTGCGTGTTCTCTGCCTCCGGGGCAGTAGTCTTCGCAACCTTGAAACTTTGAAACCTTGAACCCTGCGCTAGTTTACAGCTGATCATCCGGACCGTAAGCCGAAGCCGGCAGCACCAGATTGGAAGTCGGCCCAGGCACGGCGTTCCCGTGCTCGTCGATCTTCATGCCCAGACTCAGACCCATCGAGGAAAGTATTTCCTTGATCTCGTTCAGCGACTTGCGGCCGAAGTTCTTGGTCTTGAGCATTTCCGATTCCGTCTTCTGCACCAGTTCGCCGATGGTCTGAATGTTCGCATTCTTCAGGCAGTTGTAGCTGCGCACCGAGAGCTCGAGTTCCTCGACCGACCGGTTCAGGTTCTCATTGTGAATCTCAGGCTTGCGATCGTCGGACGACGACGTGCCAGTTTCGATTTCTTCCTCGAAGTTGATGAAGATGTTCATGTGATCCTTCATCAATTTCGCGGAGAGACCGATAGCATCCGCCGGAGTAATAGACCCGTTGGTCCAGACTTCGAGCGTCAGCTTGTCGTAGTCGGTAATCTGGCCGAGACGCGCAGCTTCCACGGTGTAATTGCACTTGCGCACCGGTGAATGCACGGAATCGATGGGAATGAATCCAATCCCGAGATCCTCATCGAAATTCTTATCAGCGGAGGTGTAGCCGCGGCCGCGCTTCAGCCGCATTTCCATGTCGAGCTTACCGCCTTCGCTCACCGTGGCAATGTAAACGTCTTTATCCAGAACCTCGACATCACCATCTGCTTCAATCATGCCGCTGGTGACTACACCGGGCTGGTCGGCCCGCAAATAGATCGCCTTCGGAGCATCGCCGGCCAGCTTGAACGGAATCTGCTTCAGGTTGAGGATGATGTCAGTCGCATCTTCCACCACTCCGGGGATCGACTGGAATTCGTGGAGCACGCCTTCCATCTTCACCGCGGTAACGGCGGCGCCCTCGATCGAGCTCAGCAGCACGCGCCGCAGGGCGTTGCCCACGGTGGTGCCGAAGCCGCGCTCAAACGGCTGGGCCCAGAAAATGCCGTACTTGTCGGTGAGGGTGGAAGTGTCAACTGCGAGACGTTTCGGTTTCTGAAAACCTTTCCAAAGCATTCGTTTCTCCTTCGGCCGTTTGGCTCAATCCCAACTCGCTGAGTGGTCCAACTCAGGTCACTACCGGGACAGGCTGATCTGGCTCGAAATGTGTACTAGACCAAGGTTTCAAAGTTTCAAGGTTTCAGAGTTTCAAAAGCCACCAGTCTGCAAGGTTTTGAAACCTTGCAACTTTGAAACCTTGAAACTTGCGTCCCGAAACCTTACTTACTGTAAAGTTCAACGATCAATTGCTCGTTCACCGGCAACTGAATATCTTCGCGCTTGGGCAACGACAGCACTCGCGCCTTGTAAGCGTCGCGATCAACTTCCAGCCAGTTGGGCAGCGTGCCGTGGCTGGCAAACTCTTTGGCCAACTCGAGTACGGCGAGCTTCTTGCTGTTCTCGCGAATCGAAATTTCCTCGCCCGCACTCACTTCATACGAAGGGATATTGACCTTGCGATTATTCACCGCGACATGCCCGTGGCGCACCAACTGCCGCGCCTGTCGCCGCGATTGCGCAAAGCCCAGACGGAATACGACGTTGTCCAGACGACGTTCCAATTGTTGCAGCAGCAATTCGCCGGTAACTCCTCGCGAGCGCGCGGCTTTTTCAAAATAGTTGCGGAACTGGCCTTCCAGCGTAAAGTAGATGCGCTTGGCTTTCTGCTTCTCGCGCAACTGCAGACCGTAGCCAACAATCTTGGCCTTGCGGTCCTTCCCATGTTGTCCGGGAGCGAAGTTGCGCTTCTCGATGGGGCACTTATCGCTGAAACACTTTGCGCCTTTGAGGAACAGCTTCATGCCCTCACGGCGGCATAGACGGCAAACTGCATCGGTATAACGTGCCAAGTTGTTCTCCTTTTAGATGACCGGTTTACAGGTTTGGCTTCACCCTTCGTCCCGGTCGAAAGCAAAGTTTCAAGGTTTCGAAGGTTTCAAGGTCTTTTTGAAACCTTGAAACTCTTCAACCTTGAAACCTCAGACTCTTCTTCTTTTCGGCGGCCTGCATCCATTATGCGGAATCGGCGTCACATCGCGAATGGAGCGCACCTCAATACCAGACGACGCCAGCGCACGCACCGCCGACTCGCGCCCGGAACCCGGGCCGCTGACCCGCACGTCCACGCTGCGCACTCCATGATCGCGTGCCAGGTTGGCCGCATTCGAGGCCGCCTGCTGCGCCGCGAACGGCGTGCCTTTGCGCGATCCCCGAAAGCCGAGCGACCCTGAACTCTTCCACGACAGAACGTTCCCGTTCATGTCGGTGATGGTCACGATCGTGTTGTTGAAGGACGCCTGCACATAGCACAACCCATGCGGAACGTGTTTGCGCTCCTTCTTCTTGAATGTCTTCTTCTTGCCCTTTTTTTCAGGTGCGGCCGTGCCGCCTGCTGCTACTGGTTTCGCCATTTTCCAGTTCTCAGTTCTCAGTTCTCAGTTCTCAGAAAGACCCGGTTCTAACTGAGAACCGAGAACTGAGAACTGAGAACTGGTTTCTTATGTTTTCGACGTCGCCTTCTTCTTCGTTGACACCGTACCCTTGCGCGGTCCTTTACGGGTGCGCGCGTTGGTATGCGTACGCTGTCCGCGGACCGGCAAATTGCGGCGGTGCCGGAACCCGCGATAGGAGCCGATTTCGATGAGCCGCTTGATGTTCATCGAAACTTCCTTGCGCAAATCCCCTTCCACCATCCCTTGCGCCTCAATCACGGTGCGGATGCGGTTGACTTCTTCTTCACTCAGGTCCTGGACCTTCTTCATCGGGTCCACCTTGGCCTCGTCCAGAATGCTGCCAGCGCGAGGATGTCCGATCCCGTAGATGTAGGTCAACGCGATGTTGATGTGCTTCTGGCGCGGTAAGTCAACGCCTGCAATACGTGCCATTGTTCCTGACCTCTCCCAGCTGTTTAGCCCTGGCGCTGTTTATGTTTCGTGTTGACGCAGATCACCCGCACCACACCCTTGCGGTGGATGACCTTGCACTTGTCACAGATTTTCTTTACCGATGCTCGTACTTTCATAATCTCTCAGGTCCGCTTCTCAACTCGTGTGGGGACGGGCGCATTCGCCCGTCCGCCGGGCAAAGCCCGGCTGTTTTTCACTTATAGCGATAAACAATCCGGCCGCGATTCAGGTCGTAAGGCGAAAGCTCCACCGCAACCTTGTCTCCCGGCAATATCCGAATAAAGTTCTTGCGCATCTTGCCCGACACATGCGCCAGCACCTGGTGCTTGTTCTCCAGTTCCACCTTGAACATCGCGTTCGGCAGCGGTTCAAGAACCACCGCCATCACTTCAATCGCGTCCTCTTTGCTCATCGACTCCTTAGAATCAGTTCTCAGTTGTCAGTTCCCAGTTCTCAGTTAGGACCATCGGCACTCAACTGAGAACTGAGAACTGAGAACTGCCCTTTCACTTCGTCAAAATCACTGGCCCGTCTTTCGTCACCGCGACGCAATGTTCGAAATGCGCGCTAAAACTGCCGTCCACCGTGACCGCCGTCCACTTGTCGCCCAACACTCGCGTTTCTGGCTTGCCGTAATTCACCATGGGCTCGATCGCGAGCACCATACCCTCGCGCAACTTCGCACCATGACCCCGCGCCCCGAAGTTTGGCACTTGCGGCTCTTCGTGTAAGCGCGTCCCAATGCCATGTCCCACAAATTCACGCACAACGCTGAACCCCGCGGCTTCCACATGCTCCTGTACCGCCGCTCCCACATCGCCCACCGAGTTTCCAATGAGCGCCTGGTCAATACCGCGGTAAAGCGACTCCTCGGTCACCGTCAGCAGCTTGCGCAACTCCGGCTTCACCGCCTCACTCACCGGAACCGTAATCGCAGCGTCGCCGTAATACCCATCCAGTACCACGCCGCAATCAATCGAGACGATGTCGCCATCCTTCAGTGCGCGCTTCTCCGACGGAATGCCATGGACAATTTCTTCATTCACCGAGGTGCACAGCACACAGGGATAATCGAAGTAGCCCTTAAACGCCGGCTTGGCCCCAAGTTCCGCAATCTTTTTCTCGGCAGCGCGCTCCAGGTCCATCGTAGTCACGCCCGGCGCCACCATCGTCCGCACCTCGTCGAGAACCTGGCGCACGATGTGGCCGCTGTGCCGCATCCGCTCAATCTCCGCCGCCGACTTGCACACAATCGCCATTCTTATGCGCGACCCTCAGGCATCATGATCCTCGAGAATCCTGAAAATCTGCTCTGTAACCTCGTCCATGGGCAGATCGCCGTTCACCGAGATCAATCTCCCCGTGCGTTGATAATAGTCCGCCACAGGCGCAGTTTGTTCCGTGTAGGCCGTCAAACGGGGTTGAATCACTTCCAACCGGTCGTCATTGCGGATCACCAGCTTCGACCCGTCTTCGCACTGCTCATCGACAGGAGGCGGCTGGAAGTGGACGTTGTAAATCCGCCCACAGGAGGGACAAGAACGGCGTCCAGTAATCCGGAGCAACAATTGATTATAGTCCACGTCCAGTCGGATCACAATTGGCCAGGCCCGAGTCGGCCGCGAGTTGTCAAAGAGCCTGTCGTCGAGCAACGCATCCAGCCATCCGGCCTGAGCCGCTGTCCGGGGAAAACCGTCAAGAACGTACCCCCGCTTGCAATCCGGCAGAGCCAGCCTTCGCCGCACCATTTCACAAACCAGATCGTCAGAAACCAGCTCTCCTCGAGCCATCACCGCCTTGGCGGCCATCCCGAGTTCCGTACCCTCGGCCACGTTTTGCCGCAGGAGGTCTCCAGTCGAAACCTGCGGGATCCCGTACCGTTCCATGATGCGTTTGGCCTGGGTGCCTTTCCCCGCGCCCGGCGGTCCAAGCAGCACGACGGGGCCTACATCGCGTGAGGTTTCCTGCGCCATCAGTTGGCCAAAGCCTCCCGATCTCAGTGTTCCCGGTTGGCCTCCCACAAGACCCTTCCGGTTCCAGCAAGCTGCAGCAACCCCAGAAAACAAATTTGTAATTTGGTAAGGGTAATTTTGTAATTCGAAAGAACTCTTCTGCCGGGCTTCAAATTACCAATTACCCGATTACTCAATTACCACATCCCTTTACGACCAGTTTCGGCGCCCGCGAATCCGTCCGCTGCGCGGCGTGAATCCATCATAATGCCGCATGATTAACTGGGCCTCGACCTGCGTAACCGTATCCATAGCCACGCCCACCACGATCAGCAGCGAGGTTCCGCCAAAATAGAAATTCACTCCCAGCCCGTTCGTCACCCACACCGGAAGCCGCTCAAACAGGCCCCCTCCGAGCCACAACGGCAAGTGGTTCAAATGAATGCCCGTGATCATCCACTCCGGAATGAACGAAATAATAATCAGATACAGCGCGCCCACCAGCGTGATCCGGGTCAGAACTTCGTTGATGTAGTCGGCCGTCCGCTTGCCCGGACGAATGCCCGGAATAAACCCGCCGTACTTCCGCATATTGTCGGCAACTTCGCTGGGATTGAAAACGATCGACACATAGAAGTACGCGAAGAAGATAATCCCCACCGCGTAGAGCACGGTATACAGCGGCTCGCCCCACCCCAGCATGCGAATCATGTCGCCAAAGTAGCGGCTGTTTTTCAACCCATAACCAATCGTCTGCGGCAAAGTAAGAATCGAAGACGCGAAGATGACCGGCATCACGCCGCCCGCATTCACCCGCAACGGAAGATGCGTCGACTGCCCGCCCATCACCTTTCGTCCCACTACCCGCTTCGCATATTGCACCGGAATGCGCCGCTCGCAGCGCTCGACATATACGATAAAGGCGACCACCGCAATCATAAACACGACCAGCCCTGCCATCAGCACCGGTGTGATCGCTCCCCAGGTTCCGTTCTTCGCTTTCTCGATCAGATCCTGCACGCCGCGCGGCAGCCCCACCACAATGCCGGCAAAAATCAGTAGCGACATACCGTTGCCGATCCCGCGGTCGGTGATCTGCTCGCCCAGCCACATAACAAAGGCGCTGCCCGTGGTCAGGGTCAGCATCGTCATCAGAACGAACGGAATGCCCGGATGAAGTACAAAGTCGCCAGCCTTCTCTAGCCCAATCGCAATCCCAAACGACTGCACCGCGCTGAGAATAACCGTGATGTATCGAGTCCACTGCGTAATCTTCTTGCGTCCCAGCTCGCCTTCTTTTTGCAGTTTGGCCAGCGGCTCATACACCACGGTCAAAAGTTGCAAAATGATCGATGCCGTGATGTACGGCATGATGCCCAGAGCAAAGAGAGTGAGGCGGCGCAGATTGCCGCCGGAAAACAGATCGACGAACCCCAGCAGCGATCCGGCGTTCTGATTGAAATACTGTTCGAGCTTGAGGAAGTTCACCCCCGGCGTGGGCAAGTGCCCGCCCAGCCGGTAAACCGCGAGCATCGCCAATGTAAACAGAACCCGCTTGCGCAGGTCAGGGATGCGGAAGATGTTCGCCATCTTCCCCCAGATTGGAAACACTCCACTCTCAGCCGCCATTACTGCAAGACCTCAAACTTGCCGCCCGCCTTGGTGATTTTTTCCTGTGCTGACTTCGAAAACTTGTGCGCGTGCACGGTGATCGCAATCGTCAGATCGCCGTCGCCCAGAATCTTCACCGGATGCTTCGCCTTGATCACTCCCGCCTTGCGCAGCACCTCGGGCGTAATCGGCGCGGCGTGCAGTTCCGCGCCCAGCGCCACCAGCCGCTCCAGGCTGACGATGTTGAATTCCTTGCGGAAGATGTTGGTGAAACCGCGCTTCGGCATGCGCCGGTGCAACGGCATCTGTCCGCCTTCAAACCCGCGGATCAGGCGCATACCAGTTCGCGAGCGCTGCCCCTTGTGTCCGCGGGTCGAGGTCTTGCCCATGCCAGAGCCCATCCCGCGCCCCACGCGCTTGCGCTTCTCGGTAGCATTCTTCGGTGCTCGAATATTGGATAAATTCATGATCTCGAACCTCTAATCTCTGTCATCCTGAGCGAGACGCCTTTTGTCTCGCGAAGGATCTGGGCGCGCCGCGCGAACATTCTCGCGTCCTTTGCGAGAATGCTAACTCGCGCGTTTGGCGCGCTTCCCTACTTCAAGATCTCCACCAGATGCGGAACCTTGGCCACCATGCCGCGAATCGCCGCATTGTCCGGACGTTCGATCACCTGGTTCAACCGCGTGAATCCCAACCCCTTCACAACCTGCTTCTGTTTCACTGGGGCGCAAATGGAAGAAACCACCCACTTCAGGTGAATCTTTCCAGCAACCGCTTTCGGTTTCTTCGTCGTCATTGTCAATTCCTCAATCCCAAGCGCCGTTTCTGGGTACTAGGTACTTTCTAAAGTTCCTGCATCGACTTCCCGCGCATCGCAGCAACGCTCTCGCGGCTCTTCAAATGTCGCAGCGCGTCGAACGTCGCCTTGATCACGTTGTGCGGATTGGTCGTCCCGATCGACTTGGTCAGCACATTCTGGATTCCCACCGAGGTCATCACCGCTCGCACCGCTCCCCCGGCAATCACTCCCGTACCTTCCGGAGCCGGCTTGAGCAGCACCCTGCCGGAGCCATAGCGTCCCACGATCAGGTGAGGAATCGAAGTCTGCGTCAAGTTCACCTTGATCAGATTCTTCTTCGCCGCCTCGATCGCCTTGCGAATGGCCTGCGGAACTTCCTTGGCCTTGCCCGCACCATGTCCCACCACCGCCGCCGAGGGATCGCCCACCACCACCAGCGCGGCAAACGAAAGGTTCTTGCCGCCCTTCACCACTTTGGTGACGCGGTTGATGGCCACCACCTGGTCTTTCAACTGAAACGAATTCGGATCGAGCTTCTTAATTACTGTTGGCATTCTGAAACCTAATTTCGTAATTTTGTAATTTTGCAATTTGGTAATTTTGCAATCGAACCCACTCACACTGGGTTTCAAATTACCAAATTACCCGATTACCAAATTCCCAAATTTCTAGAATTGCAATCCCGCTTCGCGCGCCGCATCAGCCAGCGCCTTCACCCGTCCGTGATAAATGTAGCCGCCGCGGTCAAACACCACCTTGCTCACGCCCTTGGCCTTGGCCCGCTCCGCGATCGTCTTGCCCAGGGCCTTCGCCGCCGCCACGTTCCCGCCGGTTCGCCGTTCTTCTTTCTTGCCCTCAGCCGAACTCGCCGACACCAGCGTCTTGCCGTTCAGGTCGTCGATCACTTGCACATAAATATGATTCAGCGAACGGTACACATTCAGCCGCGGACGCTCCGCCGTTCCCTGCATCTTCTTGCGGATGCGGTCATGAATGTGCTCGCGCTTCTGGTTCTTCGATTTCTTCGTAAACATAAACTCTGTCCTCTACCGGGCAGTAACGACTGCGCCTACTTCGCGCCGGTCTTGCCTACTTTCTTCTTCAACCGCTCACCCGCATACCGCACACCCTTATTCTTATATGGATCCGGCGGACGCAGCGACCGCATTTCCGCCGCCACCTGGCCCACCTGCTGCCGGTCGATTCCAGTCAGCGAAATCTTGGTCTGCTTGGGATCAACCGCCGCCTCAACTCCAGTCGGAAGCGGATATTCAATGGGATGCGAATACCCCAGGTTGAACACCACCGTCCCTTTGCCCTTCATCTCGGCGCGATAGCCGATGCCGACGATCTCGAGATCTCGCGTCCAGCCCTTGGTCACGCCCTCGACGGCGTTATTCACCAGCGCGCGCGCCAGCCCATGCAAAGCAGCCTGCGAATCATTCTCGCGGATGGCGACAATGTTGCCATCCTTCTGTTCCACCTTGATGCCCGCGGGAAGAGCCGTATCCAGCTTGCCCTTCGGCCCCTGCACCAGCACAGTGTTGCCTTCAACTTTAACCGTCACCCCTTTGGGGATCGGGATCGGCTTTTTTCCAATTCGTGACATAAGAGCTTCTAGCTTCTAGCTCCTAGCTTCTAGCCAGGCGCTTCATCAGTGATTTACTCTTTCGTTCAGTCCTTTTATTTCTCGCAGCGTGATTAGCTAGCAGCCAGAAGCTAGTAGCTAGAAGCTGCTTTACCAGATCTCGCACAACAACTCGCCTCCCACGCCTTCCTTGCGCGCCTGGCGTCCCGTCATCACTCCGCGCGGCGTCGTAAGAATGTTGATCCCCATCCCGCCCAGCACGCGAGGAATCTCGCTGCGCCGCACATAGACCCGGCAGCCCGGGCGCGACACGCGCTCCGCCTTCGAAATCGCCGCCTCGTTGTGCGCGCCATATTTCAAATAAATCCGGATGACCTTGTGGCCTTCTTCTTCTGTGGCCTTGAAATTCGAGATGTAACCCTCTTCCTTCAGGATGCGGGCAATCTCCACCTTCAGCCGGGAAGCCGGAACGTCCACCTTCTGGTGCCGCGCCTGCAGCGCGTTCCGCACCCTCGTCAGCATATCTGCGACCGGATCGGTCAACCTCATCGTTTGCTTCTCCTCTCGCCACCCGTTCGCTCCGCACCCAGCGGAGAACCCGCAGCGGCTCGCTTACACCTTGATACTCATCCCTATTGCGCCTTGTCATCCTGAGCGAGACGCTTTTTGTCTCGCGAAGGATCTCCCGCTCCACGAACTCCGCGCGAAAGCTACCACGACGACTTCGACACTCCCGGAATCTCCCCCAGCAGCGCCAGTTGCCGGAAACACATGCGGCACAAGCCAAACTTCCGCAGATACGCGCGCGGCCGTCCGCAGCGTTTGCAGCGGTTGTGCTGGCGCGTGGAAAATTTAGGCTTCTTTACGTTCGCCGGGCGCTGAGTCTGCTCGGTGCCGTCCTTAACTCGCTTTGCCATTGTTGCCATGTTTTAGCCTTCAACTCCTGGCCTTCCAGCCGTCTATCGGAAACCTTTAAACTTTGAAACCCTGAAACTTTGCCTTAAGCTCGAAACGGCATCCCCAGATGCTTCAACAAAGTCCGCGCCTGGTTGTCATTCGCCGCCGTAGTCACGATCGTGACGTTCATACCCTTTTGCTTGTCGACCTTCTCATAGGAGATCTCCGGAAAGATCAACTGGTCGTGCAGCCCGATCGTATAATTTCCCCGCCCATCAAACGACTTGGTCGAAACTCCCTTGAAGTCGCGCACCCGCGGCAGAACAATGTTCACCAGCCGGTCGAAAAATTCATACATGCGGTCGCCGCGCAGCGTAACCATGGTTCCAATAGCTTGCCCTTCGCGCACCTTGAATGCTGCAATCGATTTCTTCGCCTTGGTGATGATCGGCTTCTGTCCGGTGATCTGGCCCAACTCGTTCACCGCCGGATCCATCACCTTCGAATTCTGCGTGGCCTCGCCCATGCCCATGTTCACCACGATCTTGTTAAGCCGTGGAACCGCCATCGCATTCGTAAGCTCCAGTTCCTTCAACAGTGCCGGAGCCACTTCCTTATCGAACTTCGCGCGCAGCCGCGGCCGTTCCTTCGCGCTGTGCCGCGCCTGCTCCGGAGCCTTCTGCTCCTGCGCTGAATCCTTCGACGATTTCTTGTCTTTAGCCATCGCGTCTCCCGAACCATTTAGTAATTTTGTAATCGGGTAATTTCGTAATTGAAAACCCGCCCTTCGGTGGTTTCAAATTACAAAATTAGTCAATTACCCAATCGCCAAATTTACTTATCCAGCGTCGTTCCGCACTTCTTGCAAACCCGCACCTTGCGGTCGCCGCGCACTTCGTGTCCAATGCGCACCGGCCCGCAGCTCGTGCACACCAGTTGCACATTGGAAACAGCGATCCGGCTCTCCTGCTCGGCAATGCCGCCCGCAATGTTGCGCTGCGGATTCGGCCGCACGTGCTTCTTCACCACCATCACGTGTTCGACCAAAAGTTTGGCGTCGTCGGGAAACACGCGCAGCACGCGTCCTTCCTTGCCCTTGTCCCGCCCCGTAATCACCTTCACGGTATCGTTGCGGCGAATATCCACTCGCTTGTGTACTGTGCTGACAGTTCTCATAAATTCAAAGTTTCAAGGTCTCTCACATTTCAAAGTTTCAATGTCGAACCACCGCTCTCCAAGATTTCCACTGATTCAAGGCACCTTGAAACCTTGAAACACTGAAACCTCCCTCAAATCACCTCAGGCGCCAATGACACAATCTTCAAAAACTTCTTCTCGCGCAGTTCCCGCGCCACCGGGCCAAACACGCGCGTCCCCACCGGCTCGCCCGCATCGTTGATCAGCACCGCGGCATTCTGGTCAAAACGGATGTAAGTCCCGTCGCGCCGCCGATGCTCCTTGCGCGTGCGCACAATCACGGCCTTCACCACTTTGCCCTTCTGCACCTGCCCGTCGGGAGCCGCTTCCTTCACCGCGGCGGTGATTATGTCGCCGAGGCCGGCATTCAGCCCGGTCGAGCCCCCCAGCGGCAGAATCATCTGCAGCTTGCGGGCGCCGGAGTTGTCGGCCACCTCCAGCATGCTTCTCATCATCACAGCCATGGCTTCAATCTCCCGTTAACTCATGTCATCCTGAGCGAGACGCCTTTTGTCTCGCGAAGGACCCAGGCGAGCCGCGCGAAGCGTCGCGTTCTTCGCGACGCAACAATCGCGCGCTTGGCTCGCATCCTTACTTAACGTCCTGCTCCAGCACGATCTCCGGCACCAGCGCCGTCTTGCGCACAATGTCCTTCAACTTCCAGCGCTTCAACTTCGAGAGCGGACGCGTCTCTTCCAGCCGCACCACGTCGCCCACATGCGCTTCATTCTTCTCATCGTGCGCGTAAAATTTCTTATTGCGCGCCACCACCCGCCCGTAGAACGGATGCGCCTTCTTGCGCGTCACCTGCACCACGATGGTCTTGGCCATCTTGTTCGAAACCACTTCTCCTACCACTTCCTTGCGCCGGCCCTGCACCTGCTCGCTCGGCGGTGTTGCGGACTTCTTGGTTGCGGTTTCCGCCATCAGCGTTTCTCCGTTGCGGCCAAGCGTGTGCGCTCGCCCAGAATTGTCTTCACTCGCGCAATGTCTTTGCGCAGCCCGCGAATCTTCTTCAGGCTCTCAGTCTGCCCCATGTTCAGCTGAAACTTCAGCTTGAACAACTGGTCCGCCAGGTCCTGCCCCTGATGCTGCAGCTCGGCGTCGGTTAGATTGCGAATCTTGTCGGATTTCATAAATTCCTTAAGAGCTTTCAGCCATCAGCTCTCAGCTTTTCCACCGCCGCTCTTACTAATAGCTGACGGCTGAAAGCTGATAGCGGTTTCTTAGTGCGCCGTCTCCCGCTTCACAAAGGTCGTGCGCAGCGGCAACTTGTGCGACGCCAGCCGCATCGCCTCGCTTGCGTCCGCGTGCGTGACCCCTTCCATCTCAAACAGAATCTTTCCCGGACGCACTACCGCGACCCAATGATCAGGCGCGCCCTTGCCCTTGCCCATACGGGTTTCGGCCGGCTTCTTGGTCACCGGCTTGTCGGGAAAAACCCGGATCCAGATCTTTCCGCCACGCTTCACAAAGCGGGTCATGGCCACGCGGCTGGCCTCAATCTGCCGGTCGGTAATCCAACCGGGCTCGAGCACCTTCAGCCCGAAGTCGCCAAACGCCAGCGTGCTGCCGCGCCAGGCTTTGCCGGTCATGCGTCCGCGCTGCTGCTTGCGGTACTTAACTTTCTTCGGCATCAACATAAAGTCAGCTCTCTTTTGCCGCCACCCACTAGCCCTGTCATCCTGAGCGAGACGCCTTACCTCGCGTTGTCATCCTGAGCGCCGCTCTTTGCCGCGAAGGATCTCGCACTCCGCGGAACCCGCCAGCGATCGAAGCTTCCCTAAAACGCTCCCACACCCGTCTGCTGCTCGCGCTTCTTGGTCGGAAGAATCTCGCCCTTGTACACCCAGACCTTCACACCGATCACGCCGTAAGTCGTTCTGGCTTCTGAAAAGCCATATTCAATGTCAGCCCGCAGCGTGTGCAACGGCAACCGCCCCTGCAAATACCACTCCGAGCGCGCGATTTCATTTCCATTCAACCGACCGCTCACCCGCACTTTGATCCCCTTGCAACCAAAGCGCAGCGCCGAATCCACCGCTTTGCGCATGGCGCGCCGGAATCCAACGCGCTTTTCCAGCTGCAACGCAATCGCCTCAGAAACCAGCTGCGCATCAAGCTCCGGCTTGTGCACTTCCTGGATGTCGACAAACACCTCGCGCGACGTGCGTTTCTGCAAATCGCCCTTCAGTTTGTCGATTTCCGCGCCCTTGCGCCCGATAATGATTCCCGGCCGCGCCGTCTTGATGATGATCCGCAGCTTGTTGCCCGGCCGCTCGATCTCAATCGAACTCACGCCCGCCGACTTCAGCTTGTCCTTGAGCTCGCTCTTCAGCTTGATGTCTTCAAACAGCAGCTTGTCGTAGTCCCGCTCCACAAACCAGCGCGACTTCCACGGCTTCGTGTAACCAAGCCGAAAACCATAAGGATGGACTTTTTGTCCCATTGCTTCTCCTAATCGATCCGAAACCCATGCAAAAACTCTTGTCATTCCGAACCCGCGAAAAGCGCGGGTGAGGAACCTGCTTTTTGCCTCACTTCATCGGGTGCCCCATTTCTCGCGCGTTCTTTGCGCGAGAAATGGGGACTCTATCCCTACTTCGCGGCCACCTTGCTCTTCTTCGAAGCGCCAGCCGACTTTTTCGCCACCGGCGCACGTCGTTTAGGCGGAGCCGCAGCGGCCGTCCGCTCTTCACCAGAAACGCGACCCGCCCCGTTCCCACGCTCCGCCAGCACCAGCGTGATGTGCGAAATCCGCCGCTGATACCGGTAGGCCCGCCCCTGCGGCGCTGGACGAATGCGCTTCATGCGCGGCCCGTCGTTCGCAATTGCGGTCTTCACGTACAAGTTGTCGATCTCAACATCCAGATTCTTCTCCGCGCTGAGAAAGTTCGCGTTGTCGAGCGCCGACTGCAGCAGCTTGCCCACGTGCGCCGCCACCCGCTTCTTCGTATACAGCAGTGTGTTGCGCGCTTCTTCCACCTTGCGCCCTTTGATCAACTCCAGCACCAGGCGCGCCTTCTGCGGCGACACTCGCAAGTAACGCATTTCCGCTCGGAATTCCATCACTGTCCCCTTATGCCTTCGGCGCCGGTGCCGCCGGTGCCGACGGAGTAATCGCTCCCGGACCTCCCGGAATGCCCGCCGGCTTCGCCGCCACTTCCGTAGCCGCCCGCATCGAGTGGCCCTTGAAGTTGCGCGTGAAGCTGAACTCGCCCAGCTTGTGCCCCACCATATTCTCGGTGACGTACACGGGAATAAACTTCTTGCCGTTGTGCACCGCAATGGTGTGCCCCACCATCTCCGGAACCACGGTGGAACGCCGCGACCACGTGCGCAAGACTTTCTTCTCGTTGCGCGAGTTCATGCCCTCCACTCGCGACATCAGGAAGCCATCCACAAACGCGCCCTTCTTGGTTGAACGTGCCATAAAATTGTCTCGACCTCAAACGAACTTTGTCATTCCGAAGGCCGCAAAGCGGCCAGAGGAATCTGCTTCCGCCGGCAGTGCTACTTCGCCCGCCGGTTCACAATAAACTTATCCGTCCGCTTGTTATTCCGCGTCTTATAACCCCGCGTCGGCTGTCCCCAAGGCGTTACCGGATGCCGCCCTCCGGAAGTCTTCCCCTCACCACCGCCATGCGGATGGTCCACTGGATTCATCGAAACGCCGCGGTTGACGGGCTTCCAGCCCATCCAGCGCATGCGTCCGGCTTTGCCGATGGTGATGTTCTCGTGATCCAGATTTCCCACCTGCCCGATGGTCGCCATGCAATCCTGCGAAATCTTCCGCGTCTCGCCCGAAGGCAATTTTACCAGCGCGTAATCCGATTCCTTCGCAATCAGCTGCGCCGCTCCGCCTGCGGAGCGCACCATCTGCGCCCCTTTGCCCGGCTTCAATTCGAGATTGTGAATCGAGGTCCCAGGCGGAATATTGCGCAACGGCAACGCGTTGCCCACAAGAATGTCCGCCTCAGGTCCGCTCACAACCTTCTGCCCCACCTTCAAACCCTCAGGCTGCAGGATGTAGCGCTTCTCGCCGTCGGCATACGCCAACAGTGCAATCCGCGCCGACCGGTTGGGATCGTATTCGATCGTAGTCACCGTCGCAGGAATCCCCGCCTTCTCGCGCTTGAAATCAATGATGCGCAGCTTCTGCTTGTGTCCGCCGCCCCGGTGCCAGCTCGTAATGTCGCCCGAATTGCGTCGTCCGCCCGTGCGCTGCTTCTTTTCCACCAGCGGCTTATGCGGATGCTGCGTCGTAATATCGTCGTTGACGATCGTCGTGCGATACCGCAGCGTCTGCGTAGTAGGTCGATATGTCTTAATTGCCATAAATCTGCTCTCAGCTAAAATCGCTTGTCATTCCCAACCGGGCAAAGCCCGGTGAGGAATCTGCTTCCCGCCGCCCATTACAAATTCTGCGCGTACTCCGGCATCTTCTCTCCGGCCCGCAGCCGCACATAAGCCTTCTTCCAGTCCGCACGATACCCGGCAAACTTCCCCCGCCGCCGTTCTTTCCCCGGATAGGTAGCCGTGCGCACGGAGAACACCTTCACCTTAAAAATCGTTTGCACGGCTTGCTTGATTTCCGTCTTCGTAGCCTTGGGCGCAACCTGGAACACCAGCGTGTTCTGGTGCTCCTTGATCGCCAATCCTTTTTCCGTAATCACCGGACGCCGAATAATCTGGTATGCGGATTTCATATTGATTAGGCCCTAGGCCACCTCCGCCGCTTTTTCATGCCGCGTACGCCTCCGCGGAGCCGCCGACGCCTTCTTCGCGCCTTCTTCTTTCGCTGCCTTGCGCTGCCGCTTCGGCAGACTATCTTTCAACGTCAGCTGCAACTTCTCAATCGCGGGATGCGAGAAAATCACGCGGTCATACTTCAGCAAGTGATAAGGATGAACTTCATTCCCCGCGATCAACTCCAGCCCTTCAATATTCCGCGCGCTAAGTTCCAGATTCCGGTTCGCTGCGTTCGGCGCTTCCACGATCAGCACCGTTTTCTCAACTTTCAGCGCATCCAGCGCCTCTCGGAACGCTTTCGTCTTCGCGTCCTTCAGTTCGAGCGAATTCACCACCGTCAGCTTGCCATCGGCAAACTTCGAAGCCAGCGCCGAGCGTAACGCGCCCAATAACTTCTTTCGGGGGAACGCATAGTCGTAAGACCGCGGCGTCGGACCGTGCACCGTAGCTCCGTGCCTCCACAGTGGCGACCGGATCGAGCCAATGCGCGCCCGTCCCGTGCCCTTCTGCTTCCACAGTTTCTTGCCCGACCCGGAAACCTGCCAGCGAGCCTTGGTGGCGTGCGTGCCGCGGTGCTGCCCGGCACGGTAATGCTTCACCGCTTCCCACAGCAGATCTTCGTTCACAGCGCCGAAAATCTCATCGGCGAGATCGAAGGTCCCGACCTTCTTACCGCTTAAATCGTGAATGTCTATCGATGCCATATTGCTTTCTCGGTACTAGCTACTGGATACTAGGTACTGATTTATTAAGCTTTCTTCGCCGCTCGCTTCGCCGCCTTCAACGGATCGACCGTAGCCGAACCCGCAAATCCACGCCGCTCTCTGGGTGGCTTCTTCGCCTTGATGATCACGATGTACCCGCCCTGCGGCCCCGGCACACTGCCTTCGACCACCAAAAGATTCTCGTCCTTATCCACACCCAGCACGCGCAAATTGCGCTGCGTCACCCGATCGTGACCCATGTGCCCCGACATGCGCATTCCCTTGAACACGCGCGAAGGAAATGCCGACGATCCAATCGATCCCGTAATCTGAAACATCGATCCATGCGACTTCGGACCGCCGCCAAAATGATGCCGCTTCACCACACCCTGAAAACCTTTGCCCTTGCTGACTCCCACGATGTCAACAAACTTCTCGCCTTCAAAAATCTCGACCAGCACCCGGTCGCCCACTTTCACCGTGACGTCGCTGTCGGCAGCGCCGTCGGTTTCCAGCGGCACTTCGCGCATGAACTTCACCGGAGGAAGATTGTTTTTCGCCAGGTGTCCGCGCGCCGGCTTGGTCAGCCGCGACTCCTTCACAAACTCCACCAACCCAATCTGCGCCGCCTCGTAACCATCCCGCGTAGCCGACTTATGCTGCGTAATCACGCAAGGACCAGCCTGCAGCACCGTGACCGGGCGCACATCGCCCTTCGAGTCAAACAGCTGCGTCATCCCAACCTTCTTGCCCAGAATGCCAGTAACTCGAGTTGCCATCTTCGTCTCCACCCAGCATGGCTCGTCGCTTGCGACGGCTATTGGCTGGGAGCTCAGACCTAGCTAGAAGCTAGGAGCTAGAAGCTATTTATGTTCCTTGCCGAAAGCCTTAATCTCCACATCGACGCCCGCCGGCAGATCCAGCTTCATCAAAGCATCCACCGTCTGCTGCGTAGGCTCGAGAATATCGAGCAAACGCTTGTGCGTGCGGATCTCAAACTGCTCCCGCGACTTCTTATCCACGTGCGGCGACCGCAGCACGCAGTACTTGTTCTTCATCGTAGGCAACGGAATCGGCCCCGCAATCTGGGCCCCGGTGCGCCGCGCGGTTTCCACGATCTCGCCCGTCGACTGATCCAGAATGCGGTAGTCGTAAGCCTTCAACCGGATGCGAATTCTTTCTTTTCCAATCACGCTTCACTCTCTCTAACCCCTCCCGGCGTCTCCGGAAGGAAAGAACCAGCGGCAAGAAGCAAGCCGCATTGTTTAGTTGTCATCCTGAGCGAGACGCTTTTTTGTCTCGCGAAGGATCTGGACGCGCCGCGCGATCATTCTCGCGTTCTTTGCGAGAATGCTAACTCGCGCGTTCGGCGCGCTTCCCTACGTCACAATCTCCGCAATCGTTCCCGCGCCTACCGTGTGTCCGCCTTCGCGAATGGCAAACCGCAACCCCTTCTCCATCGCCACCGGCGTGATCAGCTCAATCACCAGCGAAACATTGTCCCCGGGCATCACCATCTCCGTGCCCGCGGGAAGTTCCGCCACTCCGGTCACATCCGTAGTCCGCAAATAAAACTGCGGACGGTATCCCTTGAAGAACGGTGTATGCCGCCCGCCTTCTTCTTTCGTCAGGA
>JBAPPL010000004.1:152500-154003 GCA_049280095.1 Candidatus Sulfotelmatobacter sp. | reverse complement strand
GGACTCGCTTTCGCTGCGGCTCGCTTTCGCTTAACCTTGCTGACAAGAATAACTAGCCGGCTCATTATGCAATAGGCACGCGGTCAGACTTTCGGCTTGCGCCGCATAGTCCTCCCACCGTTTGTAGGCACACGGTTTCAGGTACTATTTCACTCCCCTCGCAGGGGTTCTTTTCGCCTTTCCCTCACGGTACTGGTTCACTATCGGTCAGAAGCTAGTATTTAGCCTTACGGGATGGTCCCCGTAGCTTCCCGCAAAGTTTCTCGTGCTCCGCGGTACTCAGGTATCGACTTCGAGTTCAGTTCCTTTTCACCTACGTGGCTATCACACTCTATGGCCCCTCTTTCCAGAGGGCTTCGGTTAAGGACTGAATTGGTAACTCTACTGTTGTCGACCCTACAACCCCGGTTGAACCCGAAGGTCTAACCGGTTTAGGCTGTTGCGATTTCGCTCGCCGCTACTTTCGCAATCGAGGTTTCTTTCTTTTCCTCCTGGTACTGAGATGGTTCACTTCCCAGGGTTCGCTCGAGCGTGACTATGGATTCATCACGCCGTACGGAGGGTTCACCTCCGTGGGTTTCCCCATTCGGAAATCTCCGGATCAATGCCTGCTTGCGGCTCCCCGAAGCTTATCGCAGCTTGCCACGTCCTTCATCGCCTGCTTCTGCCAAGGCATCCACCATGCGCCCTTAGTAGCTTGACCACAAAATTTACTCGACACACTGGAGTTGCTAGTCTCGAGACGCGAGTCCCGAGTTTCGCAAATCCAACACGCCGCTTAAACTCTATGGGCCTTTATTGCTGCTCATCGCGCACACGCGCCTATTAAACGCCATGCGCACCAGCAGCTTCTCTCAGGCACTCATAAAAATTTACGTCGCCTTGTATTTACCCAATCTATTCAGTTGTCAAATATCGTCCTCATCAGCTTGCGCTGACAAACCCCGCGTGTGCGGGTATGGGTCTTGCTTATTCCAGAGTGTGCAAACTCCAGAATTCCTCCAACCCAATGTTCGGCGTCAAAACGACTTTCATTGGACCGTGAACGGAATCACGGTTGTCGCGTTTGACGCCCAACATCAGGCTGATCTTGTAGTTCTCAGTTCTAGTAGTTCTCAGTTCTAGTAGTTCTCAGTTCTGGTTCTCAGTTCTCAGTAAAACCGTTCAGCTTCTTGGCGATCCAGCGTCGGGGTCGATGCCGCGTTCGATCTTGGCGATGCGCTCCTGGTGGCGGATGATCATCGCGGTGATGGCTATTGCGCCGCCCACGAGGATTGCTACGATCGGGACCAGAAGGCCGCCTAAGCTTGTGATTGCATCGACCAATCTCATTGCTGCCTCCTGCGATTCGTGCCGTCCCTACGGGACTCGTTCCCGGCTTTTCGCTCTACCCGGCGCTCAAGCGCCGGGCTATTATCGGTCGCCCCTACGGGGCTATTCCGCCTACGCCACAGCCGACGGGACGCCGGCGCTACTATTCTGGTGGAGCTGACCGGGATCGAA
>JBAPPL010000004.1:0-147500 GCA_049280095.1 Candidatus Sulfotelmatobacter sp. | reverse complement strand
CACTCGGCAAGCGATATCGCGTTCGACCTCGAGCATCTCACGGGAGTTTCGGGCACGACGGCGCGAGCCGCGGTCGCGGCGGCGGGGAGTGGACGGCCGCGAGGCAAATTGCTGGCTGGGATCGCGGGCGGGTTGGGACTCGCGCTGGTAATGCTGGGTGTGGGGTGGTGGCTGGGTAGCCGCGGGGGCGGTCCGGCGCCGATGGCCGAGTACCAGCAAATTACTTTTCGGACGGGCGCGATCGGGAATGCGCGGTTTACGCCGGACGGCAGTATCGTTTACAGCGCGGCATGGGATGGCGGCACGTTCGAGCTTTACATGTCGCGCACGGATGATCCGGGGTCGCGCGAACTGGGAATTAAAGATGCGGAACTGCTTGCGATTTCGAAGGGCGGAGAACTGGCGATTCGGGTCAACACCGTGTTTCATGGCGGCTACGCGCGAAGCGGGACGCTGGCGCGGGTCCCGCTGAGCGGGGGAACGCCGCACGAGGTGCTTGAAAATGTAGGGGACGCCGACTGGTCGGCGAACGGCGAGAACATGGCGATCACCCGTTACGTCCCGGAGAATAATCATTGGCATCTGGAATATCCCACGGGCAAGGTTCTGCTGGACACCATCAACTGGATCAGCCACCCGAAGATTTCGCCGGACGGGAAGTGGATCGCTTTTGCCGATCATGAAAACCCTGGGGGCGACGACGAGGGTTCGCTTGCGGTGATTGGCACCGATGGCAAGGAACCAGAGAAGAAACTTTCTTCGGGCTGGACTTCGTTACAAGGCATTTTGTGGTCTCCGGCCGGGGATGAGATCTGGTTTACCTCGACGAATACGGGTGAGGCTTCGAACCCGCGCGCCGTTACGCTTTCCGGCAAGCTGCGAACGATCACCAACGTGCCCGGAGGGATGTGGCTGGAAGACATGCGGAATGGAACGGTACTGACAGTGGCGAATCACCAGAGGCTCGATATTCGGGGCATGGCGCCGGGTGGAAAAGAAGAGAACGAGCTGGGTTGGTTTGGATGGTCGGAACTGCGCGACATGAGCCGCGACGGGCGGAAGATCTTATTTGAAGAAGAAGGCGACGGTGGAGGTCCGAATTACACGGTGTATCTGCGCGATACAGATGGGTCGCCTCCAGCGCGGATCGGCGAGGGCGTCGCGATGGCCATCTCGCCGGACACAAAATGGGCGATTACACGACGGGCCAAGGGCGGACCACTGAACCTGGTGCCGACGGGAGCGGGCGAAACGAGACAACTCACGCACGATGCCGTCACCTACGACGGGGCCCAGTTTTTTCCGGATGGCAAGCACCTGCTGGCTTATGGGATTGAAACCGGGCACGGCGGACGCGACTATGTGATCGACCTGAGCAATGGAGATTCGAAGGCCGTCACTCCCGAGGGCATGGGCGGGGTTCAACTCTCGCCGGATGGGAAGAGCGTCGCGGTGCGTGCAGCCGATGGGAAACGAGGTATCTGGTCGCTGGAAAAGAGCGATTTCCGTCCGATACCAGGGCTCGAATCGAAAGATTACGTGATTGGGTGGACGCAGGACGGGCAGTCGGTGTATGTGGCTCCGCTGAAGCGCGGCGCGAAGGCCGTGCAGGTCTCTCGGGCGAATATACAGACTGGGAAAATGGAACCGTGGAAAAGCTTTGGGGCAGGGGTGGGGGCGCAGGGTGCGTCGCTGGCGCCGCCTCACCTCTCGAGCGACGGGAGTGCGTATGCGTATCTCTATGTGCGGACTTTGTCGGAAGCGTACGTGGTAAGCGGGCTGAAGTAGGACTTGCCTGGGCAAGAATCTGCCGGAGAATTAATCCAAGCAAAGATTTATTTTGGAAGCAAGCCGAATACGCCGACGCCGTTGGTTGTGCCCACGTAGACTTTGCCGTTGGCGATCATGGGAGTGATGAACTTGTTGCCGGCACCAAAGTGATCGCGTGAATCGGCGGCCTGGTTGGTGTTGTAAAGCTCCTGCAGATTGGTTGCGTTGTAGGCGTGCAGGACGGCGGGATTAGTATTTTCCGCTGCCCAGACGATGGCATTTGCACCGTTGTTCGAGGAGATGCTGGGAGTGGCTCCGGGATAAGCGAATGCATTGCTGGTCTTGGCTACTGAAGTGGTCAGCAGCTTGGCGTTCTTGAACTGAAAAGCGAGAATGGGCTGGCCCACCGGGCCGAAATACAATTTGCTGCCGGAGAAGGCGGGTGAGGACCAGATGCCGCCCGGCAAGGCTCCGGAGAGTTCCTGGTAGATCTTGTTGCTGCCGGAATTGAACTTTCCCATAGAGTTGCGATTGACGAGGTAGAGGTTGCCGTCTTTGCCGGCGCCGGCGGCAAGATCCCATGTGTTGCCGGAGGCGTCTTTCATTGGGGCAAGCAAAATGGCTCCCCCGGAGCCCAGGTCAACATCTCCGTCACTTTCCGTGACGCCGTTGTCCATCTCAAAATAGTCGGCGACGGCTAAGCCGCCGCTGGTTGTGAGTCTAATGAAAGCGTTGCCGTAATCGCCGCTGCTGGGGAATCCGGATTTCAAGGCGGTGTCGAAGATGCCGTTGGCGTCGAGGAAAAAGATGCTGCCGAGATTGTCGGCGGTGAGACCTCCGCCTGCGCCCCAGATCGCGCCTTCATTGCCGTTGGGCGTGACGTTGATGACACTTTGCTGGGCGAGGGTGGTCGCGCTGTAGCCCATGATCCAGCCGGTGTAGGGACGTATGTCGCAGTGTGAGGCCCAGGCCAGATAAACCACGCCGCCGGTAAGCAGCAGACCGGAGCGTTCCTTGTATTGGGCAGGATCGAAGACGACGTCGCCGCCGGAACTATTATCGCCGGTGCCGGGGAATTTGGCGGTAATGTCGACGGGACCTTTGTAGAGTTCGCTGCCGGTTTCGGCGTTGAGAGCGTGCAGGCGCTGATGATAGTCACCGGAAGAATCCTTGGACATGGCGACGGTGTAGATAACGGCGTTCGACCCGGTGGGGCGGATGGTGGGGGTGGAGGTGATTCCGATTTCTGGCGTGACCTGGGAGCAGCCGCGATCGTCGGATGGAGTTTCGCCCGACTTGAGAGTGGTGATGTGCCAGATGGGCGAGCCGGTGTCGGCGTCGAAAGCATAGACCGAGTCGTGTTCGGTGGCGACAATAACGAGGTTGTGGGTGCCGTTGCCGGGGATGGGAACTGCTGAGAGATAAAGAGGCTCGGCGTCGACCAAGCCGTCGACGGAGAGAGTGAATAGCTTTCCGAAGGATGCGGAATTGACATTGCTTGGAGTAAGCGCGGTCTCGGAGGAATTGAGTCCCGAGCGGAGAGTGCTGTTGTGGTAGGTGAGGACGTTTTGGGAGAACGCGAGGGATGCGCCGCCGGCGAAACAGCAGGAAACGGAGAAGGCGGTTAAGATGAGTCGCGTGACAAAATGTCGGGAGAGCGGCATGATGAGACCTCCGGGGCGCGGCTTTTAGCGGGGCTGGGTACAGCGGACGGAGTGGCGGGAGGAGGTTGGCGCTTGCTGAATCTCTGCTGTTACGCCCGCAGTAATGGCATTATGGCAGGTTCCCTCGGGTAAGACAAACTCGTTGGTACAGGCGGGATGGGCCGCGGGAAGCGGGAACACGGTGGTTTTCCCGGTCGGCAGCCGGGCTGTGGTAGGAGGGGAAAATGAGGTTAGGGCCTGCTGGTGAATCTTGGGTGCCGGCTGGGGAGAGGATGGTTCCGTGAGGCGAACTTCGCTGCGTTTGGTGGTAGCGCTCTGGGTTACGGCATGCGTTCTTCTGGCGGGCTCTTCGATTTGGGCGCAGGAGAATTCCGGGGATCGGGTTTTCTTTAACGCCAAAGTGTTCACCGGCGATCCGCAGAATCCTTATGCGGAGGCGGTGGCGATTCGCGGGGAAAAGATCATTGCGGTCGGAAACCTGGTTGAGGTGCTGAAATCGGTGTCCGCTAAGGCGGAGCGCATTGATCTGGAAGGGAAGAGTCTTTTCCCTGGGTTCATCGATTCGCACAGTCACTCGATTGACGGCGGACTCAGCCTGATTTCGGCCGATGCCAGCGACAAGGTGGAGACTCTCAATCAGCTGGCGCCTTTTGTGGACGAAGCGAGGAAAACAGGAAAAGGCATGCGCGGCGACATTCTTGAGGTTCTCGGGCTGCCGCTCGAGTTCTGGTCGCATCCTGATGTGCTGGATGCCGAGTTCAGCACGGGGGTTTACGAAAGGCAGAGCGTTATTTTGCGCGGGATGGATGGGCACACGGCGTGGGCGAATCGGGAAATGTTGGAGCGGGCGGGCATCACGGCTGATTTTCTGAAGAAACTTTCGGTTGGGGAGCGGGGCTATTACGGCATCGACAAAGACGGGCGGCCGAACGGATTTCTAGTGGACTCCGGCGTGGAGAAAATCGAGCCGCTGCTGCCTGAGTTCACTGCTGATCAGTTGCTGGCCGCGGGGCGGGCTGCTCTTGAATATAACCACAGCCTTGGGATCACGGCGTGGCTTGATCCGCTGGCGAAAGATTATGTGTTGCGGGCGTACAAGATGCTGGCCGACCGGGGTGAGCTGACTTCGGAGGTGGTGGCGTTTCCCCAGGTGTTTGCGAAGGATCCGGTGACGGAGCTGGCTGGGGTGCAGAAGACGCGCGCGGCATACAAGAATGTGCCTCATCTGCACGTGACCGGGATCAAGGTGTTTGCCGATGGCGTGGTCGAGTTTCCGTCGCAGACGGCGCATCTCAGCAAGCCGTACAGGAATACGGGGCGCAATGGCGATCTGCTGTTTGAGCCGAAGAAGTTTGCGGAGTTGTGTGTTGCGGCGGACAAGCAGGGATTGATTATTCATGTGCATGCCATTGGCGACGGGGCGGTGACGGCGGCGCTGGATGGGATTGCGGCGGCGCGCAAGGCGAATGGGAATTCGGGGTTGCCGGATACGATTACGCATGAACAGTTTGTGCAGCCGGAAGATTTTCCGCGGTTCAAGGAGTTGGGCGTGGTGAGCGCGCTGCAGCTTTTTTGGGCGGAGGCGAGTCCGGACACGATCGAGATTCTGAAGCCTTATCTGGATCCGGAGATTTATAAGTGGCAGTATCCGGCACGTTCGATTTTGGATAGTGGAGGGATTATTTCGGGGGCGAGCGACTGGCCGGTTTCGACGGCGAACGTTTTTCGGGCGATTTATCAGGCGGAGACGCGCAGGGGATCGGAGGGAGTGCTCGATCCGGCGCAGGATATGCCGCGCGAGGCGATGTTTTATGCCTATACGCGGAATTCGGCGCGGGCTATGAATATGGATTCGATCGGAACGATTGCTCCGGGGAAACGGGCGGATCTGGTTTTGCTGGACCGCGATGTCTTGACGGTTTCTCCCGAGGAGATGCGGGATACGAAAGTTTTGTGGACGATGGTTGCGGGGAAGACGGTGTATCGGGCGAGGTGAGTTGAGAATTGTTATGACGGAACTGGGTAAGCTGCTCGTTGGGCTGGGAGCGGTCATTGTTGTGGCGGGGATTGTGCTGATGCTGCTGGGGCGAACGAACTTGCCTTTGGGGCGGCTGCCGGGGGATTTTTTGTATCGCGGGAAACATACTACGGTTTATTTTCCGCTGGCTACTTCGGTGGTGTTGAGTGTGGTGCTTTCGGTTGTGTTGTATTTGGTGAGCCGGTGGCGGAGGTGAAGCTTTTTTCTTTCGCCCCTGCGGGGCTGGTTCGCCGCATATGAGATTACCCAGGGCTTGCGCCCTGGGCTGCATTCTTTCGCCGCTTCGCGGCTTTCTTCCGACATATGTCACTGACTGATCAACTCGGGTTCAGGTTTGCGGCGCCGGAGCGGCGGGTTTGGACTGTGCGCGCTTTGGTTGCGGCGGTGCGGACTCATGTGGAGCGGGAGTATTCCGATGCTTGGGTGGAGGGGGAGATCTCGAATTTCCGGGCGCCGGATTCGGGGCATCTTTATTTCACGCTGAAGGATGGGGATGCGCAGATTCGGGTGGTGATGTTCAGTTCGAAGGCGCGGTTGCTGCGATTTCGCCCGGCGGACGGGATGCAGGTGGTGGTGCGGGGGCGGGTCACAATTTACGAAGACCGCGGGGAGTTGCAGATTGCGGCGGAGTATATCGAGCCGAAGGGTGCGGGAGGGTTGCAGGTTGCGTTTGAGCAACTGAAGGCGAAGCTGGAGGCGGAAGGATTGTTTGCGGCGGAGCGGAAGAGAGCGATTCCGACGTTGCCGTCGCGGATTGGGATTGTGACTTCGCCGCAGGCAGCGGCGCTGCGCGACATCCTGAATATTTTGCAGAGGCGGCATCACTCGGCGAATGTGGTGATTTATCCGGCGCAGGTGCAGGGCGACGCGGCGGCGGCGGAAGTCGCGGCCGGGGTGCAGTATTTCAATGACTTTCGCGGCGATGAGAGCCGCGGCGTGGAAGTGATTATTGTGGGGCGCGGCGGAGGGTCGGCGGAAGATCTGGCTGCGTTCAATGATGAGGGACTGGCGCGGGCGGTGGCGGCTTCTGAAATTCCGGTGATCTCGGCGGTGGGGCACGAGACGGACTTCACGATTATGGATTTTGTAGCGGACCTGCGGGCGGCAACGCCTTCGGCGGCAGCGGAGATGGTGATCCGGTCGCGGGTGGAAGTGGAGACGCAGGCGCAGTCAATCACGGAGCGGCTGGCGCGGGCGATGGAGCGGCGGCTGCTCGAAGCGCGACATGCGCTGATGGAAAGGGCGCAGGACGGGGCGTTTGCGCGCATGATGGATTTGATCCGGCAGCGGCAGCAGAAGCTGGATGATCTGACTTTTCGGCTGGAGCGCGGGGAGCGGCAGGCGCTGGAGTTGATGCGGCGGCGTTGGGAAACGCTGGCGGCGGCGGTGCGGCATTACGATTTGCGGCGAGTGCTGGCGGGAATCCGGGGAGAACTTGCGGCGGGGACTGCGGCTTTGGCGGCTGCGATGCGGAATCAGCTTTTGCAAAATAAGGTCCGCCTGGAACGCATAGGCCGGGCGCTGGAGGCGCTGTCTCCGTTGGCGATTTTGGAGCGGGGGTATGCTTTGGTGTTTGACGGTGCGGGGCAGTTGGTGAAGGATGCTGGGCGGGTGAAGCCGGGGGATGAGATTCGAGCGCGGGTGGCGCGGGGAGAGATTGCGGCGGTGGTGAAGAAGACGGGAGCGGGCGCGAGCGGCAGCAAGAAACAATAGGGAAGCGAGCCAAACGCGCGAGTATTGTGTCGCAAAAAACGCGACACATCGCGCGGCTCGCCCAGATCCTTCACTGCGCAAAGAACGCTTGTTCGGGATGACAATCGCTCTTGAACAACGCTGCATTAGAATGTTCAGTTCCGACGTTTGAAGTTCTGAGGCAGAGAGATCCGGCGATGCATATGATGGCGCCATGGTCGCGCGTGTCGTTTACGGTGCTCGACATTCTACTGGTGGCGCTGATCATTTACGAAGTGCTGGCGATGATGCGGGGGACGCGGGCGGCGCCGATGCTGGCCGGGCTGGCGGCAGTGGCGGCGGCATTTTACCTGGCGCGGATTGGCGAGCTGGTTACGTTGAACTGGCTGGTCAGCCATCTGCTGCCTTATGTGGTGTTTGCTTTGATTGTGGTGTTTCAGTCCGAGATCCGGCACGTGCTGTCGGATGTGGGACGGCGGGTCAGCTTTCTGCGCGGCTCGGCGGTAGAAGGCGATTCGTATGACGACATTGTGCTGGCGGCAAATCTGTTTTCGCAACATCAGACCGGCGCATTGATTGTGATCGAGCGCGAGATTGGATTGCGGACCTATATCGAGAGCGGCGTGGCGATGGACGCGCGGCTTTCCTACGATCTACTAGCGACAATTTTCCGGCCGAGCGCGCCGTTGCACGATGGAGCAGTGATCATCCAGAAAGACCGGCTGGCGGCTGCGGCGTGCTTTCTGCCGCTGTCGATGAATCCGGTGCTTTCGACGCAGATGGGAACACGGCACCGGGCGGGGATTGGGATCACGGAGGAAACGGACGCGATTGCGGTAATTGTATCGGAAGAAACGGGCGCAATCAGCATGGCCGTTGGGGGCAAGATTGAACGGGACCTGACGGCAGAACAATTACGGGAACGGCTGAGTAGTGAGCTGCGGCGGTATATGTCTCCGGTAGCGTTGCCGACGGTGGTGGCGCGGGGGGATGATTCCGATTCGGAAAAGGAATCTCTGCGGGCAGGGGTGCAGATGGCAGCGGATGGGGACGCTGATGGAGAAACGGAGCGGCCGCTATGATGAGCTTTTTGCGGCGCTGGGTGCTGCATAACTTCTGGCTGAAAGTTTTGTCGCTGGTGCTGGCGACGGGGCTGTGGCTGGCGATTGCGCCGGACCAGGAACCGGCGGAAGTGGCGTTGCAGGTGCCGATTGAGTTCCAGCACGTTCCACCGCACCTGGAAATCAGCTCAATGACGATTCCCGAAGCGGAGATCCGAGTGCGCGGGCCGGAGCGACTGATCCGGGAATTGCGACCAGGGGACATCCACGCGGAGATTGAACTGGGAGACGCCAAGCCGGGCGAGCGCACTTTTGATTTGACGGCACAGCAAATTCGGCTCTCGCGAGACTTGCATGTGGTGCAGGTGGTGCCGGGGCAGGTGCATCTTAGTTTCGACATGCGGCTGACGCGCGATGATGTGGAGATTCATCCCCGGGTGATCGTAGATTCTGCGGCGGGAGAGCAGATCGCCAAAGTACTGGTGGATCCGGACAGAATCTCGATTACCGGGCCGCGGAATCATGTGGAGAAGGTGGATGCGGCGACTACGGATCCGGTGGATGCTTCGGGAACGCGGACGCAAGCGACGTTCGTAACGAATGTGTACGTGCCGGATCCGCTGGTGCAGGTGGTGCAGCCGAAGCCGGTGCGGGTGACGGTGATCATGGTGAAACCTGCTGCGAGCGGGCACTGAAGCGATGTGCCTGAGCATATCTTGACGGGAATCTGGTTCGACGTCCGGCTCTTCATTATGAATCCGCACAATCAATGCGCTCCTCTAGCGGTCTTCTATGAGCAATCTTCGTATGAGCAATCAGGGTAGACAATTATTTGGTACGGACGGGATACGCGGCGTGGCCGGGGAATTTCCGCTGACGGCGGAGAGCACGTATCTGATCGGGCGTGCACTGGGACATGAACTGATTCGCGCGACGCCCAAAGCACGGGCGGTGATGGGGCAGGATACGCGCGAATCGAGCGGGTGGATCGCGGACCGCGTGGCGGGAGGACTGGCGGCAGTGGGAGTGGAGGTGCACAGCGCTGGCGTGATTACGACGCCTGGAATTGCGTATCTCGCGCGGTCGCGCGGGTTTGCGGCGGGCGTGGTGATTTCGGCATCGCATAATCCGTGGACGGACAACGGGATTAAAGTTTTCTCTGCGGACGGATTCAAGCTGAGCGATGCGCGGGAGTTGGCGATTGAACAGGAAATCTTCGCGCTGCTGGCGAAGCCCGGAGTGATGGACGATACCGCGTTGAGAGTCGCTGGACCGTCCTTGCCGGGAGAGGCCGTGCTGCGCAAGGCTTACATCGAGTCGTTGGCGGGGAGCGTTTCGTCGGATTTGAGCCGGATGCGGGTGCTGGTGGATTGTGCGAATGGGGCGGCTACGGCGGAGGCTCCGGAGTTGTTTCGGAGTTTGGGGATCCAGGCTACGTTTATTCATGTGACGCCGGATGGGAGAAATATTAATCAGGGGTGTGGGGCGCTGCATCCGGAGACTTTGGGCAAGACCGTCGCAGCTTCTGGCGGGAAGTTTGATCTGGGTGTGACGTTCGACGGCGACGCCGACCGGGCTTTGTTTTGCGATGACGCGGGCCGGGTAGTGAATGGCGATGGTGTGCTGCTGCTGGCGGCGCGCGATTTGCAGGCGCGGGGGAAGTTGAACGGATCGACTGTCGTGGCTACGACGATGTCGAACATGGGAGTCGAGATCGCGTTGAAGAAAGCGGGCATTCGCATGTTGCGGGCGAATGTGGGCGATAAATATGTTCTGGAAGAGATGCTGAAGACGGGCGCGACTTTGGGCGGGGAGCAATCGGGACACATTATTTTTCGCGATGGCGACGCTACTACTGGCGATGGTCTGCTGACTGCTTTGCGGGTGATGGATGTGATTGTGCGCTCGCGGAAGTCGCTGGCGGAACTGGTTGGCGATCTGAAAGTGTTTCCGCAGAAGATTCAGAATGTGCGGGTGCGGGAGAAGATTCCGTTTGCGCAGGTGCCGGAGGTGCAGCGGGCGATTGATGCGGCTGAGCGCGAACTGGACGGGAACGGGCGCGTGGTGGTGCGGTATTCGGGGACTGAGGCTCTGGCTCGGGTGATGGTCGAGGCTGAGTCGGAAGAGCGGATGCTGGCGATTACGGCGGAGATTGCGGGGGAAATTCAGAGGGTGCTCGGGGTTTAAGGGACGATCACTCGAAAATCGGCGACGTCCTCGCTAGTACCTCTTCCATGATTGCGCCTGGAATGGTTTCCAACTTCCGACCGCCGCGCGCCGCGAGATCGAGAGCGCGGGGTTGGTCGCAACGTATAATCCCCGTCGTTGTGATTCCGGCTCCGGTCAAAGGCACTGCGAAACCTGCCATGCGCGCGAAATTACCGCCACTCGAAATGGGCAGAACTACGGGGACCTTGGTGACTCGGTTGAAAGCGTCCGGGGAAACGATCAGCACCGGGCGGCGGCCTCTTTGCTCATGGCCCGAGGTGGGATCGAGATTGACGAGCCAGATTTCCCCGCGCTTCATTTCTCGTCCCTTTGCTCGTTGCACCGGGCGGTCCATCAGATGAGTTCGCCGCCGAGGGGCCTACTATCGAGCCATGCTCGTTCCTGTTTCGAGGGTCGCTTCGAGCGCCGCGCATTGGGGCCGCATTGGGCCAACAATTCATCCAAGGAATAGCGTCGGCGCGTCCGCGGCTGCACAACCAGACGGCCACTTTCAACCGCGATGCCGACCTTGGCGCCGGGCTGCAGGTGCAGGACATCGAGCAGGGCGGGCGGGACGGCCAGCATGACCGAGCCGCCGACCTTGCGCAAGTTGGTGGTGTGCATGACAATTCTCCGAGTTATATTTTAGTATAACACATGAATCTTACTTTAGTTGTCACCTTTTGCGGGCCTTAGGTATCCCAGCACGATCAGGGCGGCCAGCCCAGCAATAAAAGCTAGAAACGCGACAATCGGCAACGCCTCAACCATGTGCTGGTCCAGGACTCAAGATTTCAAATCGGAGAATTCTAATCCAGATCTCTCCAGTTAGGGCCTACTTCCATTTCCACCAACAGAGGCACCGCCAACTCGTGGACTTTTTCCATTTGCTCGCGGACTAGAGACTGCATTGTTTCCACTTCTTTTTCGGGGACTTCGAAGACTAGTTCGTCGTGGACTTGCAGAGTCATTCGTGATTTCAACTCTCGTTCTTGCAGAATCGCATCGATCCGGATCATTGCTATTTTGATCAGGTCGGCGGCGGTGCCTTGCAGCGGGGTGTTTACTGCGGTGCGTTCGGCGAAGCCGCGTTGGGTGAAGTTTTTGCTGTTGATGTCGGGGATGGGGCGGATGCGACCGTGGAGGGTTTTTACTTTCAGGTCGCGGCGGGCTTCTTCTAACGTCTTGTCGATGAAGGCGCGGACGCCTTTGTATTTTTCGAAATAGTTGGCGATGAATAGTTTTGCTTCGGAGGTTTCGATGCCAAGATTTTGCGACAGGCCGAAGGCAGACAAGCCGTAGACGATGCCGAAATTTACTACTTTGGCCTGGCGGCGGTGGTCGGGCGTGACCAGCAGAGGCGCAACTCCGAAAACCTGTGATGCGGTCAGGGCGTGGATGTCGTCGCCGCGACGGAAGGCTTCGACCAGGAGGGGGTCGCGGGAGAAGTGGGCCAGCAGGCGGAGTTCGATCTGCGAATAGTCGGCGGTCAGAAGAACGTGGCCGGGCTCGGCGATGAAAGCGGCGCGGATACCGCGTGCTAGTTCGGTGCGGATGGGAATGTTTTGCAAATTGGGATTGGCTGAGGAGAGACGGCCGGTGGCCGTGCCGGCCTGGTAGAACGTTGTGTGCAGGCGTCCCGAGGCAGGGTTGATTAATGCGGGCAGAGTGTCCACGTACGTGGATTTCAGCTTGGTTAACTGGCGGTAGTCGAGAACTTTTCTGGCGATGGGATGTTCTTCCGCCAGGGCTTCGAGGACATCGACAGCGGTCGATGTAACTTTTCCCCTGCCGTACTTGATCGGCTTCGGGAGGTTCAGGCGATTGAAGAGTACGTCAGCTAGTTGCTTGGGAGAGCTGATATTGAATTCCGTTCCGGCAAGCTCGTGGATTTCTTTCGCCTTGGCTGTGCTCTCGCGCTCTAGTTTGGTCGATATTTTGGCTAGCGCGCCGGTATCGATTTTTACGCCGGCTTGCTCCATGCGGGCTAGCACGGGGACTAACGGGAGATCAATTTCTTCGTAGAGCTTGGTTAGTCCTGCCAGTTTGACATCTTCGCGCAGGGCTGTTGTCAGCCTTCCGGTTACGTCGGCGGCTTCGGCCAGACCGTCGTTGGTTTGGAGCTGGCTTAGCTTGAGATTGAAGCGGCGGAGAGCTACGTCGGCGAGGCGATGCGAGGAATAGGTGGGATCGAGCAGGTAGGAGTAGAGCATTGGGTCGTGCTCGACGCCTTGCAGGCTGATGCCCAAGGGAACTAGCGCGTGAATCGCGGCTTTGTAATCGTGAACGGCTTTAGGCGTGGTTGCTGTTATTAGAATCGAACGTAGCTTCGCGGCGGCGCCGGCGGAGTCCAGCTTCACGACTACGGCCGCACCTGCCGCTCCAGAAATTGCCACGCGGCGGGCAGCGGGTTCGGGAGCTTGAGTCGAGGATGAATCGTCCGTGAGCGCCAGCATTCCGGACTGCGGTTGGTCTTCAACTATTTCTTCTTCGCCTTCGGGAACTGATTCTGCTTGTTCTACCGCAATGGCTAACGCGCCTTCGTCCGCCATCGAGTTGAGGACACTCTCTACGTCGGCCGCGGATTGGGCTTCGCTGTAATGAGATTCCGTGACCTGAACGTCCGGCAGCAGCTCTTTCAGAAGCGAAGTGAATTCGAGCTCGGTGAAGAGTTGGCGGAGCAGATCGAGATCGGGCTGGCCGGCGCGCATGGCTTCGACGTTCAACTCGACCGGGACGTTGGTGTCGATGGTAGCCATGCTCTTGCTGAACAGGATAGTGTCGCGATTGTTCTGGAGGGATTCGCGGTAGGTTTTCTTTTCTACTTCGTTGGCACGATCGAGCGCTTGCTCGACCGAACCGAAGCGCTTGATGATTTCTACTGAGCCTTTGTCGCCGATGCCGGGAGCGCCGGGGATGTTGTCGACAGAATCGCCGCGGAGGGCCATGATATCGATAACGCGCTCAGGAGGGACTCCTAGAATTTCTTCGACTTTGGCAGCGTCGCAGATGAGATTGTCTTTGGGAGGATTGAGGATCAGAACGTCGTCGGTGACGAGCTGCATCATGTCTTTATCGCTGGAGACTACATAGACGGGATGCTTGGCGGCTGCGGCTTTGCGGGCCAGAGTGCCGATTACGTCGTCGGCTTCGAATCCGGCTAGTTCGAGGATGGGGATGCGATAGGCTTCGAGAGCGCGGCGAATGTAGGGGATCTGCTGGGCGAGATCCTCGGGCATAGCGGCGCGGTTGGCTTTGTAGCCTTTGTATTCGACTTCGGTGAAGGTTTGAGTTTTGATGTCGAATTTACGAATGGTGGTGATGGCTTCGGCTTGGGTATCGCGGAAAGTCTTGGCGGCTACGTCGAAGACGGCGGCTAGATAGTTGGGGGAGAAATCGTCGCGCAATTTGCGCAGCATGTTGACGAAGACGTAGACCGCGGCGGTGGGAAGTCCGGCTTTGGTGGACATGGAACGCTGGCGGGCCATGGCGTGGTAGGCGCGGAAGATGAACGACATGGTGTCGATGAGGAAGATGCGGTCTTCGGCGGGCGCTGGCGCGGAGTCAGGTTGCGGGGATTTTGTTCGCGGGGGCAAGGCAATAGTTTAGCAGCCGGAGTCGGCGCAGTAATCGCCTGACCTCAGGGGCTAAAGCCCGCAATTCGCTGGAGCTTTTAACGCAGGCCTAGAAGGCCTGCTCCACCCTGACGCCAATCCCAGCGTTGGAGGCGCTGCCAGACGCCTCGCTGCGCTTGGCTGGACGGCCGAGGCGGCCGTCCCCACATGTGCTCACATGAGCAGTCCGACCTAGAAATCCACTCGGAAGTCGGCTTGGACTACTTTTTTTCCTGCTTTGCTGGAGCCGTTGCGGAACACCAGGTAGTACCGCACGGGCTGGTCGAGAGTGGCAGGTAGGCCGAGACTCACATCCTGATCATGAGACGAGTCGACTGAATAAACCGCGTCGGCGGGATTGCCATTAAGAAAATCTGCGTACTGCTGCTCATTGATCAAGAGAAGGTCGACGTCTCCATCTTCATCGCCGGATTGCGCCCCGGAGTTTTTCGCGTATGAGTGATAGGTTCCATGCAGTTGGGGGCTGGCGGCGTGGGGCGGAACTTCGAAGGGAAATTTCACGGTGGAAGTAACGGCAAATGTTTTGTGCACGATGGCGGTGCTGGTGCCTACGGGTGAAGGCGCAACATGATCGCTGGGATGCGGCTTCCACGGCCGCGCCGGCTCTTCTTCTGTCTCTGCGGTCTGAGGCGTGGCGACTTTCCCCATCAGGACCTCGAGCGGGCTGATTGCCGGGTTCGTGGGGGATGGATCCGGAGCCGCAGGCTTAGCTGCCACTGCTTTCAATTTTTCGGCGGTCCATCCCTTTAGCTCGGGAGGGTGGTTCTGGTAATAGACGCAGGCCGCCACCAAAGCGACGCCCACCAGCATCCATGAAACGATCCTGTGCATGCACTTCCCCGAGCCCCACTCCATAGATACCGCCGGGGAAGCCTCACGACCAAGAGTTTCTTGGCCGTGGAAGGTTACCTTGGTTTCCCGTATTCGGTGGTGTAGTGGAGCTGGATTTCGCCGCAGGTGCCCTGCTCGGCGGAGTAGACGACGCAGGTGTCGAAAGGACGAGAATAGACGTGGAGGCTGACGGCGCGCTGGTTGAATTCGCGGGGATTGAGGACGCGATGAACAGGCGCGAGTGGATCGACGGCGCAGGGATGGGACACATTCATCTCAACCGTCTCGGTGGGCTCGATGGTGGATTTGCCCTGCGCGAGGTCCTGATGCACGACGTGAAAATTCTCGACCAACAAGCGGCCGATGGGGACGGCCATCCAGCAGTTCTGGTCGCGGTGGTTGTGGACGGAGCTGATCTGTCCGATCTCCCAGCAGACGGCGATCAGCTCGTAGAGAGGATTTTTGTCGATCAGGTTGCGGGTGTAGTGCTGGCGATCCCAGGTTAGATAGGGCGCTAGCGAATCGGGGTTGAGCGGATTGTCCTGCAGGAACCTGCGGAGTTGCTCGGTTTCGTCGAATGCGGCTTCGGGAAATTTGCGGAGTTGGGTTACGAAATCTTCGATTGGGATCTGCTTTACTGCGGTGGCCATGGTCTGCTCCCGGAAGAGTATAACGCAGCGGGTGTTTCATTCGAGGAACATGCAGTCTCCGTAGGAGTAGAAGCGGTAGCGATCGGAGACTGCGTGTTCGTAGGCGCGCAGGACGTTCTCGCGTCCGCCGAAGGCGCTTACCAGCATGAGCAACGTGGATTGCGGCAGGTGGAAGTTGGTCAGCATCGCCTTGACCACTTTGAATTCGAAACCTATTTCAGGATCTGGGTAGATGAAAAGGTCGGCCGCTGCCGGGCCGGCGACGATTGTTCCTTCGCCGATGCGAATGGCGTGTTCGAGCGTGCGAACGGTTGTGGTGCCGACGGCGATTATTCGGCGGCCAGTGCGGAGGGCGTGATTAATAGCGGAGGCGGCGCTGGCAGAGATGGAATACGGCTCGGAGTGGAGTTTGTGATCCTCGACGCGCTCGACCCGGACGGGCTGGAAAGTTCCCAGGCCGACGTGCAGCGTGATATCGACAGTCTCAACTTCGCGCTGACGGATTCGGTCGAGGATCTCGGGGGTGAAGTGAAGGCCCGCGGTGGGGGCTGCCACCGATCCGCGCTGCTGGGCATAGACGGTTTGGTAGCGCTCGCGATCGCGGAGGGAATCCGGACGAGTGATGTAGGGTGGGAGCGGGACGTGGCCAATGCGATCGAGAATAGCGAAGAAATCTTCGATGCCCGGAGGGGGCTGGAAGCGAATGTGGCGCTCGCCGAATCCGGCGCGGGCCATAACCTCGGCTTGCAGTTCATCTTGATCTCCGAAGAAGAGGCGTTCGCCGACTCCGATTTTGCGCCCGGGACGAACCAGGCACTCCCAATCGTTGGGATCGGCGCAAAGCTGGCGGGTCAGAAGAACTTCGATGCGGCCGTGGAGGAAATCACGGGCTGCAGGATTTCGCGGGCTAAGCGCTTGCGCGCGGACGCCTTCGCCGCGGCCGAAGAGCCGGGCGGGAAAGACGCGGGTATTGTTGAAAACCACGAGGTCGCCGGGGCGCAGGAGGTCGGGGAAGTCGCGAAATAAGCGATCGGAATAGCGACCGCTGGTTCGCTGCAGGTGCAGCATGCGGGAGCCATCGCGTGCCGCGAGGGGTTCCTGGGCGATGAGTTCGTCGGGAAGGTGGAAGTGGAAATCGGAAACCCGCACGGTTTCAGATTATAGGGTGATGCAGAATAACGATGAGCGCAAAGTGGGGTGGTTTACCGTTTTCCCTTCGAAGAATGTTTGTTTTTCTGGAAAATTTGTTTGTCTGATCGGGCCATGTGCGGTAGTATGCGTGGGCTGAAGCTTTAGCCGCTTTTTCGTCGCTCCCCCGAGAGTGTATTTCCATGTCCGCTGAACGGAAACACAGGGAAGAAATTGTCCGCTACGGGCGGATGCTGCACGAACGCGGGTTCGTGGCGGCGATGGACGGGAATCTCTCGGTCCGGCTGGACGGTAAGAGGATTCTGGTGACTCCCACTTGCGTGAGCAAGGGGGCGATGCGGGCCCGTGACATGGTGATTGTGGACCTGGAAGGCAGGCGGGTGGCGGGACGGCGCAATGTGACCAGCGAGATTGGGATGCACTTGCTGATATACCGCACGCGGCCCGACATTCAGGCGATAGTGCATGCGCATCCGCCGACCGCGACCGGATTTGCTGCGGCGGGCATGGCGCTGACCGAACCGCTGGTTTGTGAAGTGGTGATGGGGCTGGGATGCATTCCGCTGGCGCGCTACGGCACTCCGGGGACGTCGGAGTTGGCGAAGACGCTGGAGCCCTTCGTGCCGCACTATGATGCCATCCTGATGTCGAATCATGGCGTAGTCACCTACGGGGACACGATCGAGCACGCCTATATGAAGATGGAAACCGTGGAACACTTTGCGCAGATTGCGCTGGTCACGCACCTGTTGGGGCGGCAGCAGCCGCTGAGCGGGGTCGACGTCGAGAAGCTGATGCTGGCTCGGACAAAATATTTCGGCGGAAAGATGCCCGCATCGATGATGCCGATAGCGATGGTGAGACCTCCAGAAAAGGCGAGTTGAGGCAGGCGCTTCGCTGCGCTCAGCGGACAGCCGGGGCGGCTGTCCCCACGTGATCCTTTCTGATTTCCCTTTTCCTTATATTTTCCTGATTTATTCCCCTCCTATGCGGAAGCGGAATCCGGCGCGGAAGTTGATGGGCAGAGCTGGGTAGCCGACGACCTCGTTGTAGCGGCGGTCGAGAGCGTTTTCGATATTCGCGTAGGCAGTTACGCGGTGGTTGATGGCATACCAACCGCCGAGATCAACGCGGACGTAGCCAGCGGCGTGGTCGATGTTGAAGCCGTCGAAGTCATCATCCGGGCGGCGGCCGACGAAGCTTCCACTCAGGTTCGCGCCCCACCGGCTGCCGAGATACGACAACAACGTGGTCGCGGAATGTTTGGGACGGCGCAGAAGCGGCTGGCCGGGATTGTAGAGTGAATCGATGGGAGCAGGATCGTCAAGAATTTCGGTGGAAGTATAGGTGTACGCAGTCGAGAGCAACAACCGGCTCCGGAGTTTGGCCTGCAGTTCCAGTTCCGCGCCTTGCGCAAACGCTCGGTTGACGTTGAAGTATTCGCCGACAAAAGTGGTTGGGTTCACCGTCTCGTAATTGATCTGGTCGTGAAACAGATTGTTGAAGTAGGTCGCGTCGAAGACGTATTTTCCGCGGAAGAAATCCTGTCGAATGCCAGCTTCGAAAGCGCGGACGCGCTCGGGTTTGAGGCCGGGGTTTGGAACGGAATAAGGGGCCCCGGCGAAGGTCTCTTCCAGGCGCGGCTCCTTGAATCCGGTGGCATAGGAAAAGCGCAGGCGCGTTCCCGAAAAAGTCTCCCCACCCCTCAGCGCCAGCAGGGTCAGCGCGACGCGCGGTACACCCGTGTTACCGAAGACGCTGCTGTGAACGAACCGCCCGCCCGCGATCGCCGAGAGCCTGCACCAGGTGAGTTGTTGTTGCAGGTAGGCGTCTTGATTCAAACGCTGACCGGACGGCGAGGGAGGGAAATTCAGATCACCTACCACGCCGTTTTCGTTCTCGATGCGATATCCGAAAGTGGTGTAGGCCCAGGTCCGCTCCGAGTAATCGCCCTGGTATTCGAATCCGACGCGATTGATGTGATCGTACTCGTGAGCGGGAAAGTCAATCTGGCCGTAAACCGGACTCACGCGGGCAGGATCGCCATTCAGATTCACATCGTTATAGCGGTAGAGGTAATCGAAGGCAGTGAAACTGTGTTGCCAGCCTGAAGGAGCGGCTACGTTAAGCTCGACGCTGCCAAGCAGGCTGTTGAGCTGCGCCCATTCGCTGGGATCAGGGGGCAGAAGTGGATCGCCGTTGAAGCTCCACTCGCCGGGAAGGCCCGTGTGGCTGTTGGAGTGGCGCAGGTGCAGGCGGAGGGAGACTTTGTCGCTGAACGCAATTCCGGTGTTGACCCCTTCGAGCGAATCGGAGTTGGCGTTGTTAATTCCAGCACCGCTAGTGTTGAACTGGTCGCCAAAGAGGTTGTAATCGAAGCGGCCGTTGGCTCCGCCTAGCGAAGCGTAGCCGTTGGCGGTTGAGAAGTTTCCGCCGTCGGCGCCGAAGCGGAGTTCCGGCGTGGGCGTGCTGCCGGTTCGGGTCCAGACTTGAACTACGCTGGTCATGGCGTCGGAACCGTAGAGAGTGCTTTGCGCGCCCCGGAGGAATTCCATCCGGCTGGCTTGGGTGAGTGGTAGCGTGCCGAAGTCGAACGTTCCACCGGGTTCGTTAATGGTGACGCCGTCGACAATCACTTTGTTGTAGGTGGAATCACCGCCGCGCACGAATAGGGATGACAGGCCGCCGCGCTGGCCGGCAGTGTTGACCACGGCGCCGGGAAGGTAGCGAACCGCATCATCGGCGGCTGTGGGCCGCATGGCTTCGAGCTGTGCGTTCTCCAGAGTGGAAACGCTGGCGCCGGATTCTCCGGCTGGTACTAGTGTTCTGGTTGCGGTTACGACTACGGTTTCTGATGCTGTGGCTACGTGCAGTTGGATGGTGATGACATCAGAATTGGCCGTGACATCCTTGGTCTGCGCTGCGAAACCCGGGGCGAGGACTTGAATCTGGTAACTGCCGTTTGGCAACTCATTGAAGGTGGCGATTCCCTCTGCGGAAGATGTGGCAGTCTTCAGAGGAGTGTCTGTGCTTTTTGAAAACAAGGAAACTTGTGCGCCGGCAACGGCGGCGGATTGAGGGTCGATTACTTTGACTTTGAGGTCGGCCGCGGAAGCTGCGGCGAGAAGTACGAAGAGCAACAACGAAGCGCAAAGTGCGCGCATAACCATCCTCCTTTTCACGCGAAAGGGGTTAAGGTGGACGGTTTACGCCGGTCTCCTGGCTTTGCGAGTGAGGATGAAGAAGCAATTGGCAACTCGCCGTTGGCTCTCGCATCCGAAATTTGCAGGCGGCCTTCCCGGGATTGCTCCCAGTGACCGGCTGCGGTTTTCTCGCTTACAGTTGCGCGGCAGCGCGGGAATTGCACCCGCTTCCCTGTCTTTGCCACCAGGCAAAGACGCGCAAACCGAAGGACATTTCAAAGAGCAAAATAGAGGAGAGAGAAATTTAATGGGTGTGGACGGTGGAAGTCAACCTGGGGCGTTGCTGGGTAGTGTCTTAAACTATTTAAGACACCACCCGTTGCTGACGGAAGATACGTGGGCTGACACCAAACTCTGTACGGAAGGCGTGGTTGAAGTTCGAAACGTCGCCGAAGCCACAATCGAGAGCGATGTCGAGGACCCGCGCCGGTTCCGCCGCGAGGCGCATCGCTGCCTCGCGAAGGCGCGCCCGGCGAACGTACTGGTGCGGCGTTTCGCCGGTCAGGCGTACGAATGTGCGGAGGAAGTGGTACGGACTCAAACCCGCCTCTCGGCCCAGGCTGCATAGAGTAAGCGCGGTCTCTGGGTGACGCTCGATCAAGCGCACGGCTCGTGTCACTCTCGCGACTGCACTCGCCGCTGGGTCGCTCGGGCTCCGTAGCGAGCCAGCCCCGAGCTGCACCGCTTGCGCAGCCAGTTGCAGGCTGAGTTCCTCCCAGGGAACGTCCGCAGATCCCGCAAGCCCGGCTAGGGCTCGCACGACCAGCGTCGAGAGGGCACGCAGGGGAGGCAAGCGGAGCATACGGAAATCCGGCCTGGGGCCGCGCGTTCCCGCATCTGCAGCAACCCTCTCAAAATAATCAGGGGCATATCCAAACGAGAGAGAACGATCTCCCCTGCCGTGTTGATGGCCGCATTCAAAGCATTGGCCCGCGTTGCCGAGGAGCAGCGAACCCGGCGTCATCAGTTCGTGACCTGCGGCAGAGCGGTACTGGAAACTTCCTGCGGCGACGATCGCAATGCAGAAACCCGTATGCCGCTCCTCGAAGGGGCGATCCTGGGGACCGGAAGTACAGACGATATCGGATACCGTCCAGCCATTGCCGTGGGCGATCCTGCGTGCGGAGGTATGGCCCGGTTCGCCGCTCAGAGTGCGCCCCGTCAATGCCCGATCCAATTCGATCGCAATTTTCGCCAAGAATTTGTCTCCACTTAGGACTTATATCGTTTCTAGTACACCCGCTCGGGATGTTCCAACGCTGCGGTTAGTGATTGGTAGCGGCGGCAGAGGCTGAAGACACTCGGCCAGGCGGACCGCTATTGCCTAAAAGTTTACGCGGCTACGAGGAGAGAAACAAATGGCTTCCATCTGCAAGGAAATTCTGATCGAGTCTCGCCCCGAGGAGGTCTGGGACGCGGTTCGCGATTTTGGCGCGGTACACCAACGCCTGGCTCCGGGCTTCGTTGTTGATACTCATCTCGACGGAGACGCCCGCACTGTCACGTTCGCGAACGGCACGGTCGCGCGCGAGCTGCTTGTTGACATCGACGAAAAAGCCCGCCGACTGGTGTACGCAATTGTCGAGGGGCGGCCCACGCACTACAACGGTGCAGTACAGGTCTTCGCCGAAGGCGGCGGCCACAGCAGGTTGGTCTGGATCGTCGACTTACTGCCGAATGATCTCGCGGGACCGATCGGTTCGATGATGGAGCAGGGTGCGGCTGTAATGAAAAACACGCTGGAACACCGGGCAGTACGCCCTTAGACAGATGCGCCAGCCACAGGGATTAGCTTCGAGTCCCCGGAGCTTATTCTCGGTCAGCTGTTGCCTCTCCCACAAAGACCAGGCAGCCGTTGGGATCGCTGATGTGGAACTCGGTCATTCCGTAGTCTCGATCGAATAAGTCGTGGATTTTGTGCCGATCTTTGAGCGTCATTACGTGCTGCCACAGCGAGGCAATGTTGGAGACTTCGATGTAGATCTCGGTGTGGCCGCGGACACAGCGCATGACTTCTTCGGAGGCGGCCTTCATGAAGTGGATGGTCTGGCCGTCGCGTTCGACGATGGCGTACTCCACAGACTTCATCATGGGAGTGAATCCGAGAACGTTTTGGTAGAAGGCGAGGGTTTCTTCCATGTCGGCAACCGCCAGCATTGGACTTATTTTCTTGGCAGTATATCTGGTGGCCATCGCGGTTTCTGTCTCTGTATCTGCCCTCAGTAGAGGACGGTCAGGCATCGTACACGAATTCTGGCGAGCCGACCTTCTGCACGTTCCCCTCGGCGAATTCGCAGACTCGGTCGAGCGAATCCTGCAGCTGTTGTTGATCGCGTTCGAGGTCTTCGTCGCTGGCTTCCGGCGGAACCGGGATGAGTTTGCCGAAGCGCAGCAGGACGCGGGAAAAAGGTTTCGGGATGATGAGGCGATCCCAGGAGTTGAGGACCCAGGCGCTCTCGACGGCTATGTGGAACATGCTCAAGGGAACGCCGGTGGAGCGAGCCAAGGCCACGGGACCGGGTTTTACTTTATAGCGAGGGCCGCGGGGACCGTCGATGCTGAAGGCTACCGCCCAGCCTTCCTGCAGGGCCCGGCGCAGGCCGAGCAGGGCGCGTACGGCGTTGCGACTGCTCGAACCTTTGACGGCGACGAATCCAAACTTGTGGATGATGCGTCCCATGTATTCGCCGTCGTAACTGTTGCTGCTCATTACGCGGATTCCGACGTCGCGGAAGAGATAAGTCGCGGGGATGATGCAGGCGTGCCAGAAAGAAAGTATCAGCGGGCGTTGGCCGACAGTTGGCTGCGCGCCTTCTTCGTAGGAGACGCTTACTCGCAGCGTGGGACCGATCAGACGGATGAACCAGTATCCGGCGGCGATGACGATGCGCAGGACAATCCTCTGGCGGAGGGTGAATCGGCGGGGACCGAGGGCGACTTCCGTTGTTGCGGCAGGCGCCTTGCTGGTGCTGGCTTCGGTCACGAGACTTATTGTAATGGGATGGAGGTGAGGCTTGCTGTTCTGTACTTCAGGGGTAAAGCCCGGCAATTTCTTTGTGCTTCTTGACGCAGGCCTGAAGGCCTGCTCCACCCTCGTAACTTGCTTAGCCTTCCAGGTAGGTGTCGATCCACTTTTTGACTTTTTGGCGGCGGTCGTCGGTGGGATCGAAACGGATGCCCAAAGCCTTGCTCTTGTGCCAGGTCACGACGCCGCGGACGTTCACACGCGGCAGAGTGAGCAGGGAAAAGGAGATCTCGACATTGGTTCCCGAAGGCATATCCTCGGAGCTTTTCAGTGACATGCCGCCGGAGCTGACCTCAAGGCTGGAGGCGACGAAGCGTTGTCCATCCGGGCTGACTACGTTGACTTCCGTCATAATCGGAATCCGCGCGTAGCGGCGGAATTCGTGAAGCACGAGCATGTGGGTGGCGCGGACCAACTTGAGGGCTGCGGGCCGCTCCAGCGGCTCCTGAAACATGGCGTTGATGCCGAACTTGGAATAGCGCATGGCTTCCTGCGCGTTTCCGCCAAGACCATAGAGCACCATGCGGCTATTGGAAGGCGACGTGCGTGCAGCTTCCATGACGGCTTCGGCACCAGACCCTAGAGGGACCACGCAGGCCTCGAATTTCTCCTGGCGCACACGCTCCGCCGCAGCCGAGGACACGAGCACCGTCTCGATGCCGAACTGGCGGAAACACTCGTGCAGCAGGGCGCGGCAAGAATCTTTGAGATCAACCAGGGCAACGCGCGCCGCTGCTTTCTTGGTGGGAAAGGGTGCCGGGGCAGCGCCGAATGCTTTTTCCATGTCAGGGGACCGGTCTTCAGTACGAAAGTTTATTGTGGCGTACCGGAGGAAAGATGGAAAGACCCTAAGGGGCAAGGCGCGAGTACAAAAGTCTCATTACCTGAGTTGGACTGGCGGGTCGGCAAGGAAAAGCGCAGGCGCCCGAGCTTAGGCGTGGGCCACTGCGGCCATGAATGGCTGTGCCGGGGCCTCCGCGCCCGGTAACTCGATCGTTACACGTGCGCCGTGGGGTTGCACGTTCTCGATTCTGAGATCTCCGCCACGTTCTTTGACGATTCCATAGCAGACGCTCAAGCCCAGCCCTGTCCCTTTGCCCACGGGCTTGGTGGTGTAGAAGGGATCGAGAGCGCGGTTCAGATTGCCAAAGCCGGGGCCGGAATCTTCCACTTCGATCACCGCGCGCAGGCCACTGCGGTAGGCGCGAATGCTGATCTGCTTGCTGCCGGGCATCCCCTCGAGAGCGTCGCTGGAATTGTTGAACAGGTTGAGCAGAATTTGTTTGATTTCATCCTCGTTGACGGCCAGCAGCGGCAGATCTGGCGCGATGTCGAGCACAACTCGAAGGCTGTGCCTGCGGGTGTAGTATTCGCGCAGAGCCAGCACTTCCTGCACCACGGGCGAGAGCTGCACGGCTTGCGTGTCGCGCGTGCTCTGCCGCGAAAAGCGCAGCAGATTGTCGGTGATGCGTTTCATGCGGCGGGCTTCGCCAACCAGCTTCGTGAGTTGATCCCGAGTCTGCGGCCCGGCGATGGCTTCGCTGATCAGTTCGCTGTAGCCCATGATGACGGTTAGAGGATTGTTCAGTTCATGTGCCACTCCGGCGAGCAGTTGACCCAGGGCAGCCAGCTTTTCTGACCAGACCAACTGCGTATGCAAGGCCTTCAGTTCGACGGCTACAGCAAGATCACCGGCGAGCATTTCGATGCGGGAAAGCTCAAGAGCGTCGATCGCGCTCTCGTTCCTGGGCGCCGCTAATCGGATGCAGCCGAGGTATGCGCCTCCGGCCGAGCAGAGGGGGATCAACAGTTCTTCGCGACACATTCCTTCGTTGATTCGGCAGTTTGCATCTGGTTTCACGCGCTCCGGAAAACTAATGGTTTCCTGCGAAGGCAACGCGTAAGAATTCTTTCCCATGAGCCGGGACTGCGAACACAGAGTCTTAATATGGTCGAGCGTCCAGTCGTGCGTTTGCGCTTGGAATTTCTGCAACGACGCGGCCGAGAGTCCGCTCGAACCCGCGACACGCAGCCTGCGTTCGACATCTTCGAGTTGCACCATGGCCACGCTGAAGTTGCTGACTTCCGTGATGGCGGAAGCGATGGCCGGGCAAATAGTGTCGGGCCGGGCCCCGCCGAGCAGGCGGGAAGTGAGCGCCGAGAAGCGTTCCAGTTGGCGGTTCAGCACCGCGGCCTTGAGTTGCATGCCGGCGATCGATTCCGACTTGTCCTCCACTACGGCAAGAATCATCCCGAAGGCAACGAAGAATTTGGGAGTGTTCCAGAGTTCTCCGGGAATAATCAGATTCGGAGCGAGACGATCGACCAGCAGGCCGAGAGGAAACACCGCTCCCCAGCAGAAGAATCCACCGGCAATGGTCAGCATAGCCGGCGACGCCCGCCAGTAATTCCGGCAGATGAAGACCCCGGACAGAGCGAAGCCGATCCCGAGCAGCACGATGGCGCCTTCATCAAAGGAGCCGCGCAGAGCGGCGCGAATCGCCCAAGCTCCGGCAAACGAACACAGGAAAGTGGTGGTCGTCAGGAACAACGACAGTTTGCGGCTGACCCCGAAGAAGAAGGAGGCCGCTCCGCCAAAACAGGTTAGCAGGCACAAGACATAGGGCCAGCGGGCGCGCACGTCGTAGCAGGTGCAGACCACGTACACGATAGAAGGCACTCCCAGCACAAGCAGCAGTCGAGTGCGCTTGACGGAATCTTCTACCACACAGGAAACCGAGACCAGAAAACTGACGGCGGCGGCCTGTAGTGATCCGGAATCAATGGCCAACAGAAAGGAACTGACTGGTCCGTGATCCGGCTCCAGCAGTTGCGCCAGGAAATGAGCGAATACCAGCGCCCATCCTATGGTCCAAAGTGTGAGGCGGGCGCTACGTGCCTGGCGCTTTAGACACACGAAAATAATAACCAGCACGCCAACGGTTAAAAATGTCGGGATTTTTTCGACGACACCCATTCAAAGTTACTTTTGGGGGGAGCAATACGATTTCGACAGTAACTAAGGGTAACCAGCCGAACGCTTTGGTACAACGCCAGAACGTGCCATGAGAGTGGCACCTAAGTCGGGCATAGTATTCGGAAGCGAGCAAAAGAAAAGGAAAGCGCGGTCGCTAGCTTGGAACAGCCAACCGGCTGCTCACGCTGTTGAGGAGTTTTTCTGCGGCCTCGCCAGGATCCTGCGTGGCAAAGTTCTCTTCCAAAACCATCACGGAGACGGCTGGATCGATTTCTTCCAGTACCTTGGCGGTGGGTTTGCCGTGCATGGTTTGCATGCGCGCAGAAAGTACCACGAGCTTCGCTTTGGTGGCCTTGAGCAGGATGCGGGCGTCGTTGACGCTTAGAGTCGTCATGGCGTTGTATCCGGCGCTGCACAGCACTTCCCGCAGAAACGTGCATACATCGGTCGACTCGAAAACGCAAAGCAGGCGCGGCCTCGCGTCCCCGGCCTTTCCGCGCGAATACTTGGAGCCCAGGTAGGCGGCGGTGATGGCTTCTTCCACCGAATCGTAGGTTTCAAATTGCGCGAGCAGGTTGGTGAGCTGCAGCACTTTGCGGATGTTGGGCGGCACGCCGCTGAGTTTGAGGTCGCCGCCTTTCGAGCGTGCGGCTTGCATCAGGCGCACCAGCGCTCCCAGACCGCTGCTGTCAACGAACTCTACCTGGTCGAGCTGCAGCACGACATCGCCATGCTTGTCGATGGAGTCTCCGACGTGGGAGTGCAGCGTGAAAACTTCATTGCCAGCCACGATGCGTCCGTGGCATTGGACAATCAGGACCTCGCCGACCGGGCGGCTCTCCAGCCGTAATTGCATCCCGCCTCCTGGTATTTCGTGGCGAATCTTACGTGGATGAAACCGGCAAGTCAATGCGCTCGCGCTGGCTAAAGCTACGCCCGTATTTGCCGATGAAGAGATGAGAAACCATGGGCACTAAAGCGCAAGCCTCTCCAACCGAAAAGCCGACTCCGTGCATAGCCCGGCAGCCGATCCTTACCGCAGACGAAAAGGTAGTGGGCTACGAGCTATTCTTTCGCGAGGGCCGGGACGAGCGTCGTCTTGTTTCCGATAGCGAGAGCGCGACGTCGGCGACGATTGATACCTTAAATTTAGTTGGGCTTGAGGTCCTATGCGACGGACGCATGGCGTTCATCAACTGCACCCACCAGGGGTTGTTGGCCGATAGCTTTGCCCTCCTGCCTCCGGGCGATGTAGTCATTGAAATACAGGAGACGGTGCCGGCCGACGATGAAGTAGTGCAGGCTTGTCAGCGGCTTAAGCAAAGGGGCTTTTCGATGGCCCTCGATAATTTTGTCCCGCGGGACCCCAGGGGAGCGCTGATCCCTTATGCGGATTACATCAAGGTCGACATGACCCGAGTCCCGCCCATGCAGTGCGCTTCGCTGGTGGCCGAATATGCGAGCGATACCCGGCTGATGCTGGCGCACAAGGTGGAAACCCGGCAACATTTCATCACCGCAGGGAAGAGCGGATTCACGCGGTTTCAGGGATATTTTTTTCGTCAGCCGGAGAATCTTCGGGTCCGGCAGATTCCGGCGAACCAGTCTACCTACCTGCGGTTGCTGAGTGCGGTTTCCAAATCCGAAATAGATCTGGTCGAGGTTGAAGGGCTCATCAAGCACGAGCCTGCGCTGTGCTATCGCTTACTGCGATATTTGAACTCTCCTCTTCTGGGATTATCGTCGCCGGTGCTATCGGTGCGGAATGCCTTGAATCTGCTGGGGGAGAAAGAGTCCGTCAAGTGGATCCGAATGGCGACTGCCTTGAGCATGGGCCAGGACAAGTCTTCCGACCTGGTCCTGGCATCGCTGGTGAGAGCACGTTTCTGCGAGCTTATTGCTCCCCGGGTCGAACATGGCAACGCCGATCTGTTCCTGCTGGGCATGCTCTCGCTGATCGACGCGATCCTGGCCGTCCCGATGGGAATGGTGGTCGAGCAATTGTGCCTGGATCCCGTCATCAAGGAGCAACTGCTGGCGGTAAAGATGAACAAGAAAACATCGCTTTCGCCGATTTACGATCTGATGGTGGCCCGAGAAGTCGGTGACTGGGGACTGGTCACCAGCCTGGGGAAAAAACTTAATCTATCTCTGTCTTTCGTCGCCGAGACCTCGAACGCAGCCATGAAATGGGCGCATGAGATCACCAGCACGGCGGACGCTTCTGCGGCGCACTGATCCGCCCGGAAAGTTTTCATTACCAGCTTAGGTTGCGGGCGAAGCCCGATTGATCCTTGAGGGGATCGCGTTTGCGGTTGGATTATTCAACTGTTAGACTATCTAACGAGGCCTAACCGTATGGAGCTGGTCACGGTAAAAACAAAATTCCAAGTCGTGATTCCCCAGAGCATCCGCAAGCGGGTGCATCTGGATATTGGGGACCTGTTGGAAGCGTCTTTCGAAAACGGCAAGATCACCTTTACTCCGAAAACGGTCATTGACCGGCACCTGGCCGAAGGGATCGAGGACCTTGCCCAGGGCCGCACCCACGGTCCCTATGAGTCCGCGAGCGAAGCCATCTCTGCTCTTGAGCGCAGAGCGCGAAGGCGCGATAAGAATCCGAGAAAACGGAAGTGAAGATCCGCCTCACAGAGCGCGCTGACAAAGATTACGCAGCGCTGCTCCCTGAGGTGCGTAAGGCTTTCGCAAAGCAACTCGGATTTCTCCTCAACCAGCTTGGACATCCTTCCCTGCGCGCGAAGAAATACGACGAAGCGGAAAATATCTGGCAAGCGCGGGTAAATCGCAGCTGGCGATTCTATTTTGTGATCTGCGGGGACGAACACGTCATCCTGTCGATAATTCCGCACCCAAAATAGTAAAGGCCCAGAATTCTTACAAAACCCTACTCTGACCATCTGCGGAACAGCAGCGCGCCATTGGTCCCGCCGAAGCCGAAAGAATTCGACATAGCATATTCGAGTTTCGCCTTGCGGTTGTGATTGGGGACGAAATCCATGCCGCAGGTTTCTGGGTCCTGCGTGACGAGGTTGATGGTGGGCGGCAGGATCTGATCGCGCAGAGCCAGCACCGTAATGCCGGCCTCGAGGCCGCCGGCGCCGCCGAGCAGATGTCCGGTCATGGATTTGGTCGAGCTCACGGGAATTTTGCGCTCGCCAAAGAAGTTGCGGATGGCGTGCGCCTCCAGCGTGTCACCGATGGGCGTAGACGTTCCGTGGGCGTTGACGTAATCGACTTTGTCAGGGCTGATGCCGGCGTCGCGGGTGGCGTTGCGCATCACGCGGAATCCGCCTTCGTGTTCGGGCGCCGGCTGCGTCATGTGGTAGGCATCGCCGGACATTCCATAACCAGCAATCTCGGCGAGGATGGGTGCGCCGCGCCGTTGCGCGTACTCCAGTTCTTCGAGCACCAGGATGCCCGCACCTTCGCCCATCACAAAGCCATCGCGATCTTTGTCCCAGGGACGGCTGGCCTTTTCGGGATCATCATTGCGGGTGGAAAGTGCACGCATGGCAGCGAATCCGCCGACTCCCATTGGGGTGATCGCAGCTTCGGAGCCGCCGGCGATCATGACATCAGCGTCGTTGTGCTGGATGATGCGGAAAGAATCGCCGATAGAGTGGGCGCTGGTGGTGCAGGCGGTCGCGGTGGCTTCATTCGGTCCCTTGGCGCCGAGCCGCATAGAAACATGCCCGGCAGCAAGATTGATAACGGCCGCGGGAATAAAGAATGGCGAAATCTTGCGCGGGCCGCCTTCGAACAGCGCGGTGTGTTCACGTTCGATGATGTCGAATCCGCCGATGCCGGATCCGATGTGCACGCCCACGCGCTCATCGTTTTCCGGTGTGATCTTGAGGGCCGACATCTTGAACGCTTCATCTGCGGCAGCAATGGCCAGGTGGATGAAGCGTCCCATCTTCTTTACTTCTTTTTTCTCGATGAAGTTCAGCGGGTCGAAGTTTTTGACCTCGGCGGCGATCTGGCAAGCGAAATTTGTGGAATCGAACTGGGTGATGCGGGCTACGCCGCTTTTTCCGGCGAGCACGGCCTTCCACACTTCTCCGGTGGTGTTGCCCACGCCGCAGATCAGGCCGATACCGGTAACCACGACCCTGCGTCCCAAACTACTTGCCGCCTTTCGAATGCTTCCCGATGTAGTCGATGGCGTCCTGCACGGTGCGGATCTTTTCCGCGTCCTCGTCAGGGATTTCGATATCGAAACCTTCTTCGAAAGCCATCACCAGTTCGACGGTGTCCAATGAATCGGCGCCCAGGTCGTCCACGAACGATGCACTGGAGGTGACTTCGCCTTCGTCCACACCCAACTGCTCTACGATAATCTGCTTTACTTTCTCGTCAACGGCTGCCATGTTTCTCCTCGCTTTAGCTCGATTTGATTTGAAATCCGATGCCGGGATTCGGGGACCGCAGTCTCCGCTTCCCGTCCGGCCTTCGCCCGGACCCTCCGCGATTTTGTTCCTCGCAGGTGTTACCGCACTGAAAATAGGCGAACGTGTAGTGTAATTGCCCCGGTGAATTAGTGTAAAGGAAGAGGATTGCGACACGGAGCAAACCCTTGGCCGATTCCGGACCGGACATCTGATCCTAACGGTTGGAAGTTCTCGTGGTCAAACTGCGTGGCAAGTTATGATTGGACGGTTCACCCCTCGAGTTTACGGGAGTTCATAGTGAAGCGTGTGTGGGTGTGGCTCTTGATGTTGTGCCCAATAGCGTGGGCGGCGCCTTGTCCGGCCGGTCAGAGAAAAGATGGAAGCGCGCTGGTCGAGAATGAGCAGGCGTGGGCGAAGGCTCTAGAACAACGCGACTCCGCGGCGCTGAGTTGCCTGCTGGCTGCGGAGTTTGAAGACACAGGGCCGGACGGAACGCTGCAGGATCGCGACGCAACCCTGGCCAAAGCTGGCAAGCATGCGCCGGTGCATCACGAATTATCGGAAATGCATGCACAGGTGCATGGGGATTTTGGCTACATCCGCGGATTGGCCACCGCAGTGGACACGCAAGGTAAGGTTCTGGTGAGAGTTCGCTTTACTGACATTTATGTTTATCGAGATGGGTGCTGGCAAGCGGTAGCCGCGCATGAATCGATACTTGCTGGGAAGCCCTAGAAGAAGAGCGTGAAAATTCTATGCGTGCCGTCGTGCAGCGGGTAAGCCGCGCCCAAGTTGCGGTGAACGGGGAGATCGCTGGCGAGATTGGCGTGGGGTTGCTGGTCTTGCTGGGCGTCGGCCGGGACGACACGGAGGCCGATGCCACCTACCTGGCAGAAAAAATCGCAGGCCTGCGCGTGTTCGAAGACGCCGAGGGAAAAATGAATCGCAGCGCGCAAGATGTCGGCGGAAGCGTGCTTGCAGTTTCGCAGTTCACGCTATACGGAGAAGTAAGGCGAGGCAAGCGGCCGTCGTTCGATGCCGCGGCGCCCCCGGAAAAAGCGCGCCAGCTCTACGCATTTTTCGTAGAACAGATTCGCGCCGCGGGATTAAGCTGCGAAACCGGGCGCTTTCGGGAAATGATGCAGGTGGAACTAGTGAACGATGGGCCGGTCACGATTCTGCTGGACTCGGGAAAGACGTTTTAGCAACATCCGCGTGCAAGAGACCTGATCGAGTAGAACGAGAGGCTTCAGGGAACATAGGTACCATATGAAAAGAATCTTCCTTAACTCCAGTGGCTTGCGTGCTGGGTGGCGCCTGCTTATTTTCATCGGCATTTTCGTGGGACTGACGTTCCTGGCAAACTGGATCGTCCCGAAGATCTTCCATCCCAAGGATCGGTCGTTTCTTGATCCAGTAGGCACAATCTTCGACGAGTCGCAGGCGATCATCGAGGTGCTGATCGCCACATGGATCATGGCCCGCATCGAGCGCCGCCGCTTTCTCGACTACGGCATTCCGGTGCGCAACGCCTTCGGACGCGACTTCTGGGTTGGACTTGCCTGGGGCGCGGCTTCCACTTCTCTGCTCGCGGGCTTGATTGCGGCTTTCGGCGGCTATCACATCCTCGGACTTGCCCTCCACGGCGGTATGCTCTGGTACTTCGCAGGCATCTGGATCATCGCCAACCTGCTCATCGGATTTTCCGAGGAACTCCAGTTCCGCGCCTATCTTCTCGCCACACTCGCCGATGGTATTGGATTCTGGACAGCGGCCATTCTGCTTTCGATCGGCTTCGGTGCATTGCACTATTTCTTCAAGCCCCACGAGCGCTGGGAGGACTTTGCTTCGACTGGTCTGCTCGGCTTGTTCATGTGCCTCACGCTGCGTCGCACCGGCTCACTGGCCTTCGCCATCGGCTTCCACGCCGCTTTCGACCTGGCGAATCTCTTCGTGTGGTCGGGACAAAACGCCGGCGAGTACGCCGTCGGCCACCTGCTTGAAACCCGATGGTCTGGACCGCAGTGGCTTACCGGCGGCCTGCTCGGTCCTGAAGCCAGCAGGATGGTCTTTGTGGTAATCGTGCTGATGTTTGTGATCTTTGATCGATGTTATCAGCAGAAGAAGTTTCCAGCTTGAGTCCTCCTCTGGCGGCAGCCACTTTTTTCAACGTAAAATCCAACCGAGAGGTGCACACATGCGTAAGAGTAGTATCATCGCGCTCTTCATCGTGGCGGCCGCGATTACGGCCGTGGCGGGATCGAAGATCGAAGGCACGACCACGCTGAAGGATTTCCAACCCTTCGGAACCGTCGACAAGAAGACCCACAAGCACCAGCAGTACGATCTCTCTTTCGCTGCCATGGGCAAGCTTTACACCTGCCGATCGGTCGAGAAAGAGTCGCTGAAAGCCACAGATTTCATCGTCGGTAGCGATGTCCGCTACCAGATCAACGGCGACAAGGGTAAAGTAAAAAACGCCAGCGGCAAGGAAGTAGAATGCACCGTCATGCGGGTCGCCGAACTGCCGCCCGCCGCACCGCAATGACACCTGGTCGATCTAGAGATTCGTCACCGCGCGTCGAGAATCGCATCGGCGACGCGCGCCGCATCCACAGCGGCTCTTACATCGTGCGTCCGCAGGATGTGCGCACCTTTCAAAATTAAAGCGGTGTGCGCGGCGAGATTCCCGTAGAGCCGGTCGGCGGCGGGGACTTCTTTTCCATCTTTCGCCAGGGTACGGCCGAGGAACGACTTTCTCGAGGTTCCCGCTATCAAGGGAAAGCCCAGCGACTGTAAATCCTGAAAACGGGCCAGCAGCGGATAGTTCTGCTCGAAGCTTTTTCCGAAGCCAAAGCCGGGATCAAGCGCGATCCTTTCCCGCCGCACTCCGGCCAGCACGGCCGCTTCCGCCCATTCCCGGAGTTCGCGCTTAACCAGCAGAAAAATATCGCCGGGCGGCGGCAAGGTGCGCCACTCTTCGGGGCGGCCGCGCGTATGCATCAGAACAGCGCCGCATTTTATTTCCTCAATGGTGCCGGCCATAAGAGCGTCCCAGCGCAGCCCGCTGATATCGTTGACGATCTCGGCCCCGGCCGCGGCGGCGGCTCGCGCCACGCCGGCTTTGTAAGTGTCAATCGATATCACCGCGTCGGGGCGTTGTTTCTTGAGCGCGGTAATAACAGGCAACACGCGCTGCAACTCTTCTTCAGCGCTCACCGCCACTTTAGCGCCGGGGCGCGTCGATTCTCCGCCAATATCTATGATGTCGGCGCCTTCGTCGAGCAGCTCTATTGCGCGCGCCGCAGCCTTTTCAGGATCGAGATAAAGACCGCCGTCAGAAAAAGAATCGGGCGTCACGTTGACGATTCCCATGATCAACGTGCGTTTGCCTAGTTCCAGCGTGCGTGTCCCGAGGCTCCATTGAAAGACAGCTCTCATGCGGCCGATTCTAAATGAAAGAAGAAAGCAGAGGACCGAAAGCGAGTTGCGCTACCGGCGCCGAACCGCCGCATCGCGTTTGCCCATGGTGCGAAGCGCGCCCGGCCCCGTGCCGGTCGGCGGTTTCCGCATTCCGTCGAGCAAGTCCTTGAGCACGATTGCGTTGTTGCGCTGTTGGTTCTTCGAGGCATACAGAAGCGTCAGGCGTTTCCTCTTGTGGGCCAGAGAGTAAAGTTTCTGCAAATCCCTCTCGGCCTCGGGACGGGTCAATTCCTTCAGGTAACGCTTGCGAAAAACCGCCCATTGTTCGGGCTGCGCGTGAAACCACTTTCGCAGTTCGTCGGAGGGAGCCAGATCGCGCAGCCATTCATGCATCGCGATTTCAGTTTTTGAAATACCACGAGGCCACAGCCGGTCGACGAGAACGCGCGCTCCATCGGAGCGCGCCACCGATTCATACACCCGCTTCACCGCGACAGGCATGGCTTTCGGCTTTCCTCTATTATTGTAAGTCGAGCGCGATTGCGACGGCTGTGGGAAACTAGGCATAAATGTCAGCCGTAACTGATCGTGTGACTGATTCGTGACAAGGATGCGAAGGATGAACGATGCGAAGGATGAAGGTGGCTGACCAGCAGGCGCGGAGGCGCGCGATGGATCACTGGCGCTGGATTGGAGCGGCGATGGCCGCACTGCTCGCGCTCGCTGTGCTCGCTGGTTGCGATGTGGAGCGCCGCAAATCAGACGCCGAACTCGGCCTCAACCCCCAGCAGGCCGCCGGACGCAAGATCTATGACAACTACTGTGACCGCTGTCACCGGCCCTATTCCACGAGAGGGAAAAAAGGACCGGGATTGAAGGGCATGTTCCAGCATCAGCATCTTCCCCAGACCGGCCTGCCCGCGAACGACGACCGCGTCACTGACATTATTCGCAACGGCCGTCCCGATATGCCGGGCTATAGCCAGGTGCTGAGCCCGCAAGATGTGCAGGACTTGCTGGCCTACCTGCATACGCTGTAATAGGGCCGTCGAATCCCCCGTGTCCGGCTCATCCTCTTCATGGGATAATCTCGGGGTGAAAACCGCCGCGCCATCGGAGCTTTTCCGTAAACTGCCTTCCGTCGACGACGTGATGCGCGGACCCGCAGTTCAGTTACTCGCAGCGAACTACGGCCATGATTCCGCCGTGGACGCGGCTCGCGCCGTGCTGGCCCGCCTGCGACAGGAAATTACATCAGGACTGCTGGACGCGAATGCGCTGGAGCTTGCACTTTCCGGTCTGGCGGAAGCGGTGGAAAACCACCTTCGCCAGGCTCTGCGTTATTCTTTGCGGCCGGTGATCAACGCCACCGGCGTGATCCTGCACACCAACTTGGGCCGCGCCCCGCTGGGTGAAGCAGCCATCGAGCATATCCGCGAGACGGCTGCGAATTATTCCAATTTGGAGTTTGACCTTGGCGCTAGTGCGCGTGGCAAACGGGATGTCCACGTTGATCGATTGTTCCAGCGCCTGCTGGACGAAGAAATGAGCGGCGGCGAAGTGAAGAGGCCGAAGCGGGCTGCCAGCTCGACCATCGCGGTCAACAACAATGCAGCTGCCGTGCTGCTGGCGCTGAACACCGTGGCCGAGGGCGGAGAGGTTATCGTCTCGCGCGGGGAGCTGGTTGAGATCGGCGGCTCGTTCCGCATTCCCGATGTGATGGCCAAGTCAGGTGCGATTTTGCGCGAAGTCGGCACGACCAACCGCACCCGCATGGCAGACTATGAGCGCGCTATAACGGAACGGACGAGGCTTCTGCTGCGCGTGCACCGCTCGAACTTCGAGATCACCGGTTTCACCGAGCAGGCTTCCACGGCTGAACTAGCGGCTCTCGCGCGCAAACGCGGCATTCCGCTGATGGAAGACCTGGGCAGCGGCGCGCTGTTTGACCTGCGCTCGATTGGCATCAGCGGCGAGCCGGGCGTGCTTGACAGCCTGCGCAGCGGCGTCGCCATCGTTACCTACAGCGGCGACAAGCTGCTCGGCGGCCCGCAAGCGGGGTTGATCAGCGGCAGTTCGGAGTTGGTGGCGCGCATGCGGTCGAATTCGCTGTTCCGCGCACTGCGCGTGGACAAGCTGATCTACGCTGCGCTGGAGGCGACTCTTCTCGCCTACGTCCGGCGCGATCACGATGCCATTCCAACGCTGCGCATGATGAGGCTCACAAAAGAAGCGATCGGCGAGCGGGCTGCGGCGCTGGCCGTGCGAGTTGCGGAGCGGAAGTTGAAGCTTGAAATCGTGGACGGCGAATCCCTAATCGGCGGAGGTGCCGCACCGTCTTCTGTTCTCCCCACGCGATTGCTAGCTCTTAGTTGCGAAGGCCTCAGCGCTGACGAACTAGCCATGCGGCTGCGCGGTGCAGAGCCGCCGATTATCGCCCGAGTCGAGGAGGGCCGCGTGTTACTCGATTTGCGTACCGTATTTCCGCAGCAGGATGCCGCAGTGGCGTCGGCTCTCAATCGCATCCTTGCATGATTGCGTCGCATCGAAACAGCATTGGCTCTCCTCTACACTGTCGGACATTCGACCCGCTCGCTCGAGGACCTAATCGAGACGCTTCAGGCTCAACGGATTGAAACCCTGGTCGATATCCGCGCCTTTCCCATGTCGCGGCGGCTGCCGCAATTCAATCGAGAATCCCTGGAAAAAAGTTTGCCAGCGGCCGGAATTAACTATGTCTGGATGAAGGCCCTTGGCGGTTATCGCAAGAAGAATCGCGAAGATTCCCCGAATGTCGCGCTTCGCAACCCGAGCTTCCGCAATTACGCTGACTACATGCTGACCCCGGAATTCGAAAACGCGATGGCCGAACTGGTTGCGCTGGCCGAGGGTTCCCGCACCGCCTACATGTGTGCCGAGCGCGTATACTTCCGCTGCCACCGTATGCTGGTCTCAGACTGGCTGATCGCGCACGGACATGAAGTGTTGCACATTGACGGGACCGGCCCCGTGAAAACACACAGTCTGACCACGGAAGCACGCATGATAAACGGCGAACTGATTTACCGCGGAGACCGCCTTCTGTAAGGCGTCGAAACGTTGCTCTAAGGTACCCAGAATATGATCGTCGGCACGGGCATTGACATCGCGGAGGTCCCGCGCATCCGGCAATCGATCGCGCGCTTTGGCGACCGCTTTGTGCAGCGCATCTATACCGCGGGCGAAATCCGCTACTGTGATTCCAAGGCCAACCGCGCCGAGCGCTACGCCGCACGCTTCGCCGCCAAGGAAGCTGCGATGAAGGCTCTGGGCACGGGCTGGAGCCATGGCGTGCGCTGGCGGGATTGCGAAGTGACACGCTTGCCGGGTGGACGTCCGACCATCACCTTCCACGGAAAAGCCGGCGAGATCGCCGCCCGGCTGGGCGTGAAGCATACCGCGCTCTCGCTCTCGCACACGGCCGAGCAGGCCATCGCACAAGTCATTCTCGAAAGTTAAACCCTCTCAGTCCAAAGGCGACCATCAATACATGCTTGTCATCCCAAGCGAAGCGAGGGACCTTGGTTTCTGCTAGCACCGCCCACGTTCCCGCTACACGCAAGAACCAAGATCCCTCGCTTCGCTCGGGATGACAGTTCGCGGCGCGCACCAGTTCGCAATTGATGCGGCGCCTCTACAGGCCTTCTGCTAGACTGTCGCATTCCATACATTTCATGTCTGTGACCATTCAAGCTGCCACGCCGCTTACGTCCTCCTCTGAGATTCCCGAACGTACTCTTCTCACCGGTCTGGGGCTGACCAGCTTCGCCGCATTGCTGCTGGAACTGGCGCTCACTCGATTGTTTTCCGTGGTGTTGTTCTATCACTTCGCGTTTCTCGCGATTTCGATTGCGCTGCTGGGGCTGGGCGCCGGCGGAGTCTTCGCCTATTTATTCAAGAAGCGCCTCGCCAGAACCGATACGCGCAGGCTGGCCACGCGCCTGTGCCTCGAAAGCTCCATCCTGGTATTGATTGCGCTCGAAGTTACCCTGCAAATTCCAGTGGCGCTCACCATAACGTGGAGGAATTTCCTGCACTTGACCGCCATTTACGTGGCGGCGGCGCTGCCTTTTTTCCTGACTGGATTGCTGTTTTCTGTGGTTTTCGCCCGTGAAACGCGGCGTATTCCGCTGTTGTACGGCGCCGACCTGGGGGGTGGGGCGCTGGCCTGTCTGGCGCTGGTGCCGCTGCTCAACTGGATTGGCGGCCCGAATACAATTCTCATGGCCGCGGTGGCGTTCACGCTGGCGGCCGCGGTGTGGGCCCCTACCCAACTCTGGCGCCGGGGAGCGGGTGCCGTGCTCGCGCTATTCCTGATGCTGATTGCCGGCAACCTTTCGGACCGGCTCATTGATGTTGTGTACGCCAAGGGAGTCTTCCGCGATCCCGCCTGGGTCGAGTTTGCCCGCTGGAATGCGCTGTCGCGCGTAGAAGTAGATCGGCAGGGCCAGAACAAGACTGTTGTCATTGACGCGGACGCTTCCACCTACATCATGAATGTCGAGCCGGAAAAGGTGCGCGGTACGTCCTGGGAAGACATTCTGATGTCCCGACCGCCGGCGTTAGCCAACGTTCTGCGGCCTCACGGGACGTTCGGCATCATCGGTCCGGGGGGCGGGATTGACGTGCTCAGCGCCCTGGCTGCCGGTAGTCCGAGCGTGACTGGCATCGAGATCAATCCGCTCATCGCCAACACGATCATGCGCGGGCGCTACGCCACTTATTCCAAACACCTTTACCAGCGGCCCGATGTGCACATGCATGTAACCGACGGCCGATCGTATCTGCGCTCGACCGAGCAACAGTTCGATGTGGTGCAGATGACGCTGGTGGATACCTGGGCTTCCACCGCCGCAGGCGCTTTCGCACTGAGTGAAAACAATTTATACACCGTGGAAGCTTTCCGGGAATATTTCGAGCACCTCAAGCCGGACGGCATGATCGCCATTACTCGCTGGGAATTCCGCGAGCCCCGCGAGGCCCTGCGCATAGTTTCGGTCGCGATGGAAGCGTTGCATCGGCTTGGCGTGGCGAATCCGGCGCGGAATTTCATGGTCGCCTCGCAAGGGCCGCTTAATGAAGATGGAATTCCCGTGGTAGTGCTGGCCAAGAAAACTGCTTTTACCGCGGAAGAAGAATCCGCAGTGCGGGCTCATCTCGCCCATTACGTCAAACTTGTTCCCCTTTACCTGCCTTCAGATCCCGCGGTATGGCAAGCCGGTCATAATCCCTTTGCTGATTTGATCGCGAGCAACGATCCTTATGGGTTCGCCCAGAGTTATGCCTACAATGTTTCGCCGGTCACCGATAACGCGCCGTTTTTTTTCTTCACCCTCAAGCCCGGACAAATCCTCGGCCAGCACGGAATGCGGCATAGCGTTGACTGGAAGGTGAATCTGGGAGTGCTGGTTCTGATCCTGGTGCTGGTCATCTCTCTGGTGGCAGTGCTGGGCTTCCTGATTCTGCCCCTGGCGCTTCATGGAGGCCGCCAGTCGCCGCTTCCGTTGCTTTATTTCGTGGCGGTAGGTTTGGGCTACATCCTGGTGGAGATCGCATTTATTCAGCGCTTCGTGCTTTTTCTCGGGCACCCAACCTACGCGTTGACCGTTGTGATTTTTCTGCTGATGCTGTCGAGCGGCGCCGGAAGCCTGTTTTCGCGGCGCTGGCTTCTCCGCACTCAAATGGCCTGGATGCCGCTGGTGCTGGTGATCCTCGCGCTGGCGGGTAATGTATTCTTCCTGCCCCGGGCGCTTCCCGCCTGGGTAGGCCTGGCATTCGGCTACCGCTTGGTGATCAGCGGCCTGCTGCTCGCGCCACTCGGCTTCGTCATGGGAATGCCGTTCCCCACCGGCTTGCGGGCACTCGCGGCGCGCCCGGTCTTCGAAGTCCCCGCCGGAGTGACTGAGGCCGACAATGCCGTGGAGTGGGCCTGGGCGATGAATGCCGCCGCCAGCGTACTGGGTTCGGTTTTGGCGATGGTCATCGCCATCCAATTTGGCTTGAACATTACCCTGGCCTGCGGGGTTGCAGCCTACCTGCTCGCCCTGATGCTGCTGCCGACTCTTCGCCCGCAACGCGCTTAAGAGTGGAGGGTTTGCTATGATGCTGCGTGGGGCGGCGGTTGGGCTGTTCGGGGGCCACCGACTATAGCACCGAAAGATGGCAGTTTGAGGAAATCCTTTGCCGAGCCAAAAGCAACTCAAATGGTCGCAACTTCGGGTCGGTATCACAGTAATTGTCGCGAGCCTCGTGCTCGGGTTACTTCTGTTTCTCATGTCGGGAACCGGTGGCTTCTTCACCAAACGGATCACGCTGGTCTCCTATTTCGACAATGCCGAAGGCTTGCGGGTGGGCGCGCCGGTGCGGCTCAGCGGTGTCGATATCGGCAACGTTTCGAAAATTCTCATTGTCCGCGAAAATGACCGGCAGCTGACTCCCGTCAAAGTGTTCATGAAGGTCAGCACGAAATATGACTTCAACCTCCGCCGTGATTCGGTTACGTCTCTCGATACCGCGGGCGTGCTCGGCGAAACCTACCTGGATATCGACAGCTCACAGGCTGTCGGCCCAATAGCGCAGAATGGCGACGCGCTTCCCACCCACGTGCATCCCGACTTCAACGAAGTGGTGCGCTCCAGCCAAAGCACGCTGCAAAATATGGATGCGCTGCTCAAACGCGCCGATCGCATCATGGCCTTCGTGGAAAGCGGCAAAGGTTCGATCGGCAAGTTGATCTACGATCCCACGCTGTATGACCGCTTCTCGCAGACGGTTGCAGAGCTCAAAACCGTGGTCGACGAGATTGCCAAGGGACAGGGCAGCCTAGGCCAGTTGATCAATAGCAACGACGCCTACAACAAGTTCGTCGCAACCCTAGACAAAATGAACGGCGTGGTGGACGACCTGCAACAGGGTAAAGGCACCGCCGGAAAATTCCTGAAAGACCCCAGTCTCTACAACAACGCCAACGACACGGTCGCCAACCTGAAGAAAGTGAGCGAGGATCTGAACGCCGGCAAAGGAACCGCGGGAAGATTGCTCAAAGACGAGGAACTGGGGAAAAAGATCGACACCACCATGACCAAGCTCGCAGCCTTGACCACCGAACTCGAAGCGGGACAGGGAACAGTGGGAAAACTCTTCAAGGACGATACGCTCTACAACAACGCCAACCAGATGCTGGAGGAGAGCCGGAACCTGGTAAAGGCGATCCGGGAGAACCCGAAGAAGTATCTCAGCATCAAGCTGCACATTTTCTGAGAACGGGTTGGAGGGGTAACGCGCACTTGTCATCCCGAGCGAAGCGAGGGATCTTGGTGTTTGCCGGCGGCGGTAGTATCGATGGTGCAGGCAAGAACCCAGATCCCTCGCTGCGCTCGGGCTGACAGTTTCCCATCAGTGCTCCCCGATGCCGAAAACCGCGCCCAGCAACAGAATCGCAAGCACTCCCAGGGAAATTGCTCCGTACTTCCAATCTTTCTCGCGCAGAAACAGAACGCCAGCGACCAGAACTCGCACGACCGGTGTAGCCAGCATCAGCAACACTCCGGCGCGTTCAATGTCTCCCGGAATGCGCCCATGCACGAAAAGCCCAACCAGCAATCCTGCCAGCATGATGAAGAAACAGCCGAACGCGCCTAGCCGCAGCACCCAGGCAACGATGCGATCGAAACCCGGTTCGCGCAGTTCGCTCACGCGGCACCTCCCCCGAGCAGATGTACGAATAGCCGGCCAGCGAGATACAACATGATTGCAACCAGCAGATAGACGACGTATTTCGTTCGAATGCGCGGCGCCAGTCGCGCGCCCAGCAGCGACCCCAGGAACACGCCGACCGCCAGCGGAGCCGCGATCTCCACCAGAATGTCTCCGCGCCTGTAATAGATGATGGCGCTGGCCGCGGCCGTGACTCCGACCATGAAATTCGACGTCGCCGTAGCCACCATCAGCGGAACATTCATGAAGATGTACATCACTGGAACTTTGATGGGACCGCCGCCAATGCCAAGTAAACCAGAGAGTCCGCCGGCAAACAGGGACGCGCCCAGGCCGAGCGGATAGCGCTGCGGCGAATAGGGTGGAATCACGGTCTCCCCGTCGTTTTTCGCCGGAGACTCTTCCGAATCCCTTACTTTGCCGCCCCGCACCAATATGGTGACCGAGCTGTACAGCAGGAAACCGGCGAAGATCCCTTCCAGCACGTTGCGGTTGAAGTAGCCAACCAGATATGCGGTAACAGCCGCTCCCAAAGACGTTGCCAGTTCTAGCGTCATCCCCAGACGAATGTCAGTAGTGTGGCGCTGGAGATGTACGGAAGAACTCGCCGCCGAAGTAGTAATCACGGCCACCAGACTCGTGCCTATCGCCTCACGGATGGGAATTCCAAAATGCAGTGCGAGAATCGGGGTAAGCAGAACGCCGCCCCCAATGCCGGTCATGGCTCCCAGCATTCCTGCGAAGAAGCCCAGCAGCACCAGGAGCGCGCTCAGCATGAGCGTCTAGCTGACCACCCGCGGCGCGGAGGTGGACTCGGCCTGCTCGTGCGCGTGATAGCTGGAGCGCACCAGCGGTCCGGACTCAACGTGTCGGAAGCCAAAGCGCAGAGCTTCGTTCCGCAACTCGCGGAATTCTTCCGGCGTGTAGAACCGGGCAATGGGCAAGTGGTCGCGCGAGGGCCGCAGATATTGGCCCACGGTAAGAATGTCAACGCCGCGGCCGCCGAGGTCTCGGAATACCTCGACTAATTCGTCGGTCGACTCGCCGAGTCCGACCATCACTCCACTCTTCGTCACCATACCGGGAGAAAATTTCTTGGCGTTCTCCAGCAGGGCAAGAGTGCGTTCGTATCGAGCACCCGACCGAACTGCGCGATACAAACGCGGCACGGTCTCAGTGTTGTGGTTCAAAACGTCAGGCTGCGCCTCGAGCACGATCTTCAACGGTTCTTCCAGACCTTGAAAATCCGGGATCAGCACCTCGATGCGGCACTCGGGAATCAGCTCGCGAATCTCGCGAATAGTCTCTGCAAAAACTCTCGCGCCGCCAACGTTGTCATCGTCGCGATTCACGCTGGTCACCACAGCATGTTTCAGGCCCAGCGTGGCCACAGCCTGAGCCACGCGGCGCGGCTCGTCCCAATCGATAGGCTCCGGGCGGCCCTTGGGAACAGCACAGAATCCGCAGCGGCGGGTGCAGATATCGCCCAGCAGCATAAATGTCGCAGTTTTATGGTTCCAGCACTCGCCGATATTCGGGCACTGCGCCGATTCGCAAACCGTGTGCAACCCCAATCCACGCGCCAGCTTCTTGAGATCGTGAAAGTTATCGCCGACGGGAGCTTTGGCCCGCAGCCAGTCCGGCTTCGGCATCCGAGGCGGCGGCGCCAGCTCGATCTGAATCAGTTGAGAAGTTCCACCCATTCATTTGATTCTACCAGTTTGAACTCGCGCCTTGAGCCGGGACGCATGCCAGCATAAAATCAGGTCAACTCGCGGGCATGGATTCGATGAACACCTTCTGGAAGTGGATGGGCCGGGGTCTGTTAGTTCTGGTGGTGGTTTTGGTTGTCGCAATCAGCCTGACGATCGGGTGGAGACCGTTCTTAGGCCCGCGAGCCCGAGCTCTCACCGATCGCAAGTTTCAGGCCACGCCCGAAAGGCTGGCGCGCGGGCGCTATTTGGCGAATGCAGTCTCGGGATGCATCTTCTGCCATTCGGAGCACGATTGGAAAGCCCCCGGCGCTCCAGAGGTCGAGAGCAAGCTGGCCGCGGGCGAGGTTTTCCCCCTCACGGGATTGCCGGGAACCGTGGTTGCTTCGAACATTACACCCGATCCCACAACCGGAGCGGGCTCATGGAGCGACGATCAACTCGCCCGAGCCATTCGTGAAGGTATCGGCCATGACGGAAGAACATTGTTTCCGTTGATGCCCTACGAACACTTCCGAACCATGTCCGATGAGGATCTGGCCTCGGTCGTGGTCTATCTTCGATCCCTGCAACCGGTGCAGAACTTGCCACCGAAGACCAAGATCGAGTTTCCGGTGAACTTTCTGATTCGGAGTGTGCCGCAGCCTATTACCGAGCCAGTAGCGGCCGTCAACTCCACGGATCCAGTTAAGCGCGGCGAGTATCTGGTGCAAATCGCTGGCTGCTCCGACTGTCACACTCCGCAGAAGCGGGGGCAGCCCAAACCAGGCCTGGCTTTTGCTGGCGGCTTCGAATTGCAGGGAGCCTTCGGAACCGTCACCAGCTCCAACATCACTCCGGACCCTTCAGGCATTTCATACTATGACGAAAATTTATTCATTCAGGCGATGCGCACCGGCAGGGTCGGAGCGCGGTCACTGAATCCGATTATGCCCTGGTCCGTGTACCGGAATATGACCGATGAAGACCTCAAGGCAGTGTTTGCGTATTTGCGGACCGTGAACCCGGTGCATCATCGCGTGGACAACACTTTGCCTCCGACAGTGTGCAAGATTTGCCAGGGAAAGCACGGCGCAGGCGACCAGAACTGATCGTGCCTTCAAAACCATTTCAACCTACCCGTACCGCTGCGGCGCGCCGCACTAAGTCGGGCGCCTTAATTCGCGCGCAGAATTGTTCAAAGCTCGCACGCGGCTGGCGCCAGCGAAGATCGTCGACGGTATCAAATACCGGCACATCGAGCCGCAGCGTAGCGAGCGCGCGAAATAACAGCGCATCATCCCATCCCGCAAACAGCGATTCCGAAAGTGGGCGGGCCCTGCGGATCGAGGGACGCCATTCTCGCCAATTCTTGGGGATGTCTTCCAGATGCGGATACTGTGAAAACGTAAGCGCCGCTGCTTTCTGCCCCCATCCCGGCAGTCCGGGAAAACCATCGGCACTATCGCCGACCACGGCCAGGTAGTCGGGGATCGATTCAGGCTTCACGCCAAACTTAGCAACGACTCCCGCTTCGTCGCGCACCAGGTCACGCCGGCGATCGAGTTGCACCACGCGTGTGCCCACCACGCTCTGGCTGAGATCTTTGTCAGGAGTGCAAATGAAGATCTGGGTCACGCGATCATCCAGCACGGCTTTGGCCGCCGCTGAGGCGAGCGCGTCATCCGCCTCAAAGTAGACCATCGGCCAAACCACCACTCCCATCGCTTCCAGACCTTCTTCAAGAATCGGAAATTGGGAGAGCAGCTCGGGAGCCACGCCCTCACTCGTCTTGTATCCGGAGTACATCTCATTTCGAAACGACTCCACCACGTGATCGGTGGCGACTCCAACGTGCGTTGCGCCGCGTTCGATCATCGACAAGACCGAGCCCAGCACTCCGCGTACCGCCCCGATTTCCTGACCGGCCGCATCCGTCGCCGAAGGCACGGCGAAAAAATACCGGAACAATTCGTAAGTTCCGTCGATCAGGTGAACGTTCATCGCTCAGTGAATTCCTAGCCTACTTCTACTAGACCGTAGCTATGCTGCCAGCGCGTGCGCAAGGCCACGAGTGCGCGGCTGATTTCCACTTGTGTAACTTCAGAGTTAGGCCCAGCCATTACCGCCGCAGCTTCGCGCTTGGCTAGTTCCAGCAATTGCCGGTCACGAATCAGGTTGGCCACGCGAAAGCTCGGCATGCCGGCCTGACGCGTACCAAAAAACTCCCCCGGCCCGCGCAGTTCCAGATCGAGTTCGGCGATCTGAAACCCGTCATTGGTGCGGACCATGGCGTCGAGACGGCGCTCGCCTTCTTCCGTCACTTTGCCGCCGGTCATCAGGATGCAGTACGACTTCGCGGCCCCGCGCCCAATGCGCCCACGCAGCTGGTGAAGTTGCGCCAGGCCAAAGCGCTCTGCATGTTCGATTACCATCACGGTAGCGTTCGGCACATCCACGCCCACTTCAATCACCGTGGTCGCCACCAGAATCTGCAACTCGCCTTTCTGGAACATGCGCATGACCTGATCTTTCAACTCGGAATCAAGCCGCCCGTGCAGCAGCCCGACCTTCAAGTCGGCGAATACCTTCCCGCTCAGCTCGCGGTACATGTGGATCGCAGCCTTCAGTTCAGTCTCCTCATTTTCGGCGATGACTGGGTAGACCACATAGACCTGGTGTCCCTTCGCGACCTGCTTGCGCACAAAATCCCATACCTCGGGCGAGCGATCGTCAGTGATCCGGCGCGTGACGATGGGCGTGCGCCCCGGCGGAAGCTCGTCGAGCACGCTGAGATAGAGATCGCCGTAAAGAGTCAGCGCCAGCGTGCGCGGAATGGGCGTCGCCGTCATCACCAGCACGTCAGGCTCGGCAGGATTCTTGTCGCTTCCCTCGCCCGACTTCTTCATTAACTTCAGCCGCTGCAGAACGCCGAAGCGGTGCTGCTCGTCGACGATCACCAGACCCGGCTTGGCGAACTCAACCTTCTCTTCGAGCAGAGCGTGAGTGCCAATGACAAGCTGCGCATCTCCCTGAGCGATGTGGCGGCGGATTTCGCGCTTCCGGTCAGCCTCCAACGAGCCAGTCAGTAATACAATTCGATATCCCGCGTTCTCCAGAATTCTGCGCGCGGAGAAGTAATGCTGTTGCGCAAGTATTTCAGTGGGCGCCATCAACGCGACCTGACAACCGTTTTCGATAGCGATGATCGCCGCCTGAAAGCCGATAATGGTTTTTCCCGAGCCCACGTCTCCCTGCAGCAAACGCCGCATGGGATAAGGCTTCTGCATGTCGTCGGCAATCTCTTTCAACACTCGCTTCTGCGCCGCCGTGGGATGGAATGGCAAGATCTTCTTGATCGCCTGCCGCACCCGGTCGTCCAGACGGAAGGCGATGCCGGTTTGCGTCTTCTGCTGGCGGCGCTTGAGTTCCAACCCTAACTCGATGAAAAACAATTCTTCAAAAATCAACCGGATGTGAGCGGGCGTGCGCGATGACTGCAAGTCTGCCAAGCTCTCTCCTGCTTCGGGCCAATGCACTTTCCACAGCGCCTCGCGCGGTGAAAGCAGCGCCAGCCGCTCGCGGACTGCGGTAGGAATGGTTTCGGCCAGATCGGGAGTGAGATCGTCGAGCGCCGTGCGGATAACTCGCCGGAACCAGCGGGCGGTCACGCGCCCCTGCCCCGCCGACTCGTAGATGGGCACGATGCGCCCCACTTCGAGCGATGTCGCCGCTTTATCGTCCGCTCCGTCCGCGCCGGCCTCGCCCAGCATTTCAAACTGCGGCTGGATGATCTGCAGTTCTCCGCTGCGCGAGTCCTGCTCCACCTTGCCATAGAGCGCGATCAGCTGGCCGGGCTTGAACTTGTCTTGCAGGTAAGTGGCATGGAACCACAGGCAACGCAGCTTCGACCGTCCCTGCCCCACGGTTAATTGAAAGATGGGCATCTTGCGGGTACGAAACAGGCCTGAGTTACGCACTTCGCCGATCACCGTAGCCATCTCGCCGGCGCGCAATTCTCCAATCCCACGCGGATTCAACCGGTCTTCGTAACGAAATGGCAGGTAGCTGAGCAGATCACCCACCGTGGATATACCCTTGGTGGCAAGAATCTCCGCCAGCCGCGGACCAATCCCCTTCACGTATTGCACCGGCGTGGTGAGTTCAAGCATGGCAGAGCTTCCCAAGGAATGTTAGCAGTAACGCGTCTGATAAATGCTGGGCGTGGCCTTCGCCCGCGAAATGCCACCGCTACGCCGATAATCACACGCGCACAGGCAACTCCCTCGCCATCGGGTATCATCCCTCCCATAATGTTGGCGAGGGTTTGTCCTTTAGTCCTGTTGCTTGTGAGCGGCGCTGCCGCCCAGCAGGATTCCAGTCTGCGCGTTCAGTCGAATGTCGTTCTGGTACCCACACTGGTGAAGGATGCAGGCGATCACGCGGTCTACGGCTTAACGCAAGAGGATTTCGTCGTCGACGACGATGGCGTAGAACAAACGATTCATTTGGATGACTCCGCGGAATCGGAACCTGCTTCAGTGGTCGTTGCAATTCAGACGGGGAGGAGAGCCTGGCGTGAATTTTCCCGAATGCGCGGGGTCGGCCCCATGCTGATTCCTGTTTTCAATCAACCTCGATCGCGAGTAGCTTTGGTCGAATTTGACAGTCGCGTCAATCTGGTCGAGGACTTCAGCGACGATGAAAACCCCTTTCTCGAAGACCTTAAGGGGCTGCAAGCGGGCGACAACGGAGCCGCAATTCGCGATGCCGTATCCTTTTCCCTCCGCTTGCTTGAAAAAGAGCCGCCCGAGCGCAAGCGGGTACTGCTCCTGGTGTGCGAAAACCGCGACCACGGAAGCCATGCCACCAAAACCGATGACGTCGTGGCCGCCATCGGAAATAGCAACACCACTGTATATGCACTGGCGTTCGCGCCTTCACTCTCGCAGGTGCTGGACACCGAGAGGGGCGCTAACCGGGACGAAGCATACTGGGATGCGCCTCCCGACATCATCGGCACTCTTCTAATGGCCAGGAACGCCATGAAGAAAAACATCACCAAGGCAATCGCATCCATGACCGGAGGTGAGTACGAATTATTCACAACTCACAAAGCCTTCGAGGATCGGCTGGTTGATTTTAACAACCACTTGCACAGCCGCTATGCATTAAGCTTCGCACCGAAGAGTCCACACCCTGGGCTCCATCAGATCCAGGTGCACCTGAAACAACCTTCGCCCGGAGTAAGCGTTCTGTCGAGAACCAGCTATTGGGCCGTAGGCCCGACTCCGTGAGGCACGCGATGCGAGACCCCGGTGTCTAAACCCTCGGTGCTCTTGAATCTAATCCAAGGTCTCTGCGCCATAATCCTAGGCAACGTGGCCTACTTCCTGCTGGCGCCCTCGCTGCCCCTGCCACGCCATCGCCCGTTCCAGCTCGACGTCGGCATGGTCGTCGACTTCTGGTTCTGCCTGGTTGCCTACGGCCTGATCCGCACTGCCAGAAGGTGGAAATAGGGGAACCCTGACCCTGGCCGAGCCGGGTTTTCCTAGTTACTTTGGGAACCTCTAACAAACGCCGCCGTCACGTTACGATATCTCCTGAAGTATGAATAAAATCGCAGTCCTGTACGATGCAGGCCAGGCTGTGCTCTCCACCTTCGATCTGGATGAGGTGTTGCAGCGCATCCTCGGCATCGCGCACGACTATTTTCATCTGCGGAATGTGGCCATCGCGCTGCTCGACAAGCAGTCGCAGGAGTTGTACGTCCGCTCGCAGATTGGCTGGGACGAGGGCCAGGACAAGGTTCGCTTCCCTCTGGGCCAGGGAATATCGGGAGCCGCGGCCCTCAAGAAGCAGCCCGTCTATGCTCCAGACGTCAGCCTGGATCCGCGCTATTTATGCAGCGCAAAGTCAACACGGTCCGAGGTCGCCATCCCTCTGATGGTGCGCGACGAAGTAGTGGGCGTGCTCGATTGCCAAAGCGACCATCTGAACCATTTCGACTCGGAGACCATCGATTTGCTCACGCTTTTCTCCACCCAGGCGTCGATCGCCCTGCAGAACGCGCGCCTGTACTCTCTGGAGGAGCAGCGCACCCGGCAACTGCAGGCCATCAATGCCATCGCCCAGCAAACCACGGCCGTTCTTGACCTCGAACAGCTGCTGGCTCGCGTTTGTGAGCTGATTCAGGGCGCATTCCGGGTGTCGCACGTATCGCTGTTTCTCCGCGAGGATCACGATCTGGTTCTGCGGGCCCATTACGGCACGCTCACCCCTCGCGTTCCCGAGGGCGGCCGCTTCCCGGCCAGTACCGAACCCTGGGCCAGCATCCTGGCCAGCAGCAACACGGCAACGGAAACTGATCTTTGCGTCGCGCCCGCCGGCACCAAGTTCTTCGCGGAATCCGCCTCGCGCATGTGCATCCCACTGGTCTCATTCGGACAGACGCTGGGGATTCTTGCGCTCGATAGCGCCCGGCCGGATGCCTTCCGTGACGGCGACCTTCAGTCGCTTGAATCGGTAGCCGACATTTGCGCCACAGCCATTCAGAACGCGCATTATGTGGAGCGCGTAAAGCAGCTTGCCTATCTCGACGGCCTAACCGGCATTTTCAACCGGCGCTTTTTCGAGCTGCGCATCATGGAAGAAATTGAACGTGCCCGGCGCTACGGCACGGGCATGGCCGTCATCATGGCCGACATCGATCAGTTCAAGCGCCTCAATGACGAATTCGGACACGTCCTCGGCGATGAAGTGCTCCGCCAGGTTTCCAGTCTTTTCCATCAGCAGTTGCGGAAAATCGATGTGGTCTGCCGTTACGGAGGCGAGGAGTTCGGCATTCTGCTCACTCAAACCAATGCCAAGCACGCTATGAAGATCGCCGAAAAATTGCGAAAGATGGTGGAAGGCTGGCTGTTCCCCGGTGTGCCCCGAACCGTCACTATCAGCGCCGGCGCCGCCGCTTTCCCCGAGCAAGGCACCACCCGCGACGAGCTGGTGAGGGCCGCAGACTCGGCCCTCTACGCGGCCAAGCAGGCGGGACGGAACAAGGTTTGTCTGGGAACGTTAGCCCGCGTTCACATGGTTGGTTCTTAGATCGGGTGCTCTAGATGTAGGCGGACGAAAACACGCTTGTCATCCCGAGCGAAGCGAGGGACCTTGGTTCTTGCACGCACCACCCGTATTGCCGCCGGTGGCAAGCACCAAGATCCCTCGCTGTCGCTGGGGAAGACGCCCCCCTACTACCGTAGTAACTGTGAATCCCTTCTAGATATCGAGTGAGCCGGCACTCATCTGCCGGCGAAGCTGTTCCATCTGCCGCTGCAGTCTGTCGCGGCTCTTCTGTAGCTCTTCCTGAACCCTGGGCCTGAGTTCGTGCCTTAGCTTCTCGGCCTGCTCTCTGAGCTGTTTCTGCTGCTCACACGAAGCTTTGCGCATTTCGGCCGAAGCTTTCCGGGCTTCTTCCCTGGCCAGCTCCATTTGAGGCCGAAGTTTGGCAATCTCGTTCTGCACTTCACTTAGCTCCGCCTGAGTTTCCGCACTCAGTTCGGGGGCCTCCAGGCTTTGCTCAATCATCTCGCCGGAGTCCCTGCGCTCCGGCAAGGTGAGCGTAAGAGTTTGCTCCTTCCTGTCGCGGATCACGTTCACGTTAACCGACCCTGCGCTGTGGGAGTGCAATACGTGGCTGAAGTCGCTGGTGTCATGAACAGGCTGATCGCCCACGCGAGTGATGACGTCGCCGGCGCGCAGCCCGGCTTTATCAGCACGGCTGCCCTTTTCCACCGAACGCACCAGGACTCCATTTCCGTTCTTGGCGCCAAAAAACTCGCCCAGTTGCGGCGTAAGGTTCTCCACCATCAAGCCGCTGCGCATCGACGAATGCACCACCACCACGCCAATATTCGGAACATCGAAGTCCGGCAGGTTGGGAATCGGCGGAATCTCGATGTGCATACTCTTATCCCAATCCTCGTCTTTCCCCGCCATGTGCATGAACTCGTTCCGCCGGTCGGCCAGTTGCACCTTGATGGTCATAGGCTGTCCATCGCGGCTCAGCCCAAACGTGACCACGCGTCCCGGTGGAGTTTCACGGATCATCCGCTGCAATTGCGACTTGCTGTCGATGGTCGTCCCGTTCATGGTCAAGAGAACGTCGTGTTCCCTGAATCCGGCTTTGCCCGCCGGAGCATCCTGGTCGACCATCGTCACTTCGACGCCCTGTTCCTCCTTCAGCTTCAGGGCGCCGAGCCGGTCGGCCGTAATATCTGCGATGTCCACACCCAGGTAGGCGCTCGCCCCAGAATCTTCACTGGGAATGCCCATAGGTTGCGATGGATCAACCGCCCATCTTTGCGTGGCATGCGACAGGTTAAGCAGCAAAGGCAGCAGGACGATCGTCGTCAAAATATGTTTGCCCATGGCCACCCTCCTGAAATATTCCTGCGTTTGTCATCCTGATGCGGGCGTCTTTTGCCCGCCGAAGGATCCGGGCGAGCCGCGCGAAGCGTCGCGCCCTTAGCGACGCAATACTCGCGCGTTTGGCTCGCTTCCTTACTGCGCCCGCCGGAAGCAGATATCCCCCGTCGTCGTCCTCACCTTTAGCACCGGACCGCCTCCATTCAACTTGCCTTCCGCCGTAAGCGTCTTTGGACCCCACTGGTTGCCTTCATTCGCAACGTGGATCTCCGGGAAGTCAGAAGTAATGTGGTGTCCGTTGCCCAGGTCCACGCTGGCGCGCACCGAGATCGCTACGTCCGGAGCGATATAAACCGTAATGTCGCCCGCCGAGGTTTCAAGCACAGAATCGCTGGGCGGTGCTCCAGTCTTTACCAGCTTCACCACGATGCCACCAGCTCCCGTCTCCACCCGCGCCGACGGTACCCCATAGAGTTCGATTCCACCGCCACCCGTGTGAGCCTCCACGTGACCCTTGGCAGATGCCAGATGGATACTGCCCCCGCCGGTCTCAATCACCGCCGGACCGCCCAGGTCTCCCATATCAATGCTGCCGCCGCCGGTTTCCGCCTTCACTTTGCCCGTGCACTGGTGAACCTGAATTCCTCCGCCGCCCGTCTCGATGCTCGCCCCCTGCGTGGCCGAGATAATTTCGACGCTGCCGCCGCCAGTTTCCGCGATGATCTTCCCATTGGCATGATGCACCTCGATCGAGCCGCCCCCAGTATGCAGCCCAATATCTCCAGTAATGGTTCCCACCTCGATCGATCCGCCGCCCGTATCGGCGCTGGCGCCTCCACCAATGTCATCCAGACGCACGCTGCCGCCGCCGCTCTCCGCTTCCACGCGGCCTGCGACTCCGGCGGTGTCCACGTTCCCCCCTTCGGTTTCCACCTTCACCAGTGCCATCTCGCGCGGAACTTTGATCTGGAACTCTCCCGAAAGAGTGTGCTCCCCGCCCTTGTAGATCCTCAGGTATGCCGGGCCCACCTTAACGTGATGGCCGCCCTGCCACTCTCCCACCACCCAGGCCGTATCCCCCTTCACATAAGTGGTCACTTTGTAATCTTCGAACTGGCGCCGCGCATCCTGCTCGGAGGACGCTCTTGAACGCATGCGCAGCGTGTAGTCGATTCCCGCCTGCTGTCCGCCTCGCACCATAACCGAGCCCATGTCGAGCCTGACTCTCAGATTCTTCACCCCGGCCAATGAGCCCGTGAGCACTTGGCTCCAAGCCCCGCCTTCGCGGGATATCTGCGATTCCTGCGCCATTGCCAGGGGCGCAAGCACAGCCAGCACGCATAACAGGCCGGCGAATTGTGACCAACGTTTCAAGATGAACCACCTCGGTTTCTGTCTGTCACTCTCTATCTGTCATCCCGAGCAAGCGCTTTTGCGCAGCGAGGGATCTGGGCGAGCCGCGCGATGTGTCGCGTTCTTTGCGACACAATAACCGCGCGTTTGGCTCGCTTCCCTATCAACCCCACTTCCCTCATCTCAATCAATCTCCGGCAACTGCGCCAGCATCGTCCGCGCTTGCGACTTGATGTACTGGCTTTGATCCTTCGCGGCCAAAGTCATCAACACTCCACGCACGCTTCCATCCGCTTTCACCGGCTCAATCATCCGCAACGCTTCGGTGCGTACTCCGGGGTTTGAATCACTCACCAGGGCTTCGAGCACCGCATCGCGCACCCGCACATCATCTTTCACAAACGGGCCCAGACCATCCAGAGCCTTCAGCCGCACTCCGGGATTCGTGTCGTAACGCAGCGCATAAATCAGCGCATCGCGCACTTGCGAAACATCGGGCTTCTGAGTCAGCAGATCCACCGAATCCATGCGCACGCCCGAATTGTAGTTATTCCGCGCGGCAAACAGCAGCAGTTGCTGGATGCGCTGATCATCCAGCGATCCCTGCGTCTCCAGCGTGGAAACTGTGTTGTATTTGATGTCGATCTTGTTGCTACCCGGCTCCTGCGTGATGGACTGGATGCCGGTGATCGAAGCCTCGGCGGGAGCGGGAGCAGTCGAGCTCGCGACCGAGCCGCTCGTCGGATGATCGAATACCCGGTAAGACGTCCCCACTCCACCGGCAAATCCAAGAATCAGAATCGCCGACGCCAGCGCAGGCGAGAAGCTTACCTGCCGCAGCCAGTTCGCCGGATCGAATGCCAGACGATGCCAGAAGCGCCCCTGCTCAGCCGTCTCCAGCGCTTCCTGCAGCCGCATGCGCGAAGCCGTCAGCAGGTTGGGCGTAGGCTCCGCCGCTCGGTCCTGCGACAACACGGCGTGAAACTCCTGCTCCGCCTTCAGCTCAGCGGCGCAGTCGGCGCAGCGGGCCACATGCTGCTCCAGTTCATGGCGCGCATCATCGGCCAGCTCGCCATAAACGTGCAGCGTAATGTTTTCTCGAACCCATTCGCATTTCATATAAACCCCGTTTCAAGGTTTCTAAGGTTTCAAAGGTTTCAAAAGTTTCAAGGCCTTCGAAACTTTGAAACTTTGAAACCTTTTCACCTCATATCCGCCAGCGCCCCGCGCAACTTCTGCGTGGCCCGGAACAAAGTGTTCTTCGCCGTCTCTTCCGTCGTATGCAAAATCTCGCCCACGGTGCGCAATTTCAATCCGTGGTAATGCTTCAACTCAAACACCATGCGCTCCCGCGGCGTCAGCTTCTCCAGCGCTCCGGAGATCCGCGCTCCCAACTGCCGCCGCATCAGATCGCGCTCCGGATTCGCTCCCGCCCGCCCGTCCGGCACCTGATCGAGTAGGTCATACTCCCCGCCGTCACTGTCCTTCACCACCGGCGCATCTTCCTTGCGCACATTCTTCTTGCGCAAGTGATCCAGGCAAAGGTTCGTCACAATGCGGTAAATCCACGTGTAAAAAGAACATTCAAACCGAAAGCTTCCGATGTTCTTATAAGCCTTCAGGAAGGCGTCCTGATAAACATCCTGCGCGTCTTGTTCGGTCCCGGTGAGATGCAGCGCCAGGCGCAACACCGCCTGATCGTAGTAACGCACCAGTTCCTCGAAGGCGGCGCGGTTCCCGCTTTGCGCCTCGCGGATGAGGATCGTATCGTCTATGCGGCGTTCTTGCCCAGCCATGGCCCGCATCGTGGGGTGCTGGTTCTCGCTGACTCTCTCCACTCTCTTCTTGTTCGAGTGGGCCCGTGCACCAACCGCAAGTGGTACTGCCCAAACATCGGCCGGCATGTTTCGTCGTGTCCTCTACTGCCCGGTGTCAATGCCGTACCCGGGCTTGCACAGGAATAGACGCTTAGTCAGTGGAACCGTGAGCAGAAATTATAGGCTGTCGGGGATTTTTATGCCGCCTAGGTGTTTCTTTCGTAATGGTTTAGCGGGAAACAGAACAGCCGGGGACGGTGAGGAAGTCCGATTTGGCAAGGAAAATGCCCCGTGGTTGATGCAATTCAAGCGGGAACTCGAAGTCGCGAAGCGACGGCATTCATTAGCCCCGCACGTAAGTGCGGGGGAGAAGAGCAAACACGGAACCTAGTCCCTTCAGGGCCGACACCGCGGCAACGAACCTACTCCGCGACCGCTTCCTTCTCGATCACAACTTTCAAATGCGCGGTCACGTCCTTGTGCAGCTTCACCGGCACGGTGAATTCGCCCAGGGTCTTCAACGGCTCGTGAAGCTGAATCTGCTTCCGGTCCAGATTGATTCCTTTTTTCACGATGGCCTCGGCAATGTCGCCCGAAGTAACCGAGCCGAACAACTGATCATGCTCGCCCGCCCGCTTCTGGAACGTAGCCGACAGTCCTTCAAACTGCTTGGCCAGTTCTTCCGCCTGCGACTTCTCCTTAGCCGAGCGCCGCACCGAAGCCGCCTTCATCTGCACGATGACGGCTTTGTTCCCCGCAGTGGCCTCAATCGCCAGCTTGCGCGGCAAGAGAAAATTGCGCGCATATCCTTCGGCAACCTTCACCACATCGCCGCGCGCTCCAAGCTTGCTTATATCTTCTTTGAGAATGACTTCCATGGTATGACTCCGTCCCTCGCTTGATTGCGTCCCTTCCCTCACTTGTCATCCCGAGCGCAGCGAGGGATCTTGGTTTTTCTCGCCGCCAGCAGAAACCAGGATTCCTCGCTTTGCTCGGAATGACAAGGCTTTTATAGATTTTTACGATGCCCGCCCGGCAAACGGCAGCAATGCAATGTTGCGGGCCTGCTTGATGGCCGTTGCCAGTCGGTGCTGGTGCGGCGAGCAGACGCCGGTCAACCGCCGGGGCACGATCTTGCCGCTCTCCGCCACGAACTGCCCGAGCAGACGGTAATCCTTGTAGTTGATGTCGGCGATCTTCTCCGTGCAGAACTTGCAAACCTTCTTGCGCCGGAAAAACTTGCGCCCACCTTCACGCGGCGGGCCGCCAGGCCCGGAACGCCCCCCGCCGCCGAAACGCGGACGGTCTCCAGAAGGCCGGAACTCGCGTGGTCCATCGCCCGCAGGCCGTTCCGGCCGCTCGCTTGGTGCTTTAACCTCGTCAGTCATAACGCTCCTCTAAAATCAGTTGCCAGTACTTAGTTGCCAGTACCCAGTAAAAAACCGCTGCCCTATGCCCGGCTGCTTTGCTCGGTACTAGGCACTCGGTACTGGGTACTGCCTTTAAGCCGTTGCCGGAGTTTCCGCTGCCGGCGCCGCCGGCGCTTCTACCGCCCCGGCCGCGGGTTGCGCGCTGACCTTCTTTTTCGCGTCGCGCAGCTTCTTGATCTTCTCCAGCCGTTTCTGCTCTTCGTCGATGCGGACCGTGAGGAACTTGATCACCGGCTCAGTGACTCGCAGACGGCGCTCCAGTTCGTGCACCACGGTGCCCGCGCCTTCGATCGTTAGCAGAATGTAGATGCCTTCTCGGAACTTGCGCACGACATACGCCAGACGGCGCTTGCCCATCCGCTCCACGCTCTTGATCGTGCCGGCCGCCGAAGTGACGGTCGACTCCAGGTTCGAAATCAGCTTCTCAAGATCCTCATCCGCCATATCCGGCCGGACAATAAACATCAGCTCATAAGTACGATTCATTTGCATCTCCAAATCTTTGCCAAAACTGGATTGTCATCCTGAGGCGGGCGCTTTTTGCCCACCGAAGGATCTGGGCGAGCCGCGCGATGCGTCGCGTTCTTTGCGACGCAATACTAGCGCGTTCGGCTCGCTTACCTTATTCGCTCTCTTTCCGGTTAAACCGGTTCATCGCTGCCGCCGCACCCTCGGTCAAAATCGCCATCGCCGCTTCAGCGGCAGTGTCGAGCATTCCGTCCACCACCGCCAGCTCAGCCTTACGAAACGGCGCCAGCAAATACCGCTCGCCGTCTTCCACCTTGCGTTCCGGGGCCACGCCAATCCGGATGCGCAAAAAATCCTGCGTGCCCAGCGCTCCAATGATGGACTCGATCCCGTTATGCCCCGCTGAACTCCGCCCCGTATGAATGCGCAGCGTGCCCAACGGAAAATCCAGTTCGTCCTGAATCACAATCAGGTCCGCTTCCGGCTTTACTTCGTACTCCGCCACCAGCTCCCGGACCGACACGCCGCTCAAATTCATATAGGTCTCAGGCTTGGCGAGCAGCACCGACTCATCCCCAACCTGTATCCGAGCCGTCAGCGCCCGGCACTGCCGGTTCCTGATCTCAACCCCGCGCTCGCTGGCGATGCGATCCACCGACAGAAACCCCACGTTATGCGGCGTGAATTGATACTCGATACCAGGATTGCCAAGCCCAACAATCAGTTTCACGCCACCATCCCACCCAACTTTGAAAAGGATCCTGTGGGGACGGCCGCCTCGGCCGTCCATCCGAGCGCAGCGAGGCGCACTCTAGCCACGGCGTTACTTCTTCTCCTTCTTCTCAGCCTTCTTCTCGGCCTTCTCAGGCTTCTCGGCAGCACCTGCCTCGCCCTCTTCCTCGGTCTCCGCCTTGCCCTTCTTGATGACTTCAGGCTCAGCCGGAGCCGCTCCAGCTTCCGCCGCGACCACCTCTGGCGCAGCCACAACCTCTTCCTTCACGCTGGTCACGTGAGCGACGGGTTGGTTCGCGTCCGAAAGAAACTTCAGCTTCTCGTTGTGCGGCAAATCCGATACGCGCAGCACTTTGCCGAAAGTAAGCTCGCTCACATCCACATCGATGTGGCTCGGGATATCCGCCGGCAGGCACTCGATCTCCACTTCCCGCAGGATCTGTTCTAGAATCCCGCCCTCGGTCTTCACGCCCAGCGGCACGCCCTGCAGCACGATGGGCACGTTGACCCGCAGCGCCTTATCCATGGCGATGCGCTTCAAGTCGATATGGAGCAGATGCCCTTTGATCGGTTCATACTGCCAATCCACAATCATAGCCTTGGTGCGTTCGCCGCCATGCAGCGCCAGATCGAAAATCGTGTTGTGCCCGCTGTCAGATCGCAGAATGCGCAGCACATGCCGCGGATCCACGGTCACCGGCAGGGCATCTTTGCTCGCGCCATACAGCACGCCGGGAATCTTGCCCTCGCGCCGCACCCGCCGGGCATGGTTCTTGGTCCCAGCCTCCCGGGGTTGCGCTTCCAAAACGTTTTGTTCCAATGTAGTTGCCATAAATTATTCCCGTCCAAAAAACTTGTCATCCTGAGGCGGGCGCCTTTTGCCCGCCGAAGGACCTGAGCGAGCCGCGCGATGCGTCGCGTTCTTTGCGACGCATTAATCGCGCGTTTGGCTCGCTTCCTTAATCTCTGGCCGCGCCTGAGGCGCCCCCGCCTAAATAAACAACTTGCTGACCGAGGTCTCTTCGTGATTGGCCTGAATCGCCCGCCCAATCAATCCCGCAATGGAAAGCACCCGAATCTTCGGCTCCCGTTTAGCCTCTTCATTCAGCGGAATCGTATTCGTGACCACAACTTCCCGGATCACCGACTTCGCAATGTTCTCAACCGCCGGCCCCGACAACACCGCGTGCGAGGAACACGCATACACCTCGGTTGCTCCGTTCTCCATCAAGGCAGTCGCGGTTTTCACCAGTGTGCCCGCCGTATCGATCAAGTCGTCGATGATCAAGCACGTCCGCCCATGCACATCGCCGATCACGTGCATCACTTCGGCCACGTTCATTTCCACGCGCCGTTTGTCGACGATGGCCAGCGCCGCATCCACTTTCTTCGCGAAAAACCGTGCCCGCTCCACGCCGCCCGCGTCCGGGGAAACCACCGTCAGGTTCGGCAGGTTCAGCTTCCGGAAGTGATCTACCAGCACCGGCGAAGCGAACAAATGATCCACTGGGATATTGAAAAATCCCTGTAACTGCGGCGTATGCAAATCCACGATCAAAGCCCGATGCGCTCCCGCAGTAGTAAGCAAATCCGCCACCAGCTTCGAGGAGATCGGGCTGCGCGGCTTGTCTTTGCGGTCCTGCCGCGCATAACCAAAATAAGGCATCACCGCCGTAATCCGCCGCGCCGACGCGCGCTTCAGCGCATCAATCATCAGCAGCAACTCCATCAGGTGCTCATCCACGCTCGTGCTCCTGCCATCGGCGTGCACCACCCGGCACGTGGGCTGCATGATGAACACATCCCCGCCGCGGACATTCTCCTGGATCTGCACATACGCTTCGCCATCGGCAAAGCGCGTTACCTGCGCCTGCCCGCGCTGCATCCCCAGAAACTGGCAGACCTCGTCCGCCAGCGGCTCGTTCGCCGTCCCGCTGAAAATCTTGAATTTTTCGTCCAGCCGCGCGCGCTGCTTGCGATCCGGCTTTTCCTCAGGCGCAGGTGGGACGTTCTTTTCCGTCTTCTCCGCTTTTTCGGTCGGCGTCACCAAAGTAGCCATAAGAAGTTTCTCATCCCGTCCTCAGCCCGGCCCAGCTCTCACTGAGAACTGAGACCCGAGAACTGAGAACTATTTTCTGGCTGGGCCGCTAGGATTCGAACCTAGACAAAGTGCTCCAAAGGCACTTGACCTACCATTAGTCGACGGCCCAGTAAAAGCCATTGTTGATTTTGGATTGTTGATCGTTGATTGAAACCCGTCAACCAACACTCTTATTGTCAATCAACAATCAGAAATCAACAATCAGAAATTCGCCAGACCGCCGCTAACCTATGATTTTCTTCCAGTACTCCCGCCGCGTCAGCGTAACCGTCGCCTGCGCCGCCCACCCCTGTCTCCTCAGCCTCACCACCGCCGTGCGAGCCGCCTCTTTCGAAGCAAACACCCCGTACAACGTCGACCCGGAGCCCGACAGCGACGCATACTTCGCGCCCGCGCGCTCCAGCGCGCTCTTGCCTTCGCTCAGCTCGGGATACTCAGGAAAGACGACTTCTTCAAAGTCGTTCTTGATCCCGGCCCGGACAAGCTCGAGAAGCGGATTCTCGGCCCGGCCCCTCCTGTAAATCTGCCGAGGAGCACCGGAGTAACTCTTGCTCAGCCACGCCGAAAGCCCTCGGCCAAGCTCAACCATTCTATCGGATGCCCCCGGCACGGTCAATGTGGGGACAGCCGCCTCGGCTGTCCGGCCGAGCGTAGCGAGGCCTGCGTCCGCCACCGGCCGCAAGCTCTGAGCCCTCCTGCGATCCCATTCCGCAAACGCCTTCGGCGTCGAAACCCCCACCTCCGGAGTCACCACCACGCAAGCGGTAGCTGGCAAATCCTCGAGCGGATACACCTGTTCCCCGCGTCCCACCCCCAGCACCGTTCCACCCACCAGAAACAGAGGCAGATCAGATCCAACTTCCGTGGCAATCCGCAGCCGCTCCTCCGCCGGCAAGGCCTTCTTCACCACCCGCTCCAGCCCCAGCAACGCAGCAACAGCATTCGCCGAAGCTCCGCCCAGCCCGCCCTGCACCGGCAGTCTCTTCTCAATCTCGATGACGACCCGCCCCTTCGCCTTCAGCACCTGCATGGCCTTCTCGACGATGCGACAACAGGTGTTCGACTCATCCTTCGGAACTCTCGGGTCGGCACACCGAATCTCAATCCCGCTGCCCCGCCCGAGCCTCACCCAGATCACGTCGTGCAACCCAATCGTCTGATACACCGTCAGCAGCTCATGAAATCCGTCCCCCCGGAGCGCGCCAATGCGCAACCCAAGATTAATCTTCGCGAACGCTCGGACGGAGATCGTCATGGCCGCATTTAATCACACCGCAAATACCTTGCGATACAATCGTGAGCATTTCGACGGGAGAACGCAGCTTGCGTCACTTCAACCCTCTAGACCTCTTGCCCCTCGCGCGGGACCTCGTCCTCTTATTGGTCGGCCTTGTGGGCGGGGTCCTGGCATGGCTCAGAGCGCGTCGGGCCCAGTCATGGCCCTCCACTCAAGGGACGGTCATGGGCGTCAGGTCGAAAAACGTTGGCGGAATCTACAAGCCGTGGATTGGAGAATTTTCCTACAACTACATCGTGAACAGCGAATACTTCTCCGGCTTCCACCAAATCAGGGCATCTACCGAGAAGCGCGCCGACGCTCTCACTCTTGGCTGGAAAGGCCGCATGCTGGTGGTGCGCTATTCACCCTCCAGCCACGAAACCTCCGTCCTGCTCAGGTCGGACCAGCCCGGCGGCCAACTGGGAAACTAGAAAAAGCCCCTCCCCCACCCGATACACCACCTTGGTAATCTCGACTCCTCAACTCCAATTAGCGCAATCTAATGAGGTGTGATTTCGAAATGTTTTGTGATTCCGATCACACCTGCCTCCCCACGGCCCTCCCGTTTGGGATAAGTACGACCGCAAACACGAAGCGCTGGCCCGCTTGTTTTCGGGCCCCCTGGAGCGCTATCCCGCAAGTCGGGTGCAAGCCGTTAGCTGCGGAAAAGCAAGCGGATCGACTTAATTTCAGCCCGCGCTCCACGACGACCGCGGATAAGGCCGCGTGTAAGGGCGGGCAAACAGGGGTTTGAATATGCGCAGTTTCATTGCCCGTTTTTCATTGCTGGCGCTACTTCTTGCGGCTGCAGCTTTTGCCGCGGCGCAGGGCAACTACAGAGTCATCTCCGTCACCGACGGAGGAACCATTTCCGGCACCGTCAAATGGTCGGGACCGGTCCCTCACCAGCTCGATTTCCCGGTAACCAAAGATCCCCAGATTTGCGATCCCGAGGGAAAGAAAGTCGTCAGTCTCGAACGCCTCATCATAGGGCCGGAGGACGGCGTCGCCAACACTATCGTCTACCTCAAGGACATTTCCGCCGGGAAGGCCATCGATCTTCCCGAACAGAGGCGTCACCTCGACCAGAAGCAGTGTCGCTACGTCCCGCACATTCTCCTCGTGCCCCAGAACGCGGCTCTGCAAATGCAAAGCTCCGACGCCACGCTGCACACCATCCACATGGACGGCGCGGCCACCTTCAACCTGCCCTTCCCTTTCACCAATCAGCCCGTCTCCCGCACCATGTCGACGCCCGGCCTGATCAATCTTCACTGCAACGGCGGCCACGTCTGGATGAACGCGGAAATGATGGTCGTAAACCATCCCTATTACGCCGTCACGGACGAGAGCGGCCGCTTCGAATTCACCAGCGTCCCGCCCGGCACCTATCAGATCGTTGCCTGGCATGAAGGCTGGGGACTCGCCGGCAAGGAGCAGGCCTACGACGTGCTGACCGAGCGCACCGTGCAACGCCCGGTCTTCACCGAACCAAAGACCTGGGAAAAATCAGTCACGGTGGATGCCAATGGATCCAGCACGGTGAACTTCGCGATAGGCAACAGGTAGGATTTAGATTGCGTGGGGCGGGCGCCCTCGCCCGCCAACTGCCACCAGCCTATCGAAGCCGGCAAGCCCACGCCGGTTTCGATCCCTAAGGTTTTAAAGCAGAACTCAATCCGCGTGAATCCGCGCAAATCCGTGGCAAAAGAACTTCATCCCCGCCGCTTATACAGCACCGCAAACTCAAACCCCGCATTCGCCGGAAACAATTCCGCCACTTTCCTCAACCGCTCCGCCAGCGCCGAAGGCGCCAGCAGCGGATAGTCCCGCTCCCGCAGATCGCGGTAATCCACGTCCAGATAAAGCGAAAGCAGGTAAATCGAGATCGAATCAGAAAACGCAGCCTCGAAGTATTCATTCTTGAAGCGCTCCGCATCCGGCCCGCCCGCCGTAGCCAGCTTCCGCGCTTCAAAAGCGTCCAGCGAAGTTTCGCCGCGCACCCCCGCCTCCACCTGTTTCCAGGCCAGTTCGCTGAATTCCGCCGAAACTCCGGCAATCTCCACCAGCGCGTGCCCCACGTTGATGTAAAACTCAAACGCCACCGAAAACTTGTCGTCCATCAGCCGGGTCGAGATAAACACACACTGCGAATCGCCCAGATTCAGGTTGCGATGGCAAACCGCGTTGTCGCTGAGCGCCACATCGTATCGGTCCGCGATCAGGATCTCTTCCCCCTGGTTAACCGTCAGCGGGACAAAGTAATAAGCCTTGCGCTTAAGCGCCGCAGCAATCTTCCCAGGCACGGCGGCGATCATGCGCTCCAGGTCAAACGAGCTGATCGAAACCTCGCCCGCCACGGCATAGCACACCCCATTCGCCGCCTGTGAAACCGGCGTCATCCGCACCACATCCGCGGGGCTCCGCGTGACAGCCGTCGCTGCCTGCGACATAATGATTCTTTTATACACTACGGGTGCCGTTGTGGAGCGGGCGCCCTCGCCCGCTGCCTTTGACTTTGCTCGTGATCTTGAACTTGCCTTCGCTCAGGATTTCCGGCCGTTGCTCTTTCCCCAAACTCAATGAGGATTTTCGTCCCGCGGAACGCGTGCAGCGCCGTGGAAGAGCGGCCCTCAGCGCCGCATAAGCCCGCAAGAATCAATGCGGGCTTTAGCCGCGAGGGGCCACTCGAGAATTGAACTTCAGGATAGAGATACAGCCGAAATTACCCGACCCCAGCCCCGACAGAGCCTGCCCTGAGCGAAGCCGAAGGGGGCGCCATACGATAGCCCCGGACGTAAGTCCGGGGTAGAACGAAAAATTGGAACAAGTCCAATTGGGACGACAGCCCTATAGAACATATCTCGACAAATCCTGACCCTTAACAATGTCTGGTCGTAGGTTGGCTGTTCCGCGATTGTTTGAGAGAAGATACAGAACGGATCACCAAACTCCAGCCCCGACAGGGGCGGCATTCATTAGCCCCGGACGTAAGTCCGGGGTAAGCTCACCAAATGAGAACCGAGTCCCGGAGGGACGGCACGCATTTCCCCGACCTCGCATCGACTGAATTCAGATCGTCCCAAATTATTAGGACACCACCCATCAAATTCCCTTGACTTGGACTCCGAAAAGACCGATCCTATCTCTACACGCATTGGTTCTTTGACAACCGAATAGCAATGAGCTAACTCACGCAAATCCAATATTTTACGATCCCAGCCGCTGATTCCAAAGCATTTAGCCCTAGTAAGCCCATGTAAGTCCTTTGAATGGAATATTTTGCAAGTAAGCCCTTTGCTTCCAATATTTTAGCCAGATTCAAGCCAGATCTAAAACTCGTAACTCATTGATTCCAGGTGTTTTACTTTGGATCGATCCGTGCTTTTTTCAATCCAGACCCGTCGGACCCAACACCCCGACCGACAGGATGGTGGTAGCCTAAAAGCATGCCGCCGCGCCCGCCCCGCTGGTACGCGATCCCGATCCGAGTCCTGCTGTTGACTTTCATCGGCACTCTGATCTCATTCGCCGTAAGCCTGTTCTTGGGCATCATCGGGACTGTGACCGCGGCGGCTCTGCGCCACGTTCATCCCAACATGACCCTGGCCTATCGCCGAATCGCGCTGCCCGCAGCCGCAGTCGCAGGCAGCATCATCTTTGTGCTCGCCCTCATCATGGAGATCCGCCACTACCGCCAGTCTAGGATCTTAGCCGCGCTCGAGGGGCTAACGGATACGAGGGCTTGACGGATACGAGAGGATGAGCTGATTGCCAACTGACCCACGGCCCCGCATCGCCATTCCCATGCCGCACTCGATCGACCTTGAGTACGCCGAACGCGCCATCTCGCAATACGAGCGCGCCGTCGAGCAGGCCGGAGGCGAGCCAGTCCGCATTCCGCTCAACCAGAGCTCAGCCGAAATCATGAAGGTCGAGCTCTCGAAGATAAGGGAGAGCTGCGATGGCGTGCTCCTGCCCGGCAGCAAGGCCGACGTCGATCCTGCGAAGTTCGGGGTTCAACGCTCACCGCACACCGTCGCCGCCGACCCTCGCCGCGACGCCGTCGACGAGCTTCTGCTGCAAGACGCCTACAGCCTGCGCAAGCCGGTGCTCGGCATCTGCTACGGCCTGCAAAGCCTGAACGTCTACCGCGCCGGATCGTTAATCCAGCACATCCCGGACTTTCTGCCCGAGGATTTGCGCAAGAAGATCAACCATGAAGCGGGAAAGAACGTCGCGGTCGCACACACCGTTGAGATTGAGAGCAATTCAAAGCTGGAGGAGATTTTAGGCAGAGGCGGCAAACGCATTCCGGTGAACTCTTCGCATCACCAGTCAGCCGACGTGATCGGCGATGGCCTGCGCATCTCGGCTCGCTGCCCCGACGACGGCATCATCGAAGCCCTGGAAGGAACCATCCCCGATCACTTCGTGCTGGCAGTGCAATGGCATCCCGAGCGCTCGATCGATCAAGACGAGCCTTCCCGCGCCATCTTCCGCGCCCTGATCAAGGCAGCAAAACACTGAGTGTAGGGATGCGAAGGCTACTTAGTTCTCGCGCCCGTCTTCTTCTTCCCCGCTTTCTTCGTCCGCGACTTCTTAATCCGTTGCTTCTTCGGACTGCTCGGCTTCTCCAGCAACACGACAACATGCGCGATCGCGGCGTGATCCAAATTGAGCCCTTCGGGAGTCTTCGCCTTCAACCCGACGCAATCGGCATGCACTCCCAGCAACGTCGCCACGCGTACTCGAATCGCAGCCGCATGCGGCCCAATCTTGGGAGCAGCTAGTATCAGGCTGGCATCGATGTTAGCGACGCCGTATCCCGCATTGTGCACCCGTTTCAGCGCCTCGCGCAGGAAGACCACCGAGTCCGCACCTTTCCATTTCGGATCAGAGGGAGGAAACAGCGTCCCAATATCAGGCGCAGCCACCGCGCCAAGCAGCGCGTCAGTAATTGCGTGCAGCAATACGTCGCCATCGGAGTGCCCACCCAGCCCCTTGTCGTGAGCCAGAGCGATGCCGCCAATCTTCAGCGGAATCCCCGCGCGAAATTCGTGCGAATCAAACCCGTAGCCAATTCTCATGCGGAAACCTTGGCCACGGATTCACGCGGATTTTCACGGATCTTTTTTCTTTCATTGTCGAAGAGCAGCCGGCGGAACTGGGGGCGAAGTCCGAAGTTCAGCAACAAACCAACCTCGACATCGGTCGCGCGGAGATAGTGCAGGAGTTGGGCCTCGTGAGCAGATTCGAGGGTTCTTGCAGCTTTCCGCTCGAGAAGAACTACTCTGTCAACAATCACGTCGGCGTAATATTGCCCGACCTTTCTGCCGCGAAACCACACTGGCACAGGGACTTCCCGTGCCGTGCTCAGGCCCGATTCCTCGAGGGCCACGACCAGCGCCTCAGCGTAAGTCGATTCAAGAAATCCATTCCCCAATTCGTTGTAGACGTCATAGAAAACTCCAATGATCTTTTCGGTCAGCTCGGAATGCTTCAGGCCAAGCGAGGTATTCATTACCAGCAAGTCTACGCGATGGCCTTGATCTTGATCCGTGGAAATCCGTGGCTCATTTCCCTAAGTAGAACTCCGCCAGTTCCATGTCGGCCGGGGCTGTGATCTTGATGTTCCGCGGCGAGCCCATCACCACGGCCACTTCATGGCCTGAGCGTTCGACCAGCGACGCTTCGTCGGTGCCGAGGAAACCATCGGCCGACGCCTCATCGAACGCCTTTTTGATCACGGCGTACCGAAAGCCTTGCGGTGTCTGCGCCAACACAATGCCGGCGCGCGGAATCGTCGCCTTGATCAGCGCGCCATCGGCTGTGCGTTCGACCTGCTTCACGGTATCGACGGCGGGCAGAGCAGCGATCGCCGCGCCGTATTTCTCTGCTGCCTCAATCACTTCTTGAATAATCTCGCCGGTCACGAACGGGCGCACCGCATCGTGCACGAGCACGATATCATCGTCATGCGCCGCCGGCGCAACCGCGTTCAGCGCGTTCTCCACCGACTGCTGGCGATGTTCGCCGCCGACCACCAGCTCTACCTTTTTCTTCAGGACGTCTTTTTCACTCGCGAGCCGGGCGCGGAACCCCGCAATCTCGCTTTGCCGCAGGGCAATCCAAATCTCGCTCACCGCCTCAACTGCGGCAAATTTGCGTAGCGTGTGGATGAGAATCGGCGTGCCACCCAGTTCGGTGAACTGTTTCGAAGGAGGCGCCTTCTTTTTGCCCTTAGTGCCGACGGGCATGGCAGCCATGCGGGTGCCAAGCCCCGCAGCCGGAATGATCACCACCACCTTCATAGCGGGGAGCAAGTATACGAGTGCGGAAGGAGGAGTTCAAATGGGAGCCAAAATCACTTCTGCTTGGGCGGCTCCCACAGCTCGATCCGGTTTCCGTCTGGATCTGTGATCCAGGCGAAGCGACCGTAGTCGGCATCTTCGCGGTGTGGGTCGATCTGCACTCCTGCTTTTTCCAATTCCTTCAGCAGGGCGTCGAGATCATCCACGCGGTAGTTCACCATGAAGCCGGCTTTGCTCGCGCCGAAATACTTTGTGCTGCTAGGAAAGATCGACCACGCCGTGGATGCCTCGGCGCCTGGCCGGTTGCCGGCGGCATCTTTCAACTCAAGCCACTCGAACGAGGCGCCTTGCCCGTGTGCATCTCGCTGGATACCCAGATTTTTCTGGTACCACTGGTAAAGTTCCTCGGGATTCTCCGACTTGAAGAAGACACCGCCGATTCCGGTTACGCGTTTCATGAAATGTTCCCCGCTTTTCTATGGCTGAGGCTTGGTCTCTACTAACGCGCCAGGCGCTACCGACGCCGGCCCCGGTGCGCTGGGGATCGCCGGCACTACGGGCTGGACCACGCCGCTGGTGCGGGCAAAGGCGCGTTCGTCCCACTTGCCGAAGATCATTTTCCCCGCGGTCGTCTGCAGCACCGATGTGACCGAGACGTCGATGGTTTTGCCGATCATTTTCCGGGCATTGTCGACGACTACCATAGTGCCGTCGTCGAGATAGGCGACGCCCTGGTTGTATTCCTTACCTTCTTTCAGGATGAAGACCTTCATGATCTCGCCGGGCAGCACGATGGGCTTGAGCGAATTGGCGAGCTCGTTGATGTTCAGCACCTCGACGCCCTGCAACTGCGCGACCTTGTTCAAGTTGAAGTCGTTGGTGATGATTTTGCCCTCGTAGACTTTGGCCAGTTCGATCAGCTTGAGATCGACTTCGCGGACGGCGGGGAAATCATCTTCCACAATCTGGATCGACAGCGTGGCCATCTTCTGCAGGCGCTGCAGAACATCGAGGCCGCGGCGGCCGCGGTTGCGCTTCAGCGAGTCGGCGGAGTCGGCCACGAGCTGCAGCTCGCGCAACACGAACTGCGGCGTGACGATAATGCCGTCGAGGAATCCGGTTTCGGCAATGTCGGCAATGCGACCGTCGATGATGACGCTGGTGTCGAGAATCTTGTAACTCTTCTTTCCTTGCTTCTCACCGCCAAAGATCCCGCCCAGAGCAGCTAAGTTCAGCAGGTCACCTTTGCTCGCGCCCACGATCAGGCCGACGTAGGCCATCAGCAGCATCACCAGGATTTGCAGGAAGCTCTGCGTATTGCCCGCGGGCACGCTGCTGCGGATGACCAGGGCAAACAGGTAGGCGCCGCAGATGCCGAGGATGCTTCCGATAGCCGCGCCGATCAGCCGCTTCAGGCTTACCGCGCGCAGCTTCCATTCGAACAGAATGATGCCCGCGCCAACCAGCACGCCGATTCCGGCGTCCAGGTTGCGAGGCAAGCCGAAGGGAGCAATAACGTAACAGGTGACTGCAACTACGATGACAAAAAGAAGACGTACCAGAATCAAATCCACAGTATGACCTCCCCCGGATGCAGCTCCGCTACATATCTGGCGCGATGCACCGGTGCCATTTCCTCGCCGCCCCAAGCGGGAATCGGCAAATCAGCATGCGGGGCGCGCAAGAATTAGGGGAATGAATGTACGCCCCGTCCCGGCCCGTGGAGGCGCAGCCGGGAAACCTCATTAAAGCTACGCCGAAAGTATATACCTGAGGGCAAATGGTCAACGAAGAAACTGGACGTACGCCGGTTAGGTGCTCGCAGGTGGAATGATAGGAGGCGTAACTCTGGCCGCGTCCCGAGTAAAGTATTGTCATCAGGACGGTTATTTCACAACTTTTGAACTTGGGCCGGCTTTGTAGCATGTGGAAGCCGGAAAACAGAAATGAGAGAACTATGAAGAAGATGGCATTCGTTATTCTGCTCGCATGCTCCGCCTCGGCATGGGCAGGTTCAGAGCCCAACCCGGCCGACTACACAATCAACGTCCACGTTAGTTCGTCGCACGTCAACAGCCGGGGCGCGATTCGGCTGAAGGTCCTTCTCGATGGGAAAAAATGTGAACTGGAGGGCATCGATGTTGAGAACTCTCTATTGATACCCGGCGACTACAAAGCCAGGACGTTGCCACCCAAGGTGAAAGATGTTCACACCTACGACGTCTATGGAAACTACGAGATCATCTTTTCTGATAAGAAAACCCGGAGGTATGTTCTCGTGGGCATCACGGAGTAATCACTTCGCTGCTAAACTTCCTGCATGAAAGCCTTAGTGATCACCAGCCTTTCCGGGCCGGATGCGCTTGCGATTCAGGATGCTGCCGAACCTGCTTTGAAGCCGGGACAAACGCTGGTTCGCGTAGCCGCCGGAGGCGTGAATTTTGCTGACTTCATGACGGCACAAGGCGGCTACCCCGGAACGCCTGCTCCGCCGCTGATCGCCGGACGCGAATTCGCCGGGATCGAAGAGAATGGCGGGGGCCGCGTGATGGGCTATGCCCAGTGGGGAGCGTTCGCCGAGAAAACTGCCGCTTATTCGCATATGCTGTGGGGTGTTCCCGAGCACTGGACGGACGAACAAGCCGCTGCCTTCCCCGTCAACTACTTCACCGCGTACCTGGCTTATTGGCAGGCCGGAATGATGGAGGCGCCGGTTGCCGGCAAGACCCATCGCGTGCTCATTCACGCTGCGGCTGGCGGCGTAGGCACAGCGGCGGTGCAGATTGGGCGCATTCTTGGCGTTGAGATGTACGGGACCTCATCGACTGACGAGAAGCTGGCGCGAGTAAAAGAGCTTGGCCTGCAGCATGGCATCAACTACAGGCGACACGACTACGAAGAAGTCGTGAAGAACCTGACGCAGGGCGAAGGCGTGGACGCGGTCTTCGAAATGCTAGGCGGCGAGCATACGGCGAAAAGCCTCCGCTGCCTGCGCGACTTCGGACGGGTGATCCAATACGGCACCGCGACCGGCAAGCCTCCGCAACTTGATGTGCGGGCTTTGTATGCGAAGTCCGCGAGCCTGCAGGGCCTGTGGCTGACTTACTTATCGCAGAAGCGCGAGGTGATGGAGCCGGCATGGAAGCAACTTTCGGAATGGATCGCGCAACGCAAGCTAGCTCCGGTGATTGGGCAGGTGTTTCCTCTCGACCGTGCGGTAGAGGCTTACAAGTTGCTGCAGGAAGGTAAGAATTACGGCAAGGTTGTGCTGAAGATTTGAGAATCGGGCTGGAAAATTTTGGTTTGCGAATCACTCTTTGCCCAGGTATTGGATGCGCCCATCAAGGGCGCGGCCGTTCCCGTCGATGAAGATCGGAGCCGGCTGAGTCGGCGGATTAATGATGCCGTTGGACAGAAGCGGGTCAGGATGGTTGGTGATGTTATCGAAGCCGGCGCGCACGGCCCAGTAGCGTCCGAACAGATGGATCCGCTTCTCGAACTCCAGGTTTACGGTGTAGTACGTGGGGAAGCGAAAGGTTCCGGGAGGATCGGGTGCATAGATTTCGCCCGTTTCTAAGGTGGCGTTGACGGGCAGCCCGGTGCGCGCTTCGGCGGAATAAACCAGATCGACTTTGTGGACGATGGGCAGCTTGAAGAATGGCAGCACACCGTATCCGACGAAGCGGTTGGGGGTATCCCAGGGAAACGGGCCGGGCAGTTGCTGGCTGAGCACGGGCAGATCCACGCTGAAGTCGAAGACCTGGTTGGTGCGCGCACGGGAGCGGGTGTAGGCGCCGAAGATTTCATAGCGCTGACGGAAGCGGTGGCGCAGGCTGACGGTGAAAGCATCGTAGCGGTCGTCGCGCTGGTTTTCGAGGAAGAAGCTTCCGTCTACCGCGCCATTCAGGGCGTTGTAGGCAAAGCCGTGGACGCCACGCTTCTGGATGAACTCCAGTTTCAGAAAAATGGCTTGCGGCAGCTTCTTCTCGAGGGCGATGCTCCAGTTCAGATAGCGTGGTGCGGCTAGCGTGCTGCGGTTGACGACAAAGTTGGTTGGCAAGGGGATTGGCGCGGGCTCCGGGCTCCCTCGCAGATGCGCGCACTTAACACTCTTGCCGTCCGCCTCCAGCGGGCAGCCTTCTGGATCGAAAAAGTAATCGACCCTCTGACCGTCCTGGGCTTGATGAATCAGGCCCAGGGTGGTGGCGTCGTAGGTAATCCCTATTCCCGCCGAGAGCTTGGTATTGCTTTCGTCATCGAAAATGTAAGTTCCGGCCAGGCGGGGAGCGAAGAGCGGCGTTCGAACAATCTCATCCCAATCGAAACGCACGCCCGGCTCGATGAGCAGACGATTGGTGATCAGCCAGCGATCCTCGGCGTAGGCGCTGGCTTCGTTGTTGTAAATCGTGGAATAGTTGCCGCCGGAGAAAATCGAATAGCGCGCGCACGCTGGCTCGGGCACGATGGGAAGTCCGTTCGCATCGGTGGGACAGGGCTGCGGCGGTCCCGATTGCACAAACGAGATCGGCTGGCGCAGGAACTGTGCATCGTAGTTCAGGCGGTCGAGGTCGGTGCCCAGCTTGATGTCGTGGCGGCCGTGCCACTGATGCGGCGGAAGGTAGAGATTCGCCAGGGCCTGCAGCCGTCGGGCGGAAGAGTCCTCGTGCAGATAGTAGTTGCCTCCGGTAGCCAGGACGGTCTCGATGTAGCCGGCATCTCCATGGGGAGTGAGGGTGAGGTTGTACTGGTCTCCGCCGATTCCAGTTTCGAGCAGCGCCCCGCCGCGGAAATAGTATTGATCTTTGAGCGAGCCGAGGTAGGCGGTTTCGACCTCGCTGGGCGCCGTCTGCTGAGGCATCAGAGCCCACATTCCGGCGTTGGGATCGTGAAAGTAATCCGACAGGAAGCTGGCCGTTACGATGTTGCGGGTGGTGAGGTTGGATTGCAGCTTGATCAGGTTGTCGATACGCCAGACGCGGTCAAAGTCGGCGCCCGACGGTAGTTGTTTGGTGATGTAGTTGTCGTACTCGCCATCGAGCGCATCGAAAAACCACATCTTTCCTTTGCGAATGGGGCCGGACATCGTGTAGATGGGCGTCCAGTTACCGAGTGAGATGCCTTTGACGTCCTGCGGCGCGGGAATGAAATCGGTTGCGAGGAAGCGGAAGTGATCGTTGCCCATGCGAGTGTTCAAGGCCATCACGCCGCCGGAACCTTTGCCGAACTCGGCAGGTTCGCGGCTGGGAGTAACCGCGACGGAGCGGAAGGAGTCGATGCTGGTCTGCACCACGAGCGCTCCGCTGGTGGGCTGGGTGACGTTGAAACCGTCGAGAACCAGCAGCGTCTGGTAGGTCTCGGCGCCGGCTACATGGGCCTGACCGTAGGCGTCGGGTGTGACTCCAGGCATGAAGATCAGGGCGTTGCGATAGTCGTGCGGACCGGGGTAGGGAATGTCGAGAAGTTCCTCGCCGCTGAGTTCTTCCTTGGCGGAAATTTGCGCGGGGTCGATAGCCGGTGGAGATTCGACCACGTTCACTACCTCCCGCGCCTCGCGCTGGTGAGAAAGAGTCACGTCTACATTGGCGGTGGAACCAACTTGTACATCAAGCTGAACGGCGGCATAGAAACCGGCTTTTTCCACGCGCAATTCGCAGGTTGCGGAGGACAAGTCAGTGAATTCACAATGCCCGGCGAAGTCGGTGCTGCAACGCAGTGGGAGGGCCGGAGGCGGGGGTTGCAACTCGACGCGGGCGGAGCTGACGGCCAGTCCATTTTCGTCCGTCACGGTGATTGTGAGCTTCTGAACGGCGGCGGGGTGAAGCGAGGAAGGCGGCGATGAAGCGGTCTGCGCTGGAGAAAGCATCACGCACCAAGCTTCGAGCGCCAACACAAGCAGGCATTCCACGGTTGCGCTCCGCCCCGGCATGGATCGAGTATGGAATCATTTGGGCGGCACGGCAAGCTCTCCTTGGTCACTGTTTGCTTCAGCATCGAAGATCCACTCTTCGCTTACGAGGAAATTCAGCAGCGAGCAGGACGCGATAGCGACGGCATTCGCGATCAAGTAGTTCATGTGAGCCAGGCTGACCAGTATCTTCATCAGCGCCAGATTGCCTGCGATGGAAACTCCGCCGGTGGCCAGATTGAAACGCAGCAGCCGCGGCACAGACTTCGACCACGACGGCTGCACCCGGTCTGCCCAGGTATAGCGTTCGTGCCAGAGAAAATTGTGTACGAGGGCTGTTTCCACCGCCAGCGCGGTCGCCAGCAGATAGTTGAGATGCATTCCGCTCTTCAAGCCGAGCAACGCAGTCAACTGCACTGCGATGCCGAGTGCGCCTACGAGGTTGAACTTCAACCAGCGGTGAAGGACGCGGAAGTTTGCCTCGTTTTCTCCCGCTCGGGTTGTCACTCGGCGCTGCTTTCCTCGGCGGTCTTCATTACGGCGCCGGAGATCCTTTCGTCGCGATAAAGCCGCGCGGTGTTCTGCGCGGTGAAGAAGACGACCATCAGAGCCATTCCGGCCAAGCCTATCGCTCCGCCGAGGTCGAAGAGCTTGTAATATCCGCCGAGAAAATGGACTTGCGGCTTCCACAGCACCGCTAGATTGCCCGCGGCGAGCAGCATTCGCAGTTCGGTTGGACCGAAGCGCCAGAACGAGAGGCGAAACTCGCCGAGCGCATGCGTTGCCAGATAGGACTGAATCGAGAGCATGAGGAAAGCAACGAGCAGGCCGATCGCGATCCAGGGATGCATGTAGCCAGACACGGCCAGGCCGCCCATCAGCGCGAGAGCACCGAAGCTATCGACCATGTGGTCGACATAGAATCCGTAACGCGGACGCAACTGTTGCCGCGCGCGGGCTAGCGTTCCATCGAGTGAATCTCCCAGCCAGTTCAATGCCAGGAAGAAAGTCACTGCGAGTAGTGCATACCGGTGCGAGGCCGCGAGCCAATAACACGCTCCGGCTCCGAGCTGCGCCGCCAATCCCAACGTAGTCAAGTGGTCGGGGCCGATGCATTGCGGCGTGCGTGCAGCCAGCCATAGCAGAGCGCGTTTTTCAGGTGCTGCTACCCAGCTTTCCTGCACTCGCCGCATTTCCGGGAACGGACGCGTTTGCCTCATCTCCAGAAGCACACGCGGGTTCACCTGCTCACAAAATTCAGTCATGGTTTGAGAACCGGGGCTTGCGAGAAAACGGCGCATGGCAGATGCCTCCTGATACGAGCGTCCGAGGCAACTTTGCCGTGGGCGCCGTTCGGCGGCAATGCACGGGCGATCAAATGCGGCTCAACTCGAGATCGACCAGCAAGTCTTTCATCCGCAAATCGTTAGAGCGGGAGGTCTTCTGCCGGACGCGCTTGGTGGAGAGGCTTTTTCTCCGATAGATCGATACAGCGCGCTCCAGTGTCAATAAAGGAACCATCGAGGTGTGATTCGGCGATAAACTCCGTCGCGGATGCGAGCCTCTGGTAGGCTTTGAAGGAAATTCGCTCCCTGCACGCGAACATCTGCGGCCCATGAACAGACTTCTACGGTTCTTCCGCCCTTCGCACCAGCACACGGCGTTTTCGGCCACGCTGCTGCTGATGTCGGCGGTGATGCTGTCGCGGGTGATCGGCTATGTCCGCGAGGCGTATATTGCCTACGCATTCGGCGCCGGGCCGCAGACCGACGCCTACGTCGCCGCCTTCACCCTGCCTGACTGGCTCAACTACATTGTGGCCGGGGGCGCGGCTTCGATTACATTCATCTCGATCTATACGCGGTTCCTCGCCGAAAAGCGCGAAGCCGACGCGCAGAAGACATTCTCCATCGTCATCACAGTGATGAGTACGGTGATGATTGCCGGCACCATTCTTACGGAAATCTTTACACCGCAATTCGTGCGCTGGATGTTTCATGGTTTCTCGCCTGCGCAGGTGGAGCTGACGGTCCACTTGACCCGCATTCTGCTGCCGGCGCAAATCTTTTTCTACGTTGGCGGCGTGGTCTCGGCTGTCCTGCTGTCGCATCGTTTGTTTCTTTTCCCTGCCTTCGGGCCGCTGCTCTACAACATATTCATCATCGTTGGCGGCGTGATTGGCGCACGCCATTTTGGGATCGCTTCGCTGGCGTATGGCGCACTGGTGGGGAGCGTTGTCGGTCCGTTCCTGGCCAGCGTGATCGGTGCGGCGCGCATTGGGACTGGCTATCGTCCCTCGTTCGACGTCAGCAATCCTGCATTTCGCGAGTGGGTAAAGCTTTCGGTGCCACTGATGCTGGGCGTTTCGCTAGTCACGGCGGACGATTGGATTTTGCGTCACTACGCCTCGAGCGGCATTGGGGACATTGCACGGCTCAACTACGCCAAGCGCTTGTTCGCCGTGCCCATTGCGGTGTTGGGGCAGGCCACGGGACAGGCTTCGCTGCCATTTTTCGCGCGCCTGTTCAACGAGAAGCGCTTGCAGGAATTCGCTACGACGGTAAATGATTCCGTCTACCGCGTCGCCGCGGCATCCTTTCTCGCTACGGGATGGATGATGGCCGCCGCCTTCCCGCTGATCGATCTGGTCTACCGCCGTGGAAGGTTTCTGGTCTCCGACACGCAAACCACGGCGGTCTATTTTTTCTGGTTCTCGCTTTCTCTCGCGCTCTGGTCCGCCCAGGGACTTTACGCCCGCGCCTTCTATGCTTCCGGCGACACGCTCACTCCAATGGCCGCGGTCACGGTGATCACGGGCGCTTCGTTGCCGGTGTATTCGCTGCTCTTCCACCGCTATGGAGTCGTCGGCCTGGCCTGGGCCTCTGATATTGGCATAGGAGCGAACCTGCTGGCGCTGGCCTTGCTGCTGAATTACCGAAAATTGGTTTCGCTGAGAACGCTGCGCTGGGGTGAACTCGGAAAGTCCGCTTTGACTGCGGTGGTCGCTGGGGGCATCAGCCTTGAAGTGGCAAAGAACGTGATCCCATTCGTATCGGCACGGGGCAGCCGCATCGCCGATCTGCTGCAGTTGGGATTGATTTCTGTCACGTGGGCAGCGGCGGCGGCCGTAGGACTTTGGCTGCTGAAGTCGCAACTGCCCAACGACCTGCGCCGACGGAAAGCTACGGCGTATCCCGCAGTGGCGGAGGGTGAGAGCAAAGAGATTTTGGGATCGGGAACGCAGCCGTGAGGCAGCTAGAAAAACAAAGCGGCAGACATTCGCGCGTTCTGCGAACTCCGCCGCTGATCTTTCTATGAAATTCGGAGGCGATGCGCCTCTAGCAAACCTAGGCGCGAGCGCCGACTGCCGCAGGCTCGGGCATGGCAACGCTCTTATCCTCGCCGTTGGCCTTCTGCGTGGGCTGGCCGCCCTTGCGAATGTCGATGCCGCCCTTGAAGTAGGCGCCGTCTTCAATCGAAATGCGCGCTGCTACTACGTCGCCGGTGAGCGAGCCGTCGCTGCGGATATCCACGCGGTCGCTGGCGGTCAGGTTGCCGCGCACCTTGCCCAGCACAACGATTTCGCGGGCATTGATGTTGGCCGCGACTACGCCGTTGCGGCCGACGGTCACGCGATTGCCGGAAAGGTTGATTGAGCCTTCCACGCGGCCATCAATATAGAGAGATTCCGATCCCGTGACCTCGCCCTTGATCACTAGCGATTTGCCGATGGTTGCCTGGTCCGCCGTAGTGGTGGTCGCGACCGGACGCGGGCCAACGGCGGGCTCACTCGCCATCATGGCAGGGGCATTCGGGGTAGACGTAGTTGGACGCTCGGGCTCGGCTGGCCGTCCTGGGGTCTGAGGCTGATTCGTCGGCTTCCACATGGATGAAAAGTTCCTTTCCTGGTTGGGATTAGAGGTCTCGTGCCGCACTTGCGTGACCAAACCGAATTGTACTCCGCTGTCTCAAAATGAGCGCTGTGGAAAACCCTTTATTTTCAATAGGGTTTCCTACCTTGGTACGTAATTCGAATCTTCCCTAATTGGTCGTAGGGTCGTCTTACCATTCCTTTTCTGCCCTGCCACCGTGTAAGGATTCCAGAAAAATTTGGTTCGGGTGCCAGTTCCACAGATGATCGGAGTATGCTCTTCCGGTCGAAGATTTATCGAAAGTGCGATCCAGCCTCGCAGGAGCAAAGCCATGTTGGAACCAGCCGTGATCACTCCTTCAGCCTTCACTGTTGCCCGGCCCCAGCCGGGTGAATACGCGCCCTATTATGAGCGCTATATTTCCCTGGTACGGGGCAACGACGTTCTCAGTACGCTTGACCAGCAGCGTCGCGAAACCTTGCTGTTGCTCTCCTGCCGCGATGAGGAGGAGGGCAACTTCCGCTACGCGCCGGAGAAATGGAGCGCCAAAGAAGTTCTTGGCCATATCTGCGACAGCGAGCGCGTCTTCGCCTATCGTGCCTTGCGCATTGCGCGGGCTGACGCTACGCCGCTCGAGGGCTTTGAGCAGGACGATTATGTCCGCAATGGTGGGTTCGCGCAGCGGCCGGTGGGCGATCTGGTCGAAGAGTTCATCGCGGTGCGCCGCGCGACCATCTCGCTGTTGCGCAATCTCGACGAAGCGGCCTGGGTGCGGCGCGGTATCGCTAACAAGAATGAAGTGACCGTGCGGGCTTTGGCTTATATTATCGCGGGGCATGAGTTGCATCACCACAGGATCCTGGAAGAGAAGTACTTTGCGGTGAGCCGTTGACTCGACTCCCATGTCTTCACAGGCGCTGACTGAACTGCTCCGGGGCAAAGGCGCGCACGCGGATCCTCTTGCGTGCGTCGAAGATCTTTCCGCCGAATTGGCCGCGCGTTCGGTCGCGGGCTTTCCGCACTCCATCGGACAACTTGTCTTTCACATGAATTATTGGATGGAGTATGAAGTACGCCGCATTCGCGGCGAACGGCCGACTTATCCGGAACATTCGTCGGAGAGCTTTCCGCCTGGGCCGTCGCCGGCCGATGCGGAAGAGTGGGATCGGCTGCGCAAGCGCTTTGCCGGTCTGCTCGGTGACCTTGTCGCGCTGGCGAAATCTTCTCCTCAGGAAATGCAGCGGCAGATTGAAGCGGTGCACGACGGCGACACGAAGCTCGCAGGAACGCTTGAGGCGGTACTGGGGCAGATGGTCGCGCACAACAGTTATCACACCGGCCAGATCGCGATGATCCGGCGCGCGCTTGGGGCCTGGCCGCCGCGCGGCGGGGGAGACACGTGGTAGGCGCGAACGCTGAGTAGGAGCCCGCTTCGCTGCCTCTAGTCATTCGGTTATCCTGAAAGCTGACAACTGATAGCTTCAGCATGCTTTCCGACTCGACCATCCTGAAACATATTGCCCGGCAGCCCAAGCGTGCCGCCGGATTCAAGCAGTTGGTGCGCGAACTCGGCCTGCATGGCGAGGCCCGCGGAGAGCTCGACGGGCATCTTCAGAAGCTGGTCGCTGCCGGCGAACTGGTTCAGATCAATTCTGACCGCTACGCTCTGCCCCAGCCCGCGGCAGACAAGAATCTTGTTGTCGGACGCCTCAGCATGCATCGCGACGGCTTCGGCTTCGTCATCCCCGACCCGAGTTCGCTGAGTGCGTCGCTTAAATCGCGCCTGGCCGGGGATATCTTCATCGCGCCCCACGCGATTGGCAACGCGATGCATGGCGATCGCGTGCTGGTCGACGTTGTGGCAGTTCGTCCCGATGGCCGCGCTGAAGGCCGCATTGTGCGGCCGGTGGTGCGCGCTCATCCCACTGTGGTGGGGATTTTTCACTACGGCAGCCGCCACAATTCCGTGAAGCCGATCGACAGCAAGATCACACAGGACATCGTGATTCCGGCAGGGATGGAGTTTCCCGAAGTTGTCGCGCCGCCGGCCTTGGCGGCCGCAAAAGCCCCCGGGACGCTGGCGCTACAACGGTCTGTCGACCGCGTGCTGGGCGACGAGGCCGCTCGCCGCTTGGAATGGGATGATCTCGAAGGCGTGGTGGTTGACGTTGAAATCACGGAGTGGCCCACGCCTACGCAAAACCCTCGCGGCCGCGTCGTCGAGATTCTGGGCCGGCAGGACGACTTTGGAGTCGATGTTGAAATCACCATCCGCAAGTTTCATTTGCCGCATCATTTTCCGGCCGCAACACTAGAAGAGGCGCAGGATATTCCAGCCGTCATCCCGGCCACGGAACTTCGCCACCGCCGCGACTTCCGCGACCTGCCCATCGTTACCATCGACGGGGAGACTGCGCGCGACTTCGACGATGCCGTCACCGTGCGCAACCTCGCCGACGGCAATTTCGAGCTGCAGGTCCACATTGCAGATGTGGCGCAATACGTCACACCGGAGTCGGCACTCGACCAGGAAGCGCGGCTGCGGGGCACCAGCGTTTATTTTCCCGACCGCGCGGTGCCCATGCTTCCGCTTGAACTTTCGACCGACATTTGCAGCCTCCGTCCGCAGGTCGAGCGGCTGGTGCTGTCGTGCGTGATGCGGATCGATTCCCGCGGCGAAATTCTTGGTTATGAGCTGTGCGAAGGCGTGATCCGGTCGACGGAGCGCATGACTTACACGGCAGTGAACGCTGTGCTCGAAGGCGACCCCGAAGCACGCAAGCGTTATGCGGCTCTTGTTACCACGTTCGAACTCATGCGCGATCTGGCGATGATCCTCAACCGGAAGCGCCAGCGCCGCGGATCAATTGACTTCGACTTGCCCGAGCCGGTCATCGAGTTCGACGAATTTGGATTGATGAAGAGCATCACGCGCTCGGAGCGCAACATTGCTCACCGTCTGATCGAAGAGTTCATGCTCTCGGCGAACGAGTGTGTTGCGCACTATCTTGAATCGAAACACGTCGCGTCCCTATATCGAATTCATGAGAAGCCGGACGCCAAGCGCGTCTACGATTTCGAAGTGATTGCCGCGACATTCGGATATTCGCTGGGCGTGGGCCCGTTGCCTATTCACCGCGTGCAGCTCAAGACCGACCGCCGGGCCGGGCGCGGCACCGGCAAGCAAGTGCGGCAGATTGAAATACCAAAAGAGGTGCACATCACTCCGCGCATGTACCAGAAGCTGGCCGCCAAGATCGCAGGCAAACCGGAAGAGCGCATCCTGAGCTACCTGATGCTGCGCTCGCTCAAGCAGGCGCGCTACTCGGAAGAAAACCTGGGCCATTTCGCGCTGGCAGCAACCAGCTACACGCATTTCACTTCGCCGATCCGCCGCTACCCCGATCTGATCGTGCATCGCATCTTGAAAGCTGTGTTACGCGATTCGCCCGAGAAGCGAGACGGGGATATACCAATCGGAGTCTCATCCGCGCTCGACAGTAGCGGTGTCCCGGCTCATTTGCAGGACGAGGACCACTCGGATTCGACAACGACTTCGGGCCGGCGAGACCCTTCGGGCGGGCTCAGGGCAGGCTCTGGCGCTACACCGTGGTCGAAGCGCCGAGACCACATGACCCATCGCGAAGCGCTCGAACCGCTGGGCGGACCGATCAAGCTCGAAGAGTTGCATGAGATCGCTGAAGAGTCGAGCCAATCTGAGCGCCGCGCCGACGATGCGGAGCGCGAGCTGATGGAGTGGAAAAAGGTCAAGTTCATGCAGGATCGCATCGGCGAAGATTTCGACGGATTGATCACCAGCGTCACCAAGTTCGGCTTCTTTGTCGAGCTTACCGATTTGTTTGTCGAAGGCCTGGTCCCGCTGAACACACTCACCGATGATTACTACACCTACCATGAGAACACGCGGCAGATCATCGGCCAGCGCTCGCGCAAGACTTACAGCCTGGGGCAAAGGATTCGCGTTCTGGTCGACCGCATCGACCCGGTGGAGAAGAAAATTCAGTTTGCCGTCGTGGAAGAAGCCCCGCGCCGGCCCGCGCCTAAAACCTCTGGCCGCAAAGCGAAACGCAAGCGGAGGTGACAATCAATTCAGGCGTAAACTGCGCTGCTGGTGATAAACTTCTGTGGTAACCCCATCCGTTGTGGATGCGAAGCAGCGGGATCCTTCCTAGTCGGGACGTGGCTCAGCCTGGTAGAGCACTCGCTTGGGGTGCGAGGGGTCGGCAGTTCAAATCTGCCCGTCCCGACCATTCTTCCGAAATGCTGGCTGCAGGGTCCTTCACTCCGTTCAGGATTTCGCCAGCGGGCTCCCGCTTCGCTCACGCCCGCTAAACGGCTCAACTTGGGGTGCGAGGGGTCGGCAGTTCAAATCTGCCCGTCCCGACCATTCTTCTCTCGCCGTTCACTCTCGCAGCATGTCCTAATGAATCCTGCGAACCAAGAAGAATACTTTGATCCCGAGTGCCTTTCTCCGACAATCGTGGAGAGCTGTGCCTTGGGTCACGCTGGCCGCGGCGCCGCTCTCGTCGAGTTCTTTTCAAAATGCAGTTGAGGGAAGTCCACATCGGGAGATTCTTATGTCTGGGGAAGTGATTCTGTATTTCGACGATCAAGCCGACGCGCTGCGTTTTGCCTTAGCCGCGGGTTCAGTGATGGCGGGCGATGACGCTCGCGCCACTGACGATCTAGTGCAAGAGACTTCACGCGTCAGCCGCATCCGCCTGGATGCCGCGAACGCGGGGAAGAAACCAACTCCAGAATGCGCGGCGTGAGCAAGAAGAGGTAAAACCCACCGGCAATTTATCCCGTGCGCCGCGCGGAGAGTAGATTCAGGATCTCACGCAGGCCCTGGCGGATGCGCTGCATTTCTGCGGACGATTGCGCGGGGAATGGAATGGCGGCCTGCCCTTTATCAGTTTTCCCTTCGGAACGCAGTTGCTGGCGTGCGCCTACGATGGTGAAACCCTGTTCGTAGAGCAGCTGCTTGATGCGCAAGACGCTTTCCACATCGCGTCTGCGGTACATGCGCTGGCCAGTGCTGCTTTTCACGGGCTTGAGTTGCGGGAACTCGCTTTCCCAGAATCGCAAAACGTAGGCGGGCAGACGGCAGAGGGTGGCCACTTCGCCGATGCGGAAATAGAGTTTGTCTGGGATGAAGATCTCATCCGTCTTGTTCTTGCCCGTGCTCTTCTTCCTGGCACTCATGTTTTTTGCACCCACACCCGCCCCCACGTTGAAGCCTGTGGTTGACAATTGTGACACACCCGGGGGAATCGTTATATGGAGAATTTTGGAGACTGAGCCGTTAGCAATTGGCAGTTAGCAATTAGCAACTGCCAGGCCGGCCTGAATCGACTCCGGAGGCTCATGGCTGAACGCTCATTGCCAGTTGCCAACTGCCCCGAAAACAAAACGCCTCTCAAGAGGTGCTTCTCCTGAGAGGCTGGTTGAATCTTGGCCCATGCGAAGTATCGTTTCGCAGACGGTTAGTGTTTCTTCTTTTTTTTGGCCTTTTTCTTCGTTGCCATGAAGATTCCTCCGTGAACGATTTTCCCTTGCAAAAGATGTCAGACACCTGACACGTTTGCGAAACACCGCCCAACTTGTTGTACGGGCAGCGTCCTTAGCACAAGATATTGCGGCAGTGTGAACATCGTGTCAACAGAATTGTGCAGGGACCGAAAGAATTTTTTCTCACCGCAGGCCGGCACTCATCGACGCCCGACCATGAAAGCGCGTGAATCCGTTACACTGCGCCTCATGAGGCATGATCCCATCGAACTGGAAATCTTCAAGAACCTTTATCACTCGATTGCCGAGGAGATGGGCGCAGCGCTTCGCCGTACGGCGTTTTCCCCCAACATCAAGGAGCGTCGCGATTATTCCTGTGCGGTATTCGATGGCGCCGGGGAAGTGATCGCTATGGGCGACCACATGCCGGTGCATCTGGGTTCGATGCCAATGTCGGTGCGGGCGGCGATTGCGGCGTGCGATATGGCGCCGGGAGATGTGGTCATGCTGAACGATCCCTTCCGTGGCGGCACCCATCTGCCGGATATCACCTTGGTGGCTCCGGTTTATGTAAAGCCGCGCCACCGGCTAAATCGAGCCTCACCTGACTTCTATGTTGCATCGCGGGCGCATCATGCGGACGTGGGCGGAGCGTATGCAGGATCGATGGGCCTGTGCCGCGAGATTTACCAGGAAGGATTCCGCATCCCCCCGGTGAGGATCATGCGTGCAGGCGTGATGGAGCGCGATGTGCTGGCGCTGCTGCTGAACAATGTGCGCACGCCCGAGGAACGCGAAGGCGATCTGGGAGCGCAGATCGCGGCTTGCCACACTGGGACTGAGCGCTTGCGAGAGATTTGCTCACGCTACGGAATCGACCGCGCCCAGGGAGCGGCACAGGAACTGCTGCAGTATTCGGAAGACCTGATGCGCAGCTTTCTGCTCCGGGTACCCACAGGTACCTATCGCGCGGAGGATTTTCTGGATAACGATGGCATCAGCGGCCGACCGGTGAAGATCGCGGTGACGGTGAAGGTGAGGGGTCGGGTCCCTGGCCCGGCGGTCACCGTCGATTTCACAGGTAGCGATCCCCAGGTCGAAGGAAGCGTAAACGCAGTCGAGGCGATCACCTACTCTGCGTGCTTCTACGTTTTCCGTTGCCTGCTGGCAGATGATGTTCCGGCAACGGCAGGACTGATGCGGCCGATCCGCGTGATTGTTCCGGAAGGCTCGGTCGTGAATGCGCGGCCACCGGCGGCGGTTGCCGGGGGAAATGTCGAAACCTCGCAGCGCATCGTTGATGTTCTGCTGCGCGCGCTCGCCCAGGCCATTCCAGACCGCATTCCTGCAGCGGCTTCGGGAACCATGAACAATCTCACCATCGGTGGAATCGATCCCCGTAGCGGCCAGCCCTTTGCTTACTATGAGACGATCGCGGGTGGTATGGGGGCAGCACCGGGCAAGTCCGGCGTCTCGGGCGTGCATACGCACATGACGAATTCGCTGAACACTCCGGCGGAGGCGCTGGAATATGCCTATCCTTTGCGGGTTCGCCGCTACTCGCTTCGGTCTGGCAGCGGAGGAACCGGAACGCATTGCGGTGGCGAAGGGATTATCCGCGAGATTGAAGTGCTGACCGATTGCGAAGTTACACTGCTTGCAGACCGGCGGACCCTCGGGCCGTGGGGACTTGCTGGTGGTGAGGCAGGCTCGCCGGGAAAAACCAGTGTGATCCGCAACAGCGGATCGGTTGAAGAAATGCCCGGGAAGTTCAGCACGCGGCTTCGAAAAGGCGAACGGATCCGGATCGAGTCGCCGGGCGGCGGCGGCTGGGGACGAGCCGATGTGAAGTGACATTTGACTCGGAGAGAAACGATGACGCTCGACTTGGCAGCCCACTACATCGAAGAAGTCCGCCGGCAGATGCGCGGACACAAGCGGCTGGCCGAGGGTGCGATTGCGCAGCTCAAGGACGCAGAACTGTTTGTGACGCTCGACCCGGAATCAAATTCTATCGCCGTCCTGGTGAAGCACATGGCGGGCAACATGCGCTCGCGCTTTACCGACTTCCTCAGCACTGACGGGGAGAAACCTGACCGCTACCGCGACCAGGAATTTGAGGTAAATCCTGCGACGACGCGCGCCGAACTCATGGAGTTGTGGGAAGACGGCTGGGCGCGGGTGTTTGCGGCAATCGAATCGCTCAAGCCGGAGGACGCCATGCGAACCGTGACTATCCGTGGCGAGCCCCTCACTGTGCTGCAGGCCATCAATCGCCAGATCGCGCACTACGCGCAGCACACCGGGCAGATTATTTTCCTGGCCAAGCACCTGCGCTCGAGCGAGTGGAAGACGTTGAGCATTCCTCGAGGGAAGTCGGAAGACTATAAGACGGCAGCGCCGAAACCCGAGCGTGGAGTTCCGCCGGAACGTTGACGCCGCGCCGCCGCAATTGCTGAAAGCGCGTCGAGCGTTACCACAGTGCTAAAATCAAACGTTTTGTGTCCGAGTCTGAATTCATAAGGTAGCCGTCATGCCATCCACGATGTTAGCGGTCGTCAAAGCGGAGGCCGCGCCGGGCGCCGAGGTTCGCGAGGTAAAGATTCCCGCCTTTGGCCGGAATGAAGTGCTGGTCAAAGTGAAAGTGGCGTCCATCTGCGGCACCGACCTGCACATTTACAACTGGGATCGCTGGGCGCAGAACCGGATTCATCCTCCTCTGATTCCGGGGCATGAGTTCTGCGGCGAAGTGGCCGCGTTCGGTGATGAAGTAACCAGCGTCAAGGAAGGCGACTTCGTTTCCGCCGAGATGCACGTGGCTTGCGGCAAGTGCCTGCTATGCCGCACCGGCGAAGCACACATCTGCCAGAACGTGAAGATCATCGGCGTGGACGCGGATGGCGCCTTTGCCGAGTACGTGGTAATCCCCGAATCAAATATCTGGAAACTTGATCCTGCCATTCCTCAGGAGTACGCATCGATTCTCGATCCTTTGGGCAACGCGGTTCACACTGTCCTTGCTGGCGAGATCGCTGCGAAGACCGTAGCCGTAACCGGATGTGGGCCGATCGGATTGTTTGCCATCGCCGTGGCGCGGGCGGTGGGTGCGACCAGCGTGTTTGCCATTGAAGTGAACGAGCACCGGCGGAAGATCGCGCGCGAGATGAAGGCTGATTACGTGCTCGATCCGTCGAAAGAAAACGTGCGCGCCATTGTGATGGAGAAAACTGGAGGGCTGGGCGTGGACGTGGTGCTCGAAATGGCGGGGCATCCCGACTCGATTCGCACCGCGTTCGATATCGTCCGGCGCGGCGGAAGAATTTCCCTGCTCGGCCTGACTTCGAAACCCATCTCGCTGAATTTTTCAGAAGACATTATTTTCAAAGGGATCACCGTGCAGGGCATCAATGGGCGGCGCATGTACCAGACCTGGTACCAGATGACGGCGCTGCTCAAGGCCGGCAAGCTCGACCTGCATCCCGCGATCACCGACCGCATTGCGATGAAAGATTTCCCCAAGGCCATGGAGCGGCTGAAAACAGGCGAGGCTAGTAAAATATTGGTCTATCCGAACGGCGTTCGATGATTGTGTTGCGCGGACACGCTTGTCCGCGAAAGCTTCAGCCACCGAGCCCATGCAGGATCACATTAGTGGATGGAAGTGAACTATGGCCCTTGATGCCTTCGTCCGCTGCACTTGCATCCGGGACGGCAAAGCCAAGCCTCACCCGTTTCCCGACCGACTCACCTTCGACGAGCGCGGCGAACCGATGCTCACGGGCGACCCTACCGACGACGAATGGGAAGCGCATGACCAGTGGCTGGCGGAATCGTGCGAGCACGAGGGATTTATCTTCTCGTTTTTCCTTGGCAACATCACAAAGGTGGGCAATCTGCGAAGCTTCCTGCGCCACCTGCAGGGAAAACCCGGGCCGCGATTTCCGATTTTGCTGGAAAAGGTTCTCTACGATGGCACGCACACTGGCGACTGGATCCCCATCAAAGAATCGCCAGCCCTGTTAAAAGAGGTCGATACCGTGCTGCACTCCAGCGATATTCTGGCCGAGTCCGAGAAGGAATTCTTCACCAACATGAAGCTTCTCTGCGAGGCCAGTATTGCGACCGGGAACCCGATTATGTTCTGAGCCACGGATTTACGCGGATCAACACGGATTTATTCTTCTCACTTCCGATCCGCGGTGACCCGTGCAAATCCGTGGCAAATAGGTTTCGAGGTTTTTCATGACCACCGCAACCCGCACCAATCCGCTCTCCTATCTCACCGACCAACTCAACGAACTCAAGGCCAAGGGCACGCACTTCAAGCTGCGCGTGCTCGAGGACGAGCAGGCGCCAATCTGCACCTTCGACGGCAAGAAGGTCATCAACCTGGCCTCGAACAATTACCTGGGACTGACCACGCATCCCAAGCTGCGCGAGGCAGCGCTCGGGGCCACGCGCAAATACGGCGTAGGATCAGGCGCGGTGCGCACGATTGCCGGGACCATGAAGATCCACATGGAACTCGAAGAGAAGATCGCACGCTTCAAGAACGTGGAGGCGTGCGTAGTCTTCCAGTCAGGCTTCGCGGCCAACGCCGGCACGGTCTCTGCTGTGCTGGGCAAAGACGACTTCATCATTTCCGACGCGTTGAACCACGCTTCCATCATCGATGGCGCGCGCCTGTCGAAAGCACAGATTCTGGTCTTCCGCCACAAAGACGTCGCCCATGCGGAAGAACAACTCGCCAGCGTGAAAGATAAGCCCGGCAAGAAGCTGCTGATCACCGACGGCGTGTTCTCGATGGATGGCGACATCGGCCCGCTGCCCGGCCTGTGCGATGTTGCGGAGAAATACGGCGCCATCATGATGGTCGACGATGCACACGCTTCCGGCGTGCTCGGCCGCAACGGTCGCGGCACAGTTGATCATTTCAAAGGGCACGGGCGTGTTGATATTCAGGTGGGAACTTTATCGAAGGCCATTGGGGCACTCGGCGGATATGTTTGTGGAACGCGCGATCTGATCGATTTTCTCTATCACCGGGCGCGGCCATTCCTGTTCTCGACGTCGCATCCGCCGTCGGTAGCAGCATCCTGCATTGCTGCCTTTGACGTTCTGGAAAACGAACCCGAGCGCATGGAGAAACTCTGGGAGAACACGCGCTTCTGGAAAAAAGAACTGGGCCTGCTCGGCTTCGACATCGGCGGCCGCGCCACTCCGGCCAGCGAAACTCCAATCACGCCCATCATCATCGGCGACGGCAAGCTCACCATGGATTTTTCGCGGGAGCTGTTCAAAGAGGGCGTGCTCGGCACCGGCATCGCTTTTCCGACCGTGCCCGAAGGCAAAGCCCGCATCCGCACCATCATGACGGCCACGCACACGAAGGAGGAGTTGGAGCAGGCGTTGGAGGTGCTCGCGAGAGTGGGGAAGAGGATGGGGATACTCGGATAGGCTACGGTTTCACTAGCGCAGCAGTCCCCGAAGGGGACGGAATTCATTAGCCCCGCACGTGAGTGCGGGGTAGGTTAACGCCTTGGACAAGAGTCCCCTGCTGGGGACGGCACTTTACGCCTCTTGCAAATCAAGTTGCGTCGCTAACGCGACTCGGATCTGCTACTACATGCTTCCCCGCACTTACGTGCGGGGCTAATGAATTCCGTCGCTTCGCGACTTTGCTTAGTTTTCCTGGTACACGACTTGCCCGCCCACAACCGTCGCCACTACTTTCCCCGTGAACTGCCAGCCATCAAACGGAGTGTTGCGCGAGAGCGACCGTGACTTGGAGGCCTCAAACGTCCAGCGCTTCTTGGGATCGAAGATGGTTACGTCGGCGAAGTTGCCCCGGGCAAGCGATCCGCGCCCGCGCAGACCGAAAACGCGTGCCGGGCCGGCGCTGAAAAGTTCGACGATGCGGGTCAAAGGGATCTTGTGCTCGCGATGAAGTTTCGTAACCGCCAATGCGAATGCAGTCTCGAGTCCGGTGATGCCGAAGGCAGCGCGCTCGAACTCAACCTCCTTTTCGTGCGTGGCGTGCGGGGCATGGTCGGTGGCAATGGCGTCCACGGTGCCGTCGGCCAGCGCGACCAGAATCGCTTCACGATCAGAGGCCGAGCGCAGCGGCGGGTTCATCTTGAAATTCGTGTTGTACTCACCGACATCCTGGTCGAGCAGCGTGAAGTGGTGCGGCGTCACTTCGCAGGTCACGCGGCAGGTGACGCGGGCATTATGAATCGCACGCTTGCCGCGGCGAACAGCCTTGAGCGCGTCAGAAGTGGATAGATGCGCTACGTGCAGGCGCGAATCGCGAATCTGCTGCGCGAGAGTCACGTCGCGATCTACGACGCTCGCCTCGGCGGCGGCCGACATGCCACGCAGTCCGAGACGAAAACTGGTGGGGCCTTCGTGCATGGAGCAGTGCTCGGTGAGGCGGGTATCTTCGGCATGCTGGACCACTGGCAGATTCAGTTCGGCGCCGAGCCGCAGGGCCGCGCGCATGATTTCGTCGTCGAGAATCGGCTTGCCATCGTCGGTAACCGCGACCGCTCCGGCGCGTTGCAAGGCAGCGAAGTCGGTAAGGGTAGCACCGCGCGAGTTGCAGGTTGCGGCCGCGATGGGGAAGACGTTGACGATGGCGCCGCGCTCCGGCTGCCGCAACCAGGCAACCCACTCGGCAGTGTCCACCACGGGTGCGGTGTTCGGCATCGTGCACACCGAGGTGAAACCTCCGGCGGCCGCGGCGGCCGTGCCACTGGCGATGGTTTCTTTATATCCCTGTCCGGGCTCGCGCAGGTGAACGTGCAGGTCGATGAATCCGGGGGCAACGATCAGGCCACGCGCATCGAACTTCTCATCAGCGCCGCCGCGAACCTTGTTGGGCAAAGCAACCTCGGCGACGCGTCCATCGCGCAGAAGAACATCCATGGGCGCGTTGATCTTCGCCGCGGGGTCAATCACGTGACCGCCCTTGATCAGCATGGTCCCCGGTTTGGATCTTGCGTTCGTCATTCCCTCAATCAGTGTGAATCCGTGAAAATCCGTGGCTCATTTTGCCTTTCCCAACGCCCGCGCCAAAATCGCCATGCGCGTCGGCACGCCATTGTGAACCTCGTCCAGGATCACCGATTGCGGGCCGTCGGCGACTTCCGTGGTCAGCTCCAGGCCGCGGATAATCGGTCCGGGATGCATGACAATGGCATCGCGCCGGGCCAGCTTCAGCCGGGACGGCGTCAGCTGATAGTGGGCAACGTAATCCTGCAGTCGAATCTTCTGCCCGGCGAGGCGCTCTTTTTGCAAACGCAAAAGCATGATCACATCCGCGCCCCGCACCGCTTCTTCCGGGTGACGGGAGACGCGCAAACCGCGCGCTAGAGTCGCCGCGACCTCGGGTACAAACTCCGGCGGACCACACAGTGTCACCTTCGCTCCAAACTTCGTCAGCAGATGGCAGGCAGAGCGGGCCACACGGCTGTGGTAAATATCGCCGATGATCGCAACCTGCAGGCCCTTGAACGATTTCTTGTGTTTCAGGATGGTGAAGGCATCGAGCAAGGCCTGGGAAGGGTGCTCGTGCATGCCGTCGCCGGCGTTGATGATGGGAATGTCGAGGTGCTTCGCCAACAGGTGGGGCGCTCCCGCACAGGGGTGGCGAAGGACGATGGCGTCCGCGCCCACCGCGCGCAGCGTGGCTCCCGTATCGAGCAAGGATTCGCCTTTCTCGATGCTCGATCCGGAGGACTGCACCAGGGTGGTGATGGCACCCAGCGTCTTGGCGGCGATCTCGAAAGAAGAGCGCGTGCGGGTGGAAGCTTCGTAAAACAGCAGCACGATGCGCTTGTTGCGCAACAACGGCCGCGCCTTGAGCGGATTCATCCGGCGGGCCAGCTTCAGCAGGCCCAGGATTTCTTTCTCCTCGAGGTGCTCGATGCCGAGCAGTGAACCGCGCGCCGGTTTGTTCATCGCGTAAGAACGCAAACGCTGCATCATACGCGGACCGCGCGAGGCAGGCAAGACCGGGATGAAAACGCCCACGAACTGCGCCAGTCGTATGCTACGGACGATCGCGCCGTCCCAGCAGGGCTGCACCGAGAGCGCCTCCGCAGCTGCCGAGAACAACAAACGCCAGGAGCCCGAAAATCACAGAAGCCACCATCATGATTGCGAAGCCATCCGGGGTTTTTACAAAGTCCAGGAACGGTTGCACCTCGGGGCCGGGATAGCGTGCGGCCGCCTGCTGGACCTTATCGAGCATTTGGCTTCGTATTTCCGCACCTTTATGAAGTAAAGCCACGGCCAACAATTCCAAAACGGTCGACATCGCGAAAAACAGGATGCCGCTGACGGCGCCAAGCCTTGCGCCGGACCCTCCCCGGACCAAGGTTCCGGGCCCGCGACGCCGAGAAAAAGCAATCGCCAGAAATCCGGCTCCGAGCGCTGCCACAAACGGATTCAGCCTGAGGGCTGTAAGCCCTACCGCGACGATGGCCGCGAGGGCACACGGTCGTAAGTCGCTAGCCCCACTCACCGGGGGCGGGGAACCGACCGGGATGCCGGAGGCACTCGATCCCACCTCGCGGTCAAACGCTCGCGCGCCTCCGTCGGCTTGAGGCGTGGCCTCCGCAAATGTTTCGGGAACGGCCACGCGAATCTGAGGCGCACCGCATTGCGAACAGAAAGGTTTGCCGTCTTCGATACTGTGTCCGCATTTGTGGCAGGGATGATCCATGGAATGAAAGAAGGGCTGGCTTGAAGGTATCGCACGACGAGCGGCAGGCGCAAGGAACTAAGGCCGCGCCAGTCGCGGATTGAAGCTTTGCTTTTACTTTAGAGGTCAGCCTGCTTGCCGCGAGTGTACACATACACCAGCGCGAAGGTTGAGCCGCCATGGCCGTCGCTCGGTTGGATGGCGACTACGTGCTGGTTGTCCTCCGTCCCAACTTTCAGTTCCGTCACTGGACCTGTCTTGTCACCGTCGCACTTGAGTTCTTTGGAGTTTTTCTCGCCGTTGATTTGGGCATGGTCACCGCCAGGTTCGCTGGTGTGGCACTCGATCACTTTGCCGTACTTCTTTAGTTTATCGCGATAAAAATCGATAACTTTTCCCGGCGCGTCGTTGGAATCGTATTTCGCAACCACCAGCTTCATGCCAAAGGCTTCGGTCACGACCCCGAAATTGACTCCCTTGTCGTTGTCTTCCTCGCGATGGAGGCGCGCCCCGGGATAGAGCGGCAAGCCGGCTTTGCGAGCGTCCGCATCGGCGCCCATATGCAGGTCGCCCACGGAGCTTTGGATATCCAGATGCTTATCCTGACTGCTGTCCGTTTGTTGCGCTCTCGCAGCCAAGCCGGAAATCGCCGCCGCGGTGCCGAATACTACCGTGAGGATTGGTCGAAAGTGTATCGGCCGAAACATGTCTGCCTCCTGGAATTCCAGAAAAATCGTGCCTTAGATCTCGGCATCCTTGCCGTGCGTGCGCACGTAGACCAAAGAAAAGCTTGATCCCCCGCCATCCGATCGGACGGCAACAATATGCTGATCGTCTTTCCTGCCCACTTTGAGCTCGATGTTGTTCCCGTGGTCGCCTCCGCAGGTCAACTCATTCGAATCGTTCTGGGAGCCGTGCTCACCCATTTTCATGTCCAGATCGAGATTGGAAGTGTGGCATTCGAGCACGTTACCGTACTTCTTTAACTGGTCTTTGTAGAACGAGAGGATCTTGGCGGGCGGGGAGTCGGACTCGTACTCCAAAGCAACAACTTTCAGCCCGTAGCCGAAGCCGGAGATGTTGACGTTCGCGCTTTTATCGCCGCCGTCAGAATCTTTTTCCTTCAACTTGGCGCCCGGATAAACCGGCAAACCAACGTCGGCGGCGTCGGCCTCATTGCTGACGTGGACGCCGCCGAGAAGTGTGTGGATGTCGACCTGTTTGTCCTGGCCGTCAGCTTCCTTCTTCACGTTCACGCTGCACGCGGGCAGGATGAGGAGCGCAGCCAAGCCGGCTCCGGCGACGGCTATTACAAGTGTCGAGAATTTGTTCGTGCTCATGTTAAGACCCTCCACCAGCAACCTGCACCGGACGCTCGAGGCCGGCGCCCCGCTGGGCGACATTGGGAATGCTCACGGGAAGATGCCCGCGGATAGAAATTTCTCCGAACAACGCCTTGACCGCGCTTAGCTCCGACACCGACGCGTTGGAAAATGTACACATGTAATTCGCAATCTTCGGGAAGTCCGACGCCAGGTAAGGGTTCCCCATGGCGATGACCACCGTCTTTTCCGAGGCACGATTGAGCAACTGCTGCAGCAGCACGCCAGACGCATCTGTCATGGCAACCGCATTCCCCACCCGGCCCGCCGTTGGCACCACATAAACCGCGGCCACCACCGTTTTGGCTCCAGCCGCGGCTTTCAGCACCTCATCGCTCATCCCAGCGGCGATGCGGGGATCCACGTATAGAACACGGGCATCAGGAATGCGGGCTCGAAATTCGCGCCCAAAAACTCGCCCGGATTCGGTCCGCACGTCCTCGGAGAAGAGCACTGCCACAACCTGACTGCGTGTCTCCTCTTGGGTTGTATACGGAAGGGCCGCCTTCGCGGTTCCCTGGTTTTTCAGTGAAGACTTGAGGGGCAACACCCTGCCGTTGTCACGCACCAGGGTCACCGCGGCATCGGCCACCTGCTGGCCGAAAGCCAGATTCTCCGGCTTGCCCACCAGGTTGGCGAGGGCATTCACATCCACCATCCGGGCTTTGTGCAGATCCAGAGACGCCTTTATCTTCAGGATCTTGAGCACAGAGCGGTCCAGGCGTTCGCGGGATATTTCTCCTGACTGAACCGCCTGGAGCATAGCGTTATATGAGGCGGGGAAGTCGGCGGGAATGAGCAACAGATCGTTGCCCGCTTTGAAAGCCTCGACCGCGGCCCGTCCGATGTTGTTAGCAAAAAGGTGTGTAAGGGCGGCCATGTCGAGCGCGTCGGTGACAATGATTCCTTTGAAGCCAAGCTGTTTTTCGAGCAGGTCCGAAACAATCGCCGGCGAAATTGTGGCCACGTGGTTGGGATCGGGATCGAGTGCGGGCACGGTCACGTGGGCGACCATAACCGAGTCGACCCCCGCTGCAATAGCCTGGCGAAACGGCGGCAGTTCAATGGAGTCGAGGTGGGCGCGGTCCACGTTAACGCTGGCGACGCCGAGATGCGAATCGGTCGCGGTGTCGCCGTGACCGGGAAAGTGTTTCGCCGTGGTCAGCATCCCGCCTTCATGCGCGCCCTTGATATAGGCCACAACCAGATCGCCGACCTGTTTCGGATCTTCTCCGAACGAGCGCGTGTTGATGATGGGATTGGCCGGATTGGAATTCACGTCAGCGTCAGGAAAAAAATTCCAGTCAATGCCGATAGCCCGAGACTCTTCGGCGGTGATGCGGCCGAAGGCTTCGGCGTCTTCTACCTTGCCATCCCCACCGAAAGCCATGGCATGGGGGAAGACCGTGGTTCCGATCAGGCGCATTGAGACGCCGCGTTCAAAATCGGCGGCGAACAGCAAGGGCAGCTTCGACTCGCTTTGCAGGCGGTTGAGAATCTCAGCGGCTTCGTAGGGTTCGCTGCGCCGAAGAAACGGGCCATCGACGTGGACCGTCATGGCGAATGAGCCAACGTGATATTTCTGGATTTCTTCCAGCCACTGCAGGTATTCCGGATTTTCCACGTTCAGAAAACTGGCGCGGCACCAGATCATGAAGACCTGTCCGACTTTTTCTTCGAGGGTCAGCTTGCGCAGAGTCTTCTCCGCCCACTTTTCGCCGTCGTGGGTTAGATGAATGGGGCCGGGGCGCTGATATTTGTCTTTCGCAAGTACCGCCGAGGAAAGCGTGAGAAGGAACAGCAGGAGTGCCAGTTTGCGGGGCATGCCAGAACGATAGCAGAAATGAATGGCATTCGCGCCCAGTCGGGTCATCCGCGAGGATCCGTGAAATCCGTGGCGAGCGCGGTTCCTATGCGAGCCACGGCTTCGTGCTGAATCTGCGCCTCGTCGCCGAAACCTCGCAGCCAATGAACCTCCGGCTCGCGGCGAAACCATGTCATTTGCCGTTTGGCATAGTTGCGGTGAGCCTGCTGAGCGGCTTGCAGCGCATGCTCGCGTGTGAGTTCGCCATGAAGAAATTGCAGCGCCTGCTTGTATCCGAGAGCACACAGCGGGCCGGCAGCTTCACCGTACTGCTCAACCAGCCGCTGCGTCTCCTCGATCAGTCCAGCTTCGAACATCTGCTGCGCGCGGCGGTTGATTCGGTCATAGAGCGCCTGCCGGTCGGGATCGAGACCGAGGCGCAGAATGCGGAAGCCGCGCAAAGGGTCGCGTCCCCGTTGCCAAAGTTCCGTCATCTTCTGTCTCGAAGCCAGGCACACCTCGATAGCGCGGATGACCTTGGGCGCGTCATTCGCATGAATCATTTCAGCGGCGGCGCGATCCAGGCGGCGCAAAATGCGATGAAGGTAATTCGAGCCACGCCCCTCAGCAAGCTGCCTCAATCGCTCGCGCAGTTTTTCAGAGCGCTGCGGACCGGGGAAAAGTCCTTCCAGCAAGGCGCGCAGATAGAGCCCGGTTCCGCCCACGACAATCGGCGAATGACCGCGCGCTTTGATTTCGTCGAGCACTTGCCGCGCCCGGCGGGCGTAATCGCCGGCAGTGATATGGCTGGTGGGCGCGATGCAATCGAGCAAATGATGCGGAGCACGGGCTCGCTCGGAGGCTGTAGGCTTGGCAGTCCCAAGGTCGAACTCGCGGTACATGGCGACGGAATCGCAATTCACGATCTCGCCGCGGAAACGTTCCGCGAGCGCCAGAGAAAGCGCGGTCTTGCCGCTGGCGGTGGGTCCAAGCACCACGACGAGCAGCGGTTCGGGATGCACCCAAGCCACCGTCAGCGCACGCTCCAGTGAATGGCGTGCCAGTAGCGAATCAATGTGAGCACAAGCAACAAGAAGGCAATCAACAGCAGGCCGGTCGTTTCCGTGGCATAAATCGCGTGCCGGCGGTGCTTGCCGGGGGAATCGTTCTGGCGCCGGGCGTCAGGCACGCAGATATTGTACGCTCGCCAAGGGGCCTCGCGGTTAGTGCTACACTACGCGTCGTCGGTCGTCCATCGTCATGCCCGATTTCCAAGGCAACTCCAGCAGAATCGCGCGCTTTGGAGTATTCGAGCTCGACCTCGCCGCAGGCGAACTGCGCAAGAACGGCACCAAGCTTCGTCTGCAGGAGCAGCCGTTTCAGGTTCTGGCTCTGCTGCTGGAGCGCGCTGGCGACGTGGTGACTCGCGAGGAGCTGCGCCAGAAACTCTGGCCCGCCGACACCTTCGTGGATTTCGACCACAGTCTCAACACCGCCGTGAACAAGCTTCGGGAAGTGCTGGGCGATTCGGCGTCCAGTCCACGCTATATCGAAACGCTGGCCCGTCGCGGGTATCGGTTTATCGCACCCGTGCAGAACGTCGGGACGCCCACAGTCGCGCAGCATTCCCCGAGCACTCTGCACCCAGAGCTCGAAGTGCCGATGCCGCGGCGCGGGCTGACGCGGAGCTTGTTCGCCCTAGTCCAAGTGATGTACCTCATCTTCTACGTGGTCGCGCTTTCGCGCCTGCATGCGATCCAGGGAATCGCAGACTCTTTCTTGCCGACATGGGGAGCGATCACGCTGGCAGCCGTGGTGATGGTGACCGCTGGCGTGGGAATTCCGCTGCGCTGCTATCTGCTCTCGGCCGTCGGTTTCGACTACCAGCGTCTGGGCGAAAAGTTTCAGCGGATGTTCCCTATCATTCTGGCCCTCGATCAACTCTGGGCAGTTGCTCCATTTCTACTGATGCAGAAGATCGGACTCGGCGCAGCTTTTGCGGCCAGCGCAGGACTGCTCTATGTGCCCTTCTCAGAGCGCACCCTGATTCGCATGGCGTATGTGAAACCGCGAGTGCAGGAGCCAACGCACGAGTGAGCTCTAACCTGCCGGCCCACTGCGGCGTGGTCTCGAACATGCCGGAATTTCAGGAGGCGTTCCACTGCAAGGCGGGATCGCCCATGGTGAATCAGAATCGCTGCCGCGTGTGGTAGCGGAAAATTCGCGTGATCGTTAGCCGAGGCTTCGGCAGAAAGGTACTATTCCAGTCCTTCCATCTCTTCCTTGGTGGGGTTGTAAAAGAATTTGAAGCGGAGAGCGAGATATTGTCCGCCGAATTCGGCGGGCAACGCGGGAAATGGGTTCGAGCCCTGGATGCCAGCCCAGGCCGCGCGATCAAGCGGAATATCTCCGGAAGGGGTGACCAGCCTCATGCCCGCGACACTCCCGTCTTTCAGAATCGCGAACTCGATGATCAGGCTTCCATGTTTCATCGCCGCCGATTCGGGAATCGCGTTGTACCAATTCTGCTTTACGTCATGAAGCACACGCTGAAGGTAAGGACCGAAGTCTACGCCCTGCGTATCGCTCAGAACCTCGAGGCCGCCCACCTGGCGGCCATGCGCCCCGGTGCCTAATCCGAAATCACCATTGTCACCTTGTCCTCCCGCCCCGCGCCTGGCCGCGACCGCGCGTGTCGCGTCCTGAATCGCAGAACCCGCAGACATGGAACCGCCATACTTTTCGAACTCGTTCTTGACATTCGGCGTAGCCGGCGTTTGCAGTTGCGCGACCTCAGGATTGGGCGGCTGATGGGGCGCGGGCTGGTTCTGCGCAAACCCTGCGGACGATTGAAGCTGCGGCTGCGGTGCACCACTCGAGCCCGGCGGTCCAGGCGGTGGCGACGCCAGGATCTTCCGCAGTTCCTTCACGTCCAGTTGAGGATGCCGCGTCATGGCGATGCGGTTTTTGTCGGAAAGGATATTCGTGTTCGGTTTCTGCGGCACCTTTTGCAAATCCGATGGAAGCTCGAGGAAGGTCAAATCCTTCCCGTTCGTGAGATTCTTCGCCACCACAGCCGAGTGCCAGGGCCAGTATTTTTCCAGTCTCTCAATGTTGAAGATGCAAATCAGGAGAATCAGGTGGACAATGACGGAAATCCACGCCGCTTCGCGGCGCCTCGAGCGCGTCAGATCATCCTGCAACTGGATGAGCAGATGCGGCACACGGGCGTCGTCATCCAGAGCTCGATAAGCCGTTTCCCATCCCTGAGAATCGTACAGCCCAAGCTGCTCCGGTTGCGGCTTCTCGGGAGGGGCCACTGGATCCTGGAATGGAATTTGCGTGATGGGCATGAACCTAAGTTTGTCCGAGCAACGCTTGTCCGAGCCGGCTAGACCAAGCTAGGCCTGTCCGTTAGACACAAATCCCCCTCGCCACGTTGCATCCCGCCTACCAAGGGACAAACGCAACGAACCAGCGCAGCCAAGCTGCCTTATTTTCGCATCTTTCCGGGGATTCTGCTCACTACGAAATAGAAAGGGAGTTGCGTGTGTAAACATTTGTAAAAGGGGGCTCAATGAGCCGACCGCCCGCCTAGTGATGTCGTTTTCAAAAAGTCGAGGCGCCCGGATCCTGCAGATCTTTCAGCGCTTTTTGTCCTTGAAACCATTTGAAAACGAAGAAGGCATGGACTCCGAACGCCCACAATGAAAACATCGCTATCAGGGCGATCATGTCCGCTCCATAGAGAAGCATGCCCGCCAGAAAAGCCCAACGATGGCCGTTGCGCCCGGCGAATCCCAGGGCCAAGAGCATAATCACCCACGCCGCCGCCGCGCCGTACATTGCAAGCGGATAAACTGGATTGAGCGACCTGCCATAAAGGCCCAGCAGGTCGAGCACCCCGATGCTGACAAGAATGTTTAGCCGCACCGGAAGCAGGCCAGTGCCGAGGGCAGCTAGACCGGCTGCCACGAAGAAATAGTTCGCATCACTTCGGCTGTTGGCAAGTAGATCGGCCCGTCGCTGATCCTCAGCCTCTTTGTACTCTTCGTCGGTCCGGCCTGCGCCCACATTCAGGGTTTGCATACGACCACCTAGCCTTTCGCTTTGGCAATCCCCGCAAGCCCGACTTTCTTCCCATGCTCGCGAATCTCGGCCACAATGTCGAGCGCGAGAGCGAGCGCGCGGCGCCCGTCTTCAAGCGGCACCACCGGCGTGGAGCGCTCCCGCACCGCATGCAGAAACGATTTCAACTCCGCATGTAAAGGTTCTTCCGAAGTCACCGGAGGTTTGGCCACTTTTATCTGCGGATTGACAGTAGGAGCACCCGGCACGCCATCGGCCCCGACCGTGAATACAAGCACTTCCTGCCGTCCGTAGTCGACGGAAACATACTGCTGCGGCTGAAAAAAACGCAGCTTGCGCACGCGCTCAGTCGAAACCCGGCTGGCCGTGAAGTTCGCCACGCATCCCGATTCGAACTCCAGCCGCACATTCGCAATATCCGCCTTGCCTGAAAGAATAGGCAGGCCAACCGCGCGCACCTCTTTCACCGGAGAATCGGCAAACGAAAGCACGATATCCAGGTCATGAATCATCAGGTCCAGCACGACATCCACATCAAGTGAACGCGGAGTGAAGACGCTGAGCCGATGCACTTCGAAGAACATGGGCCGGGTAAGTAGCGGGATTGTTGCGCGCACCGCTGGATTGAAGCGCTCGAGATGCCCCGCCTGGGCGATACGTTTATGCGTGGCAGCCAGTTGCACCAACTCATTCGCCTCGGCCAGCGAAGCGGCTACCGGCTTCTCGATCAGCACGTCAACTCCCGCTTCCATCAGTGCGCGAGCCACTGCTAGATGATGCACCGTCGGCGCCGCCACCGACGCCGCGCGGATTTCACTATGCGTGGTCAGCATCTGCTCGACCGAGCCAAACGCGCGGCAGCCAAATTCCCTCGCCACCGCGTCGGCGCGATCCAAATTAGGATCGACCACGCCCACCAGCCGCACCGGCTCGCCCTGCTGCTCCAGTTCGTGATAAACCCGCGCGTGGTTGCGTCCGAAAACGCCCACACCCACCACCGCAACGGAAATCGCATTGTCAGCGTGCAGGAAGGAACTCTCACCTGGCCGGTTGCCAGCGGGACCAACAAATTGTAAACGTAAAGCTGGGAAAGAGCATCTGGAATAGAGCGGGCGGTCCAACGCCACGAAAGGAGAGCCGCTTCACCTCATGCGAACCATAGCGCTGCTTACCGTCTCAAACATTTTCATGACCTTTGCCTGGTACGGTCACCTGAAATATCGCGAGGTCCCGCTGTTCAAAGTGATCGTGATCAGCTGGTTGATCGCCTTCTTCGAGTATTGCTTCCAGGTGCCGGCCAACCGCATTGGTTCTTACGAGTTCAGCGTGGCACAACTCAAGACCATTCAGGAGGTCATCACGCTGGTCGTGTTCTCGGTGTTCTCAGTGCTCTATCTGAAGCAGCCAGTGCGCTGGAACCACGTGGCTGGATTCGCCCTGATTGTGGTCGCCGTGGCAGTGATCTTCAAGAAGTGGTGAGCCAGCCGAATCGAGGTCTGCTTATTTCGCAGCCTGAGCACGGGCTTGCACCTTTTTCAGGATCGCAATCTGCCCCGCATGATAAAGCGCGTGTTGCGCCACGCCGTGCAGCATAAAGTAAAAATCGTATCTCTTGCCCGGAACCCGCTCGCGCAGCCGCGACTCAGGCAAGTCCGCAACCGTCTTCACCAGCACATCATGCGTGTCCTTTGCACGAGCGACGGCCTCCCGCCACGCCGTTTGAGTGGGTTTGGGAACCACGGGAAAATTCGCCGTGCCCGTGAGCTGCACCTTCTCCCCGTCCAGCCGGCGGCAGGCCGCATCATCCCGCGCGGAAACGTGCAGCACCAGCTCCCAGATGCTGTGCACATCAGGCAGAGGCTGAGCCGCAGCAGTCGCAGCATCCATCTCCCGCAGCAGCTCAAGCAGGGCAGGACCATGCCAGGCATCACCCTCAAAAGCCCGGCGAAGCTGTTCGGCGATCAGGGCAGGTTCAGAACTCGGAGATGTCATAATCCCTTGACTTCCCTCCACAGAATCAACAACAGGCTTGCCAGTGCAAGTAAACCTGATCAGGCTGAGTCCGCCGCCACCGCGATCCCAACCGCATTCGCCGCGTCGATAACGTTCTCTCCATCGAGCAGCAAACATTTTCCGGCATCCAGCGCAAGACACGTCGCGCCTGCCGCCTGCATCACCTCGATAGTCCTCACTCCAACCACGGGAACATCAAACCGCGTGTCCTGACTCGGTTTCGCGATCTTCACCACGGTGAGCGCGCGGCTCAATGTAGAAGCATCTCCGCGCAGCGAACTCATGATGTCACCGGCGCGCTCGATGGCGGCGTCAGTGCCCTCCATCGCCTCCACCGCCACGCAGGCCGATTCCGCAATCACCACCGTCTGCCCAATGTCATACTGCGCCAGTTGTCGAGCCACGGCGCGGCCGTAGTCGATGTTCTTGCGTTCCTGTTCAGTCGGCGCGCGCTGCGTGAGTACGCCAGACTTCACCAGCAGAGGTTCCAGCAGCCCAGTCGAACTCTCGAGTGTGATGCCTTCTTCGGCGAGGACCCTGGCCACAGCATCGAGCAGGCTATCGGTATTGCGCGTGGTAAGTGAGAGCAAAAGTTTGGCCAGCCGCCAGTCCGGCCGGATGGCAGAAAAAATTTGTTTGTGCTTCACTTGCCCAGCCATGATGGCGCGCCGCACACCTTCTCGCTGGAAAGTCTCAATCAGTTTCGAGAGTTCTCCCAGCGAAACCCAGTGCACCGAAGCCGCGCCGCGATCCTCAATATCTGTCGAAGCCTCTTCCTTGATCGCGACCACAACCACCTCGAATCCCTGAGCGCGCGCGGCATCCAATATTAGGAGAGGAAACGTGCCGTTGCCCGCGATAAGGCCTATGCGTTCCATCGTGTAGAGATGCTACTTAATCACGCCGCGTTGAGATGATTCGATGAAACCTATCAGCATATCGACATCTTCGCCGCGATCAGGCTCAGACTTCAGCTTCTGCAGCGCCTGCGAAGTATTCATCTTCGAAGCCAGCAGAGTTTTGTAAGCATGATGGATCTTGCGGATCCGCTCCTGCGAAAAGCCGCGACGCTCCAGCCCAACTTTATTCATCCCGTAAGCGTGAGTGTTGCGGGCAGCAGATGTCATCGAAAACGGCAGCACATCCTGTGTGATGGTGGTGCCCCCGCCGACGTAAGCGTGAGCGCCAATGCGCACAAACTGGTGCACCGGGCAAAGCGCGCCCACCACCGCCCACTCCTCCACGGTCACATGCCCGCCCAGCGTCGCTCCATTCACCAGCATGCAGTGGTCGCCGATCGCGCTGTCGTGTCCTATGTGCGCGTAGGCCATGATCAGCGTATGGCTGCCTACGCGAGTGAGTCCGCCGCCTTTCACCGTGCCGCGGCTGATGGTGACGCACTCGCGAATCTCGTTGTGGTCGCCGATCTCCAGCCGCGTCGGCTCGCCTTTGTAGGTAACATCCTGCGGCGCCATGCCGACCGCGCAGAACGGAAAAAACGCGTTGTCGTCGCCGATCTTCGTCGGCCCTTCGAGAGCCACATGCGATACCAATCGGCAGCGCTCGCCGAGTTCGACTTCCGCCCCGATCACGCAGTAAGGGCCGACCAAGCATGTTTCCGGCAGCTTGGCCCGCGGATCAATGATAGCCGTGGGATGAATATTCATGACTGAGTTGTTGCATCATCAGGAGGAGGACAGATGTTAGGCGCACCCGGACTCCGCTTCATTCCGCATCCGCACCGTCGCCGGCACCATCCGCACCGTCTCCGCGCCCGCGCGAGCTGTCGATCAATTGGCACGACACCGTCGCTTCCGCCACGCGCTTGCCCGCCACCGACGCGACGCCATGCATCTTGACCGCGATCATGCGCGGCACGGCCCGCCAGCCCATCACCTCCACTTCGATCCGCAACTGGTCGCCGGGGCTCACTGGTCGCCGGAACTTCGCGCGTTCGATCCCGGTGAATACCATCACCTTGTCGGTGCGATCTTCTACCTCGGTAAGTAGCAGCGCGCCACCCGCCTGCGCAATCGCCTCCACGATCAGCACGCCGGGCATGATCGGAAGTCCCGGGAAATGACCGTTGAAAAAAGGTTCGTTGATGGTAACGTTTTTGAGAGCTACGATGCGCTCTTTCCGTTTCAGCTCCAGCACCCGGTCAATCAAAAGGAATGGATAGCGGTGCGGCAGAATCTTCAGGATCTCGTGAATGTCGAGCCCCGCCTTGGGTGCGGCAGCGTCGGTCACGAGTGGAATGCTCTCAGCCATGCTTCAGTCTCACGCCGTTCTTCTCGATCAGCCTGAAGATTATACTGTACCGCGTCGCATTCACGGCGCAGCGCCACCACCAGCCAGCGAAAGGAATTGTGCCCGGCATGAAAGCAGGGAAGTCAGCGGCAGCTCGGACTCAGCCCAGATGGGCTGATCGCCTGCGATATTTCTCGGAACATCAGGACGAGATCGTCGACACGATTCGCGATCTCGTCGAAATCGAATCTCCCAGCGACAACAAGGCGGCCGTCGGCCGCATTGCCGCCTACGTCGCGCCCAGGTTCGAGGCTCTGGGCGGACGCACGCAGCTCCATCGCAGCACCGACTTCGGCGACAGTTTGCAGATCGATTTCGCCGCCCGAGCGACTCGCAAGCCAGTTCTGCTGCTCGGCCATTACGACACGGTTTATCCCCTCGGCACGCTGACCACCATGCCCTGCGAAGTAGAGAACGGCCGCCTGCGCGGCCCCGGCGTTCTCGACATGAAGTCAGGCATCGCGCTCATGCTTCACGCCATCGCAGCACTGCAAGCCTGGCACGGCCAACTGCCGCGGCCCGTCACAGTCTTCCTGGTCTCCGATGAAGAAGTCGGCAGCCATTCTTCGCGGAAGGTCACTGAAGCGTTGGCGAAAGAGTCTGCCGGAGTGCTGGTGCTCGAACCCGCCGCCGGACTTCGAGGCGCGGTGAAAACTGCGCGCAAAGGTGTGGGCGAATACACTCTGCGCGTGAAAGGCGTCGCCGCGCACGCCGGACTCGATCCCGGCAAGGGACACAGCGCCATTCTTGAGCTCGCTCGGCAGATCGCGGTGGTCTCCAAGCTGAACAATCTGCGGCAAGGCGTTTCGGTGAACCCTGGCATAGTGCGAGGCGGAACGCGCACCAATGTGATCGCAGCCGAAGCTTCGGTCGGCATCGATGTCCGCATCAAGAGCGCGAAACAAGCCTCCGGCCTCGACCGCAAGCTGCGCTCCCTCAAGCCGTTCGACAAGCACTGCAGACTCGAAATGATCGGCGCGATCAATCGCCTCCCCATGGAGCGAACTGCCGGAGTGGCGGCGCTCTACAAAAAAGCTCAGGAGATCGCCCGCCAGATTGAATGGAAACTCGAAGAAGCAGCCGTAGGCGGCGGCTCCGACGGCAACTTCACCGCCGGCATCGGCATTCCCACACTCGACGGCTTAGGCGGCGTAGGCGACGGCGCACACGCCGTCCACGAATTCATCGTCATTTCCGAGTTGCCGCGAAGAGCCCTGCTGCTCGCCGGAATGATCGAAAGCGCCTGATTGCTAAGAAACGATTGCGGCGAAACGATTGCTGCGAAACGATCTCAGGCAAAACGACATGCTCAAGTTTATGGTGGTCATTTACCGGCGTCCTGATTTAACCCACGAGCAGTTCCGCCGGCACCTGCAGGAAGTTCATGGGCCTTTGGCGAAGAATCTGCCCGGCCTCAGAAAGTACATTCAGAACCTTGTCCATGACGATTCCACGCGGAAGCCCCCGGGATGGGACGCCGTGGTCGAACTCTATTTCGACGATTGGTCGAGCATGGAAGCGGCGTGGGCAAGCCCGCAGGGCGCAGCCTCGGACGCCGACCTGCCGGCGTTTGCTGACCTCACTCGCACCACCTGGTCAGTGGTCGACGCGATCACGATGCTTGAATATCAAGGTGCTGGAGTGAAGACCAGGAAATAATCCATCCTGTCGCCCTTCACAAAGTCATACTGTTCCAGCAGTCGATAGCCCGCTTGCGTGGCTTCATGCAAGACTACGTCGCGGCCCACTCCATGGTCCTCGCCATTTCCGTTGCGGTCGATGATTCCAACCTTGGCGCCGGGACGCAGCGCCACTCGCAGGTTCCGCAACAGTACAACCGGCTCAGCAACTTCGTGATACGTCTTCAGCAGCAGAACCGCGTCAACCGAGCCCACGGGAAGCAGCGGATTGTCAGGTTTACTAAGGATGGTCTTGATGTTGTGCACCTGTTCCTTCTGCGCGCGAGCGTCGACATAGCGGATCGATTCCGGGTTGATGTCCACAGCATAAACTTCGCCGCGTTCGCCCACACGTCGTGCCGCTCGCAATGTGAACCAGCCCGACCCGGCTCCAATGTCCGCCACCGTCTTTCCCGGCGTGATGCCCAGAATGTCCATGACGCGATCCACTTGCAGCCGCTGGTCCCGCCCGGGAGAATCGAAAATAGAAAGATCTCCCGTATAGGGCTCACTGGTTTTGCGATGTTCGCCACGGTCATTGACTGGAGCCTGCGCCGCCCCTTGACCGTAACCGCGAGAAACCGTCTGGCACGAGATAAGCAGCGCCAGCATCAACACACTATGTTTAAGAGTCACCGCAAACCTCCAGAACCTGTCTCTAGAATAGACTTCGAAAGTGCACTCCGGTAAGCGTCGAAGACTCCCATGCGTCGCGATCGGATGCAGCGGTCGCTCCTTTGACTCTGAAATTCCCATAGCCTAGACTTTTTGCAGGCGGTTCCATTAGTCTGCCCCGTGTTCGGAGCGCCTGAAGCATTCTGGAGGAGTTATGGGTGAGTTTTCGCCCTGGCATTGGTTACTAATTATCGCCATCGCTCTTCTGCTATTTGGCCCGGGAAAATTTGCCGCCGTCGGCAAAGGCATCGGCGAAGGCATCCGTAACTTCAAAGCTTCCATGAAAGAAGGCGCCGAACCGAAAAAAGAAAAAGAGGAAGAGAAGAAGTCCTAGCCGAAGATTTGTAGCCGCAATTCAGAGTGCTCCCCGCGTTCGCAGCATGCGATACACCAGCGCCACCGGCAAGCCAACCACATTGCTGTAATCGCCTTCGATGCGCGGGATCCACCGCGAAGCAATCCCCTGTATCGCATAGGCTCCGGCCTTGTCCATAGGCTCGCCGGTTGCAACGTAGTCGCGAATCTCTTCACCAGAAAGCTCGCACACGGTCACCACCGTGGTTTCGGAAGCAGTCTCTGCTTCAACTTTACCGGGCGCCGGCCCCACCACGCACACTCCGGTGATCACGGCATGCGTACGTCCCGATAACATTCGCAACATGCGCACGGCATCGTCCGCGTCGCGAGGCTTGCCCAGGATTGCGTCATCGACCACAACAATCGTGTCCGCGCTGAGGACACAATCGCCCGGCCGCCCTTGAAAAACGGCCAGCGCTTTCTCCCGCGCCAGCCGCTCAGCGCAGTCTCTCGGAGACTCCCCCGCAAGCGGAGTTTCATTGATGTCAGCGGGCTGCATCGCAAACCGAATCCCGGCATTGCGCAACAACTCCTGGCGGCGAGGCGAGGCAGAGGCAAGAACGAGCATGCGAATCAGATTCTAAACACTTGTACTGGCCGCTGAACACTGACCACTGGCCACTGCACTCATCGGCTCCCAACCACCCCGCTCACCGACTCAATCAGCCTCGCCGAATCGTACCCGATGCCATCTTTGAACACAGTTTCTACGTTCTCGATGTCCTCGATCTTCTTCGAAGGATCGCCCTTGATCACGACCAGATCCGCCTGCTTCCCCACAGCGATCGTTCCAATTCGGTCAAGCTCTCCCAGATATTGCGCGCCGTTCGCGGTGGCGATGTGAATCGCTTCCACTGGCGTAAACCCCGCTTCCACCAACAACTCCACTTCTCGCTGATCTCCAAAACCCGCGATCACCCCGCCCATCCCGGTCGGATCCAACCCGGCCAGCAGCAAACCTCCCGCTTGCACGAAGGCATGCTCGAACTCCATTTCTTTTTTGAAAGCGGCGGGCCACGGCGAGACGTCGCCGTGGTAACGCTGCCGGATAAGACTCGCATCGCTCGCGCGCACCTTGTTATTGAGCAATGCGCTGCGCGCGTCCGGCGACAGCGCATCGAGAACACGCTGCTGAATCGTCGGCCTCCCGGGCACGAACATCTCGAACACAGGCAGCGTCGATGTAACCGCGACGTGCCGTTGAACCAGGTCCAGGATGGTGTCGTGCAGCGGCCCATTCTGCACATCCAGCTTCGATAGGAACTCATAGTCGAGGTTCTCGGGACATTCACCTGGCTTCTTCCAGGGGAAAAATTCCGTGTCCACAAGCAAGCCGTGTTCCAGATCGTCAATCCCAATCGCAGCCGCCTCCCGAAAACCGATCGAGCAAAGATGCCCCGTAACCTTGGCTCCGCGCTTATGCGCCGCCGCCACCGCCGCCGAAAGTTCCGCCGGAGTGATGAACATATACGCTTTAAAATTGTCGACGCCCTCATCGAGCCAGTAGTTGACGGTTTTAGTCGCGTCATCGGGTCCAGTGAGTGCGTGCATCTGGACGGCGAAACTGCCAGGCCCTTCCAAGTAAGGTCCGGTAACGTGAATCTTCGGTCCCGGCGTTTTGCCGCCATCAATCTCCTTTCTGAGCTCAAGATCGGTGTAGGCCTCAAGCGCACCCGTCGTCCGTATGGTCGTCACTCCGCCGGCAAGGTACAAGCGCGGAAAGCTGAATGCCATTTCGCCGAAGATGCCGTTGCCCATCGGATAGAACATGTGATCGTGCATCCCGACGAGCCCGGGAATAACGCTGTATCCGTGCAGGTCGAGCACCTGGGCATCTTTGGGGACATTGGCTGAAGCGGCGTCGGAAACTGACTCGATCTTCCCGTTCGAGATCACGACCGTCTGGTCGCCCCGCGCGGCCGCTCCCGTGCCGTCTATCACGCGCACATGAGTGAGAGCTACCACGGGCGCGTCAACTTTCACGAACCCCCGCACCTGCGGCGAGAGACTTTGCGCCATTAAAGCGGCCGAGCAAGCACTCACCAGGACGCAAACACCGAACAGCTTGCGCATGATTCCTCCTACGCGACCACAAGGCAGGATTCTACAGAAGAAAATAGAGTCCGTGGGAAAGCTCGAAACCCGGCGCCTTCTCCTGCGCAATTGAGAACCGGAACTGAGGAGCCCTCTCCGCCTGTTAAAATCAAAGTTCAACCGCAGTCTCTTAAGGTCAGTCGCAGTTCGGCTGCCACTTTCGATTCGGCTCTTAAACTGACAACCGGCCACTAAGTCTATGGACGCCGCTTTCCTCCGCAACTTTGCGATCATCGCGCATATCGACCACGGTAAATCCACACTGGCAGACCGCCTGCTGGAGCTGACCGGATCGCTCACCGCGCGCGAGATGCAGGCCCAGGTGCTCGACTCCATGGATCTGGAGCGCGAGCGCGGCATCACCATCAAGGCCCACGCTGTTCGCATGATGTATACCGCCCACGACGGCCATACCTACCAGCTCAACCTGATCGACACTCCCGGCCACGTTGACTTTTCCTACGAGGTCTCGCGCTCGCTCGCGTCGTGCGAAGGCGCGCTGCTGATAGTCGATGCCTCCCAAGGCGTGGAAGCGCAAACCCTCGCCAATTCTTATCTCGCCATCAATCACGGTCTGGAAATTATTCCCGTCATCAACAAAATCGATCTGCAAAGCGCCGACATCCCGCGCACCAAAGAAATGATCGAAAGCGCCGTTGGCCTCGACGCCTCCGACGCCGTGCTCATTAGCGCCAAGACCGGCCAGGGCGTGCCCGACGTGCTGGAAGCCATCGTGAAGCGCATCCCGCCGCCGAAAGGCAATCCCGATAGCCGCCTGCAAGCGCTGATTTTCGACTCCTGGTTCGACGCTTATCGCGGAGTAGTAATCCTCACTCGAGTTTTTCAAGGCACGCTGCGCAAGGGCCAGAGAATTCGCCTGTGGTCAAACGGCACAACCTTCGACGCAGAAACTCTCGGCGTGCAAAGCCCCAAACCAGTGGAGATCGAAGAACTGAAAGCCGGCGAGGTTGGCTTCCTCATCGCCAACATTAAAAACGTTGCTGACACAAAAATTGGCGACACCATCACCGACGACGCCAACCCCGCCTTCGAAGCGCTCCCCGGATTCGAAGAAATCAAGCCCATGGTCTTCGCCGGACTCTACACCGTCGACGCGCACGAGCACACCCGCCTGCGCGAAGCGCTGGAGAAACTCCGCCTGAATGATTCGTCGTTCTTCTTCGAACCGGAAAGCTCGGTAGCGCTGGGTTTCGGCTTCCGTTGCGGCTTCCTCGGCCTGCTCCACATGGAAATCATTCAGGAGCGCCTGGAGCGCGAGTTCGCCCTCGAACTAATCACCACTGCACCCGGCGTCCGTTACAAAATCACCAAGACCGACGGCGACCTGATCGAAGTCGACAATCCCTCGCGCTGGCCCGACCCCAGCGAGATTGCCAAGGTCGAAGAACCGGTGATCCTCGCCACAATTCTCACCAACGAAGAATACGTCGGCGGCATTCTCAAGCTGGTCGAAGACAAGCGTGGCAAGCAGAAGACTTTCGAGTACGTCAGCTCTTCGCGCGTCATGTTGCACTATGAGTTACCTCTGAATGAAATCGTCCTTGATTTCTACGATCGCCTGAAGTCAGTCTCCCGCGGCTACGCCTCCCTCGACTATCACCTCGCCGACTATTGGGAGTCGCCCATGGTAAAGCTCGACATCCTGGTGGCCGGCGAACCAGTAGACGCGCTCTCCATCATCGTCCATCGCGATTTCGCCTACGAGCGCGGCAAACTGCTGGTCTCAAAAATGCGCCAGCTCATCCCCCGGCAAATGTTCGAAGTGGCCATCCAGGCTTCTATCGGCGCCAAAATCATAGCCCGAGAGACCGTATCGGCGATCCGCAAGAACGTCATCGCCAAGTGCTACGGCGGCGATATTTCCCGCAAACGCAAGCTGCTGGAGAAGCAAAAAGAAGGTAAGAAACGCATGAAGCGCATCGGCCGCGTTGACATCCCGCAAGAAGCTTTCCTGGCCGTCCTCAAGGTCGGCGAAGACAGCAATTAAGCTGTTTTGTCTTCCACTCCGGGATACCGATCAAGACCCGGAATCGAAAGGTCAGGAACCATGAAATGTGCAAATCTCCAAAGCAGGAATAAGCTGGCTTTTCGCGGGCCTTACCGATGTTAATGCCGAGTGAATTGCCTAACTGGTTACTATTCAGAGCCTTAGGAGCTGAAAATCGGTCGCCGCAAACCGCCTGACAAATCTTTACCCGTAGCCATTTTGCTCATCGCCAGCAATTCCACAAGCTTTTCCACAGCACATTCGCTTCGCGCAACTCGAATCTCCTAAGGTACTTACCACCGCAAAACTACAGTCATTCCTGCACTCGTCGGCATCACTCCTCCGGCGCCATCCCGCCTTCCGCCATCATCTCAAACCGGGTGCAGTTCTTGCGGAAGGCCAGCACCAGCTTGCCCGTGGGCCCATTCCGCTGCTTCGAAATGATGATCTCCGCCTTGCCCTGCAGGTCCGGATCATCCTGCCGGTAAACCTCTTCGCGAAAGATGAACATCACCAGATCAGCATCCTGCTCAATCGATCCCGACTCGCGCAGATCAGAAAGCTGCGGACGATGATCCCCGCCTCGGCTCTCCGGCGCGCGGCTCAACTGCGAAAGCGCAACCACCGGCACGCTCATTTCCTTGGCCAGTCCCTTCAGTCCCCGCGAAATCGCCGACACTTCCTGCGTGCGATTCTCATACCGCTTGCTCCCGCCCGACATGAGCTGCAGATAGTCGACGATGATCAAGTCAAGCCTGCCCTGCGCCTGCTTCAGCCGCCGCGCCTTGGCCCGCATCTCGCTCAACGAAATCCCAGGCGTGTCATCAATAAAAATCGGGGCATGCGCCAGATGCTCCATCGCCCGCACCAGCTTCTTGGTGTCATCCTGCCACAGGGAACCGGTGCGCATCTTGTGCGCATCCACTTCCGCCGTCGAACACAGCAACCGCAGCAGCAGCGCCTCGCGCGACATCTCCAGCGAAAACACTCCCACCACCTGCTGATCTTTGATGGCGGCATTCTCGGCGATGTTCATGGCAAACGCAGTCTTCCCCATCGAAGGCCGCGCCGCAATGATCACCAGATCCGAGCGCTGCAGTCCGCTCGTCATCTCGTCAAGATTTTCGTAATGAGTGGCCAGGCCGGTAATGCGCTGCCCGCGCTGCAGCAAAGCATCCACCGAGCCAAACGATTCGCGGACGATCTCCTGCACGCCCATGAACCCGCGCCCAATGCGCTTCTCCGACAGCTGAAAGATTGCAGCCTCAGCGTCGCTGAGCACTTCCTCGGCAGCATCCGATTGATCACCCGCCCGCGCAATCGCCGTATTCGCCGCATGAATCAGCCCGCGCAGCAGCGCCTTGTCGCGCACAATCTTGACGTAATGCTCAATGCTCGGCCGGTCCGGAACCCCATCCAGCAAACTCGACACATAGCCCACATCGCCAATCGCCTGCAGATCCTTGTGACGGTCCAGCTCGTCGATCAGCGTAATCATGTCGATCGGCCGCGACGACTCCGCCAGATCGACCATCCGCCCATAAATCCGCCGGTGCGAATCCAGCGAGAAATCCTCGATCCGCAAATGCTCCGCCGCCTGGTTATAAGCAAAGTTGTCCAGCAGAATCGCGCCCAGAATCGAGCGCTCCGCTTCCACATTCGCCGGAAGAGTGCTGAGGTTGTAATCAGTAGTCGCCATGTTTTCGAACTGAACTTTGCTCCAATGTCTCGCCCAGCATAAGCGAACAAACAGCGAAATACCAAATCAATTTGTGCAGAAGCTGTGAACCCCGCTGTTATCTTGTGGAAGTCCTGAGAAAACAGGTCCTTAACCGAAAGTTCGCGCTGTCAGATTGACCAACCGGGATTGATCCGTGCAGATCCGTGCAAATCCGTGGCAAAAGGGTTTTGCAAAAACAAATGCGGCCGGGGCCAGCCACCCCAGCCGCATCGCTCGTGGATCTCTCGCCCTGCCTTCCCGCCGCTAGGAGCGGCGAGCCGACGGTACTGGTCCGACAGCGCTCGCCAAAAAGGAAGAGTGCCGCATTTACCTGTACTGGCCGCAGAACCTGATTCCGGAATACGATTCGCAGAATCGCTTCTCTGCAACCCCTGCGTTGGCCAGCGGCCCAGCCCGCTCAAGGAGCAGACTGTAGAGGAGGCCGCAATGCCCGGGCAACCGATTCGCGCTTGCGCGCGTTTCCAATTTCCCCCAGCAATTCACCCTCGAGAATTGCCAGCTGCCACCGGCGTCACCGCAATCATCATCCGGCAAGCTTTGAGGTTTCCACGTTTGCGCTGCACTCACTCTCAGTCAGAAGGTTGCAACCCGCAACCGAAAAACATTTCCCCCTTGTGCAGAAACTGTGGACGATAGGACTTCGCTGTGGAAGCCTGAGGAAAACTTAGAATGAATCCCAGCCTCATTCAATCCAGTCGGATGGGAACTCTTCCGCGCAGCCTTGGATGTCGTCGATGTGACCGGTCACCGGATTCGAATTCAGATCGCGTCCCAGCAACTCCCAAGCTTCTCTGTACTTCTCGTACTTCGAATGGCTGTTCTTTGTATGCAGCGAGACCGACCTCATTCCCAGAATCTCTTCCTCAGGAATGATGTACCAGGCATCCTCGAAAACAACGTAAGCCGCCAGAAAGTCGAACGACTCGGGCGGATACGGAGCGCCACTGCTGCACACCGTGCACATCCAACCTTCTTCCAGCTCGAAGATGGTGGATTTAACCTGCACGGCTACAAAGTGACGCGGCCGTCCCACCACAAAGTCATAACTCCTGGAGTCTCCCCAGGGCTTGCTCACCTGCAAACCATGTTCTGTGGCGCGGAGCATGAAAATCATCTCCGCCCACTCACCCCGAAGTTTCTTGCCAATAATTATCGGTTTCCGCTTCCCCATTGAACCAACCTCAAAACGAAAAAGGCGGCATTCGGAGAAAATTCGCGAATGCCGCCCTATGTTTTTATTCGACAGCAATAAAAAGCCCAAGGCAAGAAAATTCTAAGAAAAAAGCGGGCCCGATTCCCAAAACGGGAACGCGCAGCGGTTGAACTTTCTGCCGTCCCTACGGGACTGGCTCTATTTTGTGGGACTCAACCCAGGGCTTGCGCCCTGGGCTGAGTTATGCCGCCCTTTGGGGCTGGGGTTCGCCCGGCGCTTTGTCTCTCCATTTCGGGAATGCCAGAACAGCTTTCTGCGCATTGTGATATTCGTCACACGCTCCCTGCACTGACGCGCGCCACAATCGATTAGCCGCGAAGCGGCGACAGATTGCAGCCCAGGGCGCAAGCCCTGGGTAAAGGTGGAGTCAGAAAACTAGCCCTGAAAGGGCGAAAGAAACGTGGCGCAGACCTGCGGCAATCTCGTTGTGCACCTGATCTTCAGCACCAAGCTACGTCAGCCTCTGATCGCCCCAGACATTCGTTCCGACCTTTTCGCGTATCTGGGCGGCATTGTCCGGGAACTGTGCGGTACGGCGCTGATCGTTGGTGGAACCTCCGATCACGTGCATATGCTGATACGCATTCGTCCCGCCCAATCCGTTGCGGAACTCGCATGCGTCGTCAAGGCAAATTCGTCAAGATGGATCCGAAAGAAGGGACACAAAGAATTTGCGTGGCAGGCTGGATACGGCGTGTTCAGCGTTAGCGAGTCGAATGTTCCGCCGGTTACAAAATACATCGCAACGCAGGAGGAACATCACCAGAAGCGATCGTTTCAGGAGGAGTTTGTCGCGTTCCTTAAGAAAAATAAGGTCACGTATGACGAGGGTTATATTTGGGATTGATTGTATTTCGCCCCTTCGGGGCTGATTATCGCCTCGAAAAGAAAACCCAGGGCTTGCGCCCTGGGCTGCATTCTTTCGCCGCTTCGCGGCTAAACCGCTAATCCCGTACTCCATCCATAAACGCCCGCAGCTTCCGCGACCTCGACGGATGCCTTAGCTTGCGCAGCGCCTTGGCTTCGATCTGGCGGATGCGCTCGCGGGTTACGGCGAACGACTGGCCGACCTCTTCTAACGTGTGCTCGCTGCCGTCTTCGAGGCCGAAGCGCATCTTGATTACTTTTTCTTCGCGCGGGGTCAGCGTGCGCAGGACCTGTCCGGTCTGGTCCTTGAGGTTCACGTTGATCACGGCTTCGGCCGGAGAGACTACGGCGCGGTCTTCGATGAAGTCGCCGAGATGCGAATCTTCCTCTTCGCCGATTGGGGTTTCGAGCGAGATCGGCTCCTGCGCGATCTTCAGGACTTTCCGCACTTTGGCAACGGGAATGTCCATTCTCTTAGCGATCTCTTCCGAGGTGGGCTCGCGTCCGAGTTCCTGCACCAGTTGCCTTGAGGTGCGGATCAGTTTGTTGATGGTCTCGATCATGTGCACCGGGATGCGGATGGTGCGCGCCTGATCGGCGATGGCGCGGGTAATCGCCTGCCGGATCCACCACGTGGCGTATGTGGAAAATTTGTAGCCGCGGCGGTATTCGAATTTGTCGACGGCTTTCATCAAGCCGATGTTGCCCTCCTGAATCAGGTCGAGGAACTGGAGGCCGCGGTTGGTGTATTTTTTCGCGATTGAAACTACGAGGCGCAGGTTGGCCTCGATCAGCTCGCGCTTGGCCTGCTCGGCATCCATGTCGCCCTGGATGATTTCGCGTTGCGTGCGCTTGATCTCCTGGAACAAGAGTCCGGCTTCGACTTCCAGCTTCTCAATCTCGCTACGGACAGCGCGGGCCTGGCGGCGGTATTCTTTTTTCTGGTCTTCGCTGCGCGTGGCGTCGGCTTTGCGTTCGAGATTGCCAGCCTGGCGGTCGAGTGAACGCATGCTGTCGACCGTCTTGTTGACGCGGTCGATCAGGCGCTTGCGCTCGGCGTTGGTGAAGCCGAGCTTGCGCACGGCGAGTGAAACCCGCACGATGCCGCGAGCCAGATTGCGGCGGGCGCGGCGATGGTCCTTGGGCCGCTTTTTCTGCGACATCGCGACGTACTTTTCCTGCAGCAGGCCGGCCTTTTTGTACAGCTTGGCCATGGCGTCGATCTTGCCGGTGAATTCGTTCAAGCGGTTCTGCAGAATCTCGTCGGTGATCTCTTCTTCGTCGAAGGTCACAACTTCTTTGATGGAGCGCACGCCCTTCTTCAGGTCCTCGCCCATCGCGAGAAGTTCATGGATGACGATGGGAGAGCGGGAGAGCGCCTTGAGCACGCGCAACTGGCCACGCTCGATGCGCTTGGCGATTTCTACTTCGCCTTCGCGCGTGAGCAAAGGAACGGTTCCCATCTCGCGCAGGTACATGCGGACGGGGTCGTTGGTCTTTTCGAGAGCGCCGGGTGTGAGGTCGAGTTCAACGTCCTCGCCCTCTTCGCCTTCTTCGAACTTCTTATCGAGCGCGGCGGAAGGCAGTTTAGGGCCTTCGAGCACGTCGATGCCTTGCGTGCCGATCGTCGTGAGCAGGTCGTCGAGGTCGTCGGGACTGACCACGTCCTGAGGGATGAGCTCGTTTACCTGGTCGTAGGTGAGATAGCCCTTCTCTTTGCCGGCATCGACCAGCTTTTTTATGTCGTCGTACTTGTCTTCAAGAGCCAAGAGGTGTTCCTCAAATTCTTCAATTCGCCCGCGAGGAGCGTGTGATACGGCCTGTTCAGGTGGGAATCTGGGGTAGCGCGGAGTTGTGCGCCTAGCACAAACTTATGGATTTTAGCACATAAGTACTGGCCGGTCTATCACTTGCCCCGAAAGCTCCCCGCCGTTCGCCGCTATCTATAACTCTGCTAAATACTTAGATGATTTTAATGGTCGTTTTGTTTCACGCACTTTTCTTATTTCCTGGAGCGTTTCTCAGTCCGTGCTCAGCCAGGCTGGGATCCCTTAAGGCCCGGCTAAGGCGATCTTTTTCCAGGAGCAATTCGTTCCTGAGTAGCTTATCGTCACTAACGCCGGGCTTGGTTAGTTCGCGCTGGACCTGCTCCAGGCGGCGACGCAGATGAATGCGGCGGAGAGCGCGGACCGCGCCCTCCAGCCGCTCGGCGCTGAGTTCCTCGTCCTCTTTCAACAGGATGGAAGCGAGCATTCGGCGCTCGGTTTCGGAGCATGGGACCTGCATTACATCGGTAGTTCCAGTATCGGCGTTTAGTAGGGCTTCGATCAGCGATTCGGTTGCGAGGCCGCGATGCAGGCCTTCACTTTGGAGCGCGTACTGCGCCTGACGGGCTGGATCAAACTCTTCGTCTTTTATAACCTCGTGAGCGCCGTCGCGGGCCGAGACGTGATTGCCTGACTGCATCTGGCGGGCCGAGGCCAGCGCACGGATGAGAATTCGCTCGGCGTCGGTAGCCTGCGCTTCGGCGGGAGCTTTCACTGCGGTCGCAGAACGTTCCGACGCGACATGGCGCAACTCCTGGCGCAAGACCGCTGAATCAATGCCGAGCTTCTGGGCGATCTCCTGGCTTAATTCGTCGCGAACAATGCGGCTGGGGATGCGCTGAATGTGGGGCAGAAGGTAGTTCACCGCCTTCTGTTTGCTCTCGCCGGTGCGCCCCGGAAAATGGCTTCGGGCACGGTCGATCAAATAGTCGAAGTATCGTTGCGAATGCCGCAGAGCCTCGCCGTAAGCGTCTTTGCCCTTGCGGCGAATGAAGAGATCGGGATCGAAGCCCTGCTCGAGCGTCAGCACCTTGATCTGAAATCCTTCCTCGACGAGCAAGCCCAGAGTGCGCTCCGTGGCCTTGGCTCCCGCTGTATCCGGATCGAAATTGACCACGGCATTCTTGCTGAAGCGCCCGAGCAGCTTGGCCTGGATCTCGGTAAAGGCCGTGCCTGAGCTGGCGATGACGTTGTGAAACCCGGCAGCGTAGACGGAGATGCAATCCATCTGGCCTTCGACCAGAATCGCGTAATCCAGCTTGCGAATCGCTTCTTTGGCTTTGTCAAGATTGAAGAGAACTCGGCCCTTGGAATAGATGCCGGTCTCCGGTGAATTCAAATATTTCGGTCCAGACTTCTCGTCGGTCGCCAGAGTTCGTCCGGTGAAGGCGATGATTTTTCCTGCATCGTTGGCGATGGGGAATGTTACGCGGTTACGGAACTTCGAGTACATGCGAGCTTCCGGCTTCGGGCTTCGGCTTTCGGGCTTCGGCAAATCTTCATCCTGCTCGGGACTGTCTGGCCGAAGCCCAGAGCCCGAAGCCCGAAGCCCGTCTTCCTGTTTCCAGGAAAGCAGTCCGCTCTCGCGCAGCACCTCTTCACTGAATTCGCCCGCCAGGCGGTCGCGCAGCAGGAAGCCGGAATCCGGGGCGTAGCCGATGCGGAAGCGCGCGATCGTTTCTTCGTCAAGCCCGCGGCCCTGCAGATACTCTCGCGCTCTTGCTCCCTCGGGACGCTTCAGGCATTCCTGGAAGAACGCGGCAGCGCGGTCCTGGATGTCGAGAAGTTGGACGCGCAGTTTGGCTTCCTTCGCCTCTGCCGGACTTGAATACGTCGTCTTCGGCAACGGAATTCCCAGCTTCTGTGCCACGAGACGCACGGCTTCAGGGAAGGTAACGTTCTCGACTTTCTGTACGAAGCTGAACACGTCCCCCGAGAGGCCGCAGCCGAAGCAGTGATAAAACTGACGCGTGGCGTGGACCGAGAACGATGGCGTCTTCTCCCCGTGAAACGGACATAAGCCTGAATAGTTCTGCGCCCCAGCCTTTTTCAGCTTGATGTAGTCGCCGATGATGCGGACAATATCCGCCTGCTGCTTCACCGTCTCTTTGAAATCTTCCGTGGGCATGGATGGGGAGATAGCCGACGCTCCCCCGGCATTGTGAGCCAGAGAGGCGCTGATGGGAATATACCGGACTTGGATTGCTGTGGAGAAGCTGTGGGAATCGACTCTTATCAGTTGAACGCCGATGGAAAAAGGATATTTATGGAGTCTTCGGCAAACCGCCTCGTTGCTGATGGAGAAGAAGCGCCGCTAGCTCCCAAGCCCTTTCCCGCGTAATTCCCGATCTCTGTTCAGCCGCCAGGCAGTGATCATTCTCCTCGACCAAAAGCAGTGGTCGCTCCCCGATGGGCCGGATAAGAATTTGCACTTTAAGGTTCAATGTCTCGGGGTAGATCGAAAGTGAGTTACCGAGCCTTCCCTTGAAGGGTCCGTGTGATTTTTCCCTGCCGACGAGCTCCCAGCACTCAGAAATCTCGTCGAATACTTCTTCGCGGACCGAGGCCCAAAGTCCCCAGAGAAAAACATCGCTCGATCCAGCGATTGGAATTTCGAGACATCCCCTAATAAAGAACCACTTCCGATCGATAATGCACTGATCGGAGCCGCGAACGGAACGTGCGTCGCGCTCATCCCGGTTCATGTTCGCGTACATGTCCGGCGAATCTGCCGCGAAGCTCAGCGGCAAGCCCTTGTGCGGCTTGCCACAGGTTACACATTTATATTCGACGCTCACACCCGCAGCTCCACCACCGTGGCCCCGCCGCCGCCTTCGTTCTGCGGCGGCTCGGCCACCGACTCCACGTGGGGGTGCTGCTGCAGCGCCTGCCGGAGTGCTTTGCGCAGGATGCCCATGCCGCTGCCGTGGACCACGCGGACCCGTGGCAGCCCGGCGAGAAATGCGTGGTCGACGAATTTCTCGACTGCCCGAGTCGCGTCGTCCACGTTATAGCCAATCACATTGATTTCAGAGGGCGGGTTCTGACCTTCATTCTCATTATTCAACGACACCGAAATCCCCCGCGCCCGCGCCGCTTTCACGGGAGAATCGGTCACCCGCGCGTTAGGCAGCACTTCGGCAATATCGTCGCGCGCGATCTTCATCTTCATCGCGCCCACTTCCACTTCAAAGTGATTGTCATCGAGCTTGCGTGAAACCCTGGCCGCGCGCCCGGTTGATTTCAGCTTGACGCTGTCGCCTTCGGAGACATGCCTGACGACCTGGGGCTGCGCATGAGGATCACCCTCATCAGCTCCGCTGGCATGGGCCACCACAGTGGAATCGAACTGCTCGCGAAATTCTCGGCGCAGCTTGGCGATTCGCCGCTCCGCGTCTTTCGACAGCTTCTGCGCCGCGGCCCGCTCCTGGATGGCGTTCACGGCCTCGCGGGCGTGGTATTCGAAGTCGCGCAGCACGCTCTCCAGTTTCTTCTCCATCTCGCGGATCTTGGCCTGCTGCTCCTTCTTGCCTTCTGCCGCCAGGCGCGTCTTCTCGCGTTCCAGGTCCTGCTCACGCGTCTGCAGCCGCAGCCGGTCGCTGTCCATATCGCGCAACCCGGCATGAAGTTTGTCCAGAAATTCGCCGACATCGCGAGCCTGCGAGCCCAGGCGCGCCCGCGCCGCTTCCGTAATCACCGGATTCAGCCCCAGCCGCTGCGCGATGTTGATTCCCGCCGATGCCCCCGGCACTCCCATTTTTAGTTCGTAAGTGGGTTGGAGCGTTGTTTCATTGAAGCCCACCGAAGCGTTGATCACGCCCGGCGTATTTGCGCCGTAGACTTTTAACGACGTGTGGTGCGTCGAAATCACCGTCATGCAGCCGATGCGGCCAAAATATCCTGCGATCGCAACCGCCAGAGCTGCGCCCTCCTCGGGATCGGTGGCCGAGCCCAGTTCGTCGAGCAGCACGAGAGACTCAGTGGTTGCCGTCCGCGAAATGAAATCGATGTTGGTGACGTGTGCGGAAAAAGTTGAAAGATTCTGCTCGATCGATTGGTAGTCGCCAATATCGGCCAGCACCGCATCGAACACCGGCATCTCCGCGCGGTCGGCGGGAACCGGAATTCCCGATTGTGCCATCAAGGCCAACAGACCCACCGTCTTGAGGGTTACTGTCTTCCCTCCTGTGTTCGGGCCGGTGATCACGACTTGTCGACGCTGGCCTTCGAGCTCCACGGTGATTGGAATTACTGCTGCGCTTTTGAGCTTCAGATTGCGCTCGAGCAGCGGATGGCGGGCGTTGTGCAGGATCAGTCGAGCCGGTGCCGCCGCGCTCAGCTGGACGGCCACGCAGTTGTACTCTTCGGCGAAGCGCGCCTTGGCAAACTGCAGTTCCAGCTCGGCGAGCACCTCGGTTGACGCCAGGATCGCTGCTGCCTGCTCACCGATGCGCCGCGTCATCTCGAGCAAAATGCGATGAATCTCGGCCTGCTCTTCGTCGAGCAAGCGCACCAGCTCGTTGTTCTGATCGATGGTCTCGAGAGGCTCAACAAATACGGTCTGGCCGCTGGAACTCGCTCCGTGTACAACACCTTGCACGCGCCGTTTCTGCTCAATCTTCACCGGGATGACAAAGCGCTCGCCGCGGATCGTCACCAGTTCATCCTGCACAGTTCCGTCCTCAGCCAGGCGGCGCAAGTATCCACGGAGCGATTCCTGAATCACGCGCCTCTGCTTTTCGATCTCGCGGCGAATGCGCGCCAGTTCCGGGGAAGCGCGGTCTTCGAGCGTGCCATCGGGCAGAATCTTGTTTCGAAACGAGCGCAGGAAGTCGGTGAAGTCGGGCACGTTTTCCGAAAGGACTTGCAGCCGCCGCCATTCCGTCCTCATATTCGCAGGGGGATGCAATGCGATCTCGCGCCACTCTGCGGCTCGGTTTACAACTAGCAGGACGTCGCGAATCTCGGCGGTTTCGAGCGCAGCTCCCGCGATTCGAGACTTCTCAATCAGCTTTGTAATATCCAGCAGTCCCGAAAAATCGAAGCGCCCACCCACGCGGCGGAACTCTCGCACTTCGGCGGTCAGTTCCTGTTGCTCAGCAATCCAGGCGGAATCGGTGGAAGGTGCAAGCGCTCGAATCCTCGCCTGGCCTGGCGGCGAAGACGAGTATCCGCGCAGCAATTCACGCAGCGCGTCGAATTCCAGCACGCGCGCGGAATTGTGGATGAGAGGGTGAGACATCGGAATTTATGTTACAGGAAGGGCGGGAAGCAGGTACTGGCGTGGTTTGATAGGGAAGCGAGCCAAACGCGCGATTATTGCGTCGCAAAGAACGCGACACATCGCGCGGCTCGCCCAGATTCCTCACTGCGCAAAGAGCGCTTGTTCGGAATGACAATGCCTACGACTGGACGGCGGCCAGCGCCTGGCTATCGCCCTGGGTCGCCACGGGGAGGCGCAGCACGAACACCGCACCGCCTTCCGGCTTGTTCTGGCAGGTGACTTGTCCGCGATGATCCTGCACTACGCCATACACGGCACTCAGTCCCAAGCCCGTGCCCTTGCCGATCGGTTTTGTGGTGTAGAAAGGATCGAACACTCGATGCGGCTCTTTGATGCCGGGGCCGCTGTCGGAAAACTGCACGACGACCTCGTGCCGGTGATGCTGGGCGCTGACCTGAAGCGAGCCTCCACCCGCTTCCTCCAGCGCGTCCAAAGCGTTTTCCACGATCTGGACGAAGGTCTGGAACAGCTGGTGGCCGTCACCCCACACGCGCGGCAGGTTTGGCTCGATCGCGGTCTCTATGCGGATCTTCTGATCATGCCGCTGCAGTTCGCGCATTTGCACACTGCGCTGCAGTAGCGTGCCGAGATCTACCATCGTTTTCTCTCCGGAACTTTGCTGGGCGAAGCTCAGCAGGTTCGAGATCAGCTCGCGGGTCCGTTGAGATTGATTCACGATCTTGCGCACCAGCGCATCCTGGTCGCCGGTCAGGCGCTGGTTCGACCACAGCTTCTCGGAATACTCCATGATTGCCGTGAGGGGGTGGTCGATCTCGTGGGCTGCGCCCGCAACCAGCTGGCCCAGAGAAGCCAGCTTTTCGCGCTGCACCAGGTGGCTCTGCAAGCGCTGCTCGTTCTCGAAGCTACGACGGGAATCCGCCAGCAAATGGATGAGCGCCTGATCCTGCAGATACTGGCGCACAAAAACGAAGACGCCCAGCACCAGCATGGCTGCCAACACGGTAAAAAGGCGGAAAGTCCGCGCCTGAGCCGGTGAAGCGTCCCATCGGTAGACCCACAGTCCCAAGGCTGGCAGGGAAAGAATCGCCAGCATCGCCAGTCGCAGTGTCATCGCACCCCACGCGTCATCCGCCTTGGCCGGAACGGCTTCCGGCTTCCACTGGCGCGCGGTCAGCGAGGTCGCCGCCATCCAGCTTACAGAGCCTATCAACGGAATATCGTAGAGACTTCCCGAGTAGTACGCCCCTTGGGTGAGCGTCAGGGTCACGCCTAGGAATCCCGCCCCGTAGAAGGCGTAGAGACCACTTGCCGTCATCAGGTTCAGGTACACCTTTTTCCATCCCGCAGGCGCGCCCCGAGCGGCGAGCCCGAGCATCAACATCAGCACGCCACTCTCAAGCATGTAGAGGGAGCTGTAGTTCCTCCGGTACGCCTCCAGATTCAGCGACACGTATTGCCAGGGGAATACAACAAATGCATATAGAAACACCCACCAAATCACCAACAGCAGAAAGTCCAGCGCACCTACGTGGAGTTTTCGCTCACCCTCGGTCCGGTGCGGACGCAACCCAACTGCCGCGATCATCGGAACCAGGTGGAGAAACAGGAACACATCCATCAACCAAGGATCTGGCACGGTCGTGCGGCGTACCACCTCGCAGTAGACCCAGGCCGCCTGATTGGCGGCCCACAGAACGCTTCCCGCGCCCATCAGTGCCCAAAACCGCCGGCTGTCCCCGCGCTCCGACCAGGCATTGGCCAGCATGGCCACGGCGAGCGCAAGGTACAGCAAAAGATATCCAATATCAGAAATCGCGGTCAGCGCCGGACCGCGCGGGACCGTCAACGACACTGCGGCAAATGCCAGCGTGATCCCGCCCGCGAGCATAAACCAGCGATATTGTCCGAACCGATTCATCAGCCTCTCATGTTATGTATATCTTTCAATTTTATGGATAGGTGCGGCGATTCTCAGCTCGCTTCCGGCCCAGCAGGTTACTATCGTCACCCGCTCTCGGCCGGCCTCGAGACCTCCGCGTCAACTAAGTCCTTTCAGATCACCACTTCTGCTAGAATCGGGGTTTGAAAGGCGCTCAATCCGATCAGGTGGTTTCGCATGGCCTTTCCTGTCACCCGTCTTCGCCGTCTCCGCCGCACCTCTCAGCTTCGCGACTTGGTGCGCGAAACCCGTCTCACCCCCGACGCGTTTGTCTACCCCATGTTTGTTTGTCCCGGCGAAGGTGTGCGCAAGGCGGTTCGGTCCATGCCCGGCGTATTCAACCTCTCTGTGGATGAGGCGGTGAAAGAGGCGCAGGAAGTTCACTCCCTGGGCGTGTCGTCGGTGATTCTCTTCGGTCTTCCCGACAAGAAGGATGATGTGGCTACCGGAGCCTGGGCCGACGACGGCATTGTGCAGCAGGCCGCCCGGGCACTGAAGCGCGACGTACCGGATCTGATTCTGATGGGCGACGTTTGCCTCTGCGAATACATGTCGCACGGGCACTGCGGGATCGTAAAGCGGGCATCTACGCCGCAATCGTTGGGCGCTGCTGCCCGAGACGCTTTGCAAAATGCCACGCGGCGAGGCACGGCGGCAAAGGCGGTGAAGGGCCGAGAAAAAGAAAAAGTTATCGACGAGCTGGCAACGATGGTGGCCGAAGTCGTTGAGTCCAGATTCGAGATCGACAACGACGCGAGCCTCGAACTCCTGGCCCGCACTTCGGTCTCGCTCGCTCGCGCCGGCATCGACATCATCGCGCCCTCCGACATGATGGACGGCCGCGTCGCCGCGATTCGTCGAGCTCTCGATGAAGCCGGCTTCGAGAACACTCCCATTCTTTCCTACGCTGCGAAGTTCGCCTCAGGATTCTACGGTCCCTTCCGCGAAGCCGCCGACTCCACCCCGCAATTCGGCGACCGCCGCTCTTATCAAATGGATGGAGCCAACCTGCGCGAGGCCATGCGCGAAATCGAACTCGACATTGAAGAAGGCGCCGACATGATCATGGTCAAACCGGCGCTGCCCTACCTCGACGTGATCGCCGCCGCACGCCTGCGTTTCGATCTGCCGCTAGCCGCCTATCAAGTATCCGGCGAATACGCCATGATCGAAGCCGCCGCTCAAAATGGATGGATCGAGCGCGACCGCGTCGTGATGGAATCTCTGCAAAGCATACGGCGGGCTGGGGCCAGCATCATCCTGACTTACTACGCTAAGGACGCGGCAAGGCTGCTGGCGTAGGTTAAGCGTGCACGTACAGGCCGGATTGGGTAGAGCACCTAGGCCGCCGACCGGGCGGGTTCGTGTCCGACAAAGCTGAGCATGGCCTGCTTCAATTGCGAGTCCACTTCATCTGCGATCGTCATCACGTCGAGCAGGACCTGGCTGAAATCCACACTCGACAAGTTATTTTGTAACGTTCGGAAGATGCTGACCTGCAGGATTCGCGACTCCTCGACCATCATCGCCGCCGTATAGCCCTGTTGACGCCGAAGATTTCCGTGCTCGTGCGCGGCAAAAGAGAAAGCGGCCTTCTCGGTTCCAGGCATGCGTAAACGGAAAATCAAGTCGGCCAGAAGGTTAGGTAAATGGCCGGTGCGCTCGGCAAAGTTCAACGCGATGCAGGTCAGTTCTTGGTTTTGCTCCACCAGCGCCATCCAGGCTAGGACGGTAGCCTCCAGATCGTGCTCCAGGATTGAGGCTACACTCACAGTGGTCACCGGCCTGCGAACTACAGGGTGACTAAGTTTTTCGCGGATGATTTCCCGCAACGAAGCGATCTGGATTGGTTTCACAAGGATTTCGTCAGCCTGCAGGCGGATCGCGGATAAGGCCTCGTCCAGCTCCGGGTAGCCGCTGAGCACCAGCGTTACCGCGTCGGGATGTGTATGGCGCATGGCGCTGACCACGGTGAAGCCGTCGCCGGCCAGCGGCATGTGCAGGTCGGAGAGCAATACGTCGAAGTTCTCCGTTGCGATGTGGCTCAAAGCTTCGCATACACTTGCTACAGCGACTACCTCGAAGCCATCTCGTTCCAGCGATGTCCGCAACATATCGCGGACCGCCTCGTCGTCCTCGGCCAGCAAAATCTTAGCCATCGTGGTACTTCCTTCCTCCCGCACGTGGGTTTGATCTCAACTCTATCGGAAATCGTTCAGCCCGGTCTGTCCCCAATTGCACACTTTTTGAGGCAAGCATCGGACCCGATTGAATTCTCCATGCGCCGCCCACCGAGACGGCGGCGTGCCGGAAGGGCGAGTCGCATGGCCCACTTGAGAGGTATTGTAGATATCGACGGGCACACAGCCAGGATTGCCAGTATACGATGTTCCAGTTGGAACACATCTCACAAATGTTCCGGCAAAAACACTCGCCGCCTATGCCCCGGCGGCGCTCTGGCCCTGGAACTTGACCTCGACCAGCCTGCGGTCCTCGTCAGACACCTTGAACATGGAGCGTGGTTTCAATTCCATGAAACTGGCCAAGAATACCTCAGGAATCTGGCCTATGCGGGTGTTGTAGGTGTTGACGTCGTCGTTGAAGAACTCGCGGCGATCGGCGATGCGCTCTTCCAGTTCGCTGATGCGGTTCTGCAGTTTGAGAAAGTTTTCGTTGGCCTTGAGTTGCGGATAATTTTCCGCGACGGCAAACAAGCTGCGCAGCGCGACCGTCATGGTCAAATCAGCCTGCGCTTTCTGCCCAATGCTGGCGGCGTTCATGGACGCGGCCCGGGCCTGCGTGACCGCCAGCAGCGTCTGCTGCTCGTGCTGCATGTAGCCCTTTACGGTCTCGACCAGGTTCGGAATCTCATCGTGCCGCTGTTTGAGCAGCACATCAATATTCGCCCAGGCGCGGTCATTGTCATTGCGCAGGCGCACGAGTTCGTTGTAAAGGATGACGACGTACACAGACACTCCCACAACAAACAGCAGGAACGCCGCCCCAGTAATTACATTGCTGCCCATCTTAAATCTGGCCTCGTAATTAACTTTGCCGACTCCACCTCAACTGCCGGGATTAATCCAAGTGAAACAGCAGACGGGGCAGGCACGCAAGTGCTGACCGGGCTGCGCCTAAAGTCACAAAGGGCCGAGCCCGCAGGCCCAGCCCTCGTCAGTTTCGTTACCGGATTTTAGCCTCAAGCGTTGCTAGGGCTTGTGCGGAGTCAGATCGCAGGCGTGCTTGACTTCGTCCAGGTTCAAACCCGCAGGCGAGAACTCGGCAATCGCGTATCCGGTCCTGGTCCTGACTTCCACGTTGAAGACCTGGGCTCCGATAGCGCCGCGAACCGTGCCCTTATCCATGGAAAGGACGCGGTCGGCTTCCCAATTCCAGCCCTTATGGTCGTGGCTTCCGTCGATACGGACCATGACTTCCATCTTAGGCTGACCCCAGAAGCCGGGATAGTCGGGCCGTCCCAGCCTGGCGCCGGGGTTAAAGACGGCGCGCTGGTATTTGCCGTCGCTGCATGTGATTTCGATTCGGGGCTTGTAGTCCGGGTCTTCCCGAAGATAATTGTTCGAGAGCAGCTCGAAGCGGACTTTCTTCGCTCCGGTCATTTTATCTTCCGACCGGAACTCCATCCACTTGCCGCCGGCGCTGACGCCGTCTGCTTCGCCTTGGTAAGGGCTCATCGCGCCTTGTTGCGCACCAGCCGACAGCGCCGCTGCGGCCGTCAAGACTAAGGCTGCGAACCCCGTCCTCACAGCCAACGCATAACGATTCTTATTGTGAAGCGAGCGCAATAATTTCAAGGTTCTCCTCCGAAAAAAGACCTTCTTTCCCTATTGAACCCTACCAACCAGCAAAAGTTGTAAGGCTGGCGCCATCTTTTCGGGCGCCGCGAATTCATCGCATATCGATCCTGAGATCGATGTAGACCTGAGACCGATCATCGAACTGGCTGACCGATTTGGTGTCGCTTTTGTGGTCCTTAAACTGGGCGTAGACTTCATAATCCGTTGTTGCCAGGCCGGGAAAACGATAGGTACCTTCGTGGCCAACAATATAGGTCTTCACCGCGTGAGTGCGCAGGTTGGTCACGTAGACGATGGCGCCGACCACGGGATTATCCTGCTGGTCGAGCACTTTGCCCAGCAGCAATCGGCCTTGCGCCTTGTCCCTGTTATCGGGAGCAGCATGGGCTGCCACGGAGACGACCAGAAGGAGCGCGGCGGCCACGAGGGAAGCATTCCTGCGAGACATTCTGGAAGCCATGGGAGCCTTATTCCTCTTTCTCTCCTGAATCGCCTACTTCGTCAAGTGCAAACCAATGTCCACACGCTCGTCATACTCTACGTGGACGGGCACCTCTTCCGCCAGATGCAACGGGGAACCGTCCGTCATTTTCACGCCCTTGAGATCGGCCGAGACCACGTAGTCGGCTTTGCCGGCGGGAACCCTCTGGGCGAATTCGCCGGAATGATCGGAATAGACTTCCCACTTGGGCTTTTTATCTGTTACACGGCGGATCTTAACGTTGATGCCATAGACGGGGCGATTGTCGGGGCCCCAGACCGTTCCGAAAATCAGCGCATACGGATCAGTGGGTTTCAAGTTCTTGGAAGCGGGAGCCGCATTGGCGACGGGCAGAACTTGCAAATCCAGGGCGGCGCAGAAGAAAACAAGCAGCAGACAGGAGGAGGACAAGCGTGCGAGCAGAAACGTAGGTTGGAGCCTAGGAGTCGTCACCGTCTTCGCTTTCCACTTCTTCTTCCTCTTCCACGTAGCCGGCCTCGATCGCTTTCAATTCCAGTGGACTGGTGGTCACGACTTCGAAGTCCGTGCCGCACTCGGGGCAGGAGACGATCTCGCCCTCCTCGACCTCTTCTTCTTCCACATCCAGATCGGTTTCGCATTCGGGACAAAGAACCATGACTCCTCCACTCCCATTCGATGGCATACTTTGATGACCTCTTAGATACGCTTCATAATATTTAGATTCTTTCCCAGCCGCAGGTCAAGGGGTGGGCGCTGTAGAGCAGGAGATTTATAATCCTTGGGAAAGCCACCGTCGCCCTTGACATTTCTTTACGCCGGAGCGTACATGATTTCGCCCTTCCAGAAAAGACCGTTCCAGATAAGACCGTTGCTCGTCGCAGTCTGTTTGGTGCTTAGCTTCACCACCATGGCATCTGCGCAAAATCAGGCAGGTTCCAGCGCTGCGGAACCAATGGCCGTGGATGGCCGCATTTCGACCGCCCTGCAGCAGGTGTCGGCCGAGCGCATCCGGGCCAATATTGAGAAGCTGGCGAGCTTTGGAACACGGTCGACGATCTCGGCTCAGGACCCAGCCTCGATCGCGGCGGGACGCGGAATTGGCGCGGCGCGCGAATGGATCAAATCTGAGTTCGAACGTTACGCGAAAGATTGCGGCGGCTGCCTGGAAGTGAAGACCGACAGCTTCACTGAACCGGCCGGAGACCGCATTCCCCAGCCTACCGAAATCACCAATGTTTATGCGGTCCTGAAGGGGACGGATGCGGTGAACGCGAAGCGCATCGTGCTGGTGACCGGGCACTATGATTCGCGCAACAGCGACATCCTCGACACGAAGGGTGATGCTCCGGGCGCGAACGACGACGCCAGCGGAGCCGCCGTCAGCCTGGAGTGCGCGCGGGTGCTGAGCAAGATGAAATTTCCTGCCACGATTATTTTTCTGACCGTGGCCGGCGAGGAGCAGGGATTGAACGGCAGCCACCACTTTGCCCAGATGGCCAAAGAAAAGATGGCAAAGGACCAAGGCTGGGACATCGAAGCGGTGCTTAATAATGACATCGTGGGCGGCGACAAGAGCGCGGAGCAGGATCACTCGGTGGTGCGAGTGTTTTCTGAGGGCCTGCCCGCCGCGGCGACGGAGCAGGATGTCCGGCGGATTCGCGGGCTGGGCGGGGAGAACGACTCCGGGTCGCGGCAACTGGCGCGCTATATCGCCGATGTGGGCCGTGCTTATCACAAAGATGTGGGCGTGGAGCCCGTGCTGGTGTTCCGGCTGGACCGGTACTTGCGCGGCGGCGATCATTATTCGTTCAATCAGCAAGGGTTCGCCGGGGTGCGCTTCACGGAGTTTCGCGAAGATTTTCATCACCAGCATCAGAACGTCCGCACCGAGAATGGCATTGAATATGGCGACCTGGCAAAGTTTGTGGACTTCGACTATGTAGCGCACGTGGCGCGGCTGAATGCCGCGACCTTGGCGTCGCTGGCATCGGCACCGGCGCCTCCGGCGAATGTGCACTTGCTCACCAAGGAGTTGGAGAACAATTCGACACTGACCTGGGAAGCGTCACCGGGCGGACGGGTGGCAGAGTATGAAGTTCTGTGGCGGGCCACGACCAGCCCGGAATGGGAACACGTCCAAAAGGTTGGCAACGTTCTGCGCGCCACTCTGAACCTTTCGAAGGATAATGTCATCTTTGCGGTCAGGGCTGTGGACGCGGACGGACACCGGAGTTTGCCGGTTGTGCCCGTGCCGGAGCGATAACAGGGAAGCTGTTAGGATAAGAGCGATAAGAACGGCCTCGAGTTCATGCCAAGAAACACTTCCTTCGAGATGATGCTGCCGCCGTTTCGCGGCGCAGTGCGGCAGATTATTATCGCCAGCGCCGCAATTTACGTGGTCATTCTTCTGTTGATGTCATTTGCCCCGGCGGCTGGTTCGGCGGTGCTGGCGTTGGGCATTTTGGATCCGGCACACATTCGGCAGGGCTGGTTGTGGCAGTTCGTGACTTACGCCTTCATGTACGTGGATCCCCTGGAATTTGTTTTGTCGTTGCTGGGGGTCTACTTTCTTGGGGCGGCGGTGCAGGAGCGCGTGGGCCGGGCGGCGTTCTACGGCCTATTCTTCAGCAGCATCGCGCTTTCAGGGATTGCTGGATTCGCTCTCTCGCTTACCGGCGTCATCGCTAGGGGCCCGGCCTGGGGCAGCGCCGCAGCCGCCAACGCAATTCTGATGGTGTTCTATCTGTTTAATCGGGACGCGCCCTTGATGCTATTCCCGCTCCCGATTCAGATTCCGGTGAAGTGGATCGTTCTGGGTATCGCCGGCCTCGAAACAGCCTACTTGCTGCTCAACCACTTCGCGCTTTTTTACTGCGTCTCACTTCTGGGGCTGGGCGCAGGATATCTTTGGCATGCCGCGTTCTTCTCGGCGGGAGTTTCCCTGCGCGTCTCGGAGCGTTTCTACGAGGCGCGTAATGAGTATTACCGTTGGCGTCGGCGGCGGGCAGCGAGGAAGTTTGAAGTCTACATGCGCAAGCACGACCGCGACGTGCACTTCGACGAGCACGGCAACTACATCCCGCCAGACGATGACCAGCACAAGGGGAACGGCGGGTCGAAGTCGGGGTGGGTGAATTAAACCGGTTTGCCACGGATCTCCACGGATTTACCCGGATCGAGTTCCAGTCAGGCCTCTGAATTCTTACTTCGCGAAAAACTCCTGAAATTCTGACAATACGTTTCCCGCTAACTTTTCCCGCCCGGCTTTTCCCTTGAATCCCAGATCGTGGCCCGCGCCTTCGATGGTCAGCAGCTTCGCCTTCGCAGGTATCAGCTTCAAGGCTTGCTCGATCTCCGCGATCGCGCCGAAGGGATCGCGAGTGCCTTGGACGAAGAGTGCGGGCGTGTGCAGGTGGAAGAAATGCTGGGTGCGGAGCTGTTCGGGCTTTCGCGGCGGGTGGAGAGGATAAGACAGCAAGAGCAGGGCGCCGGCCAGCCTCGCAGCTTCTTCCGGGGATTTCTCCGCAGTCTCGGCGCAGAGCATGCTGGCCTGCCGTCCGCCGTAGGAGTGGCCGCCGACAAATACGCGGCCGCGCGCGAGATTCTTCAGGACTGCGATTGCATTCTTCAGGCCAGCGCGATCGCGTTTGCCGTCGCCCGGTCCCGGCGGACCGTAGGGCCGATCCTGACGGTAAGGGAGATCGCAGCGCAGCACGACGAAGCCGGCCTCGGCAAAAGTTTCTGCCAACGCGATCAGCAGCGGAGATTGACAATTTGATCCGGCGCCGTGGGCCAGAACAAGGCCGTCTCCATTGGGAGTTGCAGGTCGGTGCAGAAGGCCGCGCACGAACGGGTCCGCGGAAACGTCGGTAAGAACTTGCGGGCTGGATTCGACGGACATCGAGGCGGTTGGTCTGTTCCTACCCTACTTGGCGTTAGGCTTTATGTCGCAAGTCCTTGTACAACGCTCGCTCCGACTCATTGATCTGTCCCGCGGGGCGATCTATTTCGCGCTTTGATACGGGGAGATGTTTAGCCTTTTCTTTGTAGTCGTAATAGAGGATACCTTGGATGCCTTGCACATCGTGTTTATGTATCGGCCTGTTCCACAGGCCTGACAGTGTCCTATTTGCTTCATCCTCACCAACTCGGGCGACATAATCTTCGACTACCTCTATGTCCTGCCCTGGCGCGGGGAAGATTGTCCCGAACTCAGCGTCCGTAGCCTGAAAAATGCTATAGGTCGCGTTGTCTGCACCGTCGATAATTTGAATGTTCTTCACCCCTGCCCCAGCCGTACACGAACTACACGCCGACTTCCTCCAGCTTCTCATAAACTTTCAGGATTTGAATCTCGTTTCCCAAGCGGGCCCAGCAGCGCAGCAGTTCGGGATCTTCCAGAGCGGTGCGGCGGGCATAGTCAGAATTCCAATAACGCAGCAGGATGTAGTGGGAATCGCCACCACGGTAAAGCAGATCGCGGCCGTATCCCTTGTTCGAGACGATGGTGTTAAGTTCGTGGATGGTCGCGAGCGATGCCGCCTCCATGCCGGGCAGCGGCTCCCAGATCGCGATCGATAGATATTCCTGCGACATACTCCGCGATTATAGCTTCTGGCGAGCGGAGGTGCGCTTGCGCCGCGGTTGCGTCACGGCGTTGGCTTCTTCCGCAGTGACCGTGTGCAGGCGCATGAAGTTGGTGGAACCAGAAGCCTGGCGCGTACCCGCGACCACGCCCAGAACGTCGCCAGACTTCAGCAGGCTGCGGCTCAAAAGCTCCTCCTCCGCCATATCGACCATGCCGTCAGTGGAAACCGGCTGGGCGCACTTCACGGGGTTCACGCCCCAGTAGAGGTTGGTGCGCTGGGCCACGGTCGCGTTGTGAGTGAAGGCGTAGATGGCGGCTTGCGGCCGGTATTTGGAAATCATGCGCGCGGTGTTGCCGGTTTCTGTGAACACGGCGATGGCGCCCATGGGCAGGTCTTCGGCGGCGTGGGCGATGGATTCGCAAATAGTTTCGGCGATGGAAAGGCCGTGGCGGTCGCGGCGTCGGCGGGGAAGCGTGAACTCTCCCATGTTGCTCTCCGCCTCGATCACGATGCGCGACATCATGGCGACTGCCTCGCGGGGATAGTGGCCGCTGGCGGTTTCGGCCGACAGCATGACTGAATCGGAGCCGTCGAAAATGGCGTTAGCTACGTCGCTGGCCTCGGCGCGCGTGGGACGCGGGTTGTCGATCATCGACTCGAGCATCTGCGTTGCCGTGATCACCGGCTTGCGCCACTGGGCGGCGCGGCGGATGACGTGCTTCTGAATAACCGGGACTTTTTCCGGAGCCATTTCGACCCCGAGGTCTCCGCGCGCAACCATCACACCGTCACAGGCTTCCAGAATTTCTTCCAGATGGTCGATCGCTTGCGGCTTCTCCAGTTTTGCGATCAAAGGAGTGTCGCTGCCGCGCCCGGCCACGATCCGTCTGACCATGTTCACGTCGGCGGCAGAGCGCACAAAGGAGAGCGCAACCGCGTCGACGCCGTGTTTGAGGCCGAACTCGAGATCCTTGCGGTCCTTTTCAGTCAGGGCGGGAATCGACAATGCGGTGCCCGGTAAATTGATACCTTGATGCTCGCCCAACATTCCGCCATTCAAAATATCGCAGACGATATCGCTGCCCCGCACCGTGCGCACGCGCAATTCAATGAGGCCATCGCGTAGAAGAACGCGAGCACCGGGAGCGAGCTCGCTCGCGAGATCGGGAAACGTGGTGGAAATGCGAGCGGCGGTGCCGACTATGTCGCGCGGAGTAATGGTCACGGTTGAACCGCTTTTCAGCTCGACAGGTTCGTGCCGCTCCAGGCGTCCAGTGCGGATCTTGGGGCCTTGCAGGTCCTGCAGGATGCAGACGGTGCGGTTTTCTTTTTCGGCGGCGCGGCGCAGGCGTTCGATGTTGCGGGCGTGATCCTCGTGCGAGCCGTGGGAAAAATTCAGCCGACCCACATCCATGCCAAGGCGCAACAGGTCGCGCATCGCCGCCTCGGAATTGCAGGCCGGGCCAATGGTGCAGATGATCTTGGCGCGGCGGGTCGTGGGGGATGCAGGAGAAGCGGAAACCTCCACGCTGTGGGAGCTCGCTGTCTCGAGTTCTGGTTTGCTGGACTTCACTTTGTTCCTCAACTCGTCCTTCCCTGTCATCCCGAGCAAAGCGAGGGATCTTGGTTCCTGCTTGCACCAAAGTGTCTCAGGAAACTGCCAACAGACACCAAGGTCCCTCGCTTTGCTCGGGATGACAATCGAAATTTCAGATCCGCCACGCCGAGCGTTAATCTGCCGCTCTGGGTCCGCTCACCGCAGTCAGTTCTTTTCCTAGCATAGCGCGGGGAAACAACATGGCGTTGAATTCCGCCCCCACCAGGACGACCAGAGAAACCATGTACATCCAGACTAGCAAGGCGATGGCGGCGCCGAGCGATCCGTAAATAATGCTGTAGTCGGCGTAATGCTTTAGGTAGAAGCCGAACAGCAGCGTTGCCGAGAACCACATCGCGGTGGCGAGCGTCGCGCCTGGGATAACACTATGCCAGGGCTGGGTGCGCGGGACCGCATTGTGATAGATGAGGGCGATCACAGCAATGCTGGTGAGGGTGGCGATCAGCCAGCGGATCGCGCCCCACATCACCAGAATATAGAGGCTGTATTCCCGCGCCGTGTAGAAAAGAATGTTGGTTTCGACCTTGCTGCCTAAGGCCACCAGCAAGGTCGCGAAGGTCATAGGGACGAGCGCGAAAATCACCAGCAGAAATGAGATCAGCCGCTCCTTCACCAGTCCCCAGATTTTCGGCAGCTCGTAACAGCGGCGGAAGCCCTCCATCCACGAAATCATCACACCGGAGGCGGTCCACAGGGTCAATAGGGAAGCCGTGATGAGCAGGCTTACGGGGCGTTGCGCGGCGCTGCGCATGAAGTTCATCGCTGCATTGCTTCCGGCGGGAAGTATGCGGGAGAGCGCGTAAGAGATTTCCCGCATGTAGGGCGCGCCCTTGCGCCAGGTAGCCAGCACCGAGCCCACCACCAGCAGCGCAGGAAAAAAAGTAAGAATGGCCGAATAGGCGGAAGCTTTCGCGATGGAAAAAGCGTCGTGCTGGAAGGAACGCCAGAAGGCCAGCCGCAAAAGTCGTAGGAAACGAAGCATCGCTGGCCCTAGCTTAGGGCCGGGAGGCGCCGGTTGCAACGAGGGAAGCGGGCCAGGTTCCTCGGTCGGCAATCGCTTTGCATTTGCGTGCATTAGGGGATGATGATCCTGCTGTGAAAAAGTTCGGGGGCGAAACTGGTTCGTTCGCCCCCGCTGTTGATTGCAGTTCCGCTTACTCCGCCGCTAGTTCTTCGGTTTCGCCCTCGTGGCGCATCATCTCCAGAGCGCGCTCGGCTTCTTCGTAAGCTGCCGAAACTTCCGCCTGTACCTTGGCCGCGGCCTCTTCCATTTCTGGCGAGAGGCGCACGTTCCGGTAATATTCCATGCCGGTGCCGGCAGGGATGAGACGGCCGACGATGACGTTCTCCTTGAGGCCACGCAGATAATCGACCCTGCCGTTAATCGAAGCCTCAGTGAGTACGCGCGTGGTCTCCTGGAAGGACGCCGCCGAGATGAACGAGTCCGTCGCGAGCGACGCCTTCGTGATGCCCAGGAGCAACGGCCGTCCGGTAGCCGGCCTGCCGCCCTCCTTGATCACGCGCTCGTTCTCTTCGCGGAAGTGGAACTTGTCCAGCTTGTCCTCCAGCAGGAATGTGGTGTCGCCCACGTCCTCGACCTGCACCCAGCGCATCATCTGGCGGACAATCACTTCAATGTGCTTGTCGCTGATGTTGACGCCCTGCAGCCGGTAGACTTCCTGGATTTCGTTCACCAGGTAAGACTGCAGTTCTTTTTCGCCGAGCACAGCCAGAATGTCGTGCGGGTTGAGCGGACCGTCCATCAGCGGTTCGCCCGCCTTGACGCGCTCGCCTTCCTGCACGTTAATGTGAACGCCGCGCGGCACCGAATATTCTTTCTCGGTGCCGTTGTCGGCCTGCACATAGATTTTGCGCTGACCCTTCGAGACCTCACCGAACTTCACCGTGCCGTCGATCTCGCTGATGACCGCGGTTTCATGCGGCTTGCGGGCTTCGAAGAGCTCGACCACGCGCGGCAGACCGCCCGTGATGTCCTTGGTCTTGGTGGTCTCGCGCGGGATCTTGGCCAGCACGTCTCCCGGGGAAACGGTGTCGCCATCCTGCACCATAAGGTGAGAACGGGAAGGCATGAGATAGCGCTTGCTACCCTTGCCCTTGACCACGATCGCCGGCTGCCGCTTCTCGTCGGGAGAATCGCCCACAACGTGCCGCGACAATCCCGTGACCTCGTCTACCTCTTCATGTAAAGTCACGCCTTCCTGCAAGTCCTTGAATTGCGCCGTGCCGCCGATTTCGGTAAGGATAGCGAACGTGTAAGGATCCCACTCCACCATGACCTTTCCCTGCTGCACAGCGTCGCCGTCGTTGACCTTGAGCTTGGCGCCGTAGATCACGGAGTAGCGCTCGCGCTCGCGGTTCTTCTCGTCCACGACCGCGATTGAGCCCTGGCGGTTCATCACCACCAGATCGCCCGACTTCGACTTCACCGTCTGCAACCCGATGAAGCGCACGGTGCCGTTGTTCTTGGCATCGAGGCGCGACTGCTCGGAGACTCGCGACGCCGTACCGCCGATGTGGAAGGTACGCATGGTGAGCTGCGTTCCGGGCTCGCCGATGGACTGCGCGGCGATCACACCAGTAGCTTCGCCGAGTTCGACCAGGCGGCCTGAAGCCAGATTGCGGCCGTAACACATGACGCAAACGCCGCGCTTCGATTCGCAAGTGAGCACCGAACGGATCTTCACCCGCTCGATTCCCGCAGCCTGAATCGATCCCGCGAGTTCCTCGGTGATCTCGTTGTTGATGTCGACGATCACGTTGCCGTCGTAGTCTTTGATCTTCTCAAGCGAAACGCGGCCCACAATGCGGTCGCGCAACGGCTCGATAATTTCTCCGGCTTCGACGATACCCTGTACGTAGATGCCGTCCACAGTGCCGCAGTCGTATTCGCTGATGATCACGTCCTGCGCCACGTCGACTAGTCGCCGCGTAAGGTAGCCGGAATCCGCCGTCTTCAGCGCCGTGTCGGCCAGTCCCTTGCGGGCGCCATGCGTCGAGACGAAATATTCGAGCACCGTTAGCCCTTCGCGGAAGTTCGCCGTGATAGGAGACTCGATGATTTCGCCGGAAGGCTTGGCCATCAGGCCGCGCATGCCGGAGAGCTGGCGGATCTGCTGTTTCGATCCGCGAGCGCCAGAATCGGCCATGACGTAAATCGGATTGATGAAGCCTTCTTTATCGGCGCGCTGCATCTGCCCGAACATCTCGTCGGCAACTTTTTCCGTGATGCCCGACCAGATTTCGATGACCTTGTTGTAGCGTTCGCCGTTCGTGATCGCGCCGTCGAGGTATTGCTGCTGCACGGCAACCACCTGCCGTTCAGCATCCTTGACCAAGGTCTTCTTGCTGTCCGGGATGACCATGTCGTCGATGCCGATGGAAAGGCCGGCCTTGGTCGCATACTTGAAGCCGAACTCCTTTACTTCGTCGAGCATCTTGACCGTAGTCTCGAGTCCGAACCGGAGGTAGCCGTAGTTCACCAGCGCACCGATGCCCTTCTTCTTGAGCAAGCCGTTGATAAATGGCATGCCCTCCGGCAGGTGATCGTTCAGAATGGCGCGGCCCACTGTCGTGTTGATAAAGGAACGCTCCACATGAACCGGATCGGTGTGAATGATGTCCTGATCGTCGTAAGCGGTGGTCAGGTCAATCAACTCGCCGGTGTAGCGCAGACGGATCGGAGAAAGCGTTTCCACTTCGCCCATTTCGAGCGCGAGCAGAACTTCTTCGATGTTGGCGAACACACGGCCTTCGCCCTTCGCGCCCGGCTTGGCTTTGGTGAGGTAATAGAGACCAAGCACCATATCCTGCGTCGGCACGGTAATCGGCTGACCGGATGCCGGCGAAAGAATGTTGTGCGAGGCTAGCATCAGCACGCTGGCTTCAACCTGCGCTTCCGGAGACAACGGAATGTGCACAGCCATCTGGTCGCCGTCGAAATCGGCGTTGAACGCGGTGCAGACCAGCGGATGAATCCGGATGGCCTTGCCTTCCACCAGCACCGGCTCAAACGCCTGGATGCCCAGGCGATGCAGCGTAGGAGCGCGGTTCAGCAGCACGGGATGATCCTTGATGACTTCTTCGAGGATGTCCCAAACGATGGGCTCCTGCTGCTCCACCATTTCTTTCGCTTGCTTGATGGTGGTGACGTTGCCGGTTTGTTCGAGCCGGTGATAGATGAACGGCTTGAACAGTTCGAGCGCCATTTTCTTCGGCAACCCGCACTGGTGCAGCTTGAGTTCGGGCCCGACCACGATGACGGAACGTCCGGAGTAATCCACGCGCTTGCCCAGCAGGTTCTGGCGGAAGCGTCCCTGCTTTCCCTTGAGCGTGTCAGAGAGCGACTTCAGCGGACGGTTATTGGCTCCGCGCAGCACGCGGCCACGGCGGCCGTTATCGAACAGCGCGTCGACGGCTTCCTGCAGCATGCGCTTTTCATTTCTTACGATGACTTCAGGCGCGTGCAGGTCCATCAGCTTCTTCAACCGGTTGTTGCGGTTGATGACGCGGCGGTAAAGGTCATTAAGATCAGAGGTGGCGAAGCGGCCGCCATCGAGTGGAACCAGCGGGCGCAGCTCCGGCGGAATCACAGGGATGACGTCGAGAATCATCCAGTGCGGCTTGTTGCCGCTGCGCCGGAAGGCCTCCACCACTTTCAATCGCTTCGTATACTTGAGCCGCTTCTGCAGCGAGCTCTCATTCTTCATCTTCTCGCGCAGCTCAACGGCCAGGCCGTCGGTGTCGATGCGCTTGAGCAGTTCCTTGATCGCCTCGGCGCCCATCATCGCTTTGAATCCAGCGGGACGGTATTGCTGGTCGAGTTCGCGGAACTTCGCTTCGTCCTTAATGACCTCGCGCTCTTTCACCGGAGCATCGCCGGGCTCGACCACCACGTAGGCCTCGAAGTACAGGACGGACTCGAGGTCGCGCAGAGAAATGTCGAGCAGGTGCCCGATGCGGCTGGGCAGTCCTTTGAAGAACCACACGTGCGAACAGGGCGAAGCCAGCTCGATGTGTCCCAGGCGTTCGCGGCGAACTTTCGACAGCGTGACTTCCACGCCGCACTTGTCGCAGATCACGCCGCGGTGCTTCATGCGCTTGTACTTGCCGCAGAGGCACTCCCAATCGGTTACCGGGCCGAAGATGCGGGCGCAGAACAGGCCGTCCCGCTCCGGCTTGAAGGTGCGGTAGTTGATGGTCTCAGGCTTGGTGACTTCACCGTGCGACCAGCTCCGGATTTTTTCCGGAGACGCCAGACTAATGCGGATAGCATCGAAATCCGCAATCGTATTTTGCATTTCGAACGGGCTCGAACGAAACAAGGTGTTCCTCCGCTTCCTGCGGTTCTCACGCGTCCGCTGACGGAGCTCTAAAGCAAGTTCTCAGTTCTCGGCTCTCAGTTCTCAGCAAAACCGAGTTGAACTCTCGCCTTTCATGCGGCATTGAGCTCATATGCCGCAGAGGCTGGTATTTCAAAGTCTCGTTCCCAGCTCCCGATCCCTGCCTCAGCCGCAACTGAGAACTGAGAACCGAGAACTGAGAACTGATTTCATTAATCCGCTGCCGCGCTGGCCGTGGGCTTTTTCTCCCCGGTCTTGATCAGCTCCACGTCGAGGCAGAGCGATTGCAATTCGCGGATCAGCACGTTGAACGATTCCGGCACGCCCGGCTCCATGGCGGCTTCGCCCTTAACGATGGCCTCGTAAATCTTGGTGCGGCCGTACACGTCGTCGGACTTCGCCGTCAGCAGTTCCTGCAGAATGAATGCCGCGCCGTAAGCCTCGAGCGCCCAGACTTCCATTTCTCCGAAGCGCTGTCCGCCGAACTGCGCCTTGCCTCCCAGGGGCTGCTGGGTGATGAGCGAGTACGGTCCGATGGAACGCGCGTGAATTTTGTCGTCCACCAGATGCGACAGCTTCAGCATGTAGATGTAGCCAACCGTGACCGGCTGTTCAAACTGGTCACCGGTCATGCCGTCGTGCAGCGTCGTCTTGCCCGAAGTCGGCAGGCCCGAACGCTCCAGCAGCGCCTTGATCTCGCCCTCCTTCGCGCCATCGAACACGGGCGAACCCATATACACGCCGCGTGCCAGCGTAGGAGCAACCGCTTCGAGTTCGTCGTCGCTCATTTCGGCGATGATGTCGGCGAGTTTCGAGTCCTTGAACAGGGCCTTCAGTTCGCGCCGAATCGCTTCGGTACGCGTGTTTTCCTTGAGCAGGTTGGTAATCTTCTCGCCCAGGGTGTAGCCCGCCCATCCCAGGTGGGTTTCGAGAATCTGGCCCACATTCATACGGCTGGGTACGCCGAGCGGATTCAGAACGATCTCGACCGGCGTTCCGTCTTCGAGGTACGGCATATCCTCTTCCGGCAGAATGCGCGCGATCACGCCCTTGTTCCCGTGACGGCCGGCCATCTTGTCGCCCACGCTCAGCTTGCGCTTCATCGCGATGTAGACCTTGACCAGCTTGATCACGCCCGGCGGCAGTTCGTCGCCCTTGGTGAGTTTCTCCTTCTTCTCGTTGACGATCTTCTTGAGCACATCGATTTGGCGCGAGGTCATTTCCTCGATCTCGTCGATCTGCTCATTCACTCGCGGATCCTTGTCGGCATACTTGATGCGCTTCAGGTTGCGGGTCGAGATGCGCTCGATCGCGTCCCGGTCCAGAATGTTGCCCTTGTTCAGCAGACGCTTGTTGGTGCGCTCGTCGTGCAGGTCGGCCTGCACTTCCTTGCCGCCCAGAATGTTTTCCAGACGCTTGAGCCGCTCGTCGGTAAGAATGCGAATTTCGTCGGAGAGATTTTTTTCCAGCTTGCCAATCTGCGTCGCTTCAATCGACTTCGCGCGCTCATCCTTTTCCTGACCTTTGCGGGAGAAGATTTTTACGTCGACGATGACGCCCTCGATGCCCGGCGGGCAGTAGAGCGAAGCGTCGCGCACGTCGCCGGCTTTCTCGCCGAAGATCGCGCGCAGCAGCTTCTCTTCCGGCGTGAGCTGGGTTTCGCCCTTGGGCGTAACCTTGCCCACCAGAATGTCGCCCTGCTTGATGCTGGCGCCGATGCGAATCACGCCCGCTTCATCCAGGTTGCGCAGCATGGACTCGCTGACATTTGGAATGTCGCGCGTCACTTCTTCCGGACCAAGCTTGGTGTCCCGCGCTTCGATCTCATACTCTTCGATATGCAGTGAAGTGTAGTAATCGTCCTTCACCATCTTCTCGGAGACGAGAATCGCGTCTTCAAAGTTGTAACCGCGCCAGGGCATGAAGGCCACCAGCACGTTGCGTCCAAGCGCCAGCTCGCCGTGATCCGTGCAAGGACCGTCGGCGATCACTTCGCCCTTCAGCACCCGCTGTCCTTTTTTCACGACAGGCTTTTGATTGATACAAGTGTTTTGGTTCGAGCGCTTGAACTTGGTGAGCTGATAAATGTCGCTGCCCACTTCACGCGAAAGCTGCGTGGGATGGTGCTCGCCTTCGACGCGCACGATGATGCGGTCAGAGTCGACAGAATCCACGATGCCGTTGCGCCGAGCCAGAACCACTGCGCCCGAGTCACGCGCGGTAACGCCTTCCATGCCCGTACCCACGATCGGCGCTTGCGCGCGCAACAGCGGCACAGACTGGCGTTGCATGTTCGCGCCCATCAGCGCGCGGTTCGCATCGTCGTGCTCGAGGAAAGGCACGAGTGAAGCGGCGACGGAGACCAATTGCTTGGGGCTTACGTCGACGTAATCAACTTCGTCGCGGCTTACCAGCACGAAGTTGCCGGCCTTGCGGGCATTGACCAGTTCGGCCACAATCTTGCCTTTGTCATCGAGTTCAACGTTCGCCTGCGCGATGGTGTGCCGATCTTCCTCCCACGCGGAAAGATAGAAAGAGAACGGATCAACCTGCGCCGGCTTTTTGCGCTTCTCCTTCAATTCATTGTTGATCTTCTCGATCTCATGCTTCTCCATGTGATCGCCGACTTTGTAGTCGCTGTCGCCCGTGTTGACCACGCTGACGTAGTCGATCACGCGGCCACCCTTGATCTTGCGATAAGGCGACTCGATAAAGCCGTAGTCGTTGATCCGCGCGTAGCAACTCAAAGACGAGATCAGTCCAATGTTCGGACCTTCCGGCGTCTCAATCGGGCAAATACGCCCGTAGTGTGTAGGGTGTACGTCGCGCACTTCGAATCCGGCACGCTCACGCGACAGACCACCCGGCCCAAGCGCCGAGAGACGCCGCTTGTGCGTGATCTCGGAGAGCGGGTTGGTCTGGTCCATAAACTGCGAAAGCTGCGACGATCCGAAGAATTCGCGGATCGCGGCCATCACTGGTTTCGCATTGACCAGGTCATGCGGCATCGCCGTCGACATTTCCTGGTACACGGACATTTTTTCTTTGATCGCACGCTCCATGCGGACCAGGCCGATGCGGAACTGGTTTTCCATCAACTCGCCGACCGCGCGCACTCGGCGGTTGCCCAGGTGATCGATGTCATCCACCGATCCGATGTTCTTGCGCAGCTTCAGCAGGTAGGCGATCGTCCCATAGAAATCGTCCGGATCAAGCGTCCGCTTGTCGAGACTGGTCGCATCCTGGTTCTCGAACAGCTTGATGTTGAACTTCAGCCTGCCTACTTTCGAGAAGTCGTACTTGCGCGGGTCGAAGAACATGCCGTGGAACAATGCCGTAGCCGTGTCGAGCGTCGGCGGATCGCCGGGACGCAGTTTGCGGTAAATTTCAATCAGCGCCTCCTGCGGTGTCTTCACCGAATCGCGCTTCAGGGTCTGGCTGATCACCGTGCCCACGTCGTCGCGCTCGGGGAAGAACAGGCTCATCTCGACCACGCCCGAGTCGAGAATCTTCGAAACCTTGTCGGCAGTAACTTCACTGTTGGCTTCGAGCAGCACTTCGCCCGTGGTCGTGTCCACCACATCGGCAGCGGCCCATGCACCCTCGAGATCGGTGACATCCACTTCGATCTCGGAGATCTTTGCCTTTTGAATATCCTTCAGAGTCTGCGCGTTCAGCTTGCGGCCGGAGTGCGCAATCTCATCGCCCGACTTGTTCTTGATGCTGTGCGCCAGCTTCATGCCCAACAGGTTCGTGGCTTTTTCGCTGGCCGGGTCGAGCGTCCAAAAAAGCTTCTTGTCTTTAATCGCGATGCGGTCGACGGTGTAGAACGTCCGCAGAATGTCTTCGCCGGAACGCAGGCCGAGGGCGCGCAGAAAAATCGTTCCGAGGAACTTGCGTTTGCGGTCGATGCGCACGTAGAGCACGTTCTTCTGGTCATACTCAAACTCTACCCACGATCCGCGGTAAGGAATGATCTTGCCCAGGAAATAAGTGCGGTTGTTTGCAGTCTCGAAGAACACGCCGGGCGAACGATGCAACTGGCTCACAATCACGCGCTCGGTACCGTTGATGATAAAGGTGCCGTTCTGGGTCATCAGCGGCACGTCGCCGAAAAATACTTCCTGTTCCTTGATGTCGCGGATGGAACGGTTGCCGGTCTCGGCGTCCTTGTCGAAAATGGTAAGGCGCATCGTGACCTTGAGCGGCGCTGAGTAGGTCATGCCGCGCTCCTCGCACTCGGCCACGTCATACTTCAACTGCAGTCCGACCGGATCGCCGCACTTGTTGCAGAAGTCGGGCGTGTTGGCGTTATAGGTGCCGCACTTCTGGCACAGCACATCGCCGGGATGGAACGGATCGGTAATGACCGTGTTGCCGCAGTTCTTACAAGTCGTACGCAGGTGATGCAGCCCTTTCAGGTGGCCGCACTTGCACTCCCAGTTACCAATGGCGTAATCCACAAACTCAAGTTGTGATACGTTGCGAAAGTCGGTGATCGGGAACACGGACTGGAATACGGCCTGCAACCCCCCGTCTTCGCGTTCGCTGGGCAACTTGTCCATCTGCAGAAAGCGGTCGTAAGAGCGCTTCTGCACCTCGATCAGGTTAGGGATCTGGATGGTTGCTGGAATTTTTGAAAAATCAAAACGTTTACGGAAGGCAATATTCTTCATCGTCTAGAAACTCCCAATGTCAGGCGCAGCCGAGCGCTGCGATTACCCGCGGAATGTGGGGCGCCCATCGCGCCGCGCTGCTGTTACGAACTTGTTTGAACGCAGAAAAAGTTAAACGTGGAAACACTGAACCTGGAAAACACGACGGGGCGCCCGCAGGGACAGTTGTTCCCGCAGACGCCATCCAAGGCGTTTTGCCAATCTGATTTTGTAATCTTTCGCGCCAGTTTCCTTCGGCCGTTTCCGTCCCGCCTGCCCGCGGAACAGTGCCCAAGCTTCCCTAAGCGGGTCTCGCCCGCGTGTGAGTGAGGCCAGGGGAAGCGGTGTTATATAGATGCTAACACCACCGCCCCGGCTTCACAACCAGTACGTGAATATTTCTGAGACTTGTGTAGCGCCGCCGTCCCGGCGGCTATCGTGGCGGCGTCTCACCACCATCGGCGAGGGCGAGACGCCCTCGCGATAGCCAGCCAGAGGCTGGCGCTACGAAAACCTACTTTACTTCGACGACTGCTCCAGCCTCGGTAAACTTCTTCTTGATGGTCTCGGCCTCGTCCTTGGAGACGCCTTCCTTGATGTTCTTGGGCGCTCCATCCACCAGTTCCTTGGCTTCCTTCAAGCCCAGGCTGGTGACCTCGCGTACGGCCTTGATTACATTGATCTTATTGGCGCCGACTTCCTTGAGAAGGACGGTAAACTCCGTCTTCTCCTCAGCCGGAGCCGCGCCCGCTGCCGCCGCACCTCCGCCCGCCACCATCACTGGAGCCGCCGCTGCTGCCGATACGCCCAGCCGCGCTTCCAGCTTCTTCACCAGCGCTGCCGCATCCAGTAGCGACAACCCTACGATTGAATCTTCCAACTGTTGCAGGTCTGCCATGTTCGTTTCTCCACTTTTCAAGTTATGAATTTTCTTGCTTTCGTCATCTTCGGCCGGGTTTCCAGTGCGGCAGGCTCATCTCCCGGCGCCAGACAACGCCTCGATCAGAACCGCGCAACCCCTGATCTCAGATAACCAAATCTCTCTGGACAGCTTTCACCGACCCGATCTCTAGCGCCGCCGTCCCGCCAGCTCTCTTAGGCCTGCGCCTCAGCAGGCGCGTCGGCTTTGAACTTGCCCTTCTCCACACCCTGCCCCAGCACCACCGCGACATCGCGCCCCACGGCATTCATCACCGTCACCAGCCGTTGCGCCGGCGAGCTGATCAGGAACAGCAGCTTGGAATAAATCTCTTCCTTTGACGGCATGCTGGCCAGCGCCTCGATCTCCTTGATCGAAATCACCCGGCCCTCAACCACGCCAATCTTAAATGTGAACTCCGGCGTGTCTTTGGCGTACTTGGTAAGCGCCTTCGCCATGGCCACGGGATCGCCGGTGGTGTAGGCAATCGAGGTCACGCCGGTGAGATTCTTTAACCCCTCTTCGATCTTGGTGCCCTTGGCGGCAAGTTCGGCCAGCGTGTTCTTGACGACCTGATACTTTGCCCCCGCTCCGCGCAGAGCTTTGCGCAGCTCATAGTCCTGAGCCACGGTCATCTTGCTGTAGGTAGCAACCACGGCGTTCGAAACATTCTTCAGGTCCGCACTCAGCTTCTCGACCTGTTCCTTTTTTCTCGCTTTAGTGACTGGCATCGCTTGATCCTCTTAATAATCTCGTGTGCTCATGTGGGGACGGATGCATTCGTCCGTCCGCGCTTCAGCGCGCGTTATGCTTTCGCCGCAGTCTCAATGGGCGAGGTGTCCAGCAAGATCCCCGGCCCCATGGTCGAGCTCAAAGTGCAGCCCTTGATGTACTTACCCTTGGCCACCGACGGCTTGGCCTTGATCACACTGGTGATCAGCACAGTCGCATTCTCAATCAACTTGTCGGGCGAGAACGAAATCTTCCCCACCGGCACATGCACCAGCGCAGTCTTGTCGGTGCGGAATTCAACTTTGCCGGCCTTCACTTCCTGCACCGCCTTAGCCACATCAACCGTGACGGTGCCCGTCTTCGGGTTCGGCATCAAGCCCTTCGGACCAAGAATCTTGCCCAGTCGGCCCACGGATTTCATCACGTCGGAAGTGGCGATCAGCGCGTCGAAGTCCGTCCAGTTCTCTTTTGTGATCTTCTCGACCATCTCTTCGCCGCCGAAGTAATCAGCGCCCGCTGCTTCCGCTTCCTTGATCTTGTCGCCCGAGGCGATCACCAAAACCTTCTTCGACTTGCCCAACCCGTGCGGCAACACGACCGTGCCGCGCACCATCTGGTCGGCATGCTTGGGATCTACGCCGAGACGCAAAGTAATCTCGACAGTCTCGTCAAATTTCGCGAACTTGACTTTTTGCAGCAGGGGAACCGCATCCTGCAGCACATAGGGGCGCTTTTCAACTGCGGCGTGCGCCTTGGCGATATTCTTTCCTTCTTTTTTCATCTTTCTTTCCTCGTCTCCCACCGCTCATCGTTGTTCCGAAGGGCCGTGGTAATTTCGACCGAAACTCGAATGCGGGGACGGCCGTCCTCTGCCGTCCGCGGAGCGAAGCTCCGCTCTTACCCAACCACTTCTATGCCCATCGAGCGCGCCGTGCCACGAACGCTCTTAACCGCAGCGTCAATCGAGGCCGCGTTCAGGTCGGGCATCTTTTGCTTGGCAATGTCTTCCACTTGCTTCAGCGTAACTTTGCCAACCTTATCCTTGTTCGGCGTGCCCGATCCCTTCGCGATGCCGGCCGCGCGCTTCAGCAGAATCGAAGCCGGAGGCGTCTTAGTGATGAAGGTAAACGACCGGTCGCTATAAACCGACACCACAACCGGGATGATGAGCCCCTCCATCTCCTTCTGGTTCGTGCGAGCGTTGAACTGCTTGCAGAACTCCATGATGTTGATCTGCGCCTGCCCGAGCGCCGGGCCCACCGGCGGAGCCGGCGTCGCCTTGCCCGCCGCGATCTGCAGCTTTACGAAACCTGTAACCTTCTTCGCCATCTAAGATTTCCTTCGGTTTTCAATTACCAAACTACAAAATTACCCAATTACTAAATTCCTAAGCCACCTTCTCCACCTGGTTAAACTCCAATTCCACCGGGGTCGAGCGCCCGAAAATCGTTACCATCACCTTCAGCGTCTCGCGATCCTCATTCACCTCATCGACAGTACCGGTAAATGTGGCGAACGGCCCTTCGGTGATGCGCACCTGCTCCTGCTTCTCGAACTTGACCTTCAGCTTGGGCTTCTCGCGGCTGTCCGCGACTTTGTAAACGATGTGCTGCACTTCTTCGTCAGAAAGCGGTGTCGGCTGCTGCCCCGTCCCCACGAATCCGGTCACGCGCGGTGTGGATTTCACCACATGCCAGACGTGATCGTCCATGTCCATTTCGACCAACACATAGCCGGGATAGAACATGCGCTCGGAGGTGTACTTCTTGCCGCCGCGCACTTCGGTGACCGATTCGGTCGGGATCAGCACCTTGCCGATTTTCTCCTGCAGCCCGAAAGCCTGCACCCGCGACTCCAGCGACTCCTTCACCTTGCGCTCGAACCCGGAATACGAGTGGATGATGTACCACTTCATGTTCGGGTTGCGGGGAGTCTCGGCGGTTGCGGCAACCGCATCCCCGCTCGGTGTCTGCTCGACGCTCGGGGCAGCTTCGTTTTTTTCTTCGTCCTGCATGATCAAGTTAAGCTCCGGCCTGCTCTTCGACTTAGTGGTTCCCGAAATAGCTGTACAAGAATGAGACGCCCCTTTGGATCACGTTATCGATGATGAAGAAATAAACTCCGAAAATGAATACCGTAACCACGACCACCGCGGTGGTGGCGCGCACTTCTTTAAACGAAGGCGCGGTGACCTTGCGCATCTCGGTGCGCACTTCGTTGTAAAACGCCTTGATGCGCTCCGGCCAGGACTTCAGCCGGTCTCCAAAATTCTCGCCGGCGCTTGCGATTGAGTTTGCCATCTTCTTCGTTTCCACTCCCATACTGCTCCTGACCTTTCCCGGCGTCCTTGCAAAAAATCTGGCAGGGGCGGAGGGATTCGAACCCCCAAGTCCGGTTTTGGAGACCGGCAGTTTAACCGTTGAGCTTACGCCCCTGTAAACCAGTACCCGGTTGCCAGTACCCAGTCGCTCTGTTTCTGGGTACTAGGTACTAGGTACTGACTACTTCACTTCCTTGTGCGGCGTGTGCTTGCGGCAACGGCGGCAGAACTTCTTGAATTCCAGCCGCTCCGTCGTCGTCTTCCGGTTCTTGGTAGTCGAATAATTCCGCTCTTTGCAATCACCGCACTGCAACGTAACAATTTCTCGGGGCATCGCTCAAACTCCCTCTTGCTGAACTTTTTTTCCTATGTGGGGCCGGGTCTTTGACCCGGCCGACGGGTCGAGAACCCGTCCTCACTGCACAATCTCCGCAATCGTTCCCGCGCCCACCGTGTGGCCGCCTTCGCGAATGGCAAACCGCAACCCCTTCTCCATCGCCACCGGCGTGATCAGCTCAATCACCAGCGAAACATTGTCCCCAGGCATCACCATCTCCGTGCCCGCGGGAAGTTCCGCCACTCCGGTCACATCCGTAGTCCGCAAATAAAACTGCGGACGGTATCCCTTGAAGAACGGTGTATGCCGCCCGCCTTCTTCTTTCGTCAGGA
>JBAPPL010000003.1:0-33192 GCA_049280095.1 Candidatus Sulfotelmatobacter sp. | reverse complement strand
AACTGAGAACTGAGAACTGAGAACTGAGAACTGAGAACTGAGAACTGAGAACTGAGAACTGAGAACTGAGAACTGAGAACTGAGAACTGAGAACTGAGAACTGAGAACTGAGAACTGAGAACTGTTGCACCTTAGTCAGGCAACTTGAAGTTCACCGTGATCTGTGTCCGAATCTCAACCGGTTCGCCGTTGAGCAGGTAGGGTTTGTATTTCCATTGCTTCACCGCGTCAACCGCGGCGCGCGCCAACTGTGGGTTACCGCTGGCAACCTTCACCGCGGAAATGTCGCCGCTCTTGGAAATGGTCGCCTCAAGTTCAACCGCACCCTCGATGTGCATCTGCATTGCACTTGCCGGATATTCGGGTGCCGTCCTTTTCACCAGGAGTCCTCGCGACACTCCCTGCGAGACCTTCAGCGTCTCCAGCACGGGAGCCGGCGCTTTGCTCTCGCCCCCCATCAGATTGGGAAGCGCAGCCCCGCTCTCCGCCGATGCGATATCGGTCATGCTCGGAGCGGGCGCATCCGGCGTCGCCGCCGGTTTTGCAGTCGGCTTTTGCGAAAAGTCGTTCTTGATCACAATCGCCGGCGCAGCCGCTTTCGTTTCCGAAGATTTATCGGCCGTCGCAGCCGAAGCTTTGGCAGAGTTCGCTTTCGGATTGACCTTGCCCGGATGAGATGGCGTTTTCTCCGCATCGTCCTCGTCCGACAAGTCCGAGTTTGAAGAAGTCTTGGCTACCCCGGTCGCTTGCGAAGAGGCTTCGGCGTCCGAAGTTGAGGACGGAACCGGCAAAGACACAGAAGCTGTCGCGGAAGGAGTTGCAGCAGGCGCCGCACTCGGTGCCACGTGTGGAACCATGGCAGTTGTCTTCAGCGCCGGTGCCGCGACCTGTGTGAAAGGAATTGCCGCCCCGCTCGAACGCACCCATTGCATCCACAATGCATAGCCGCCAGCCGCAACCAACACAACCGCAGCCACGATCAGAAGCGTTTTCTTGCTGCCGCGGGCGGCAGGCTTGCCGTCGCTGCTGACGTTTCCGCCGAAGGTGAACGCAGACGCCGGCGCAGATGTTCTATCCCCCGAAGAAATATCAGAGCTGATGTCCCCAACTTTACCATCGGAACTCTCGGCCGCGACACTCGACGATTTCAGGTCCGTTGCCATACCGGTCTTCGTCTCGCGGGCGGGAGCCGCCGCGCTGGCAGCGCCTGACCCAACCCCTGCCGAACTCGCCGACGACAGATTGGCCGGCTGACTAGCCGCTATCTTTACATCGGGCGCACCGATCGAAGGGGAAATGATCGACCGGGAAGCGGTCGAAGCCGAAGCGACTTCATCGCTAATCTCCAAAATGTCGGCGTCGCTTTCATTGATTTCGTCGGGAATCGACGCCACCACTTTCGCCTGTAGCGGTTTCTGAGCGGGAATACTGGCCGTTGCCGCATTCCCCAAAGGTGTGACGGGCGCAGCCGGGCGCGCGGGAACCATTCTTGTATTTGGCGCTGGCGATACGAGCTTCGGAGGCGCGGGCACAGGTTTTACCGGCTTCACAGTTGCCGCTGCCGCGGGCGTCGCCGGTGCCGCAGGTTTCCCGCCTTCGTTCTTGCGCAACAGTCCGCGCGCAACTCGCAGTGTGCCTTTCGCCTGCTCCACATTGATGGGCTTGGTGAGAACCAGGTTCGCCCCGATCCGGAAAGCCTTGGCGACTCCCGCCTGCCCTTCCACCACAGCGACCGCCAGAGACGACTGATTGCTGGGCGTATTGCGTGCGCTCTTGAACAGCAATGTGGCGTTCTGCTCGTTATCGCAGTCGACCACGACGGCATCGAAGTGCTCGCCCATCAACTTCTTGACCGCTCCGAAGGGTTCGGTGCAGGGAATGACGCTGAAATCCAACTCGCCGAGAACCTGCGTTACAGCGCGAGCCGTCTTCTCATCGGGACAGAATAAGAGCGCTTGATAACCCATACTAAGGTCATCGTAGGTACACTCGTAAGCCTCATCAAGTTACGGTGGTAATTCCGATTTAACGCGTTTCGCTGGACTGGAAAGGCCTTTGGCACGTCATGATTCCGGTTTCCGCCCTGCGGATACAATACCGTCTGATGCGCATCCCGCTCTGGCTGAAACTGCTGTGGACCGCGTGGGTAATTGCCTGGGTGCCGGTTTACTGGCGACAGTATGGTCTGCAGAATTTTCTTTTCTTCTGCGATCTCGGAAACTTATTCATCACCGCCGGCCTTTGGCTTGAGAGCCCGCTCATCTTCTCGTGGCAGGCAATCAGCGTGTTGCTTTTCCAGACTCTATACACCATCGACCTAGCTGGAACTCTGCTAACCGGACGGCACTGGATCGGCGGGACGGAATTCATGTTCGATCCGCACGTTTTGCTCTGGATTCGCCTGCTGAGTCGGTTTCACGTGGTCGCTCCGCTCCTGCTGCTGTGGGCGATTTGGCGTTTAGGCTACGACCGGAGAGGTTGGAAGTATCAGACGCTGACCGCTTGCATCGTGGTTCCGATCAATTATTTCTGGCGTCCGCAATTCGATGTGAACTGGGCCCGCGGTCCTTTCTTTCACGAGCAGCATGTCGTGCCCGGACTCGTATACCTGCTGGCGTATCTGATAGCCGTTCCGGCCGTCGTGTATTTCCCGACCCACCTGTTTCTTGTCTGGTTGACGCGCCGTTGGCCGAGCCGAACAAACACCATTCCTTAGAATTCTTCCGATGGCCGCATGCGTCCGGTGCGCAGATAACGCTCATGCCAGCTCAAGCACTCGCCCAGAAGGTGCGGAGTGTGCTTGCCGAATGAAAGTCGTTCCGCGCGATCCTCGTAATCGCGCAGCAAAGAACGATAATCGGGGTGCGAACAATTCTCGATAATGACCTTGGCTCTCTGCCGCGGTGACAAACCCCTCAGGTCGGCGAGCCCCTGCTCCGTCACCACCACATCAACGTCGTGTTCGGTATGGTCTACGTGCGAGACCATCGGAACGATCGTCGAGATTTTTCCTTTCGTGGTGGATGGAGCCATGAAGATCGCCAGATAACCGTTGCGCGCAAAATCTCCCGAACCCCCAATCCCGTTCTGAATCTTCGATCCCATGACGTGAGTTGAATTCACGTTGCCGTAGATGTCGGCCTCAATCATTCCATTCATTCCGATCACGCCCAGCCTGCGGATAATTTCCGCATGGTTCGAAATTTCCTGCGGCCGCAGCACAATACGATCGCGAAAAGTTCCCATGTCGGCGTTGACGATCACGCCCATCTCCGGGCTCAGCGAAAACGCCGTGGCCGAAGCGCATGTCAGCTTGCCGCTGCGCAGCAGCTCGATCATGCCGTCCTGAATTACCTCCGTGTAGGAGGTCAGGTTCTCATACGGCGCTTTCTGCAGGCCAAACAGAACAGCGTTGGCGATGTTCCCCACGCCCGATTGCAGCGGCAGCAGCGAAGCGGGAACGCGTCCTTTCTGCACTTCCCACCCGAGGAACTCCAGAATGTGGTCCGCGATGCGGCGCGAGTTGTCGTCCGGAGCTTTGAATGCGCTGTTGCGGTCGGGGGAATCGGTGAGCACCACGGCGGCAACTTTTTCAGGATCGACACGAAGATATGGAGTCCCAATCCTTTGCCCGGGATGCACCAGCGGAATCGGCTGCCGGTGTGGCGGAGGTTGCAACCCGTAGTAAATATCGTGCATGCCCTCCAGTTCAGCTGGCTGCCAGGCATTCACTTCGACAATCACCTTTTCCGCCTGATCGATCCAAGTCCGGTTGTTGCCCACCGAAGAACTCGGAATCAGTCGTCCATCCTCAAGAATCGCGGTCACCTCGATCAGCGCCCAATCCATCTTGCCCAGAAATCCATACTCCACGTATTGGGCGACATGGCCGAGGTGGATGTCCATATAATCCATCTCACCCGCGTTGATCCGCTTGCGCGTCTCGGGATCCGACTGATAGGGCAGCCGTAGCTGGATGCCGCCCGCCATCGCGAGCGCTCCGTCCAGCTCCGGCCCCGTGGAAGCGCCCGTGAAAATGCTGACTTGAGCTTTTTCGCCCCGCAGATTTGCGTCAGAGATGCGCCGCGCCAACGCCAGTGGGACCGCCTTCGGGTAACCGGCGCCGGTGAATCCGCTCATGCCGATTCGCGTGCCGAACTCGATCAGGTTCGCCGCGTCATCGGCGCTCACGATGCGGGCTGCCAGATCGGAGTTCAGAACTCGAGAGCTGGTAGACGGAAGCGTGGCCATAGGATTCCGATCTCTCACGATCGCCAGAGCACGGCTCGTGATGTAATGATCCCACCAGCCACTTGGCTAGCCTGTGATCTCGATCACAAGATGTGGTGATGAACAAACCGGCAAACTGGCGCCTACCGGCGGTCGGTCGAGCCCTGAGCAGAAGAACTGTCCTTATCGGCTCCCGCTGCGGACGGCTGTCGCTTTCCATCCTGCGCGTCCATAACCTTCTTTGCCGCGGCGTCATCCTTGTCTTTTTTCGAGGCCGGATCGCCGTCCAGATAAAGCGTCTGCGACGCCGAGGCGAGGTTGGTTCCCGATTCCTCCACGAATTTCATGATGCGCAGCAACAAGTTTTCGCGCGCGGTGGCAAATTCATCGAAATTCCTCGTTAACACGTAACAGAAAAGTTCCACGTTGATGGCACTCGAAGTTACCTCAGTGAGCCGCACGCGAGAGGTGCTGGCTTCAATCTTGGGCTGGTTGGCGAGCACGTTCCGGATTTCCGCAAGCACAGCGCCCACCTGGTCGGGCGCGGTCTCCGCATGCAGCCCCAGCACCGTCTTAAACAGCATCTTGTCCCGGCGGCTCAGGTTCTCAACGTTGATAGTAGCGACCGTGCCATTCGGAATGGCCAACAGCGTCCGCTCTTCCGTGCGCACCCGGGTCGAGCGCAGCCCAATATCTTCGACAGTGCCTGTGCGGTCGCCGAATTTGCAAACGTCCCCCACGCGAATCACTTCATCGGCCAGCACCGAAACGCCGCCGAATAGATTCGCGATGGTCTGCTGCGCCCCGAAACCGACAGCCAGGGAGACAATGCCGACGCCCGCCAGCGCCGTGGTCAGGTTGAAGCCCAGCACACCGAAAACAAGAAACATTGCCAGCGCGACGACCATCGCTTTGATGATGCGTTCGCCCAGCAGCATCAGCGAGCCGGTGCCGGAGTGCCCGTGCGCCAGAGCCCGGTTGCGCACCCGCTGCAAGAACCAGCGGATCACCCGCCACAGAATCCAATTGAATCCGACAATGACTGCGACCGCGACGACCTGGTTGTAGTAATGCCGCGGCAGCAGCGGCAAGCCGAGATAGCTGGCTAGAATTCGGTGAACGGTTGCGCCAACCAGAAGCCACGCCGAAGAAGACACCGAACTCCACCGTGCCAGTCCTACCTGCCCTCTTCTCCGCGCCCACAATCGCAGGGGAATTTGCAGCAGTATTAACAACAGCCACGCCGCCGCCGCGGCTACGGGGATCAGCAGCAACAAGGCAAACCATTGCCAGAGTGACATGCCGGCTAACTGATGTTTCACCGTCCACGCCGGCAGTCGCGTCTCCACCCGCCGCGCCTCGACCTGATCGTAAAGTTCCGGCACTTTGGCTAGAGTATTGGAAGAGATCAGCCAGATTTTTCCCGCGCTCGGATCTACAACTCGAACCAGTTCGAGCTCAACTTCTACATCGCCAGAGGACATGGTTCCCAGCATCTGCCGGTCGAGTGGAACGTCTTCCTGCGGCGTGCCTTCAGGATCCCTGCTCGGTCTCAGGCTACCGGCAAACGCGCGGTTCATCGCGACATTCAGCTTCATCGCCAGCGCGTCGCCTTCGCTCTGACGGCGCCCCGGGCTCATCTGCAGATATTGTGCCGCAATGCTGTAGTCGCCCTGTTGCGCCGCCTGCAAAAATCCGAAGACCGTCTCATAGGGCGTGTTGCGCCCCAGTTGATCGGAGTTTTTCGTGGCAGTGGTCGCGGCTGCCGAGGGCTGTAGGATCTGGTTGAGCGGGCTCTGCGCCGCCAACGGAAAGCAAGCCGCAACACTCAAAACAAGAAACGCAATCCCTTTGGAAAAAGTAGGCATGGGGTCTTTCCCAGATTAGTTGCGTTTGGGGCGAAATACGTGCGTGCTCGTGCCCAAGAAAACTTCCGCGGCTTCCATCACCGTCTCTGAAAGCGTGGGATGCGGATGGATCGTCATCGCCACATCGCTGGCCAGCGCCGCCATCTCAACCGCCAGCACTCCCTCGGCAATCAATTCGCCAGCGCCAACGCCAACAATCCCCACACCCAGCACGCGCTCCGTCTGCGGATCAATCAGCAGCTTGGTCATTCCCTCCGGACGGTCGAGCGTAACCGCGCGTCCCGATGCTCCCCAGGGAAACTTCGCAACCTTGACTTCGCGATTCTCTTTCTCCGCCTGAGTTTCAGTCAGGCCGCACCACGCAACTTCAGGATCTGTGAACACCACCGCCGGAATCGCAGCCGGTTCAAATGCAACCTTGTGCCCGGCGATCGCCTCGACCGCCGTTCGTCCTTCATGCGAAGCCTTGTGCGCCAGCATGGGCTCACCCACCACGTCGCCAATGGCGTAAATCGACGGATCGCCGGTCTGCAGTTGCTTGTTCACCTCGATGAACCCCCGCCGATTTACCTGCACTTGAGTGTTCTCAAGCCCGGGGATCTCCGAATTCGGCTTGCGTCCAACCGACACCAGCACGCGGTCAAAAACTTTCTCCCGGTCCTTCTCCTGTAAAGCGGCCCCTGCGAAAGTTGCGCGAATTCCCGCGCCGTCCTCTTTAAGTGAGGAGACGGTAGTGTTCAGCAGAATCGCCTCGAACATCTTCTCCAGCCGTTTGTGCAGCGGAAGAACCAGATCGCGATCCGCACCCGGAAGCAGGCCGGGCAGCATTTCCACCACGGTCACGCGCGTTCCCAGCGCGGCATAGACCGAACCGAGTTCCAATCCAATATATCCACCGCCTACGACGAGCAGGCTGCCAGGAATGTCTTCAAGATTGAGCGCGCCGGTTGAATCCATCAGACGCGGCGAATCCACCTTAAGCGCTGGAATAATCGCAGGCCGCGATCCGGTCGCGAGAATAATCCGGTCAAAGGCGAGCACCACTTCGCTTGCATCTGCCTTGCTGATCCGCAACGCGGTCGAATCTTGAAACGCCGCCCGGCCCTGAATATATTCCACGTGGCGCTGCTTCGAGAGCAGTCCCAAGCCTCCGGTAAGCTTCTTGACCACGCCTTCCTTCCAACCGCGCAGCCGCGCCAGGTCAATCTTCGCCGGTGGAAATTCAATCCCCCAGTTCTTGGCCTGCTGCGATTCCTCAATCAGCTTGGCGACATGCAGCAGCGCTTTCGAAGGAATGCAACCACGGTACAGACACACGCCTCCGGGATTCACTTCGGGGTCGATCAGCGTAACTTGCATGCCAAGGTCAGCAGCGAGAAATGCAGCAGCGTAGCCGCCGGGACCGGCGCCGACTACGGCAACGCGCAGCGTGCTTGCGTGCGGAGTTCCATCGTGCATTTGGTTGAGAGGTTCGCTCATGAGCCGGCTTGGTCTGTCATCCTGAAGCGACGGCTTTATCGTCGCTGAAGGACCCGGGCGAGCCGCGCGAAGCGTCGCGCTTTTTGCGACGCAATAATCGCGCGTCTGGCTCGCTTCCTTATCATTGCTGCACCCAAGATACGCGCCGCCGCTACCCCTGCACACTCAGCAGGAACGGCTGCTCGAACGCTTCCGCGACCCAGCGCAGAAAGCGTGCGGCATCCGCGCCGTCAATCAGGCGATGATCGTAGGAAAGCGAGAGCGGCAGGATCAGCCGCGGCTCGAACTTCCCGCCAATCCATTCCGGCTCCATGCGTGATCGCGAAAGCCCAAGAATCGCAACCTCGGGATGATTCACGATCGGCGTAAACGCCGTGCCCCCAATGCCTCCGAGGTTAGTGATGGTGAAAGTGCCGCCTTCCATGTCGGCGAGCGTAATTTTCTTTTCCCGAGCCTTCTGCGACAGTTGCGACAACTCGACCGCCAGCTCCACAATATTTTTCTTGTCCACGTCGCGGATCACCGGAACCAGCAACCCGCGATCCGTATCTGCCGCGACCCCGATATTGATGTACTGCTTGTAAACGATTTCCTCTTTCTCCATATCGATGCTGGCGTTGAATTGCGGGAACACTTTCAAAGCGGCGGCGCAAACCTTCAAGGCAATCGCAGTTACGGTCATTTTGCCGCCGGCCTGTTCAGCCTTCGGAGCAAAACGCGCGCGCAAATGTTCCAGCTCGGTGATGTCGGCGCGGTCGTGCTGCGTAACGTGAGGGATCGTGTTCCAGGATTCCGCCAGATGTTCCGCCGTCTTGCGGCGAACTCCGCGCATCGAAACACGTTCGACTTTTCCCCACTTGGCGAAGTCCGGCAACTTGGGTTCAATGAAGTGACCAGCCCGCGGAGGAGCCTGCGCCGCCGTAGCCACCGCGGCGACCAGCGCTTTGGCGTGGGCCTTAACATCGTCTTCACTAATACGCCCGCCCGGGCCCGTGCCCTTGACTGCATAAATATCGACGCCGATTTCGCGAGCCAGCCGCCGCGTCGACGGAGCCGCCGGAACCGGTTCGCGGAACTCCGTTCCGGCAACTTTGCCCAATTGCGCAGGCATCGAGAACGCCGGAGGCCGCGGCTGCGGCTGGTCGGGAGGCAACGCCTGTTCCTCGGTCTTGCCCTCCGCGCGAATTGCCGCCTGAAAGGCAAGGCGCGCACCATGCTGCCCGGAAACGTGCTCCACGGGACGGCTTGCCGGGCGCACCGTCTCGGCTTGCGATGCCGCCGCGCCTTGCAACGTGAAAATCACTTGCCCAACTTTAATCTTCTCGCCTTCCTTGACCTTCACGTCCTTCACCACGCCGCTCACCGAGGAAGGAACCTCCACCACTGCCTTGTCAGTTTCAAGTTCCATCACCGGCTGGCCTTCTGAAACTTTGGCGCCCGGAGCGATCATCAACCGCACCAGATCGCCCTCCGAAATGTTTTCTCCCAGTTCCTGCAACCGGAATTCCCGGGGCGTTGGAACATCCGTCGAGCGGTTTCGGGGTGGCGCCGCCTGGGATTCCGTCGGCAGCGTAGGAGCCGGCGGCAGCTTTACCGGCGCGGCTGGTTCCGCAGGATGTTTTTCTGTGGGACTTTGTGCGGAGGCTATGATTGAACCTTGAGGCGAAGAACTCTGAGACGAAGATCCTTGAGGCGCGGCGGCCGCCACCGCGGCGCCGGTGTGATTCTCCACTGTAAAAATCACCTGGCCAACCTTGACCTTCTCGCCTTCCTTAACCAGAATCTCCTTTACCTTTCCACTGACTGACGAAGGCACTTCCACGACCGCCTTGTCGGTTTCCAGTTCCATCACCGCCTGGCCCTCACTCACGGTCGCGCCGGGCGCAATCATCAGGCGCACCAGGTCGCCCTGTTCAATGTTTTCACCGAGCGCGGGAAGTTTGAATTCGATCACTGCTTCTTGAATCACTGACTCGTTTCCTTATTACTAAAAGATATTGATTGGTTTCGTGTTTAGCTCGTAGCTGGGTTAAGTTTTTCCGCATCGATCCCGAGGTCATACACCGCCTGCTTCACCACATCGAGGCCGATTTTCTTTTCCCGCGCCAGCGCTCCCAGTGTGGCCAACACAATGTGCTTGGCATCCACCTCGAAGAAGTCGCGCAACGCCACCCGGTTCTCACTGCGGCCAAACCCGTCTGTCCCAAGCGAGACCAGTTGTCCAGGCACCCACTTGGCCAGCGACTCCGGTAGCACCTTCATGTAATCCGATGCTGCGATGAACGGCCCGGGCGCATCCTTCAGCGTCTGCGTCACATACGGAACTCTTGGCGCTTCGCCCGGATGCAGCATGTTCCAGCGTTCGCAGTCGTTGGCGTTGCGATACAGTTCTTTGTAGCTGGTCACGCTCCACACATCCGCCGCCACGCCATATTTTTCTTTCAGGATGGTCTGCGCCTTCAACACTTCGTACATGATGGTCCCGCTGCCCAGCAGTTGCACGCGCAGCTTCGCCTCCGGCGCGTCCGATGTGTTGAATCGATAGAGCCCGCGCAGAATGCCTTCGCGCACGTGCTCACTCTTGGGCATCTCCGGCATGGGAAGCGGTTCGTTGGTGACGGTGAGGTAATAGAAAATCGATTCCTGGTCCACGTACATGCGCTTGATGCCATCCTGAATGATGATGGCAATCTCGTAAGCGAACGCCGGATCATAGGCCAGCAGGTTGGGAACCGGAAGCGCGAGCACGTGGCTGTGCCCGTCCTGATGCTGCAGCCCTTCGCCCGCCAGCGTGGTTCGCCCCGCCGTGCCGCCGATAAGGAATCCGCGGCAACGCATGTCCGCCGCAGCCCAAATCAGATCCCCAATGCGCTGAAAACCGAACATCGAGTAGTAAATAAAGAAAGGGATTGTGTTGATGCCATGATTGGCATAGGCCGTGCCCGCCGCGATGAAGGAGCACACCGACCCCGCTTCGGTAATTCCTTCCTCCAGAATCTGTCCGTTCTTCGCTTCCTTGTAGTAAAGAAGCGTATCCATGTCTACCGGCTCGTAGAGTTGTCCAACGCTCGAGTAGATGCCGACCTGTCGGAACAAGGCTTCCATCCCGAAGGTGCGGGCTTCGTCGGGAATGATGGGGACGATCAGCTTGCCCAGTTCCGGATCACGCAGCAGCTTGGCCAGCAGCCGCACGAAGACCATCGTGGTCGAGGCTTCGCGTCCCTCCGTGCCTTTGTAGAACTCTTCAAAATACGATTCCGGCACCGGCTTCAGCGGCGTGGCGCGCACTTTCCGTTGAGGCATGTATCCGCCGAGCTGTTGCCGACGCGCCTGCATGTACTTGATTTCAGCACTGTCGTCGGTGGGCCGGTAGAAGGGCGCGTTGTGCAATTCTTCATCGGGAATCGGAATGCCGAAACGTGAACGGAACAGTTCCAGTTCATCTTCATTCAGCTTTTTCTGCTGGTGCGTGATGTTCTTGCCTTCACCAGCTTCGCCGAGGCCGTAGCCCTTGATGGTCTTGGCCAGTATGATGGTCGGCGACCCGGTGTGATCGACTGCGGCGCGGTAGGCCGCATGCACTTTGATGGGATCGTGACCGCCGAGGCGCATGCGCGCCAGTTGCTCATCGGAAAGGTGCTCGACCATTTTCAGCAGACGCGGATCCGTGCCGAAAAGATTCTGGCGGAAGTAGGCTCCGCTCTCCACAAAATATTTCTGATACTGCCCGTCGCTGACTTCTCCGAGACGCCTTACCAGCAGGCCGTCGCGGTCGCTGCGAATCAGGGTGTCCCAGTCCGAGCCCCAGATAACCTTGATCACATTCCATCCCGCGCCGCGGAAGATGGCTTCAAGTTCCTGAATAATCTTTCCATTACCGCGCACCGGACCATCCAGGCGCTGCAGGTTGCAGTTCACTACGAAGATCAGGTTGTCCAGATTTTCGCGCGAAGCCAGCGTGATCGACCCCAGAGACTCGGGCTCGTCCATTTCGCCATCGCCCATGAAGGCCCATACCTTGCCGCCGGTCGACTGCTTCAGTCCGCGGTTCTCGAGATAGCGAATGAAGCGTGCGTGATAGATCGCCTGAATCGGCCCGAGCCCCATCGAGACCGTGGGAAACTCCCAGAAGTTTGGCATCAGCCAGGGATGAGGATAGGAGCTGAGGCCGCCGCCGAGCTTCAGTTCGCGGCGGAAGTTCTCCAGCTTTTCTTTTGGCAGGCGGCCTTCTAGAAAGGCGCGGGCATAAATTCCGGGCGCGGCGTGGCCCTGGAAATAAACGATGTCGCGGTCACCGCTTTCGGTTTGCGCTCGAAAGAAATGATTGAAAGCGACTTCGTACAACGTGGCGGCGGAAGCAAAGGTCGAGATGTGGCCGCCGATGCCTTCCTGAATCTTGTTGGCGCGCACTACCATGGCCAGCGCGTTCCAGCGCACCAGGCTCTTGATGCGGCGTTCCATCTCCTGGCTGCCGGGGAACGGCGCCTGCTGCAAAGAGGCAATCGTGTTTTGGTAAGGAGTAGTTGCAGAAAAAGGAAGATTCACTCCCGCGGCGCGGCGGGCGTGCAGGGCTAATTGTTGCAGAAGTCTCCCCGCACGAGTCGGGCCGCCTTTCGACAGCACATAGTCGAGCGAGTCGACCCACTCCCGCGTTTCCAGTACCTCTTGACCGTCAGTTTCCGTCTGAGCCACGTCTGATCTCTCCGTCGGATAAGGCCGAACCTTTTAAGGTCGAATCATCCATGATATTCAATTACGCGGAATTTTGCTGGGCGTCTCCTGAACGAGGGTCGATGGCCAAACGTTCTACAATGCTAAGGTCCGCAGGCGTGATCGGTCGGGAGGCGCTGAATGTTGCGAGTTACGCTGCTCGTGATTGTCGTTGTGGTCCTCATATTCCTGGTTCCGCGCTTGTTCTCGCGCTCGCGCGGGGCTGCTCCTGCCCTGGGCAGCGTCGCTCCCGATTTCACGTTGCCCTCGCAGGACAGCGCTTCCGTCAGCTTGAAGGATTACCGCGGGAGTTGGGTCGTGCTTTATTTTTATCCCAAGGATCAGACTCCCGGATGCACGCGGGAAGCGCACAACTTTCAGATGGATCAGGCCAAGTACGCCGAACGGCACGCGGTGGTTCTGGGAGTGAGTGTGGACAGCGTGGACTCGCATAAAAAGTTCTGCGCCAAAGAAGGACTGAACTTCAAGCTGCTGGCTGACCGCGACGGCAAGGTCAGCGGCGCCTACGGGTCGCTTACGAACCTTGGAGTGGTAAAGTTCGCCGCGCGGCATACGTTCCTCATCGATCCTAGCGGGAAGGTTGCCAGGACATACACCAGCGTTGATCCGGCGCGGCACAGTGGAGACGTGCTGGCTGCGCTCGACCAACTGCAGAAGCAGTAGGCAGAAGGTTTCCCGGAACATTCCGCTGAATGTTCCAACCGGAACATTGAAGCGTTTCTACCGTAACGCTGTGGAAAACTCGGAAATCTCGGAAAACCACCTTAAAGCTATAGTTGGTTGGCGGCAAGTCGATAAGGCGGTTGGATTTGCTGGGGTGCCGATATATCGGCACGAAAACGCGGGGCGAAGAGAAAGCGGTGAAGATCGGGTCGTGAGGCTGGCACTTGGTGGTAGTGAGTGCTGATTACATAGACTTACGAGGCAAAGTGCGTCTAGTCATTGCGGCTGTCGAAGAATTCAGAGACCCAGCCCTGTCTCTGCAAAAACCGCAGAGACTAGGACGGGGCACCCGCGGAGTGGAGGGGAGCCCCCGGCGTTTGCGGCGCTGCTGGCAAGTACAGAGGTCCTTCAGCCCGCGAAGACGCGGGCCTCAGGATGACGAGTGCCGCTAAGAGCGCGGGGCTTCAGGATGACAAGTATTCATCTGAGCGTAAACTACACGAATGGCGACTGCGGTGCGGCAACCCGAAACACGAAAGCCTTCCTGCGAACCGCGGGATTACCGCTTTCCGCCTGGCTTTCAGCGCAACCTAATCTGGTTTGCGCTGCGCAAGTTTCGCCCCGTTAACCCCATCGTTTTGTTCCAGCATCTCGCCGAGATCTACGGTGACATTGCGCACTACAAGATCGGCCATCACCATATTGTTTTTCTGAACCATCCTGAGTACATCCGCGAAGTGCTGGTGGTGCAGAACGAAAACTTCATCAAGGAACGCACGGTACAGCGTAGCAAAATGTTGCTGGGCGAAGGCATGATCACCGCCGAAGGGGCGGAACACCGGGCTCAGCGGCAAACGGCGCAACCCGCCTTTCACCGGCAACGCATTGTGGAATATGGAAGCGTGATGGTAGAAGAGGCTTGCCACACGCGTGATTCATGGCGCGCCGGCGAGCAGCGCGATATTGCCACCGACATGATGCACCTCACGCTCAACGTTGTGGCCCGCACTCTATTCGCAACGGATTTGCGCCAGGAAGTTTACGAACTGGCAGCCGCTATCAACCGCATCATGGGCCTCTACAATTTCCTGGTGATGCTGCCGGCTGCGGAATGGCTGGTGCATCTGCGGCCGCCCGGTCTGTCTGCGTTCGTGCGAGCGCGGAACCGGATCGACGCCGTGGTCTACCGCATGATCGACGCGCACCGCAAGACCAGCCTCGATCGCGGCAGCCTGCTGGATCTCATGCTGGCAGCTTCTCCGGCGAACGATGAAGAGTCTCGCGAGTCTTTGTCTCGTCAGACGCTGCGGGATCAAGTCATCACGATTTTTTTGGCCGGGTATGAGACGGTTGCCAACGCGTTGTCGTGGACCTGGTATTTGCTCTCGCAGAATCCGAACTGCGAACTGCAACTGCACGATGAGGTGGAACGAGTGCTCGAAGGCCGGCTTCCCACTGTCGAGGACGTCCCGCGGTTGTGCTACACGGAGAACGTGATGGCGGAATCGCTCCGGCTGTATCCGCCCGCCTGGGCGATGGGACGCTATGCGCGCAACGACTTTGCCCTGGGAGATTTCTTTTTGCCCGCCCGAACGACGGTGTTGATCAGCCAGTTTGTCACGCACCGCGATCCTCGATATTTTCCCGATCCGCTCAGTTTCGACCCCGATCGATTTTCCGCGGAAGGCAAAGCCCGGCGAGCGAAATTTACTTACTTTCCGTTTGGCGCGGGTGTGCGGCAGTGCATTGGGGAGTCGTTTGCCTGGATGGAAGGAGTGCTGATTCTGGCCACGCTGGCGCAGAAATGGAAGCTAAGATTGGTACCCGGGCACCGGGTTGAGCCGCAGCCGCTGATCACGCTCCGCCCGAAATATGGAATGCGGATGCTGGTTGACCCGCGTTGAAGGGAGTTTGTTGCGAAGTATGGAGGCGCGGGTCGGAATCGAACCGACGCATAAAGGTTTTGCAGACCTCTCCCTTACCACTTGGGTACCGCGCCCCTGCTCAATACGTTAGCGTTCCGAGCGGAAAAAGTCTATCCGCGAGGGAGAACCTTTGGGGAAGAAAAATGGAGCGGGAGACGAGGGTCGAACTCGCGACTTCAACCTTGGCAAGGTTGCGCTCTACCACTGAGCTACTCCCGCCCTGCGAAGGTGATTATAAATGAGGGCTTATGCGGCGGCAACGGCTACGAGAAGACCGCGGCAGCTTGATAAGGAAGCGAGCCAAACGCGCGATTGTTGTGTCGCAAAAGACGCGACACAGCGCGCGGCTCGCCCAGATCCTTCGCTGCGCAAAGAACGCTTGCTCAGGATGACAATCAAGCGGCGGCAACGGTGCGGCGAGACTTAGTGGGTCCGTGTCTTTAGTGCGCTGGCCATTTAGTGCGCCGACCATTGCGGATCTTCCTCGGGCTTGACGACGTGGCCGTCGCGCATGTGGATGATGCGGTCTCCGTATTTAGCGGCTTCGGGATTATGCGTGATCATCAGCACGGTCTGACCGAGTTCCTGGTTGGACTGCCGCAACATCCTCAGAACGATGTTCGAGTTCTCGGTATCAAGGTTGCCGGTGGGTTCGTCGGCCAAAACGACAACTGGTTTGTTGATCAGGGCACGAGCCAGGGCTACACGCTGTTGCTCGCCACCGGAAAGCTCCGAGGGGCGATGATTCAGGCGCTTGCTAAGTCCCAATAGATCGCAAATGCGGAGGAAGAAGGCGGGATCGCGATTGCCGTTGCCGGCGATCTCCTGCGCGATGGCGATGTTGGAACGGGCGTCGAGCGTGGGCAGCAGGTTGAACTTCTGAAATACGAATCCGATCTTGCGCTTGCGCATGCGGGTGCGCTCGGCATCGGAGAGCGTGGAGAAATCGTCGCCGTCGAGGATTACCTTGCCGGAATCGGCGCGGGTGAGGCCGCCGAGCAGATAGAACAGGGTGGACTTGCCGCTGCCGGAGGGGCCGACGACGGTGACGAACTCTCCTTTTTGCACGTTGAAGGAGATGCCGCGGAGGGCGGGGACGTCGATCTTGCCGACGCGATAAGTTTTGTGCAAGTCAATGGCTTCGATGAATGCGCCCATGCTTGAGTCGATCTTACACGAGGGAAAGCAATCAACCGCCGAGCGCGCCGAGGCGGCCGAGAAAATCAAGAGGAAAAGAACAGATCCTCAGGATTTCTTGGCGCTCTTCGCGTACTCTGCGGTCAAGCGGTTCTAGGCCGCTCCCTGGCGGTGGGCAAATTGCGGCGGGCGCTCCTGCATTCGCTTGGGACCGCGCTTGCGGACCAGCAGAAGACGGATTCGCTCCAGCAGATCGGCTGGGGCATACATCCCGCGCGCCAGGAAAACGTCGGCTTGCGATTCATGATCGTACACGCGGACCTTGCTCGAGATGAGGATGGCCGGGGTGTGGGGCGACAGATTCTTGATGGCGGCGATCAACTGCGGACCGTCGAGTCCGGGCATGGCCATGTCGGTGACCACCAGATCGATGCCGCCCTGTTTAAAGCGCTCCAGGGCTTCTTCACCGCGGGAATAGCTGGCCACGCGGTAGCCGCGGGTCTCGAGCATGATTTTTCTGTAGGAAAGGGACTGATCGTTATCATCAACACAAAGAATCGTGCGCTTGGGTTTCATTCACCGTCCGTATCCACATGATGCCGGCTGTGACCGGAAGTCACGCGGAAGTTTTCTCTGTTCGTGAAGAATTTTAGGAGCGAAGCGATGCTAACGGCAAGGGACGCTCGCTGTAAAGTGCCATCGAAGCAAATGGCAAATTTTGGCCATTGACTTTTTATGGTGCTGCGGAAGGCGCGATTCTGCGCCGCTTGCGGGCTATTGACTAGAGAAAAACTTCGCCACGCAAAATTTCAACCGCGTTCCCGCCAACGCGCACGTTAACTACCCGGTTATCGCTGAGTGAGGCCCGCACAAAAATTCGGCTGGGGCGTTTCACTCTATGCCCTGTTCAATGAGCACCCGTTCGTCGGACTTGGCCACGCCGTGCGCCACCATCCAGGCGGCGGTGCAGCCCGCGGCTGAGCCCGTGGCCGGGTCCTCGCCGTTGTAGAAGAGCATACGGGCGTGGAGGCGGGCTTCGCGATCCACGGTCTCGCGAGTAACAAAATAAAAAAACCTGCCCTCGGTCTGGGTCAGATACTCGGTGGCGCGTTTCAGGTCGATCTGCAAATTCCCGATAACCGCGAGCGACTTCAGCGGGGTCACTGTATAGGGAAGTCCAGTCGAAACCGTTTCAATGGGCAGCGAATCGTCGAAGTCCTCGGTGCGCAGCCCCGTGGCAAGCGCGATGGCTTCGCGCTCGTGCTGAATTCCGAAGGTAGGATTGATCTGCGTCATCTCGCCGAACGCGGGCTGGCCAGCCCTGTCTTCGAAACTCACCGGCACTTTGCCGACGTTGAGCTCAAGCACGACTTGCGCGGCGCCGGGCTTCTCTTCGTCACCCCCGTCTTCGTCACCCCGGCTGCGCCATGCAAAGGCCGTTCCCAGCGTGGGATGGCCAGCGAACGGCAGCTCTTCCCGCACCGTAAAGATGCGCACGCGGACGCCCCGCTCGCGCTCGGTGGCGGGATCGCGAGGCAGGATGAACGTCGTCTCGGAAAGATTCATTTCCTTGGCGAGTGCCTGCATCTCGGCGTCGGTCAATCCGCGGCCGTCGAGAAATACGGCCAGCGGGTTGCCCTCGAGCGGACGCGAAGAGAAAACGTCCCATTGCACCATCGCCAGACGTCGTGGAGGGCTCATGAATCGTTTCCCGAAACAGAGAATTTATTGCTTCCGCTGTGAAAAGTTAGAGATGCTCACGGCTGCCTTTGCGATGCAGGAAAACTCAGTGGAGAGCGGCTCTGCTGGCGGTCTTGCGGTTGACAGGGTAATGCCAGGGTTCTATTCTTAATTGCATGTTCTGCTCCACCAACGCCGGCGGCATGTGTTGTTGTACTTGTTTGCCGCCGTGTGGGTAGGGAGCCAGCGAGATTTCTTCCAACCCACCCGGCGAAACGGGTGGGTTTCGTTTTCATCCGATACTCACTCGACTTCTGGCGGCTGTGGCTGGCCAACTCCAACTGCTTCGAACCGATTGAATTCATGAGGAGAGGAATATGAGCACTGTGACTGAAATCGAAGTCTCAAGAATCCCCCGCATCAATGACATCGCCCCTAATTTCACGGCTGAAACCACCCAGGGGACGATCAACTTTCACGAATGGATCGGCGACGGTTGGGCGATTTTGTTTTCCCATCCCAAAGACTTCACTCCGGTGTGCACCACCGAACTTGGCTACATGGCCGGCCTGCAACCGGAATTCGCCAAGCGCAACACCAAGATCATCGGGCTGAGCGTCGACCCGGTGAGCAGCCACGGCAAGTGGGCCGCCGATATCGAAGAGACCCAGGGGCACAAGGTGAACTACCCGATGATCGGCGATCCGCAACTTAAGGTCGCCAAGCTCTACGGCATGCTGCCGGCGGAGAGCGGGAACACTTCCGACGGCCGTACGGCGGCGGACAATGCCACCGTGCGCACGGTATTCGTCGTCGGTCCGGATAAGAAGATCAAGCTTCAGCTCGCCTACCCGATGAGCACAGGCCGCAACTTCGACGAAGTGTTGCGTGTTCTCGATTCGATGCAACTCACGGCCAAGCACAAAGTTGCCACCCCGGTGAACTGGAAGCAGGGCGACGAAGTGATCATCCTGCCTTCGGTATCGAACGACGAAGCGCAACAGAAGTACCCCGGGGGATGGAAGTCACCCAAGCCCTATCTGCGCATCGTGCCCCAGCCGAAGTAGCGAGGGCAGACGGGCCGTTAGCGGCTGAGTAAAATCAGCCATTGATTGCGCGCATGAGCGCGGATCTTCGCGCAGTGTTACGCTCCTTAGTTGTTTCGGCACTTCTCGCAATTGAAATGCGGCTCGTCTGGAAGCGCATGCGGTCCGGTGATCGTCCCGGTCTTCAAAACCGGCGGGCGGCAGGTTCCCCTGTCGCCGGTGGGTTCGACCCCCACTCGCTTCCGCCACATTTTGCGGCAAAATTCGCATATTTCCGTTGTTTTGTGCTAGATACCGTGCTAGACTAAAAGCATGGTGAGGAAAGCGATAGTCACGGTTTACGTCAGGCATCGGGCCGAATGCCAGCACGACGGCAAGCCATTCTTCCGGGGATGCGACTGTCCGAAGTGGCTCCGGTACTCCGGGGACGCATGCCTCTGCGGTCGTTCCCACAAGGGCAGGCAGCATCGGTTTGCGTCTGGGGTGCGGAGTTGGGCGCAAGCTGAGGAGAAGCGGGAAGAGGCACAGAAGCGGCTGGACGCAGGCGACCAGACCCCGCTCCCTGTCAGCGAGACCCAGAAGACGATTAAGCAGTCGATTGAGACCTTCCTTCTCGCCAAGCAAGGCGAGCGGTTGAGCAATGCGACTATCAGGAAACTCCGCTATCAACTCAACCTCTTCGACTCTTTCATGGCTGGGCGGTCGAGGTTCTTCCCGTCCGAAATCACTCCGACCGATGTCATCGAGTACCGTAGTACGTGGAATTGGAAGTCTGGAGTTACCCGCCAGAAAGCACAGCAGAATCTTCGGGGCTTCCTGCGGTCGTGCTGTCGAGACAATCTGAAGGGAATTCTCGATGCCCTCAAGCCGATTAAGTTGACGAAGGCAGACAACGCACGTCTCGAACCGCAACCGTTTACGGAAGAGGAGTTGACAAACCTTCTCGCACACGTCCCGAAGATATTTCCTGAGACTGAGAAAGTAGCCCGCGTCGTTGCACTCATTCATTTGCAAGTCGCAACGGGGTTGGCGATTCGGGATGCTGTCCAACTCGAACGAGACCATATTCGGGACGGTTGGCTCCGCATCAAACGCCAGAAGACCGACAAGCCTGTCCGACAGAAGCTCGACCCGTCGCTGTACCACGAACTCATCGCTGTCACGAACGGCAACCCGAGGTACGTCTTTTGGAACGGGACGAGCCTTCCTGAGTCTGCGACTGGTTTGTGGCAGGAAGATTTGCGGACGCTGATGAAGGCCGCGGGGCTGTGGATCAAGGGAAATCTGTCCCATCGCTTCCGGGATACGGCGGTCGATTTTTGGCTCGGCCAAGGTTGGTCGTTGACCGATGTTGCTGACGCCCTCGGTGACACGGTCGCTGTTGTCGAAAGGCACTACAAGAGTCTGGAGAGCAAGCGAAGCGAAGAGCGATTGGCGAAACTTCCCGTGCGTTCTTGGGGTGCGGGAGCGGCACAATGAGCAACATTCTACTGACTGTCCGCGATGTCGCCGCCATTCTGCAGTGTGGCGAAGATGCCGTCATCCGTCGGTTCGCAAAGATGGACGGAGTCATTGACCTAGGCTCTCAGAGCGAGTCTCGGAAATCGTCTCGGCTTGGTCGGCGGCGTTATCGCGTTTTACGAATCCCGAAATCCGTTGTCGAACGGTATCTCACAGGTAAGAGCGGACGTTCGGTAACGATTGATGTCCCTGAACGGGTCGAGCGACGACGGAAGTCCCCGAAATGGGAAACTCGGGCAATCCTCAATCTGGCAAAGGCAGCGAAGCAGAACAAATGCAAGGACCCAGAAGTGTTCGACAGGATCGCGCACAGGGCTCGTGTTTTGGCAGCATTCGCCCCCGAGAACGTGTGGGTTGAGATTGCTGAGCTTAACTGGCGTGACGAAGAATGACCCCGAGCGGCGGGGCACTCTTCGATCACGATCAGTCAAAGATACGTCCATCAGGGGAAAGCCATCGCTCAGAGCGCAATCGGACGCATGGAAGAATTACAGAAGAAAGAGCCCGAACGTGAGCACAAGAGCAAGGTGAAGAAGGGGGAGGTCGAAGAGGTCTAGCGGCTCAGGCTGTGGCCTAAGAACGTTCATGGCGTTGCCGTTTTTGGAATCAAAAAAGGGGATTCCGAATTACATCTTCCTCAAGGCTGCTTTTCTGATGTCGCGGGTTGTTCGCTGCTCATGTCTGTTATCGCATAATCGTCCTGCCCCCAGCTTCCGTTGCCTTTCTGATGGATTACATAGAGAACGAGATTCTTTTGGTCCAGCCGAGCCGGATATTTTTCACCGGGCAGGAGAGGATCGCAGCGGAAGCACGAAGCGGTAAATGTCTGCGTGTCCAGTTGGAAAGTAATGTAGTGGCACACACGGGTGACGTTGCCAAACTGACGGGCGCACGGCTGCCTTTGAAACGTAATGACTTTCACTTGCTGAGGATAGTCTTTAGGGTTTCGGTCTCTTCCGAGTGCCAAGGGTACAAGGACTGCCCAGAGCGCTAGAACGAACACCAGAAAGCGATGGGATTTCATGTTACATTTCCCCCTAAAGTACATCCAGCCGGTATTCCTGCGAATATGTTCGCTCAGTTCCAAGTCACGTTGAGGTCACTTGCGCCTGAGTGGGAACGCAAGCCTCGGACAGGTCAAGGTGTTGAAGAGGTTTGAACCCGTTCTCCGCAAAAGCTGCGTTGAATACGCCCTGTAATCTTCGCGTCTCCGCCGCCGAGTTCGCTTCAACCTGAACTTCGACACGCCCTTCCTCATCGATTACAACGGTCAGTCGTTTCATTGTCGTGTTGCTCACAGTTCAAAGGTAGTATCGTCGAGCAGGGGGGCGATTCCTGCCTCTATGCCTTCCTTGAAGCATGGTACGCCATCCCCGGTTGCTACGTACGCGCACGTCGTTCCTCAAGTTCAACGAGCGGCGCTAGTACGTACCATGGATGTGTTTTTGCGGCGTTCTGCGGCGAGCTCAGATGTTAAGTCGTCGAGAATAAATTACGCGGTTGGCGTCCCCGGCTTGACCCAGTTTGCACCGCTTTTGCCAGAAAACTATAACCAACTCAACCGATTGCAAGTCTTCATAGAGCGGTTCACCCGCCCTGCCTAGGGACGGGCGTTCAATGCCCCCTTGGCTGAAATCTGGGAAATTACCGATGAGACAGTGGATACAACGATGTTTGCTGCGCATTGGGGAGGGTTAAGCCGTCAACGCGTCGGCGGCAGTTGCCACCGTAGGGTGAAGGCGGCTCAAAATGCCATCACGGCACAAGATTCGCCGCCGCAACTCATCCGCCAATGTTCGGTCGCAAGCGAAATCATGGGCGGCTTTGTTGCGAACCTCGCTGACCCATGCGGCGTCTTTCGAGATTGCTTCCACATCGAATCCGCGCTCAGAGACCTTGCCGCGCATAGTTGGGTCGTACTTCAGATACCAAGCCCAGCTACCCAATGTCATGCCGCGCTTGTGATCCTTGCCCCAGCGGATCAATGGTTCTTTCGATTTCCCCTGAGCGTCATAAGTCTGCGTGCCAGTAGCCAACAGCTCGATCACAATGGGCCCGATAATCCGAACGTTCAGTTCGTTCTCGTAACCCTGTGCCATCCTTACGGCGAACAAGGCAAAGCCATCGGCCTCCTGATTTACGTTGTACAGATGCTCAACCACTTGAAGTGCACGCTGGGTCATTTGGTGCAACCGCGAATATAGCGGCTGTCCAAGCTGTGCAGCTATGGACGGTTCGTAGGAGGCCGCCGGGCGCTTGTGTTCCTCAAACAGGCGCACAATTGCATTTTGCCCTGCCTTCAGGGAATCGAGGGAATCCTCCATGTTATCGAAGTCCCTCTTCCATTCTCGACGGACGCCTTGAAGCGCCGTCGTTTCCTGTGCAGTCAGTATCTTTTGCGGAAAATCCGTGGGTGCAACCGTCGTCCCCATAATAGTTTTTTCTAATCGTCCTCCAAAAATTAGGCTGTCGCACAAGGACGCCGTTTCAATAATCGAAAACAAGACGTCCGGTTGTAGCTGAGAGTTCGCGATTGCCATTTGCATACGTTGCTGGAGGTCTTTCGACGCTTCGATCGTGCCGCCAGTTTCAGCGTACTCGGAGTCCATCCTTTCACGGACGGGCATGAACAAGTCGTGGGAGAACATAACGCCGTAAACGAAACACTGGATGTCAAATTCAAGTGTGCGGATGAACTCTCTCCAACCCGTCGAATTTGGCTCCCATGCGCCCGGCCACGCGTCGCGTTCCTCTCGGGAACCGATAGGCACTCTAAGGCTCAGTACTTCCTGACCATGACACAGAAACGAGTACATATCATCCCACCACAAGGCGCATTCCACAATGATTTCAGGATAGGCGCTCGGCGCATCGCCAGCTGCCGCTAGAAGCGAGGCTTTCTTGGCTAGAAAGTTGTCCTTACAAAAGGACAGTTCATCTCGCCACTTATTCTCCAATCCAACTCCCACTTGCCTGAAGAGAGCTGGCACAGCCGCGAACTCAGGTCGGCACACAGGGCACCCGCTCCAATGCAGCCGTGCTTCCCAAAGGTCACCGAAATCGTACTCCCACCCACACCCAGCGACGATCTCCGGGACCGACTTCTTCATTACTTCGCGAAGAAAACCTCCTGCTTTTTGGTCGATACAGTCTGGAGCCATGGGCATTCTCCTAACTTCGCCGATTCTACGTTCGATCTTTCGATCTGCGGGCCGTCAGCATCGCAACGAGTACCGTCTTCAAAATGGCTGCGGAGACTCCCCCGAGTATACTCAGAGCGTATGGAAGCCCGGAACTGAAATGCCCTGAAGCAGAGATTAGGCACCTACGGCTAGTATGCCACTCTGAGGGCAGGCATCGGCAGACGTTGTGAGCAGCGAAGGAGAGAGTCCCATGACCTTTTTTGATGAACAGGGAAATTCGATTCAATGTCAACAATGGCTGAAGACCTACGAGCCGTACTATTTTCTCAATGGTCCAACTTGGGGCCGACGGATCAGTGGCCGCAACCAGAGCAGCCGGTTTGTCGAGGATCAGGTGTGCGCTCTATTAGCCAAAACAGTCCCCTTGTCTCAACATGATTTGATTCTTGCAATGGCGTGGAAAATTGGCGGGTTAATTGATCATGGCGGTTCTGAGGCCAATCAGCGGATCGAATACCTGCAAAACTGGACCACAACATTAACGGCAAAGGTTCAATGGGGAACCCGAGACTTCTCCCAGAGCATTCCATCCTTGGCCAATAGTATGAACACGATATTGAAGCATATAAGCCAAGGCAATCCTCGGTACCTTTTTGATTTGGCTCCTCAGCTTGCGGGCTTCGGCAACGTTTACATTCTCACCGTCCTCTTCTTCGTTTCTCAGGGCAAATACCCAATTTACGATAAGTATGCACATATCGCCGCCCATGCGATTACACAAGATTCGCCCCCCGGTTCTCGGGTCCACTATAAAGAACTTCAAAAGTGGGATGAATATGACCGTTACATGACTTTGCTTCGCGCTATCAACAAGGCTTGCCCATCACAATTCGGAAGTTCGTCCATGCTCATATCTCGGCCTGTAGATAGAGCCCTGTGGGTTTATGGACATTTTTTCGAAATCGGCGACAAAGCTTGCGCCGCTACCGGTGAGCCAGTACGGACTCACTCGCAGTCCCCTATGCGATCCGCTCATCCCACAGGGGTTTTGGTCGGTCGAATCTGTGATCTATCTAGCGCGACGAGCGATGGGTGGAGGCGTAGAGAAATTAATGTGAAACAGTGCACAGACGGCTATCCGGCCATACGAGATACTATCCATTTGATCGATTCCGTGGGGGCCAAGTACTCTGGTCTGCCGTTCGTCAAAGGAGCGAGACATCCGGGCCATACATGTTTGGGGCAGCCGGGAGCATTAAAGGCGTGGTTTACCCGGCACTACTCTGCTGATCGAGTTGAAGCTGAGAATGTCTACTTCAAGACTACGGGGCAGCCGAATGAATATCGGATTTATACAGAGTCAGAATGGAAGGTAGAAGCCAATCTGAACCGATAGGGTTCGGTATCGAAGACCGAGGGGAAAGCGAAGGACCGAATGCGGCTGCGCGAGCTGGCCGAAAGCCCTGCGACGGTTCGGCTGCCGCCGTCTGCAGGTGCTGCTGGAAAGCGTGAAGGATGGCAGGTGAACAATCCATGCGGCTAGGCCGCTTTCCTCTGTTGTGCCTTGACCTTCGCCCAGCGTGCGCGTTGCGCTGCCGCGACTCTCCTACGTCCGGCAGCGGACATCGTTCGTTTCTTGCGTGTTGGTTTGGCTCCGTGATACGTCCCAACAAAAGCGGCTAGAGCTAAATTCAATGCAGACAAATGTTTTTCCGCTCGATCACGTTCCGTCTTCAAATGCTTAACAATCTTAGATATGTTCCCCATTTGGTTGTTTTCCCCTCGGCTGAAGATGATAGCAGGCTTGGGGACGGGACTGCGCGAAAGGTACAAACCGGGTAGAGGGCTACTTTGAATGAAGCGCGTGAATCAGCGACAACAGCCCCATGATTGCACCGATCACTCCGATAACTGGAGCGACAATTTCTTTGACCACAAAAGCGAATATGCTCCACTTCTCGCGGTGCTCGTTGCGGATGGCTTGACGTAATCGGGCTTGTGCTTCCACATTCAGACGAACGGTTCCCGGCATCCAACCTTCCTCCCACGCTGTTTTATCACCGAATGGTGGCACAGGTATGCCGAGACTTTCAGCTTTATCCGACAAGAGCAGTGAACTGAGGGTTAAGATTTGGTCGCGCTGTTCGTCCCGAACACTCATCGCCTCGCTAATCAGGGATTCTCGTTCTTCCCCTTTGGCTGAGGCGACATACTTCGAGTAGTTCTTATTCGATCTTTTCGCCCTCTGCCGTAACCACCACAGCTTTACATCTCTGATCATAGGTTACGCCGCCCTTTCCGCCCTCCACTACTCGAAGGTTTCCCAGAGAGCTACGAAATATCCGCGCTTCAGTGTAGCTGCTGCATTGTCGTTCGCACAGTTCGATTTTGATGTTCGGTGAAGGGAGGTGAATAGCACGGCGAAGATATGGCGAAGAGTGTACAATTCTCGTCCATGGACGAAGGACGCAAACGAGTGATCGGGATCATGGCAGCGATTCTGGCGAGTCTGCACATGGAAAGAGCCGATGATTTGTTCGGAGGTCCGCAGGGAAGCCCGCGGACGGACAAGCTAATATCCGCATCCGTACAATGGGCAGAGAAGATCATGGAAAAGATTGACTCTACATTTCGCCACGCTTAAAGACGAAGCGGCAGGGACCCGTTGCCACTTCACCAAAAGCGAATAGAATCCTTGGGTGAAGATTGTAGGATTGAGGAACAACCATGGAGTTGTCACGGTGGTTCGCCAGTGAATTCCAAATCCTGACCGGCTATGAACCCTACGCTTGGCAGATCGCGTTGTTCAATAACCTAGTGCTGGGCAACATCCCAAAGAACATAAACCTGCCTACAGGCTCGGGAAAAACGAGTGCAATCCCCGTGTGGCTTCTAGCGTTCATCAAGAACCCGACCTTGCCAAGGCGTCTTGTATACGTCGTGGATCGTCGCTCTGTTGTTGATCAAGCTACAGTTGTGGTTGAAAAGATCGTGACCCGACTGTCTTCTGAGCTGCAGAGTGCGCTCACCTCATTCACGCTACCGGACGAGGCAATGTTGGGTGTATCAACACTGCGTGGCGAACTAGCGGATAACGAAGAATGGAGCAAATTGCCTTTTCGTCCGGCAGTGATCGTGGGCACTGTGGACATGGTTGGTTCTCGGCTAATGTTTAGCGGATACGGAGATAGTGCGTATGATCGCCCACGGCACGCAGGACTACTCGGCAACGACACACTGATCGTTTTCGATGAGTGTCATCTTGTCCCAGCCTTCGAGGTGTTGCTGCGTAATGTGGAGAACGCAGGGGGAAAGCTGAAGTGCTTCAGCGTGATGACAATGTCTGCCACGTCAACTTCTAGTGATTCCTTGGCACTGACCGAAGCCGATCTGGCGAACGCCACGTTGAACGCTCGACTGAACGCACGAAAGGCGCTTACGTTGGTGAAGGCACCGAGTGTGATCACGACCGTCATAAGCATCGCAATGAAGGACCCTCCACAGCGCACGATCATCTTTGTGCAATCCCCTCGGACTGTTGTTGAGATCGCAAGTTCTCTGAAGGAGCGTTTTCCAAACGTCATCGCATTGACGGGCACGATCAGGGGCAAGGAACGTGACGAACTGGTGGACAACCCGATATTCAAAACATTCACCGTTGCTCAGGAGCCTTCTGATCCCCGCTTCCTCGTAGCTACTTCGGCTGGAGAGGTTGGTATCGATTTGACTTCAACGCGAATGATCACTGATATGACCTCTGCTGCCTCGCTAGTGCAGCGGTTTGGCCGGTGTAATCGATTTGCAGAAGCAAAGAAGGCACAAATCACTGTGGTCTACAAAGATGCCGAGATCAAGAAGTTTGAGCGAGAAGCGGACCTGAACTTCATCAACACTTTGAAGGGAAATGCATCGTGCTGGAACCTGTACGGCAAGCGAGAGCAGCTCGCCGCATTAACCAAACCGAGGTCCGTGATTCCGATCTTAGAACCTGCAGTGCTTGATGTGCTGAGCATGACATCGCTGCGACACGACATAGACATCAGCGGGTACCTGCGGGGCAAGGCGTCCAACACACACTACGTGGAAATCGCGTGGCGGTCTGAGGTGCCTCTGCTTATAAAGTTGTCTGACTTCGATTTTGAGCAGTACATGAAGCATATGCGCCTGCTGAGCTTCGAGAAGTTGAATGAAACAGAGAAGCAGGCATTGGAAGTGGTTGGCACGATCCTACACAACCACGAAGATGTGGAGGTCATTGTCGTTGAGGCAGATGCAACACGAAGAGTCTGCAAATTGTCAGAGTTAGGCAATAGGAGCCTGCGCGATTGCCAGCTAATCCTGCCGCCAACCGTAGGAGGGTTAACGGGAGGTATGTTCTCCGCCAAGAACACAGACGACGCACAATTGGACATCGCAACGCAGGCGCACAAACAACATGAAGCGCGGCAACGCATTTTGTGCCCCGTGGATGATGTGCCTGCAGCAGAGAAGGCTCAGAAAGATGTGTTTAGCAAAGAAGTGAACGGCAACATTCTCATCGTGCGCAAGCTAAGAGACATCAAGCGCGGCGAGCGAGTTTTACTGACCGATCACTCCGAGGAAGTCACAGGATTTACCAAGGACTTTGCGACGCGATGTTGTCTGTCCGCTGAGTTCATCACAGCTTTGGAGCACGCAGGAAGATTGCATGACATGGGCAAAGCGAATCCCATCTGGCAGATTGCAGCGACAGGAAAGATGAACAACCCTCCTCTAGCGAAGATCAGTGGCAGATTCAAGAGCCCTCTCAGTCTTAAAGGTTTTCGACACGAGTTTGAATCCTTGGCGATGGCTGATGGAGCCGATGGATTAACCAAGCATCTCGTAGCTTCTCACCATAGCAGTGCGAGGCCAACGTGGTGCGGCTCTCGGGACTTAGCACCAGTGCAACGTGATGAAGATGAAGTGGTGGATCAAGTGAATCGCTTTGCGAAACTGCAAGGCGAATACGGTTGGTGGGGCTTGGCCTACATCGAGGCAATTTTCAAGACAGCAGATGCATATGCAAGTGGAGAGTAGATAACTACGCAAACCCAGTACGATCTCGGGCGGTCTGATGCTTTGCGTAGAAGGAGGTGGATACAAATAAGCAACAGCGAGCGGTTACGAAGCGGCGTCACTCAGCCGCAAGGCTGGGTCTCAATTGAAGGAGGTAGGCTCCGGGACGTTCCGCTCCGACTTTGGTGGTTTCACTCAGCCGCAAGGCTGGGTCTCAATTGAAGGTGGAAAAGTTTCACCGGAACCAACTCAGGGAAAATTCGTTTCACTGAGCCGCAAAGCTGAGTCTCAATTGAAGGATGCAGCGAAACGCCGTGCAACTCTTGTCGCAGCCGTTTCACTCAGCCGCAAGGCTGGGTTTCAATTAAAGGGTGTAGAAGCAGGGAACTAGATCGGACGCAGGCATGGAAGTTTCACTCAGCCGCAAGGCTGGGTCTCAATAGAAGGAAGTCGAATTCGAACAACATGTGCTGTCACTGGAAATATCTCACTCAGTCGAGAAGACTAGGTCTCAGTTGAAGCTACCAGTTGTTGTACGGTAAGCCCAGCGGGGTGATGGTTTCACTCATGCTTCGGCATGGGTCCGAGCGATGGAAGAAGTCAAACATGGAGTTAGCGCAGAAGATAAACCGTATGAACCCAGCGGAGTATTTTGCTTCGCTGGGAATTCTTGAAGTCCTGAGCCATCAAGACTCTAATCTCCTGAGCCACTTCGAGGGCGAAGGGAATCTCGTTGACTTTTGCGTCACGTCTGAGAGGGACATCGCATTACCCGATCTGAGGACGCTCTCAGTCGAAGCTCTACCATTCGATGACCCCTACATTGCACCTGTGCGCTGCAGTGGATTGGAATTGAACTGGTGGCTTGACGCTTACAAAGAGAAAGGCAATGTGTTGAAACTTTGGGCCGGTACGACGACGCCTTGCATGATGCTCACGAATTACCAGAGCCTAATGCAAGGTGAGTTCTGTTTGGAGTTCAACGTGACGGCGAAGACGAGGAGCACGTTCAACCTCGACACTCGCGCTTCACGTGACCCTCTCATGACTGGTTACAGTCAGAAGGATGCAGGGGAGCCTTCCGTGCTGTATCCATTCACTGAGTTCCTAGTCGCAATGGGTCTGCAGAACTTCAGGCCCCAGTTGAAGCCTCTGCGGTACTTTACGTGGGCGCGAGCTGTGCGCGTCAACGTTGCACATGCAGCGTGTAGACAAGAAGTGCCGAGTCTGCACTCTCAGGGTTATGAAGTCAGTTTTGCAAAGGTTTCGCAAGGAATGAGAGAAGTAAAGTCGATAGTGTCACTGCAGCAGGGGATCGCGGCTGCAGTCTGAATTCGACGGACGGGCTGTTGATGAGTTTCGTTAACAATAAATCACACAATTTAAGGAGAAACAAAATGCTGGACATTACGAAAGTTGCGGTAGTGAGTGTTAAACAAACGTTGGAGGCAGCATTCCCAGATGAGCCTCTTAAACCGTCAACATTTCCTGACAGAGATGGTGTAGGCCAATATTTGATCTACGACAACGCAGGCGTCAAAGACGTTGTGCTCGACACACACCAGTCCCAAGCCAATCGCATTGAGCCTGCTTTGAACGGAACAGGTTTAGTTCCTGACTCCAAAATAAAAGTTGGAGAGGACACTATATTCTTGACCGAAGCAGGACACCGGTTAGCGGATGCTGTGGTGCGCTTCTCAAATAAGGCTGTACTTGTTGAGGCGGCGTTGCAGGGCTTCTCCAAAGGTAACGCTACCCAAGTTGCAAAGTTAGCCCCCACTTCACTGTTGTTCGGTCTCTGGGATTCACGCAAAACATTTACGAAAATTGTGCGCTTGTTCAACAGCGAAGTTCGCGCACACAACGTCATCGAGGTTCCAAGTGCTGGACAGTTCGTTAGCTCTGTCCCTCGTTTGGAGGATCAAGTCACGAAGGACTTGAGCACCGAAGGTTTGCTTGACTGTCCCTACAACGGACTGGGTGGTGTGATCGTGAAGGGCGACATCACGCGGAATGCTCGGCTCAACGTCCGGGGCATACGCTCTCTTCGCGGGGCCAACGCGGAGGAAACCGCCAAGTTGCAGCAATATGTTTTGGCACTGGGTTTGTTCGCTCTTTCTTACCCTGTTTCTGGCGATCTACGTGAAGGATGCAACTTGGTTGCCACAAATACCACGTACAGCACGTTTGCGGAAGATGGCACGCGATCTGACATATCGTTGAAGCACGAAGACGTTCTGGTGTTTGCGAAGAAAGCTGCAAAGGAGTTCGGATTGGGTGAAGCGATTGATTTCGTCTATGACGCGAACGCGGCACATGCCTCGGCATTGGGCAGAGCAGACGCAAAGGAGGAGAAGACGAAGGCAAAGAAGAGTGGCAAAGCAAAAACAGAACCGGCGGCAGAACTTGTGCCAGCTTAGATCGTCTTTGAAATGGGCGGGAATCACCCAGCCGCAAACCTGGGTCTTAATTGAAGGTCTTCGAAGAACGCTCCTTGAATCGGCATGAAAGGATTTCAAGGTTTTGCTCGTGCCTCATCACGGGTCTGAATCGAAGAGTGCAGACGGCGATTTACGAGTTCAGGTGCCCGTAATTTTACTCGTGCTCTGGCGCGAGTCTCAATTAAAGGACGAAATCGATGAACGCCGTGATCCACGGGACGCAGGGCTTTCACTCGCGGTTTGGCACGGGTCTGAATTGAAGAGGCCAGAATATTGGAGACGGGTCAATGTTTCAGCTAGTTTCACTCGTGCTTCGGCACGGGTCTCAATTGAAGCTACAAATTCGGAATGCTGGACAACTTCCAGAGTTTCGTTTCACTCGTGCTTTCATCGGGTCCCAATTGAAGGATGTCGAGCCAGTTGTTGTGCATTTCGGTCAAGTCCTCGTTTTCACTCGTGCTTCGACACGGGTCTTAACACTTAGGAGAGAAGAACATGAGAATTTACATCGCAGTGAAGTATGTAGAAGACTATAGAGGGACTGAATTTCCTCCTTCGCCGTTGAAGCTAATCCAAGCGATCATTGCATCCTCGCAAGATCAGTACATGGATGTGCTGAGCACCTTGGAGACACAGAGCCCGACACTCTATGCCTTAGAGGTAACTGCCCACTATGATTATGCTCGCTTCGTGATCAACAATGATGAACGCTTGCAGCATGTGAATACAGGCACAAAGAAGAAGGACATCGTGCGGCTATTCGGCTGCGCCGATTCTGCCCATGTGATCTACGAGTACGAAGTACCAGTTGAATTGTTGCCTCGCTTGTCTGAAGCGGTGCAGAAGATTCACACGCTGGGTCGCGCCGGGGACTGGGTCTTCGCTTCTGTGTGTGAGACGCTGCCGAATGGGAGGTTCGATGCCTATCGCGTTGCAGATGACGGGAAGACTTCGCTGCGAGTACCAATGCAGGGCTCCGTGGCGTCGCTCTTCGCACACTATGCGTTTCCTAAGGTCCCTGTAGTTTACAAGATCGTAGCCTATGCCAAGAATCCTCCTAAGCATTTGTCTCACGCATTGTTCGAGTTGACTGAGCCTGTACCTGCACAGCAGGCCACAGAAGTCGTGGAGCGTATCCGCCGCGCCGCAATGACCGCGAAGATCAAGAATGCAGACGGCCACGATCTCACGGCACCTCGCCTTGCCATCTACCCTTTGCCAACGCCGGACTTCAAAGACGGAATGATTCGTCGCGTGGTTATCTCTTCGACTGACACTACGTTGGTCAAAGCAGCAACTGCGAAGCTGGCGGGGGCGTCGCTAGGTGAAGACCACGGATACCTGATGCCTGCCGAACATGATGCGGTGTTTTCTAACTACACATCCGCCTCGTGCAAATGGAAGTCGGTCACACCTGTGCTGCAGAGTGGTTATCACAACGGAGATGCAAAGAAGAGAGCGAGGGTGTACGCAAAGATGTTCGCGCACGCTGGTCTTCCCATGCCTGTCGCAGTATGTGAAGTCAAACGGCGCACCGATGACTTCAAGGTGTCTGCGAAGCATGGGCATGACAAACTGCCACGTGTGAACCTGCTCGTGGGGTTTGCTGAGCCCGTAGCGGGGGTCGTAGCGATTGGCAGCGGTAGGTACTCAGGATTGGGAATCTTCGCAAACGTCTAGGTATTTGGTGCAACTCGGAGGTTTGCGTCAAGAGAAAAGAGGTGAAGTCTTGAAACGGCAGCAACGCAAACCTTTTACCAAGCGGTTTCACTCAGCGTTATGGCTGAGTCTGAATTGAAGGCAATACTCCACGGAGCACTGATTTCCATTTGCGTCGTTTCACTCAGCGTTATGGCTGAGTCTGAATTGAAGGAACAAGGACCGGGCATTCCCCTCTAAGGCTATTGACTGTTTCACTCAGCGTTATGGCTGTGTCTGAATTGAAGGAAGAAATCCTTCTACGCCCTGGCTGTGGTGAACGCGTTTCACTCAGCGTTATGGCTGAGTCTGAATTGAAGGGCAGCATCCCACGCAGCAGCCCACGCAGCAGCCCCCGTTTCACTCAGCGTTATGGCTGAGTCTGAATTGAAGGAGCATCTGACACCAGGCCGCGTAGCACTCGTAGCGGCGTTTCACTCAGCGTTATGGCTGAGTCTGAATTGAAGGCCTCAGTGATCACTTCAAAAGCGGCCAACAGTTATCACTTCAAAACCGGCCAACGGGATTGGCCGTCCAGGACTGAGAATGTTCTACTCTGCCGCCTCCTGTGGTGGCAAGTCGGTTTTGGTACG
>JBAPPL010000002.1:0-1946 GCA_049280095.1 Candidatus Sulfotelmatobacter sp. | reverse complement strand
TATGCAATTACTTCTCAGCGCGGCCGTAGCGCAGCCCTACACGGCGCAGCGGAGTGAAGGCCGCGCCACACTATCTGCTTTCAACCTTCTGAAGCAGGGCGCTCCTTCATAATGCATTGACCCCTGCCAGGGGGTTTGGGGCAATCGCGTGGTTTGGTAAGTGACCGCCGCGGACGTGATACAACGCACAGACAGGAGTTCCCTAATGGCGTACGCTCCTAGCAAGTTCCGGGTAAACGTGCATTGTTTGGCGGTCACAACTAGTTGTGACCATTGTTACGGCGTCCGTTTCATAAGGAATGGCAGACTGCGAAATTCAGAGAAGATGCAGACCGGAAATCCAACCAGTGCCATAATTGCGGCTCTGCTCCGAGAGTTGGTTTCTATCAATGCCGCCAACATTTTGTATTGGAAGAAGCCAGAACAAGACCAAACCCGCGAAGAGAGAGCCGAGTACCAGCGCAGGCAGGATCGAGTAAAAGAAATCCGCGACAAACTCGATCAACTGCGGTCGATCCGGGCGGCGCAGCCGGATTGTGAAAAGCAATGAATTGGCCGCACAAACTTGAGCGCCTCGTGCTTAACTTCTTGAAGCTGATGATCGCGCTTCGACTGGCAGGCCGTTTTCGCGGGTCGTGGGAATGACCAGGATGGCGAGGGTTTCGCAAGGGCGACACCAACACCTGGAATGCAGCCGCTGATGCTCATCGACAATCCCAGGCTCGACGGCATAACTGTCGCAAAATCTCTATTACGCTCAAAACCCCTCAATGAGCGAAATCGCCTGTTTACAACAATTAGCCTGCCGCCGGGAACGACTCTGGTAGCATGGTCGCTCAAAATGAAACCGGCGCTTGCGTTCGTATTTCATCTGATCATCGCCATACTTGCCATTCCGATGCTGGCGCTTTTTTCTGCGGTAACGGTGTATTCGGTCGTGCGCCACATTGCCTATTCCAGCTCAACCGCGCAGCAGTTTTGCTCCGACCATCTATTCTTATTCGTCTTCGTGACTGGGTTGTGGCTCGCATATCTCGTATCTGACACGTTTACGGGCAAGTCTGCTGCATGGGTTTGGATTCCAGCGCTGCTGGTGTTTGCCCTGAGGGTAGTAATGTGGCGGTCAGAAGGAAGCGTTCTCTTTCATTCCAGTGTTGTCGAACATTTCTTTACAGCAGACTGTCAGATCCAGACCTGGCGCGACCCAGATTTCGCATCACGCTGCGCAGATAAGCTCTTCCTCATGCAAGTTGTGATCGGTGCGTTCGGCTATTCGGCAGGTGCGGTGATCCAACGCATCGTGGCAGTAAAGCGTCGTTCTGGTGCTGTGTCGTAACTGTTGAAGAATCCAGATTTCACTCACTGACCAAGGGCAAACCTGTAATCATCCGATTTCGACAGTTATCCGCTAAAATATTTGCCGAGAATATATGGCCTACCGTGGTGAGCGCCTGAACCGGGTACTCGGATACCAGCCGATCAGGATTAGTGCTGGCGTGAGACGAGCGATCTGGTCGTCGCTTCTGGCCATCCCTTTGGCCGCGACGGCAACCGGAATATCGGATAGCGTGTCGGTTTCTGATGCTGTTCGCTACGTCGTTGCCCCTGGAACAATGCTCGCAGTTCGTGTTGTCCGGGTTGCGCCAAGTCATCGTGGCCTAGGCGTCTTTCTCGATGCCTTGCATTCGTACACAACCGTGATGTCGGTTGCCCTTCTGTTAAATGCGATCTTCTATGCTCTCTTCATTTTCGGGGTCGCAGCTCTGCTTTCTGCCCTCAAGGAGAAAACGTCATAGCGACGGTTGGCGTAATATCCCCATTACACGCAATATAAAAAGGCGCCCACTTTTGCGGTAGGTTGAGATTGTTCGGATCACCAACCTAGCGAAAAGGAGCGCCTTTATGAATCAGGAAAAGTATATCGGGATGGACGTGCACCAAGCCAC
>JBAPPL010000001.1:0-46612 GCA_049280095.1 Candidatus Sulfotelmatobacter sp. | reverse complement strand
TATGCAATTACTTCTCAGCGCGGCCGTAGCGCAGCCCTACACGGCGCAGCGGAGTGAAGGCCGCGCCACACTATCTGCTTTCAACCTTCTGAAGCAGGGCGCTCCTTCATAATGCATTGACCCCTGCTGGGGAACTGGGAATCCCGGTCAGTGAGTGTAATGGGGATTTAACAACAACTAGTAGCTAGGTATGCTTCCTCGTAGCCTGCCAAACAAGAAGTAAGTTGCCCACGACGAACAGGATTTGACTGAGATCAAACATCCGTTGAACCCATAAATTATCCACCTGGAAGCTGTAGTGCAGAAAGGCAAAGACCACCGTCAGAAAGACGGATAACACTAGCAACACCATTCCCCATTTGAAACGCGGCCATCTTTGGACAATCCGGTACAGGGAATAGAGCGGCACCACAAAGAATGGCAGCAGCAGAAAAGGAAACAGGGCGTTGTTGCCAACTTTAGTGGCACTGCCAGGGTGCAGAACGAGCCAGAGCAGAATGCATTCCCAAACAGCAACAATCAGACGGGGCGCTGTCCCTTTAGCGGTGCGCAAACGAATTATGCTCCAGTGCCGTGGTTGTCGGGAACAGGCGTTAACGCTCATTGAGAATGGGCCGATCCGGGTCAATGCGTGTAATCGAGATGTTACGACAGTTATCCGCTCGGGACTATAATGTTCGACGTTATGCCGTTTCGAAATTGGCGACTACTTGCACTCGTTCTGGCGTTCATCTGTGCAGTGTCGCACCTTTGCGTTGCGGGACCGATCATACCCTGCATAGAGGGCGAACAGCCCGTTCCGCTCCCCGGTCCCCTCTCAAGTCTCTTCCCTCGACCGGTCCCATTTCCACAACTGCCGACAGCCATTTTTCAGTCGGATGGAGTCAATCTAAGGCACATTACTGCTCCGCCCGAATTTCGAACGCATGATCTCAAGACAACAAATGCTACGGAACGCATCCTGCGAACTCACCCGTCGTGGCCTCCGCCATGCGCACGCCGAGTACATGCTTCATGGGACCAAAATATCGGCTAGGTTTAGAAGTTGCCAGAGAACGTTGGCGAACGGTAATTGAGTGCTATAGCGATTTAGCGACAAGCAGCGTGACAGCTCCGTTCACTGTACGCCGAATCGCGGCCAGATTCCACGATGATTGGGAGCGAACCGCTTGATTGCCCAAGTGTCAATCAACATCACGCCCAATGAAACGCACAGAGACAGGAAGCCGTAAGGGAAGTGCGGCAGTACAAAGCCCATAAAAAGCAGCACCATCGTCGTCAACCATGTGAGCCAACGTAAGGTCCTAATCCACGGCACAACCAGCCGCATATTGAGCGCGGAGTAGCGTGCAATCAGGTAGAGCATAGCCCACAAAATTAAGGGCGCGCCAATTGAGATCGTGAGCAACACCAGCTTGTGTTGGATCGTCATACCTGCGCCGACACAAGTCTACGCCCATCGGCCCGATATGCAATGGCTGTTGAGAACAGGCGATTTCACTCATTGACACCCCCCGGACCGGCGAACTGGGCAGGAGTGCGTCGCCCGGCGGTCCCCGTTTCGATCATTTCCAGCCCCGGCAACCGCTCCGAGTGCCAGCTGAAGCCTCAGTCCTCTTGATTCTGATTCCAGTGTACTCTCGCGCATAAAAGTGTACGTTCGTGCATTGTTTGGGATTGCCGCGCCCGGTTAAGGTTGCGAGCAGAGGAGTTTACCTATGCAAGCTCAACCTTCTGCAACTCAGCGTCCCCCGTTATTCGTTGGCCGCCGGGAGACTTGCCGATTGCTGAACATCAGCATTCACACGTTGGAAAAGATGCTGGCTTCCGGTGAGATTCCATCGCGCCGGCTGCGCAGCCGCCTTGTGATTCCGCTGCGATTTCTGGAAACGTTGGCCAAAGTTGGGGAGGAGGAGTAACGGAACAGTTTGTTTTAGAAGGAACCGGGGCTGGAACCTACTTCCCTGTCACGGCGATTCCAGCCACGGATGAAAGTAAGCGATGTCACAACATAGCGCGGAAGTGCGCTCAACGCAAGAGCCGTTGACGCAAGAGCCGCTGACACGGGAAGAGTACGACGCCGCGCAAAATCTTTTGCGCTTCTGCGCGGATGAGCGTGTACGGCTCCGCCTTGATTACGAACTGTTGGCCCAGATTGCCCGCTTGGAATCAGCCGTCTACCGGCAACTGATGCGGGGTGCGCAATGAGCGCTGCTGCTGCGGTTCCGGCTGTGGAAACACTGGCCGCTGAAATCCACGCCGCGCTGACCATCCTGCTTGCTCCCGGTGCGGTCCATGAGCTACGCGCCCCAGAAGCGGCCTACGGCACGAATGCCGGTTACTTTGACAGCTACCATTGGGAAAGCATGGCGTCCCGTGCGGCTGACTGGAGCGGTCACGCTCCTGCCGTCTACTTCACGCTGAACCCAGTGAATCCGGCACTGCTGTCACGGGCGCAGAACCGCACCAAATGCCGCGTAAAGGAAACCACCAAGGACGCGGATATTGTCTGCCGTCGTTGGCTGCCTCTGGACTTTGACCCGGTTCGTCCTGCGGGTATTTCCTCAACCGATACGGAACACGCTTCCGCGCTAGCCAAAGCGCAAGAGTGTAAAGCATGGCTCATGTCGCAGGAATGGCCATTGCCGCTCGCTGGGGACAGCGGGAACGGTGCAAATCTGCTGTACCGTATTGAACTGCCTAACGACGAAACCAGTCGCGTGATGGTGGAACGTGTCCTGGCAGCGCTGGCCCAGAGGTTCACAGACGCGCAGACGGTAATAGACACCAAGGTCGGAAACGCAGCCCGCATCTGGAAAGTTTACGGAACCATGGCGTGCAAGGGAGATTCCAGCCCGGAACGTCCGCATCGTTTTTCCAAGTTGCTGGAAATCCCAGCAGAGATTCAGACGGTCACGCGGGAACAGTTGGAAGCAGTCGCAGCGCTGGCCCCTGAACCCACTGCCAAGAAAACCACCGGCAAGAGCCACAGCCCTGCGCTGGGCGTCTCCGCTTGGCTGGCAAAGCACAGCCTTGCCGTTTCGTCGCAGGCACCGTATCAGGACGGAACCAAGTACATTCTCAGCGCGTGTCCCCTCAATCCTGACCATGAAAAAAGTGCTTTCGTGATTCAGTTTGGGAGTGGGGCGCTGAGTGCCGGTTGCTTGCACGAAAGTTGCGCGGAACTGAGTTGGCAGAAATTGCGGGAGATGTATGAACCTATTCCAGACTGGCGCAAACAACTGCTGGTCACGGCAAAGGGCGTGATTAAGGCGCAACTGGAAAACGTTCTGCTGGTGCTGAAAAATGAAAGCGTTTGGTCGGGCGTTCTCAGCTACAACGAATTCAACCTGTGCGCCGTAAGCCAGAAGCCAGCGCCATGGCCGCAGAGCCGCACCGGTGCAACATGGACTGACTTCGATGATTCCATGCTGGCCGCTTGGCTGCAACGCTATGGCATTGCCGTTAACTCACGGCTGGCCGGGGAAGCGGCGCAGACTATCGCGCAACTGAACCCGTTCCATCCCGTGCGCGACTACTTGAACTCTCTGGTTTGGGATGGGAAGCAGCGCGTGAGTTCTTGGTTGTCAGGGTACGCGGGCGCAGAGAATAACGCCTACACCAGTTCCGTGGGGACATGCTGTCTAATCTCTGGTGTAGCTCGCATTTTTGCCCCCGGCTGCAAGGTAGACACGATTCCGTTGCTCGAAGGTCCGCAAGGTTCCCTGAAGTCAACCTTGTTGCGGACACTCTCCGGGGCTGAATTCTTCTGCGACCACATTTCCGATATTGGCAGCAAAGACAGCCGCGTTGAACTGGCGGGCGTTTGGATTTTTGAATTGTCGGAACTCGACCGCGTGCGCCGTGGAGAACTTTCCCGCGTGAAGGCATTCTTCACCGCACAAACGGATATATTCCGACCGCCTTACGGTCGCAGAACGCAACGCTTCCCCCGAACTTGTATCTTCTGTGCGACCACGAATGACAGTAGCTCACTTGTGGACGAAACCGGAAATCGTCGCTGGTGGCCAGTCAAGGTGGGGCATATCGACATTCCCGCGCTGGCGCGTGACCGGGACATGCTGTGGGCAGAAGCCGTCAGGCTCTACCAAGCTGGGGAAAAGTGGTGGTTGGAATCGCCCGAACTCAACAAAATCGCAGCCAAGGAAGCTGATTTACGCTACAGCCCCGGGCTCTGGGATGAGGAGATTCTGAACTGGTGCGACTGCCCCGTGCCACGGGAGAAACGAGCGGAAGATAACGAGGCTTTCTCCCTGCCCTTTGCTTCGTCCGTTGGCCGCGTGACCATCAGCGACATTTTGGTGCACGCGGTTGGCAAACCGTTCGACAAGTTTTCTTACAGCGACCAAGCGCAAGTCACCCGCTGCCTGACGCACGACGGCTGGAAACGGTTGCCGCAATGCCGCGTGAAAGATTCCACGGGTTACCGGGACAACCGGGTGCGCTTCTGGGAGAAAAAGCTATGAGTCCACTGTTTACGCAGCAGGAACGCCAAGAGTTGTTCGACAAGGTGCAGGCGCAGCAGCCGCCGAGACCACAAACCCGTGCCGAAAAATGCGCGAGTGACCGGGCCGTTCTGGTGGAACTCGTTGCGGAGTTCCCGGACGTGACTGCCGAGGAATTGGCGAAAGCGTCCGGGCGCAGCACGTCGTGGGCGCGGAGAGTGGCGCGGGAGAGTGGAATCGTGTTGGCAAAGCCGGTGCGCCAGAAGAAAGCAGGGCAGCCATGACCTACCAAGCACGCACGCTAGAACAGTGGGAGCAACGCGGCAAGCTGTGCGAGTCAATGGGTGCTTGGCTGACTGAAGAGGAAGCAAAGTTACGGGAAGTGGAGCGGGCATTAGACCCGCTTCCCCCGCTTCCAACTGAGGACCAAGCGTACATGGAATCTTATCTTGAGCTTGAAGATGAGTATGGGGCAAGGGGGTGGCTTTAATGACCGATGACCAGAAAATCGCAGCGGTAGAACTGGCCTTGGCTGGGGTCAAGATCGAGGAGATTCGCGCAATGGCCTCGACTTTTTCATGGGTCAGGCGCACCCAGAAGCCACAGGAAAGCGCGCAGGATTTCGCCACTCAACTTGAGGATGAACAGTTTGAGGTGTTGGACCGCGTACAGCTTGCTCTGGGACTGGACACGCTGTACAGGATTTGCACTGAAGTGCTGGAAGAATTCGACAGCGAGAACCCTTGGGAGTACCGCTTTGACTGTTGGACAGCGAGAAGACAGCGAGAATTACTGGAGAGGAAGCCATGACCGATGACCAGAGAATCGCAGCGGTAGAGGACGCGCTAGACGGTCTTTCCGCGCTGGAGGCAGAACTAGATGCGGTAATGAACCACGCCCGTGCTGAGTTGGGGGATGAAGCAGCCCTAAGAATCTTGTCCGAGGTTTGTGGAGTGAATAAGCCATGAATGAGCTAATCGAAAACATATTCCGCGCCGTCCAGTCCTGCCCCGTGGACCGCCTGCCCCGCGTGCTGGGGATGCTGGCGGAGATTTCCGAAACTTGCAGGGCAAGGCTTGCCGGTGCGGGCACACCGGCACAGACTCAGGACGAACTTTTGACGATATCGCAGGCTGCTGAACGGCTGCAGGTATCCCATGCCTACCTGTACAAAAACACGAGCCTTCCGTTCCGCAAGAAGTTGGGGCGCAGTTTGCGATTCAGCGCGAACGGGATAACGGAGTACCTGCAGAGACAGCGGTAATTCTTTTTTCTTGACAGCCTCATACCTAGGCACTACATTAGGCACTACAGAGGGTGTGATGTTCATTCGGAAAAAGAAAATCGACGGGAAGACCTACCACTACCTAGTTAAATCTGTGCGCGTCAACGGCAAGCCCATGCAGAAAGTGCTGGCTTACCTGGGCGTGCATGACAGCGTGGAATCCGCTTACAAGAACGCAACCGGCGCGCAGCGCCGCAAGCTGGCAAAGTTCAGAGGAAAGGAAGGAAAACAATGAACTCGGAAAAGCGGGAACGTGGACGCGGTCGCCTCTACCACCAGCGCGGAAGCGCGTTCTGGTGGATGGCGTTTTACAAACACGGCAAACAGATACGCATGAGCACGGAGGAGACGGACGAAAAGAAAGCTGAGCGCGTGCTGAAGCTGAAGCTGCAAGAACGGGATGCTGAACTAGGCGGGGGACGGAAGATGATTACCCCGGCGCAGCAGCGCATTACCGTCAACGAACTGCTGGACGCGCTCTTAGTCGATTACAAGCTGCGCGGGAAGTCCGGGGCACGTCTGCTCAGCAACTTGAAACCGTTGCAGGAATGGTTCGATTGCCGCGCCATGGAACTCACCAGCACGGAAGTAGACAAGTTCATCGAACACGCTCTGGCCCACGGCAGACGCAAGGGGGGTAAGGACAAGCCCAGCAAACCCGCGTCAATCAATCGCTCCCTGCAACTACTCTCGCAGTCGTTCAAGCTGGCCATCGCCAACGGACTGCTGACTACTGCCCCGCGCATCCGCAAGCTGAGTGAACGGGACAACGTGCGCACCGGCTTTTTCAGTGACCCGGAAATCCGCAGAGTGATTGCAAACCTGCCGGTGCAGTTGCAGGACTACGCTTTGTTTGGCTACTTGGTAGGCTGGCGCAAGTCAGAAATCGCTTCCCTGCTCTGGTCGGAAGTCTCAGGCGACGTAATCCGGTTGCGCGCTTCGGATTCCAAGAACCGCGAATCCCGCATCGTAACTTTCGACACGGGAGAACTAGCGGAACTCATGGCACGCCGTCAGGCAGCTCGTGGGGACTCACCTTATATCTTCCACTGTGGCCATAAAGACAAGCAGGGCAAACTCATCCGGCAAGGCGAACCGATTCAAGACTTCAGGAAAAGCTGGGCCAGTGCGTGCAGTTTGGCAGGCGTCAGTGGAAAACTGTTTCACGATTTGAGGCGCACTGCGGTCAGGGAGATGCTGCGCTCTGGCATCCATGAGAGCACGGCACGGAAGATTTCCGGTCACAAAACCCCGTCCATGCTGCAACGCTACAACATTCAATCTGAGTCCGACATTCGGGAAGCGATGCAGCTACGCGAGACGCGGATTGCAACCCAGCAGCAAGAGAACCGGCTGGCAGTTCCGCCGGTCACGAAACAGGTTCAGTGAAAGGGGGCACTCATTGACCCTTGTTCTAGGGCGAAGGCCCTAGCCGGGGGTTTTGAGTGTAATCTGATTTCAACAGTTGAGGCTCTGTCGGACAATCACGATCTATGCGCCTACTGAAAGTCATGCTCGCGGTTGCGTGCGTGGCATCGGTTATTTCTATCTTTCGGCCAATTACGCCGACCGGCGGCACGCTGGGAATTTTCTTGTCAGTCATCAATGTTGCGTTGTTTGGAACCGCATTCTGCGGCATTCAGAAGCGTCTGCCGCTGATGTGGAAGCTAGGATTTCCGGGCATCGTGGTCCTAGCTGCAAATTTTCTACTACAGTCGTTATCGGTGGCGCGGAGCATTCCGACCACGGCAACCAACCTGGAGATGGAATCCGGCTTTCTTGCGATTGCCACCGTCTTGGTCACCGCGTACTGGCTGCTTTGGTGGAGGCGACAGAAGGGCTACTTCATCAACGGCTCCGGGTAGATGTTGTGAAATCCCCATTACACTCACTGACCCCGGTGTCCCAGAGAAGAGGAAGTTTGCTACAATGATTTTTCGGCTCGTCGATGCATTCGCGCATAGAATACGCATAGTTGGCCGGAGTAACAGGGGATGGGCGAACGCCAGTCCGTTGCATCCCGTTGTCTTTGTTACAGTTGAAAACCTGCGCCCTTAGCTCAGCTGGATAGAGCGTCTGGCTACGAACCAGAAGGTCGGGAGTTCGAATCTCTCAGGGCGCACCATTTTCTATTCACACAGGCGATCCGGTCGCGGTGAGGTTGTTTCCCGTCCTTACCATCTGAGGGAGACTGTCTCGCATTGGCAGATAGTGTCCCGGTAGATACTGGCGAGCGCCTGGCTGGTTGCATGGATGGATTTTCTGTTAGTCTTGCCGTGCCCTGTTGTTTCTTCACGCTTTGCCTTGCAAGCTGTTTCTGTCATTCACCGGAGCAGTCTCCGGAACTCGGGTCGCGCGCCATGTCCAAAGTCAATGAGCAGGATTTGTCTGTCCTGTCATCATCGAAACAAGGGTTGATCTATCTCACCGCCAACGACTGGGCTTTGGTCGCCGACAAGGCGAGCCGAGTCCGATTCAAGAAGGGCGAAGTCGTGGTTCAAAAAGGCAAGAAAGGGATTGGAGTCTTTCTTCTGCTCAAAGGAACCGCGCGAGTACAAATTCCTCCGCAAACTCCGGCTCCAGTGATTGGGCCGGGCGAGATTTGCGGCGAAATGTCGTTCCTGGAAGATGCGGCGGCCAGCGCCAGCGTGGTCGCCGAAGGCGAGGTAGAGGCCTATCATCTCGACCATCCTACGTTGCAAAGCCTGTTTGAGTTGTTCCCCCACCTCGCGTCACGCTTTTACCGGTCCCTGGCGACGAACCTATCCCGGCGACTCAGGGATGTGATTGGGCGTCCAGAGGCTCCTACTGTGCAAAAACGTTCATCTTGACAAGGTAGTGTCGCCAGCAGACAATTGGCACCGCTCGTGTGGGCGTCTTCACTTAGCGCTTACCCATCGGGCTCTTCCCTCCCCCCAAGCGCTTTTGGAGTGCCGCGGCACCGCTTTGCGCTCATAACCGATTTCACAGGACCGATTTCACAAGATCAGATTTCACAAGATCAGCGAGAAACAAACGCATGGAAGAAGACCGTCCATGTTGGGGAAATGCCGGATGGAAAATTCAGGAGGAACTATGCAGCACAGGATTTTACGATCGTTTCAGTATTTCTGTTTGCCAGCTCTTGTGCTTTGCCTGGCGCTCGCAGCACAGGCCAGCGGCCCTCACAAATTCAGCGCGTTTTACCAAATTGTGAACGTCACGGACCACGGCGATAACGTGGAGGTGAGGGTGGCGCTGCGGGTGTTCAACAACAGCGGCGCGAAGGTGACAGGCGCCACCATCTCGCTGGTGAGTTGCCAGATGACTCTTCCGGAAGGGCTGGCGTTCGAGTGGGAAAAGGACGAGGTTCCGTTCACGAATGTGACGCTGCCCTTTAACTCGTCCAGCAAAACGATAGCGCCGCCCCTGGTGGGCACCTTCAGAATTCCGGGGGAAGAATACGCGCTATGGAAGAAGCAGACTGGGCCGAGATTTGTGATCGCCTATCAAGATGCAGCGGGAGAGCAGCAGAACTTCAGAATCGACATGATCCCCGCTCCCTAGAAGGACGCGGTGTCCGACCTCGCGGAGCGAGACCGCCGAGGTTGCGCGGGAGTTAGGAAAAGCGGGTTTGTCATGAGAGCAATTTCAGCCGGTGCTTAGCGCCGACAAAAAGATAAGAGAAGAAGAGGATATCAATATGCGTTACTTCAAGCTGATGGTTTGCACCGGAATTCTGCTGCTTATGACAGGAGCGGCAATCGCGCAAGAGGATTTTATCAACGTGTTCGCCGGCGGCGGACCGAATGACGTCGCGGCAACGAGCGCGCCGGTGTTCACGCCGACGAATGTCGCGCTCGACAGTTCTGGGAACGTTTACTTCAGTTCGCAGTACTCCAACTACCAGCAGCGGATATGGAAGATAACCAAGTCGACGGGCATCTTGACCATTGTGGCGGGAAGCTACTCTTACGGTTATAACGGTGACGGGATTCTAGCGGTTAACGCTCTGCTGCATACCCCGCTGGGCATGGCGGTCGATCATGCGGGGAACGTATTCTTCGCAGACCAGAGTAATTGTATCGTCCGCAAAGTGACGGTCAGCACTGGAATCATTACTACGGTCGCTGGGACTACAAATACTACTGTGACTCCCCCAACCTCGACCTGCGGCGCCGGAACAGGATCTACTATTGGCAACGGCGGTAAGGCGACGCTCGCCAAACTGAATCAGCCAACAGGAGTGGCGATCGACAAGAATGGAAACCTTTTCATCGCCGACGAAGAGAACTGGCAGATTCGAGTGGTGGCCTGCGCCACAGTGAACAGCACTGGCGGGGCATGCACTCCCAACTCCGGGCAGACGACTGGCGATATTTACACCATCGCAGGAGATGGAACGGCTGGTTACAATGGCGACAGTATCGCGGCCACGACGGCCGAGCTCTATTATCCCTACGGCGTGACCACGGACGCCGCTGGAAACCTGTATATCGCGGACCAGTATAACCACCGTGTGCGCCGCGTGGCCTGCGGAACCGGGATCAGTTCCTGTACGGCTCCGACGGGAGAGACCAAAGGCGACATCTATACGCTCGCGGGCACGGGAACGGCCGGTTACAACGGCGATGGGATCACGGCCTCGACGGCCGAGTTGTACTATCCAACAACTGTGTCCGTGGACAATGAGGGCAATCTGTTCATTGCCGACTCTTACAACCTTCGCATACGCGAAGTGTCTTGCGCAACCAAGACGAGCAGCGGGGGCACATGCGCGGCTTCGACGAATCAGACCGCGGGAGAGATTTTCACAGCGGCGGGCACGGGAGCGGGAGGCTACAACGATGATGGCCAGTCGGCCACGGGAGCCAACATCTATTACGCCCTGGGAGTGGCAGTGGACGCTGCGGGAGACTTGTTTATCGCCGACCAGGACAACTATCGCATCCGCGAGGTGCCCTGCGACGTAAGCACACTGACGTGCACACCTCCATCTGGCGATACGAAGGGGTTCATCTACACCATCGCGGGAACCGGGAACACGACGTTCTACGGGAACGGCCTTCCCGCAACGGGTGCGGAGTTGTATTACCCGACCGGTATGGCTTCGGATTCCGCCGGAAATATTTATATTGCCGACTACGGCGATTGTGTCGTCCAGGAAGTGAACGCCAGCACGGGAGTAATCTCGGCCTTTGCCGGCATAGCCGGAGCTTGCGGCTACGGCGGCGACGGCGGGACGGCTACCACGGCCAATTTGAACCATCCCTATCGAGTGGTGGTGGATAGCAAGGACAATGTTTTCATTGCGGATTACAACGATTGCCTGATCCGCAAGGTAAGCGGCGGAATCATCACCACCGTGGTGGGTAAGAGCCCCTCGCTGGCCTGCGGTTATTCGGGAGACGGCGGGCCAGCCACGGCTGCCGAACTCAATGATCCAGATGGCGTCGCTCTTGACAAGTCGGGGAATCTCTACATCTCGGACTACGCAAACCAAGTGATCCGGATGGTGTCCTGCCTGACGGTGACCAGCACGGGTGGCACCTGTACTCCCAAGACGGGCCAGACGAAGGGTGATATCTACACCTTCGCCGGCAACAATACTTTGGGAGCTGGGTTCGCCGGCGACGGCGGCCCGGCCACAAGCGCTAAGCTTTACTATCCCTATGACGTTGCCGCGGATGCTTCGGGAAATGTTTATATTGCGGACACGTACAACCTGCGGATTCGCAAAGTGAACACGTCGGGAATCATTTCCACGTTCGCCGGAAATGGTGCGGGCAATTACGAAGGCGACGGCGGCCCTGCTACCGATACCTCGATTTCCTATCCGGCGGGGGTTGGAGTCGATGGGGCTGGCGATATTCTGATTGGCGATCAGGATAACTATCGTGTTCGCCTGGTGGATGGACTGGGGAATATTCACACGATCGCAGGTAACGGAACTGCCGGCTTCTTCGGCAATGACATCCTGGCAACGACTGCCGAACTCTATTCTCCCTATGGCGTAAACGTCGATCCCTCGGGCAACATCTATGAAGCCGACTACAACAACTGGCTCATCCGGAAGATCACTGCGCCAATCACACTTAATGCTTCGGTGCCGAGCATAACCTTCGACCCGCAGACGATCAAGACAACCAGTGACGCCGTGGCGTTTACGCTAAGCGCCAACGGCACTGCCGACATCACCAGCATCACGCCGACCACGGGATTCCTGGAGGTGGACGATTGCCCGACGGCACTGAGCAGCGGCTCGAACTGCCTGGTCAATGTGCGCTTCGCGCCAACGACAGATGGAGTAATCAACGGAACGCTAACCATCAAATACAACGGCTTCTTGACGTCATCGCTGGTGTTGCCATTGCAAGGCGAAGGATCGGGCCTCAGTATCAGCCCAGTGTCGCTGGCCTATGGCACACAACTGGTCACGGCGACCCCGGTGACCAAGACGCTGACGATTACAGGAGCGACGACTTATTCAGCAACGTCGGCCACGCTCGATGGGAGCGCGGCCTTCACCATCGCAAGCAACACTTGCACCGGTGCGATCACGACGAACTGCGTAATCGGAATAACTTTCGCCCCGACATCGACAACGTTAAACGCGCAGAAGAACACGCTGATCATCCACGACAACGATCCCACGAACCCGCAACTGGTTGCCCTCACGGGAACGGGCACCGAAGTAACCCTGACCCCAACCACCCTGGCTTTTGGAACAGTGGCTTCGGGGAGCAAGGCACTTTCGGTGACCGTCAAGAACGTGGGCACCACAACACTGAGCTTTAGCAAAGCTCCAACCATAACCGGCACGGGGAGCACCAACTTCGCCGTGCTGCCCTACAGCGCTACCGGGCCCCAGAGCACCTGCCTGAACGGAACGGTAACACTGGCTCAAAACGCAAGTTGCACATACACCGTGCAATTCACCTTTGCGGGTGGAACCACAGCCTTTACCACCAACCTCAACATATTCGACAACGGTGGAGGTACTCAAACGGTCGTGATGACGGCTACCGACTAAGCGGGTAAGGTTAGTCCTGGGCGGGGAGCACACACGAGGCTCCCCGCCTTTTTTCATTGCGTGAACTTTGAATTGCGTGAACTTTGATCAGATTTAGTTTTGCCGGAGCCCGGCAGCACGAGCGCCCAGAAATTAAGAAGCGTCCCAGAACTCTTTCGAGTCTCAGGACGCCTGAACAGCCCTCCCCAAGAACTGTTCAGGGCCTACCTTAGCGGCAGTACAGCCCGTTTGAGAATTGCGCTTCTGTGCCAGGTGATGGCACGAGACGGCTAGATGATCTCAACGAGTGTTCCTCTCGCTACTTGCCGTCTAATCCGCGATTACCGCAGTAACCCTTAAGCCGGGATTACCGTTGACCCCTACACGTCCGCGTCCTTACATTCTCCACAGGGGGTCGTATGAAGGATATTCATGAAGTATTGCGGCAGAAGCAGACCAAGTACGCGGCACTGGGGAAGCAGATTGAGATGCTCCAGCAAGCGGCGGAGAAGCTGCGCGAAGTGGCTCCCTTGCTCGCGGAAAACGACGAAGAGGATAACGCAGTATTGATGGAAGTCGATGAGACTTCCGACAGCCTGGCGGCGAAGGCGGGGGCGTCTGGTTCGGGCGCAGCGGCATCAAAGGCAGCCCGGCCTGCGGCACCTCGCTGGCCATAAACTCGCCGTTGTAGGGCGGGCATCTAGTTATGACCCTTCTGGCATTGCTGGTTTCGACTGACGATTCTGCATCCGAGATCCTGGGCCGGGTTCTGCCGGCCATGGGGATCGTGGTGGAGCGTTTCAGCGATCTCGCGACTGCGATCGACCGTCTGCAGCAGCAGAGGTTCGACGCTCTGGTGGTTGACTTCGACGACGCAGATGCCGCTGGTCAAGTGCTGGACGAGGCACGCAGGCTGAATTCTGGCGATGCGCCGGTCAGCGTGGCCCTGGTTGCCGAACCTGGCAAAGCCCGCGCCATTCTTAGCAACGGGGCTCACTTCGTGCTGTACAAGCCGCTTTCTGATGACAAGGCCAAAGCCGGCCTGCGTGCGGTGGCCGCTCTGTTGAATCGCGAGCGCCGTCGCGCCTACCGTGTTCCGGTGCAGGCTCCAGTGGAAATTACGCTGCCGGACACTCGGAAAGCTGAGGGCATCTTGCTTGATCTGAGCGAAACCGGCATGGACGTTCTCACGGCTGAACCACAGGCTCCGGGATCACTGCTGAATTTCCGCTTTCAGTTGCCTGATGGCAGCCTTGAAGTGGACGCTCACGGGCAGGTGGCGTGGGCCAACCCGAATGGCCAAACCGGAGTTCATTTTCTGGATTTAGAAGAGTCGATGAAGGCTCAGCTTAAGGTCTGGCTGAATGCCGCCGCGGTGGCGAACGGCGCAAGTCCCGACGAAGCTGTTCCCCATTGCAAGCTTACCGATCTCAGCCTGGGCGGCTGCTACCTGGAAAGCGAGTCGCCGTTTCCGGAGCGGGCGCTGGTTGACCTTTGCCTGAAAAGCGGAGACGTGGCGGTGCACACCGAAGGCATGGTGTTGGTCACGCATCCGGGGCACGGCATGGGACTGGAGTTCCCTTCTCGCACGCCGGAGCAGCGTGCCCAAGTGGAAAGCCTGATTAACTTTCTGCGCAGCTGTCCGGAATCGATGCCCGAACTGATTATTTCTCCCCGGGCTCTGACCGCGGACCTGAGCCAATTCGAGCACGCTCCAGAGGCTGCGCTCGACTCGACTGCGGAGTCACTGGAAGATCCGTTGCTTGAACTACTGCGGCAAGGGTCTTCGCTGCAACAGGATGACTTCCTCGACGAACTTCGCCGGCAACGTTCGGGCGAGAGTGTCGCGACATAGCTTGTTCCCGCCGCCGCGGCTTCCACTCGATCTCCACCCAATCTTCACTCGATAACCTTCAATTCTTACTTTAATAAAAGCCTCTCGCGGGAAGGTGGCTTGGGATTTTACGGAGTAGCGCAAGGGCAGGAAGGATACTGGGCGGCGAAGGTAGCGGAACGCGCGAGAGGCTCGGGCGAACTGTTTGCGGAGGGCGAAGAGCCCGCGCCCCGTCTCTGAAGCGGGCCCTTCGCCCTCCGTGGTCTGTTCCACCCCAATGACAGCACGGTAGCTGACTGCTGTTGCGGGCCGGTTTCAGGAATATTAAATCTAGGTTAAATGCAGTGAGCCGCGGCCCATCCAGCGTTGCTTGAAGTGCGGAGATTCGGCAGATAAGCTCCGTGCACCGTTTTTGCCCTTGTGCGAACATGTAGCCGACACGCAGGGCGACTCATCGGGAAGGCTGGTGGTGGCGAAGCTGGCGGCAAACCTAAAATCCGGAAGCGAGCTTGACTCTAACAATGTCGCGAGGAACATCTCGCGCGATACACGCCGCAGCAGCCTAGGGTGGGCGTCGCTTATTTCGATCGCGGCTGCGGCCTTCGCCGTTGAAATTCCTTTCTTTTTCCTCGGCACGCCCTCAGGCCACGATGTTGAATTCCATTTGTACTCGTGGCTGGAGGTTCTCTCGCAATGGAAGCTGGGCATCATTTATCCGCGGTGGGCGGCCTTCGCGAACTTCGCTTACGGCGAGCCGCGCTTCATCTTCTATCCCCCTGCCTCGTGGACGTTAGGCGCGGCGCTCACCGCAATTTTTCCCTGGACGCTGGCCGCGAGCATTTATATCTGGCTTGCCTTGCTGGCCGCGGGCGTGTCGATGTTTCTGCTGGCGCGGCAGTGGCTTGACCGGCGTGACGCAACCTTCGCCGCTGTGCTGTATGCCGTTAACCCATATCATCTGGTGATCGTGTATTGGCGCAGCGCGCTGGCTGAACTTCTGGCCAGTTCTTTGCTTCCCCTGTTGTTGCTGCTGTTGTTGCGGGCTGACGAAAAAGGCCGCCGCGTAACCGTTTATCTCTCGCTGCTACTTGCTTCCGCCTGGCTGATCAACGCTCCAGCAGCGGTGATGATCCATTATTCTTTGGCCCTATTGATGCTGGTGATTGCCTGGCAGCGGCGGTCGCCACGGGTTCTGCTGGTAGGAACCTCCGCGGTGGCTCTTGGCGCGGCGCTGGCTGCGGTTTATTTGTTGCCTGCGGTCTACGAACAGAAGTGGGTGACCATTGCGCAGGCGGTCTCTGCCGGCTCGCGGCCGCAAGACAGTTTTCTGTTTATCCACACCACCGATGCCGATCACGACGCCTTCAACCACTTGATTTCCTGGGTCGCGGCGGCGGAAATCCTGCTAACGGTTGTGGCGGCCTGGGCCGCACGCAGCTGGCGCCGCCGCAATCGCACGCTTTGGTATGCGCTTGTAGTCTGGGCTGCGGCATGCTCGGTGCTTATGCTCTCGATCACGAACGGGCTGTGGAGGATTCTTCCCAAACTGGAGTACATGCAGTTCCCCTGGCGCTGGCTGCTATGTCTGGGCATTCCATTCGCCCTGCTGATCGCGCTCGGGGTGCGGCGGTGGAGCATGCGCGTAGCGTTCTACCTGGCGATTCTGGCTGTGCTCGCATTTGGCTGGCACCACTTTCAGGCGCCCTGGTCGGACAACGCGGGCGACCTGCGCGAGATGCAGGACAACATGGAATCCGGGGAGGGCTACGAGGGCGTCGACGAATACACGCCGGTTGGCGCCGATCCATCGTCGGTCGCAAAAGACGCTCGCCGCGTAACGGTGGATGGACCGGCTCAGGCTGCGATTCATGTTTCGCGGTGGGCGCCGGAATTCAAGCTCTTCACGGCGGAGATGTCGGCGCCGGGCAATCTTGCGTTGCGGCTGTTCAACTATCCGGCATGGCGGGTCGACGTGAACGGGCGCCAGGTACGGGCCGGCGCACGCGAGGTGACGGGGCAAATGCTGGTTCCCGTGGAGGCGGGCGCAAACCGGGTGCAGATCAGTTTCGTTCGCACCTGGGATCGCACGGCGGGCGGGTGGATTTCTCTGCTTGCTCTGGTTTTGGCGTTTCTGCTGTGGAAGACTTCATATTCCGGCGGGTTCGTCGGTGGGGTTGCGACGATGAAATCGTGATGCGACAAATTCTCATTGCAACTTCCAATCCGGGCAAACTGCGCGATTTCGCCGGCGCCGCTGTGTGTTACGGGGGTGAAATCGCCAGCATTCCTGGCTTCTCTTCCCTGCCTGCGGTGGTTGAAGATGGCCTCACGTTCGAGGCCAACGCGCGAAAAAAAGCCGAAAGCTACAGCCAATATGTTCCGGGAGAAACCGTTGTAGCCGACGACTCTGGCTTGGAGATTGACGCGCTGAAGGGCGCTCCCGGCGTACACTCCGCGCGCTACGCGGCCGACGAGCCCGCCCGGGCAGACGCCAACGCTGATGACGAAGCCAATAATGCGCGGGTTTTGAGCGAGCTGAAGGACGTTCCGCCCGCCCAGCGTACGGGTAGGTTTGTCTGCGTACTGGCCGCAGCTCGCGATGGCAAGACACTGGCTACATTCCGCGGCACCGCCGCAGGAATCATCCTCGATGCGCCGCGCGGCACGAATGGTTTCGGGTACGATCCTTTATTTTATTTTCCAGAGATTAAAAAGACCTTCGCTGAACTGACGCCCGAAGAGAAGTCGAAGCACAGCCACCGCGGCGCGGCGTTTCGCGAGTTCCTCGACTGGTACGGACGTTCCGGTTGACGGTTGACACCGTTGGTGAAGTGGGCGAGTGCTTCTTGACTTCGTTTCTCCCGGCGCTGGATAATAAAAAGTTCTTTTGTCAGTGCTAAGCCGTCAGGTCGAGTCATCAAGCGCAATCATCCGAACTTATAAGGAGCGATTCGTGGCGTCAGCAGCCAGTTCTACTGCTCCGGTGGTAGCGAAGAAAGCGGTACATGGCGTGGCGCCTCTGCGCGCCGGCAAGGGTTTTTCATTCGTTTTGCGCCGCCTGCATTCGCTTTCCGGCATCGTTCCCGTGGGCGCGTTCTTGTTCGAGCACATTCTGATTTCCAACACCACGGCGATCAGCGGGCCTGACGCCTACGCCCGCCAGGTGAGCTTTCTGGCAAATCTTCCCCTGGTCTTCTTTCTTGAGTTGTTTGGCATCTGGCTGCCGATTGCGTTCCACGCGCTCTACGGTTTCTACATCTGGTACGGCGGAGACGGAAACACGATGGAATATCCCTGGACCGGCAACTGGATGTATACCGCCCAGCGCTGGACGGGCGGGATTGCTTTCGCCTACATCCTGTGGCACACGTGGACGATGCGCTTTACTGGAGTCGATCTGCACGCTTTCCCGAACGCATCGTTCGGCAAGGTGCAGGAAGAGGTTCTTCAGACTCCTTTGTTCCTGTTTTACGTTGTGGGCCTGATCGCGGCTTCGTGGCACTTCGCCTACGGCATCTGGCTGTTCTCAGCGAAGTGGGGCATCGTTTCCGGGGACAAGGCGCAGAAGCGGTTTCTGGCCGTGTGCCTGGTGTTTTTCTTTGTCTTATCCGGCGCAGGACTGGCCAGCCTGACTTCGTTCCGGTCGCGCCCGCAACAACCCTATGAGCCTGGGACTGCGGCGATGCAATCGGCCCAAGCTGCGAACAATCAAGCCGCGAACTATCAGGCTGCGAACAGTCGGACTACAAAGAATCAGGCTGCAAAGAATATGGAAGGCCGGTAGATCAACGATGGCTGTTCCCAAAATTATCGTGATAGGCGGCGGCCTCGCCGGGCTCTCCGCTGTCATCAAGATCGCGGAGATGGGCGCAAACGTCGATCTCTTCTCCATTGTTCCGGTCAAACGTTCGCACTCGGTGTGCGCGCAGGGCGGCATCAATGCCGCCAAGAACCTGAAAGGCGAAGGCGATTCGACCTGGATCCATTTTGACGACACGGTCTACGGCGGCGATTTTCTCGCGAACCAGCCTCCGGTCAAAGATATGTGCGAGGCCGCGCCCGGCATTATCGACTTGCTCGACCGCATGGGCGTTCCCTTCAACCGAACACCGGAAGGTGTGCTCGATTTTCGCCGCTTCGGCGGAACTTTGTATAACCGCACCGCCTTCGCCGGCGCGACTACTGGCCAACAGTTACTTTACGCACTGGATGAACAAGTCCGCCGCTACGAATCCGAAGGCAAGGTGAAAAAGTACGAGCACTGGGAGTTCCTCTCCGCCGTGCTCGATGGAAACCGCATCTGTCGCGGCATCTGCGCCATGGATCTGCGCAGCATGGAGGTCCGCACCTTCCCCGCCGACGCCATCATCATCGCTACGGGCGGTAACGGCGCTATCTTCGGCAAATCGACAAACTCTGTGGTCTGCACTGGCTCGGCGCAGTCCGCGCTCTACCAGCAGGGCTGCTGCTACGCCAATGGCGAATTCATTCAGGTACACCCGACCTGCATCCCCGGAGAAGACAAGCTGCGCCTCATGTCGGAGTCGGCGCGCGGCGAAGGCGGACGCGTTTGGGTTCCAAGAACCGCCGGAGACAAGCGCGATCCGAAAACCATTCCGGAAAAAGACCGCTGGTATTTTCTCGAAGAGTGGTACCCGAAGTACGGCAACCTCGTGCCGCGCGACATCGCTACACGTGCCATCTTTAAGGTCGTGTTCGAGCATAACCTCGGTATCGATGGCAAACCGATGGTCTATCTCGACCTGACTCACATCGACCGCAAGATTCTCGACCGCAAGCTCGAAGGCATTCTCGAAATCTACGAGAAGTTTGTGGGCGACGATCCCCGCGACACGCCCATGAAGATTTTTCCCGGGATGCACTACACCATGGGCGGCCTGTGGGTAGATTTCAAGCAGGCGACGAATATCCCTGGCATTTACGCCGCCGGCGAGTGTGAATATCAGTATCACGGCGCGAATCGGCTGGGCGCGAACTCGCTGGTGTCGTGCATTTATGGCGGAGCTATCGCCGGGCCGAATGCGGTGAAGTATGCGCGAGGATTGCAGGCGCTGCCCGATGGCAATGGAGTTTTCGAGGCCGAAAAGAAGAAGCAGGAACAGAGCAATGCCCTGCTCATGAACAACCAGGGCACGGAGAATCCCTTCCGGCTGTGGCGCGAACTGGGCGAGCTGATGACCAAAGACTGCACTGTTATTCGTTACAACAAAAACCTGCAGCAGACAGATGCGAAATTGGTCGAGATGCTCGAACGCTTCCGCAAGGTGAACCTGAGCGACCGCACGCAGTGGGCAAATACCAGCGTGGTCTTTACCCGGCAGCTCTACAACATGCTGCAGTTGGCACGAGTGATTGCGCAGGGTGCGCGGTTACGCGATGAATCGCGCGGTGCGCACTACAAGCCGGACTTCCCTGAGCGCGACGACAAGAATTTCCTGAAGACGACGAAGGCTTATTTTGCGCCGGATGCCGATGAGCCGAAGTTCGACTTCGAGCCGGTGGATGTGTCGCTAATTCCGCCGCGGCCGAGGAAGTATGACGCGGTAAAGTAAACTGAGATGCCCTGTCGTCCTGAGCGAGCGAAGGATGGATGCAGTTTGCCAGCGTCAGCGGGGTACATAGGTTCTTCGCTTCGCTCAGAATGACAAGGCACGTTAAGAGTTAAGAGCTAATGGCTAATAAATCCGTCATCCTCAAGATCAAGCGTCAGAACACTCCCACCTCCAAGTCCTACTGGGAAGAGTTCGAACTCGCCCACCATCCGGGCATGAACGTGATCTCCTCGCTCATGGAGATCGCCGCCAACCCCGTCACCCGCGAGGGCAAGGCGACCACTCCCATCACCTACGATTCGAATTGCCTCGAGGAAGTCTGCGGCTCCTGCGCCATGCTGATTAACGGACGCGCCCGCATGGCCTGCTCGGCCTTGATCGATAATCTCGAGCAACCAGTTCGCCTCGAGCCTTTCTCCAAGTTCCCCGTCGTCCGCGATCTGGCTTTCGATCGCAGCGTTCTCTTTGAGAATCTCAAGATAGTCAAGGCCTGGGTTCCGATCGACGGTACCTACGACCTCGGTCCAGGACCGCGTATGTCGCCAGAAGAGCAGGAGGTGGCTTATCCTCTTTCCCGTTGCATCTCCTGCACCTGCTGCATGGAGGCATGCCCGCAGTTCAACGAAGAGACGGGCTTCGTCGGCGCGGCCACCATCGCGCAGGTGAGGTTGTTCAACACCCATCCCACGGGCAAAGAACTGCAGCGCGAGCGTCTGACGGCGTTGATGGGCGACGGCGGCATTCAGGAGTGCGGCTATGCGCAGAACTGCGTGGAAGTTTGCCCCAAGGATATCCCGCTGACCCGCGCCATTTCCGATGTAGGCGGCGCGGTCATAAAACAAGCCATCGGTGACCTTTTCCGGCGCTGATTTTTGTCACTTCCAGCGTGAAAACACGCTACTGCTGTTCCTCACCAGCCGCTAACTGCTTGCCGCAAGAGCACATGAGTTGCTCGTAATCCCGCGCCAAGATGGCGTTTCGCGTGCTCCTATCCACAGTGGAAGCACGCTCGCGAAAGCGGCGGGTAACCAGTGGTAACCTGGCGCAGGCACTGCCTGCGGAAACTCTGGTAACCAGCGCCTGGCAATCAAAGGTTGGGGCGCTTGACACGATGACTTACAATGTCCGGACGGTTGTGAGTTAACCCGTACGGAAGACTGCGGAACTCATTGAGAATAAGACCACAGCGTCAACTAATTCTTCTGGCCATGCTGGCTTGCCTGTGCAGCCCGCTTTTTGCGGTGACGGCCACGGCGGCGCACAGATCCGTCCATCATCACCGGTTTCCCCGGCTGCATTGGACGTTGTGGCATCCCATGTTCCGTCCCACGCACGAATCTCTTTTGGCGCAGAACGCAGAAGTTGACCGGCTGGAATTACCCCGTATTCAGGACGACGACGAACTCGAAGCGCTGAAGGCAAGCGGAGCGCTTCAGCCCATCATCGCGGGTGAAACGCTGCGCTTTGATCCGCGCCTCGATCCTTCGCGGCGATACTGCCGTCCCTGGACTCGCGACTTTGTGCAGGATATCGCCCAGGCTTATTACAATCGTTTTCACGAACAGATTCAGGTAAATTCCGCAGTGCGCACGGTGAAGCTTCAGAAGAAACTGCGCCGGCATAACCGCAACGCAGCTCCGTCTGAGGGCGATACGGCGTCGTCCCATCTCGCAGGCCTTACTGTGGACTTGCAACGCCGCGGCATGACCCAGGACGAGATTCACTGGATGGAACACTACCTCTTCTACATGAAGGCTCTCGGGCTGGTTGAGCCTGAAGAAGAGCGGCATCAGTGGGTGTTCCACATCATGGTCTCGGGCCACTATGCGGATTGGCGCGAAACCCAGGACATCATTCCAGTGGATCGCCCCGAGCGCACCACCGTCACCGCCGAAAGCCGCGCCGAATAGCCGCCTCGTATAATTTATTCCGATCATGATTGTCCTGATGGCTGGCCTTCCCGGCACTGGCAAAACTATGCTGGCCCGCGAATCGGCGAGTCGGCTGCGCGGCCGAGTGCTGAATAAAGACGAGATTCGGCACGCACTCTTTTCCGGTGAGGAGATCGAATACTCTTCCCGTCAGGATGACTTCTGCCTCCACCTCATGCTTGAAACCGCAGGCCAGCTCTTGCAGCGAGATCCGCACCGTTTTGTTTTTCTCGATGGGCGGACGTTCTCTCGCCGCTACCAGATCGCCAACGTCATGAATGCTGCCGCCGCGCTGCACCAGAGCTGGCGCATCCTCGAGTGCGTATGCTCGGAAGAAGTAGCTAAGCAACGGATCGAGGAGCAGTCTGCCTCGGGAGCCCATCCTGCCGGCAATCGCAACTTCCAACTCTACCTTGAAGTGAAGTCACGATTCGAAGCCATCACCCTGCCCAAAACCATGATCGACACGGGCCAGGCGCTGCAAGCCTGCATTGATCGAGTCCTGTCAGCCCTGCGCTGATTGTTCTTTCGTTATTTGCGAATCTTGCTTTCTTCCACGCGTCAGGGCCTATACAATCGTTCACTTGCCCGCAGACTCGCTCGCTGCGGCGCCATCCTTATGACTTATATGACTCATTTCAAAATGCTCCTCTTCGCGTGCCTGGCCCTTGCTGCTTCATCGGCCTTTGCCCAATCCACAAACTCACCGGACATCATTGTCAGCGCCAAGGCTCGCGCGATTCAGGAATCCGCCATCGTGGTCGACACCCACGCCGACACGCCCCAGCGTTTTCTCGACGAAGGCTTCGACATCGGCTCGACCGATCCCAATGACGCGGGGCACATCAGCCTCGACAAAGCCCGCAGCGGCGGCCTGGGGGCGGAGTTCTTCTCCATCTGGGTAGACCCCGATACTAACCAGGGCCACTTCGCCCGCCACACATTCGATCTCATCGATTCTGTCTATGAGCAGGCGGCGCGTCATCCCGACCGCATGATGATGGCCTTTTCCGTGGCCGATATCGAGCGCGCCCACAAGGAACACAAACTCGCCGCGCTTATGGGCATCGAAGGCGGCCACTCGATTGAGAACGACATGCACCTGCTGCGCGATTACTACCGGCTCGGCGTGCGCTACATGACGCTCTCCTGGTCGAACACCAACGAATGGGCCGATTCCTCGGGCGATATCAACGACCCCAAGGTCGAGCACCACAACGGCCTTACAGATTTCGGCAAGCAGGTCGTGCTCGAGATGAATCGCCTCGGCATGATGGTCGACATTTCACACGTCGCCGACAAGACGTTCTGGGACGCAATCGCCACCACCAAAGCTCCCGTGATCGCCTCGCATTCTTCCGCCCGCGCGCTGGTCGACGCGCCGCGAAATATGACGGACGACATGCTGCGTGCGGTCGCCAAAAATGGCGGCGTCGTGCAGGTGAACTTCTTCTCCGGCTTCGACGATCAGACCTATTGGGATGCCTCCAGGGCGCAAGCCAAGGATCGCGACGCGGCCATCGCAGCCTTTGTCGCAAAAAAGAAAGCCGACGGCCAAACCGTGACCTACCTGGATACAGACCGCATCGAGCGCGAGTGGACCGCGAAACTTCCGCGTCCGCCCTTCAAGGTTTTGATTGACCACATAGATCACATCGCCAAGGTCGCCGGAATCGATCACGTTGGCCTGGGCTCTGACTTCGACGGCGTCAGCGGCGCAACTCCGCAGGGCATGAACTCCGCCGCCGACCTGCCGAAGATTACGCAGGCCCTGCTCGATCGCGGATACAGCGCCGACGACATCAAGAAGATTCTTGGCGGCAATATTCTGCGAGTCTTCCGCCAGGTCGAGGCCGTGAGCCGTGAAATGCAGGCGCCCAGTCTCGTTAGCGTCAGCGCTCATTGACTTCTCTGTCGTACAATGCAACGTTACAATGCAATGTTGCAGTTGGATCACGCTGGCACGTTTGTGAAACGTGCAAGGAGCATTCATGCGTAACGTCTTAGCACTTTCTGCGCTGCTCTCGATATCTGCCCTCGCAGTCTGGGCGCAGTCGGGCACCCAAGCCGTGCCTGCCAAACCCGCTCCAGCCAAGGCGCCCGTTCATCATGCGGCAGCGGGCCCACCCACTGCGATCATCGAAACCACCGCGGGCAAGTTGACGTGTACGCTCTTCCCAGACAAAGCTCCGATCGGAGTCGCGAACTTCATCGGCCTCGCCACCGGAACCAAAGACTGGAAGAATCCCGTCAGCGGAGCGACGAAACACGGCGTGCCACTCTACGACGGCACCATTTTTCATCGTGTCATCGCGGGCTTCATGATCCAGGGCGGCGACCCTAAAGGAGATGGAACGGGCGACCCAGGTTACGCGTTCAAGAACGAAGTTTCCTCCGATCTGCTCTTCGACAAGCCCGGCCGTCTCGCTTATGCCAACTCAGGCCCTGACACGAACGGATCACAGTTCTTCATTATGGAAGATGCCCTCACTGGGCAACATGCAGCCCTGCTGAATGGGCACTACACCATCTTCGGCCAGTGCGACGAGGCCAGCGTGGCTCTGGTGAAACAGATCGCGCACATGGCTACCGACCCGATGAACGACCGTCCTTTCCGTCCGGTGAAGATTATTCACATTTCGATTGTCCACAGAGCGCCCGTCGCGAAACCCGCAGCTCCGGCAAAGCCCGCAGCATCTGCGCCGAAACCAGCAACAAGTCAGAATTGACACATGTGGAGGCAGCCGCCTCGGCTTTCCTCCGTAGCCACGAAAAACGACCAACGACTGAAAGGATTCCATGACCCGACAACCCGGACTCTATGCCACGTTTGAAACCAGTGAAGGCAACGTCGTCTGCCGCCTCTTCGAAAAAGACGCGCCCAAGACCGTAGCCAACTTCGTGGAACTCGCCGAAGGCAAGCGCGAGTGGACACATCCCTCGACCCGCAAGAATTCCAAAGACCGCCTTTACGACGGCACGATTTTCCATCGCGTGATCCCCGACTTCATGATCCAAGGCGGCGACCCGCAAGGCACCGGCATGGGAGGCCCCGGCTACCAGTTCGAAGATGAAACCAAAGGCTCGCCCCACAAGCTCGACAAGGCGGGCAAGCTCGCCATGGCGAACGCCGGCCCCAACACCAACGGTTCGCAGTTCTTCATCACGGTCGCGCCCACCACGTGGCTGACCGGCAAGCACACAATTTTCGGCGAGGTCGTTGAAGGTCAGGAAATCGTTAAGAAGATTTCCGAAGTGCCGCGCGGGCGCAATGATAAACCGAACAAGGATGTAGTGGTGAAGAACGTGAAGATCGAGAAAGTATAGTCAGATTTCTGAGCTGAAAAGAATGAGATCGGGAAGGGCACGACTTCAGTCGTGCCAAATCGGTGTCCTTCTTCCTGGACGGCTTCAGCCGCTGAGGGCATGGTTATACCCCAATCACCCCGCACAACTCCTTCACCGCGGCCGCGCTCTTATCCAGCCCAGCCTTCTCTTCCGCCGTAAGCTTGATCTCGATGATCTGCTCAATCCCCTTCGCGCCCAGCTTCACCGGCACGCCGACGTAAAGGCCGTTGATCCCGTACTCGCCCTGCAAATATGCGGCGCAAGGCAGGATCTTCTTCTTGTCCTTGAGAATCGCCTCCACCATTTCCGTGGCTGCCGCCGACGGCGCATAATAAGCCGAGCCCGTCTTTAGATACTTCACGATCTCCGCCCCGCCGTCGCGCGTGCGCTGCACCAAGGCTTCAAGCCGAGATTTCTCGATCAACTCCGTAATCGGAATGCCCGCAACCGTGGAATAGCGCGGCAGCGGAACCATGGTGTCGCCGTGTCCGCCGAGCACGAATGCAGTCACGTTCTCTACGCTGACTTTCAACTCATCGGCGATGAATGCGCGAAAGCGCGCCGAATCCAGCACGCCCGCCATGCCCACCACGCGCTCACGCGGAAATCCACTCAACTTGAAGGCCGCCTGCGCCATGGCATCCAGCGGATTCGACACAATAATCAAAACGCACTTCGGCGAGTACTTCACCACTTCGCCCACCACCGCCTTCATGATGCCGTAATTGGTGTTGAGCAAATCGTCGCGGCTCATCCCCGGCTTGCGCGGAATACCGGCGGTAATAACAACGATGTCAGAATTCGCCGTGTCTTTATAGTCGTTGGTGCCAGTGATGTAAGAGTCGCGTTTTTCGATAGGCATGGCCTCGAGCAAATCCAGACCTTTGCCCTGCGGTACGCCTTCGATAATGTCGATTAGCACAACGTCCGCGAGTTCCTTCGAGGCAATCCAGTGAGCCGCCGTGGCCCCCACGTTGCCCGAACCGACGATAGTTACTTTCTTGCGCATGTATGAGTCCTTTCGAAATTAAGCAATTGGCACAGCAGTCCGTCAGAAGTTTGTCATTCCGAGCAAAGCGAGGAATCTGCTTTTAACCTGCGGCGCCCAGCTATCGCAGTCCTCGATACTGATCGCCGCGCTCGCTACACCAGCACCGCCGCGCCCATGTTTTCAATGATGCTATCGGCAAACTGGCTGGTCTTCACTTTGGTCGCACCTTGCATCAGCCGTTCGAAATCATAAGTGACTTTTTTCTGCAGAATGGTTCGCTCCATCCCGCCCTCGATCAGATCGGCAGCTTCGTTCCATCCCATAAAGCGGAACATCATCACTCCCGAAAGCATCACCGAACCGGGATTGATCACATCCTTATCCGCGTACTTCGGAGCCGTGCCGTGCGTCGCCTCGAAGATGGCATAGCCATCGCCAATATTCGCTCCCGGAGCGATGCCCAGGCCGCCGACTTGCGCCGCGCAGGCATCAGAAATGTAATCGCCGTTCAGGTTCGGGCAAGCCAGCACCGAATACTCATCCGCCCGCGTCACAACCTGCTGAAAGATCGAATCGGCGATGCGGTCGTTGATCATGATTTTCTTTTTCCACTGACCTTTGCCGTGCGTGGCATAGATGTGGTCCAGCACCTCTTTCACTTCGTGTTCCACGGCCTGCCGAAAGTCGGGCTGAGCGAATTCCATCCCGGGCTCAACCAGCTCAGCATTCTGCGCCACCGTCAGATTCGGATTCTTATCCTTGTTGTCCACGATCCAGCTCTCGCGCTCGGTGATCACCTGGTCGCGAAACTCCTCGGTCGCCAACTCGTATCCCCACTTGCGAAACGCGCCCTCGGTAAACTTCTGGATGTTGCCCTTGTGCACCAGAGTCACGCTCTTGCGGCCGGTCTCGAGCGCATGACGAATCGCCATCCGCACCAGGCGCTTGGTTCCAGTCACAGAAATCGGTTTGATGCCGACGCCGGAATCCAGGCGGATCTGCTTCTTGCCGCCCTTCAACATGTCTTTGTTGAGGAACTCGATCAGCCTCGCGCACTCCGCAGTTCCCTCTTCCCACTCGATGCCGGCGTATACATCCTCAGTGTTCTCGCGGTAAATCACCACATCCATACGCTCGGGATTCTTCACCGGCGAAGGCACGCCTTTGTAGTACTTCACCGGACGCACGCAGCAGTAGAGATCGAGAATCTGCCGCAGCGCCACGTTGAGCGACCGAATGCCGCCGCCCACGGGCGTGGTCAGCGGACCTTTGATCGACACGCGAAATTCACGGATGGCGGCAACCGTGTCGTCGGGCAGCCACGTATCGAACTTTGCTTTGGCCTTCTCTCCGGCGAACACCTCGTACCATGCCACCCGTCGCTTGCCTTTGTACGCTTTTTCCACCGCGGCATCGAAGACGCGCCGCGACGCCTTCCAGATGTCGCGTCCTGTTCCGTCACCTTCAATGAACGGGACCACAGGATTATCCGGCACGTCGTACTTCCCACCCGCGTAGCCGATCTTCTTCCCATCGGACGGCACAGCCACACCGTTATAAGAACTCGCCATTCCTTAAACCTCCTATGAACTTTCTAGGCGCCACAGGGAAACTGTTATTTCATTATAGAGAATACCCCGGTGGACCTACCCTGACCAATTTCAACGTCACAGCTTCGTGTGACCGCCATCACCACCGTCGCGTCCCGAAAGACTTGCGGACGCCCACGGTCATGTAACGCCCCCAGGGGCCGTTATTGCCGAGATCGGCTACCCCCAGATTGGTGTCCCGGGCGCCCAGACGATCGAACAGGAAATGCTGGGTCACGCGAAACTCAAATCCCTTGCCGATAAATACTGCCCCGCCCCACGAGTGCTCAATGCCAATCGCATCTGGCGACCAGGTGTAGAGCGTCTGCGGAATAGTCTTGCCGAACAGGAACGAAGGCGCGCCAAACACCATAAACCGCCTCAGTTGCCCCCGCCCAAAGGGACGCACCTCGAGCATGCCCGACAACATATAGCGCGCGAACATGCTGCAGGGGGCGTTTGCTCCGCCATATTGTCCGGCGTTTCCGGCGCAGAGGTTGGGATCGATTTCATTATGTGGAGGCGCCAGGTCAAGCTGTGCCCACCCCCAGAATGTGTCTTTAGGAAAGAACATTCGGGGCTGGACAGCCGCGTCCTGCGAACTGTTCGCTGGCGCTGCGCTCTGAGCTACGCCAAAAGCCGAAATCAATAGAAGACATGCAAGCATCCACGCCAACGTTTTCATCCACCCTCCAGAATCTTGGTTTGTGTTGAGGACAATCTAAAACGGTGTCGCTCCTCAGGCTTCCCATCTGCCCTCGAATCCCGGAACTCATCTGTCACTGGTTGGATGGGAGCGGAACATTGTAACCTGCTCGCGAACTCTAATCCGGATCTAGCCGGATTGAATCCAGAATTACAAAAAACGGATTCTAAAAATGGAACCCATGGCCTCCTGACATCCCATAGACGACCTTCCAGATTTCATATCCAGAATTTAGATTTATTCCATTAGAAGGATTCGCACAGAGTCCTACCAGTCGAAAGGACTTACGGTGCAACCATCTACGGTTTGGCTGGCAGATTGCTCAGTTGGCAAGAGCAAAAGTTCCAAAAGCCCATGCCCCAGGAAGTTTCTGTCTCTTATCAGGCCATTAAGAGCAAGGTGTATCGGTTAATTGATGCCTTGGTTGTCGGCGAAAAGACAGAGGTTGAGGTGCAGGAATCTATTCGCCGCTGGTGGGACCTCATTCACCCCGCTGATCGTCCAATCGCCCAAAAATATCTCCTCACCGTGCTGGAACGCTCCGGCCAGGCGCTCGATGCGATTGAGGAGGGCTTGATCGACGCAACTAACCGTGAGCCCGTCCCGGTCGATTCGGCCAAAGCCCTCAAACTTGTCGACAGAATCGTGAAGCAGACCGCTAAGCCGGCATCCCTGAGCACTACTGCCTGAACCCGAGAAAGATTTTACAAATTGCTCGCTTGCGGCGTCCCAGTGCGCTCGGTATGCTCACTCCAGCTGACACCTAATCCGGCCAGGAGAGACCAATGAACTCTTCGCACCTTCGTTTCCTCTTCACCATTCGTGGCTATCTTCTGTCCGGAGCATTGCTGATTATGGCCGGATCTTTATTCGCCGCCTCGGGAATCTACACCTTCACGCTCAACTCCATCGATGGCCAACCCGCGCCGCTCGCCAACTACAAGGGCAAAGTGGTTCTGGTCGTCAACGTGGCCAGCCAATGTGGCTACACTCCTCAATACAGCGCGCTGGAAGCGACCTACGAGAAATATAAAGATCAGGGCTTCGTCATCCTCGGCATCCCTGCGAACAATTTCGGCGCTCAGGAACCGGGCACCAATGAAGAAATCAAAACTTTCTGCACTCGCAAGTACAGCGTAACGTTTCCCATGTATTCAAAGATTTCCGTCAAAGAGCCCGATCAAGCCCCGCTTTACGCTTACCTGACAAAAGACACCGCACCCAGCCTACGCGGGGAGATTAAGTGGAACTTCACCAAGTTCCTAGTGGACCGCAACGGCAACGTGGTACAGCGCTTCGAACCCGCGGTCACACCCGATTCGAAAGAAGTGATCGCTGCCATCGAAAAGCAGTTGAAACAACAATAACCGCAGGCATCAGCGATCTCCCAAAAGCCCGTTTCCGGGTGGCGCTTAGACGGGTTGCCCAGCCACTGGAGCCTCCGGTGAAAAGACTGAACGAACAACTTGCTCACCTCGTCACATGGACTAGCCACGTTTAAACTAAGCCAACTGGGTACTCGTTTTTGAACTAAGCCACCCTGGTACTTGTGGGCAAGTCCATAACAGTCGAAAGTGTCGGAGCGGCGCCGTCAGCGGTCCTTCCGCCACGGCCAAACGCGGCCGTGAAAAAAACTCAGGAGATCACAATGAAAAAGCTCGGAATCGTTCTGTCTCTGGTTTTGGGGACCATACTGCTGGCGGGGAGCGCTTTGGCGCAAGGGGACAAAAGCGTATATTTCACCACCTATTATGCCAATGCGAACGTAGCCGGTGCGCCCGATTCAACCCTGCGCATCGTCAACGATGGCTACTCGGGCAACCTATGGGCCTCGTTCTATGTGTTCGACGACAGCCAGGAACTGCAGGAGTGCTGCAGCTGCCGAGTGAGTGCCGACGGCCTGTTGTCGGAATCCGTGAACAATGAGCTCTTGGCGAACCCGCTGACCAGCAAGGCGAACCACGCCGGCGAGATCGCCTTCATTGCGAGTTCGACCCAGGGCCCCAGCAGCAACACCCCTGCCCCCGGCCTAAAGGGAAATTTCTCCTATGACATAGCAACGAACACGGCGGAGACTACGGTCACTAAGAATGCTGTGGTCAGCAACGCCGTCAACCAGTACCTGGTGCTCGAACATCCATTGGCCGACTCGAACCTGACAACCAGTCATCAGTCACAACTGCAGAACCTGTGCTCCTACGCTATCACCCTGGGCAGCGGCACCGGCGTCTGCTCCTGCACGCCGGAGGGCAAGGACTTTTAGGTCTTCCGACTTTCCTGGACACAAAGGCCCGACCACATGGTCCGGCCTTTGCGTCAGAGGCTGGAGGTTACGGAACGCTGCTTCAGATCGCGCTCGGTGCTCACTGGCGCAATCTCGCGCTACTTCGCGGGCCTTATCGGCACAGCCATGATTGTGGCCAGCATGGTCGCAACCAGCTTCTCTCTGCCGTCGCTGATAGCAAAGGCATCGGCTGCACAAACTGTCAACGTCCGTCCCGCCTTCTTCACTTGCGCTCTGGCCGCGAAGACCTCGCCGGCAGCGGGTGCCAGGAGGTTCACCTTGAACTCCACCGTGAGGACTTCCCTATCCTCTGGTGCCACGCTTAAGGCGGCGTAACCGCAAGCAGAATCCAGCACGGCAGTGATAACACCCGCGTGCAGGTAGCCGTTCTGTTGCGTAAGGTTTGGTGAAAATGGCAGACGAATTTCCACACCGCCTTCAACCACTGCTGCAAGATCGGCCCCCAGAGTGGACATGAAGGCCTGCCTGGAAAAGGTATTCCCGACGCGCTCCTGGTGGGTGGTCACGTATCTCCTCGACCGCTGAAACATTCCTGCTTCTGCGCGGAACAACCGATTGCCGGTCAGTGGGAGAATCTTACCCCCCGCCCCGGTGCCTTGGACAGCCAGCAGCCCTGTTACAATTCGCTTCGCAAGGCAGCCAAAGGCAAATGCAGCGCCGTCTTCAGATTGCGCTTAGGTTTTACTGGCCACTGACCACTGGCCACTGACGACTGCGATGGACTTCGACCAACTCCAAACCTTCCTCGAAGTAGCGCGCCACGCCTCGTTCTCCAGGGCGGCGGAGAAGCGTTTCCGCACTCAGCCCGCCATCTCCTCCCAGATTCGCTCCCTTGAGGACGAAGTCGGCGCCAAGCTCTTCGATCGCTCCGGCGGCAAAGTCTCTCTCACCGCGGCCGGCAAAGCCTTTCAGAAATACGCCCAGGAAACCCTCGACGCCCGCAAAGCCATGCTCACTTCTCTCGCCGAGATGGAGCACGTCCCCCGCGGCGCCATCACCGTAGGCGCCAACGAAGGAACCTGCCTGCATATTCTTCCCGAGGTGTTCGCCGACTTCAAGAAGCAGTATCCCGACGTGTCAGTCAACATCAAGCGCGCCGATTACGCCAAAGTTCTCGAGTCCGTAGCCGACAATTCCGTCGACTTCGGTGTCGTTTCTCTCCCCGTAAGAGACAACCGCCTCACCGTAGTACTCATCCATCAGGATGAGCTGGTCATCATCGCCCCGCCCCATCATCCGCTGGGTAAAATGAAGTCAGCCCCGGTGGGGGATCTGGCCAAATATCCGCTGGTGCTTCCCAAGGGCGGCCACACGCGCGACGCGCTCGAAGAACTGTTTCGCGAGCGGCGGCTAAAGCCGAATTACAGTATGGAACTCGATTCCAGCGAACTTCTAAAGCGCTTCGTAGCCGCAGGCGTAGGCGTCGGTTTCATCGCCCGCTCCAACGTGCAAGAGGACGTGCGCGCCGGCGTCCTGGTCGCGATTCCCATGGCCGATGCCCAACTGCGCCGCGATTTGGCCCTGGTTTTCCGCAAGGACAAAGCTCTCAGCCGCGCCGCGATCGCCTTCATAGAGATTGCCAAGAAACACAAATCCAGTAATGGATCGACATCCAGATCGAAGTAGATGAAGCTATTCCCCCAAGCATTTCTCGCGCGCCTCCTGTTCTCTTCCCTGCTGCTGTCCCTCCCCGCCGCCGCACAGATCTCCGGCGGTGCCCAGCCGCCTTCAGCTTACAAACTCATCGAGGTCAAGGTGACCGGTAGCAAACGCTTCACTCAGGAAGACATCGTGGCTGCCAGCGGATTGCCCGTCGGAACCGTCGCCCACGAGGAAGATTTCAAGAAAGCAGCCCGCCAACTCGGCGAGACCGGGGCATTCGGCGTCATCAACTTCACCTACACCTACTCCTCAGCCGGCACCAGGCTCGAGTTTCAAGTCACCGACGCCGACAAGTTCGTTCCCGCCCATTTCGCCGACTTTGTCTGGTTCACCGACGAAGAACTGCACCAGAAGCTGCATGACCGCGTTCCTCTTTTTAACGGAGAATTGCCCACCAATGGCCGTTTGCCCGACCAGGTATCGGACGTTCTCCAGGCCCTGCTGGTTGAAAACGGCATCCCCGGAATCGTCCAATATGCGCGCACCGAAGCCAAGGACGAGCGCCTCGAGTCGATTGACTATACCGTCGTTGGTGTGAGCATTCGCATCCACCAAGCTCAGTTTCCCGGCGCAGGAGCGGCCGAGTTGCCCCTGCTCCAGGCTGCGGCAGAAAAATTATCCGATCGCGAATACTCCCGCGATTACATGGCCAACTTCGTCGAGCACTCCCTGTTGCCGATCTACCATGAGCGCGGATACCTGAAGGCCTCCTGCGCCCGGCCGCAACCCAAAGTTGTCAAACTGCCCGCCGCGGATTCCACTGATAATAAACAGCCACCGACCTACGTCGACATCACATTCCCCGTCACTCCCGGCCTCCAGTACAAAGTCACGCAATGGGATTGGTCGGGCAACAAAGAGATCCCCAAAGACCAGCTCGATCCGTTCCTCCATGCCAAGACGGGGCTACTCGCCAACACGGTTCAACTGGCAAACGATCTGCGCCAGGTCCAGACGCTCTACGGCTCTCGTGGATACATCCTTGCTGAAATCAAGGTGAACGCCGAATTCGACGACGTCTCCGGAACCGTCGCCTACCACCTCATCGTCCACGAGGATTCCCTCTTCCGCATGGGAGACCTGGAATTTCGCGGCATCGACAACAGCCTGACTGCCAGGCTGCGCGCCGCGTGGAAGCTGCGCCCCGGCGACGTCTACGACGCCACTTACCTGAAGCAGTTTCTGCCGGAGGCCAGAAAGCTGCTCCCACCCACCCTCGACTGGGATGTCGATCCCCACGTCACCGCCATCGCCCGCGACAAAACCGTTGATGTCGATCTGCAATACACCGCCAAGGCGACAAAGTGAGACCGCACTCTTGCTCCGATTGCGTCATCCCGAAGTCCCGCGTTTTCTCCAGCCGGACGAGGGATCTCCTGTGCGCACACCGCCGGCCCCCGGATGGTTTCTGCAACCTCCGGCGCCCTCGATCATCTATGAGGTTAGCCCACTACTAACGCACGGCAGCAATGATCCGTTTCATTCCATGGAGCAAGAAGTCACCCAGGAGAAAAGCATGAATAAGGGTTCAAGGTGGTTCCGAGCGAAGGCCGCGGTCATCTTCTCAGCGACCGTATTTTTCGGTATTTATGCCTTCGCCGCTGGCAAGCAGACCTTCACCGGCGAGGTCGGCGACGCCATGTGCGGCCGACAGCACATGGAGGGAACAGCCGCGGAGTGTACCCGCGCTTGCGTCGCCAAGGGATCGAAGTTTGCCTTGGTAGTGGGCGACAAAATTTATATTCTCGACACCACCGACAAGGCGGCTCTGGCCACGCTCGACAAGCAAGCAGGCAAGAATGCCACCGTAACCGGCACTCTGGATGGCGACACCATCAGCGTCAGTTCGGTCGCCGCCAAGTGACGATGACTGAGTAACGACGGCCAGGCGATGATGGCCACATCACGACGGCCTAGATTCGCCGCTGTTCGGAAATCCAAAAAGCCACAGTCTTTTTGTTGACTGCGTCGAGAGCTGTGGTAGAGTAGTGCGGATTTGCCCGGCGCCCTCCCCCTAAAACGGACCGGGCATGGTGGCGGGAACCACGCCAGTGGTTTCCCGCCATTTTTTCTCCCCCCACGCGAAATTCATATTTCCTTTACAAACCATTGTGTTAATGTGCATTCTCAATCTCAAATTTTTTCGTGTCGGAGGTAAACAGCGTTGGGTAAAGACATGGTTCCCAAGCGGATGTTCTTCACCAAGGGAGTTGGGAAGCACCGCGAGAGGTTAACATCCTTCGAGTTGGCACTGCGCGACGCCGGCATCGCAGCCCAGAACCTGGTGCGCGTCTCTTCCATCTTTCCGCCGAACTGCAAGATGCTGGCCCGTAAAGAAGGCGTGAAGTATCTCAGCCCCGGCGAAGTGGTATTTGCCGTGGTCGCCGAAAACTCCACGCACGAAGCACATCGATTGCTCGCTTCCTCGATCGGCGTGGCCATCCCCGCCGACAAAAACACCTACGGATATCTGAGCGAGCATCACTCTTTCGGCGAGACCGAAGACGCCGCCGGCGAATACGCAGAAGAGCTAGCCGCCGAAATGCTAGCCACCACGCTCAACGTAGAGTTCGACCCCGACCGCTCCTGGGACGAAAAAAAGCAGATCTACCGCCTCTCCAACAAAATCGTCCGCACCGCCAACGTCACCCAGTCCGCCGTAGGCGACAAACGCGGCCTGTGGACCACAGTAATCGCCTCAGCAGTCCTGATCTTCGATTAATCACTAAGATTGAAACTGGGTGGCCCATCCTTTCGCGTTCTTTGCGTAAGGATGGGATTCCACGGACGCCAAAGGCTCGAGACTTTGATTTCCCATGGCAGCAAACGGTTTCGGGAAGGACAGATGGGATCGGGAAGGGCACGACTTCAGGCGTGCCGATCTGCGTTGAGCACAGTGGAAGAGCGGCACTTCAGTGCCGCGTCAAGCGTGCAAATGATGGTGGGCTTCAGCCCCTGAGGCACTCCTCAACGACTCGATTCACGAGCCGCATGATATAATTGCACTTTAGTAACCCCTCGGCCCTCCCAATTGTAATCTTCCGTTAACAGCATTCCCGTATCATAGAACTGTAAATAAATACCTAAATAAGCAAGAGGAATAGTGTGGATCACGATACTCGCAGACAAAAGCAGCAAGCCCTGATAACCGAACTTCTGGAAAGAAAAATTCGCCTGCACGCCCAGCAACTCTACGACAAGCGCGGCCAGACCGAAGGTTTTGCCCTGCAGGATTGGGTGGAAGCAGAATCCCGAGTGCTGGAAAACAGCATCCTGGCCCCGCTCTACCGCAAGTCGCGTGCAGACAACAGCTCATCGCCCGAGGTGCAGGAAGCCGGGGCCTAACGATATTGTGTCGGGGCAGCCGCCGTCGGCTGTCCGGCGGCCCAGATCCATCGGGCCGCGGTCGTTCAGCCGCTTACTTCCTTGCCGCAGCCGTCTTTCCCTTCCCCGCCTTACTCCCCTTCTTATCCAGTCGCTCAATCACCGCAGCCACAATGAGCGGCAGCCCCACAGTAGCGTCCACAAACACTTCCCCAAATCTCCCACCCTCCGCCGGAGGCACAAACTTCCCCCACGAAATCGCCTCACTGTAAGGACTACCCGACAGTCCTCCCCAATAAACCGGCTCCGGGCAAATTCGCAGCCCATAGTGATACCGCTTCAGCGGAATATTTTCCCCCAGTCGCCGGTGCCGCAATTCGCAGAACGGACCAAACTGCTGCGACCAGTTCCGTGGCACCCCGCCGCCAATCGTCACAATGCCCAGCTTCTTCTGCCGCAGCAACGTCGCGGCAAAGTGTTCCAGATCCAGAAACGGATCAAACCGAATCTTGTGCCTCCCCGTCGACTCGCGCAGCCGATTATTCAGTGCCGTGTCCAGTCCCATCTCCGAATCGCTAAACGCCGGCACGAACACCGGAACGCCCTGATCATGCGCCGACTTCAAAATCCCCCGCTCGTGCACGTTCTTCGACAGATAAGCTCCAATCGCATGATTCAGCTTGTAGGAGCACATCTCTTCATTGTGATCCCAGCCCTCCAGCACCCGCGACATCACTTCTTCCACGTCGTCCAGGTTCTGCTCCGGTTCAAGCGTGTCGTACACGCGGTTGTAACCCTGCTCGTAAAGTTCCTCGTCCGACACTTCCGGATTCGCCCGGAAGTGCGCCCGCCCTGTAGCCTCCACCAGCCCGTGAGCCATCAGCGCCCCAGTTGAAACCACGGCATTCACAATGCCGCGATCAATCAACTCGGTGACGATCAGGCCCTGCTTAGCCACAGTCATCGCGCCCGAAAGCGTCATGACCACGAAACAATCCTCATCGCGCGCCATAGCTTCGAGCACGTCGGCCGCTTCGCCTAGTTGTCGTCCCGTAAAGGCCGTCTTCGACATGGCGCGCACCAGATCGTCGATCGACTTCACCTTCCCGAGATCCAGCGGCTCCAGCGGAATCAGCTTGTCCACAATCGGATTGTGCAGATGACGCTCCACCCCATCGCCAGCGTGTCCAGAACTGCCGTGAGACTTCCCTGCAGAATGCCCGCCGCCATGATTGCCCTGTTTCAAGATGACGCCTCCAATTCAACTCGTTAAGTCTTCCGAAGATACTTTACAGGAACAAGATGAAAGCATGCCACGCGACACTCACAAGCGACTGGGATTCGACGAGTCATCACCGACCTGTCATCCTGAGCGGAGCCGCTTTTCAGGCGGAGCGAAGGATCTCCTTCATTTCCGGCCCGTCGCGCGAGCCCGAGCACGCGGCGTAGACCTTCCTGCGTCCGTCTTGCGCCGACGACCAACGACCCGCGACTAACGACCGGCGACGAATGCTATATTGTTCGCGGAGGAAGCACGGTGCCCCCTGACAAGTTTCGCGTAGCCCTGGTCCAAATGTCGGCTGGCCCAGAGCCCGACCAGAATCTTCAAAAAGCTCTAGAACGAACAGCCGACGCCGCCGGACGCGGCGCCCAGGTAGTCTGCCTCCCCGAACTATTTCAAACGCAATATTTCTGCCAGCGCGAAGACCACTCTCTGTTCGATCTAGCCGAACCCATCCCCGGCAATACCAGCGAAAAGCTAGCCGCCGCCGCCCGTCAGCACGGCGTCGTTTTGATCGCGTCCTTATTCGAGAAGCGTGCCCCCGGCATCTACCACAACACCGCCGCCATTTTCGATTCCAACGGATCACTCAGCGGCCTCTACCGCAAGATGCACATCCCCGACGACCCGCTCTACTACGAAAAGTTTTATTTCACTCCCGGCGATCTAGGTTTCCGCGCCCTCGACACCAGCGTAGGCCGCCTCGGCACGTTAGTCTGCTGGGACCAGTGGTTTCCTGAAGGCGCCCGCCTAACCGCACTGCAAGGCGCGTCGGTGCTGTTCTATCCCACAGCCATCGGTTGGCATCCCGCCGAGAAAGCCGAGTTCGGCGCAGCCCAGCACGACGCCTGGCGCACCATGCAGCGCGCCCACGCCATCGCCAACGGAGTCTACGTAGCAGCAGTCAATCGCGTAGGCTTCGAAACCGGCAACATCCGCGGCAAATCCACCCCCGGCCACGGACTCGAATTCTGGGGCGCATCGTTTTTCTGCGACCCCTTCGGCCGAGTCCTGGCCGAAGCCTCCGATGACCGCGAAGAAATCCTGATAGGCGACGTCGACCTAAAGGCCCTCGAAGACATCCGCCGCAACTGGCCCTTCCTCCGCGACCGCAGAATCGACGCCTACGCCCCCATCTCCAATCGTCTGCTCGATGGACGATAGGACCGCGTCGACGAGTGTAATCGCCTTGATTTCAACAGCTACCCGCATCCAGTTCGTTATACTAACTCTGAAATTCCGATTGGAGGTGCTCTTTGCGAATCCACGTTTTGCGGATTCTGGCGTCCTTGCTGGTGTGTGTGGCGGCCGTTCCCTGCATGGCACAGGATAAAGTGACAATCCTCTACGATGCGTTCGGGGAATCGAAGGAACTGACGAAGGATTGGGGATATTCCGCTTTGGTCGAGCACAACGGAAAGCGAATTTTGTTCGACGCGGGGAATGATGCGGCAATTTTTGAACACAACGTGAAGGCGCTGGGCGTAGACCTAAAGAAATTGGACTTTGTGGTGATCTCACATTGGCACGCAGACCACACTACGGGGCTGAGACATGTTCTGAAGGTGAATCCGAACGTGACTGTGTATGCGCCCGCGGATGGGGCGAACGGATTTGGGGGAGCGCCGATTCCGGCGGCGTTTTTGCGAGCGGATGAGAGCTTGCCCGCCAAGATGCGGTATTTCGGAGGAACGCATCCGGAACACTTAACATCGGGCAAGCTGTATGACACGGGGAATTTTGTGCTGGTGAATCAATTGACGGAAGTATCGCCGGGAATTTTTCTGGTGCGGACAGTTTCGCAGAAGAAAGAGACGCTGGGGCTGCCGGAATTGACGCTGGCGATCAAGAGACCGAACGGATTGCTGCTCGTGGACGGGTGCTCGCACGCGGGGATTGAAGCGATTCTGGAAGCCGCAAGCGCGGTCGATCCGAGAACGGAGATTTTGTTTGGCGGATTGCACCTGGTGACCACGCCGGTAGAAGAGATTGATGTGCTGGTGGAGAATTTAAAGACGAAGTGGAAGGTGCAGAGGATTGCGCCGGGACATTGCACAGGTGAACCGGCGTTTGCGCGATTGAAGAAGGCATACGGGGAGAACTATTTGTATGCGGGGTTGGGAACCAAGATGGAGCAGTAAAGCAGGAATCCATTCGTCAAGATCATTGTAGTCTCAGAGCGAACGCACGATTTATCATCGCGTGCAATAAACTACCTCCATGCCCCGATCCAAGTATTCAAGTAATACTTTAAGTGCTCCCCGCGATACTCTCCACTGCCGCATGCCCGCCGAATGGGCACCGCACGCCGCAACCTGGCTAGCCTGGCCGCATTATCACGGCGATTGGCCGGGCAAGTTCGAACCTATCCCATGGGTCTACGCCGAAATCATCCGCAATCTAGCCCGCCACGAGCGCGTCGAACTGATAGTCAACAACGCCGCAGCAGAACGCCAAGTCCGCAAGCTGCTGGGACGAGCCAACGCGCCAGTGAAGAACATCCGCTTCCACCGCTGGCCCACCAATCGCGTCTGGCTCCGCGACTCCGGTTGCATCTTCTGCACATGCGGCGCGGGCAATTCTGCCCGTGAAAGCCAGGGAGAGGTTTCAGTCGCGAAGCGACGGCATTCATTAGCCCCGCACGTAAGTGCGGGGGAGTCGGCGATGAAGAGGGGCGAAGTCCCTTCAGGGACGACACCCAGCAACGAAATGTTTGCCCTCAACTTCCGCTTCAACGCCTGGGCCAAATACTCGAACTACCGTCAAGACGAAAAAATCGGCTCGCTCATGGCCCGCGTCGCCCACACCCAAGAAATCCGCCCCAAGCACCGCAACACCCGCGTAGTCCTCGAAGGCGGCTCCATCGACGTCAACGGACAAGGCACCCTCCTGACCACCGAAGAATGCCTGCTCAGCAAAGTCCAGCAACGTAATCCAGGAATGTCGCGCAGAGACTACGAAGACATCTTCGCCAACTACCTCGGCGCCCCGCACGTAATCTGGCTAGGCAAGGGCATCCACGGCGACGACACTCACGGCCACGTCGATGACCTCACCCGCTTCGTCGCGCCAGACACAGTCGTCACCATGGTCGAGCGAAATCCGAAAGACGCAAATCACAAACCGCTGCGCGAAAATCTCCGGCGTCTCCAATCCGCGACCGACCAGAATGGCAAGCCGCTGAACATCGTCGAACTCCCGATGCCTGCCCCCGTAATCTTCGAGCACCGACGTCTCCCCGCCAGCTACGCTAATTTCTACATCGCCAACGGCGTCGTGCTGGTGCCAGTCTTCATCGACCCCAACGACCGCATCGCCCTCAACACGCTGGCAGCGCTATTCCCCACGAGAGAAATCGTCCCAATCTATTCCGGCGACCTGGTCTGGGGACTCGGCACCATGCACTGCATGACCCAACAACAACCGGCTCCCTGACCGCAGATCCGCCCCATAGATCTTCCTTATAGATCAGCCTTATAGATCTTCACAGTAGATCGCAACCTTGCGGGGAAAACCTGAATCGAACTTAGTCGTATTATATTGGCAAGGTACAACCTCGTTCCCAAAGGATGAATCGATGAATAAACTTACGTTACTCGCCTTAGCTGCTGTCGCCGCCATCTGTTTCATGGCAACCACTCCAACCACGCAGGCTCAAGTAGAGGTCAACATTGGCGTCGCACCCGTCTGCCCCTACGGGTACTACAGTGTCCCGCCGTACGATTGCGCCCCTTACGGCTACTACGGCCCGGAGTGGTTTACCGGCGGCATCTTCATCGGCGCGGGCCCATGGTTTCATGGTCCTGAAGGCTTCCACGGTCACGTAAATAACCATTTCCATCCCGAACACGGCTATCACGGCCCCATGCCAGCCCGAGGTGAGAGACCCGACCCAAACCGCCATCTCGATAAGGTTGCCCACTTCAAAGGCAACGAGGTGCGCGACGGACGCGGTCACGTCGTCGGCAAAAAGTAACGTCCTCTCGACCGGGAACATATAGCCGGGGGCCCCACTTCTCGCGTCTATCGCGAGAAGTGTTCGCGGGCGTCGGCCTCATTCCAATTTCGATTGAACTCGGTCCACTGTTCCGCTGTAGAAACATAGCAAGCCGCAACAGCGATGTCGGATTGAGCATGGGTACCGCTGTCATCGCAGTACAGAGTTAACACCGACATGTCCTCTTATTTGATGCGGGGGATCGCAGACTATCGCACCGATGCGTGGTGAGAAGCTGACAGCTATTTCCTATACTGCGTCGGCGACGGACCTTGTTCCAAAGTCTTCCGGTCCCAGATCCAGCCCTCACGCGTATAGCTGGCAAGTTCGAAATCCTGCGTGAGTTCGAGGGCATCCACGGGACAGGCGTCCTCGCAGAGTCCGCAGAACATGCAGCGGCTCAGGTCGTAGGTGAAGTTGGTGAGTTCTTTGCGGCGGGTGTGCTCGTTGCGCTCGCTCGAGACCACGATCAGATTCTCCGGGCAGGCCACGGCGCACAAGTCGCAGGCGATGCACATCGTCTCATCGGTGTCAGGATTCACGTTTAGCCGCGGCGCGCCCCGGTAGCGCTCCGCTACCTGCGGCCGCTCCATGGGATATTGCTCGGTGTAGATTTCCTTTGGATCCTGATAGCGGAACGTGACCTTCAACCCCTGCAGCAGGTCGATCAGAAAAACTTTGCGGAACAGGCTCTGCATCCCCATAACGCGCTTAGCATACCACTTGCCAGTTACCGGTTGCCAGTTCCTGGCTGGCAATGCGCCAACAAGTCAGCCGCGAAGCGGCGCAAGAATGCAGCCCAGGGCGCAAGCCCTGGGTCGAGGGGTATGGCAGGAACACAGCCCCGGAAGGGGCGAAAGATAAGGCAGCGACGCGGACTCCGGTGATACCCTCCTCCGTGGAGCTCTCCGTGTCACCTCAAAGCTTGACGATCAACGACGAACTCTGGATGGAGGAAGCTCTGCGCTCCGCCCAGCGCGCCCTCGAAGCCGGCGAAGTTCCGGTAGGCGCAGTCGTCGTGTGCGGAGAGCGCATCATCGGTCGCGGCTGGAATCGCAACATCACCGACCGCGACGCAACGGCTCATGCCGAGATCATGGCTCTGCGCGAAGCCGCTACAACCCTCGGCAACCATCGCCTGGCCGGCTGCGATCTGTTTGCGACAATTGAGCCCTGCTCGATGTGCGCCGGGGCCCTGGTTCACGCCCGGATCAAACGCCTGGTCTACGGCGCGGATGACCCCAAGGCAGGCGCCGTGCACTCAATCATGCAGGTGCTGAATCACCCAGGCCTGAACCACAAAGTGGAAATCCGCAGCGGGATATTAGCTGGCCGTTGCGCCGAACTCCTGCAAACGTTCTTTAAAAGCCGCCGGTAAGTACGTCGAGTCGAACTCCGTAGGCCATGCGGCACAGGGTTATGGCTTGACCTACTAACCTGCCCCCTGTCGCAGATCATGATAAAGACGTGTGGCGTAGAAACCAGAGTCCGTGGCAAGCCGCTTGAGCACGCGGGGGTTGCGGTCCGGATCCTCCTCCGCGAGCGACGGGACATTGTGTTTCCAATATGATCTGGCGTATATTCCGCTACGTGTGAGCGGTCTTGATTGACTGTTTTCATGCGTGAAGTATTTTGCTGCCAGCCTCGAGTTACGGCGCTAAAGCCGTGACCTACTCTTCGCGAGAGTTTTTCGAGCTGGCAGTTCTGTCATCCGGTGGACTCCATCGTGGAATCTGCTTCGTAGCCGTGCGGCAAGAATCGACCTTCAAGGAGACTGGCAAAGAGCCTGTGCCGGAGAACGCCATGAAGGCAACCCTCCAACGCCGATTGTTGCGGGTAGCTGCTTCCCTGGGTGTCGTCTCGGGAATCGTCGCGTCGTGTGTCGCCATACCACACGTCCACATTGCCAGTGCAGTCCTCGTCCTTCTCCTCGGGATCTTGATCATTTCCGACCGGTGGGGTTTTGTGGAGGCCGCCGCGGCCACTGGTCTGGGCGCATTGCTTCTCGATTACTTTCTCCTGCCGCCACGAGGTTGGGGCCTGGAAGATCCCCAATACTGGCTGGTCTTCCTCACCTTTCTGATCGTCGCATTGGTCACAAGCTATGCGGTGGCGCGAGCGAGGCGCCAGGCGGTTGAGCTGAAAAGACTCTACACATTCGGGCAAGAGTTGCTGCTGGAGGATAGTGGAGGATCTATCGCAGCCAAGTCTCTGGACTCCCTTGTGCGAATTTTTCAGCTGGAAGGCGCGGCTTTTTGTGACGCTGCGACTCACGAAATCACTTGCTCGGGGCCGAAGGGCGCGGTTGTTTCGTCCGACCTGCGTCGGCATGCAGGTAGTCAAGCGGCTGTCTCCACCGACAAAGACACTGATTCCTTATTGATCTCCCTCCGTTGCGGTGACCAGTTGGTCGGTAGCCTGGCGGTTTGCGGGATGTCGGCGGACACCCTGGGAGCCGTTGCCGATCGCATCGAGACCGGACTAGAAAAAGTCCGTGCTCAAGGGGAGGCAAGGCATGCAGAAGAAACCCGCAGGCAGCAGGAGCTGAAGACGGCGCTGTTGGATTCCCTTGTCCATGAGATCAAGACGCCTCTTAGCGTGATCAAGACCGCGGCAAGCTCGCTATTGTCCCGAGATTCTGACGTCGCCGGCCGCCGCGAACTGCTGGCCATCATCAATGAGGAAGCTGATCGGATGGATGCTTCGATCAGTGAAGCTTTCTGGACAGCGCGTGTCGAAGCCGGGATCCTGGAGTCTGGAAAAGGCCCCCACGAGATTGAGCCGTTGATCGATGAGGCCCTTAACGAACTCCGGCATCTTGTCGGCAACCGGTCGGTTGGGGTCAAGGCCTCCGACTCCCTGCCGCCGGCGAACTGCGATTCTCATATGATTAAGGCCGTACTGAAGGAACTATTGACCAATGCAGCAAAGTATTCCCCTTCCGACTCGCCGCTCGTGATTTCTGTGCGGCAGACTGGGGACGAGATCATCACAAGTGTAGCGGACTTCGGATCGGGCATTAAACCAGGCGAGGAAAAGAAAATATTTGAAAAGCACTATCGGGGTTCGGTGCGAGCTCCAGGCACAGGCTTGGGGCTGGCCATTGCCAAGACCATTGTAGAAGCGCACGGCGGGCGGATTGGAGTAGAGAGTCAAGCCGGCGCTGGATCGGTCTTGTACTTCTCCCTGCCTGTGTGTCATCGGGATGCCGCATGACGGTTGGCAAGATACTGGTGGTGGACGATGAACCGCAAATGCGCCGGGCATTGCGGGTGAGCCTGAACGCGCATGATTATGAGGTGGTGGAGGCGGGGTCATGCGATGAAGCGTTGCGCAAGTTAGACGCCGAACCCTGTGACTTTGTCCTTCTCGACATGAATATGCCGGGCAAGGATGGGATGGCGACCTGCCGCGCGATTCGGAACAGCACGGATGTACCCATCGTTGTTGTGTCCATCAGAAATTCTGAGCGGGATAAGGTGGCCGCGCTGAAAGCAGGAGCAGATGATTACGTTTGCAAGCCGTTTAGTCTGCCGGAACTCCTGGCTCGTATCGAAGCCGTCACAAGAAGAAAGCCCGTAACCAACAAGCCGGCGAACGTGCTCGTTCTGGATGGCGCGAAGATCGATTTCGAGAAGCACCGAGTCACGACGCCGCATGGTGACGAGCACCTCACTCCAAAGGAGTGTGAGCTGCTTCGCTATATGGTTTCCCATCCGGGTCAAGTGCTTCCGCATTTGCGACTGCTGCAGGCCGTGTGGGGCCCCGACCACGGTCAGGAGGTCGAGTACCTGCGAGTATTAGTCAACCAGCTCCGCAAAAAGATCGAGCGCGATCCCCGTCAGCCCAGATATCTTCTCACCGAGCCGTGGGTGGGTTACCTTCTCGTGCTTCCGCCGCAAGCACGCCAGAAACCATAAAACCTTTTCCTTATGACTTTCTTATGCTTTGCTACGAGAATTGTCTCGTTCGCGGGGCGAAACATCAGATGCTGACAGCGGGCACACTCCGGAGCCGATGCCCGTCAAGCGCAGCTCCGCCCCTTTGCGAGCATCTGCCCCCATTGTCGGGCCGCCTATGGGTTCTCAAAAGATACTGGTTGTCGATGACGAAGTGCAGATGCGGCGGGTGCTGCGGGCCACGCTCAGCGCCCACGGATACGAAGTGGTTGAGGCCGAGTCGGGAGAGCAGGCGCTGCAAAAGTTGTACACGCAACCCTGCGACTGTGTACTTCTCGACTTGAACCTCCCTGGCGCGAATGGCTTTGATACTTGTCGCGCGATTCGCGCGGTCTCTCAAGTCCCAGTCATCGTCATTTCAATCAGAGATTCCGAGAAAGACAAGGGTGCGGCGCGGGAAGCCGGTGCTGATGATTACGTTACGAAACCGTTTGGCATCGAAGAACTGCTGTCGCACATACACGGTGTGAGCCAGAGAAGCTAGGCCATTGTTTCCCAGTTTATGACTCAGGCGGCGACGGTCACAAAGATGGGACGCACTTCCCTGCTCGCGACTGGCTCTCCCATTGCCACGTGCGCGGCTTTGGTTTCCCTTCGAGATCGGCTCTGGCTTGAATGCTGGCGGAGAGAGAGGGATTCTATTACCGCCGTTACCTGCAAGTCGCTGTGAACCCTACAGTTCCGCGATAGTACCCTGTGTTTGTGCGGGTTACAAGCACATTCGATCTCAGGCTGTGGTTTCTATAGTTTCTCTAACTGGCTGTGATTCCCAGGAAAAAGGTATCACTGGTATCAGCGCCCCAGCATCGCCGACGGCGGAGACTTGAGCCTCCGACCTTTGGGTTATGAGGGAAAAGCCGTTCTCCACGCCGTACCAAGCCATCCGTTAAACTTACTGAAAACTAAGAAAAACACAGCAATGAGTTAGGCTGCTTTAGGCTGGAATCGGACCCAGAACCCGCATAGTTCGTGCATAGCGGCGGAACCGCACGCCCTTCGGAGAGCCTAGACCTTGCGCGCTTCTTGGACGCTAACCATCCTAAGTCGGTGCTCTTTTGGCTTCCACCGATCTGAGGGCACGCCTTCCAATTCTTCGGACTCGATAAAAAGTGCGAGATTAACGCCCCCTTCGCGCTCCGGCATCCCCGGATTGGCGGTGCCGATTATAGCGCGGGACCACTACTTCAGAAGCTGTACAATCCTTGGGCTGCAACAAACGGGGAAGAGTCGTGAGACTGATCTTATTCGCGTGTCTGGTCTTGTTGCCCCCAATCCCGCTGCCCGCTCAGAGCGCTCCCAAGACTATCGCGCTAACCGATAAATCGAATGTCCCCGCCAGCGAAGTAGTGAAGAGACTACAAAAGGAGTG